>DATKRT010000048.1:0-23360 GCA_035532055.1 Acidobacteriaceae bacterium | reverse complement strand
CCTGTGGAACCCGCTGCTCCAATGAAACATAGCTGAACATCCCGTCCTGAATCCGCTCATCTCCACGCATACCTGTTAGACGAATGCCATCAGATCTCCGTCGCACAAAGGTACCTATTTCAACAAGTTCCTAGAAGTGATACAGGTCACTGAGTCTCCCGCAGGCGGCACGGATGATCAGGATAAGGGCGATTTGTCACATATAGCCGTAATCGAGTGCGGCTGGTTTAAGGCATCGTCTGGTGTCAGGAGGAACGCTGCGGCCTAATGCAAGAGACAGCCATGCTCCGGGCCAGATTCGGTTCGCGCTCTTTCTCCACCCTCATCCTGGTGTTATGGATTTTCCTGGGTATTCCTCCTTCTATCTGTGGAGCTCAGAATCTTCAGACTGCCTGGCAGCAGGCGGCCGCAACTTCTCCGGAGGTTGCCCAGGCCCGCGCACAATTGGAGGCGCAACAGGCAGGTCGGTCGATTGCGCGGTCTGCGCTGCTTCCGCATCTTGAGGGCGGTGCCAGTGGCGGGATAAATACGGCGCACGTGACTGGATTCGGTTCTCAGCCCATTTCCACCGGGTATCACTCGGACATTTTCAGCGCTAGCCTGACGGCTTCAGTACTTGATGGCCAGTCGCTGATTGCCGTGAAGCAGGCGGACAGCCGCATTCGCGCCAGTGAGGCGGCTCTGGCATATACGGAACAGAATCTTGAACTGGCTGTTACCGAGGCCTACTTCGGCGTTCTGCGGGCACAGGCAAACGAGCACGTTGCGCGGAAGCAGGAGAAGCTCCTTGAGGGCATTGATGCCGAGACTCTGGCAAAGCTGCATGTGGGCACCGGCGACATTATTTCCGTACGCGAAGTTGAGGCTCAACTGGATGCGACAAAGTCGGATCTGATTGTGGCCACCAATGCAGTGGCCATCGCAAAAGACCAGTTGCAGCAGCTTACGCATCATCCAGTAGGAACCCTGCAGGACGTCAAGACGCTTGAGCCGATAGGTCCGCAGCCTGGCACAGTCGCTCCATGGATCGCAGCGGCACTGCGCAATCAGCCGCTCCTGCGGCGGGCTCGGGCTGAATGGAAGGAATCACAGCAGCAGGTGCAGTTCGCAAAACGGGCATGGTGGCCGACCCTTACGCTCAGCGGCACGGGACTGCACAGTTCCGGTGCGCTTCTTCCCCCGTTGGTGGTCAATCAGGTGGGAGCGTCTCTCAACTTGTCTGTCCCGATTTATCAGGGTGGAAGCATCCGGGCGGGCGTCCGGCAGGCGAAGGCGCTTTCCAAGGCAAGCCAGGCCAGGGTTGGCGCGATGCAGGATCAGGTCCGGCTTGAAACGCAAACCGCATTTCTTGAGTTAGAGAATAGCGCGGAGCAGTTTCATGCCGCGCAGCAGGCGGTTCGCTCGGCGCAGACATCACTCGATGCTACCCGCAAAGGCTTTGAAATCGGGAGCCGTTCGATCATCGACCTTTTGACTGCGACAACGCAACTGGCTTCTGTACAGCGGACTTACTATTTGGCTCTGTATACCCAACTGGTAGCCCGCGTACAGCTCAAGGCTGCGGCGGGCGTGCTGTCCGCAACTGACATACAGAGCATCAATACACTTCTTTCTGCCGCTCCCTCGCATTGAGGAGCAGCAAGACGTGAGAGAACGTACATGACTTCGATCCGCAAGCGTCAATTCGCAATTGTGTTGCTGGTTCTGCTGGCTGTCGCTGCGTTTGCAGTGTGGCGCTGGGTTCTGCCGAAACGGAACGTCGCGGACAGTATCCGACTCTATGGCAATATCGATATTCGCCAGGTGCAGCTTTCCTTCAACGACAGCGACCGTATCGACAAGATGCTGGTCGACGAAGGCAGCTTGGTCCATACAGGCCAGCTGCTTGCGCAGCTTACGAAACAGCGCTACTCCGATGCCGTTGATGAGAATCAAGCGCGGATGGCAGCTCAACAGCAGGTAGTGGCACGTCTGCTCGCCGGTAGCCGTCCAGAGGAAATTGCCGTCGCGCGGGCCGAAGTAGCCGCAGCGCAGGCCGACACGGCCGCAGCCAAGGCCAACCTGACCAATGCAGAGTTGCTCTATCACCGGCGCGAAACGCTGGCCCGCCAGCAATACATCTCACTGCAGTTGCGTGACGATGCAGAGCGCTCCTGGCTGGCTGCGCAGGCTGCGCTGGACGGCAGCCGTAAGGTGCTGAACGCCAAAGAGCAGGCGCTGCGTCTTGCCCTGATCGGGCCGCGCAAAGAAGACATTGCAGCCGCCAAAGCCACGCTGCGTGCCGACACCGCAACCCTGGCGCTGGCCGAGAAGAAGCTGGCTGATACGCGACTTTATGCTCCGGCAGACGGCGTGATTCAGAATCGCATTCTGGAGCCCGGCGATATGGCAAGTCCTCAGACGCCGGTCTTTACGCTCGCGCTCGATAATCCGGTGTGGGCGCGTGTCTATTTGCCCGAGCCGGAGATGGGCAAAGTCACAACAGGCATGCGGACGTGGATTGAAGCAGACAGCTTCCCCGGGCAGCGCTTCCCCGGATGGGTAGGATTCATTTCGCCCGTGGCCGAGTTCACGCCCAAGACTGTGGAGACGACGCAGCTCCGCTCTCAGCTTGTGTACCGGGTGCGAGTGTATGCCTGCAACCCCGATCATCGCCTGCACCTGGGCATGCCAGTGACGGTGATTCTTCCACTGACCGGCAATGCTTCCCATCGAATCGACGCCAGCCCCTGCGAGACGAAATGACATGGATGTTGTGGTGGTCCGCAATCTCGACAAGTCTTTCGGCAAGGGCATAACGGCCCGCCACGCGCTCAGAAATATTTCTCTCACGATTCCATCAGGAGGAATCACTGCACTCATAGGACAGGACGGCGCAGGCAAGACAACTCTGCTCCGCATGCTGGCAGGAATTCTCACGCCGACGCGCGGAAATGTACAAGTCCTCGGCCATGCACTGCCCAAGGACGCGCTCGCGCTGCAGAGCCGCATCGGCTATATGCCGCAGCGCTTCGGCCTCTATGAGGATTTGACCGTCGAAGAGAACTTCGACCTGTTTGCAAGCCTGCGCGGCATTGCATATGAAGAACGGGAAGAGCGATTTGCCGAGTTGCTGACGCTGACCGCGCTTGGTCCTTTTCGCAAGCGAAGGGCTGGAAAACTGTCCGGAGGCATGAAGCAGAAACTCGGCCTCGCCTGCACCCTCATCCATCCACCCGAACTGCTGCTGCTGGACGAAGCCAGCGTCGGTGTGGACCCCATTTCCCGCCGCGAACTCTGGAAGATCATTGAGCAGCAGGTAGCCGAGCAGGGAGTCACCGTGATGCTCAGCACCGCTTACATGGACGAAGCCGAGCGCTGCAGTCATGTTCTTCTGCTGCACGAGGGCGAAGTGCTGGCGCAGGGCTCGGCCGCCGAACTCGCCGCGCCGCTGGAGGGGCACACTTTCATGATGAAAGAAAACTCCGCTGTGTTCCGCGCCTTCCAGTCGAGCGTAGCGCAGTTGCCGGGCGTGGTGGATACGGTGATTCGAGGCGATGGACTTCGCATCGTAATGCAGCAACCCGCCCCGCCCGCATTGCCTCAAGGCCTGGCTGCGCTCGGAAGTCCGCAACCTGCGCCTCCGCGCCTTGAAGACGCCTTTGTCAGCCTGCTGTTTCATCGCTCGCCGCATCATTATGTGCCATCGTCCACGGAGCGCCGTGCACCGGTGGCAGACGAGCCGGTGGTCGAAGTCAAGAATCTATGCCGCAACTTTGGTGACTTCGTCGCCGTGAAAAATATCAGCTTCTCGGTGCTCAAGGGAGAGATTTTCGGGCTGCTTGGAGCCAACGGCGCCGGCAAGTCAACCACATTTCGCATGCTTTGCGGCCTGCTTCCACCCACCTCCGGCACGCTGCACGTCGCAGGCATGGATCTTCGCCGCGCACCCGCCGCCGCGCGTGCCCGCATCGGCTATGTATCGCAGAAATTCTCGCTCTACACGCAGTTGAGCGTGCAGCAAAACCTTGCTTTCTTTTCCTCAGCCTATGGCCTGGAGCGCCAGCGCAGAAGAGCCCGCATGGGCTGGGCGCTGGACGAACTGGAGCTGAGAGACTACCTCACCATGAATGCCGGCGAACTTCCCCTGGGATACAAGCAGCGCCTTGCTCTGGCCTGCGCGCTGATGCACGAACCCAGCATTCTTTTTCTCGATGAGCCGACCTCGGGCGTTGATCCGCTGGCCCGCCGCGAATTCTGGGCGCGCGTGAATGCACTGGCAGAAAGCGGCACCACTTGCCTGGTGACGACTCACTTCATGGAGGAAGCCGAATACTGCGACCGTCTGGTCCTGATGTCGCTCGGCGAAATTCTGGCGGAAGGGAAGCCGGCCGAACTCCGGCACGAGGTTCGCCGTCCCGATCTTCCCTCGCCGGACATGGAAGACGCATTCATCGCACTCGTTGAGCAGCACGAACGCGCCACCCGGAGAGCATCATGAAGAGCATGCGACTCGCGGGACTCATGCGCAAGGAAGCCTACGAGATCATCCGTGACCCCTCCAGCATCGCCATTGCGTTTCTTCTGCCGCTCGTGCTCTTGCTCATCTTTGGCTATGGCGTTTCGCTGGATGCGCACCACATCGCGGTGGCTGAGGTCGTGGATCATCCCACGCACCTCACTGCATCCTTCCTGGGAGAACTCAATCGCTCCCAGTGGTTCCGGCCCACGCTGTATCCCGATACTGCATCCGCGCAACGCGCCCTGATGAAAGGCCACGTCAGCGCCATCCTGTGGCTGCGCAGCGATTTCACACGCCGGGCATATCGCCGGGGCGAGGCACCCATTCAACTAAGCGTCAACGGCGTGGACGCGAATCAGGCACGCATCATTGAGAACTACGTGCAGGGCGCCTGGCAGGTGTGGCAGCAGCAGGAGGCAACTCGCGAGGACAAGCCGTTGGCGTCCCCCGTCGTGTTGGATGCGCGCGTCTGGTTCAACCCTGCGCTTCGCAGCCGGGATTACCTGATCCCCGGCCTCATCGCCATCATCATGACGCTCATCGGCGCGCTGCTCACTGCGCTCGTAGTCGCTCGCGAGTGGGAACGCGGCACCATGGAGGGCATCATGGTGACGCCCGTTACCCGGACCGAAATCCTGCTGGGTAAGCTTCTCCCTTATTTTGTGATCGGCATGGGCGGTATGGCGCTTTCCACGCTCATGGCGGTCTTTCTGTTCGACGTTCCGCTGCGCGGCTCCCTCTGGGTGCTCTTTGGCTCCGCTGCACTCTTTCTTCTCACGGCGCTCGGCATGGGCCTTATGATTTCCGTCGTGGCGCGTAGCCAGTTTGTCGCAGCCATGGTGGCCATTGTGACGACCTTTCTGCCGGCGTTTATCCTCTCCGGTTTTCTCTTTGACATTCGCTCCATGCCGCGCATCATCCAGTTCCTTACGCACATCGTAGCCGCGCGTTACTTTGTCGCGATCCTGCAAAGCACGTTTCTCGCTGGCGACATCCCCTCCCTCATCCTCCGCAACTGTCTTGGAATGGGCGCGCTCTGTGCCATCTTTCTGGGGCTCGCCTTCGCTCGATTCCATAAGAGGCTCGACTGATGCGAGCCATTCTCCAGCGCATCGCTGCTCTGACAAAGAAGGAGCTTCTTGCACTGCTCCGGGACGCCGCCAGCCGCGCGGTGCTGATCGGGCCGCCCATTATTCAGCTTGTGGTCTTCGGCTATGCCGCCACCTTTGACCTCAAGAACATTCCCTTTGTTGTTTACAACCAGGACGCAGGAGTTTCTTCGCGCGACCTTATCGCCCGCTTTACCGGCTCGCCGAATTTTCACCTGTTGCACGCCGTGCACAGCCAGAAGGAAATAGCCGCAGCCATCAACACTGAGTCTGCATTGCTCGCCATCGATATCGGTCCAGACTTCACCAGGAGAATCGAACGCGGCCAGTCGGCACACATGCAGCTCATCCTCGATGGCCGCGACTCCAACACCGCAGCCATGGCGTCAGGCTATGCACAAACTATAGTTCGTAACTTCAATCAAAACTGGATTGCAAAGCATGGGGGAACTCCGTCATCCACCGTGCTTATGGAACGTGCATGGTTCAATCCCAATCTGGAATCGCGCTGGTTCATTGTGCCTGGCATCTGCGGCATTCTGACGTTGCTGGTGAGCATGCTCACCACCGGGCTTTCCGTCGCGCGTGAACGTGAAATGGGGACCTTCGATCAGTTACTGGTCACGCCCCTGCGCCCCACGGAGATTCTTCTTGGCAAAGCCCTGCCCGGATTTATCGTCGGAACCTTGGAAGGCTCGCTGATCATTCTGGTAGCTGTCTTCTGGTTCCACGTTCCCTTCAACGGCAGCATCCTGGCCCTTTATTTCGGCCTGTTCTGCTTCCTGCTTTCGACAGTCGGCATCGGTCTTATGATCTCGTCCCTGGCGGTCACCCAACAGCAAGGCTTGCTGGGAGTGTTTCTCTTCATGGTACCGGCCATTGTGCTCTCTGGCTTTGCCACGCCCATCGCCAACATGCCGATTGCGGTGCAGTACATCACGCTGCTTGACCCGCTTCGCTACTTCCTCATTATTCTTCGCTCGTGCTTTCTTCAGGGAGCAGAAGGTTCTCTCCTGTGGCCGCAATATCTGCCGCTTATCGCGATCGGACTTGTCAGTATGACAATCGCCGGACAACTCTTCCGCCGCCGGCTAAACTGACTTTTCCAGCCCCACAGTCCCTGTCCGGGCCTTCGTGCCCTAAAAAGTGGCTCCCAAGATATTCATTCAATAATCGACGACTGCTATCCGCGCCACAATAAGCCTTCAGGAAGCTCTGCGCAACCGGTCACTTTGCCGGTTGAAGAAGGATAAGGGGCGGTTGAGCGTTGTATTACGCTGCCGAATGGGTTTGTATTTGCTTTTTTCATCCGGAAGCCGCTGCTTTCGCGGCCTCCGGACACACTACGCCCCCAGCGGGGCCAGCCGTTTGCGTTACAGATAGAGGTTCGCCAACGCGAAGTTCATGCACAGCCGCTGATGATTCTTCCCCAGTCCCCGATATCTTGTCTTCTCAAATCCAAAGACCCGCTTCGCGATCCGGAACGGGTGTTCCAGCCTGGCTCGCACTCGAGCTTTCACACGGTTTTTTGCCCGCTGTAACTCGTCTACATAGTCCTTGTATCTGGTGCGGCGCGAGGTCATATCCTGGGCATGCGGCGCCGTCTCGCGAATCACTACTCCCTGTCCCTGATATCCGCCATCACCCCACACCTTGCGCTCCTCGCCATGCAGCAGCTCCGGCAACATATCCTTGTCGGCCACCGAGGCCGCTGTCGTGCATACCGAATGCACCAGCCCCGTCTTCGAGTCCACGCCGATATGCGCTTTCACGCCGAAAACCACTGATTCCCCTTGCGCGTCTGGTGCATCTCACGATCACGCTCACGCCTGGCGCTCTTCGTCGACGACGGCGCATGAATGATCGTCGCGTTCATGATCGTGCCGGTCGTGATGCGGATACCCTTGCGGTCCAGATACAGGTTCACCACATCCAGCATGGCCCCACCCAGATCGTGCTCCTCCAGCAGATGACGGAACTTGCAGATCGTCGTCTCGTCCGGCACCGGCGCACGGCCCAGATCGATGCCTGCAAAACGCCGCAGTATCGGCGAATCGTACAGCGCCTCCTCGGCGGCCGGGTCGCTCAGGTTAAACCACTGCTGAAGAAAGTGAATCCGCAGCATGATGCTCAAGCTAATCGGCGGGCGTTCGTTCTCGCCCTTTGGATAGTACGGCCGGACCAGCGCTTCCAGTTCTGACCACGGCGCCACCTTTTCCATCTCTTCCAGAAAATGCTCCCGCCGTGTCTTCTTCCCGTACTTCTCAAAACCCGCTCTGCCCGGCCAGTGTCCGCTGATTCATCCGCTCGCTGCCTCCACAACTCAGCCTACCCGCTCTGGCTATGCATCGCAGAGTTAATCAGAGATTCCCTAAAGGGGGACTTGACTCTGCGAGACAATGCTCGCAGGATTGTTTTCGTTGCCACCGAATCGCCTAAACTATGGTTCCATGTCTCCGTCAATGAGCCGCCGCATGTTCTTCCGCGCGCACTGGCGCCTCTTGCCGTTGGTCTGCGTATTCCTCTGTGCATTGCCGGTCTTTGGAGCAGCCACAAACCGCCTTGTTCAGGCGTCGCTGAACAAGGCACTGCAGGGAACGGCCGCAGTTGCCGTGGTGCTCGACGCCTCCAGCGGCCATTTGCTGGCAGTCCGCCATCCACGGGAAGCTGCCTGGCTTAGCAGCGCTCCGGGATCGACTCTGAAGCCGTTTTTCTTGACTACGGCGCTGGAACGAGGGCTCATCGACGGAAACACGATCCTGATGTGCCATCGTTATTTACGAATTCTGGGTCACGACCTCGACTGCACCCATCCTGCAAGTTTGACGGTGTTCCGCGCTGCAGACGCGATCGCATATTCGTGCAACAACTACTTTGCGCAGCTTTCCATGCGATTTGCGCCGGGGGAAACCGCAGCCGTGCTGCGCGACTACGGATTCGGCAGCAGGCCGCATCTGTTCAGCTCCGAATCGGCCGGAAAGGTGCAGGAGGTGGATGGATCTGCTGAACGGGCGTTGCAGGTGCTCGGAATTGCCGGCGTAGCCGCAACCCCGGCGCAGATGGCGGAGGCATACTGGCTGCTCTCACAGCGAATGTCGCCGGTTCCGGCTGTAATTCAAGGTCTGGAAGAGTCTGTCGGCTATGGCATGGCGCACAGTGCTGCGACCCTCGGAGTGCGGGTGCTGGGCAAGACCGGAACGGCGAGCGGCCCAGAAGAGAGATGGTCGCATGGCTGGTTCGCTGCCATCGCCTCATGCCGGGGTAAGAGAATTGTCATCGCTGTCTACGTGCCGCACGGCAATGGAGCGGACGCAGCCCTGCTGGCGCATCGGTTCTTCTCCGCATGGCGCGAAAGGATCGTTCGATGAAATGGCTGGTGTCGTTTGCCCTGCTGCTTTGCTGCTCTCCGATTGCGGCTCAGGAGCGAGGTGCCGGGCCGCTGACCGTGAACGTGTTCTCCACTCGGCAGCTGCGCCATATCACCGCGAGTCCGCTGAATCGCCTGGACTGGATCCGCACTTGCGCAGGGTGTGATCACAAACCCATCACTGCGCCATTGCATTTTGAAGTGGCCGGCGGAAGCGTTCAGCTTAACGGAAAACGGCGTTCTCACGTTGAATTCGGCGGCCTGATTCGCGTAGGAAACGAGGACGGCAGGATCGTCGCTGATGGTATCTGGCGGATCCGGAGGAGGAATGGACGACTGCAGCTATTGCTCACGATCGATAGTGAGCGCTATGTAGCACTAGCACTCGCGGGCGAAGCAGCGCCCGATGAACCAATTGAATCACTGAAAGCGATGGCGGTAGCAGTCCGCACCTATGCATTTGAGAATCTGAACCGCCACGCGAAGGAAGGGTTCAATTTGTGCGACAGCACCCACTGCCAGGCTCTGCGCTACGGCAGGGCTGCACAGGCCATCCAACAGGCAGTGCTGGACACGGCGGGTGAGACGCTATGGTACGTGGGCAGACAGGCAAAAGTGTTTTACACGCAAAACTGTGGCGGCATGACCGAGGCAGCATCGAACGTGTGGCCGGGCATTCACGAGCCCTACCTGATCGCGCACCGCGACCCGTACTGCATGCGGCACGGCCCTGCGCGATGGAGCGCAAACATCCCGATTGCAAAACTGGAAGCTATTTTCCGCAAGCAGCGATGGGATGTTCCCGGGGTGATCGAATCGGTGCGCATCGTGCGCCGAACTCCGTCGGGCCGGGCCGTGCTGCTGGAGTTCCAGGGCGACGGCCGGCATGCATTGATCTCAGGGAGTAGTCTTCGCTTCGCCATTGACCGCAGCATGGGCTGGAATCAACTGAGAAGCGATTGGTACACCGTTTCGCTTGAAGGAGAAGCACTCCACTTCAGCGGCCGCGGCTACGGCCACGGCGTCGGACTCTGCCAGGCCGGAGCCATGGAGATGGCGAAGGAGGGCAAGAGCTATCGCGACATTCTTTCCTTCTACTTTCCCGATACGCACGTCGGAATTGGCCCAACGGATAGTGGCTGGCACGCAAATCGCGAACAGGGCTGGCACTGGATATTCGTGAGCGAACATCGCGAGCTTTGCCATCGTGCCGCAACGGAATGGGCCGCCGCACAGAGAATTTTTCCGCCGCGCACTCCGGTGAAGCCGACTGTGCGCCTTTTTCCCACGACGGAGCTGTTCCGCGAATCGACAGGAGAACCGGGATGGGTGCTGGCCTCTACGCGCGGCACGGATATTTCACTGCAGCCTGCGATACTGCTGGCGCGGAGCGGCGAAGAGAACAAGACTCTGCTGCATGAATTTCTGCATGTGCTGGTAGAGCGCGAGGCGGCACCGTCGACACCATTATGGCTTCGCGAAGGACTCGTGGAAGCTCTCTCTCATCCGGATGCGCGGCACATTTCGGTAAACATGCGCACGTATGGACTCGACGCGGCGCTTTCGCATCCCGCCAGCTGTCGGCAAGCGCTGGTCGCGCATAAAGAAGCTGAAGCTCGAGTGCGCGCGCTGATAGACGCCTACGGAATGGAACAGGTCCGCGGCTGGCTGCAGACTGGTGTTCCTGCGCAAGCCCTCCAACGAATCTCAACTCACGCACAGTGAGGATGGAATTTTACAAGGCGACCGTCGCCGGCTCCTCCGCATTTGCAGCCGGACCATCCATCGTTGCGGCTGCCATGGAGAGGACAACCAGCAAGAGAAAAGCGTCGAAAATCCAAGCAACGAACAGACGCGCGAGCACGCTGAAGGTCTGGATTCCGACACTATGTCCTGGCACCCAGGCCACGAGCGCATGCGTTGCGAACACCGCACAACATCCGGCGACGATAACAGCCAACCAGTAGAGCGGTCGGAGCCAAGGACGAATCAGATCGCCGACCTTCGCTCCGCGTAGCCCTCTCGTCCCGAGTTCCAGAACCGGCGGAATGATCAGCGCGGCCAGAAGAAACTGAGCGAATGTGAGCGCCAAGCTCAGGGCCGAAGCAATCCGCATCGGTGTGAAGACCACCCGCGCCCCCGGTGACAACCTTGAATTCCAGTACGCCGCATGAAGCGGAATTGAGCCGCTGGCAGAAGCGATCCGCTGCGATAAGAAAAGCCAGACCGCAAACAAAACTGCGAAAGCAAGCATGCGTATCCACAACGGTCCGGGCTGGCTGCTGCGACGCAATCGCGCAAGCGCCACGACCTGAATCCAGCAGAAGGTGAGCACCAGAAGCAGCGCCGAGACCATCGACAAAGCAAACTGCCAGGTGTGCGAATCAGGAATCTGCAACCACGCGAATCCACATAAAAGCAGCAGCAGATTGCCGCCGATCAGCAGCAGAAACACCGAAAGACGAAACTTCGCTATCGCGGCGCGAATGAGCTTCATGGATGGGCCTCCGAGGCAGGCTTTTGTACGGTGAGATGGAGTTCGTCGCTCGTCGCATCGATCTCCGGTTGGTACATCGGCTCTACATGAGCGGGGCTGATGGCAAATTCGCCTGGATTGACGACCTTCAGCAAGTAATACGACTCCTGGTGTCCCGGAAAGTCGGAGGCGAAGAGCACCTTCCGGTCATCGTGATCCTCACTGCGCGTGAACCAGTCGAACCAGTCAGCGGGCTTACCAGCTAGTTTGTAGATTTCGGGGTGGCGCACGAATTCTGTTCCGGCCGGAATAGGATCTTCCAGGAAGAGATACTTTGTCGGAGACCCGCTCACCGCAATGTGTACGGCCAGTGTGTCGCCGGGCTGCACCGGCCCCCGCAGCGGATCGAGGCGATAGACTATGCTTCCTTTCTGCTGCTCGGGAACGAGCTTGAAGTAATCGCGCGTCAGATTGAGCGAGAGAGTTCCGCGCTGATATTTCTTCTGGTCGGTTGAGTACCACTGCGACTGCGCCGTCCAGTACGCAACTCCGGCTCCCTTGCGCACAACCTGAACCGTGTTCTGCGCCTGTAGCTTGGCGGCGGGCACTGTGATGTCAATGGTACGTCCCGCGATGGCGTCGTCGCGAGTGAAATGCATCTGGCCGACAAGGACTCCATTCACATGCACCTCGGCGTCGAAGTTGGCATTCAGATCCTGGGATGCGGCCAGATAGTCGGCCAGGCCGTAGAGCACCATCGCCGTTTGCTCAGTGGAATCCCACCAGTAGCCGTTATCGCGGTTGAGCATCAGCCACTGCGCGGCTTTCGGCAGTAGCAGACTTTTTGGATCGGCATGCGCCAGGAAGCGAAGCGCAAATGCAGTGCTCTCGGCAGTGTCGTCGTAGGTGAAATCCAGGAGCGGATTATAGGAAGACGGCCACGACACCAGTTCGCCAGCCATGTGCGCCTTGCTTTCGATCAGATGGGCCACCTGCCCGGTGCGCTGGTCGCCGGTATCGAGCATGGCGAGTCCTGTGAGCGCCAGCCCTTCAGCAGAGAGATCGCCCCGCCGCGACCAGAGTGTGTTGATCTCGGCTGACAGTCCGGTTTGACCGGACTCTGCCAGAGCAAAGACGACATAGGCGCGCAGTGCCGGCAGCATGTTTGGATGCTCGCCAAGCTGCGACCACAGATACTTCGCGCCCCGCTGCATCATCTGTTGCCGCTGCCAGTTCAGCGGATAGCTGTGTGACGCTTCTGACAGGCCGCTGACGACGTAGGCCGTCATGAACACACGGCTGTCATCTTCCTTCCACCAGCCCCAACCGCCGTCCTGATGCTGATAATCGGCCAGGCGGTTGAATCCCGCAGTCACTTTGGCGCGAAGGTCGGCGGGATCAATGCGTCCTGTGACGTGGAGTTTGTTCAGCGTGTCGGCCAGGATGACGTTCGGCAGGAAGCTGGACATAGTCTGCTCGGTGCATCCCCACGGATAACTGGTGAGATAGTCCAGTGCTGAGAAGAGTCCTCCAGTGATCGACGGGCTAACCTGAATCCGCAAGCTGCGCGCCGCCGGATCTGTCCCAGCAGGGAAAGCAATCCGTGCTGTGGCTGTCTGCTTGGCCCCATCGATCCTACCGCTGCGGCTCGCCGTCTGCAGCACTCCCGATGGCTCAACCGGAATGGCGAGTTGCATCGCATCGGATTCTTCACTGGTGAGCGCTTCCGCCGTGAGCGTGGCTGTTCCGATTTGCGAAGCCTTCAGCGTCCACTGCGCCGTTCCGTCACTTCTGCTGGCGATAGTGATCTGCGCTGGTCCGCCGGAAACAACGTCCAGTCCCTTCACCTTGAGATTGATCTGCACCTGAGCCGTATGATCCAGATAGTTGTGCGCAATCACCGGGATCGTAACCTGATCGCCTTTCCGCAGGAAGCGGGGATTTCCCATGCGAACGATCACGTTCTTGCGCACGATGACACGGTCGATGGCCGAGCCAGCTTTCGAGTCGCCGGTAATGGCGCGAACCGTGGCTCTCCACGTCGTCAGGGAATCCGGAAACGAGAACGTAATGCGCGCGTGCCCGTTCGCGTCGGTATGGACCGTCGGCGCCCAATAAGCTGTGTCCGGGAAGGCTTTTCGAACCTTCGGCTGCACTTCGGTGCCCGGCTTTACCTGCGCGAGCTGCGGGCGATAACGCGCCTTCCGCTCCGCCAGTAGTGGCGACTTCAAACCTGCCCGCCCGCTGAAGTAATAATCGAGGGACGATTCGACATCGGCGTAGACATATCGTTGCGGATAAAGCGCCTGTACCGGATCGCCGCTCTCATCGGGATATATGGAGTAGATGGCCTCATCGACCACGCCGAAGCTCAGATCGGCGCTCACGGGATGGCCCTGCGCATCGCGTGTATAGACGTTGTAGGTCACGGGTTGATCGGGCTGGAAAATGTTCTTCGACCGAACGATCTGAACCTGCAGTCGCTGCTGCACCGGTGGCGCTTTGATCTGGCGATCCGCCTGGTAGAGTTGGCCGTTGCGCAGAAATACTACCGAAACGTCGAGGTTCGGCTGCGCATCGGCAGTGATCGGCAGATCGAAGCTCAACGTGTTCCCCTGCGTGTCCAGAACTTTGCGGAACTCGGTTGTGTATCCGGTCGCAACGATAAGAGCGTGATAGTCGCTGGTGTCGGAAACAATGGTCAGATGCGCCACATCGCCGGGCGTGTAGGACTTCTTGTCCGCAATGATCTGGACTGAGTGCGATCCCGCGCCCATCCAGCTTGCCTCGCCGGTGCCGAAGGCCCATAACCAGGCCGTGTCCTGCACGTTGCGGTTTTCCGGAGTCTCGGAAGTGGCAACTATCTGGATATTGCCGGCCAGTGGAATCGGAACCGAGGTATGTACAGTTCCCGTTAAACCAGTCGTCACATCCAGTGAGGTTTCGTGCGTGGTTTTTTCCGTCCCGTTTTCCCACTGCTGCCAGGCGAGGTCTAGATGGACTTTTGCATTTACAGGTTTGCTTTCGTAGTCGCTGGCGGTTACGGTAAAGGACGCTGTGTCTCCTGCTTTCACCGCGTAGTTGTCCGGCTCTACGTGAATGCGATAGCTCCCGTAAGTTGCCAGGAAATATCCGTGTCCGCTGATCTCTCGATTCGCCTCGTCGGTCACGGATGCTTCAATGGTGTAGTCCTGGTCAGATGGGCGCTTTGACGTATCCACCGGAACGGGAACCGTGATCGTCAGCTTGCCATCCGCGCCCAGTTTGCCGGTCTTCTCGGTCTGTTCGCTGGCATCGTAGAGGGAGTAGTTCTCTGACTGGTTTCCGGCGGGGTAGACCGAATCATCCTCATCGCCCCACCACATATGTGGAGAGTGATAGATACTGTACTTAACTTTGCCGTAGGCCACCGGCTCCCCGAAAAAATAGCGCGAGTCGATTGTCACCTGCATAGACCCACCCTGCAGCACCCGCGGGTGCTGCGGCAACACGCGCACTTGATACTCCGGCTTGCGGTAATCCTCTACGTGAAAACTGCCGGAGATACCATCCTCAGAACTGCCCAGACTGATTGTGTAGTAACCGAGCGGAGCAGTCGCAGACAGCACGATGTGGCCGCTGACGGTTCCGTCTGCCGTCACAGGCATGTCCTGGTCGAAGATTGCATGGTCCTGCTCGTCGGAGACGCGAACATGGATGGACTGGATCTGAGGCAACTCCAGATGATTCTCGACGCGCCGGCGCAGCAGCGCCTTCCAGTGCACGGTGTGCCCCGGCCGATACACCGGCCGGTCGGTGTAGACGTAGCTGGCCCATTTCGTAGACGGTGCTTCGCTGTAGCTCCAGGGTGAGGGCGTCACGAGGGCCACCTGGTTGCCCTTTGTCGCCAGGGTCCAGAGGTCATTACGCATTTGGCCCGGAGGCGCCTTCTTCAGCCGCTTCAGCTCAGCGGTTCCATCGGCCGCCGATTCCGCCTGCCCCACCACATCCTTACCTGCCCCAAAGCTGACCTGTGCATCAGATACAGGCGCACCTGTCTGGCGATCCACCGCCCAGGCCAGCATTTGCCCCGGCGTTGTGCGTGTGATCAAGACCATCCGGCTCACTATGAGCAGCGTGTACGCCTTGTAATGGCCATCGGTAGCCTCCACCAGATACAGTCCGGCGGACAAGGGCTGAATCGGAAGATCTTGCGAATCGGAGATGTAGGTTGGCGGCAGCACCTGTACCCATCGCGCGACCAGTTGCTTATTGTTGAGCAGAGGAATCTGCGCGAATTCCGCAACGCCGACAACGCGGCTGCGCCGCGCCAGGCTTGCCTGCTTTGCCCGGAAGTAATCCCGGCTCTGTTCGGAGAACTGACCCCGGAAAAAGCGCCGTACCTGAAACCAGATGTGGTGCTTCCAGTCATGGAACCTTTCCAGCCAGGTTTCTTTATCGATCCTCTCGGTAGGAGAGGTATTTCCAAAGGTGTGCAATTCCGGCAGTTGCTGGACAAACTTCTCTGGATCCTTCACTCGATAGATACGGAACTCAAGTTCGTACACATTATGCGCATACAGATGGATGGTCGGCTTCTCGCCGGGAGAGAATGTCCGGTTGGTACTGAGGGTGAAGGACACGGCACGCGCGGCGTAGGCATGCGGGCCCGCCAGGACCATGGCTACAAGGCAGAGTACCGCTGCCATCAGTTTCCGTCGCGCAGGATATTCCAACGGTGGACCCCCAGAAAATTTGTATTGCTTGGCAGCGGGCGCCAACGAGCGTCCGGATGGTGAAGCAGATCGTGCATCGACACACGCCGAATCTCACCCGGTCCTTTGCCGATCGGTCCGGTATCGTAGATCACCCAGCCCGCTTGCGGCCCCGTCACGATCATCGAGTGCCATTGTGAGTTCTGCTCAAGCTGGCGGAAGAAAAGCAGATCGCCTGGGCGCGCGTCTTGTACGTTGCGGCTAACGAAATAGGTATTGAGCTCCAGAAGCGCATGAGCATCCGCAAACTGCGCGAAGGCGTCGTCATGCAGATCGGTAGCTGCGAACGGCCCTGGAATCACACGAAAGAGGTTCAGCCCCAGCGGTGTATCGGGGTAATGATATTGAATGACCGAGGAAAGCGAGGCGAACTCCTGCGGTTCCGGCTGACGAGCCATCCACGCTGCATCATGCTTAAGCAGTGCCTCTCGATAGCAGTAACGCAACAGCGCCGCACAGTCATCAATTTCGGTCGGGAGTTTATCTTGTGGCTGATTTGATTCCTGTTCTGCAATAGCCGTGAACCAGGCGCGGAAAGCCTGACGATCCTCAGGAGTATGCAGGCGCATAGCGTCAGGCGTACCGTCGCCGAAGCTGTCTGTCGCGGTCGCATCAAATCGCAAATTTAGCCGATAGATGTGACCGCGCCATACGAACTTTGCCACTTCGCTTTCGGGCAGAACTGGAGCGCGAACCATCGCCTCCAAATATCCGCGCGAATCCTCTACAAAGTTCAGACTCGGCGCGAGACTATGCACATCCTCGGAGTTGAGTGCGCCACCGCCACGACGGCGGATTACTGACACACATCTGACTCGGCCATCGGCCGGAAATGCCGCAATGGATCGGTGAACTGCCAGCCCACCGCTTCTGCATCCAGAGACAAACACAACCGCGAGCAACAGCGCCGGTATACAGATACACAAGCCTCGAACACACGAACTGTGGCTAATCTGAACCCCGCGCATGGATAACCTATTCTGGATTTCTGGTTATCCATGATGCCCCTTTCAGGCCTTCTCCAGCAAGAAGAATGCAGAACCACTGCGGATAGCATCCCCGCGTGAAGCGCATGAGCCGTCTGAACCGGCCAGAACTTCACAATTCCACAAGCTGTTCCACAACAAACCGCCGAAGTGGGCCAAATCAGAATGCCAGAATCAGGTAGACGGGATAAGTGGCGCGATCCGTAAAATGCGGTTTGCCGGCAATCACAAAACTCCGGGGAGGGGCTTTCCGGTTATTGCGACGACAGCAATCCTCGACTGTCAATAGAAGTCCGAATCTCGGCTGTCAACAGACGTCCGAATTCTGAAGGCAGATAGCTGGCCCCTACACGATTCGTTGAGACCGCCAATACGGCAGTTCTTATGCCCGCCCTTATCACGCCCTACAATTTACAGACAAAGGTCGCACTCCGGCGCCTCGCAAAAAGTCTGCTACTGCGTCGACCGCTAAAGGCTTGCAGAAGTAATAACCTTGAATCTCGTCACAATGATTTTCCCGCAGGAACAACAATTGGGCTTCGTCTTCGACGGCTTCGGCAATCACCTTGAGCTTCAGTTGTTTTGCCATGGCGATGATGGCGGTAGTGATCGCCGCGTCATCAGGATTCACGGCGACATCCCGAATAAACGAACGGTCGATTTTGAGCTTGCTAATTGGAAAGCGTTTTAAGTAGCTGAGACTGGAATAGCCGGTTCCAAAGTCGTCAATCGCCAGCTTCAAGCCCATGGCCTTTAGGTCCTGAAGAACTGAGAGCGTCATTTCTGCATCCGATAGAAGAAGGCTTTCCGTCAGCTCCAGTTCGAGGTATTGGGAAGCGAGGCCGGTCTCTAAGAGCACCTTGCCGATCAGTTTTCTGAAGTTCTCCTGGCGAAACTGTACCATAGACACATTTACGGCCACCGGCACGGCGTCAAGCCCTTCGTCTTGCCATTTTCGGGCTTGAGCGCAGGCAGTCCTTAACACCCATTCGCCGATGGGCTGGATCAGGTTGCTCTTCTCCGCAATGGGTATGAACTTATCCGGCGGCACGAGGCCCAGCTCCGGGTGTTGCCAGCGGAGGAGAGCTTCCACCCCGGTGATCTTTCCAGTGACAATATCCATCTGCGGTTGATATACCAGAAAGAATTCCTTTCTATCGAGCGCCAGTCGCAAGCTGCTTTCCAAGGCCAATCGCTCCACAATCTGAGCGTTCATGTCCTCAGTAAAGAACTGAAAGTTGTTACGCCCCCGATCCTTGGCGCAATTCATGGCCGCATCGGCATTCTTGATCAGGGTTTCGCCGTCCACACCATGTTCCGGGAAGATGCTGATGCCGAGGCTGAAAGTAATCACCAACGAGTGACCTTGAATGGCGAATTCAACGGTCATTGTATCCATGAATCGCTTGGCGGCAACTGCTGCTTCGGAGATGTCCTTTATACCGGTGAGAACAATGAGAAATTCATCCCCGTTTAGCCTGCCCACGTCTAGCCGGGCCACCGAATCTTGTTCGCGCACACATCTCTCAAGCCGTTTTGCGAATTCTTGCAGGAGAAGATCGCCGAGGGGGCGTCCGAACGCGTCGTTGATGTCTTTGAACCTGTCGAGATCGAGGAACAGAACTGCAACTTTTTCCTTGCGCCTGCGGGCACTGGCAAGGGCCCTTGTCAATCGATCCTCAAGAAGAGTTCGGTTGGGCAACCCCGTAAGAGCATCGTAGTAGGCTAAGTATTGGACCTTTTCCTCGGCGGCTTTGCGATCCGTGATGTTCGCAACTGTGCCTTCGTAATACAGCGTAGCGCCGCTGGTGTCGCGGACTACGCGCGCGTTCTCCAGCAACCACATCTTGCTGCCGTCCTTGCGATAGGCTTGATACTCGAGGTCACGCACACTCCCTTTCTCCTCCACCAGGCGCTTGAACAGCTCGCGCTCGCTCGGATCCACATATCCCTGGCCGGCAACGTCGGTGCGGTCGGCCATCAACTCTTCCGGGGAGTCGTAGCCAAAGAGCCGGGCCAGCGCCGGGTTCGCGCTCAGCACTCTTCCGTCCGGGGTGGTCTGGTAGATGCCGATCACGGCCTCTACGAAGATCCGCCGGTACTTCTCCTCCGCTTGGCGAAGTGCCTCTTCCGCCTCCTTGCGCTCGGTGATGTCACGAATGGCGCAGACCACATAGTTGCGGTCAAGGTGGACGAGCTTCATGCTCATCTCCACCGGAAAGGTTGAACCGTCCTTCCGCCGCTGGAGAGTTTGGAAGACTGCGGACCCGGATTTGCGTAATGTGTCGTCCCGTTTTGCCCGCACGGATTCGTCGACGGTGGGATCGATATCGTAAACACGCATGGACAGAAGTTCTTCGCGCGTGTAGCCCAGACTCAGACATGCCCTTACATTCACATCGAGCAAGCGCATCGTTTCCAAGCCGACGACCTGAATGGAATCGTTGGATTGGTCGACCAACAGGCGGAAGAGCTTGAGCGATTCCTCAGCCCGGGCGCGTTCTTCCCGCAGGGCCTTTTCTACCAGTGCGCGGCGCACGGCGTCCGGCAGGCGTGTCGGACGGTCTTTCAGGATGTAGTCGGCAGCGCCCTGTTTGATGCATTCCGCCGCAACCTCTTCTCCGATCGTTCCGGTGATCAGAAGGAAGGGGATGTCTTTCGCGGATCGCTTCAGATCCTCCAGAGCATCCGTTCCGCTCCAGCCAGGCATCCGATAGTCTGAAAGAACAACATCGTAGGAGTCCGACTCGAGCTTGCGGACAAATTCCTCCCTGGTGCTCACCACGTCCGCCGCGATCTGGTATCCCGCTTCCTGCAGCACACGCAAGTAAAGCTCGGCTTCCGCCGGCACATCCTCCGCACACAAGACGCGAAGCACCTTCGGCAGGGTCAGGTCAACGTCGCTCTCCTGAGGCGCTCCCGGCTCTTTCCGCTTCATATCCATCCTTTGGAGGGGGGAGGGATATTGACCACGAGCCAGTAGAGGCCCAAGTGGCGAATGGCGTCGCGGAACTCCCCAAAGTCCACCGGCTTCTGCGCGTAGCTGTTGGCTCCCAGGTCGTAGCTGCGGACCAAATCACTCTCCTCCCGCGAAGAGGTGAGGATAATCACCGGAATCCTCCGTGTCCGCGTGTCGCTCTTCAAGGCCCGGAGTACCTCCAGCCCGTCCACCTTGGGCAGCTTCAGATCCAGCAGCACCAGGTGCACGGGGTGGTCAAACGACCGGTTTGCGTAGGCTCCCCGGCAAAACAGGAAGTCCATCGCCTCTTCCCCATCCCTTGCAACGTGCGTATTGTTGCACAGGTTTTCCGATCGCAGGGCATGCAGCGTCAGCTCCACGTCGTCCGGGTTGTCTTCCACCAAAAGAATTTCCGCTTCTCGGGTAAAGTCCGCCGTCATACTGCTCCTTCTACTCCAAGTCCGCACCCCAGTGTAAAACTAAACATCGCGCCCTTGTCCAGTTCCGCTTCCGCCCACACCCGGCCGCCATGCTTGTGCACAATGCGCTGCACCGTGGCCAGGCCCACCCCGGTTCCCTCGAAGTCCTCAGGCCGATGTAGCCGCTGAAAGACGCCGAACAGCTTGTCGGCATACTTCATTGAAAATCCGACGCCGTTATCGCGGACAAACACCAGTGTCTGTCCGTCCTGCTTGCGGGTCCCGACCTCAATGACGGCCTTCGCCCGCGGCCGTGTGAACTTCAACGCGTTGCTAAGCAGGTTGGCGAACACCTGTTGGATGAGTCCCGCGTCGCACTCCACAAAAGGCAACTCCCCCACACGCCACTCGATCTCCCGGCCCTGCGCCTCCTCTTTCAGGTTCCTTATGGCGCCCTCTACTACACCCTTCAGTCCCACGATTTCCAGTTTCAACTCCGTTCGCCCCACACGCGACAGGCTCAACAAATCGTCCACCAACTCTCCGGCCTGCCGCGCGCCCGCCCGGATGCGCCCGATCATCCGCTGCCCCTCGGCCGGCAGCTGCGGAGCAAACTCCTCTTCCAGAATCTTCGAAAAACCGTCCATGTGGCGCAGCGGCGCGCGCAGGTCGTGGGAAACGGAATAGGTAAAGGCCTCCAGTTCATGGTTGGCGCTCTCCAGAGCCAGGGCGCGCTCCTTCAATTCCGCGTTGAGCTGCTGGAGTTGCGCCTCGGCGCGCTTGCTCTCGGTGATGTCGCGAATAGCGCCCGAAATCAGCGTACCTTCCGCGGTCTCAAAAGGGCTAAGTCTGACATCTATGGAAAACTCACGGTTGTCTTTGCTGAGGCCATATAGTTCCAGACCTACTTCCATCTCTCGCAAATGCGGATGAACGGAAAAATCTGCCCGGTGCTGCACGTGCTTTTGCCGGAAGCGTTCCGGCACTAGGATCTCAATCTTCCGCCCTATGAGATCCTCTCTGCCGTAGCCAAAGAGCTTTTCAAGCTGTGCGTTGACCAGGACGATATCCCCTTGCTGGTTCACGATCACCATGGCATCGGGCGCCGCTTCCAGAAGCCCGCGGAACGTGGCCTCGGCCTTCTTGTGCTCGGTGATGTCCTCGATTGCCAGGAGAATCGACTCGGTGTTGTTGCCCACCCGGAAGAGCTTGCGGGCACTGAGAAGCATGGTGCGGCGACCAATTCCGGGGACGTCTTCCTCGACCTCGAAATCCTGAAACGAAGTGTGCTGCGGCAATATTTCTGCCAGTAGAGGCCGGAGCGCAGGAATATCCCACTGGCCGTTTCCCAATTCGTAGAGCGGTTTGCCTTCGGTCCCCTGGGGCGTCACCTGGAAGATACGATAAAAGGAGAGATTAGCCGACTGCACGCGCAACTCCGCGTCCAAAACCAGGAGCGGTTGGCGCACCGTATCCACGATATTCTCCGCATAGGCGCGGGCTTTCTCGGTAAGTTCGAGCTCGCGTTGCAGGGCAGCGGCGTTTCGGCGCATCAGGAACAGGACTGCCGTGAGAAGCCCCACCAGCAATACGACAAGCACCATAAAAAATGCGAGAGTTTGTGCGTTGCTGGCGCGAAGTTCGTCGGAGCGGAGCTGCAAGAGTTGATTTTCCGCCGCCGCCATTTTTGCGATTGCACCGCGGATCGCGTCCATCGACCTCTTGCCTGGGCCTTCGCTCAGCGTCTGTTCAGCTGCGGACGGCCCATGGATCCTTCGCGCAACAATATCTGCATCCGCTGTTCGTACCCTTAGAGAGATCAAAGGTTCCAAGGCGTCAAGCCGGCGCTGCTGCTCGGGATTATCCGCAGTGAGCTGGCGCAGGTGCTGGATTTCTTGCGGGATGAGTCGAACGGCATTGTTGAATGGTTCGAGATAGCTTTTCTCGCCCGTGAGGACGTAACCTCGAGAACCCGTTTCTACGTCCTGCATCGAGGAGAGAGTTGTATTGAGTTCCCCGAGCACCTTGTAGGTATGTTGCACCCACTGCTCGGCCGCAACGTTTCTCCCGTTCTGGCGGTAGGCGCCGAGACCGGCCAGCAACAGAACCAGCACGGCCAGCGCGAAGCTGGGGAAAATCAGTTTGCTCTTCTGTATCTCTAGGAGAGTCATAGGCGTGCGATCCTCCTCTCCCTAGATGTTTGCCTAATCTTAGGATAAATGGGGATTTTCTATCCTTAGGTGCTTTTTTTGCTTTAAGGGTGGTAGCACACAAACCTTTACGCCCCGGCAAAAGGTCGGCCTCCCGCCTCGTATTTTTCAATAAGTTACCCTAGCGTGGCAAAAGTGCACATTCCACGGTTGTTCAAGTCGCGGTGCCGGAATAATATCTAAGGGGCGCCCGTCCCTGCTTCTCGCCCGCGGCCAAAGCCCGATTGACTCTCTGAAACTGATGAGAGTGCGTCTCGGGGATATGCAGCACCAAAACTACACGACTTCCCCCGATGTAGGAAAGCGCCAATGTCAAAGCTTACCGCGGGTACGAAAAAGGAATTTAAGGGTCTGCTCGAAGCGTCCACGGATGCGATTGTAGTGGTCAACCAGGAAGGCGAGATCGTCCTGGCTAACGCACATGCAGAGATCTTGTTTGGGTACGGGCACGAGGAACTCCTTGACAGGACAATGGAGATGCTCTTGCCGGAGCGCTTTCGCGGCGGGCATCCGGCACACCGGGAGAAATTCTTTGCGAATCGGCGAGCGCGGCCGATGGGCGCTGGCCTTGAGTTGTAC
>DATKRT010000047.1:0-86709 GCA_035532055.1 Acidobacteriaceae bacterium | reverse complement strand
TGCTGCGGGAGCTGAAGCAGAAGCACGGCGACGGGCTGCTGCTGGGGTCGGGCACGGTGACGGACGCGGCGCAGGCGCAGGCGACGATTGAGGCGGGGGCGGAGTTTGTGGTGAGCCCGAGCCTGCATCCGGAGGTGATTGCGAAGACGAAGGCGCTGGGGAAGGTTTCGATTCCGGGAGCGCTGACGCCGACCGAGGTGATTACGGCGTGGCGGGCGGGCGCGGACTATGTGAAGGTGTTTCCGTGTTCGGCGATGGGCGGGGCGAGTTATTTGAAGTCGCTGCGGGCGCCGTTTCCGGAGTTGAAGCTGATTCCGACGGGCGGGGTGACGCTGGCGACGGCGGCGGATTTTCTGAAAGCCGGGGCGCGGGCGCTTGGCGTGGGCGCGGATCTGGTGAATGCCGCGGCCATTGCCGAGGGGAGGCCGGAGGTGGTGACCAATGCGGCTCGGGCGTATCTGGAAGTGATTCGGGCGGGGTTCTCCCGCGTCTGAAGAGTTTTGGGGGAGTATTTCGGGGAGAAGCCGCGTGGGGTTAGCTGAAATTTTTGACGGCTTGCTCGATTCCGGGGGCGCCGGCGGCCAGGTCCTGCAGGGTCATGGCGGGGCGGACGGTGAGGCGGGCGTTGAAGGCGAGGAACCAGGGCTCGGCCATGGCGGGCAACTGGGAGGACTCCTGCATATCGAAGAAGATGTAGCCGGTGCGCTCGCCGTTGTCCTCAGAGAAATAGGCGGCTTCGGGCTTCATGCCGTCGAGGATTTTCTTGATGGTGGTTCCCAGGGCGCCGCTTCGGGCGGCGGCGTTTCCGGTTTCTACGGGGATGGTGACTTTCATTAGCATGCGCATGATGCGTGCCCTCCTTTACGGGCGGAATTATATACGGATGGAACAAGGCGGTTCAGTTGGGAAAGCGGCCAATGCGCGTTTTGGGGGGCGCGCACTGCGCCCTGGCCGTTCCGGTTCCTTCGGCTTCGCCTCGGGACAGGCTCTGTGACAGCGAGGTCCGGACTGTTTGGATGGGCTGGGGGCCGGGTTCTGTAAAAACTCCCAGTTGCAGAACTGCCCGCGCTGAAATAGCCTCAGCGCGAGGTGACTATGAAGGAACCGGGATTGGACGGACGGCACCGCGATAAGGATGGCACGATCGAGTTGAAAAAGGGAAACGCGCTCAACAAGAACCTTTCCCATCCGGTTAAGGGATTTTCACCGCTTGCGAAGGTGGAAACCATGCGGAAGAAAACGGGGCAGAAGAGCATAGCCGGGATACGGAAGATAGCTGCTCGAAAGCGCCCCTGAGATATTCCGACTGCACAAAAATTTCGCGACCTGCACAAAGATCGGCTAATCGGAATTTGTTTTTGTGCGGAGGCGGGGCGGTCTGGTTTGTGGTTGGGTGGTGGGTGGCGCTTTGGCTTGGGGTGATGGACCGCTGATGCGGATTAGGATGGGTCGTTGCGCCTGACGGCTGCACTCCGGCCTGCGGCAGCAAGGTTGCTCCTTCGGAGCGGGTCTTTAGCCCCGGGCTAAAGACCACTCCAATTCAAATGGACCGCGCGTCGTGGACCCCGATTGGCCGGTGCTTCTGCGTGGCCCTCGCGGTGCGAGGTTTTGTCTTGTGCATCTCGTTCAGATATGAGCGCTCGTTTAATTGCTGAGAGGTAGGCTCTTTAGGCCCCTTCTTCGAGCGTTTTCTTAATTTGCGTTTGGATTTCGTCCACCCTCGATTTCGTTAGGAGATAGTCACCCGCGATGGGATCGTCGCTATGATTTGCCATGGTAAATATCTGGGCTGATGCATCGTTGAGAAGGTGAACCAGCCGCGTCGAAGCATCGATGTGGTTTGCGATGCTCCAGCGTCGTATCGCTTGCGAATTCAAAGCAAGAAGTTGCTCCCTTTGCCAAGGCTTCTCATTTACCGTTTTAAGCAGTTGCCTCTGTGCTTCAACTCGACTGGTGAATTCTCTCATGTTGTTCGGCCCTCGTTACGAGTTTTGCCATCCACTCAGCGATAGATGAAAACTCCGAGACTGCTTTGGTCGCCTCCTCATCACTAATAGCAGGTCCGAGGCTCCGGGTACATAATATTCTGCATTTCTCGATGGTTCGGTGACAGTTTGCTGATATCGGCAGCGCAAGGTCGCCGGTAAGAGCCAGTGCGGCATTTCTTGAGAAGTTCGGCTGGCCTAGCACTCCTAGGCTAAAGCACGTCGAGATGTTTCGAATACTCAGAAAAACTGCGGATAAATCGAAGATAAGGCTAGCACTATCTCTGAAGATGGATGACCGCGCCTCCTCAAACACCTCTTGAAACTTCCTGCAATCATCGAGGCAATTAAGGTATCGTCTTGGCTTCCCAAGGGATTTCAGGAAATCACAATTGTTCGTTGCGTAGAGCAGCCGCGATTCGAGATGCAGGTGCCAAGCAAATGGACTTCCCTTGTCCCACATTTGCTCAATCTTAGAATATGAATAGATTGAATATTTGCTCTGATCGAATCGTGAGTCGTGGCCCTTTACGAGCGCGAGAAGATCTATGTCAGAATCGGCTGCCACTTCTCCTCGACAGATTGAACCAAATGCGTAGATATGCATGCTACCGCCGGCTGAAACGCTTGATGAGAATTGATATCAGGGCGGCTACTAGCGTTAATCGAAGGAATGCCGCCAATGACAGATACCAATTCGAATATTGCGGGAAGGATTTTGCGCCTAAAAATACTTCGGGTGCCACACGGATGCCGTCCCAATAGCTCCTGATTTCTTGGGGATTTCCCACTTGGAAAGCGTGATATACGGCCATCATGCAGAATAAAAAGATGAGTGACACCGTAAGACGCCCTACACTTTCGCCATTTCCCCAAAGGAAATGTAGGCAGTCAAACCAAGCCCATTTAAAGAATGAACCGACACGTTTGGATCCGCGGTATTTCTTGCGGTAATAGCTTTTCTTTGAATACCACGCTTCGAAGAGGTGTGTTCTTGTCGCCTCAAGCTCGATTCTGATTGCTTTGTTAACCGATTCTGCTTCCCCTAGCTGCTGATAGTTCATTCTTAGGGTTCTTGCAAATTTAGCCTTCTGATTCTCGTAATCTGGCGCTTGGCTCACTAGGATTTCGTCGCTGATGATCGTTTTTTTGAACGTCGCATATGGGAAGGTGCATCCCGAAAACTTAGAGCCGTGAAAGCTCGTGGATTGGAAGCGGCATCCTGTGAAATCGCAGCGTATGAAATTGCAGTCTCGTAGATAGCAGCTATCAAAGATGCAGTATCTAAAGTCGACACGATTGAAGACTTTTTCTTTTGCAACAAGCCTGGTGAATATGTAATTGACGAACGATGCGCCGTTCACGTCTTTTGTAAACTTGCGATCTTCGCATCGATGACGCTTGTTTTCTGCCAGCATTGCGCCCCCCAATTGTCTACCTGTCTCGCAAAGGTGCTCGACCGCAGGCTTACTGCCCGGTCTATTGGTTACATCATTTTGGTCCTTTAATTTGGATGGATAGAGCTTACCATCGTTCAACAGCCGTATGGGCTTTGTGATGAATCATTGCGCTGATCTTTCCGCTCTCCTTTTTGCCTCAATTCCTTCTCAGATATAGGATAGAAGTGGTCGGAGATTGGGCGTGTTGGGTGGGTGCCGCTCGAATCTCTGAAACTTTCTGACATGGCGATGATCCAACAATCAGGCACCGAGGAAGTGCATCCTGACGTTCTGCTGGTAGAGCGGGCGAAGCAGGGGGATGTGGCTGCGTTTGAGAAGCTGGTGAAGCAGTATGATCGCCAGGTTTTCAGGATTGCGAACCACATTACCCAGAATCGCGAAGACGCTGAGGATGTGGTTCAGGACGCGTTTTTGAAGGCGTTCCAGAAGCTGGATCAGTTCCAGGGGAACTCGAAGTTTTATACCTGGCTGGTGCGGATTGCGGTGAATGAGTCGCTGATGCGGCTGCGGAAGCGTCGCACGGGCAAGATGGTCTCGATCGACGAGGACGTGCAGACGGAAGACGGCGCGATGCCGCGCGATCTGGCGGACTGGAGTCCGGACCCGGAGGCGCTGTATGGGCAGTCGGAGATGGCGGAGATCCTGAAGAAGACGATTCAGGGGCTGCCAGAAGGGTTCCGAGTGGTGTTTGTGCTGCGTGACGTGGAGGGCCTGTCGACCGAGGAGACGGCGGATACGCTGGGGCTGAGTGTTCCGGCGGTGAAGTCGCGGCTGCTGCGGGCGCGGCTGCAGTTGCGGGAGCGGCTGGCGAAGTACTTCCGCAAGGACGGCAAGAATGGTGGTGGGAAGTGACCTGCACGGAGTTTCTGGCGCAACTGGATGAGCTGATCGATGACGAAGCGACGGCGTCACTGCGGGCCGATCTGGAGCAGCATTTGCGCGAGTGCGAGCACTGCGAGATTACGCTGAATACGACGCGGACAACGATCCAGATTTATAGAAGCCACGAGATTTATGAGCTTCCAGAGGGCGTGCGGATACGGCTGGAACAGGCGATTATGGCGAAGTGCCGCAAGTGTTAGCCACACGGGCGGACTCGCCGTCCAGGCACACGCGCTTCGCGCCATCGCTGATTTAGATTTGTGGGCGCTTCCGTTGGTCGCGGGGTAGAGATTGATTGGGGAATAGCTGAGGCTCAGGAGGGATCCTGAGCCTTTGGTGTTTTTGGTGTGTGCGCGGCCGTTAGTTGGTGGTGTTGGCGGGGTCGCGGGAGTTGTCGCGGCGGTGGAGCGTGGGCGGTTCCTGGGAGCCGTTGTTTTTGGCGCGGCGGAGCGAGGGCCGGTTGAGGTTGTTCTTGTGGAGGCGGCGCTTGTTTTCGATGCGGGCGAGGCGTGCCTTGACGGCCTCGAACTCGGAGGTGTCCTCGAGGTACTCGGCGCGTGGCGGGAGGATGTGGGCGATTTCCTCCTGTGATTTCTGTATGCGGTCGGGGGTCTGGGGGTGGTCGGAGAAGACCTTGGCGACGGCTCCAGGCTTGTGTTTCTGGAGGTCTTCGATTTTTTCGAAGAAGGAGACCATGGCTTCGGGGTCGTATCCGGCGCGGTACATGTACTGGATGCCGAGGTAGTCGGCCTGGGCCTCGAACTCTCGTGAGAACTCGAGGAAGGTGACGGGGATGGCGACGCTTTCGGCCTCGTAGATGCCGTATCCTGTCCAGCCGCCGATGAAGATCATGGGGGCGATGGAGGCGATTTGCGCGATGTTCATGCGAGTCATTTCGCGCATGGCGTGGTGGGCGCAGACGTGTGCGGTTTCGTGGGCCATGACGCCGGCGAGTTCGGCTTCGTCGTCGGCGGCGAGGATGAGGCCGGAGTTGACGAAGAAGAATCCGCCGGGCAGGGCGAAGGCGTTGATCTCGTCGGAGTCAATGACCTTGATGGTGAAGGGGACCTTGCAGTCGGAGTTCTTGACGATGTTCTGGCCGATGCGGTTGATGTACTCGGCTACGACGGGGTCGGTGATGATGTGGGAGCTTTTCTCGACCTCCATGGAGTACTGCTTGCCGATTTTGATTTCGGTACTGGTGGAGTACCAGTTGCCCACGCCACGGCCGCCAATTTTGCGTTCGCCGACGGCGTTGACGTCCTGGATGCTGCCCTTTTTGACGCCGGGCATGAGCTTGTCCTGATCGTACTGGGGTGGGTTGTTGAGCGAGGATGTCTCGTCGGAGTCGGGCTGCTGGGCAGCCTCAAGTGCAGGCGCGGTGGGCGGGAGCGCGGTGAAGGTGGACTCAGAGTTGTCGGCGGTTTTGGTGGTTTTGCTGGATGCGCTGGTTTTGTTGGAGGCGATGGAGGCCGCGGGCGCGGTGGTGGTGGATGCGGTGGTAGTGGCGGCGGCGGCGGGCTTGGCGTCTGCTTTGGTCGAAGCTGCTTTGGGGGCGGAGCTTTGGGTGGTGGTCTGGGTGTTGGCGGCGGTGGTCTTCTGCGAAGCGGCTGCCGGGGTGGTGGCCGACTGGGCAACGGCCAGGGAGGCCACGAGGGCCGCAGCGGCGGCGAGGGCCAGCAGACGGGAGACGGTTTTGGTGGAGTGGTCCGGCATAAAAAAGCCCCCAGAAGGCAGCGTATCTCCTATATTAGACGCCTGATGCGGAGATATTTCTCCGATTTTGGGGCGGAGTTGCTTTGACCGGGCGCGAAATAAGGCTGCTTTCAGGGCTAGTATGCGCCATTTTTGCGGAGAAGGCGTGCCTGCAGGGAGGCGGAATTACGGTGAGGTCGTAAAGTGTTGCAGCTAGTAGCTACTAGCCACTAGCTGCCAGCTACTAGCCAACAGCCAACAGGTGATGGGCCATAGGCTATCGATTGTGGGGCTTGAAGCGGTGTGCGGCCTGGGCTGTGGGGCGGGACAAGAGCGGGTGGGCGATGGTTCCGGAGAGGTGGAACGAGGGCTGGGTTGCGACGTGGCGGGCGAGCGCGGTTGGGGTCCAGGTGAGGTTGAGTCTGCGGGCGAAGGAGATGGTTCCGGTGGCGGGGCCCTTGGTGAAGGTGAGGGTCTGGTTGGAGATGGTTCCAGAGGCCGACCAGGGGTAGAGGCGCATAAGCGGGAGGCGCAGCGGCAGGAGTTTGCGCACGCGAGTGATGGCCGCACGGGCGGGCGCGGAGCCGGATGCTGTGGCGGTGGGCGTGGCGGTGGGTGTGGCTGCGCCGGTTGATGGAGTGCCGGGTGCCGCAGTGCCGGGTTTCGTCGCTGGCTTTGACGCGGAGGGGGTTTCGGATGGGATTCCGTACCAGGGGCCGTTGGTGACCCAACTGAAGGTTCCGGAGGCGGAGGCGGCGAGCGAGGAGAATCCGTGGAGGTCGAGTGCGGACTGGCCGTCGATGGTCCCGGCGCCCCATTTTTCGTGGAAAAGTGCGGCGGCCTTCGTAAGCTTAACGCCAGTCCAGGTGAGGTTGAGGGTATAGGCGGGGCCGCTGGAGGAGCTCTTGATGGAGCCGGTGACGTGGGCGGAGCCGCCGAGCGTGGAGGCGTCGAGCGAAGAGATATCGAGTTTTCGGGACTGGAGGGTGATGGCGGCGCGGGCGTTAGTGAGGCGGAGTGCGCCGATGGTGAAGGCGCCTGCGTGGATGGTTCCGACGATGGGTGGCCAGGAGGGCGGAGCGCTTTCCACCTGCGAGAGCAGGGACTGGAGGAAGGCTCCGGGATGGGGGCCGAAGATGGTGGTTTGCAGGGCGGCGGCGTCGAGCGAGGGGAAGTCGAGATTGACCTCGGTGGCGCAGCCGGAGGGCTTGCCGCAGTAGGCGGGGTAGCTGGCGGAGCCTTTGGCGGTGATTCCGTTGACGGAGATGGTGGCGTTCGCCCAGGTAATGGTGCCGGGTGTGGCGGGATGTCCGGGGCGCGTTGTAGTCCGGCCGTTGAACTGCACGGTGGCCGAGGCGATGTGGATGGGCTCGCGGAGCCATTGGGGGGCGAGCTGCGCGTGCTGGAGGCGGACGAATCCGGTGAGCCGGCTTTGCGATTCGGGGCCGGACTCAAAGGTGATGGGCAGCAGCCAGGGGCCGGAGAGGGTGAGGTCGGTTTCCGCGGCGCCTTGGGGAGCGAGCGCATGGAGCGGATGGAGCTGGGCGAAGTCTCCGGTGGCCGGCTGGAAGCGTGCGAGGGAGCTTTCCCCGGTGAAGTGCAGGCTGAAGCCGGAACGCGAGAGCTGTGCGGAGACCTGCATGGGTGTGGGTGCTCCGGCGGAGAAGTTGGCCGGCAGAAGCAGGAGGATATTGCCGGGAGGCATTGTTATTCCACGTTTCAAAGGCGAGACGCGGGGCACCTGGCGGCGCGTATGGCGGCTGCTGCTGCCTTTGTGAGTGGAGGGAGGTGTCCAGTTGGGCGTGGCGAAGGTAAGCGACGGAAATACGAAGGGCTGATTGACGTTGGCGAGCTGGATGGAGACGTTGCTGGCGACGGCGTGGCCGGTGAAGACGTTGGGACCGGCTGGGGGGTTCGAGTGAGGCGGGCCGGCGGGCGGGGCCCAGGTGAAGTTTCCGTTGAGGATGCCGGACGCGCGAAGGTCAGTGGGCAGGGTACGGCGGAGCATGCCGAGCAGATCGATGAGGAAGGATGTTGGCGTGTGGTTGATTTCGAGGTTCAGATGCGGCTGCGGGTGGTTGAGGTCGGGGACCGAACCGGTGAGCAGGAGGTGTCCGCTGCCGGTGGGCAGGAGGCAGACGAGATGGTCGAGGGAGCGAGTGGGATGGTGATACATGGCCTCGCAGAAGGCGTCGATGTTGAGCTGGTTGATAGGGGTGAATTCGAGGCGGTGGGCGCTGATGACATGGAGGCGGGGGTGGATTTTGAGGTTTGCCATGTCGCCGGTGATGTCGGCTTCAAGGCGGAGGTCGCCGCGCCATCCGCTGTCGAAGCCGAAGAGGAGCCGGCTGACCTGTCCGAGCTGTGCGCCGGTCCATGCGACCTGCAGGTTGAGCGGGAGCTGCTCGAATGTGGGGGCGCGGGTGAGCGAGCCGTCGACGCGGAGGGTGCCGGTGTCCTCGAGGTCAAGGTCGAGGTCGGTGCGTACGGGCTGGGCTTTGAGGCGAATGCGCCAGTGGTTGGAGTCGGCGAGCCAGAGGGAAGCGTCAGTATTGAAGAGCGAGAAGGGTTTTTTATCGAAGCCCTGTTTGAAGTTGATGCGCGCGCTGCTGAAGTCGACATAAGGGAAGCGCAGAGTGCTGCTGGGGCGGCGCTGTGCGGTGGGCGCGGCGCGGGCGCGGGAGGCCTGGATCAGCAGCGAGGAGAAGTTCCATTGTCCGGCGGAGTCGCGGACGAGATTGACGCTGGCGTTGTCGAGGTCGATGCGTCCGATTTCGAGGCGGAGAGTCCAGAGCGTAGAGAGTCGCGGGTAGACGGTGACGGTGGGCGCGATGAGCAGCGGCTCGGCCCCGAAGGCGGGGTTTTCATCGACGGTGAGGTTGTGGATTTCGAGGCCTGGAAAGGGGAAGAGCGTGAGGTTGATGGAGCCGATGTCGACGGTGTGGGAGAGGCTTCTGGAGAGCGAAGCGGCGATGGTGTTGTGGTAGCGTCCGAGGCTGATGAGAGGCAGCAGAAGGATAAGCAGGGCGACAATGAGCAGGGCAAGGAGGATGCGATGGCGGCGGTGGCGCGCTGGATTCTTAGCGGACGCAGTCATTGGCGATTGAACAAACTATTCCTTCAGAGGTGTGCGCGCGAGGCAGGGCCGAGACGACGCGCACTCGATGACTCATGTTACTTCACGACGTGGAAGGTGCGCTTCCATCGGGTATTGCCGAAGAAGTGCAGGACCACATGGCCGAGCGAGCCGATACGGGCCAGGATGCCGGTGTGGGAGTAGTCGGCTTCAGTGGATTTGAAGGACCAGTAGACGAACATGGGGCGTCCGACGATGTTGGATCGGGGAACGAATCCCCAGTAGCGGCTGTCGAGCGAGACGGGCCGGTTGTCGCCCATGACGAAGTAGTGGCCGGGGGGCACGACGAGGTCGCCGTTCTGGATGTGATTGGGCAGGCTGAGGGCCCACTCGGCGGTAACGTCACTGCCTGGCGGCGGGGGAACGGCGGGGAAGTCGTCGCGATAGGGGTAGGAGTCGGTGGCGACCTGCGCGTATGGCTCCTTGAGGGCGACGCCATTGCGATAGACGGTGCCGTCGATGAGATGGATGTGGTCGCCGGGGAGTCCGATGACGCGCTTGACGAGGTAGAGATGGGTTCCGTCGCTATGGATCGTTGGTTTGTAGAAGACGATGATGTCGTCGCGGTGGACGGGGCGGTAGTAGACGAAGGGGGCCCAGTGAGCGGGGGGCGCGAGAGTGATGCGATCGACGAGGACGTGGTCGCCGATGAGCAGGGTCTTCTCCATGGACGAGGAGGGGATGACGAAGTTCTGGAAGACGAAGGCGAAGGCGAAGAGGACGAGGACGATGACTCCGCAGATGGAGGCAAAGGCTTCAAGAGGAGTTTCGTCCTGTTTTTTGGCGGGGGTTGGCGTCTCGCGTTCGACAGATTGCGGCATCGGGTGTGTGTGCGTCTCCTGCCTAAATTGCTTGCGAATTGGATTGCGGGCGCATCAATGAATTACTTGCAGGATGCGCGACCAGCGGGCGAAATCGAAGATTTTCTCGAGAGGCCCTTCCTGATTGAGTTTACCACCCGATGCGGACATGGCCCGGGCCTGCGGCAGGGCAGGGATGTCGGTCGCGGAAGGCTCGCGGAGCGAGAAGTAGATGAGGAGTGGTCGACCGACGATGTTGGCGCGGGGAACGAATCCCCAGTAGCGGCTGTCGCGGCTGTGCTTGCGGTTGTCGCCGAGGACGAAGTAGTCGCCCGGCGGGACGACGACGTTGCCGTTGACTTCGTCGTGGTGCATCCGCGTCCACCAATGGGTATCGACATCGGGATTGGTGTAGGGTCCGGCGGGGAAGTTATCGCGGAAGGGATCGGGGAAGGATGGTTCCTCGACGGCATAGGGCTCGGTGAGGGGCTTGCCGTTGCGGTAGACGATGCCGTGGACGAGATGGATGCGGTCTCCTGGGACGCCGATGACGCGCTTGACGACATGCTCGGCAGGGTTGAGCGGGAAGTAGAAGACGGCGATGTCTCCGCGTCGGACGGGGCGATAGGGCAGCAGCCAGCCGAAGTGTCCGGGAGGGCCGTAGATGGATTTGTTGACGAGCATAAAGTCGCCGACGAGCAAGGTGCGCTCCATGGACTCGGACGGAATGCGGAAGGGCTGCACGATGAAAGTGAGGATGAAGATGGCAATGATGAGGATGGAGGCGAAGGAGCGCGCCGCATCCAGCAGGGTGGGATAGAGGACGCGGAGGGGATTGGAGGGAGCGGTCTGCGAGCGAGGAGATTCGCCGGGGCCCGTGGCGGGCTCGAGGGTGGCGTGGGCGGCGGCGGGCGGAGTTTCCGTGGGCAGGCTCATGCGGGCTTCTCCGATGAGGCGCTGTTTTTGGGAACAACTGCCATAGCGGTCTGTAGCTTGGCGATGGCGCGCCGTGCGGCCTCCTGCTCGGCATTTTTGCGGGTGGAGCCGACGCCGCGGGCGAGGACTTTGCCACGGACGCCGTTTATTCGTGCGAAGACCTCGACGAGGAAGCGCTTGCGGTGGTCGGGTCCGCTTTCGGCCTTAATGGCGTACTCGGGCTGGCTGTGGTCGTGGGCCTGGAGCAGTTCCTGGAGGGCGGACTTGGAGTCTCCGATGGTTTTAGCGCCGCGCATCTGGTCGCGCAGTGCTGGTGCGGCGGGCTCGATGATTTCGCGGAGGACGAAGCTGCGTACGGTCTTGATGCCGCCGTCGAGGTAGAGAGCGGCCATGACGGCCTCAATGCAGTTGGCGAGCAGGGCGTTTTTTTTGCGTCCGCCGTTGCGTTCTTCGCCATGCCCGAGGAGCATGAATTCGCCAAGATTGAGGCGGGCCGCGACCTGGCCCAGATGGCGTCGGCTGACAAGCTCGGAGCGCAGACGGGTGAGCTCGCCCTCGTGTAGTTCGGGGTAACGGCGGCAGAGGTCTTCGGCGACGAGGAAGCCGACGATGGCATCGCCGAGGAACTCAAGTTGTTCATTATCGGTAGTAGCGGAGGCGGAGCGGGCGTCGATTCCGGTGATGCGGCGCTCATGTGCGAGCGAGCGATGGGTGAGGGCGCGCGTGAGCAGATCCGGCTGCGAGAAGGCGTGATGCAGCAGGGACTCGATGGTTGTCGCCGGCTCCGGTTTCTCCTTCAAGGTCTCCGTCCTAGCAGCATTTTCGGAAATTGGGCGGCCTTGTTGCTTTGTTCCTTGTCACGCCTGCCTGCCGGTCGTGGTGACTCCTGGATCCGTCGCGTGGCTCCCATTATTTCCGGAAATGCGGTGGTTCTCACAGGATATGACGTATCGGCGAAGATTGCGTCGCGACATTGGAGATTATTGTGGCGGAGTGGAAGATGTCTTAACAACAGGCGCCGGGGCGGAGGGCGCCGGCGCGGGACTGCTGCTGGTGGTGTTTGCACTGTCATGGTTGGAGCCGCTGCTGTCATCGACGGGCGGCGGAGGCTGTCCGGGGAGGGTGAAGGGTTTTTTCAGCCCGTCTTCGGCGGCCTGTTTGGTGTCTGGCTGGCCGTCGCGAACGGCGAGGGCGGCTTTGTATTCGGCGATGGCCTGAGCACGATTGAGCTGAATGTCATTGATCTGGCCGAGATAGATGTGGGACCAGGCGAGAAGGCGAGGATTGTGACCAAGCTGAATGGACTGCTGGAAGGCTGGGATGGCGTCTTTCCACCTGCCGGTCATGAGGTCGGCGCGGGCGAGGATGAAGTTGGCCCGCGCAGGATCAGGGGTATGGTTTTTGAGCGCGGTTTCGGTGAGCTGGATGGCGGCGTCCGGTTTGCCGTTGGCGATGGCGTCCTCGGCGATGTCGAGGCTGGAGGGCGGCGGCGGTGTAGCCTCCTGAACGACGTCGGGCGTGGTTTTGTCGAAGAACTCGATGTGCCTGATGCGGCCGACTTCCTGGGGGACATCCATGCCGTAGACGATGGCGCCGATGCTCTGGTCGAGGCTGACGGGCGATTTTTCAAACTGAATGAGCTGCGAATAGAAGTACTGGGTAAGGACGAAGCCGGAGAGCATGTCGTTGTTGACGGTGTTCTGACGGATGGCGGCGTCGCGGGCGAGGGCCAGTTGATGCACGTGATAGGCGGCGGCGACCTGGCTGCGTGGAGTGCCGTGCGGTATGGGCTTGAGGTCAATGCCGGTACTCATAATGCGGGCCTCTACGGCGCGGATGAGGCACTCGACGACGAGCGAGGAGATGTCCTCTTTATAGCGGAAGGCGAGCGGTGCGGACTGCACGATGTTCAGAAACGGGAGGAAGCGATTGACGGCCACGGAGCGAGCGTAGATGAGCGGCTCGATCATGTAGTGGAGATAGACGTGGCGCACCTCGGACATGCGGATTTTGTCGGTGGTGGTGGGCGAGGTGACGACGACGTAGTTGGTTCCGTAGATGCGGGCGTTGGTTTGTCCGGGCGAGAGGAGCGGCTCAATGACCACCAGGAAGCGGCGGTTGGCGTAGGTGGCGGCCGGCATCTTGAGGTAGATGTTGGTGTTGTTGATCATCTGGGTGAGCGGATCGTGGAGGCGCTGCAGGATGGCGTTGTATGCGGCGCGATCGGTGATCCAGATGAGGTGGAGGTCGATGTCCTGCGCGAACTGGCGGAGGATGGGCAGGATGCCGACGACCTGGGTGGAGTCGGGTGGCATGTCCGCTTCGTCGGTGCTGGGTTTGAGATCGGGCGGAGGGGTGACGTAAAGGCCGAGCGAGACGTACTGCGCGAGGTCGAGTCCGGGATTGGCGAGGTGGTGCTGGTCAATGAAGGTGCAGATCTGGTCGCGATCGTCGCGGGCCTTGGCGGACTGGTCAATAGCTTGGTTTACCTGAAGGCGGATGCGGGCGCGGATGGGGTTGGACGCGGCGAGACCATCGTTGTATCCGCAGGCGTTGAGGGCGACGGCGATGTCAAAGAGGGCCTCGCTGTCGGTAAGGCTGACGGACGGGCCGGTGGCGTCAATGAGGGCTGGAGCCTTGGGGCCGGAGGCGCGCTGGGAAGCGGAGGCGCTTTGGCTCGGGGGCGCGTCCTGAGCCTGGGACAGGGGGGCCACGGCAAAGAGCAGCGCTACGAGGAGTACGCAAAGAGGACGGGAAAGAGGACGGTAAGACATGGTTGAGAAAGGCCGCATTCTGAGGGTATCTGGGTATTGGGTGTAGGGTATAGCGCGCGGGGTGCGGGGTGCAAGAAAACAGAGGCAGCCAATAGGCAGCAGCCAAGAGCCAAATTGCTTAGACGCTGGCGGCGAGGGGGATGCGGACGATGGCGTCGGTCGCAATCACGCAGCTTCGAGTTTGAGGCGGACGCGTTTGCCGAGGCGGGCGGCGATATTTACGAGAGCATCCAGCGAGAAGCGAGAGATGCGGCCGCGAAGAAGGTCGTTGATGCGCGGCTGTGTGACTCCGCAGCGGCGCGCGGCTTCGGCCTGTGTCCATTTTCCTTTTTTCACGATGGCGACGATGTGGCGCATGAGGTCTGCCCTAACGCGCAAATTGGCTGCCTGTTCGGGAGTTTCGGCGATTGCGTCCCAGACGCTCAAATAGTCTTTGGTCTTGCTCATTTTGGGTTCTTCCTCAGGAAGCACTCGCAATGGTTCCGGCAAGTTTCGAGGAACCGGGACGGCCTTTGTCTTTCTCGTTATATCGGAATGGATATACAAGAGGGCAAGCAGAATTTGTACGAGCCGGTGATCAGGATTGGGCGAGGGGGAGGCGGACTATGGCGTCGCAGCCTTGGGAGTCGGATCGGTTGCGTAGGTTGAGGGTTCCGCCGTGGGCTTCGGCGATTTGCCGGGCGAGGACGAGTCCGACTCCGCTGCCGGCTTTTTTAGTGGTGTAGAAGGGCACGAAGAGGTTGCCGGGGTTGGTGATTCCGGGGCCGTTGTCGCGGACGGTGATGGAGAGGAAGCTGCCCTGCGGGGCAACGTGGATGCTGACCGCCGGGGCGAGGGCGACGTGGCCGGGCGTGGGCGGCTGTTTGGCGGCGACGGCCTTGACGATGGATTCTTCGCGGGCGCTGAAGGCGGCTTCGACGGCATTGCGGATGAGGTTGATGAAGAGCTGTTCGAGCTGGTCGGGGTCGGCGAGGATCTGGCCGGGTAGGGCTTCAGAGCCTGGGATGTGGGCGAGGGTGACGTCGAGGCGGGGTTCGAGGCGGGCGACGCGTTCGAGCAGGGGGCGAAGGGCGATGCGGCGCAGCGAGGGCGCGGGGAGCTGGGCGAGCTGGCGGTAGGCCTGGACGAATCGGTCGAGGGATTCGGCGCGGCTTTCGATGACGTCGAGGCCGCGATCGAAGTCGGGGAGCGCGCCGTTGAGGTCCTGGGGCAGGCGGGCGCGGAGGCTTCCGGCGATGGATTTGATGGGGGCGAGGGAGTTGGAGATTTCGTGGCCGAGGACGCGGATGAGGCGACGCCATGCGACACGCTCCTCTTCGCGGAGGGCGGTGCTGACGTCGGACAAAAGATACAAGGTGTGGGGGACGCCGCGCTGGCGGAACTGGCTGGCGTGGATCATCCAGCGGGAGGGCGCGCGGGCGAGCTTGTTGTCGATCTGGATGGCCTCGCCGGGCGGGTGGTTGAGGAGAATGTCGAGGTGCAGTTCGTCGGCGGAGCGGCCGAGGTCGCGGGCGGCGTTGATTTTGAAGAGGCGCTCGGCGGCGGGGTTGATGAGGCGGAGGTGCGCGGACTGATCGAAGGCGAGGACGGGAGCGTCGAGCTCGGCGATGACGCGGCGGAAGAGGGCGGCGGCTTCAAGCGAGCCGAGGCGCTGGGACTGGTGCGCGTCGGCGAGGGCATTGATTTCGATGGCGAGGTCGCCGAAGGGGTCATTGGCGCGTGCGCCTCGGGCGCGGAAGGAGTAGTCCTCTTCGCGGAGGGCGGCGACGACGTTGGCGAGGGTTTGCAGCGGGCGGATGACGTGATCCATGAAAGAGACGACGGCGAGCAGCAAGGTGAGCGAGACGACGGCGAGGATGCTGATGATGGCGGAGGCGGAGAGATGCAGGACGAGCAGAAGCGTGGCGAGCAGCACGACGATGATGGTGCAGAGCAGCAGGCTGTAGACACGCAGGCGGGTTTCGAAGCGCAGAGGCTCCTGCCCGGGTTTTGACTTAGCTGGAGTGGGTGGCCTGGATGCCATATTTTTCCATTCGCCTGTAGAGCGCGCCACGGCTGAGGCCGAGGGCTTCGGCGGCCTGGCTCACGTTTCCGGCGGAACGGGAGAGGGCCTTGCGAATGAGGATACTCTCAACGGATTCGAGGCTCATCTCGTCGAGGGACGGAGAGGAGGCGCGGGCGGTGTTGAGGCCGAGGTCGGCGGTTTCAATTTGCGGGCCGCGGGCCATGAGGATGGCGCGCTCGAGGGTGTGGTCGAGCTCGCGGACGTTGCCGGGCCAGGGATGGGCGAGCATGGCCTGGACGGCGGAAGGATCGATGCCGGAGACCTGCTTGCGGTAGCGCTGGGCGTAGCGCGCGAGGAAGTGGGCGGCGAGTGGAGGGATGTCTTCGCGGCGCTCGCGCAGAGGCGGGAGGTGGATTTCGACGGTGTTGAGGCGGAAGAGGAGGTCGGCGCGGAAGCGTCCGGCCTCGGCCTCGGCGTGGAGGTCGGCGTTGGTGGCGGAGAGGACGCGGACGTCGACGCGGCGGGTTTTGGAGGAGCCGACGCGCTCGAGCTCTCCGGTTTCAAGAACGCGGAGGAGCTTGGCCTGCTGGCGGGGTGGGATGTTGGCGATTTCGTCGAGGAAGAGGGTTCCGCCGTCGGCCAGCTCGAAGCGTCCGATGCGCTCGGCGCGGGCGTCGGTGAATGCTCCTTTGACGTGGCCGAAGAGCTCGCTTTCGAAGGTGCCTTCGGGGAGCGCTCCGGTGTTGACGGCGACGATGGAGCGCAAGGCGCGGGCGGAGATGGCGTGGAGGGTCTGGGCGACGATTTCCTTGCCGGTGCCGTGTTCGCCGGTGATGAGGACGTTGGCGTCGGAGGGGCCGATGCGGGCGATGGTGTCGAGGACGGGCTGCATGGCGGGCGCGGTGGCGATCATGGGGGGCAGGCCCTCGGCGCGGAGGATGCGGTTTTCGGCTTCGAGGTGCTGGGCGCGGCGGACGGCACGCTGAAGCTCGATCTGAGTGCGGAGGATGGAGAGCAGGCGGGCGTTGTCCCAGGGTTTCTGGATGAAGTCCTGCGCGCCGCGACGCATGGCTTCGACGGCGACCTCGACGCTGGCCCAGGCGGTCATGACGATGACGGGGAGCTGGGGATCGATGGACTTGATTTGTGCGAGGAGGTCGAGGCCTTCCTGGCCAGAGGTGGTGTCGCGGGTGTAGTTGAGGTCGATGAGGAGGGCGTCGTAGGTTCCGGACTTGAGGGCCTCAAGCGCCATGATGGGGGAGCGGGCCTTTTCGACGCGGAAGCCTTCGGGCTCGAGCAGGAACTCGAGGGCGTCGAGGATGTGGGGCTGGTCGTCGGCGGCGAGCAGGACTGGCTTGCGGGATTTAGGGGCGTCGGGCATAGAGGCTAGAACCAAGGCTTCCAGACATTCTATTCGGTTGAGAATTTCGCCACCCACATCTCAAAATCGAGATGTGGGGCACCCCGATTTCGTGGCATGAATTCGCGGCATAAATTTTGTCATGGCATGTGGGTTACGACTCCGCTGCGGGCGTCATCGATGGAGACCTGCATGCGCTGGAGAGTGGAGCCAGTGGAGTAGTCGAGGTTGACCTTGGCTTGTTCGAGCTTGGTTTGCGCGGCGAAGAGGTTGGATTCGGCTACGGCGAGGAACTGCTCGGAGGACAGGGTGTCGTAGGCGGACATGGCGCCGAGTTTCTGTTCCTGCTTGGCGATGTTGAAGGTGCGCTGGGCAAGATCGCGGGCCTGGGTGAGGGCCTGAACCTGGGCCTCGGCCTGCTGGAGGGCGTACTGGGCGTTGCGCACGTCAAAGCGGATGCTTTTTTTCTGCTCCTCGAAGGAGACTTCCTTCTGGCGGTAGTCGAGGACGGCGCGGAACTGGTCGGCCTTGGCGACGCGGTTGCGGAGGGTGATGTCGAGCTTGAATCCGACCTGATACTCGGGGGATGAGTAGTTGAAGGTGTTCTGGAAGGCCCCGCCGAAGCCGGTGGGGAAGGTGCTGGTGCAGAAGGTGCCGAGCTGGCAGTAGGGATTGAGCTGGCCGCCGAAACCTGCTCCCGCATATTTTCCGTAGAGAGTGAGCGAGGGCAGCAGCTCATTGCGGATGGAGCGGAGGCTGGCCTGCGCGTTCTGCATGGCGATCTGGTCTTCGGCGACGTCGGGGCGGTTTTTTTCGGCCTCGGTGATGAGCTCGTCAATTGGTTTGGATGCGTTTGGATCGGGCGGACCCTGAAGGTCGAGCGGGATGACGGGCATGTCGGCGATGGTGGGATCGATGGTTTTGGTGAGGGCGTTCTTGATGAGCAGCTGATTGAGCTTGAGGTTGGCGCGGGCGACGGTGAGATCGCCTTCGCTGGTGGCGACGGCGGCCTGGTCCTTCAAGACCTGCATGGCGGCAATGTTCTTGAGCTGGAGCTGCTTTTCATCGTCGGCGAGAGTTTCCTTCGCGAAGTCGAGGGAGCGCTCCTTGACGTGGACATCCTGATAGGCGCCGACGAGGGCCCAGTAGATGTTCTGGACCTGGGTGAGGGTGGCGATGGTTTGGGCGCGGAAGGCGAGGTTGGTGAGCTGGATGTTCTTTTTGGCGATGTGGATGTAGCGCTCGTTGGTGGCGAGTCCAAAGCCCTGCAGCAAGGGCTGATTGATGGTGAAGTCGAAGTCGGTGGTGAGCTGAGGATTGAGGATGTTGTAGACGCTGTTTGTGGTCTGGCGCTGTCCGTAGGCAATGATGGAGAAGTTGGTGCCGAGCGGGTAGGCCTGCGAATACCCGGTATAGAACTCGATGGTGTTGTTTTTCAAGGTGGGCACGCCGAAGTTGATGGTGTTGACCTGTTGCAGCGTGGTGTGGTCGACGAGTCCCTGCGCGTACAGATGCGGATCGAAAGGAATGATGGCGGAGCCCGCGCCGAGGGTGGAGGTGACGAGGCCACCGGCGCCAGCGGCGGTGACTCCGGAGCTGGAGCCGCCGGATGAGCCTCCCGAGGCGGAGGAGTTGAATCCGCCGGGGGTGGACTGGGCGATGCCGGTGTTGACGCCGTTGGCGAGGCCTCCGGCCTTGGTGCGCATGAGGTCGGCCTGGGCGATGGGCAGGTTGTAGCGGAAGTACATGAGGTCGAGGTTGTTCTCAAGCGCGAGGGCGATGGCGTCGCGGAGCGAGAGGTAAAGCTTACCGTCGCGCTCAAGGTTGTAGAGGCGGGGGGAGTTGACGAGGTTGATGGGCGGCACGGTGCTGGGCATGTAGGGCGCAAAGGGATTGCGGGAGTGGGGAAGGGAGACGTGGAAGGGCTGCCGCTGCGCAGTGACGGGCTGCACTTGCTGGAGGTCGGCGGCCTGCTGGGCGAGCGTCTTTTGCTGTGGCGCAGGCTGGGCGGCAGGCGCGGGGGCATTGAGCGTCTGCTGCGCGAGTGCGCACGGTGTGAGGACCAGAGCGAGCGCGGCGGCGGCGAGTTTGAGGTTCCAGCGAAGTTGCCGGTTCGAGGGGAAATCCATAGGTGTACTCCTGGAGGCTGCTTGCTTCATTGCGGTCCGGTGGCCGGGGTGAGTTCGGGATTCGCTGTGTCGCGGGTCATCCAGCCGTCGCGGACCTCGATGATGCGGGAGCCGTAGGCGGCGTTGGCGTCAGAGTGGGTGACCTGCACGATGGTGGCGCCCTCCTGGTTGAGCTGGCGGAAGAGCTCCATGATTTCCTTGGCCTGGCTGGAGTGGAGATTGCCGGTGGGCTCGTCCGCGAGCAGAAGCGAAGGCTTGTGAATGACGGCGCGGGCGACGCCGACGAGCTGCTGCTGTCCGCCGGAGAGCTGCGAGGGGAAGAGGTCCTTTTTGCCGACGATGTTGAAGCGGTCGAGGGCGTCGGCGACGAGAGACTGGCGTTCGGAGCGGGGCATATTTTTGTAGGACAGGGGCAGGTCAATGTTTTCGGCGACGGTGAGGTCGTCGAGGAGGTGGTAGCTCTGGAAGACCATGCCGATGTTGCGCCGGGCGAGATCGGCTCGCTGCTTGCGGTTCATGGCGTGCGCGGGCTGATCCCGCAGCCAGTACTCGCCGAGCCACTGGTCGTCGAGCAGGGCGAGGATGTTGAGGAGGGAGGATTTTCCGGCTCCGGAGGGGCCCATGATGGTGAGGAACTCGCCCTGGTGGATTTCGAGGTTGATGCGGCGGAGGACCCAGGTTTGTCCTGCTCCGGCTTTGTAGCTGCGTTCGATATTTTTTAGCTGGATCATGAAAGACAGCTTTCAGCTAGTAGCTAGTAGCTAGTAGCTACTAGCTACTAGCTCATGGTTGCGAGCCGCTGGATGTGCGCGGACTCATAAAAACAGCTTCCAGCTACTAGCTACGGGCACAATGCGGCTGTATCCGGCTGCAGGCCTTGTGTTTTCGCCGGAGCCAGAAGCTAGTAGCTAAAAGCTAGAAGCCAGAAGCTAGTAGCTAGCTACTATGTCGTTTCCAGCACCTGTTCGAGCGCGTCTCCCTCGGCGACTACCTTGCCGTCGAAGAGATGGACCTGGCGCTCGGCGTGTCGGGCGAAGCGTGGGTCGTGCGTGACCATGCAAATGGTTGCGCCTTCGCGGTGCAGATTCTGGAGCAGCTCCATGACGGCTTCGCCGTTGCGGGAGTCGAGGTTACCGGTCGGCTCGTCGGCGAGCAGGATGGAAGGCGAGCCGGCGAGGGCGCGGGCGACCGCGACGCGCTGCTGCTGGCCACCGGAGAGCTGCGATGGATAGTGCTTCATGCGGTGCGCCATGCTGACGCGCTCGAGCGATTCCTGGACGCGGCGTTTGCGCTCGGCGGCGGACATGCCGGTGCGATAGGTGAGGGGCAGCTCAACATTCTCGTAGACGGTGAGGTCGCCGATGAGGTTGAAGCTCTGGAAGATAAATCCGATTTCCTGATTGCGGATGCGGGAGCGCTGGGCGAAGTTGAGGTTTTCGACGGCGTGTCCGTTGAGCAGGTATTTACCCGCGGTGGGGGTGTCGAGCAGGCCGACGATGGAGAGCAGCGTGGACTTGCCGCAGCCGGAGGGTCCGGACATGGCGACGTACTCGCCTTTGTTGATGTTGAGATGGATGCCGGAGAGGGCATGCGTCTCAATCTCGTCGGTATAGAAGACCTTGGTGAGGCCTTCGATCTCGATCAATGCCTGCTTCTGATCTGCTGTGTTTGGTTCCATGTCGTAAGCCCTCGCTCCTCTTTGTGCGGTGCAATTCTAGTCGAGACGGACCTGGTCGGTGTTGTCGTAGCGCGACATGTCGGAAAGGATGACATGGTCGCCTTCGTGGAGTCCGCTCAGGATTTGAATTTCAGTTACCGATGCCTTGCCTACCTTTACCTGGACGCGGGTGGCGGTTTTGCCGTTGGGGCTGATCCGGAACAGGCTGATGGTTGAGTTTTCGTTGCCGAAGGCGGGACGGCCGACGTAGAGCACGTTGTGGAGGCGCTCGAGGTCGATGGTGCCGTCGACGCTCAACTGCGGAACCGCGCCCGATGGGAGCGGTCCATCGAGAGATACGTCAACGGTGACGGTTCCGTTCACTACGGCGGGATCAATTCTGGTGACGTGTCCGGGGACGATGCCGTTATGGGTGTCGATTTGTGCGGGCTGTTCGAGTTGGATGTCGTGGGCCTGGGTTTCGGCGATCTGCAAGGCGGCCTTGAGTTTGCCCGGCTGTACGACCTCGGCGAGGGGGGTTCCGACGGCGACGTGCTGGCCGACCTGAAGGGGGGTGGCGAGCGGGGTGAGTACTCCGGTGATGCCGACACGAACCTCAAGTGCGTCTTCCTGCTTCTGGTAGAGGTTGAGCAGGGCGCGGGCCTGTTCGATTTTGGTTTTTGAGGAGTCGAGCTGGATCTGGATGGCCTTTTGATTGACCTGGATTTGCTGCTGGCTGAGCTGGTGCTGAGTGGTGAGCTGATCGGCTGCGCCCTGGGACTTCTGATAGGCGAGGCCGGAGATGACGCCGAGCTGGTAGAGCTGCTTGTCGGTCTGGGCCTGAAGCTGGTCCTGGGTGTAGTTGGCGTCGACGGCGGCGGCGGCGGTTTTCTTATCCATGAGGGTGCTCTGGAGCGAGGCCTGGAGGGCCTTGTAGTCGGCCTGGGCCTGCTTGAGCTGGAGCTGCGCGGTGAGGAGCTTCTGCTGGAGCTGCGGATCGGAGAGATCCATGATGATGGTGTCGGGAGTGACTTTGGCTCCGGGCAGGACGCGGATGCGGACGACGGTGGCGTCGGTTTGTGCAGGGATGAGCTGGATAGAGTCTTCGCGGGGGACGAGGGTTCCGAGTCCGCGAACCTGGCGGAGCAGATCGCCGCGCTTGACCGTATCTGTATAGATGGTGCTGGAGTCGACGGTGGGGATGGCGGGTTTGAGCCGCGAGATGCCGAGGATGGCAGCTGCCACGAGGACGACTGCGACTGTGCCCCAAACGAGGTTGCGGCGGAATTTTTTCTTCTTGAGGTCGGGGCGGATGATGTCCATTGCACTGATGGTAGAGCACGCGGGCTGCCAAGCGGGGGTGGGAACCTAAATGTTCATGGGAATGGGTTTAGGGGTGATGGCTGGGTATGGCGGGGAGGGGTGAGGTGACCGATTTCGGGAAGTGGTGTCCATTTGTGGACACAGTGGCGGGCGCGGGGATGGGTGGAGGGCTTTGGGGAAGCGATGGTATGGGGAGGGGTGGGAGGGGGTGGATACCGGCGGGGATGGGTTCCGCATCGGTAACATAAGGACATGCCATTTCATATTGTTCAAAGTTTGAAGGCGCATGCGGGGCACTGGTCGATTGTGGCCGCTCTGCTGATTGGCGCGGTGGTGCTGAGTTCGTTTGTGCGGCCGATCCTGAAGAGCCTGGTTCTGAAGATCCCGTTTTTCCATGGCGGGCCGGAGCATGTCTTCAAGATTGTGATGCGTTTGCGGCGTCCGGCGCAGGCGCTGGTGATGGTGACGGGCCTGGGCCTGATACTGCCGCTGATTGCTGAGTTGCAGCCATATGTGGATGCGCTGCAGAAGGGGCTGGCGGTGCTGTGGTTTCTGGCGCTGGGCTGGCTGATGATTTCGCTGGTGTACTGCGTGGAAGATGTGCTGATCCTGCGGTACGACATCTCTGTCGCGGACAACCTGCGGGCGCGTCGGGCGCGGACGCAGATGCAGCTGATTCGGCGCATGGTGATTGTGCTGCTGATGGTGGTGGATGCGGGGCTGGTGTTGTCAGTGTTTCAAGACTCGCGGCTGTGGCACTACGGGGCGGGGTTGCTGGCGTCGGCCGGGTTGGCGAGTTTGGTGCTGGCGACGGCGGCGAAGTCGTCGGCGTCGAATTTGCTGGCGGGTTTGCAGATTGCGCTGACTGAGCCGATTCGCCTGGATGATGTGGTGATTATTGAAGGCGAGTGGGGACGGATTGAAGAGATCACGACGACGTATGTGGTGATGGCGATCTGGGACCAGCGGCGGCTGATTATTCCGCTGAGCTACTTTATCGAGAACCCGTTCCAGAACTGGACGCGGCAGTCGGCGGAGCTGCTGGGGACGTCGTTTTTATATGTGGACTACTCGGTACCGGTGGATCCGATACGGCAGGAGTTTACGCGGATCCTGGAGTCGTCAAAGGAGTGGGACAAGCGGGTGAATGCGGTGCAGGTGACGAACCTGACGGAACATACGATGGAGATTCGCTGCCTGATGAGCGCGCAGAACTCGGGGGAGGCGTTTAACCTGCGGTGCATTGTGCGGGAGAAGATGATCGCGTTTATCCGGGAGAATTATCCGGATGCGTTTCCTCGGATGCGGATCAGCTCGACGGCGCTGGGGGATGGGAAGACGGACGGGCAGAGCGCGGCGGGAGTCGTTATGGATGTGCGCCGTCCGTCGTGAGTGTGGACCCAGGTCTCAAGAGCGGGACCTGGGCACCCGGCCATACCCTCGCGAGCGTTAGGGTTGTACATTTTGTGCGTAAAAGGCTACAAAGGCTGGTATGCCGAGAGGGAAGAAGACGGGGCCGCCGCGCGAGAAGAGCGAGTTTTTGCCGGGGCGGCCGATTAGTTTGAAGGTGCTGGGGGACTATCTGGATCTGTCTCCGGCGACGATATCGCTGGTGCTGAATAATGCGCCGGGGGTGCGGTCGATTCCGCAGGATACGCGGGACCGGGTGGTGGCGGCGGCGAAGAAGTTCGATTACCGGCCGAGTTTTTATGCGCGGTCGCTGCGGAGCCGGAAGAGCTTTTCAATTGGGGTGCTGGTGCCGGAGCTGAGCGACGGCTACTCGGTGCTGGTGATGGGCGGCATTGAAGATGTGCTGATGGAAGAGGGGTACTTCTACCTGGCGGCGAGCCACAGGCGGAAGGCGGATCTGATTGAGGAGTATCCGCGGCTGCTGATGGACCGCTCGGTGGAGGGTTTTATCGCGATCGATACGGCGCTGCAGCATCCGCTGCCGTTGCCGGTGGTGGCGGTGGCGGGTCACAGGAAGATTGAGGGCGTGACCAACATTGTGCTGGACCACCGGAGAGCGGCGGAGCTGGCGCTGCGGCACCTGCATCAGCTGGGGCACCGTCACATTGCGTTCATGCGGGGGCAGACGTTCAGTTCGGACTCGGACGACCGCTGGAAGAGCTTTATGGCGGTGGCGAAGGAGCTGGGGCTGGAGGTGGATCCGGACCTGGTGATCCGTCTGCAGCTGAACCTGTCGTCGCCGGAACTTGGTTATCCGGTGGCGGAGCAGTTGCTGGCGAAGAAGAAGCCGTTCACGGCGCTGGTATCGTTCAATGACATTGCTGCGATAGGAGTGATCCGCGGATTCCAGGACCATCATCTGCGGGTTCCTGAGGATGTGTCGGTGATTGGGTTTGACGATATTCAGGGTGCGGCGTTCCATAACCCGAGCCTGACGACGATTCGGCAGCCGCTGCACAAGATGGGTATCGCGGCGGCGCAGCTTCTGCTGGAGCGGCTACAGGGTAAGAAGGACTATTCGGATGATATTGCGATTGTGCCGGAGCTGATTATCCGCGAGTCGACGATGCCGCCGAATCTGAAGCGGGTAGGGCGGCACGGCTAGGATGCAGTGCGAACCAGCACCGCGTTTTGAGTCCCTTCCCGCGGCGCAGTATTACTTTGTTCTGGTTCTATGCGGGACGGTTACGGTTTTGCTGGGGCCGATTCTTCCGGTTCTGACGGCGCAATGGCACCTGACCGATGTGCAGGGCGGATGGCTGTTCGCGGCACAGTTCTCATCATCGACGATTGGCGCGGTGCTTTCTTCACATTTTCCGAGAAAAAGTCTGGTGAGTGGTTGCGCGAGCGTGAGCGCGGGCGTGGCGATGCTGCTGGTTCCACACTACGCGGCGTCGCTGGCGGCGTTCGGGCTGATCGGCCTGGGTACGGGGCTGGTGGTTTCTGCGACGAACCTGATTTTTGGGACGGAGTATCCGGAGCGGCGGGGCGCACTGCTGACACGGGTGAACCTGAGCTGGGGTATTGGAGCGGTGCTGGCTCCGGAGCTGGTGGCGCTGGCCTTGCGGGCGCATGCGCTGCGGATCTTTGTGCTGCTGGTGGCGCTGATTGTGGCGCTGGCATTTGCATTGTTTACTCCGCTGCTGCGCAGGGGAAGGACAGGCGAACCGAGGGAGCCGAGCACGGTGGCCCGCGATGCGCATGCGGGGCTGCCGATTTTTGTGTTGTTCAGCGTGATGCTGTTTCTTTATGTGGGGGCGGAGACGACGGTTGCCGGATGGATTGCGACCTATGTGCACCGGCTGAGCGGGCTGAGCGTGGCGCGGGCGAGTTTGTTTGTCTCGGTCTTCTGGGTGTCGCTGCTGGCAGGGCGCTGGCTGGTGGTGGCGGTGCTGCGGTGGCTGGCGGAGGTGGCGGTGCTGCTGGGCGGGCTGGCGCTGGCGATGGGCGGCGTGGTGACACTGTTGCATCCGCATCCTGTATGGGTACTGCTGGCGGCGGTGGTGGCGGCGGGGTTGGGCTGCGGGCCGATTTTCCCGCTGTCGGTGTCGCGGATGCTGGCGCGGACGGGGCGGACACGGCATGCGGGCTGGGTGTTCGCGATATGCGGGTCGGGCGGAGCGGTGGCGCCGTGGATTACGGGACTGATTTCCGAGCACGGGGGCGGATTGCGGACGGCGTTTGCGGTTCCGCTGGCGGCGCTGGCGGGCATCCTGCTCTGCGTGGTGATCGAAAGCGCGATGAAGCGGCCGGAGGCGCGTTTGATCTAGTAATAAACAGTTTTACTAAAGTATTTTCCGGGTGCTAGGATGATTTTTTCCTTTCAGGAGGCATATCCACGTGATCAATCGGCGTCAATTTATGAATTACACGGCCGCGCTGGCGGGGATGGCTACGCTGTCCCGCTACGGGATTGCGGCCAACCCGTTTTTTGTGCCGGAGAATACGGAGATTCCGGCGATCGATATCACCGGAGCGCGGTTTCCGAAGGACTTTTTCTGGGGGACGGCGACGGCGTCGTATCAGGTGGAGGGCGCGTGGAAGGCGGACGGGAAGGGCGAGTCAATCTGGGACCGCTTTGCGCACACCCAGGGGAAGATCAAGGGTAGCGACACTGGGGACGTGGCGTGCGACACGTATCACCGCTACAAGGAAGACGTGGCGATCATGAAGCGGCTGAACATGAAGAGCAGCCGGTTCTCGGTGGCATGGACGCGGGTGCAGCCGACGGGTCGCGGGGCGGTGAACCAGAAGGGGCTGGACTTCTACAGCCGCTATGTGGATGAGCTGCTGGCGGCGGGGATCAGGCCGATGTGTACGGTGTTCCATTGGGACCTGCCGCAGGCGCTGGAGGGCCAGGGCGGGTGGCCGAAGCGCGAGCTATACAAATATTTTGCTGATTATGCGGAGATTGTGGCGAAGGCGCTGGGCGACCGCGTGGATACATGGGCGATTTTTAACGAGCCATGGGTGTTTACGAAGCTGGGTTACTGGCAGGGGATTCATGCGCCGGGGCTGAAGAGCGAGGACCTTTTCCTGAAGGCGTCGCACACGGTGAATCTGGCGCAGGGCGAGGCGTTCCGGGCGATGAAGGCGGCGCGTCCGAAGGCGCAGATCGGGTCGGCGTACAGCATGGCTCCGGTGGAGCCGGCGACGCAGAGCGCGGCGGACAAGGCTGCGGCGGAGCGGTTTCACGCGGTGAACAATGTGTTTTTTGTGGAGACGGCGCTGAAGGGGCGGTATCCGGACGCGTTTGTGGGGCCGCCGCCGTTCGAGATTATGGGAGTGCGCGCGGGCGACGACAAGATTATGCGTGCTCCCCTGGACTGGATGGGCATTAACTACTACAACCGGCGGATTGTTTCGGATGCCGGGAAAGGCGGCGATCCGCACTTCCACTTTAATGAGTGGATGCCGGCGGTGGGCCCGATTACGTACAACGGCTGGGAGGTTTGGCCGCGCGGGATTTATGACATTGTGATGCGGATTTCGAAGGAGTATGACAATCCGATTATCGAGATCACGGAGAACGGGTGTGCGTACTCGGACGGGCCGTTGCCGGAGAACATGCAGAAGGTTCCGGACCCGCGGCGGACGACGTTCTTCAAGGAGCATTTGGCGGAGCTGGCGCGGGCGATGCGGGACGGTGCGAAGGTGCGTGGCTACCATGCGTGGAGTTTGCTGGATAACTTTGAGTGGGCGGAGGGCTACAGCCAGCGGTTCGGGCTGACGTATGTGGACTTCCGTGATCTGCGGCGGACGGTGAAGGACTCGGGCTACTGGTATGGGAAGGTGGCGGCAGCCGGGCGGCTGGACGTTTGAGGTGCTTGCCGCACGGGCGGACGCGCTTCGCGCCATGGTGATGCCGGAAATGAGGCGCTCCCGTTGGTCGCGGAGAATTGATGTTCCATGCTTCGCTCTACAGTAGTTCGGAAAATTCCATAGGCGGCCTGCTATGCGGGCCGCCAGTTTTTCAACCAAAAGGTGGATGCGTGGTCTACAAGTGTGGCGATATACTGCTTCGGCAACGGAAAGGGTGGTGTTATGAAAAGTAATCGCGTAATAGGGGTAGTGTGTGCTCTGCTGTTGAGCGTAGCGGTGGTTCCGGCGTTTGCCAAGGCAAAGGTCGCGCCCAAGCCGGGGATTCTGCATTCGACGGACCTGAAGACGGTTCTTCCGGGGCGGGTGTTTTTCCGGGGGCTGTCGGCAACGACGCAACTGCGCAATTCGGGCGGAGTGCGGTTTGCGGATGGGTTGATGACGATGGTGGCGCTGGTGGACAACGGCGGGTACTCGAATGGGATTCAGCAGAAATATCAGGCGTATCTTCTGACGGAAGTGAAGCTGGATTTTGGTGGGCATGTACTGGTTCCGGGGGCGTACGGGGTGGGTTTTGTGCCGAGCGGCATGGGGATGCAGTTTGTGGTGATGAACCTGGCGGCGCAAGACCAGTTCTATACAGCGGCGGGGCATGATTTGAGGATGCATCGGCCGGTTCCGCTGCAGATAGTGCCGGCGCGCGAAGCGGGCGAGTACAAGCTGTACTTTGGGCGGAACAACGTGGTGTTCGGCCGGGCGAAGTAGAGGGTGGCGGCTGTTGATATACTGAGCGACGATGTATATCAAAGGAGAGTGCGGCCATGCAGGTGTCCAAGTGGGGAAACAGCCTGGCAGTGCGTCTGCCTGCTGTGGTGGTAGAGGCGCTGGAGCTGAAGGAAGGCGACCAGATCGAGATTCGGGTTGCGGGAAAGCGGGAGTTTGAGGTGAAGCGCGACCTGAGCCGGCAAGAGGCGATCGAAGGTCTGCGGAGATTGAGCAAGCCTCTTCCTCCCGGCTTCAAGTTCGACCGGGAAGAGGCGAATGCCCGCTGAGGTCTTCTTTGACACAAGCGTGCTGGTGTATGTGGTGACACGGGACGATCCGCGCTCCGAGGCTGCTCGTAGTTTGCTGCTGGATGTGGGGACGGTGAGCGTCCAGGTCCTGAATGAATTTGTTTCTGTAACCCGCCGCAAGCTGCGCATGCCATGGGAACGGATTGAAGAAGCGCTGTCGTTTATCCGTTTGCTGTGCGGTGAGCCCGTTCCGATTACTGTCACGACTCACGATGCAGGGTTAAAGATTGCTCGGTGTTACGGTTTTCACATCTACGATTCGCTGATGATTGCGGCGGCCCAGGATGCGGGATGCACCACGCTTTATTCCGAAGATATGCAGCATGGGCAGAGGATCGGGCCGGTGCGGATTCGGAATCCATTTCTGCATTGAGTGCGATCGAGTGGCCGATTACTGATTGTTAATGGAGAGCTTGTGGATGTCGGCGGCGACTTCGGGGACGGCGCCGTCGTTGACGATGACTTGATCGGGCAGGCCCTGGACCAGGATGCGGTGGACGATGCTGGTTTGGGCGGGCACGAGCAGATGCTCGGTGAGGGTGTTGTTGGCGGAGCGGACGGTGACGGGAACGTTGGTCTCCGCGTAGCCGTTGTTCACGATGCCGATGGCGACGAGGTAGAGCCCGGGGCTGGAGGCGGGGCTGGAGTGGACGGAGGCGATGGTGAGGTCGGGAAGTCCGCGATCGTTGTAGACCCAGTTATCAAAGAACCATTGCAGGTCCTTGTTCGGTCCGGGGTCTGAGGCGCGCTGGATGAGTCCCTGGAAGTAGCCGGGGGCGGTGTCCTCTGCGGGGTTATAGGCCTGGAGCGCGGCGGCGAGCTGGTCGTCAGTGGTGAGGTCGCGGAGCATCCAGAGGACGAAGGTGGCCTTGGTGCGGTAGTAGATGGGGTCGGAGGCGTGGATGAGGGGCTGGCCGGGGGAGTCGCCGGGCGTGGCCGGCTCGGCGAGGGCGAGGGCGCGGCGTTCTGACTCCAGCGATTCGAGAGCATGGTTGCGGGTGCTGGTGTGCTCGATCCAGAGGGTCTGCATGAAGGTGGCGACGCCTTGGTTGAGCCACTGGCGCGGGGACTGGAAGCGGGCGTGTGCGAGGACGCGGCTCATCATGGCGGCGTAGTCGCTGGCCGGGCGGCTCTTGATGGAGGCAAGCAGGAGGGTGCCCTGTTCCCAGGTGAGGTCCTGCGATTCTGGCAGGTCAATGATGGTGACAGGAGATTTGGATTTAGTGCCTAGCCAGTGGGAGATGAGTGGTTGGACGGTGGCGGCGGCGGCGAGGATTGATTTTGCGGCGGCATTGTGGCCGCTGTTGGCGTAGACGCGGACGCCATTTGCCTCGGAGAGGGTTCCGTAGCCGAGGAAGAGCGAGGGCGTGGCGAAGCCGAGGCGGGTGGGCGGCAGCGAGCAGGTGAGGACGCCGGGATAGTTGATGGTGGGCGTGACGGAAGGTTTGGGGACGGGAATGGAGAGTCCGTCGAGGACGATGACGGTGGGCGGCGCCAGGTAGTACTCGAGAGTGAGGTTGATGGCGACGGTGGCGTTGGCGGAGCGGAGCTTTTGCGCGCCGATTTCCGAGAAGACTTTGTCGCTGTCGCCGAGCAGAGCGGGGACCGAGGCGACGGGATACCAGACGACATTGCCGAAGCCGCGGAGTCCGGTGAAGCTCTCGGAGATGCGGTCCCAGTCGGAGTGGAAGGCGGTGTTTTCGGGCGAGCCGAGGGCTACGAGGCGCTTGGAGGCGAGCTCGATGGTTCCGCTGTAGGCGGCCTGGAGGGTGGTGGAGGCTCCGGGAGCGAGCGGGGCGGGGAGCTGGATGACGGCTTCGTGGAGCTGTCCGGTGTGGTCGGTGTCGCTGTTAAGGGTTTGCCGGGTGAAGGGCAGAGGCTTGCCGTCGCGGCTGACAGCGTCGAAGTTGAGCGAAGAGGAGAGCTGGAGCGGAAGGACTGCGAGCGGAGTGCTGCCGGAGTTGCGCAGCGTGACGTGCGCGAGCGCCGAGATGGAGTGGTTTTGTGGGGCGAGGTGGACGTCGAGCTGGTAGGCGGTGAAGGTGACGGCGGAGCGCTCGGAGTTGGTAACTTTCCCGGCTACTTGACCGGCTGGTGACGGCGGGGTGGTTTTCTGCGGGGTGGACTGGGTGTCTGAGCGCGAGAAGAGGACCTGGGTGTTGGGGGTTGCAGGCGCGGGCGGAGTTTTCTGCTGGGCAACGGCGCTGAGGGGAATGCCGCAAAGGATGACTACGGCGGTGAGCTTCAAGGAGATCGACTTCAAAGACACTTAGGAACCTAAACCTTTTTGTTTTTTCGGGGGCGCGGCGGCTGGTGGAGCGTGCTGAGCCTGCATGCGGCGCTGGCGAGCGGCCTCAAACATGACGATGGCGCCGGCGGCGGAAACGTTGAGGGAGGAGACGGCTCCGGCCATAGGGATGCGCAGCAGGTGGTCGCAGGTGCGGCGGACGAGATCGTGGAGTCCGTCGCCTTCCCGTCCGAGGACGATTACTGTGTTGGACGTGAAATCGTACTGGTCGTAACTGGTGGTTCCGCGCTCGTCGAGTCCGACGCACCAGATGTTGTTTTCCTTGAGCTGTTCGAGGGCGCGGACGAGGTTGACGACGCGGGCGATACGGACGTGCTCGGCGGCTCCGGCGGAGGCTTTGACGGCGACGGGGCTGAGGGGTGCAGCGCGGCGCTCGGTGAGGAGGACGCCGTCTACGCCGGAGGCGTCGGCGGTGCGGAGAAGCGCGCCGAGGTTCTGGGGATCTTCGATTCCGTCGAGGGCGAGGAGCAGGCGGGCGGCGGAGCTGGATTGTGGGGCGGCGAGGAGGTCTTCGAGGTCGAGGAACTCGCGGGCGCGGACGACGGCGACGATGCCCTGATGGGCGGCGGTCTGGGCGAGGCGGGTGAGCTCGTCTTTGGGCTCGAAGCGGAGGCGGATGTTGTTCTGGCGGCAGGCGTCGATGACCTTCTGGAGGCGCTGGTCGTGCCGCTCGCGGGCGACGCAGACGTGGTCGAACTTTCGGCTGCCGGAGCGCAGCGCTTCTTCGACAGGGTGCAGGCCGTAGAGGATCTCCATGTCATTAGCTTAAATTGCCGGGGGAGGCGACGCGGCGGCGGGTTTTCGAGAGGCTCTGCCGCCTTGAAAATCGCTCCGCGATTCCCACTTTTCCACCCTCCCGGCGGCTGCGGGAGACTAGAGCAAGGCCGGATATTTCATTTGCTAAAAAATCGGACGTTTTCACTTGCTAAGAACAGGAAAAAGAAGCCGGTTGAGCTTAAAAACGGTCGCGGGGCGGGGGGGAGGCTTTTTGGCGGGCTGGGGTATTGCTTTAGGCGATGTATGCGTCTCATACTGGATTGGTTATTGAAAAGGCCGGGCTATATTTCGAGCTTTTTGGCGGAAGGGCTGAGGGCTGCAGCGTGAGCTTTGTGCGCAAACTCGAAAATCTAGTAATAAAGAGCGTCTTTCCGGGGCAGTTGTCCGTCTCAGGAGACGAGATGAACGCGGTCGCAGTTCCGTTGACTGGCCGGGCGCAGACTGATCGGGCCTCGGGCGCGGAGGCGCGGGCGGAGAACCTGGCGGTTGCGCAGGGGCTGAAGCGCCACGACGCGGAGTTGCTGGATCGCCTGATTGTTCAGTACCAGCACCGGCTGATGCGGTACCTGCTGTTCCTGACCGGGAACCGCGAGATGGCGGAGGACCTGTTCCAGGAGACCTGGATGCGGGTGCTGCAGCGGGGCTCACAGTACAACGGGGCGGCACGGTTCGATACGTGGCTGTTCACGGTGGCGCGGCACCTGCTGATCGACATGCGGCGCAAGCGCACGATGCTGAGCCTGGAAGCTATGTGCACGGCGGACGGGGAAGATTACAGGTATGAGATTCCGAGCGGGGAGCCGAATCCGTTTGACCGGTACCGGAGCCGGGAAGAGGCGCGGAAGGTGTCGGCGGCGCTGCTGACGCTGGATCCGCTGCATCGCGAAGTGCTGGTGTTGCGGTTCCACGAGGAGTTGTCGTTGGAAGAGATTGCGGCAGTGACGCGCACGCCACTGTCGACAGTGAAGTCGAGGTTGTATCGCGGTGTTGCCGCGCTGAAGCCGAGGCTGGACGGGGAGGGGTTATGACACCGTCTGTAGATTCGAAATTGCTGGATGCGCTGGCCGGTCTGGATGCCGGCGCGAACATGGAAGTAGTGCAGCGCACACGCCGCGCTGTGATGGTAGCCGCGAACCGGATGCGCGAGGGCGAACTGCGAGCCAGGCGCAATTTGGGGATGATGCTGCTGGCTGTGGGCATGCTGCTGATGTTTCTGACGCCGACGTTATGGGTAATGTCGGAAGATATGTTTAACGGTGGGCACTGGCTGGATTCGCCGACGCTGACGGCGCTGCTGGTGATGACCGTAGCGCCTGCGATATTTGCCGCAGTAGTCGCGCAATGGAGTAACCGCACGCGGAGAGAGCGCGCATAGCAAGGTTTCGTTGAGGTCCGCAGGGCGTTATGTACGATCCGAGCCGAGAAGAAAGTCGATTGTCGGATGAGCTGAAGTTGATTCCGCGCTGGGCCATCGTGGCTGCAGTGGTGGCGTTTGCGCTGGTGGAGTACTACTTCTGGGTGGTTCTACCGGCGCATCGGGGGCATCCGAGCTCGCTGCCGGTGGCGTTGCGCACCTACCTGATTGCCTCGTGGGGCGCGCTGGCTGCTCTCTCCATGCTGGTGATCGGCTATATCAGCAACGATGCTCCACGGCGGGGCATGAGTCCGCGACTATGGATGATCTGCGTGGTGATTCCGGGCGGGGTGGGCGTGGCGTTGTACTTTTTGCTGCGGCAACCAATTCTTTCCTCGTGTCCGTCGTGCGGGGCGTATGTTGCGGGGGACTACCACTACTGCCCGCAGTGTGCGTACCAGGTGACAGCGTGCTGCGGGGAGTGCCACAAGACGGCGCGTATCACGGACATCTACTGTGTGCATTGCGGGCATGAGCTGGCGAAGGACCATCCTCCGGCGCGGCTGCATGCATTCGGGAATTAGAGATGAGCAGGCCCTAAGTTGACCCCTATTTCCGCGGCTCCCTATACTCAGAGGTTGGCTGCGACCTCAACCATTTCGGCACTGATTATCGACGACGAGCAACTGGCTCGCGAGGAGCTGAAGTATTTGCTGGATTCGGCGGGCAGCGTAGAGGTGCTGGCCGAGGGCGGGAACGGCATAGAGGCGGTGGAGCTGATTCGCGAATACCAGCCGGATGTGGTGTTTCTGGATGTGCAGATGCCGGGGCTGGACGGCTTTGCGGTATTGAAGAAGCTGATTGAGAACCATGATCCGCTGCCGCAGATTATTTTTGCGACGGCGTTCGACCAGTATGCGGTGCGGGCGTTCGATGTGAACGCGATTGATTATCTGCTGAAGCCTTTTGACAAGAACCGGGTGATGCAGGCGCTGGAGCGGGCGCGGGTGCGTTTACAGGAGACGGTGAAGGTCGAGCGGGAGCAGGCGGCAGAGGTCAACGTGAGCGCGCTGCTGCGGTTGATTGAGCAGCAACAGACTCCGCGGCCGCACAGCGCGAAGATTGTGCTGCAGGCGGCAAGCCGGCTGCTGCTGGTGGACCAGAAGGACATTTGTTTTGCGTCGATCGATGACGGGGTGATCCTGGTGGCGACGCCGACGCTGGAGGGGCAATCAAAGTGCCGGACGCTGGAGGAGCTGCTGGAGCTTCTGGATCCGAATGTGTTCTGGCGGGCGCACCGGTCTTACGTTGTCAATATCAACCACATCAAGGAAGTGGTGCCGTGGTTCAAGAGCAGCTACCAGCTAAGGATGGCGGACCGCAAGCAGACGGAGGTTCCGGTGAGCCGGGCGCAGACGAAGCGGCTACGGGAGCTGTTCAAGCTGTGAGAAGCAGCTAAGAAGCGATCAGCCGGTGGAGCGGGCAGCTAAGGGCCGGTCAGCTAAAAAGCGGTCAGCGGTCAGAAAGGCCGATCAAAAGAGGTGAGGAAAGAGAAGGCCCGGGAGGATTCCTGGGCCTTTGGTGTTTTTGGGGTGGATTGAGGCGTGGTTTCTGGTGAAAGGGGATGGTTTTCTATGATGCTTTCCGGTGGCGCGGCTCGGTGGATTGGAAGAGGTAGACGGTGAAGATGCATATGAGCGGTTCCAATGGGTGGCGGAAGCGGGCGTTGACGGTGACGAAGTAATAGGTGACGGGCAGAAGGATGAAGGCCCAGAGAAAGAGTCCGGCGGCGGGGATGCGGCGCTTGATGGAGAGGGCGAGGCCGAGGATTCCGGTGATGGAGAGGAAGCAGTAGTTCAGCTCGCGGAAGTATTCGTTGAGCGGATGGCGGCCGGTGGGATGGGGGACGCTGACCCAGAAAAAGTAGAAACGCTTAAGGGTGATGGCGGCGTAGTGCGCGGGATGCGCGGTGATGTATGCGCGGGCCTTTTTGCCCTGAAGCTGGACGTAATGGTATTCGCCGAGGGACTTGTAGAGCATGGTTTGCGGCACGCGGGAGACGAGCGGGAGGGTGGCGATGAAGGGGAATCCATTGGAGCCGGGGCCGCTGCCGGCTTCGAGTTCGGCACCGAGGTTGTCGCGCATGGGAATGAGGTGGTGGAAGACGCGATAGTTGCGGATGGTCCAGGGAGCGAGCAGGGCGAGGAAGCACAGGGCGGCGAGGGTGGCATTGAGGAAGCCGGTGCGTGTTGGCGAGCCGAGGAGGATCCAGATGCCGCAGGCAGGCAGGAAGAGCAGGAGCGACGGGTTGGCGTAGGCGATGAGCGCCCAGAGCGTGGCGAAGAGGAGCCAGTTGGCGGTGGTTTGCTGTGAGGGGGTGCCGGGAGCGCTGCCGATGCCGCGCATTTTGAGGGCGAGCAGCAGGACGAGGGAGAAGAGCATGGCGGTGAGGGCCATGTCCCATATCCAGTGGACGGCGTACTGCAGGAAGGCGGGGTAGAGCACCCAGAGCCATGCGGACCAGACGGCGACGCGGCGGTTGTAGCAGCGGGCGGCGATTTTGTAGATGAGCGGCGCGGTGGCGGCGGAGAAGACGGAGTTGAGAGTGAGGATGAGCCAGGCCGATGACGCGGTGTAGACTCCGGTGAGCTTGAAGACGGCGGCGATGAGCAGCGGGTAGAGGGGCGGAACCCAGGCGGTGGGGCCGGTGTGTCCGACGAAGGGGTTGGCGTAGCCGTATCCGGTGGCGAGGGCGCGGGCGACGCGGCCCATCTCCCAGCCGAACTGGAAGTGGTCCTGGCCGGGGCGGACGTGGTAGGTGTGGCCGATGGTGATGACCAGGACGCGGAGGACGAAGGCGGCAAAGAAGACGAACCAGAGATTGTAAGCGGCGAAGAATTTGCGGCGCGCGGGCTGGGGATTGGAAAGGTTCATGATTCGGCGATCTGTCCTTTCCCTGATAGATCCGCGCTTAAAACGAGGAACCGCAAGTACCTCCTATTTCTATGCAGAAGCCGCTGCTGAGGAGCACCTGTAGAAGGAAGAATTTCGCAGGGGCTAAAGCCGTGCCCTGATACAAAGCCCCGAATGCACAGGGCCAGGCAAGGACCATCTGCAGCGAATGCGCCAAGTTTCTGTGGGGGCCATGTGATGGTCCTCTTCAATTCCGCCGAAGGACGGATGCTTGTCATGAGATCCATTTGAGGAGGCGGATGACGCCCATGGCGGCGGGTTTGGAGTGGGCGGAGACGTTGGTGCGGGCGTGGATCTCTTTGCGCTGCTCGGCGTAGTAGGTGTAGGCGCGAGTGAGCATTTCTTCATTGGAGAGGGTGGGACGCCAGCCGAGGGTTTCGCGAATCTTGGTGGTGTCGAAGCAGAAGTCCTCGGCAATCATCTGGTAGTGATAGGGGCCGAGCGGCGAGATTTTGAGGGTGTGGGCGAGCCGCATGGCGGCGATGGCTGGGCCCTTGGGCAGTGAGACGACGCGTGAGCGGCTGCCGACGGCGGTGATGACGGCCTGGTAGACCTCGCGCAGGGAGCGGACGTTGTCGGAGCCGACGTGGAAGACGCCGGAGCCGGGGTATTGCATGGCGAGGATGCAGGCGGAGGCGAGGTCCTGCGCGTAGACGAACTGGTAGCGGTTGCCGCCGTCGCCGACGACCCAGATTTTTTTGCCTTCCTGAATGAACTCAAAGAGGATGGCGAGCAGGCCGAGTCGTCCGCTGTCGATGATGGTGGGACAGCGGAGGATGACGGTGTTGAGGTCGGAGTATTCGGCGAGGATCTGCTCGGCGGCGAGCTTGGAGCGGCCGTAGGTTTCGATGGGCGCGGGCGTTTCGTCCTCGCGCACGGCGTGGCCGAGGTTGGAGGCCCAGAGACAGTTGGTGGAGATGAAGACGAGCTTATGGACGCTGGCGGTACGGCATGCGTCGGCGAGGTTGCGGGTTCCGTCGACGTTGGCGGTCCAGAGGTCTTTCTCTTCGATGGAGCCGTGGGCGAGCAGCGCGGCGCAGTGCTGGACGGCGGAGATTTGGTGCTCGGCGAAGATGCGGACGAGGAGTGCCTTGTCGCGGAGGTCGCCCTGGATGCTGATGAGGTTCGGGTGCTGGTCGGTGTCGGGAACGAGGTCGAGGTTGATGCAGGCGTGGCCTTCGTCGAGGAGGCGGCGCTTGAGGATTCCGCCGAAGAAGCCGGATCCTCCGGTGATGAGTATGGAGGGCATGCGAATAACAGGGTAAATGAAACGGGCGGGAGTTGTGGCTGGGGAGCTGCGTGGAACGCGATACATTTCGCGCCGGGGTGGAAACCGCAGGTTCTTCGCTTTGCTCAGGATGAGAACTTTTTACTACGACAACTTTTTACACAATCAGATGACTACTAGACGGATTGGAGTTTGGTTTCGGGGCCGGGTTTGGCGGTTTGGCGGGCCTTTTCTATGGCCTGGAACATGGACTGATTGTCACTGAATTTGAAGTAGTTGAGTTTGCGCTGCTCGGCTTCCTGCTGTTCGGCGGAGGCGAGCAGGGCGAGGTCGGATTTGGTGACGGGGTGCAGCCCTTTCGCCTTAAGCGCCGAGAGGATTTCGTCGGGGCTGGGGTTGTTGCCTTCGGGCTGGTTCTGGAGATAGTTGATGGCCTGTTCTGCGCCGAGTTCGCCGTCGTGGCGAGCGATTCCGACGAGTCCGGTGGAGGCGCGGCGGGCCCATCCGGCGACGAAGCGTCCGGGGAGCGGGCAGGCGTGTTCAGAGTCCCAGACTTCGAATTGGGGAACGTCGGGGTGTTCGGGGTCGGTTCGGGTGGCGTATCCGCTGGGGCCCATGGGCAGGCCGAGCTGCTCGTCGTGCGTGTCGCCGATGGCGAAGATGAGGGTGTCAATGTCGAGGACGGATTTCTGGCCGTTGGGTACGGGCTTGGTGCTGCCGTCGGGGCGTAGGGTGAGGTCGTTGTCGCCGACTTCGAGCTGGGCGATGCGTCCGTCGGGTCCGGGGAGGACGGCGGTGGGCGAAGAGAGGAAGCGGAAGGACAGGCGCGGCGGGATGGGGGCGAAGTCGGCGTCATTGAGCATGGGGAAGTGCTCGGCGAAGATGGTTGCGGGGGAGACGTCCTGGTTGGCGGGTGCGCAGCGGTCCTTGATGCGGTCGAGCTCGGCGGTGAGTGCTTCGGGCGCGATGTGGCGCTCGACGTAGCCGATTTCCTTTTTGTCGAATTTGATTTCGACGGGTCCGCGGCGGGCGATGATGGTGACCTCTTCGGTGGTGTGGGAGGGGCTGTCCTGCAGGAGCCAGCGGGCGATGTCGATGGCGACGTTGCCGATGCCGATGATGGCGACGCGGCGTCCGGTGGAGAAGTCCTGGGAGGCGTAGGGCGGGAGCTGGTTGTAGTGGTAGACGAAGTCCTTGGCGGCGTATACGCCTTTGGAGTGCTCGCCGGGGAGTCCGAGGCTGTGCGCGCCCTGTGCTCCGCAGGTGTAGAGGATGGCGGAGGGGTGGAGGGCGTCGAGGTCGGCGATGGTGAGGTCGTATCCGTTGCCGATTTTTACGTTGCCAAAGTAGTGGAGGTTGGGAAGGTCGAGGACCTGGGCGAACTGCTTGCGGAGTCCGAACTTCATTTTGTCCTTGACGGGGTAGATGCCGTATTCGGCGAGGCCACCGGGCTTGATGTCGCGGTTGAAGAGGACGGCGTTGTAGCCGGCGAGGGCGACCTTACGCGCTGCGAACATGCCGGCAGGCCCGGCTCCGACTACAAAAACTGTCTTCATACAAGGACTCCTGTTGAGCGGCCGGCGCGTGGCCGGTGGCCCGGGGGATGTGTGGGTAAGGCGAGTCTGCGGACGGGGGAGGATGATGCTTTGGGGATGAGAGCGAGCTCGATCAAAACCTGGATGGAACCCCCGCGAGGATAAATCCGCATACTACCTTAATATACTTGGACGGATTAAGAGGCTGTGATGTTGGATACAGAGGGGAGAAAAGTATTTTTTGGGGGGGATGGAGTTTTTTGGGGGGGCTTCGTTGTGGTCAGAATGACGTTGGTGGGGAACAGCAGTGACCTTGCCCTCAGAATGTACTCGGCGCAATCGAAGGCCGACCCGAATCCGCATACAACGCATCGAACTCCGGGCACAGAGTCCGCAACACCGCGTCCGTCAGCTTGCGCCCCGCACGCAGCGGATAATCCTGAGGAACCCGCTGCTCCAATGCAACATAGCTGAACATCCCGTCCTGAATCCGCTCGTCTCCACGCATGTCTGTTCGATAAATGGCATCAGACCTCCGTCGCACAACGGTACCTATTTCAATAAGCTCCTAATTCGTCGTATACGTCAGCACATGACAGCATCCAAGAGCGGCCAAGAGATTTGTGGCGGGGCCAGAATAGTTTTTCACGCACTTTTGCGGAAATATTGAGGCGGGTATCGCAGGCCTGGTGGCATTCGACGCATGGAGCGTGGCCCGCTGAGGGCCAAGCTGGACGGATCACCCCGGCAAATTAGCAAGAGATAGCCGTTGCCGAATTTGGTCTGCTATTGCGGCTCTTGTGCGCGGCTTTTGCCGCCCAGCGTGTAGGGCTTCCGTTCCAGTCTGACGTATTTTTTTGAGAATTCCTTGATTTGTAAAAACTGATTGGTCATAACATTCGTGAAATGCTGGCGCGTATTGCTGGTTGGCCACCATATGTCGAGGCTGACAATTTTGGCATTTTTGCCCAGCCCGATGTGTTGTTGCAGCGGCGATGCGCCGAACGAACCTCCGCTGCCCACAGTGCGATCAATTGAACGAGGCGGTCCACCGCCGTCCCGAGCAGTCACCTTGATCCTGGCTCCGATCGCTTCGTGGTTGGTCTTTACACCGACTAATTTCAAGGTGATCCAGTCATTCCCGTTGCCGGGGTTTTCAAACACGCGCATGGCATGCGCATCTCCGGGAGTGGCGCCTCCCACTACTTCAATGATGTCCTCGTATCCGCGATTCGCGAGATCGGCGAAGGCGACGCCGTGTCCTTTGTGCCAGTCTCCGGTTCCGGTTGCGGTTGTGACGTCGACGAAGGATTTCCCATTGTTATTCCGTAGCAGGACATTCGGGACCTCCGAGGCGTAGGACGGACTCCCCGTGCCGAGATAGATATCCAGAAACCCGTCGTTGTCGATATCGCCGAAATTGGCCCCCATGGGCATAAAGACCTTGTCGAGGCCGACTTGTTTGGTGACGTCGCGGAATGTTCCGTTGTGCATATTCTCATATAGCTTGAGGGTCTCGCCATTGTGGGGCAGACCCAAGTAGGTGCGTGCAGTTTCATCCACGGAGGGGTAATAACTGGTGACGAACAGGTCAGGCCAGCCGTCGTTGTTGTAGTCAAAGAACCAGGCCGCGAAGCTGTGCACAGGCCCCGCAACGCCAGCGGACTTTGCGACTTCGGTGAAAGTATTGTTGTGATTATTGTGGTAGAGGAAATTGCGGCCAGAGAGGTTTGAAACATAGAGGTCCGGGTATCCATCGTTGTCATAGTCGCCAGCAGCGACAGCTTTGGTAAATGCGATGCGGTCGACTCCCGCTGCATGTGAGATATCTTCAAACTTGCCGTTCCCCTTGTTCAAGTACAGTCGTGCTGGTCCATTTTCATTGCCAACGAAGAGATCAAGCAGGCCATCATTGTTGATGTCTACCCATACAGCAGTCTGAGTCCTGATGGGAGCCCATAGTCCGGCGGATTTGGTGACATCCGTGAACGTTCCATTGCAATTGTTGCGCAACAAAGACATATGCTCGGGTATTTCCCATGCACCGCGCAGCACCAGGATGTCGAGGCATCCGTCATTGTTGTAGTCGGTTTGGAGGATATTCAAGCCGCCTAACTGATCGGCAAGTCCTGCCTTTGCCGCTACGTTCGTAAAAGTTCCATCGCCGTTGTTATGGAAATACTGCATGGGGGCGCAGCTGTCAAAGCTCGACTTTACGATGTCCAGGCGCCCATTATTCTCGAAATCGTCCACGATTACGCCACCTGCCATGGAGACGGTGGCAAGGCCAGCTTGCGGCGCGACGTCGTGAAAGCGGGGGAGATTCTCGCCGGATTTAAAAACGGAAGGCGGGACAAGGTATTTTTCCGGAACATTCTTTGGATATTGCCCCAAGGTCATGTAGGCGAGGTTGAGCAGCCACCGAACTTCCAGCGAATGGGGTTTTTGCGTTAGGTATTGCTGGAAGTAGTCAACGGCTTTTCTGGAATCTTCAGACTGCGAGTAGCGGCTGCTGTGCAGCATTGGCAACAAGCACCGGTTTCCGGGTTTTTTGTAGATGCCGTTCTCCATCTCTGATTTGTGCAGGTAGGCAATCCCGATGGCTTCATCCATTTGCAGCGCAGTATTGGGGTTGTTGGAGCGCGCCAGGGCCTGAACCATTTTGTACTGCTTGATTGCTTGATCCATTTTGCCGAGATAGGCATCAATCTCGCCGAGCGAGTGGTGGGCCATGATCAGGTTGAACACGCCCTGGGATGCGAGCAGTTTATTATCACCCGGCGCGAGTTCGCTCTCCATCTCTGGCTTCGGGCTGAAGCTTTGCAGGAACTCACATACTGCTTTTGGCGTGGGGTCCCAGGTTGGATCCTGGGACATGTCGAGGAGGGGTTCCAATGCTTCGCGTTGGCCGCTGACCATGAACGTCTGTTTTACGTGATTGTTTGTGTTCGCGCCTGCTGATCCCATCTGCGCCGAAAGCGGCTGAGAGAGTAGTGGCATGAGAGCAAGGCAGAGTGCCGCCGCACCCAGACGAATTCGATTCGGTTTCAAGGAGTGAACTCTCAGCATCAGCGCAATCTCCGGGACACAGTCTAAAGTTTCTCAGAACTGCATGGGGCGAATGGAGCAGCGCCCCAAATCTTTCTACGGCAAAAGAGATAAACCTGGGTGATCCTGCCTGCCAGGGGCTTTACTCGCAACTCCTAATTTGCCTTCGCGCCGGACATTGGTTCAGGTGCACTTCCACCGCAACCCGTGGATGGTGACAGCCGAGCGGCTTTTACGATGCCTTTTCCTTCTTTGATCGTATACAGGGAATCTGCAGGTATATTGTGCAGCGTTTGGATTGCTCCACTCGGCCATTGGACCTCCATGGTACTGATCTTTGTATGGCTGCCCAAGCCAAAATGCAGGCGCAGGTCATTTTGCGAAAGGTAACTGCTTCCGCTGCGCACTTCCTCCATTTGTTTCAGGTCCTGCGCGGTCACGAATACCCGGGCACCGATGGCGGCCCGATTGCTTTTGGTTCCGATTAGTTTCAGAAGCACAGCATGGTTCGAATTTTGACTGCAGTTCAGCAGCAGCGTTGGAGGTGCATCGACATTCAGAATCAGTACGTCAACCTTGCCATCGTTATTGACGTCGCCAAAGGCTACGCCGCGGCTGGACTGCAGAGGCAATTGATTCAGTCCCGCCAGGCGAGTAATGTCGCGAAAGGTGCCGTTACGGTTGTTGTGAAACAGCAGCGCCGGCTCACGATAGTGGAAGGCCATTCCTGCGCTGTCGATCTGTGGGTAGATGTGGCCGTTTGCAATGAAGATGTCGTCCCAGCCGCTGTTTGTGAAATCCACCATGCCGGTTCCCCAGCCGACATAGTCAAAAGTTGCTTTTGCTATGCCCGAAGGGATGCTGATGTCTTCAAATCCCAGAGGGCCGCGGTTTTCATACATCGTGTCTGACTCCTGCTGGAAGTTAGTTACAAAGATGTCCAGTTTGCCCGTATGGTTAAGATCTTCAGCGTCGACGCCCATCGAACCCTGCGGGTTGCCGTTCGCCCCGACCATGGTGCCTGAGAGGAAGCCAATTTCTTCGAACGTTCCATCATGCATGTTGCGATAGAGGTAATTGGGGCCACGGTCGTTCGTGACATACAAGTCGGGCCAGCCGTCGCCGTCGAAGTCGGCCCAGATTCCCTGCAATCCGGAGAGGTGCTCTTTATCGTCTACGCCGGCTTTTTTTGAAACATTTTCAAAGGTTCCGTTGCCATTATTGTGAAAAAGAAGATCACTTTCGCCCGGCAGTCCCCACGGTCCGCAAAAAACGCGCAGGCCCAGAAACGTGCAGTATTGAACATCCTTGGCGGAACGCGGTAACACTTGATGCGCATACCGCGGGACGAACAGGTCCACGTAGCCGTCGCGGTCATAATCTCCCCAAGTAGCTCCCGTCGGAAATCCATCCACGCCGACGCCCGCCTTTTTTGTCACGTCTTCAAACCTGCAGTTGCCTTTATTCCTGTAGAGAACAGAGCCACCGAACCCGGTGACGTAGATGTCTTGCCAGCCGTCATTGTCAAAATCCGCCACCGCGATGCCCATCCCCCATCCCTTACGAGTGAGGCCGGCTTCCGTGGTAATATTCCGGAATTTCAGTCCCTTTTCCTGGTGGTAGAGCGTGATCATCAGGGGATCCTGGCCGGCCAGATGACGGCGCATCGTAGATCCATTGGTGGTGATGATGTCGAGCTTGCCGTCGTTGTCGCAGTCGATAAAGCCTACGCCGCCGCTCATCGTCTCTACCATGAAGTTTTTCTCTTTGGTTGAAATGTGCGAAACGGTCAGGCCGCTGGACTGCGAGATGTTTTTGAAGGCTGGTACTTGAGAGGGGGTAACCTGTCCACGCAGTATCAGGCTCGTTTGGAGGACAAGGATGAAGAGAAGGAATTTCGACATCAAAGAAGAATCCAGTTGCTCCTTGCGTGCGAGTGACCCTCGTCCCGGTTCACGCCTCCTGCCTGAAATTGCCGTGGAAGAATGCCCGGTGCTGCCAATTCGGCCTAGAGTATGCCCGCTTGCTGAAGCCCATAAATCGCGCCCAATTATTCCATGCGGAAAAATAGTGGTCAAGATGTCGTGAGCCAGGTGGGGAAACGGTGAACTGTGGTTGAACATGCGAAGGTTTTCACGGACGTGACAACCGTAGTCGAGGCTGAATGACGAGCTTGAAGCTTCAGGTTCAAAAAAAAGATGCCGGCATTTAGACAAGCCGAAAATTATTCCCAGCCGAAGGCGGCGCGGAAGAGTTCGAAGTCGGCGGGTTTTCCGGGCTCAAAGTAGATGGAGAGAATGTCGAAGCGGATGGGGACGTCCCGCGCGGGGAGCTGGCGCAGGTAATGACGGGCCATTTTGCGGAGCATGCGTTTTTTGTCGGTGTCGACAGCGGCTTCGGCGGGTGCGACGGCGCGGGTGGTGCGGGTTTTGACCTCGACAAAGCAGAGGGTGTCGTTCTCCCATGCGACGAGATCGATGTCGCCGCGGGCCCGGGATGTGCGCCAGCCACGGGCGGTGACGATGAATCCCCGGTGGCGGAGATAGAAGTAGGCGGCCCGCTCGCCTCGGCGGCCTGTGGCAAGATGCGCGGGCTCGGAGCTGCGTCGGAGCGCGGCACGGTCGAGGCGGTTGAGAAAACGCTCAAGCCAGCGAAGGCGGAATTGCTCGAAGCGGGGCACGTAAGGTGATTGTCCTGCTTGCGGATTCGACTGGCTACGGCACGAAGGTCACTTTTCGTTGAGCAGGCGGGCCAGTTCGGTATGGAGGCGCGTGGCGATGGCTTCGGGATCGGTATTGGGCGGGAAGGTGATGGGCGTGCCGACGATGACCTGCAGCTTGCCGGAGCGGAACCAGCGCTGACGGCCTGCCTGCATTTCTTCCAGGCCCTTGAGAGCAACGGGTAGAACGGGGACTTGCGATTCGTTTACAAGGATGCCGATGCCGGAACGGAAGGGCTGTAGCGTGCCGTCGCCGGAGCGGTGTCCTTCAGGAAAGACGATTACGTTGTAGCCGTGGTCGAGCGCCTCGCCGGCGTGCTGGAAGCTGCGGCGGAAGCCGGCGCTGCGGGGGAGCGGGAAGACGTTGAAGAGGGCGGTGACCAGAAGCGAGGTGAGCGGGCCGAGTGTGTTTATGAGCCAGGAGCCTTGATTGCGGCGCTTGCGCCAGTCGTCGAGGATGTCGGCGGCCATGGCTGTGGCTACGTGGCGGCGCATGTGTCCGGGGAGCGCGTAGAGGATGAGCGGAACGTCGTACTCGGTGACGTGGTTGCCGATGATGAGCAGAGGCGTTTGCGGGTTGAGCGGAGATTCGCGCCGGACGGAGGGAGCGGCCAGGAGGCGGACGAGCGGCTGGTGGATGCACTCCATGAAAAGGACGCGGAGGATCCGGATGGGCCAGGTCCAGGGCCAGTGGGGGTAGATGTCGTGGCGTGGCTCGATATGTGTTGCGAAAGAGGCTGAGGAAGTTTCCTGCGAGGCGGGGTGGGCGACGTCGAGTCCGAGCGTGTGGCGCAGTTCGCCGAGAGTGGCGACCTGCTCGAGCATTTCGTCGCTGAGGGTGAGGCCGAGTTTTTGTTCCAGCTCGGCCTGCAACTGGACGCGACCCAGGCTGTCGAGTTGCAGGTCTTCCTGCAGGCGGGCGTTGTCGCCGGTCTTTTCCGGCTGGGCATGGGTGATGGAGAGGATGAGCGCGCGGAGCGGGTCGGAACCGATGTCGCCTTTGCGCGCCTGCGGCTGCCGTGTGTTGACCCATTCGGTGATTTTGTGGCGCTGGACTTTGCCGGTTGAGGTGCGGGGGAAGTCGAGTTTGGGCCAGATGCGCCATTGGCGGACGCGCTGGAAGTCGGCGAGGCGGGTGTTGGCGGCGATGACGGCGGTTTCGGCCTCGTCGCGCGAGCCGCGAAAGAGCAGGACAGCGACGGGGTCGGTGCCGGATGGAGTGAGCAGAGGAACGACGGCGGAGGACTGGACGCCTTCTTCCCGGTTGAGTGCGGCTTCGACGTCTTCAGGATGCACGTTGAGGCCGGAGGAGGTGACGATGACCTGGCTCTTGCGGCCGAGGAAGCGAAGACGGCCTTCTTCGTCCTTGCTGGCGAGGTCGCCGGTTTCGAGCCAGGGGGATTCTGATTGCTGAATTGCGCCGCCGCGCCATGTATTTGTCGAGACCATATCGCCGCGCACGACGAGTTCGCCGTCGGGGCGGATTTCGACGGTGCGGCCGGGGAGGACCTTGCCGATGGTTCCGCGACTGGTTTTGAAGGGGTGATTGAGGGTGATGAGTGCGGCGGTTTCTGTCATGCCGTAGCCCTGGATGAGCGCGAAGCCGAGCGTTGTCCAGAAAGACTCGACATCTTCTGGCAGGCTGGCGCCTCCGCAGACGAAGGCCCAGAATTTGTAACCGAAAGTGTGATGAATCTTGCGGAAGCGCCACCAGCGCTTCCAGACGCGCTGGCCTTGCGCGGCCTGGATGGCCGCGGGCAGGTCGGGATGATCGGCGATGAGCTGGTCGCGCAGGAGGGCCAACACGCGGGGCACGGAGGCGAGCACAGAGATACGCTCGCGCTTTGATAATTCGATGAGGCGCTGGGCTTGCAGGCGTGACTCGAAGTGGACTTCCGCGCCGAGGAGCGGCGGAACCCAAAGGCCCATGAACTGTCCGAAGACGTGGCTGAGCGGGAGGGTGTGCAGGAAGCGCAGAGGGTGGACCCAGCGCTCGTACTTGAGGTACTTCGGGATTTCATTCTCGATAGGCGCGACGCTGGCCAGGATGTTGCGGTGGGTGTGGACGACACCCTTGGGCTCGGCGGTGGTTCCGGAGGTAAAGAGGATTTGAAGCGGGCTGTCGAGTGAGAGTGCCGGATCAACCGGGGCGGGCGCAGTTGCTGGCGGCAGAGTTGACGCGAAGTCTTCGAAATGGAGCCTGGTGAGGCTGGAGTCGAGCTGATCGAGGAGATCGGAGTCACCGACGACGAGGCGAGGCGTGGTTTCCTGGAGGATGCGATGCGCGAATTCCGGGCTGCCCGCTGCATCGAGAGGCACGCAGATAACACCGTGCACGACGCAGCCGAAGAAGGCAGCGATCCACTCGACGCCATTCTGCCCCCAGATTACGACGCGTTCGCCTGCGGGGATATTGCGCTGGATGAGCGAGGCGGCGAAGCGATCGACGAGTGCCGCCAGTTCGGAGTAGGTGGAAGCGATGCGCCGGTTGCCGCGATGGCTGACGATGGCGATGTCGCTTCCGTGCCGCCGGAAGTCGTCAACCAGGGTTGCCAGGTGCGGGCGCATAGAGTGCCTCCTGCTTGTTCAGATGCGCTCGAAGTCGATGTATCCGTGCTGCGGGTCGGTGCGGACAAGCTGCACGTTCAGGCGGTCACCGACGTCTACGCCACGTTGCCCGCGCACCAACATGCCGTCGACGCGGGGAGCGATGGTTCGGACAAATGATCCACTGGGTGTGACGCCGGTGACGATGGCGTGGAAATGCTCGCCGATGCGATGGCGCATGGCGACGGCGGCCATACGCTTTTGCATTTGGCGCGCGACTTTGCGTTCTGCCGCAGACTTGGTGGTGCAGTTGAGGGCGATGGCGGACAGCTCTTCGTCGGAATAGGGTGAGGGATTGCCGGCGATCATGGCCTTGAGGAGGCGCTGGGTGACGAGGTCCGGGTAGCGGCGGTTGGGCGCGGTGGAGTGCGTGTAGTCTTCGACGGCCAACCCGAAGTGGCCCTGGGGCGGATCGCCCGTGCGTTCGAGCACGTACTCGCCGGGGCCGAGCAGCTTGACGATGGTGAGGGAGAGATCAAGAAAGTGGTCGGGGTCCACTTTCTTGCGCTGTACCAGAAATTCGTTGAGGGAGCGGGAGTCAGGGGTGGCCGGGAGCTTATAGTCCAGGTTGCCGGCGACGGCAACGATTCTGTCCCATCGCTCGGGAGTGCGGACGATGCGGCGAATGGAGGAGAGATGATGCGCCTCAAGAGTGCGTGCGACCGCGCCGTTGGCGGCGATCATGAAGTCTTCGATGAGTTCGGTGGCGGAGTTTTTGTGCTCGCCGTTCAGCTTGATTTCGTTGTTTTCGAGGGTAGCGAGCACCTCACCCGTTTCAATGTTGAGTGCGCCGTGTTTGAAGCGCTCGAGCCGCAGTCGCTGCGCAATTTCGTCCTGGAACTTCAACTGCTGCTGAAGCTCTTTGGACGCGGCGATTTTTGGGGGAGGGTCGGCTGTGCCTTCCAGCCATGCGCCGACGCTGGGGTAGGCGAGCTGCGCTTTGTTGTTGACCAGCGCCGGGTAGATGCGGCTGGAGGCGACACAGGATTCTGTTGCGCACACATTTTTATCGAGTGTTAGTTCGGTCACCATGCAGAGCCGGTCCTGGCCTTCGAGCAGGGATGTAAGGCCGGTCGAGAGCTGGTCGGGCAGCATGGAGAAGTTTTTGACCCCGGCGTAGACGGTCACGGTTTCGATGGCGGCGTGCTTGTCGATGGCCGAGCCTTTGGGCACGTAGGCGTCTACGTCGGCGATGCCGATGAGGACGCGAATGCCGCCGTTGGGGAGAGTGTCAGCGTACTCGATCTGATCGAGGTCGCGGGAGGTGTCATTGTCAATGGAGGACCAGAGGAGATGGCGGAGGTCGGTGATGTCCGCGGGTGGCTGCGGTGGATGGGCTTCGAGTGCGGCGATCTCCTGTTTGGCCTGGGGTGGGTAATCCGGCTCAAAGCCGTGCTCGACCATTGAGAGGCGGGCGGCGGAGACAAGATCAAACGACGCGTGCGAGCTCATAGACCTCCGAGAGGGCGAAAGTCCACCGTAGCATGAGGCATGCCGAGGATGCATCTGTGAAGGATCGAAATTTGGTGGGATTGCCCGGATTGAGGAAGGCTCCGGGCGGGCCCCTGCTCGATGATGCGAGCGGCCGGTTAGGCGGCAGGCTGCGTGCTGCTGGAGGCGACCGGCGCGGGGAGCGCATTCAACGACGCGACGACAGCGTTGACATAGGCCGTGATTTGGGTGGTGGTGGGCGCCGGAACGCCGTCCGCCAGAAGCGCAGAAGTGGCGTAGGGCGTGACCGCGGCGATGACCGCGGCGAGTTTTTGCACGCCCGCACCGGAGACGCCTGCCGCAGCCGTTTCAGCAAGCGAGGCCTGCTGCACGGTGAAGTTGTAGAGGTTGGCGACGCTTGGGAATGCAATGTCTACGATTGGCTGAGCCGCCTTGGCCACCTTGGTGGCGTCGACGAAAAGCGTCTTGAAGAAAGTGCCGATATGCTTGAGAAAAGTGCTCATATGCGAGGACTATGTTTCCTTTCAGGGTTTTTGAATCTACGTACGGCTTACCGCTGTTTCGTCCAGGTGCGGTAAGCGAGGGTGATGTTGATGAGGCCCGTGAAGAGGGCCAGAATCCAGGTCGGAAGATGCAGGTCATGCTGGAGACCAGCGACCTGATCGCGAAAAGCCTGGCTGCCAATCCAGAACCCGACGATGAGGTTCCAGCCGACAAGGATGGAGTGGGTCCAGGCGCTGTAGCGAATTGTGAAACTACGGATCAAAGCTCAACCTCCTTCAGGGCAGCAAAAAGGCCGCTCCGGAGAGCGGCCTTGAGCAAAAGAAAAGGCACGGCTTAGAGCCGTGCCTTCATTCATTGTCCCTATAGTTCTATTATACTAGCTTTGAATAATTCACATACATTTGTAAGTTGTTGCAAATAGATGCAGTTATACGATTAAGGCCTTGACAAGGTTTTGGATTTCGTCGCTTCAGCGCTTCTGAAACTGGTGCAGCGCGGCGAGCACCTGCTGGCTGTGGTGGGCGGGATCGACCTTTGTCCAGACCTTTACGATTTTGCCTTCCGGGTTGAGGAGGAAGGTGTTGCGTTTGGCGATTTTGTAGCCCATATAGTCGCCGAGTGAGCCGTATTTCTCGACAACCTTTTTGCCGGTGTCGCTGAGCAGTGTGAAGGTTAGGTGGTCCTTTGCGCAGAATTTTTTGTGGCTGGCAACGGACTGGACGCTGACGCCGACGATTTCCGCGTTCAGGGTCTTGTAGCGGGCGAGGTCATGTTCGAAGTTGTGCGCTTCGATGGTGCAACCGGGGGTCATATCCGCCGGATAGAAGTAGAGCACGACCCACTTTCCGCGCAGGCTGTCGAGGCTGACGTCGTTACCATTTTCAGAAGGCAGGGTGAAGTTGGGAGCCATTTCGCCGGTCTGCGGCATCTTGCTGTTGCTGTTGTTGGCGAAACTGCGTAGAGCGAGTCCGCCGAGGACGACCACAGCGACGATGACAAGAATGAGGGTCAATTTCGCCATCGGGCGAAGCTCCTGAGTGGAATTGGGGGCGGAAGCGTGAATCGCATCAATTATTGATGTACGAGCGCTACGATTGCAATTCCAGCGTGGTCGGCAAGCTCGATGACTTTGTCGCGATCAAAAACAAGGGTGCGGTGCGCCTCAATTGCGAGACAGGTGGCATGCGCGTTGTGCATGGTTTCAATGGTGCGCACGCCGATGACGGGGACGTCGAAGCGCATGTCCTGTTTAGGCTTGGCGACCTTGACGACGGTGAGTGAGCGGTCGAGCGTGGAGGGGTCGTCCGCGAGCGATTGCATGAGTGCTCCGGCGCGCTCGATGGCGGCATCGGTTCCCTCCATGGCCTCAATGGCGACGCAGGCCTGGCTGGCGACGACGACGGTCTGTCCGAGGTCGAAGCCGGCGATGGCGAGAGCTACTTCGCGTCCATAGGTGATGTCGCTCTGTTCCTGTTCGGACGGCGCGCGGGCGGAGAGAATGCCGGGTGTGGCCAGCAGCGGTTCGAGATACGACGTCGAGGGGATGAGTTGAATGCCTTCATCTCCGAGAACCTTGGCGATGGCCCCGAGCAGCATGTCAGTGTTTTTTGTGCGGAGCGAGAGCAGCAGCTTGGCGAGACGCCAGTCGGGGCGGATGCTGGAGAAGATTTGCTTATGCTTGACCTGGCCGGCCATGACGGCCTGGGTGACACCTTCATTGTGGAAGGTTTGAATGAGGCGCGAGAGTTCGCCGAGCGAGAGCCAGTAGACGCGAATGCCCGTATCAGCCGCGGCACGCGCATCTATCTCGTGGTCCGTTTCCTCTTTGATGGCGGCGACGACAACTTCCGTGCCGTGGGCGCGGGCGGCATCGAGCAGGAGGAAAGGGAAGCGTCCATTGCCGGCGATGAGTCCGAGCTTCATAGGCTTTTACTTGAGGACTCCGCGCTCGGAGCTTTCAATGAACTGGACGAGGTAGGCGACGTCCCCGGTGGAGATGCCTTCTTCTTTGAGGCGTGCGATGGCCTGCGAGGTGTTGAGTTTTGAGGCCTGCAGAACGCGATATGCATATTGGATGGCGCGCAGACGCTGGTGGTCGAATCCGCGACGCTCCAGGCCGACCTTATTCAGTCCGTAGGCGCGGGTTTCGCGTTTGGCCGAGGTGAGCGAGTAGGGAAGCACGTCCTGCGTGACGGTGGTGCCTCCGCCGGTGTAGGCATATTTGCCGATGCGGCAGAACTGGTGGATCTGATTGAGCGCGCCTATGGTTGCGAAATCCTCGACGATGACATGGCCGGCGAGTGTGGCGCTGTTGGCGAGGATGCAGCCGTCGCCGATGATACTGTCGTGGCCGATGTGCGCGTAGGCCATGATGAGGCATCTGTTGCCGATGCGGGTTGTGCCGCCGCCGCCGGAGGTTCCGCGCGAGATAGTGACGAACTCGCGGATTACGTTGTCGTCGCCGAGCGCGACACGGGTGGGTTCACCCTTGTACTTCAGATCCTGAGGAGCGACGCCGACGCATGCGAATGAATAAAAGCGGTTGCGGTCGCCCGCGGTGAGATGGCCATCGAGAACCACGTGTGAGACAAGCTCGCAATTTTCTCCGAGCACGACGTTGGGGCCGATGGTTGAATACGGCCCAACCTTGCAGGACGCAGGGATCACAGCTCCCGGATCAATGATCGCTGTGGGGTGAATACTCACTCGGATTCCACGGGCTCCGCTGCGGGGGCAGTGGCATTACTCGCGCGCGGGACGAGCGCGCACATCACAGTGGCTTCGCATGCGAGCTTGCCGTCAACGGTGGCGCGGCCTTCCATGCGGACAGCACGCGGTCTCCAGTTGATGACGTTGACTTCGATGCGGAGCTGGTCGCCCGGCACTACGGGACGGCGAAACTTGGCGCGGTCTATGCCGGTGAAGACCATCAGATTGTTGTCGCGGTCAGGAATTTCCGTCAGGATCAGCGCGCCACCGGCCTGCGCGATCGACTCAATGATGAGCACGCCGGGCATGATGGGGAAGTTGGGGAAGTGCCCGGCGAAGAAAGGCTCATTGATGGTGACGTTTTTGATGGCGACGATGCGCTTCTTGCGCTCGATCTCCATGAGGCGGTCGATGAGCAGAAAAGGATAGCGGTGCGGCAGGATGCTCATGATGTCGTTGATATCGAGCACCTGTTTGCCGTCAAGAATTGGGTTTGGAGTGTCCATAGCTGCTTGCCGATTATAGCGAATTGGATGCGGGAAGTTCTGGCGGCTGAGGGGTAAGAGCGGCCATTTTGCATCATGCTGAGCCCACGCTCCCTGTTGGTCGCGTTGACTTTACGGCTTAGGATTCGGGTTGCAGCGGGCCAGAAAATGCTAGCGGCCGAGCGCGAGTGCGGGTTCTGCGGTGAGTGTGTCGCCGGCGAATTCCTTTGTGAGGAGCTTGGGCCAGGCGGCCGCGGCGATCATTGCGGCATTGTCTGTGGAGAGCGTGAGAGATGGGAACGCGATGGGGAGTCCGCGCTCGGCGGCCTCCGCCGTAAAGCGTACGCGCAGCTCGCGATTGGCGGCGACACCGCCGGAGACGAGCAGGCTGGCGACATCGTATTGCTCCGCGGCGCGGAAGGTCTTGCGGCGCAGGTCATCGACGACGGCGCGCTGAAAGGAGGCGATAAGGTCGAGCGCTTGCTGGTCAAAGTAAGGCAAAGCATCGAGAGGACGAATGCCGGGAAGTGCGGCCAGCCTGCTGCTGCGCTGCTGAATGCCGGCGCTCATGCTGTGGGTCTGGGTGTAGCGCAGGACCGCGGTTTTGATTCCGCTGAAAGAGAAGAAGGTGGTCCCGGCAAAATCCATGGTGCTGGATTTGCGATGCGTCTTGGGTTTGATCTGCGCAAAGGAGAATGGAACGGCGCCTGGGTTGCCGTGTGGCGCGAGCGCGTCGATCCAGGGACCGCCGGGATAGCCGAGGCCGAGCAGCTTGGCGACTTTGTCGAAGGCTTCCCCGGCTGCATCGTCGAGGGTGCGGCCCAGGTTGCGGTAGGCCCAGCTTTCGCCGTGTTGCTGTACGAGGTAGAGGTGTGTGTGTCCACCGGAGACGACGAGTGCGAGGGCCGGGAGTTCGAGCGATTCGCTCTGCGTGGCGCGCAACTGTGCATGCTCCAGCAGAACGGCGTGGATGTGGCCTTCGAGGTGGTTGACCGGAATTAACGGTTTGTTGAGCGCGAAGGCGAGTGACTTGGCGTAGCTGATGCCGACGAGGAGCGCGCCGGCCAGTCCGGGGCCTTCGGTGACAGCGATGGCGTCAAGGTTAGTGAAGCCGACGCCGGCTTGAGACAAGGCGGCGCGGACGACAGGGACGATGTTGCGGAGATGTTCGCGGGAGGCGAGTTCGGGGACGACGCCGCCGTAGGGCGAGTGTGTGGCGATTTGCGAGGCGACGACGTTGGAGAGGATATCCGATCCACGACGGACCACGGCGGCAGCGGTTTCGTCGCAGGAGCTTTCAATGCCCAGGATCAATCCGGATTGAGGCTTTTCGCTCATTGCTTTCTCTCTATCTATAGTAGACAGGTGGAAGAGTCGCCGGCACAAATCGCGGCAGAGGAGATTGTCCAGCGCCTGCGCGCCGAGGGATATGAGGCGTATTTTGCCGGCGGATGTGTGCGCGATCTGTTGCTGGGGCATGAGCCATCGGACTTTGATGTGGCCACCAGTGCGCATCCGGATGTGGTTCTCAAGCTGTTCGAGCGGACGTTTGCGGTTGGGGCGCACTTTGGTGTGGTTCTGGTTGCGGACGAGATTGACGGGCAAGAGATTGTGACCGAGGTTGCGACCTACCGCAGCGATGAGGCGTATACGGATGGGCGGCGTCCGGAGTCGGTGCGATTTTCAGGCAGCGCGGAAGAGGATGTTGTGCGGCGCGACTTCACGATTAATGGAATGCTGCTCGATCCGCAGACGGGTACGGTGCTGGATTATGTTGGCGGGCAGGCTGATCTGGCATCGAAGCTGGTCCGCGCGATTGGCGATCCGGCGCAACGATTTGAAGAAGACAAGCTGCGCATGCTGCGCGCGGTGCGGTTTGCCGCACGCTTTGAGTTTGAAATTGAAGAGCAAACAGAAGCAGCAATATGTGCGTCCGCGACGAAGATCCATCAGGTGAGCCGGGAGCGGATTCGTGATGAGCTGACGCGCATGCTGACAGAGGGTCAGGCGCGTCGCGCCTTTGAATTGCTGGATCGCACAGGGTTGCTGAAGGAGATTTTGCCGGAAATAGACCGCCTGCATGGAGTGGAGCAGCCGCCGGAGTTTCATCCCGAGGGCGATGTGTGGACGCACACCATGATGCTGCTGGAGCAGCTTCCGGCTGGGGTTTCCGCGATGCTGGCATGGGGCGCGCTGCTGCACGACGCCGGGAAGCCGGCGACGTTCCAGCCGGGGCCGGGGAGGATTCGCTTTAACGGACACGTGGAGGTTGGCGTGCGCATAGCGGAGGAAATTGGGCGGCGGTTGCGATTCTCAAATGAGGAGGCGACGCAGGTTGCGGCGCTGGTAGAAAACCATATGCGCTTTGGAGATGTGGAGCGCATGAAAGCGTCCACGCTGAAGCGGTTCTTCCGGTTGGACCGTTTTGAGGAGCACCTGGCGCTGCACAAGATGGACTGCCTGGCAAGCCATAGGGACTTGCAACTGTACAACTTTGCGAAGGGCAAGTATGAGGCGACGCCGAGCGAGGAGGTCCGGCCCGCGCTGTTGTTGACGGGACGAGATTTGATCGCTGCCGGGTACAAGCCGGGTCCGGAGTTCAAGCGGTTGCTGGCGTTGGCCGAGGATGCGCAACTGGAAGGGCGCATCCACAGCCAAGAGGAAGCGCTGGTTTTGGTAGCCGAAGCAACACGCGGCCAGCGGTAGCTATTCCGTGACGACCGCCTTGACCAGGTTGCGTGGCGCGTCTACATTGACTCCGTTCAGAATGGCTGTGAAGTAGGCGAAGAGCTGCAGCGGCACGACTTCCAATAACGGGAGCAGAAATTCGTCCACGACGGGGACGGCTACGGAGTAGCTACTGAGCTGGGCTGCTTCGACATCGCCTTCGGTGATGATGGAGAAGATGGTCGCGCCCTGAGCCTGCATGTCGCGCATGAGTTGCAGGGTCTTCTGATGGCGAAGCAGGGAGTCGGGGTCCTGTTCGTCGCGGGTTGCGAGGATTACCAGCGGCGACTCTGCGCTGACCAGCGCGTTGGGGCCGTGCTTGAGCTCGCCAGCGGGGTAGCCCTCGGCCTGCATGTAGGCCGACTCCTTAAGCTTGAGTGCGCCCTCGCGCGCGATGGCGTAGTGGATGGCGCGTCCCAGGTAGAGAAAGCCCTTGGCTTTGTGCAGGTGCCTGGCGATTTCGCTGATCTGTTCTTCCCATGGGGGCAGGGCGGCCTGAAGCTGCCCGGGCAGGGCGTTGAGATGTTCAAGGTGGGACGTGACGGTCTGCGCGGTCATTCTTCCGCTGAGCCGCGCAAGGTAGAGCGTGAGCAGATAGAGCACGGTCAGTTGGGTGGTGAAGCTCTTGGTAGCGGGAATGGCCAGTTCCTTTCCTGCGAAGGTTGGCAGAGAGGAGTCGGCTTCGCGCGCCATGGTGGAGGCGGCGTTGTTGGTGATGGCTACGGTTGCGAGACCGCGTGCGCGAGCTTCGCGCAAAGCCGCGAGTGTGTCGGCGGTTTCTCCGGATTGAGAGATGACCAGAACGCCTGGATCGTGGAGGGTGTGGGTGGAGCGGTAGCAGTACTCGCTGGCGTATTCCACATCGACGGCAAGCCCCGCGTAGTCCTCCAGCATGATTTCGCCGGCCAGGCCCGCGTGACGGCTGGAGCCGCTGGCCGCAATGACCAGGCGCTGACGGCCACGGAGGATTTCGGCGACGTTCGGGAAAGCGTCCGCGTTGAGCGAGTCGCCGGGGGCGTAGCGCTCGATGGTGGCGGAGAGAGCCTCGGGCTGCTCGTAGATTTCCTTGAGCATGGCGTGGGGAAAGGCACGATTGTTGAAGATTTGCTGCATGACGTTATTTGTTCCTCGGCAACGTTACTCTGTTTTTGATTCGGATATATCTGTATATACGACTATACTTTAAGTTTGCTAAGCGCCGGTGCGATGAACGTACTACACGATGGCGTTTACGAGTCGCGTGGCGTTGCCTCTGGGCGTGGGATGGCCCAGACCAATTTTAGAACCGGTCTGCTGTAGAGGCCTGGTTAATGTTTATGATTCTGGATTTATGATTCTGGCTGTCGCGGGTAGGCAGAGTATCACGGTGCGGCGCGCCTGGATGAGAACAGGAAGGGTTGGGAATCAAGGTGTCGAAGGCGAGAACCCGCAAACGCGTACAGAAAAGCGCTGTGCAGGCGCTCGACAAGGATGGCTTTATCCCACTCTACTACCAGATTCAACGTGCGTTGATGGAGAAGATTCGGTTGGGGGAGTTGTCGGAGGGCGATGCACTGGCGTCAGAAGAGGATCTGTCGCGCACCTACCAGGTAAGCAGGATGACGGCGCGGCAAGCTTTGCACGGACTGAAGGCAAGCGGGTACGCGTTCAGCGAAAAAGGCCGGGGGACGTTTGTTACGCGGCCGAAGCTGGAAAAGAACATCATGCACCTACAGGGATTTACGGAGGACATGCGGCAGCGAGGCATGACGGCGAGTTCGCGACTGCTGGAGCAAGGGGTGATTCCGGCCAAGGATGAGTTGCGGGAGAAGCTCAAGTTGAATCCTGGCGATCGGGTGCTGCGTCTGCGCCGGTTGCGGCTTGCCGATGGAATACCGATGGCGATTGAGGAATCGAACATCCCGCTGCGGCAGTTTCCTGGCTTAGAGCGTGTGGATTTCGAGGCGAACTCGCTTTACGCAACGCTGCGCGAGAGCTATGGTGTGCGCGTGGGATATGCCGATGAGACGATCGAAGCCCTGCCGGCGTCGCGAGAGGATGCCGAGTTGCTGATGATCCCGAGCAAGTCGAGCCTTCTTTCGATCAGCCGGACCATTCTTACCGCGCAGGAGACACCGGTTGAAGTTGCATGGTCGCGTTATCGGGGTGACCGTTATCGTGCCTTCATTCGTGTTCCGATGACGCCAATCCGATAATTTTGCTTTTGTTTTCCGCATTTCGGGCTGCCCTGGATTGCCGGAGCACATTCGTGTTTTCGGGTGAAGGTGCGAGTAAAACGAGTTCGTGTATGAAATTGAATTGAAGAACGCGCATTGAGAGTGCAATTTCGCCAAACACCTCGAAACCCTGATAAAATGGCTTTTCGCATCAACTTTTTTTGACTTTGACCACCCTCAACGCGCTGGAACGCTGTTCCCGGGAAAGGACTAATGATGGATCGGGAATGGTTGCGGTCACTACTGAGACCGGGAACCGCAATGCTATTCTTTCTGCTCCTCCCCGCACTCGCATTTGCTGATGGCCCTCAGTCTATGCCGAGTATTTTCGCGCCCGCATCCACGCCTGCCTCGGACATCTTCAGTCTTTCGCTGTTTGTTCTAGCTATTACCGGCGGTATTTTTCTGGTTGTAGCGGGAATTCTGACGTATGTTATTTTTCGTTTTCGCGATAAGGGCGATGCCGGCGACAAGCATGAACCAGCACAGGTTTTTGGGAGCACGCAGATTGAGATGGCGTGGACGGTGATTCCTGTCCTGATTGTGGTGGTGCTGTTTTTGACGACGGCGCGCATGATTTTTGCGATACAGGACGCGCCCAAGCCGGCCGATGCGATGGATGTGACGGTGGTGGGACACCAGTTCTGGTGGGAATTCCGTTATCCCAAGCTGGGGATTGTTACGGCGAACGAGTTGCATGTACCGCTGAGCGCCAAGGGTCATCCGGAGCCAACCTATCTGAAGCTATATTCGGCGGACGTGGATCATAGCTTCTGGGTGCCGCAACTGGCGGGTAAAACCGATCTGATTCCGAACCATCCGAACCTCACCTGGGTGGAGCCGCAGCAGCCGGGCCTTTATCTGGGGCAGTGCGCGCAGTTCTGCGGTATAGAGCACGCGAAGATGCTGCTGCGCGTGTATGTGGACACTCCGGCACAGTTTGCGGCGTGGGTGAAGAACCAGGAGCAGCCGGCTGTGGACGATCAGAGCCCGGAGGTGGTGGCGGGCCGGCGGGTGTTTGAGACCGAGGCGTGCATGAATTGCCACACGATTCGGGGTACGGTGGCGACCGGGAGGTTTGGGCCAGACCTGACCCACCTGATGAGCCGCAGTACGATTGCATCCGGCGCGGTTCCGAATACCGAGGTCAATCTGCGGGAATGGATCAAGGATCCTGACCACTTCAAGCCGGGCAGCCAGATGCCGGCGATGCAGTTGACCAATCAGCAACTGGACGAGGTGACCGCTTACCTCGAAACCCTGAAGTAGAGAAGAGCGATGGCAGACCGCACAATACCGATTGAAGGCACGCTGGATCTAACGCCGCCGCCTGTTGACCAGCAAACGTGGCTGGAGACGGTGCACGAGTGGGTCACGACGGTAGACCACAAGAAGCTCGGACTTCTGTACATGATGCTTTCGATCTTCTTTTTGCTGGTGGGCGGCGTCGAGGCGCTGGCCATACGCATTCAGCTTGCCGTTCCCAACAACCATTTTCTTGCGCCGGACACGTATAACCGCCTGTTTACGATGCATGGAACCACCATGGTCTTCCTGGTGGGCATGCCGTTTCTGTTCGGATTTACCAACTACATCGTTCCCCTGCAGATCGGCGCGCGGGACATGGCTTTTCCTCGTCTGAATGCCTTCAGCTTCTGGATGACGCTGTTCGGCGGCCTGATGCTGTATTACAGCTTTCTCGGTGGCAGCGGACTTTACGGTGTGGGAAATGCGCCGGATGTGGGCTGGTGGGCTTATGCGCCGTTGACCGCGCGTGCCTTCTCGCCGGGCAATGCGACGGATTACTGGGCGCTCTCGCTCATCGTCACCGGGGTCGGGACTCTGGGCGGAGCGATCAACACCATTGCTACCGTAATATGCATGCGCTGCAAGGGCATGACGCTGATGCGGATGCCGCTGTTCGCATGGTTGATGCTGGTGGTGAGCGGCCTTTTGCTGATTACCATCACGCCGCTGACCGCCGCGCAGATCATGCTGAGCATTGACCGCTATCTTGGGGGCCACTTTTTCGACACGCAGGCTGGCGGATCGGCCGTTGTGTGGATGCACTTTTTCTGGATCTTCGGCCACCCGGAGGTCTACGTGCTGGTTTTTCCAGCCTTTGGTATCGCCAGCGAGGTTATTCCCGTTTTCTCGCGCAAGGCCATTTTCGGATATCCGGCGATGGTTGCCGCTTCGGTCGGCATTGGTTTTATCAGCCTTGGGGTGTGGGCGCATCACATGTTTACCGTCGGCATGACGTCGGTTTCCAACGCCTTTTTTGTGCTTTCGACCATGCTGGTCGGGGTTCCAACCGGCATTAAGCTGTTCAACTGGCTGGCCACGATGTGGGGCGGAAAAATCAGATTCAAGGTGCCGATGCTGTTCTGCACCGCGTTTCTGTTTCAGTTTCTGATCGCGGGGCTTACCGGTATCATGCTGTCCATCGCGCCCTGGGACTGGCAACTGCACAACTCCTATTTCGTTGTCGCGCACTTTCACTACATGCTGGTGGGCGCGATCGTATTCAACATTTTCTCTGGGATTTATTACTGGTATCCCAAGGCGACCGGCCGCATGATGAGCGAGACGCTGGGCAAATGGCACTTCTGGCTGTTTCTCATCGGTTTCCACATGACCTTCGACCTTATGCACGTTGTTGGAGTAGACGGCATGCCCCGCTCGATCTACACCTACGAGGCCGACCGGGGCTGGGCGCACCTCAACATGATCATCTCCATCGGTGGATTTATACAGGCGATTGCGGTTCTCATCTTCGCCTACAACCTGTTCTGGTCGTACTACCGTGGCCGTGAGGCGGGCAGCGACCCCTGGGATGCGTGGACGCTCGAATGGTCAACCTCCTCCCCACCGCCGGTTTATAACTTCGCCGTTCCTCCGGAGGTGAAAAGCCGGCGTCCGCTATGGGACATCAAGCATCCCGAAGATCCAGATTGGAAATACGAATGAGCGCGATTCCGCTAATACCGAATCAGACGAATTCCCCCGACGAGCCCTGGAGCCTGCCTTCGCGGGGACGGATCGCCATGTACTCGCTCATTATCGGCGAGTGCGCGATTTTCACCATCTTCGTCGTTGCCTACATCTACTACATTGGCCGCAGCCTTACGGGCCCCACGCCCAAGGAAGTGCTTGATGTTCCAATCTTCAATACCATCTGCCTGCTCTCAAGCAGCCTTACCATCTGGCTTGCAGAGCGCAGCCTGGAGCGTAACAAGATCAAGCTGTTTGGCGCATGGTGGGGTTTGACGTGGCTGCTCGGCGTCATTTTTCTGGTTGGGACCGGCATGGAGTGGCACAAGCTCATCTATCGCGACGGCTTGACCATCAGCACCAACCTGTTTGGAACCACCTTTTATTCTCTTGTTGGTCTGCACGCATTTCACGTAACCGTCGGGTCCCTGATGCTTTTGATCGTGTTGATCTTTACGCTTAAGGGAAAGATTCGCGAGGAGCACTCCGAACGGATTCAGGTTCTGGCGCTGTACTGGCATTTTGTGGACGCAGTGTGGGTGGTTGTTTTCACGCTTGTCTACATTCTTGGGCGATAGAGACGGGACGACAGGAAAATATGAGCGAAGAAAAAAAATCCGGTTCGCATGTCGAAACCATCCATCTGCCGGCTCCGACGGCATGGCCCATCGTGATGGCTTTTGGTGCGACGCTGATTTTTGCGGGTATCGTGACCAACGTGGGGATCAGCATTCTAGGTGGAGTGCTGACGCTGGCTGGAGTTGTGGGCTGGTTCCGCCAGGTGCTTCCGCATGAGGCGCATGAGGACATACCCGTAATTGTGGAAGAGATTTTGATTGCGACGGCGCGGCCCGAAGTAGAGCACGTGGTGTATGACGATCATCACCGCGAGCACTTCCCGCTGGAGACGTATCCGATACTTTCTGGGCTCAAAGGCGGCATAGCCGGCGGCATCGCGATGATTCCTCCCGCGCTGTTGTATGGGTACTTGAGCCACGACAGCATCTGGTGGCCGGTGAACCTGCTGGGTGGAGCGGGTCTCGCCAACTGGCACCATCCATCGACTGCGGACATTGCCCATTTCTACTGGGGAGGGTTAGCCGTGGCCTGCGTGATCCAGGCAGTCGTCAGCCTGCTTGTGGGCCTGTTGTATGGCGCGATGCTTCCCATACTGCCGCGCCACCCGGTCATTCTGGGTGGGATTCTGGCGCCGGTGCTTTGGACCGGCGTGATCCATGCGATGCTGAATATCATCAATCCGGTGCTGGACAGCAACATCGACTGGAAATGGTTTCTGGTTTCGCAGATCACCTTCGGCCTGGTCGCGGGATGGGTTGTCTCGCGGCAGAGCCGAATACGAACGGCGCAGTCCGTGCCGTTCTTTGTGCGCATGGGCATTGAGGTTTCCGGCATGCCCACCGAACATGACGAAGACCGCGATGAGGACGACAAGGCATGAAGATTTCTGCGCTCGCAGGCTGTGTCGTGTTGCTGTCGGTCACTGGCTGCTTTCATCTTCCTGGTAAGCCAAAGCCGGGTGTTGAGGTTCCGCGGCCGAGTTCAGTTATGAATTTCGCCGTTCTGTATCACCAGAACTGCGCTGGCTGCCACGGCAATGAAGGCAAGAACGGAGCCGCGTTCGATCTGGCGAATCCGGTTTATCTGCACTGGGTGGACGATGCGACGTTGCGCAAGATGATTGTGAACGGCGAGACCGATGTGCAGATGCCGGCGTTTGCCAAGTCGCAGGGCGGATTCCTGACTGACGCGCAGATCAACGTGCTGGTGCATGGCATGCGGACCGAGTGGCCGGGGGCTGCGGAAAAGGGCCAAGAGCCGACTCCGCCGCCGTATACGTCCAGCTTGAAGGGCGATGCCGCGCACGGCGCCCAGGTATACAAGCAGGCCTGCGCTCGCTGCCATCAGGCGTCGACGCAGGGGATCACGGATCCGACCTATCTCGCGCTTGTGAATGACCAGTCGCTGCGCACGCTGATTATTGCGGGACGGCCGGATATCGGCCAGCCTGATTGGGAGGGTGACATTCCCGGACACCCGCTTACAGACCAGGAAGTAACCGATGTGGTTGCGTGGCTGGCATCGCAGCGCACGATGACGCCGGGCCAGCCCTATGCAAAGCCGCACTAGAGGAAGAGATATGACGGACACCGTACACGAAGAACATCAAGCTCCGCAGGATGATCCGAAAGTGGTATCGCGGCGCTGGCTGCTTTTGAAGGCTGGCGCGCTTTTCAACGCTGTCGTAGGTATTGCTGTTGCCGTGCCAGTTGTGCGCTATCTGCTTGGGCCAGTGCGGGGCAAGAATTTTTACAATTCGTGGGTTTCGCTGGGGCCGCTGGACCAGTTTCCGGCTGGAGAGACGCGGCTGGCGACCTATATGAATCCTTACAACCACCCATGGGACGGCGCCACGGACAAGACGGCGTGCTGGGTGCGGCATGTCCCCGGTGCAAGCTTCCAGGTGTTTGCCATCAACTGCGCGCACCTTGGCTGTCCGGTGCGCTGGTTTCCGCAGTCGAAGCTGTTTATGTGTCCGTGCCATGGCGGGGTGTATTACGCCGACGGAGCGCGCGCCTCGGGGCCGCCAGAGCGGGGATTGTTTCAATACAAGTACAAGGTTGTGAAGAACGAGCTGCACATCTACGCCGGACAGATGCCGACGCTCGCGAATTCTGCCAGTCTGCGAATACTTAACAACACCGGAAGCAAAGGATGCAGCTCATGCGCTGGGTAAAGCAGACATACAACTGGCTGGAAAGCCGCCTGCAGCTTGAAGCGCCGGTGAAGGATGCAATGCTGCATCCTGTTCCGCGCAATACCGCGAGCTGGTGGTATGTGTTTGGCAGCGCGGCCTTCACGCTGCTGATCCTGCAGGTCGTGACCGGCATTTTGCTGGCGCTCGTCTATGTACCTTCCGCAGCGGGAGCATGGAACAGCCTGAACATGCTGAACCATCAGTTGCCGCTGGGTTGGTTCCTGCGGGCGATGCATGGCTGGGGATCGAACTTCATGGTTGCCATTGTGCTGATCCACATGGCGCAGGTGTTCATGTTCGGATCGTACAAGTATCCGCGTGAGCTGACCTGGATACTAGGCGTTTTTCTATTGCTGATGACGCTCGGCATGGCGTTTACCGGACAGGTTTTGCGTTTTGATCAGGATGCGTACTGGGGCCTTGGGATTGGAGCCTCCATTGCCGGCCGTGTTCCCTTTATCGGGAGGCAACTGGTCCATCTGATGCTGGGCGGTCCAATCATCGCCGGAGCCACGCTCACGCGCTTTTTTGCGTTGCACGTGTTTATCATTCCCGGTTTGCTGCTGCTGTTTGTAGGCATGCACGTCTGGATGGTTCTGAAGCTTGGCATCAGCGAATGGCCCATGCCCGGCCGCGCGGTTCGCCGTTCGACCTACGTTGCCGAGTACAGCAAGCTGACCCACGAGGACGGGATACCATTTGTTCCGGGAGCATTCTGGAAGGACCTGTTTTTTTCCGGAGCGGTGGTGGCGGCGGTGGTGGTTTGCGCGGCGGTGTTTGGCCCCTACGGGCCGACGGGGCGGCCTGATCCAACGATCATCCAGACAGTGCCGAAGCCGGACTTCTTCTTCCTGTGGATTTACGCGGTTCTGTCTTACCTGCCGCCGAACCTGGAAACGCCATTCCTGCTGATAGCTCCGGTGCTGGCGATTGCCGGACTGGTTGCGCTGCCATTTATGGCCGGCGAAGGTGAGAAGAGCTGGCACCGGCGGCCAATAGCGGTTCTTACGCTGGTGACGGTTGCTGTGATGTGGGGGGTTTTTACGAATCTTGCGACCCAAACGCCGTGGAGCCCGCAGATGAACGCCTGGAGTGCGGACACGGTTCCGGTCCGGTATCTGCAGGCATTGACTCCTGTTGAGCGACGGGGAGCGGTTGTGTTCCAGGCGATGCAGTGCCGTAATTGCCATGCGATTGGCGGCAAGGGCGGCGAGCGCGGACCTGCGCTTGATTCGGTTGCTACGCGCCTGACCGAGGATCAGCTGATACGCCAGGTTGTGCAGGGAGGCGGCAATATGCCGGCCTATGGCAAGAGCCTGTCTCCATCGCAGATTACGGCATTGGTGAGCTTCCTCGATACATTGCATCCACACAACCAGCCGGAGGCGAAAAACTCCGCGGAACATTCTACTGCCGCTATTCCAGGCGAGCCGGGGACGAAGGACACAGTGACGACCAAGGCTACATCACCGCCGCAAACGGCGGGCGCAGCGACCGGGAATTAGAGCTGTGCCTCCCACTACCTTTTGGTCGATGTGGGATTTCCCCCCGGTGGTGTGCTCAGAGCTGGTGCTGATCAGCCTGGTCTATACGATTGGTTTTCTGCGCATCCGAAAGTCACGGCCCAAGCTGTTTGAACCGTGGCGGTGGTGGTGCTTTATGGGCGGAATCGTGGCCCTGGTAGTGGCGATTTCGTCTCCGCTGGATACCCTGGACGACCGGCTGCTGGTGATTCACATGGTGCAGCATTTTGTGCTGATGTCCATAGCGCCTCCGCTGGTTGTTTTTGGTGCTCCGGTGGTGCCGATGCTGCGGGGGTTGCCGCGCGCGTTTGTGCGGTCGGTACTGGGGCCCCTCATCCGGCTGCGTTTTTTGCGGAGTTTTTTTCATGCGCTGGTGCAGCCGAAGGTTGCATGGCTGCTGATGGTGATTTCTTACATCGGCTGGCATATCCCAGCAGCCTATGAAGCCACGCTGGCGAACGAGAGCATCCATAACTGCGAACACGCCTGCTTCTTTTTCTCGAACATACTGTTCTGGTGGCCGATTCTAGAGCCGTGGCCGAGCCGCTTTAAGGGATCGCGCTGGCTTTTGCTGCCTTATCTGCTGGCCGCGGGAGTTGTGAATACGGGCATCTCCGCCTTTCTTGTGTTTTCCGGGCGGGTCATTTACCCGTCGTACGGACTGCATCCGGGTATGTATGGGCTGAGTCCGTTGCAGGATCAGGCTGCGGCGGGAGCGTTCATGTGGGTGGCTAATTCGATCGTTTTTCTGCTGCCTGCCTACGCCATCACGCTGAAGCTGCTGTCGCCGCGTAAGTCTCGCGCCTGGGACGTGCGCGTCACCCGCTAGCCAGGCAGGCTGCTGCCGGCGTTCTATTTTTTATGTTTCATGCTGACGGCAGAGATTTCAGGTGTCGTCCCAATGCACGGTGATTGGAATTGGCGACCGTTCCAGCTGTTGGCCAAGTGTGAAAAGATAGTCGGAGATAAACGTAGAGGCTCCAAGCAGTAGTTCGTGCGAGTGGAAATTCTGTAGCGGATTGATCGATGCAAGCGTTTGGCGACTTTCAACTTGATCCAGTGAATGAATGCGTTTGGCGGCACGGCGAGTGCCTGTCGCTGACACCGCGGCCATACGCCGTATTGCGGTATCTGGTTGAGAATTCGCAACGGCTTGTTACGCACGACGAACTGCTGGAGGCTTTGTGGCCGGAAACCTATGTACAGCCACAGATTTTGAGAACCTACGTTCTTGAACTTCGGAAACTTCTCGGCGATGATCCTGCGAGCCCACAATATATAGCCACGATTCCAAAGCGCGGTTATCGCTTTGTGGCCGAGGTCACGCAAGTAAGCAACGGTTCGAGTGAAGAGCACTTGCTGGTTGGGCGTGATGCGGAGCTTGCCTTTCTGTATACGCAACTGGAGCGGGCGCGCAAAGCCGAGCGGCCCACGGTTTTTCTGACGGGGGAAGCCGGTATCGGCAAGACGGCTCTTATCGACGCGTTCTGCAAGCAGATATGCGAGAGTAAATCGGCGGTGCGCATTGCGCGCGGCCAATCCATTGAGGGGTTCAGCGGCAAGGAGACGTTATATCCGGTACGGGAGGCGCTGAATGGACTGTGCTCGGATGAGGATGCCAAAGCGCGGGCGTTATTGTGCGCCGCGGCTCCCGGATGGTTCAACCATGATAATTCGGCGATACCTTCGCTGGGTGAGATTTGCGAGGCCCTGGAAGCGCTAAGCCAGACCGAGCCGTTGCTGCTGGTGTTTGAGGATATCCATTGGGCGGACGCGACCACGCTGGATCTGATTGCCGCTCTGGCCCGGCGGCGAACACCCGCAAAGATTATGCTGCTGGCAAGCGTTTGTCCTGCCGATTTGGAGCCGAAGAGCCCGTTGCGGCGGCTGCAACAGGACCTGGCACGCGGCCGACGAGTGGAAGAGTTTGAGCTGGGGCCCCTGAACAGAACGGCCGTGTGCGAATACATCCGCTGCAAGCTGCATGCACACAAGCTGCCGGCGGGCTTCGATAGCCTGATTCTGCAGCATTCGTCGGGGAATCCGCTTTTTTTGAGTGCGATGCTGGATCATTTGCGGGCACAGCATGTGCTGCGAAGCCAAGGGGATGAAGTGCTCTTAAACCAGCCGCTAGCTGAGATAGAGCTGGGAGTGCCTGATGGGCTGCTGGGGATCATTGAGCTGCAACTTGACCAGTTGAGCGAAGAGGACCGGCGACTGCTGGAGGCGGGCAGCATTGCAGGTACGATCTTTCCGGCTTGGGCTGCAAGCGCGGTGCTGAAGAGGCCGCTGGAGGATGTGGAGGAGGCGTATGCGTCGCTGGTGCGCCGAATTCATCTGGTCTCAGTGGGAGGGCATGACGAACTGCCCAATGGCACACGGTCCACGTTCTATGTCTTTGCGCATGAACTGTACCGGGAAGTGCTGTACAAGAACATTCCGGTGACCCGGCGGAGCCAGTGGCATAAGCAAGTCGCGGGCCAGTTGCGGGTGCTGTTTGCCGGGAATGAGGCGAGTGTGGCCCACGAGATTGCCGCGCATACGGAGGCAAGTACCTCACCTCGTTGAATCCTGGAACAGAGACACGACCGGCCCGGAGTCGCTCAGGCTTCCGGGCCGATGTTTTTGGTGTGGACTATGCTTCAAAGGAGACAATGGCCGCGCTGGCAGCGGGAAGGTCGGCGGAGAAGACTCCGTGTTTGCGAGTAAGTGTGAGGTGGCTGGATGCAGACCAGTCGCCGTGCGGGCTTACGGAAGATCCGCCCAGTGTGACTCCGGACGTTGAGGCCAGATCGGGCGCGGAGAGCAGAAGCAAGGAAGCCCGCTGCGCGCGCTGACCGGGATCGACGGCGATGCGCAGGGTGGAGTTGGAGCTTTTGTTGAAGAGGACGGTTTTTAGCCCAGAGGCAGTCTTAAGCGAGTATGCCGCGACGACATCTTCGGGCTGCGGCTGGCTGAGCCGGTTCTCGACCATTTGTCCTGCTCCCGCGAGTGCGAACATGAGCATGCCGTAATAGATGGGGCGCGCCTCGAAGCCGGCTTTCTGCGTGCCGGCAATCGGCGTGTACCAGCCGTAGCCGCCGCCATGGAAGTTGATACCGGTTCCGCCTTGAGCGGCAAGCTGATACATCAACTCGGCTCCCCAAAGGGCAGAGGCGAAGGTATTGCTGACACCCTTTTTCCCGCCCTGATAGCAGGAGTTGGTTTCGGTCATACGGAAGGGCAGGCCGGTGTCCTTGTGGGTCTGCGCCATTCCGGCGAATTCGGCTACGAGCTTGGGGTTGGGCCGCAGCAGACGGCCTATGGTCATGGAAGGGTTGGTTGGTGGGCCTTCCGCGTAATAGTGCTGGGAGAGGAAGGCGATTTCGTTTTTGAATTCCCTGGCGAAGGGGACCAGCCATTCATTGTTGAAGGCGGTGTCTGGTCCGGAAAACGGAGCGTTTGGAACGCGCGCACGAATCACTTTGTAGAAGTGCTGCCATTGTTTGGCGAAAGCGGCGAAGTTATATCCTGGCTTGCGGATGCCGTTGCGGGAGAAGAGATCGGGCTCATTACAGAGCTGGAAGGAGACCAGTTTTGGGCCGATCAGCTTCATGACATAGGCCGCTTCGTCGGCGGCGTCCTCGGCGGTTCCGGTGCCCATATTGAGGCCGTAAATCAGCTTCCAGCCGGTGGCGTCAATGAAGTCGCTAAGGTTGCGAACCGCTTCGGGCGTGATTCTCCTAACCAGGTCGGGGTGCTTGCCGGTGCTGGGATTGACCGGAGCGGCAGCGTTAGCCAAGTCTGCTGCTTTCGGCTTTGGCGTCCAGTAGCAATACTCGCTGGTGTTGCCGCCGACGCGGAGGATCCCGGATTTTCCCAGCCTGCGCACGAGGCCGATGAGTTCGGTGTTGCTGGGGGCAAAGAAGGTCGGGTCACCGAGTTGCGCGCTTTCATAGCTCAGGCCAGTGAAGTCGGGTCCGATGGTGTTGCCGGTGCGATGGGGATCGATGGTGAGTCGAAGGGAGGTTGTTGCTGAGGGTTGATCCAGGCCGTGGGCTTTGAAGAAGGACGCTCCGGAGACGAGAGCGGACAACTGAAGAAATTCGCGACGTCGCATATACGGAATTCGAGCACAACCAAGTCCCCTTATGCAATGCGATACCGCATATTCCGGTATAGTGGTTGCGGCTTTTATATAGGAGTATGCGGATGTCTATTTTTGGTCCTTTGTCCCGGCGTGATTTTCTTCGTGCCAGCAGTGGTGCAGCAGTTGGCGGATACCTGGCAGCGAGAACTATTGACCTTACCGCCGAGGCGGAAGTGGCGGCTCCAGCATCGAGTGATGTGGTCCGGTTTGGGATTATCGGCGTAGGGACGGAAGGCTCGGCGCTGTTGCGGACGGCGGTGGCCCTGCCGGGAACAAAATGCGTGGCAGCGAGCGATCTGTATGACGGGCGGCACACGCTGGCCAAGGAGATTGCCGGGCAAGAGGTGCGGACAACGCGCCGCTACCACGAGGTACTGGAAGACAAGTCAATTCAGTGTGTATTTGTGGCGACGCCTGACTTCTGGCACAAGCAGGTGGTGGTGGATGCGCTGGCTGCAGGCAAGGATGTGTACTGCGAAAAGCCGATGTCACACACGATTGCCGAGGGGCAGGAGATGGTGGAAGCGGTGCGGCGGAGTAGCGGGAAGTTTGTGCAGGTGGGGTCGCAGCGGGTGAGTTCGGCGCTGTTTGCTAAAGCCAAGGAGCTGGTTTCCAGTGGAGCGATTGGAGAACTGATGCAGGTTGAGCTGCAGTTGGGCCGCAATTCTCCAGACGGCGCGTGGGAATATCCGCCGCCGCTGGATCTGTCTCCGGAGAACCTGGACTGGGTGACATGGCAGAAGGATGTCCCGAAGGTGCCGTTTAACCCCGATATTTTTGCGCGGTGGCGGAGTTGGCATCAATATGGGACGGGCATGGCCGGCGACTTGATGGTTCACCTGCTCAGCGGGATGCAGTTCGCAACGGGCATCAACGCCGTGCCGGATGAGGCGACGGCGATTGGCGGGATTTTTCGCTGGAAGGATGGGCGGAACATGCCCGATGTGCAGGACACGCTCTTCCAGTATGGAAAGACGCCTGTGACTGTTCGGCTGACGTTGGCGACGGAGACGACGGAGACGACGCGGATTATGGGGTCCAAGGGGATTGTGGAGTTGAGAAATGGCGAGCTGACGTGGATTCCGCAGCTGGGGATCGACACCAGCCCGAGCTACTATTCGCAGAGTTTTCCGGCGGCGATGCGGGCGGAGTATGACCATGCGTGGCACGCCAAGAACGATCCCATCCTGGCGAAGCACAAGCTATCTGACGTGACGGTCTATCACGGGCCTTACTGGGATAATCTGCGGCCGCACATCGCCAACTTCTTCAATGCGGTGCGCACGCGCAAGCCAGTGGTGGAGGATGTGGTGTTTGGCCAGCATGCGGCGGCTGCCTGCCATATGGCGAACACCTCCTACTTTGCGGGGAAGACTGTGCGGTCCTGAGGCGGGCGGCACACTATTGCGTGGTGGCTATGGCGTAGTAGCCCTTGCGCGCATGGACCTTGAGGCCGTTACCCTTGCAGGCGATTTTTACCTTGCGGTAAGTACCGTCAAGCTTATCGTTGGTGGGCGTATAGCTGGCCAGGTACTGGGTTCGCAGCTCGCGCTGGATTTCGTCGAAGGCGTCCTGCAGCTTTCTTCCGTTGTTGCCGACGTCGATTACACGGCCACCCGTGGCGTCGGCCAGTCTCTGCATCTGGCTGGCTCCGGAGTAGCCAAAGGTGTAGTTGTTGTAGAAGCCGTGATCGGCGATGAGGATGACGTAAATGATGGCGTTGGCCCGCTGCGCGGCCTCAATGGCCTGATTAGGCTTGGTGACCGAGCCCATGTCCTCGCCGTCGGTCAGAATGATGAGGGCTTTGCGTCCGGTGGTCATGGACAGCTTGTCTTTTGAGGCTTCGGCGACGGCGTCGTAGAGCAGAGTGCCTTTGGGTGTCCCCTGCGTGGGGAATGGCCCCTGGCCGATGCCGGGAATGCCTACCGCGCCGTTCCCGCCGGCGGTGTTGATCGTGGCCTTGTCGAGGGCGCGGGTGAGCGCATCGACATTGTTGGTGAAGTCCTGCGCGAGATCCACGTCAACATCGAAAGTGACGACGAAGGCCTGATCCTTGGGGCGCAGGATCTGGTGGAGGAAGCGGCTACCGGCCTGCTGTTCGAGGGGCAGAACGTCTTCCTGGCTTCCACTGGTGTCGAGCATAATGCCGAGGGTGAGCGGGAGGTTGGTTTCGGTGGTGAAGTTCTTAATGGTCTGAAGCTTGCCGTCCTCATAGATGCTGCAGTCACTTTTGCTGAGAGTGGGGATGAGGCCGTTGTGCTTGTCGCGGACTGAAAAGTACAGGCTGACCAGGTTGACGTTGACCTTGAAGGTTTTTTCGGGAGTGGTTTGCTGGGTGGTGTCGGGGAAATTGCTGTCCGGCGGAGGAGCATCGGCGGACGGAGTGGTTTGTGCGAAGGCCCCGACCGCGCACAGCAAGATGGCGGTGATGGCGATCCAGGGGGTGAGGATCCGGGAAGTGCGGCGGTGACGGGGCATAGTCATACGTTTATTACAGATTAGACGGATTCCGGGCGGGAAAGGACAGTTTGAAACCTGAGCGTATAACCATAGCGGGCCAACCTGAATCTGATAACCTGAAGGTAAGGCATGGTTCGCCAAATTAGGCGAGTTCGGCCGGTTAGTTGGAGGGTTTCTGGTGATTCAAGGCGCCTTGGCATTCGCGTTATCTTTCTTTCTTTTGGGAGCAGCGCCACAACCGCAGCAATCGCAGCAACAGGCCAGCGTAGCGCAGCAGAGTATTCCGAATGCGCCCGCTCCATCGGGATTGTCAGGTCTCAAGAATGACGTGACTCCTGGCGAGGGCGCGCAGCCGATGCCGAATCCACAGACTACCCAGCAGACGCCGTCCACGCCCCAATCGGGGCAGGAGACCTTTCAACAGCAGCCGCCAGTGATGCCCGGGAAGGGTGAGAACGGGTCTACCTTTACCATCCGCGTTCCGGTCAATTACATCATGGTTCCGGTTACGGTGCGGGACAAGCACCATCAACTGGTGGCGGGGCTTAACTGGCGCCAGTTCAAGATTTACGAAGACGGACAGCGCCAGAGGATTGCCTTTTTCTCGGTGGATCCGCTTCCGCTTTCCGTTGCTTTTGTGATTGACCAGAGCCTGCCGGCAGACATAATGCGCAAGGTGAATCAGAGCCTGACGGCCATAACCGGCGCGTTTGGAGCTGCAGATACTATTGCCGTGTTTACGTATAACACCAGCCCCAACATGGTCACGGGCTTTACCGGGGCGCGGGGGCCGCGCATTCTTGCCGCGCTGGAGTCGTCGAAGCGTCCGGGTCGCGCTATGGGAGTACCAACGATCGACGGGCCGTTTGCTACGGGGCCGACGATCAATGGGCAGATGGTTGATCCAAATCTTGAGACGCAGAGCGGCAATGCGGGAGGGTTTCTGAATGTTCCGAAGGAAGTTCATCCCCTGAACGATGCAATTCTGGCTGCCGCGAGGCACCTTGCGAACCAGCCCAGCGGGCGGCGGCGCATAATTTACGTGATTACCGACGGCAAGGAGTCCGGCAGCAAGGCGACACAGAAGGAAGTCATCAAGTATCTGCTGACGAACAAGATCTCTGTTTACGGCACGATTGTGGGCGATTCCGCGATGTGGGGAGTGGGCTATCTGGACAAGCTGCATCTGCCGCTATTGCCGACGGACAACGTGATGCCTCGATACGCAATCATGACGGGCGGATCACTGGATTCGGAGCTGTCGGAAAACGGCATACAGCGGAGCTTTGGCGAGATTGCGGCCTCGATCCGCAACCAGTACACGCTCTACTACTACAGCCGGAAGCCGGCGCTCAGCGAGAGTCGTGTCTCGATCGAAGTAGACGTTAATGTTCCTGGCCTGGATGTGACCGCGCCTCTGTACTACTATCCATCGCTGGCGTCCGTCGAGCGCTAAAGCATTTCTCTGGTTGGTGTAGAGGGGGCAGAATGCCTTGAAGTGGCTTTTTCCTTAAGGAAAAAGCCACCCTGTACGCTGCTGGAAACTCCACAGAAGCTGGAGAAATTCCTTATAAGGAGTAGGGTCGGCCTGCAGGCATCTGTGGGCCTTTCCCTGTTGCGGCTTTTGTCTGGTGGCGAGGCTTTATAAAAAGCAGGCGGCGAAGAGCCCGGCAGCACAAAATATCCCGGCCATAGCTGGGGTGGTGCTGCGCTCAATTCGTGAGTGGGTACGGAAGGGGCGGGGAAGGGAGTGTCCTGGGTTCCTTCGAGAATAACGGCAGTTGAACTCTTATTACTTGGTCTGTGTGATCGTGGGCGGTTGCGGGGTCTCAGTCTTCGCGACGTTTTCCTGCTGGGGAGCGTCGGTGGAACCGATACCCTTGATACCTTCCTTGAAGCCCTTGATGCCCTCTCCAAGACCCTTGCCAAGCTCAGGCAGTTTGCGCGGTCCGAAGACCAGCAGCGCAATTACAAGAATGATGATGAGGTGAGCTGGTTGAAACAGATTATCGAACATGGCAAGTCTCCCATGATCCGGCGGTTCTCTGGGCCAGCCGGAAAGCGAATTTCGTTCGCTGTTTGTATTGTCGCACAGAGGGCTTGGCCTGTGCATGGAGGGGAAATTCCCGGTAGCTTTGATGGGAATGAATGGTCGAGTTGGATTGGATTTAGGCCGGGACATGCGACGGGTCTGCTTTGTTTTGCCGGTGAGCAGGGGATGGACGATTCTGCCAGTTTTTGGGGGATGATTCCGCGGGCGGCGTGGAGAGCGGCAGGATCAGCGGGGAAATGGACTCAGGATCAGCGGGGAAATGGACTAAGGACAGCCATATTCTCGGGTTCTGTACAGGACAGAACCCGCGTCCACCATGTATCGTGAAAGCTTGTGGGGCATTCGCAACTATTTGTGGAATGAGCAGGTTTTTGGAGGTTTTTCTCGACGTGCGGAAGAGTCTGTTTTCTCTGGCGGCAGTGGCAATACTGCTGTCGTGTTTTCAAGTACAGGCGCGGGCGCAGTATACGCAGCCCGTGGTAGCACCGAACACCACGCTGACAAATGTCAAGTACGACTGGCGCTGGGAGGTTTATGGCGGCATGGCCTACTCCCACTTCAACGCCGGAGCTAATCTGGTTCAGGGCGCCAACCTCGGCGGTTTCGACGCACAGGTGGCTCGCTTCTTTACGCCGCGTTGGGCGTTGGCAGGCAATGTGCGCGGCTACTACGGTACGAGCGGTGTAGCGCCCAATATCTACCGCATCGAGGGTCCGTTTGTAAGCGAACATATGTTTCTTGCGGGGCCGGAGTATCGAGGCCCGAGCAATGAGCATGTATCCCTGACGCTCCATGCGCTTGTTGGCGGGGCGTACGGCTACTTTACGCGTGGGTTGCAGGACCAGCAGGGAAACCCTGTGCCGCCTTCGGCTGTGGGATTTTTCAATAATCAACTTGCCTTTGGCAGCGCCATCGGCGGGTCGATCGACCTGAACCGCTCACCGAGACTCGTCTTCCGGATTTCACCGGATGCGACGCTGACGGATTTTGGCGGAGCAGGGATCCATGAGCAGTTCACGCTTTCCGTGGGTCTGCTGTACCGCTTCAAGCAGGTGCCCAGCATGCTGCGGCGGCATCATCACGGGAAGTAGCTGCATTGTTTGTTGTTTGAAGGGGCGCCCTGTGCCCAGCAGAGGGCGAACAGTCTAGAGACGAAAGGCCCGGAGCGAATGCAGCCGGGCCTGTTCGATTTTGGGGCAGGGATTCTGCTCCAAGTGGACCGCAGGCGCGGAGCGAGACGATGGGGCTTGCGCGAGTTGATGTATGCGATTACATTTCTCGTGAGGTTATTCAGCCATGCGGATCATTGCTCTGTGCCGTTCCCGCGCCATGCTCTGTTTTGTGTGGGCGGTGCTGTTCGCGCTCATCGCGCTCCCACTTGCCCATGCGGCGGAGGCCCCCAAACTCGTCCAAAAGGATGGACGCTACGCATTGATGGTCGATGGCCACCCGTATTTCATTCTGGGAGGGCAGATTCACAATTCCAGCGCATGGCCGAGCGAACTGCCCCAGGTGTGGAAGGCGCTGGCGAAGTTGCATGCCAACACGGTTGAGGCACCGGTCTATTGGCAGCAGTTTGAGCCGCAGGAAGGCCACTTTGACTACACCAATGTGGACCAGATTGTGGAAGGCGCGCGCGCACACAATCTGCATGTTGTGCTGCTTTGGTTCGGAACCTGGAAGAACGGCAACAACCACTACACTCCGGTATGGGTGAAGACCAATACAAAACGTTTTCCGCGCGTGATCCGTCCGGACGGGGAACCGATCGATGTGATGTCACCGCTGGGGACGAATACGCTGGAGGCGGACAAGACAGCATTTGTGGCGCTGATGCGGCACCTGAAGCAGATGGATGGAGAGCAACATACGGTGCTGCTGGTGCAGGTCGAGAATGAGTCGGGGAACATTGGCAGTGTGCGCGATAACTCTGCTGAGGCCAATCGCCTTTTTGCGGGACAGGTTCCTGCTGACATGCTGGCCGCCACGCACAAGGAGGCGGGCACCTGGAGCAAGGTTTTTGGCGCTGAGGCAGACGAGCTTTTCCAGGTTTACTACCAGGCGAAGTACATCAACCAGATTGTGGCGGCGGGTAAGGCTGAGTTTGACATTCCCTGCTACATCAATGTGTGGATCGACTATCCTGCGGCGGAGCTTCCGCAGCGGCAGATAGATTTGCCCGGTATCGCATACCCGAGCGGCGGCGCGGTGCAAAAGCTGGTGGGATTGTGGCGTAAACTTGCGCCCTCGATCGATATGATCGGGCCCGATATTTACACCGACGATTCGCAGTTCTACCGCGAGACGATGCACGCGTATAAGCTCCCGGACAATCCCTTGTGGATTCCGGAGACGGGCCGCAGTGACAGCTTCGGCAAGTTCCTGTTTTATGCCATTGGAGACGGCGGGATTGGTTTTTCGCCCTTTGGCGTGGACCAGTCGGGGTGGAACATTCTGGGAAATGAGCCGTGGACGGCGCATGCGAGGAACTTCGCACTGATCGGCCCGATCGATCGCGAGATTGCGCAACTGGAGTTCGAGGGCAAGGTAAAGACAGCCGTTGAAGAACCGGGGCACACCACGCAGGAGCTTGATTTCGGCGCTTGGCAGGCCACCGTAGCTTTTGGCTTTCCGCAACCGGATGGTCGTAGGGCGCCGGGTACAAAGGACGCGGACGGCGCCGCGGTGGTGGCGCAACTGGGGCCGAATGAGTTTCTAGTGACAGGAATAGACGCGAGTGTCATCTTCCATTTACCGGGCAAGCTGCCCTGGATGCGCAGCCAGATTCTTACGGCAGAGCAGGGAGTGTACGAACATGGTGTTTGGAAGTCGCTACGGATGTTGAATGGCGACGAGACGGACCGCGGGCTGGATTTCCATCAGAAGCCGGAATATGTGCGTGTTCGGATGGGACGGTTCTAGGGAGGGTAGCAAGGCATTAAGACATGCGCAGAAATTCCGTCCTTTGGTTTCAGGCGGACGCAGGCTGTGATTCAGACCGTCCCCGCACAGCCCTGCTGCCGTGCTAACGTAAAAAGTTCGGTACTTTTCGCCAAAGGAAACTCACTGTGGCCACTTCGACCTCGCTTGCGCTCCGGCAGACAGCACTCAATGCAACACATCGGCACATGGGCGCGAAGATGGTCGACTTTGGCGGGTGGGACATGCCGGTCGAGTACTCCGGGCTGATTGCCGAGCATATGGCGGTACGGACCGGCGTTGGTGTCTTTGACGTCAGCCACATGGGCGACATTCAGTTGCGCGGACCCGAGGCGCTGGCGGCCGTGCAACACATCACCATGAACGACGCCTCGAAGCTGCAGATGGGGCAGGCGCAGTACTCGGCGATGCTGTATCCGCAGGGGACGTTTGTGGACGACGTAGTTGTTCACAAATTCAGCGATAACGATTATCTGATCGTGATCAATGCCGGAACGCGGGAGAAAGATTTCCAGTGGGTGAAGCAGAACGTGCAGCGGTTCCACTGTCATGCGAACGACTTCAGCGACTACTACACGCAGCTTGCCATTCAGGGTCCGAGGGCCGCGGAGACGCTGGCCAAGCTGACGAATCTGGATCTGAGCACGATCAAGGGCTACTGGTTCAAGTGGGGGACGGTTTGTGGGCTGCCGAATACGCTGGTGGCGCGCACGGGATACACGGGCGAAGACGGCTTTGAGATTTACGTGCCGTCGGACGTGGTGACGAGCGAGCGTGTTTGGAAAGAGGTGCTGGAGGCGGGCAAGGAGTTCGGCATTTTGCCTTGCGGGCTGGGCGCGCGCAACACGCTGCGGCTGGAGTCGGCCATGGCGCTCTACGGGCACGAAATTTCTGAGGCTATCAACCCGTTTGAGGCGCACCTGGAGCGGTTTCTGAAGCTGGATAAGGGCGAGTTTATGGGTGCCGAGGCGCTGCGGGCGATCCAGGCGCAGGGCGGGCCGAAGCGCAAGCTGGTGGGGCTTGAGATGATTGAGCGGGGGATTGCCCGGGACGGCTATGCGGTTCTGAATGCGGCCGGGGAGAAGATCGGCGAAGTCACGAGCGGATCGCCTGCGCCGTTCCTGAAGAAGAACATCGCACTGGCGTATGTTCCGGTCGAGGTCGCGGCGGCGGGCGGAGAGGTTGCCGTGGAGGTTCGCGGGAATCCGGTGAAGGCGAAGATTGTTCCGACGCCGTTTTATCGCCGGCCGAAGAAGAGCGCATAGAGTTTGCAGACCAGATTGCAGCACGAACAGAAAGAAAGAGGATGGGATGGCTTATCCGGAGAAATATAAATACACGCGCGAGCATGAGTGGATCGAGGTCGCGGGCAACAAGGGGACGATTGGCATTACGGACTATGCGCAGAATTCGCTGGGCGACATCGTTTTTGTGGATGCTCCCAAAGTCGGCGATAAGGTGGAGAAGGGCGCGGTGTTTGGCAGCGTGGAGTCTGTGAAGGCCGTCTCTGACCTGTACTCGCCGGTGAGCGGGACCGTGACCGAGGTGAATGAGACGTTGAAGGATGCTCCGGAGAAAATCAATAGCGACGCGCATGGGGCGTGGATCATCAAAGTGGAGTTGAGTGATCCGGGGGAGCTTTCGTCTCTGCTGCCGGCCGCCGACTACGAAAAGTTTATTGCTGAAGAGACGGGTAACTAAAAACGGATGCGCTATCTGCCGAAGTCTGACCCCGAGCGCGTTGCGATGCTGCGCCAGATCGGCGCTGCCTCAATCGACGATCTTTTTTCCGTGATTCCAGAAGAGTACCGGCTGGCGCGCGATCTCGATATCCCGCGCCAGATGGGCGAGTCGGAGATTGTCGATTATTTCAAGGTTGCGGCGGCGAAAAACGCCAATGGCTATGCCAGTTTTCTTGGGGCGGGAGCGTACCGGCACTATCGTCCGGTGGTGATTGACTCGCTGGTGCAGCGTGGCGAATTTCTTACCTCCTACACGCCCTACCAGGCGGAGATCACGCAGGGGACTCTGCAGGCGATTTTCGAGTTTCAGACGATGATCTGCGAGTTGACCGGGATGGACATCGCGAATGCGTCCATGTACGACGGCTCAACCGGCGCGGCGGAGGCGGTGATGATGGCCATCCGCGTAACGGGGCGGGATGGCGTGCTTGTAGCGCGGACGGCGCACCCGGAGTATCGCGAGGTGATGCACACCTACGCACAGCACCAGGGGCACGACGCGCGCGAAGTCGAGTATGGACCGGACGGGCGCATTGACCTGGCGGCTCTGGAGCAGGCTGTAACGGAAGAGACGGCGTGCGTGCTGGTGCAGTCGCCCAACTTCTTTGGGATTGTTGAAGACATTCCAGCGATTGCTGAGATTGCGCACAAGAAGGGCGCGCTGCTGGCGGTGTCGATTGCCGAGGCGGTGTCACTGGGGATTGTGCGGCCTCCGGTGGAGGCGGATATTGTCTCGATGGAGGCGCAGTCGTATGGTGTTGCGCTGAGCTATGGCGGGCCGTATTGCGGCGTGCTGGCAGCGAAGGAGAAGTATCTGCGCCAGATGCCGGGAAGGCTGGTTGGGGAGACCAAGGACACGCAGGGCCGGCGCGGATTTGTGCTCACGCTTTCGACGCGGGAGCAGCATATTCGGCGTGAGAAGGCGACCTCGAACATCTGCACCAATCAGGCGCTGGTGGCGCTGATGACGACGATCTTCCTTACGGTTTATGGCAAGCAGGGGATGCACGAGTTGGCGGTGCAGAACCTGGCGAAGGCGAAGTATGCAGCGGAGGTGCTGGGCAAGCAGGCGAAGCTACTGTTTGCCGATACTCCGCGCTTCCATGAGTTCGTGCTGCAGACGGAGGAGCCGGCGGAGCAGCTCAACGCGCGGCTGCTGGAGAAGAAGATTATTGGCGGGCTGTCGCTGAAGAAGTGGTATCCGGAGCTGGGTAACGCGACGCTGTGGTGCGCGACGGAGCTGACGACAAGAGAACAGATGGACGCAGCGGCGGCAGTGGTTGCGGGCGCGCCTGTGGCGGCTGCTGCGCGGTAGGCAGACAGGGATTGTGATGGCAACGACGAGTGGATTTATCGGAAATACGCGGAAGGTAACGGCTCACCTGACCCAGAATGAGGGGTTGAGCTTTGAGAAGTCAGCGCCCGGTAAGAAGGGGTACAAGCTGGCTCCGCTGGACGTGCCTGAGGTTGATGTGGCGGCGCTGCTGGGCGGGGCCGTGCGCGAGGATGAGCCGACGCTGCCGGAGCTGAGCGAGATTGAGATCATTCGCCACTTCACGCGGCTTTCGACCTGGAACTATGCGATCGATCTGGGGATGTATCCGCTGGGAAGCTGCACGATGAAGTACAACCCGCGCGTGAATGAGTTTGTGTCGCGGCTGGAGGGGATTGCCGAGGCGCATCCGTACCAGCCGGAGGCGCTTTCGCAGGGTGCGCTAGGGATTGTGAAGCTGCTGCAGGATTGCCTGATTGAGATTACGGGCATGGATGCGATTACGCTACAGCCGGCTGCGGGGGCGCATGGGGAGTTTACTGGCATTCTGCTGGCGCGGGCGTACCACCAGTCGAAGGGGAATCCGCGGAAGCATGTGATTATTCCCGACTCGGCGCATGGGACGAACCCGGCGACGGCGGCGACGTGCGGTTATCAGGTGGTGAATCTGAAGTCGAATGCGCAGGGCGGCGTGGATGTGGCAGCGCTGGCGCAGATGGTGAACGAAGATACAGCGGCCATGATGCTGACCAATCCGTCAACGATTGGTGTGTTCGAGAACGAGATTCACAAGATCGCGGATGTACTGCACGACAAGGGCGCGCTGCTCTACATGGACGGCGCGAACATGAACGCGCTGGTGGGCAAGACGCGGCCAGGCGACTTTGGCGTGGACGTGATGCACCTGAACCTGCACAAGACCTTCTCGACGCCACACGGCGGCGGTGGGCCGGGATCGGGGCCGGTGGCATGCAAGAAGATTCTGGAGCCGTTTTTGCCGGTTCCTGTGTTGAAGCAGGGGGCCGATGGGCTGCTGCAATGGGAGTATGACCGGCCGCAGTCGGTAGGCCGCGTGCGCATGCTGTACGGCAACTTTGGGATGTTTGTGCGGGCGCTGGCGTACATTCTGGCGAACGGGCCGGACGGCCTGCGGCAGACTACGGAAGATGCGGTGCTGAACGCGAACTACATCCGGAAGAAGCTGGAAGACCTGTACGAGCTTCCTTACTCGACGCCGTCGATGCACGAGGTGGTCTTCAGCGACAAGCGGCAGACGAAGAACGGCGTGAAGACGGGCGATATTGCCAAGCGGCTGATTGACTATGGATTTCATCCGTATACCGTGTCGTTTCCGTTGATCGTGCCCGGGGCGCTGATGATTGAGCCGACGGAGAGCGAGTCTCGCGAGGAACTGGACCTGTTCATCGACGCCATGCGGCAGATTGCGCGCGAGGTGGAGGAGAATCCGGAGTTGGTGAAGAGCGCGCCGCACTCGACGCGTATTTCAAGGCTGGATGAGACGGCGGCGGCGCGGAAGCCGGTGCTGCGCTGGAAGGCTCCGGCGGCGGATGACGGGGTTGAGATCGACACCGCGGCGAAGGAGTGGTGATGGATTCTCTTTATCACCGCCGCGATGAGCTTGAGAAGTACGAGTTCATGATGGGGCCGGAGCGGGGCAAGCTGGCGGTCTCGCTGGACATGCTGACGGATGCGCTGATCCTGGTGGGGCAGCACGGTGTTTACTGCACCTCGCAGCGGAACCCCTCGAAGCCTGCGCTGGATCTCGAAACCGTGCTGGGCGAAATCGACGGCGCGAAGCAGCTCATTCAGTCCGTGATGCAGGAACTGGAGCGCCGCCGCGCCGCCGATAATCAGACAACGAAAGAGTAGAGGCGTCTATTTGGTTGCGGTGATCAAGACGTAGACGTTGGTCTTATCCCAGATCAGGTGCAGCTGGGTGTGGTTGCCGTGCGTGTGTTCAAAGGCGATCTTGAAATTCTGTACGGTTGTGGCGGGCGTTGGGCCGCGCATCATGGGGATCCGGGCGAGGTCCTGGTTCTCGTGATAGGTCAATCCCCACTGGCCCACCTGCTTGTTGATGATGAGCTTCCATCCCGTGGGCGAGGGCAGCGAGTAAAGGCTGTAGGCGCCGGCGGGAACGTCTTTGCCGCCGATGCGAAGATTGGCCTGGGTGTGGATGGTGGTTGCGGTGTTGGCTCCGGTGCGCCAGACTTTGCCGTAGGGGACCAGGCTGCCCATGATTTTGCGTCCGCGCATGGACGGAGTGCAGTAATAGACGGTGAGGGTTTTCCCGTTGAGGGTGGTGCTGGCTACGGCGGCAGGGCTGAGAGGTGGATGCTGATCCCCCTCAGGCTTACATTGGGCGTTGGCCTGCGCGAATGCGAAGAGTACTGCGACCAGAGTGAACAGGAGACTTCTGACTACAAGGGATTTCCGCTGCATAGATCAAGCTCCTTCGACGAATGGGTACGCGTTCATCAGAACTCGTAGGCGATTGGTCTGTCAAAAAAGGAAAGCTGGGGGGAATGGTGCGCCCGAGAAGATTCGAACTTCTGGCCTAACGCTTCGGAGGCGTTCGCTCTATCCATCTGAGCTACGGGCGCGTATTTTCAGGATACTACGGGACTGGCCGTCCAGGCACACACGCTTCGCGGGACTGGCCGTCCGGGCACACCCGCTTCGCGGATTTGGAGTGCCGAAGGCGATTTCCCATCCCCGGTGTGGTGAAGATTGTGCCAGGGATGGGTACCGCAATGGACCGTCTAGGCCAGTTCGTAGCCGGCGAAGAAGTAGCCGATCTCGAACTGGGCGGTGTCCTCGGCGTCGGAGCCGTGGATGGAGTTCTCCTCGATGGAGGCTGCGAACTGCTTGCGGATGGTGCCTTCTTCGGCGTTGGCCGGGTTGGTGGCGCCCATGAGTTTGCGCAGGTCGGCGATGGCGTTGTCCTTCTCGAGAACCATCGGAAAGATGGGGCCGGAGGACATGAAGTCAGTGAGCGAGCCGAAGAACGGGCGTTCACTGTGGACGTAGTAGAAGCCCTCGGCCTGGGTTTTGGAGATGGAGAGCTTCTTGATGGCGATGATTTTGAAGCCGGCCTTCTCGATTTCGGCGAGGATGGCGGCGGTGTGGCCCTTGCGGACGGCGTCTGGCTTGATGATGCTGAAGGTGCGTTGGGACATATAGCTCTTAGCTCCTAGCTTTTAGCTGCTAGCTTGTTTAGGTATTCAATTCGGGTGGAGTTGGGATCCACTAGCTAGAAGCTAAAGGCTAATAGCTAGTGGCTGTTTTATTTTCCGATGACGCGCGCTACGGTTTCGCCGATGGCGGCGGGGCTTTCGACGACGTGGATGCCGGCAGCGGTGAGCGCCTTCATCTTCTCGGCAGCCGTGCCCTGGCCTCCGGAGATGATGGCTCCGGCGTGGCCCATGCGGCGTCCCGGAGGGGCGGTTTGTCCGGCGATGAATCCGACGACCGGCTTCTTGACATACTGCTTGACGTACTCGGCAGCGGCTTCCTCGGCGGTTCCGCCGATTTCGCCGATGAGGATGATGGCTTCGGTCTCGGGGTCCTCGTTGAGCAGCTTGAGGGCATCGATGTGGGTGGTCCCGATGATGGGATCGCCACCAATGCCGATGGCTGTGGACTGGCCGATGCCGCGCTGCGTGAGCTGGTAGACGGCCTCGTAGGTCAGGGTTCCCGAGCGGGAGATGATGCCGACGCTGCCTTCCTTGTGAATGCGTCCGGGCATGATGCCGACTTTGGCCTTGCCAGGTGAGATGACGCCGGGGCAGTTGGGGCCGATGAGGCGCGAGCTGGAGCTCTTAAGGACGCTCCAGACCTTGACCATATCGTTGATCGGGATGCCTTCGGTGATGCAGATGATGAGCGGCAGGCCGGCTTCATTGGCTTCCAGGATGGCGTCTGCCGCGAACGGCGGCGGGACGAAGATGACGGTGGCGTTGGCCCCAGTCTTCTCGACTGCTTCCTGCACGGTGTCAAACACCGGCCAGCCTTCGTGAATGTTGCCGCCTTTGCCGGGGGTGACGCCGCCAACGACGTTGGTGCCGTATTCGGCGCAGCCTTTGGCGTGGAAGGTGCCTTCCTTACCGGTGATGCCCTGAACGATGAGGCGGGTATTTTTGTCTACTAATACAGCCATTAGCTTTTAGCTCCTAGCTTCTAGCTCTTAGCTCCGAGCGAAGCGATGAATGCGCTGAGCATCTTGCCGACTTCAATGCTAAGATTCTCAGCTTTGCCTAGTTGTTCCAGTTCGCCCAGCTTCAGATGTTTTGCGACCAGAAGCTGGGTTTGAACCTCGTAATTTGATCCTTGCGCAAGCCCAAGAAACTGCCGGAACTCGCCTTGCGAGATACGGCCTCGTCCTTCGGCAATGTTACTTGCAACTGAAACCGCCGCACGGCGCAACTGTGAGGTCGGGCCGTACATTTCTTCGCGCGGAAAAGCCCGTGTGGCATCGTAGATCGAGACAGTCATCTCCATCGCACGCTGCCATACCAGTAAATCCTGAAAAGCCTGTCCCACCCGACCTCACGATTTCTAAGCTCCGTTTCCTATAACTAATAGCTGAATGCTAGTAGCTAACGGCTGCTTCCAGCGGCGGCGACAACTTTTTGGGCCGCGTCCTGCATGGTTGCGCCAACCTGGAAATTCAGGCCCGAGTCGGCAAGAATCTTGCGTCCTTCTTCCACGTTCGTGCCTTCGAGTCGAAGGATGATCGGGACCTTCACATTCAGGTTTTTGGCGGCTTCCACGACGCCCTGCGCGAGTGTATCGACGCGGAGGATGCCGCCGAAGATGTTGATGAAGACGGCCTGGACGTTCTTGTCGGACAGCAGAATCTCAAAGGCGTGCTCGATCTGCTGCTGGCTGGCTCCGCCGCCTACGTCGAGGAAGTTGGCGGGCGAGCCGCCGGCGTACTGGATGATGTCCATGGTAGCCATGGCAAGGCCGGCTCCGTTGACCATGCAGGCGATGTTGCCGTCGAGCCGGATGTAGTTGAGGGCATACTTCGAGGCCTCGACTTCGAGCGGGTCCTCTTCGGCGGTGTCGCGCAGCTCCTTCAGGTCCTTGTGGCGGAAGATGGCGTTGTCGTCGAAGTTGATCTTGCAGTCGAGGGCGAAGAGCTTGTCGTCCTTGGTGGTGATGAAGGGGTTGATCTCGAGCAGCGAGGCGTCCGTCTCAACGAAGGCCTTGTAGAGGCCGAGCATGAACTTGACGGCTTCGTTGATCTGGGTGGGCTTGAGGCCGAGCGCGAAGGCGAGTTGGCGCGCCTGATAGGGCTGGAAGCCGACGGCAGGGTCAATGTAGGCCTTGTGGATAGCCTTGGGGTCATTGGCGGCGACTTCCTCAATCTCCATACCGCCGGCCTTGGAGGCCATGAAGACCAGCTTGGCGGCGGCGCGGTCGAGCACGATGCCGAGGTAGAGCTCGCGGTCAATCGCGGCGGTCTCTTCAATGAGCAGGCGCTGTACCTTTTGCCCTTGCGGGCCAGTCTGGTGGGTGATGAGCTGCATGCCGAGGATCTGCTTGGAGTACTGCTCGGCCTCGTCGATGTTTTTGGCGACCTTCACGCCGCCACCCTTGCCGCGGCCTCCGGCATGAATCTGAGCCTTGACGACCACGCCGCTCGCACCGTTCGCAAACAGCTTCTTAGCCACATCCAACGCCTCGTCCAGCGTATTGGCTACTTCACCCCTGGGCACGGCGACGCCGTACTTCACCAGGATGTCCTTTGCCTGATATTCGTGAATTTTCATAGGTTGATTTTCAGCAGAAGCATTGACTAACCGCAGGCTTGCTCACGCACGGCACACCGCGCTTGAAAGTTGCGTTGCAGCAGACTCTTTAGTTTAACAGGGTGCTGGCCGCACGGGCACACGCGCGCTTTGCGCGCCTTCGTGGTGTTAGCACTTGGGGCCGTTCCCGTTGGTCACGGGACTGCGCGTCCAGCGAGACGCGCCTTCGGCGCCATCCTTGTGCTCGCTTTCGTGGTCGCTGCCGGTGGTCGCGGGGCCGGCAGTCTATGTTGTTGCTGCGGCGTGTCCAGAGTTGACCTAACCGAACAGCGCAAGAGGGTAAACTTAGAGACTTATGGCGGGATTGAAGCAGACGCTGCGGATTGTTGTGGAGCAGGGCGGGACGCTGAGCCGGGAAGAGGCGCGCGGGCTGATTCGCCAGATGCTGGCTCCGGCAAGCGAAGAGGAGTCGCCGAGCGATATAGAAATTGCGGCTTTGCTGACGGCGATGGCGGTGCGGGGCGAGACGGCGGATGAGCTGACGGGCGTGGCGGAGGCGATGCGGTCGCTGGCGGTTCCGCTGCCGCTGATGGAGGAAGAGCGCGCCCGGCTGGTGGATACCTGCGGTACGGGCGGAGACGGGCTGGGTACATTCAACATTTCAACGGGAGCGGCGCTGGTGGCGGTTGCGGCGGGAGCGCATATTGCCAAGCACGGCAACCGCGCCGTGACGTCGCAGTGTGGGTCAGCGGACGTGCTGGAGGCGCTGGGGATTCCCGTGACGCTGGAGCCTGAGGCTGCGGTGGCGTGCCTGCGGGCGACGGGCTTTATGTTTCTGTATGCGCCGGCGCTGCATCCGACGATGAAGCGCGTGCAACCGGTGCGGCGGGCGCTTGGATTCCGGACGATTTTCAATCTGGCGGGGCCGCTTACGAATCCGGCGGGTGCTCCAGCGCAGGTGATGGGCGTGTTTTCCGAGTCGAAGCTGATGCTGGCGGCGGATGCGATGGCGAGGCTGGGCATTGAGTTTGGCCTGGTAGCGCACGGGCGCAATGGGATGGATGAGATTGCACTGTCCGTAACCGATGCGGTGATGGTCAGTGGAGGGGATGGGCATCCGAGCGTGGCGCGGGTTAGGTACTCGCCGGAGATGTTTGGGATGAAGCGGGCCGCGTTGCGCGAGCTTGCAGGCGGCTCGACGGCGAAAGAGAATGCAGAGATTCTTGAGAGGATATTCGCGGGCGAGCGGGGGGCTAAGCGTAATATCGTGGTCGTGAATGCGGCGGCGGCGCTGCTTGTGGGGCAGGTGGCGGAGACGCTTGACGAATGCGTGCAGAGGGCGGTGGAAGCGATTGACTCCGGTGCGGTGCGTGCGAAGCTGGCGCAGTTGAGGGAGTTCAAAGAGACGTTCGGGAGGGAAGCATGAAGAAGAGCATCCTTGGCGGACTTTGCCTGCTGGTTGTGGCCGTTCCGGCGATGGGCTGTGCGCAGAAGATCGAAGTGAACAAGAGCAACCGTACGATTGCGGTGACGGTGACGGACAAGGCGACGGAGCCGGCGGATGTGGCGACGGTGCATATCGGCTTCAAGGCGTATGGGCCGGACTCGGACAGCGCGTATGCGGCGGGATCGAAGGTTTCGAATGCGGTGATCGACGCGCTGAAGAAGGCGGGCGTGGCGGACAAGGCGATCCAGAGCCAGGCGCAGAACGTGCAGCAGAACTACCAGTTCGACGATAAGGAATCTGAGGGGCAGCGGGCGCAGAAGCGGTATGTGCTGAGCCAGTCGTGGACGGTGAAGGCCTCGGCGGCGGATGCGGCGAAGGTTCTGCATATTGCGGTGGAAGCGGGCGCGAATGACAGCGGGCAGATTGACTGGGACGTGAAGGACCATGCG
>DATKRT010000046.1:0-76287 GCA_035532055.1 Acidobacteriaceae bacterium | reverse complement strand
CCTGGATGCCGATAAAAACGGCTTTCAGGCACAAAACGAAAACAGGAATTCGCGGCCCAACAGGCCGAAAAGGCAAAAAATCCGCTCGGAAGCGAAAAGCGAGTCAGGAATCCAGGGTTTTTCCGCAGCCTGTTTAGCCCGTCCGCAAATTGGCCAAATTCAATGAGGGCTTTAGCCCCTGAGGCGTTGCAGTTTACAAGCTCGAACGCCCAGCACACTTCTCTTACATGTCCCGCCAGTTGTCGCCGACTCCCACGTCGGCAACCAGCGGGACGCTCAACTCCACCACATGCTCCATCTCGTGCCGCACCAGCTCCTGCACCGCGTCCACCTCTGCCTCCGGCACATCGAATACCAGTTCGTCGTGCACCTGCAGCGTCATCCGCGCCTTCAGCTTCTGCGTCTCCAGCGCCGCTTCAATCCGAATCATCGCCAGCTTGATCAAGTCCGCCGCCGTCCCCTGCAGCGGAGTATTCACCGCCGTCCGCTCCGCAAATCCCCTCTGGTTCGCATTCCGGCTCTGGATGTCCGGAATCGGCCTCACCCGCCCGAACATCGTCCGCACCCGCTGGTCGCGCCGCGTCTCTTCCAGCAGCCTGTCGATAAACTCCCGCACGCCCTTATACCGCTCAAAATATTTCTCGATGTACAGCCGCGCCTCGCTCTGCTCAATCCCCAGCTGCTGCGCTAGCCCAAACGGAGAAATCCCATACACAATCCCGAAGTTCACCGCCTTGGCGCGGCTCCGCGTCTCCTTGCTCATGTGCTCCGCGGGAACCCCAAACACCTCCGACGCCGTCAGCGTGTGAATGTCCTGCCCCGTCTTGTACGCCTTCGTCAGCAGCGGATCAGCCGAAAAGTGCGCCATCAGCCGCAGCTCAATCTGCGAGTAGTCCGCCGAAATCAGCTTGTTCCCCGGCGCAGCGATAAACGCCGCCCTGATCTCCCGCCCCAGCTCCGTCCGTATCGGAATGTTCTGCAGATTCGGGCTCGTCGACGACAGCCTTCCCGTCGCTGTCCCCACCTGATTAAACGTCGTGTGTACGCGCCCCTCGGCATCCGCCAGCAGCGGCAGCGTATCCACATAGGTCGACTTCAGCTTCGCCAACTGCCGGTACTCCAGCACCAGCCGCGGCACGGCGTTGTGCTCCGCCAGCTCTTCCAGCACGTCCTGCGCCGTTGAAGCCACCTTGCCCTTACCGTGCTTCTGCGGCTTCGGCAGCCCCATCTTGTTGAACAGCACATCGCCCAGCTGCTTCGGCGAATTAATGTTGAACCGGTGCCCGCTCCCCGCAAAAATCTCCTCGCCCACGCGCTGCATCTCGGTCCGCAGCCGCTCCGACATCGCATGCAGCACGCCGGAGTCAATCCTTACGCCCACATCCTCCATCCGCAGCAGCACCGGAACCAGCGGCAGATCAATCGTCTCGTAGATGCGCGTCTCATCCAGCGCCTTCACATCCTCGCGCAACACCGGCGCCAGCGTCTCTATCGCATGCGCCGACTCCACCAGCAGCCGCTCGCCCGTCTCCTTCAGCGGATACTTGCTGAACCGCGCCGCCACATCGCTCAGCCTGTGCGACGCATGCGTCGGATTAATCAGGTACGAGTACAGCATCACGTCATCCTGCACGCCGCGCAGCGTCACACCCTGCGCCTCCAGTGCGCGCAGCGTTCCCTTCAGGTCATGCACTCGCTTCGGCGCGTTCTCATCCTCCAGCAGCGCCCGCACAGCATCCAGCTCCACCAGCAGAGCCTTCTCCGCCCCGTTCGCCACCGCAACCTTCACCGCCGCAGCCGGCTCGGCCTGCTTCTCCGCCGCCTCCACCAAATCCAGCAGCGACATCGACCTCTGCGCCGGCTCGCCCTCCTCCTCTTCATCCTCAGCCGCTGCCGTCTCCGCCGCCGGAACCACCACCGCAAATCCGTGCGCCTTCGCTGTACGCACAAACTCGGCTACATCCTCCGCGCTCGGCTCCGTCACAAACTCCACCGTCTGCGCCTCCGCCGCCGGAGCCAGATCCTTCAGCATCGTCGTAAACTCCAGCTCCGTAAACAGCGCCCGGCACGCCTCCGCATCCGGAGCCTGCGTCCGCATCGCCTCCAAATTCGACTCGAAGTCCAGCTCCAGCGGAACCTCGGTGTGAATCGTCACCAGCTCTTTGCTCAGCATGATGTTGTCGCGGTTGTTATCCAGCGACTCCCGATACGTCTTCCGCTTCACCTCGCTCGCATGGTCCAGCGCCGCCTCCACGCTCCCGAACTGCTGAATCAGCTCTACTGACCCCTTATCGCCAATCCCCGGCGCGCCCGGAATGTTGTCAATCGCATCGCCGCGCAGCGCCATCACGTCAATCACCTTCTCTGGCGGCACGCCCAGCGTCTCCGTCACCTTCTCCGCGTCCAGCACCAGGTTGTCCTTCGCCGGATTCAGAATCTTCACCCGCTCCGTCACCAACTGCATCATGTCCTTGTCGTTCGAGACGACAAACACCTCATGCCCCGCCTTCGCCGCCTGCGCCGCCAACGTGCCGATCACGTCATCCGCCTCAAAACCCTCGGCCTGAAGAATCGGAATATGCAGCGCCTCCAGCGCCCGCCGGATATACGGCAGCTGCTGCGCCAGGTCCGCCGGCATCTCCGCGCGATTCGCCTTGTACCCCGCGTAATCCACCTCTTCAAACGTCTGTGTCTTGACGTTGAACCTGCGGATCGCCTTCATCTCTTTCGCCCGCTCATCACGAAACACCGGCGCGCTCACATCAAACACGGCAGCAAAATACTCCGGCGCAAAATCCCGCCGCAGCTTGTTGATCATGTTCACGAAAACGTAGGTCGCCGCCGTCGGCACGCCCGTCCGCGTCGACATCGGCCGCTGCCGCTGCATCGCGTGATACGCGCGAAAAATGAACGACATCGAATCGAGAAGGTATACGGGCGGCTTGGTCGTATGCGTAGACATCAAATTGAGTCTACCGCCAGCCGAAAAGCAATATTTTTCGGGCCGCCATTCCTCTCGCCTCGCGCAACGAGGCTGGATGGAAGCACCGGGCTTCAGTCCGGTGAACAATCAGCGGTAAAAACAGGGCTTTAGCCCCGGCAGGTACCCATTCAAGCGAAGCTTGAGTGGGCCTCACCATCACGACAAAAACATGCAGTCCCCATAGGAGAAGAACCGGTACCGCTCCCGAACCGCATGCCTGTACGCCGCCAGCACATGCTCCCTGCCGCCGAACGCGCTCACCAACATCAGCAGCGTCGACTGCGGCAAATGAAAGTTCGTCAGCAGTGCCCCTACCGCCTTGAACTCAAATCCCGGCGCAATAAAAATCTGCGTGCTCCCCGAGTGCGCCGTAAACTCCCCCGCCAGCGCGCAATGCTCCAGCGTCCGAACCGTAGTCGTGCCCGCCGCCACAATCCGCCGTTCCTCGCGCTTTGCCGCGTTCAGCTCCGCCGCCGTCGCCTCCGGTAGCGTATACCGCTCCGTGTGCAGATGCACATCCTCCACCCGCTCCACGCGCACCGGCTGGAAGGTCCCCAGCCCCACATGCAGCGTCACGTACGCAATCCTTACCCCGCGCGCCCGAATCCGCTGCAGAACCTCCGCCGTAAAGTGCAGCCCCGCCGTCGGAGCCGCCACCGACCCGCGCTCCCGCGCATACACCGTCTGGTAGCGCTCGCGGTCCGTATCCGCGTCCTCGCGATGGATATACGGCGGCAGCGGAACATGCCCCAGCGCCTCCACCGCGCCAAAAAAATCCGCCACCGGCTCAAACCGCAGCGTCCGCTCGCCGAACTCCCCGTGCGCGGTCACCTCCGCCCGCAGCCGCTGCTCGCCCTGCGGAGTCCCAAACAGCAGCACCTCGCCCGTCAGCACCTTCCTGCCCGGCCTCACCAGCGCGCTCCACTCCCACTCGCTCTTCTGCTCCGTCAGGAACACCTGCACCCGCCCCGTCGGAGCCTGGCTCAGCTCCTTCTCCGTGAGCCCGTGCGAGTGCTCCCGCTGCGCAAACAACCGCGCCGGAATCACCCGGCTGTCATTCAGCACCAGTACATCGCCCTCGCGCAGCAGCTCCGGAAACTCCCGGAACATCCGGTCTTCGTACTCGCCCGTCGCGCAGCTCAGCGTCAGCATCCGCGCACCCGCCCGCTCCTCCAGCGGAGCCTGCGCAATCAGCTCGCCCGGCAGTTCGTAATTGAAATTAGAAACCAGCATTGTCAGAAAAATCTACCGCCCAAAGTATCGTTCCGCCTGCGCCCGCGCCCGCTCCAGCGCGTCATTCAGCTCCATGCGCTTGGCCTCCAGCGTCTCCGGTCCCGCATCGCTCGCCGGAGCCGCCACCGCCCGCGCCCAGCTCAACGCCACCCGCGAAAACGGCTTCGGAATCAGAAACCGGTCCCACGACTTCAGCACCCAAGCCCGCTGCGGCAGCATATAAAAACTCCCTATCGCCTCGCCCGTCAGTTGCGCCAGCTTCACCGGCCCAGTCTTCGACTGGTAAATCGGCCCGCGCGGCCCGTCCGCGGTAAATACCACCCCATTGCCCGTCGCCAGCGCGGCTTTCAGCCCCAGCAGCCCTGCAAATCCGCCCCGCGAGCTCGACCCGCGCACGCTCTCGTACCCCAGCAGCGCCAGCGTCCGCGCAATCAGCTCGCCGTCAAAGCTCTGGCTTATCAAAAGCGTGCACTTGTATTTTCTGAAGTACCATCCGCTTGGCAGCATGCACCGGTGCCAGTAGCAGAAGATCCCCTTCGCCGGCGGCGTCTCCGGAACCGCGCCCTCTTCGGCGATCACCTCAAAGCGCAGTGTCGCGCCGATCGCCGCCAACACCAGCGCCGTCACACGCGGCACAATCCACAGCGCCACGCGTTGACCAAATGAGAATTGCCCCGAAGATTCTTGCTTCTTCACAAATCGCTTCTTATGACAGTTCGATATCGCAGGCTGACGGCCAACGGGAGAAACCCGGAATTCTTTCCCCCTGGCGGCGCCGTAGGCGCGTCTGCCTGGACGGCCAGTCCTCAACTATAGCGCAGCCACCGGATCATCTCCGGCAGCGTCGCCCGCTTGCCGTACATCAAGATGCCCACACGATAAATGCGCGACGAAATCCACAGAACCACATAAATCGATGCCGCCAGCAGCGCCAGCGACACCGCAATCTGCCACATCGGCGGAAACTGCGCTGAAAACCGGAACGCCATCGTAATCGGCGCCGTCGGCGGAAACATCGAGATCAGCACCGACCATATCGAATTCGGATTGCCCAATATGTAGATGAACATCCCAAAGCTCAACCACACCGGCACCGCCGCCAGCGGAGCATACTGTTGCAGCTCCTGTTCCGTGTCGCAGGTCGCCGCCAGCCCCGCAAATAGCGCGCTGTACAGCGCATATCCCAGCACAAAGTAAATACATAGCAGCAGAATCTCCACGCCTGAAACCTGCGGCTTCGCCTGGCCCGCCAGCCACTTTTCTACAAACGACGAACTCAGCAGCACCGCGCCCATCATTATCCAGATCAGAATCTGCGTCAGCCCGACCGCCCCAATCCCAACCAGCTTCCCAGCGAGCATGTCCGTCGCCTTCACCGTCGAAAGCATCACCTCGAAAATGCGTGAGGTCTTCTCCTGAATCACCGACCGCCCCACATTCAGCCCATACATCACCACCGTAAAGGTCAGCAGAAACGCCATCGCCTCGCCGAAAAACAGCGTACTCAGCGCGCTCGAAGGCTCTTCCTTCCCATTGCGGTAAACCTTGGTGACAATGTCCACTTTGCTCGTCAGCGGCGCAACCTCCGCCACCGGAATCCCCTGCTTCACCAGCCGCCGCTCCACCAGTGCGTGGTTCACATCGCTGTCCAGCCGGTCATCCGTCGTCAGGTCTCCGGCCGACCGGGACACATACGTCACCTCATCCTTGCCGTCCGCGCCTGTAGAAACCCACAAAAAGCCATCAATCCGCTTCGCGTCCATCTCGGTGTGCAGCTTTGCCCGGTCTGCTTCCGTCGCCGGAGCCAGCACACTCACCGTCAGCTTGGCATCCTTGTCCGCCGTCAGTTGCTGCTGCAGCCGCGCAGCCAGCGCCTCACTCTGCGCCGCCACCACGATGTGCTTCTGCGTCGTCCAGTACTTCGACGGCAAAATCATCACCGCCGCGATCACAATAAACACCACCGGAATCATGATCGTCGTAATCCGGAACGCCTTGCCGCGAATCTGCTCCATATACTCGCGCCTGGCAATCAGCAGCATGTTACGCATCGATCTTCTCCCCCACGGTGCGGATAAATATCTCTTCCAGTGACGGTTCCATCAGCTCAAACCGGAAAATTTTTGCCTTCGCCGTCGCCGTTCGCAGCAGGTCCTGCGCATCCGCATGCGGCTTCAGCTTGATCTCCGCATACCCGCCGAAATCCTTAAAGCTCTCAATCGCCGGATGCTGCAAGAATCCCGCGTCGCCCTCGTAGTTAATCTCCACGTGGTCGCGCTCATACCGCGATTTCACCTCGCGCATCCCACCCTGCAGCACCGCATGCCCCCTGTGAATCAGGCAGATCGTGTCGCACATCTTCTCCACCTGGTCCATCCGGTGCGTCGAAAACAGAATCGCCTTGCCCGCCTTCTTCAGATCTATCAGCGTCTCCTGCAGCAGAGACGCATTCACCGGATCCAGCCCCGAAAATGGCTCGTCCATCACAATCAGCTCCGGATCATGCATCAGCGTCGCAATAAACTGGATCTTCTGCTGCATGCCCTTGGACAGCTCCTCAGTCTTCTTCCCCACCGCCTCCAGAATCTGCAGCCGCTCGCACCACTCATGTGCCCGCTTCGCTGCCGTCGCCTTGTCCAGCCCCCGCAGCTCGCCCATGAACACCAGCTGCTCCATCACCTTCATCTTCTTGTAGAGTCCGCGTTCCTCCGGCAGATAACCCACCCGCTTCAGGCTCTCCCGCGCATACGGCTTGCCAAACATGCTCACCGTGCCCGAGTCCGGCATCGTGATCCCAATCATCATCCGGATGCTCGACGTCTTGCCCGACCCGTTTGGCCCCAGCAGCCCAAACATGCTGCCCGGCTCAATCTGCAAACTCAGATCAGCTACCGCAACCTTGTTTTCGTAGGATTTCGAAATGTGACTCAGCGCAACAACTGGCGGCATTCCACGTTTCTCCTGATTCCTCAAAAGTTTATCAGGCGCCCCATTCCGCCGTGGACGTGTGCGCTACCCGCAAATCCTTTACGATCACTCTGTGGTTCAGCTCGACACTCCCGTTCAGTTCGTAAAAGGCATCGGCCCACAGATCGCGAAGACCCTCGCCGAAAAGCGCATCCTCACCGTCGAAGACCTGCTCTTCCACCTTCCCTTCCGCTACGAAGACCGCCTCAACTCCCGCTCTCTCAGCGAGCTGGTACCCGGAGAAATGGCCTCCGTCATCGCCGAAGTCCGCGGCTCCACCCTCCTCCGCACCCGCTCCATGCCCATCTTTGAAATGACCGTAGGCCAGGGCCTCTCCGCCATGAAGTGCATGTGGTTCCACGGCACCTACCTCGAAGGCAAATTCAAATCCGGCCAGATGGTCGCGCTCTACGGCAAGGTCGAGCCGTCGCGCTCCACCCGCAACTTCAAAATGATCCAGCCGCAGTTTGAAATCCTGCCGGACAATCCCGACGACGAAGCCCACCTCCTCGAAGTCGGCCGCATCACCCCCGTCTATGAGTCCCTCAGCGGCAGCCGTCTCGCCTCCCGCTGGATCCGCCGCATCCTCTACAACCTCCTCGAAGAGCTGCGCGGCAACTTTCCCGAAACCCTCCCCGCGCCCATGCTCTCGCGCCTCCACCTGCCCGCCCGCGAGGCCGCCCTCCGCGCCGTCCACTTCCCCGTCGCCGGCACACCCATGTCGCAGCTTCAGGCCTCCGCCACCCCCGCGCATCGCCGCCTCATCTTTGAAGAGCTCTTCTATCTCGAGCTTGGACTCGATCTCAAGCGCCGCCGTCTCCAGCAGCGCCCCGGTTTTGCCTTCCAGACCAACGACGACGTTCGCGAGGCCATCCGTCAGGTCCTGCCCTTCCATCCCACCAAGGCGCAAAAAACCGCCCTCGGCGAAATAGTCGCCGACATGCGCAAGCCGTCGCCCATGCGCCGGCTGCTGCAGGGCGACGTTGGCTCCGGCAAAACCATCGTGGCCCTCCAGGCCATGCTCGTTGCCATTGAGAACGGCTATCAGGCCGCGCTCATGGCGCCCACAGAAATTCTCGCCACCCAGCACTATCTCGCCGCCCGCAAAATCCTTGAGCGCTCCAGCAAGCGCTATCGCATCACCCTGCTCACCGGCTCGCTCGACGACGCGGAAAAGAAGCTCGCCCGCCGCCGCATCTTCCACAACCAGACCGACCTCATCATCGGCACCCATGCCTTGATCGAGGAGAAAGTCGAGTTCAACAACCTCGGCCTCGTCGTCGTCGACGAGCAGCACCGCTTCGGAGTCCTCCAGCGCTTCCGCCTCATGAAGAAGCCGAACGCCTGCGAGCCCGACGTACTCGTCATGACCGCCACGCCCATCCCGCGCACCCTCGCGCTCTCCCTCTATGGAGACCTCGACCTGAGCGTTCTCGACGGACTGCCCCCCGGACGCACCCCCATCGACACCCGGCAGGTCCCCGATGAGCGCGCCGACGACGTCTGGAAACTCGTCCGTGACGAGGTAAAAAAAGGCCATCAGGCCTACGTCGTCTACCCCGTCATCGAAGGCGCAAAAGACGACCAGCCTGAGCTCGACTTCGCCCCACCCGAACCGGAACCCGAACCGGCCAAAAAGTCCGCCAGGAAATCCGCAAAAAAGTCCGCCCGCGCCAAACCCGCCGAGCTATTTGAGAAGCCCACCCTCAAGTCCGCCACCGAAATGTACGACGCCCTCCGCGCCACCCATCTCAAGGGGCTCCGCCTCGGCCTCCTCCACGGCCGCCTCCGCCCCGACGACAAGGAAGTCGTCATGCGCCGCTTCCAGCGCGGCGACATCGACGTCCTCATCGCCACCACCGTCATCGAAGTCGGTGTCGACGTCCCCAACGCCAGCCTCATGGTCATCGAGCACGCCGAGCGCTTCGGCCTCGCCCAGCTCCACCAGCTCCGCGGACGCGTCGGCCGCGGCGCCGCCAAGTCTTACTGCATCCTCATGACCGGCGGCCGCATTTCGCCCTCCGCCGAGGAGCGCCTCGCCGCCATGGTCCGCACCCAGAACGGATTCGAGCTGGCCGAGTTGGACCTCCAGCTCCGCGGCCCCGGAGAATTCTTCGGAACCCGCCAGGCCGGCCTCCCTGACTTCCGCGTCGCCAGCCTCCTCCGCGACCGCGCCCTGCTCGAACTGGCCAAGGCCGAGTCCGCCCGCTTCATCGAAAACCCCGAAGGCTCCGAGGCCGAACGCCAACAGGTCCGCACCCGCCTCAAAGAAGCCTGGCAACGCAAATACGGCCTCCTCGAAGCCGGCTAAGAACTCACCCGCATATTTTTGCGTCTAATCGTAGTTACAACGACTCTTATCATAGCTAGGATATGGCCCCGCCAAACCCAGCCTGGCTTCCGGCTACGTTAGTTCCGGTTACCGCAGGGCCGCGCCTGTCGACTCGATCGTCACAAATTCCGCCTAATTTACTTCCCAACCTGCACCGGGGAAGTCCAAACCTTACCAGCAGTCATCCGTAGAAACCTGGAAAGGACCCTACATGAAGCTTGCAACTCTAGCGTCCGCCGCACTCCTGCTCGCGGCGCCGCTCGCACTGGCACAGACCTCCACCTGGAAATCCGACCCCATGCACAGCGAGGTCAACTTCACCGTCCAACACCTCACAATCACCAATGTTCGCGGCCGCCTGGGCCCGGTGCACGCCACCATCCACTACAACAGTCAGGACGTAGCCAAATCCACCGTGCAGGCCACCATCGACGTCAGCGCCATCAACACCGGCGTTACGCCGCGCGACAACGACCTCAAGAGCGCACGATTCTTCGACGTGGCCAAATACCCCAGCGCCACCTTCACCAGCACCAGGGTCAACCGCAGCGGATCGGGACTCCTCGTCGACGGCAACCTCACCATCAAGGGCATCACCAAGCCTGTCGTTCTTCACGTGGACGGCCCAACCGCCACTGTGATCGGCATGGATAAGAAGACCCACGAGGGCTTCTCCGCTACCACCACCCTTGATCGCCGCGCGTTCGACCTCGCCCCGGCAATGCCAAACGCAATCGTAAGCGACACAGTCACCTTGACCATCGATCTCGACGTAGCCAAGCAATAAGAGCTCAGATCCAGGGCACTCATCCTCATGCATGTTCTGCACAAAGAATGAGCGCTGCCCAACTCACCCTGCCGGTTTCAGCGCAAAATCATCCTGTTGTACCGTTGACTCCGTCCGGTACACCACCAGGTCAGCGCGTGCTATGTCAAAGGCCCGCGACTCCATCAGGTTCCTCGTGCAGTGGCACAAATCCGCCATCTGTATATGGGAATCCTTGCTTAGCTCCAACCCCGCCGCCACCAGCACGGAGTAAATGTCCACGCAGGCCGCGCGGGCAAACTCAAAGTCCAGCTCCGCCGCTTCCTTGCCTTGCGTCGTCCGCATCAGCACCCAGCCCCCGCAGGACAGCAGCGCACCGGTCAAATACCGCACCAGCCGCTCCGGCTCATCGGAGCTCAGGGCCGTCAGCCGCAGACTCCAACCCTGCTGATCGACATTGTGCGTATGATTCACATTGTCCTGATCGGATTAAACCTCGTTGGCGATGAGTCTGTCTCACAATCGGAATCCGCTATTGTTCATCCACCCGTTTCCCCATTCAGGCAAAATCATTTAAGTTGCACTCATGCTCGTTGGCACCGGAATTGACGTGGTCGAAATCGACCGTATCGCCGCATCGATCGACCGCTTTGGCGACCGCTTCCTCACCCGCGTCTTCACCCCGCAGGAAATTGCCTATTGTCAGCACAAGCGCCACACCGCCGCCGAAAGCTTTGCCGCCCGCTTCGCCGCCAAGGAGGCCGCCGCCAAGGCCCTCGGCACCGGAATCCAGCATGGCGTCACCTGGACTGAAATCGAGGTCAGCCGCCTACCCGGGCAACGTCCCACCCTGCATTTCTCCGGTCGCGCCCGCCAGATCGCCGAGCGCCTGGGGGCCCGCCACACCGCCCTGTCCCTCACACACGACCGGCGCGTGGCCATTGCATCCGTGCACCTTGAGGATTAAGCCACACCAGGCCGCCCGGAAATCCGTCGCCACCCGGCAAGGACCGCTTGCCATATCAATCCAATACGCCATTCGCCGGCTATCTTTCTGCAACGGACGCGGAAAGTGGGCATCCAACGCATTGTGGATGCATATCATTCAGCTCAGTTTGGTATGCTCAGACTGTGAGTAAGCCAAGGCTCTGCTCGAATCTCTGAATTAGAGGACGCTTTTGCCTAGTCAGCAGCAGGTTCAATGGTCACAGTTAAAGGTCGGGGTCCTGGTTCTCGTGGCCCTATCGGCATTGACCGCGCTGATCTTCCTCATGTCCGGCGATACCGGCGGCTTCTTTACCGGCAAAATCACCATCATGTCCTACTTTGAGGACTCCGCCGGACTGAAAGTGGGCGCTCCGGTCAGCCTCGACGGTGTCACCGTTGGCAGCGTCAAGTCCATCCGCATCGCTCCCGCTCACAAGCTCACACCGGTTGAGGTCATCATGCGGATCAGCAAGCGCTATCAGCCGCTTGTCCGTAACGATGCCAAGTCCAGCCTCGAAACCATTGGCGTCCTGGGAGACACCGTGGTCAACATCAACGGCAAGTTCGCGACTGGCCCGCCGATCAAGGATGGCGGACAGCTCCAGACTACCGAAACTCCCAACCTGACCGACGTCATCAAGTCCAGCCAGGGAACCATCGAGCAGCTTAATGTCATCCTCGCAAAGGTCAACAATCTGGTTGACTCGCTGAATGCAGGCAAGGGTTCCATCAGCAAGCTCATTAACGACCCGACACTCTACAACAGGGCCGTCAATACCCTGAACCAGTTGCAGACGCTGGTCAACGAAGTTAGTAGCGGCAAAGGCACCATCGGTAAGCTCATAGCCGACGACACCCTCTACAACCGCGCCAACAGCGCCGTCGAACACCTGCAGCACGTCGCAGCTGAGGTGGATAGCGGACAGGGCACCGTCGGTAAGCTCATCAAGGACCCCACGCTTTACAACAACCTCCAGAAGTCGACAAAGAATCTGAACGAAATGCTGACCCAGATCAACTCTGGCAAGGGCGCGCTCGGCATGATGACGCACGACCAGGCCTTCGCCAACAAGCTCAACCATGCGGTGACCCAGCTCAACGCCCTGCTCACGCAGATCAACAGTGGCCAGGGCACGGTCGGCAAGCTGGTCAAGGATCCGACGCTCTACAACCACAGCGATCAACTGATGACCAGTTCTTCTGACTTGATCAAGGCTATCCGTAAGAACCCGAAGAAGTACCTCACCCTCCGCCTCAAGATCTTCTGATCCGGCCGTTTCTGTCCGGCCCCCGCCCCAACGGAGAAATCGATACCGTTTGCGAATAGCGCACGCCGCACACAAACAACTGGCTCCGCGAGCACACCAGCGGAGTCGCCCTGCACAGCCAGCACATACAAGCCAAGACCATCGATATCCGCGTACCCGGCGTTCCCGGCGCAAAGGTTCGGGATGCAGCTTTGCTATGCGCAGTGGAGGCGTTGGCTATTACGCGCGGTCGAACTTCGTGCATGTCGATGGCGGCCCGGTCCGCCGCTGGTAGCAGCACCTTAGCGGGAAACGGACATCCGGGAATAAGGCTGGCCCGTGGCCAGCCTTGCCTCAAGTGACCTGTCGTGTCTATAAATGCCGTCGAAGAAATGACCCGGCCCGTCTTCCTCCAAAACCGCCGTCCTATACAGAATCAACACCGGCACTGGAGCCGCAGGGCTGACCTGCTGGGTTGTCCGGCCCCGGCTCCATTGCCGCTCGCACCCTCTCCAGAGTCCACGGCGGCCCTTGCTTCGCCGCCAAAAACCCAAAATCCACCTTGAGAATTGCGCCCCACAACCGCGTCCGACTGCCGTAACCACCTGCACGCAACCTGCGAGAAAAACACCCGGAATCGTATTCGTCTGGCAGTCTCCTGCGCATCCCTATAGCGCAAACCCTTTTCACCTTTTACAATGCAAGCGGGGAGTGAATCCCGATCCAGTCCCTGGCCAAGTGCCTACGCCAGATGAAGGAAGCGCATGAAGTTGAAAAAATCCGGCCAGATTTTGTTGGCCTTAGCAGTGTCCCTCGGTCTCAGTTTTGGGCTTACCTCCTGCATAAATGACTACACCACCGGGTACCTGTACATAACCGGCGCATACTACAACCAGATTGGCGGCTTCAAAATCTCCAATAATACAGGCCATCTCACACCAATCCGTGGCCTCCCTCAAGGCTCCGGTGGAACGAACCCCATCCGTATGGCCACTTCCGTTACAGGACGCTATCTGTATGTCCTGAATACCGGGACCGCGAGCGCGCCCGATGCGAATGGCAACTTCACCTATAAATCGTCCAGCATCTCCGTCTTCTCCGTCGGCGGAGACGGCACACTGGCGCCCCAGCAAACCTACGCAAGCCAGGGATACGGCTCCATTCGCATGGCCCTTAACATTAGCGGCAACTTTCTCTATATTCTGGACGAGTACTCGCCGGCCGCCGGAATGGACAGCTCGGGCAATCCTCTGATCTCGTCCACCACGCTGCATCCAGGAATGTCCTGCCAGGACTCCTCCGGCATGTACCATCCGACGGGCGACATCACTGTATTCTCCGTCGATGCCAATACCGGCCGCCTTTCGCTGGTGACAAACAATCAGCTCCAGGACGCGAACGGCGCTCAGCTCACCTACTTCCCTGTCGGATGTGAACCGATCGACTTCAAGGCGACAGGCGGCTATCTGCTCACCGCGGACACCTCCGATCCGGTGACCGGAAACCGCTTCACCGTTTTCCCTTACTCCATCGACTCATCCGCTGGACAGCTCACGACAACGCAGAATTCTGAGTTCGTTACCGGAGCAGCCAGCATTAGCGCCATCGCCAGCGATTCTTCCACTCGATACATCTACATTCTCGACCCGGTGAACAACCAAATCTGGTACTACACCGTCGGCCAGCAGGGTCTTCTGCAGGCGGTTACCACCAGCCCGACCACCAATTCAGCGTCCACGGCGGGTGACCCCATTCAACTGACCTCAGACAGCAAGTCGAAATTCCTTTACATCGCAAATGCCGGACCCTCCGGTATCAGCAAGCCAAACAGCGACATCACCGCATACACCATCTCTTCCAACGGTGCTCTCGCTCCCACCGCACCGGGTGAGTTTGGCACTGGCTCCGGCCCGCGATGCATCCTTGAGGATCCGTCGAACCAATGGCTCTACACCGCGGACTTTGACACGAATACCGTAACCGGCCACGCTCTCGACCCGAACTCGGGTGTTCTGACAAACTTGCGCGGCATGACCACGTTTCCAACAATCGGCAATCCAACTTGGTGCGTGGCCGATAGTCATACTGATTAGGCAAGCCTGCTTCCAGGGCATCCTGCGCTCAGAGGAAAACACTGACCCAGGATGCCTTTGCAGCATCTTTGCGTACCGCTCGCGGCTTCTCCCCCGGTGGCTTTAAGCGGCGCAAACTTTTACAATTCAAGCGGGAGCGATCCCCAAAATCGCAGCCTGTGCCATAGGGCCAGGATGAAGGAAGCGCATGAAGTTGAGGAAAATGGGTCAGGGACTCCTGGCCGCCGCAGTCTCTATCGGCATAGGACTTGGACTTACATCGTGTGGCCAGAGCAATACTATTGACTACCTGTATGTAACGGCTTCAAAGCAGGAACCTGGCCAGATCAGCGTGTACCGTGTAGACCTGCAGTCTGGCGCGCTCACGCAAATTCCCGACTCGCCATACCCTTCAGGCGGACGCAACCCTGTCGCCGAGGTCACCTCCCCAAACGGAGCCAACCTGTACGTCGTCAATCATGACGACAACACCATCGTCGAATTCGCGATCGGCACGGACGCCAAGCTTTATCCGCAGCACACCTATCAAACGCCCGGCACCGAACCGAACGCAATCGCCATCAACCAGGCCGGTACTCTGCTCTTCGTGGTTGATACCTATCAGCCCACCTACAGCGATGCCAATCCCGGACCCGGCGATCTCGTCGTATTCCCCATCAACTCGGATGGCAGCCTCGGTTCGCCAGTTGCGAACGGCAGCATCCCCTATTGGCCGATTGAATTTGCCCCCAGCTCGGTGAATGTCACCACTAATGGCAAATTCGTCTACGTGTCCAACGCCAACACCAACAATCCCACTGCGGCCAACCAGCGCGGCACCATCTCTGCCTACTCGGTTGGAACTGGCGGGGCGCTTACAGCTGTCTACTCCTCACCGGGCGCGCTCCCCTACGCCGGTGTTCAGCCTTCGGCGAGCGTCAGCGATCCAACCAGCCGCTTCCTCTATGTGACCGATGCCGCTTCAAACGAGATGTATGCCTACACCATCGGAACGAACGGCACCCTGACGCCGCTCACCAACGGCCCATTCACCACTGGTGTCTATCCCGACGGCATCACCATCGATCCCAGCGGACAGTACATCTACGTCGCAAACTACAACTCAAACACCATCAGTGCCTACCAGATCATGCAGGCCACTGGAACCCCCTCGGCACTGGCAGCGGGAACAACCTACACGACCAAGACCGGCCCCACATGCATCCTTGTGGAACCCGCTTTCGGCCGCTTTGTTTACACGGCAAACTTCCTGGACTCCTCAATCACCGGCTATCAGCTCAATCCCAATAATGGAAACCTGATCGGCACCCAGAACTCGCCCTATCCATCCGCTGGCCAGCCGACCTGCGCTGCCGCGATCTCACACGGCAACCATCCGGGTGAGCATGTACAGGCCACTTCCGGGAAGGGCGCATAGATCGCTCCTGCTTGAAAACATAAAAAGCCCGGCTTCGCAACGGAGCCGGGCTTTTTGTTTGCAGTGATAATCATCCCCACACGTAGGCCCGCAAACCATCACCGGTACCGGCACAAAAAAGGAACCGCCTCAAAGCTGTTCCTTTTTTTTGAACCCCTTCCAGGATCAGTGCTGGCCGCTGTTTAGCCAACCAGACGGGCAATACTCTTCTCGATGGTGTCCTTGGGAACATAGCCGACGATCTGATCCGCCACCTTGCCGCCCTTGAAGAACAACAACGCCGGAATACCCCGGATCCCGTACCGTCCCGGAGTCGCCTGATTCCGATCCACGTCCATCTTTGCAACTTTGAGCCTGCCGCTGTACTGCGTAGCTACCTCGTCCACAATCGGACCGAGCGCCTTGCAGGGACCGCACCACGCAGCCCAAAAATCAACCAGAACCGGCTGATCCGACTGCAATACCTCTTGATCGAAGGTCGCATCGCTCACTTCAACCACTGCCTGTCCTGCCATCTATCTCCCTCACTTCCCTGCTTGAGCGTTCACGATTTCACACGGTTGCCCGCCAAAATCGGCCATATACAGTTTATCGAACAAACCGTACTGGAAATCTATATATTCGATGCGCCAAAGGCCAAAAGGTCGCAAACCACACCCGGGCCGCTACTGGCGTTCCAACTGCATCCGTGCATTCAGATGTTTGCTTCTGAGCTAGACTTTCTTCCCCAGCATGTGATCCATCAACGCCAGCGCAACGTCTTTCGACGGCACGCTGTATGTGCCGTCGGCAATCGCGGCCTGTACCGCCGCAACCTTTTCCTGACGAGCGTCCGGCGTGGAATCCGTCTGACTGGCTGGTGCAGCGGCTCCGCTCAACTCGGTAGAATCGCTGGCGGTACTCTCGAACGCTCCAACCGAGCTTTCCAAAATCCTCTTCGCAACTGCCGCCTGAATCGGGGGAGTAATAGACAGAGCAGTCGGCATCTCCTGGCTTATGTTCATTCCCGGCAACTTCTCCTTACTTACATCCATCGGCTTAGATGTCGCTCTCTTTAGTAATGTGCCCTTTTCTGATTCTTAGAACTCTCTAAAGATTACATGCACTTACCAGCACCTGCACCCTACCGGCTGTCCTGAAATAATCCAAACTTGCGCCGCGATTCAGAATCTCCCATTTTTCGAAGTCACTTCGGCTAAGCCCCGTACCGCGATCAAGGTCACCCAGAAGGCCTGACCCATCCAATCCATCCCGATGCAAACAAGGCATCCTACGCAAAGGCTGCACAAGCCCCCGCATCCGGCTGGCGTCAAGCTCGCGCACCGCCGGCACCAGCCGCGGATTCTCCTTGAGTGATCCGCCGCCGTTCCCGGCGGCAGACAAGCAGATACGAAGGGAGCAGAAAACAGGTCACCGGGAAAGAGACAGGGGAGAAGGGCTATGGCCAGCGCTGCATCCCCGCCACATATCTATCTCTATTGCATCTCCTCACAACGGAGCGTCACCGAAAAATAGCGCCCGTCAAAGCAATAAGAGTGCTCAATGCGGAACTCGGGACGCTGCGCCTGCAACGGATAGCTGCTCCCGGTCACCACGACCGCCATCGCCTCCGCACACGATCCTCGCTGCCCTCCGTGGTAATCATCCGCACAGGAACATCCGGAGCCAGCTTCTGCGCGCGCATCTGACGTAGAAACTCCGGCCCATCCATGTTCGGCATGTTGATGTCCGATAGGATCAGATTGACGCACGACTGGCGCGGCACTTCCAACGCCTCCACACCGCTCGACGCTTCAAATACCTCGGCTACCACCAGACCTGTCTGGCGCAGCGTCCGCTCCATAATTTTGCGCATGACCGAGGAGTCATCCACAATCAGGGCAGAAATCTCACTCATCCCGGCACTCCCTCGCAGTGACCTTATCGGCGGCCGACTGCCAAACTCCAGAAACTGAACCGTCTAAGCCCTCGTGCAGGAAAAAGAGGCGGGCACACCATTCACTCTCTTAACCCCGCTCTGCCGCGCGGCCTCGAACAGCGTATCGATCACAGCCTGCCTGCATCCTGCTTCCGTCACCCAGCCGTTCCGGCCACTATCTCGCATCCGCCAGCGCCGACCGGGCCCTTCTTTCTGTTTTCACCGGATCTGCCGGCGCCCCTGCCTGGTCCGGAGACAGCAATGCGCGAAGATGCAGTATGCCCGAGGCATGAATCTGAGAAACGCGCGACTCGACCACCCCCAGCGCCAATCCAATCTCCTTCATGGTCATCTCTTCGTAGTAGTAGAGCGTCATCACCAGCCGTTCCCGCTCCGGCAGCTGATCGATCGCCGCCACCATGCGCGCCTGCATCTCCCCCTTCAGGCACACAAACAGCGGGTCCTCCTCCGGATTATTGGGAATGTAGGCCAGCTCCTCGTCCCCCGAGTCTTCCGACCGCTCCACATGCAGCGTCCCGATCTCCAGGCCCTTCAGCTCGCCCAGCAGTTGCTGGTACTCGCCCAACTCCATGCCCAGCTCCGTGGCAATCTCCGCTTCACCCGGCGTGCGGCCCGTGCGCGCGGTCAGCGCACGAATCGCCTCTTCGATCGCCCGCCCCTTGCGGCGCAACTCGCGCGGACTCCAATCCAACGTCCGCAGGCTGTCCAGAATCGCTCCCCGGATGCGGAACTGCGCATAGCTGCGGAACTGTACCTTCTTGGCCGGATCGAACTTGCGAAACGCATCCATCAGTCCCAGCACCCCGGCCGAAACCAGATCATCGATCTCAACATGCTGCGGCAGCCGCTCGTGGATGCGCCGCGCCAGATACCGCACCGTGGGCAGATGTTCCAACATCAGCCGCTCCTGCTCCAGCGTCATTGCGCCAGGCGTCCCGGATCTGCCACGAAGACCAGCTTCGCCCGCCTGCACTGCCGGGGAGGGACCATCGTGGTCCGTAGCACCCCGTGAGGTCTCGCCGCGCTCGGCTTTCCCGGCTATCCTCTGCAGTCCACCATTCTGCTGGCTGCCGCTTCTTTCAAAGGGTGTTGCCGCCTGATAGAAGTCCATGTTCTGCGTTCCTTTCGCTTGTCTGCACGACTGCTCGATTTGCTTCTCCCCGCGCCTTCCCTTGCCATCCGTTTCCTCGCTCAACGGACCACCCCCGCCGGACACAGAGGAAACTTCAGCGGGATCGCAACCAGCGCAATCACCGCCAACCGGAAAACCACAGGCTCCAACCATCGGCGCAGGAGATGTCGAACCGGGTATGAACACAGAAGCACGGACAGGGCCGAAGAAGACCCTGCGTTGATTAGCTGCTTCAAAGAATCCGTGAGCCCGCCGAACAGCGGAGAAGACGTCCCATCCCCGGCGATGCGCCTTTGCAATCCGCCGCACCACACCGGCACATCCACGGCAGCAACCCAGCCGCTTTCGCGCTCCGCCCCCCTGGCAAGCGTCCACCGTTTGTGATCCTGAAACCTGGAAACAGCATGCGTTGCATCAGGCAGCATCGGCGGGCGGGACGGTGGCGAGCCTGCAGGCATAAGCCGGACCGCGGAGGACGCAGCCTCTCCTCCACTCGGCGGATCCCCCCGCAAGAAAAGCGTGGAACCGGGAGGCACAGGTTCAGGAGGCACAGGTTCGGGAAGCGCGGACCCGTGACACACGGAGGCGGACTCTGCGCCTGTCTCTTTGCCTAAAATTTGGACCAATACAAATTTATCGGACGTCATGCCCGGATTCGTGCAGTTGGGTGACCGAAGATAGGGCAGAAGGATAAGTGAAAACTAAGAAACTCGGCCGGAGACACACCCTCCCTCCCGGCCTGGGATCCCTTCGCTCGGCCCGGTTGCATTAGAAGCTGTCTCATAAACACGAGAATGTCGAAATGGCACGTATAAGACCCGCCGTTAAAGCGGGCCTCAGGTCAATCATCGGAGTCGATTCGCTATTTATGACTCAGGAGACTAAGTTGACCCCGTCCTGCGAGACCAAGGGGCCGCTGTCGTAATCGCCTTCGGATTTGCCTCGCGGGCCGCGCAGGGATGCGGTTTGAATACTCCTGCGAGCGCTTGCCCTTCGGCGGTCCGTCGTCCAGACCCGGGCGTCCAGACCAGGGCCGCTCAGGTCTGCGCGCTCGGGTCTGGACCGCCCCTATCTCCGGTTCCGGGGTCCCGGGGTTCCTGCTCACGCCCTGCGTCCCATGCCGCACCCGCTTCTTCGACGCGTCATACCTGCCGCCCGCCGGATGGGAATCCTCTCAGAATGTCCGCGTGTATTCCCCGAACTCAATCTCTTCGGCACCGATCACCGGCCGATCCTCGGCCAGAATCGACGCCCGCTCCAGAACATGTTCCAGCTCGCGCACATTGCCCGGCCATTTATGCGCCGACAGCATCTGCATTGCCTCCGGACCGATGTTCTTGGCGGACCCGCGCTCCGCCATCTGCGCCAGAAAGTGGTTCACCAGCCGTGGCAGGTCCTCCGCGTGTGACTCAAGCGACGGCGTGCGGATCAAAAAAACCGCCAGCCGGTAGTAAAGGTCCGCCCGGAAACTCCCCTGCGCCGCCAGTTGCCCCAGCGGACGGTGGGTCGCCGCCACAAGGCGCACGTCCACCTTCACCAGCTCGTTCTCGCCCACCCTCTGCAGCTCGCCGCTCTCCACAAAGCGCAGCAGCTTCGCCTGCAGTGAGAGCGGCATCTCGCCGATCTCGTCCAAAAACAGGGTTCCGCCCTGCGCCGCTTCAATCCTGCCCACGCGCCCCTGCACCGCGCCGGTAAAAGCGCCACGCGTATGGCCAAACAGTTCCGCCTCCAGCAGCGTATCCGGAATCGCCGCGCAGTTCAGCGCCACAAATGGCCGCGCCGATCGCGGACTCAGCCGGTGCAGCGCCCGCGCCACCAGTTCCTTTCCCGTGCCTGTCGGCCCTTCAATCAGCACCGGCGTGCGGTGCGGCGCCACCAGCCGGATACGGTGACTCACCTTCAGCATGGTCGGGTGCTCGCCCACAAACTCCGGCAGGCGGCACGTCTTGCTGAACACATACGCAGCACCGGGCGTGGTGCGCGCATCCGTGCTCATCTCGATGTTCTCCGCGCCCCGCATTCTCTCCTCGTCGCTCAGCTCCACCTCGGTTGCCGGAATCGCCATCCTCCTCCGGGCAATCTCCGGCGCACTGTTGGCTGCCTCTCCATCTCCGTCCTGACCGCGACGCAACGCAAACAGCACTTCGTTCCGGCGCGGGCTGCGAACAGTATTGGCGCGCGACACCATATCGTCCACCGTCACCAGATCGACTCCCGGATGCAGCGCTTCGAACTCCGCCACGAACTCCTGAATCTCAAGGTCCGGCAGCCACGAGTCCACGATCACCGCCTCGGCCGGGGCCGAGTCCAGATGCGCCAGCACCTCCGCGCCGCCGCCCGCTTCGCGCACCTGCCAGCGCAGTTCGGTCAGCGCATCGCGCACGCGCTGGCGGAATGACAGATCGGCGCTGGCCAGAATCGCCGTGCGTGCCACTGCCTGGGTTGGTTTTTGAGTCAAACTTGCCATAAGATTCTCCTTCGATCCTTCCGCCCGCTCCCATTCGTCCGGACGTCCCTGCTCCATCGAGCCTTCCCGTCCTCGAAATACCCGCCGCCATATCATGCCCGCAGTCCGATCCCGTAGCCGTGGCCACGCACTGTTTGGATCAACGCCGCCGAGGGTTCGCCCAGCTTGCGGCGCAGATAGTTCACATAAACGTCCACTACATTCGTGCCCGCTCCCGCTGGCATCTTCCATACCTGCTCCAGCAGGGTCGCCCTCGAAACCGCCCTGCCACGGTTCAGCAACAGATGCTCGAGCAGCGCAAACTCCTTGCCCGTCAAACTCACCTCGCGGCCTTCGCAACAAACGCTGTGCTCCACGCGATTCAATTCCAGGCTGCCCTGGCGCAACAGCAGACTCGCCTCCCGCTGCCGGCGCGCCAGTGCCCGTATCCGCGCACGCAGCTCGGCCAGTGCAAACGGCTTCAGCATGCAGTCGTCCGCGCCCAGATCAAGGCACTGCAGCCGCGTCTCCATGTCCCTGCGCGCGGTCAATACCAGCACCGGAACCTCCTCACTCACCAGCCGCAGCTCCCGCAGCACCTCGGTGCCGTCCATGCGCGGCATGTTCAGGTCGAGAATCGCGAACTCCGGCGCCTCTTGCAGAAACAAGTCCAGCGCCTCCCTTCCGTCTGCCGCCAGCCGGATCAGGTGTCCGTCCGCCTCCAGACCGCGCTTCAGATACATCCCCAGCGCCCCATCGTCTTCCGCTACCAGAAACCGCATCCGCTTCTTGCACCTCTCTGCCCCGCCCGTTGCCGCGGAGCCACTTCGTCTCTGCAGCTACCATCTCCTGCTGCGAATCCGTACACAAGAACAGAGTGTGAGGAAAATCCAATCCAGTCCCGCAATGGAATCGCCCACCACCGCCGTATCAAATCGGGAACCCATCGCACCCCAAGCAAAATTTCCCTGCTGACGGTTCGCTTTTTATTCGCTATACTCCCCCTATGGCTATCACCCGGCGGCAAAAAGAGGTCCTCGACTTCATCGCGAACTTCACCCAGCGCAACGGCTACTCACCCTCCTATGAAGAAATCGCGCACGGTCTCGGCCTCCGCTCGCTTGCCACCGTGCACAAGCACATCACCAATCTGCACAACAAGGGACTCCTTCAGCGCGCGCACAACCGCAGCCGCTCCATCGACGTGCTCCCGCCCAAGGCCAAAGCCAGCCCCGGAGAACGCCTCCCGCTGGCCGGCCGCATCGCCGCCGGACTCCCCATTGAAGCCGTGGAAACCTCCGAGACCATCTCCCTCGGCGACATCGTCGGCAACCGCGACGTCTTCGCCCTGCAGGTGAGCGGAGAATCCATGCGCGACGAGCACATCGTCGACGGCGACTACGTTCTGGTCGAGCGCACCGCAGTCGCGCATGAAGGCGATATCATTGTCGCGCTCGTACGCGGCACGGAAACCACCCTCAAGCGCTATTACATCGAGGGCGCAACCATCCGCCTGCAACCCTCGAATGCCGAGATGGACCCCATCTATGTCCCCGCATCCCAGGTCGCCATCCAGGGCCGCGTCCTCGGCGTCGTGCGACGCTACTAAAACCTCGTATGAGCGAAGTACTGGCTTCCCGCGTCTTCATCCTTTAGGATTGCCTTGGATGGCCGAAGCCGAGGAATGCCTCCGGCGGAAGCCCGGAATTGGACACTGCACCTATGAAATCAATCGTCTCTACCCTGGTCCGTAAGCGGAACCGCCTTCAATCGGAGGCCGGCTTTACCCTCATGGAGCTGCTGATCGTCATCTCGATCATGCTCATCCTCATGCTCATCGCCATTCCGAACATGCTCAACCTCAAGAGCGAGGCCAACGAGACCTCCGCCATCCAGTCGCTGCACGCGATCTATGAGGCCGAGATGCAGTACTCCACCCTCTATCCCGCCAACGGGTACTCCTGCTCTCTCTCCGCCCTCGGCGGCAGCTCCTCTGCCGCGGCGCCCAGCCCGGAATCAGCCCACCTCCTGCAATCCGACTTGTCCTCCGGCGAAAAATCCGGATATACCTTTCGCATCGTCAACTGCACCAAGAAAACCATCAACAATCAGGACATGTTCACCAGCTATGAGGCGATTGCAGTTCCGCAGCAGGTTGGCAAAACCGGTCACCGCGGCTTCTGTATCGATTTGACGGGCGAAATCACGTCCGATCCCTCCGGCGGAACCAACTGCACGCAGCGCCTTCAGTAATGTCTTCCTGGGCCAGGCCTTTCCGACACATCCCGCGCCGCACACTCTCCGCAGTGTGCCTGCTCGCAGCGCTCTGCCTCACACCCGGCATTTCCGCCGCACACGCGCAGTCCCTCTCTGCCCATACCCTGGCCAAACGCATTGACAAGCACTACGACTCGCTCCATTCCCTCGAAGTCAACTTTACCCAGCTATATGAAGGCATGGGCATGAACCGCCGCGAGTCCGGCGTCCTGCTGCTCAAAAAGCCCGGCCGCATGCGCTGGACCTACTCCAGACCCGCTGGCAAGCTCTTCCTGCTCGACGGCCACTACGGCTACTTCTACACGCCCGGTGACTCGACCGCCCAGCGCGTCCCCGCCAAGCAGATCGACGACCTCCGTTCGCCGCTGCGCTTCCTCCTCGGTCACACAAAGCTTGATAAGGAGCTGAACCACCTCACCATCGCGCCCGACGGCAACGGCCTCTACACCCTCACCGGCATCCCGCGCCATCTCGAAAAACGCATTGCTTCCTTCAGCGTCACCACAACCGCCGACGGAGTCATCCAGCGCATCCTGATCGACGAAACCGACGGCGTCCGCAACACCTTCCAGTTCTCCAACGAGCGCCCCAACGCGCCCGCACCCGCCTCAGCCTTCGACTTCACGCCCCCATCCGGAGTCCGCATCGTCGACGGTATGCCCCCCGTATAGGACTTGCTGTCCAGGCATACGCGCTTCGCGCCAATTCCGTTCGAACCTTGATGGCCGCTCCCGGCGGTCGCGGAACTTGCATTGCACTGGCGCGATGGTTGCTCCATCGCAAGACAGATGCGGATAGTATTTCTTCCATGAAGAATCTGCCTCTGTTGTGTCGCGGAGTTGCCGCAATGATCCTTTTTACCTGCGGCCTGCTCTCCGCCCAGCACACCACCGCCAGCCCCTGGCAAATGCAATCCAGCCACACCACCGCCGGACTGCGCGGGATCCACGCCGTCAACGCTCAAATCGCCTGGGCCAGCGGAACCAGCGGAACCGTCCTCCGCACCACAGACGGAGGCCAGCACTGGCAGCGCTGCGCCACCCCTCCCGATGCTACAAAGCTTGATTTCCGCGGCATCTGGGCCTGGGACGCGAACACCGCCATCATCATGTCCTCAGGCCCCGGCGCGCTGTCCCGCCTCTACAAAACCACCGACGCCTGCGCCCATTGGAAACTGCTCTTCACCAACCCCGACAAAGACGGCTTCTGGGACGCGATTGTGTACCTAGACAAGGATTATGGCTATATCCTGGGAGACCCAGTTGGAGGATCGTTTGTTCTGTTGTCAACGATAGACGGTGGGAAAAATTGGAAACGTCAGGATCGTAATTTTCTTGAGACAGCGCCAGGTGGAGGCGCATTTGCGGCAAGCAACTCATCCTTGTGGATGAACCCGGTAGACCCATGCTATCTGGGGGCGGGTGGAACAGCAGGCTCTTTTGTCTTTTACACCCGCGCTGCGGATATTGCACCGGGCTATGAGTGGTACAAAAGCAGAGTCCCTCTCGCCAGCGGAATCCCCTCCACCGGCATCTTCTCCCTAGCCTTCCGCGACCTCCAGCACGGCATGGCCGTCGGCGGCGACTACACCAAGCCCAACGACCCCTCCGGAACCGCCGCCTGGACCGCCGACGGAGGCCGGCATTGGACAGCCGCAAAAATCCCGCCCCACGGCTACCGCTCCGCCGTCGCATGGGACGCATCCGCCAAAGCCTGGATCGCTGCCGGAACCAACGGCTCCGACATCAGCTACGACGACGGCAAAACCTGGCAGCCCCTCGACAATGGCAACTGGAACGCCCTTAGCCTGCCCTGGATCGTCGGCCCTAACGGACGGATCGCCCGGCTCGACTCACAAGCTTTATCGAAAGAGGGCGCTGCAAAACTACGGTAGACTGATCCCATGACCATCGAACTTCGCCCGGAACTCGAAGCGCTTGTCCTCAAGGACATCCAGCTGGGGCTTTATGGCAGCGTGGAGGAATACCTGGAGAAGGCGGTTATGTTGCTCCACAATCAGGAAGCGTGGCTCTCCTCGCACCGGAACGAGATCGCTGCAAAGATTGAAGAAGGCTGGCAGGCCGCCGAACGCGGTGAAATCACCACCTATGAACAGCTTACAGAAGAACTGCGCCGTCGGAAGCGTGCTTAGCTCTCGTCATCCTCCCGCATGAGTCAATACCAGCTCACATCCCCCGCTACAGAAGATCTGATCGAAATACTGAACTACATCGCAACTGAAAACCCAGGCGCCGCGGACCGTGTGGAAGTCGCCATTCTCGAAAGCTGCGATCTACTCGCATCGTCTCCGCTCGCCGGTCACATCCGGTCCGACCTGACACGGCGTCCAGTTCGATTCTGGGCAGTGCCACGCTTCCCCAACTATTTGATCGTTTACGATCCGACCTCTCGCCCTATCACCATCATCCGAATCATCCACGCAGTGCGTGATCTGCCCCGGCATCTAAACCCCTGATCCACCCTCGGCGAACGCTCCGCAGCCCTTCTGCGTCTATCCTCTGCGGGAACTGGTACCCTGAACGAGGGCCTGTTCACGCGGATATTCGGGCCTCGAGCACGCAATGGCGGAATTTGTAATCAAGCTGGCCGATGAACGCGGCCGTGTCCAGGAGCAGGTGCACTCAGCCACCTCGGCGGAAGAGCTGCGCCAGCGCTTCACCCAAGCCGGATACTACATATACTCCGTCAAGCCCCGCGGACTCACCCGCAACCGCCGCAAAACCAAGCTCGAATCCTTCATCATCTTCAACCAGCAGTTCCTCACCCTCATCCGCGCCGGACTCCCCATCCTCAGCTCGCTGGAAATGCTGGCCAAGAGCCAAAAAAACGCCGCCTTCGCCGCCCAGCTCCAGAATGTGGCCGCTCGCGTCCGCACCGGCGAATCCGTCTCCTCAGCCTTTGAGGCGCAGGGAGGCTTCCCGCTCATCTACACCACCACGCTGCTGGCCGGCGAGCGCAGCGGCAACCTCGAAGAGGTCCTTGGACGCTTTCTGTCCTTCCAGCGCGTCGCCCTCACCTTCCGCAAGAAACTCGCCGCCTCGCTCATCTACCCGGCCGTGCTCATCACCCTCGTCTTTTCGTTGTTCATCTTTCTCATTTCCTTCGTTGTGCCCCGCTTCGCGCAGCTCTATGACCAGCTCGGCAGCAAGCTCCCCTCGATGACCCTCGCCCTGCTCGCGCTCGGCGACTTCGCGCAGAAGTACGTTCTCTATGCGCTGCCCACGCTTGCCCTCATCATTTTTCTCATCTACCGCTGGAGCAAGACGGAAGCCGGAGCCAACCGCATCGACCGCATCCGCATCCGGCTGCCGCTCCTGGGAAGCATCTGGATCAAGTACCAGGTGGCGCTCTTCGCCCGCACGCTCTCTACTCTGCTCAACGGAGGCCTGCCCCTCGTCCCCTCGCTCGAAACCGCCGCCCGTTCCATTTCGAGCAGAAGCATCTCCCACGCCGTCTTTTCATCAGTCGGCAGCGTGCGCGAGGGCAAACGGCTCTCCGCCAGTCTCCAGGCGACCAAGGTCTTTCCCGCCCTCTCGATAGAAATGATCGAGGTGGGCGAGTCCACCGGCGCGCTGCCGCAAATGCTGAACTCGGTCGCCGAGTTTTTCGAGGAGGACGTTCAGACCGCGCTCACCGCCGCCATGTCGCTCATCGAGCCGGCAATCCTGATCGTCATGGGCGCCATGGTGCTCGTAATTTTGATCGCGCTCTATCTGCCGCTTTTCTCCATGGCGAGCGCCAGCAACTTCCGCTGACCGCGCCGTAACGGGTCGCCCAGCGCAAAAGGATTTGAGGTACAAACGTATGGCCGAAGCACCGGTAGTAATACTGCCAACCGAGTTGGATGATGATGTGGAGCACGCGCACGCGCTCGCCCGCCGCTACCGCTCCGAATTCGTCGATCTCAAGAACTTCCGCATCGAGCATGAGCTGTTCAAGCGCGTGCCGGTCGACATGATGTTCCGCTACAACTTCGTGCCGCTCGAACAGCACGCCGACCGCCTGGTCATCGCCGTCAGCGACCCCAGCAAGCTCATGGTGCTCGACGAAATCTCCGGGCTCCTCGGCCAGCGCATCTCCACCCGCGTCGCCACCCTCGCCCAGATCACCGATCTCCTCAAAAAAACCGAGCAGTCGCAGCGCGTCCTCGACGAAGCCTCGGAAGGCATGACCTTCGACGTCATCACGTCCGAAGACAATCAGGACGAGACCATCTCCATTGAAAAGCTCACGTCCGAAGAAGACATCAGCCCCATCATCCGCCTCGTTGACACCACCATCTTCACCGCGCTCGAGCGCCGCGCCTCCGACATCCACATCGAAACCTACGACGACTCGCTCATCGTCAAGTACCGCATCGACGGCGTACTCCAGCCCGCCATGGCTCCCATCGCGCGCGAGCATCACTCCACCATCCTGTCGCGCATCAAGGTCATGAGTGAGCTGGACATTGCCGAACGCCGCGTCCCCCAGGACGGCCGCTTCCGCGTCCGCTACAAGGGCCGCCTCATCGACTTCCGCGTCTCCATCATGCCCACCGTGCATGGCGAAAATGCCGTCCTCCGCGTGCTCGACAAGGAATCGATGAGCGAGAAGTTCCGCCAGCTCACGCTCGACGTCGTCGGCTTCCACGAAGACGACCTGCGCCGCTTCCGCCGCTACATCCGCGAGCCTTACGGGATGGTGCTCGTCACCGGCCCCACCGGATCGGGCAAAACCACCACCCTCTACGCGGCGCTCAACGAAATCAAGAGCGACGAAGACAAGATCATCACCATCGAGGACCCGGTCGAGTACCAGATTCGCGGCATCACGCAGATCCCCGTCAACGAGAAAAAAGGCCTCACCTTCGCTCGCGGCCTGCGCTCCATCCTCCGCCACGACCCGGACAAGATCCTCGTCGGCGAAATCCGCGACCAGGAGACCGCGCAGATCGCCATCAACTCCGCGCTCACCGGACACCTCGTCTTCACCACCGTCCACGCCAACAACGTGGTTGACGTGCTCGGCCGCTTCCTCAACATGGGTGTTGAGGCCTACAACTTTGTCTCCGCGCTCAACTGCATCCTGGCGCAGCGCCTCGTCCGCACCATCTGCGAGTACTGCGTCCACACCGTGCACTATGATGACGAAATGCTGCTCGCCAGCGGCCTCGATCCCGCCGAATGGCGAACCTTCGATTTCCGCGAGGGCTCCGGCTGCATCGAGTGTGGCGGCACCGGCTACCGTGGCCGCACAGCCATTCACGAGCTGCTCGACCTCACCGACTCCATCCGGGAGATTATCCTTGAGAAGAAGCCCAGCTCCGAAGTCCGCAAGCTGGCACAGCAGCAAGGCATGCAGTTCCTACGCGAATCGGCCATTGATCGCGTGCGACGCGGCTTGACCACACTCAAGGAGATCAACAAGGTCACCTTTATCGAGGCTTCTCGCTAGTGAACTTTTCTCTTCGCATCCTTTCGTCAAGCATCAGCCTGCGCCCCGCACTGGCCTGCGAAATCACGCCCGACGGCGTGCTCGCGGCTCGCCGCGCCAAGAACGGCGACGCCGTGCTTGGCTTCGCGCCGCTTGCCACGGGCATCGTGCGGCCCGGCATTGCCGAGGCAAACTTCACCGACCACTCTGCCGTCGCCACAGCAATCAGCAAGGCGCTCGACGACGTCTCAGCGCGCAACAAGCCACTCACCCTCGTTGTTCCCAACTCCTCAGTGCGCGTCCTCATCCTTGACTTTGACTCGCTGCCCTCAAAGCCGAACGAGGCGCTGCCCATCGTGCGCTTCCGCCTGCGCAAGCTCGTCCCGTTCGACGTAGAAAACACAGCCGTGAGTTATCAACTCCTGCGCCATTCCGCAGATCAGACCCGCGTGCTCGTCACCGTCATGCCTGCGGCCATTCGCGCCGAGTATGAGGCCGCCGTGCACGCCGCCGGATATGAGCCGGGATCCCTGCTACCCTCGATGATCGCCGCGCTGGCCGCAGCTCCGGCCGGAGAACCCGCGCTCATCGTGCACCGCAGCGCGCTCTCCGTCACCACCGCCATCACCAGCGGCGACGATCTGCTTCTCTACCGCTCGCTCGAACTGCCCGACCAGCCGGAATCGCAGCGCGACGACCTTCTGCAAACCGTCTCCGTCGCCGCCGCGTACTATGAGGACACGCTGCAAGCCGAACCGCGCACACTCTACTATGTCGGCCCCGGCGGAGCAGACAGCTTTGCTGCCGCTCTCGGCGCCAGCACCGCCGAGGTCGTCCGCGACCTTGTCCCAAATCCGTCCGGAGCCGTAACCGCTTTGCCCAAAGGCCTTGCCGCGGGCGTTATGGGGGCACTCGCAAGCTGATGAAAATCACCCTCAATCTCGCCAGCCAGCCGTACGTCGATGTGCGCTCCGTGCTCCGGCGTCTGCGCCTCATCATGCTCGTGCTCATCGTGCTCGCGGTGCCTTTGTTCCTTCTGCTCCGCAGCGAGCACAAGAAGGCGCAGATTGCCAACAGTCGCGTCGGCACTATGGAACATCAGGTGCAAACGCTCGAGAGCCGGCAACAGGGCTATGTGGCCCTCATGCACCAGTCGCGGAACGCAGCGGTCCTCAATCGAGCCAAATATCTCAACAGCCTCTTCCGCCGCAAGTCTTTCTCATGGACAGCGACCATGACCGACCTGGAAACCGTGCTGCCCGCCGGCGTGCAGGTCCTCAGCCTTGACCCCGCCGTTTCAAAAACCGGCGAGGTTGTCATACATCTGCGCGTCACCGGAGCACGCAACCGCGCCATCGAACTCATTCAGAACCTGGAAAACTCCCGCCACTTTGCTTCACCGCGCCTCGCAGGAGAAACCCTGGCGCAGAATTCCAACCCCAACAATAAGTTCCAACCCATCTCCGCATCGTCGCTGGTCAACTTCGACATCCTCGCCGACTACCGGCCTCTCTCAAATCAGGAGCTGGAAGCAAGCAAAGCAGCAGCCAAATCCGCAAAGTCCGCTGCGAAAAAGACCACGCCGCATTCCCGCCGCGCGGCCCATAAACTGACAAAGCCCTCCGCCGGCAGAGCCAGAAAGCAGGGGGCGCGATGAAAGACATTCGCCGCTGGTTCACGCTCCTCAATCTGCACCTGGCCGCAGCAGCCGCGCTTGCCATCTTTGTTCTTCTGCTTGGCGTTAAGGTCGTGCTTGCCTTCCATGACGCAGGCAGGACCAACTCGTCCAGCTACCAGCAGCAGCAGATTCACTACATGCAGTTGAGCGCCCGCATGGCCCTTCTGCAAAATCTCCCCGCAAAGGTCGGCGCCGCCCGCGATCAGGAGGGCAAGTTCATCGCGGACCGCATCGCGCCCAACTACTCCACCATTGCCACCCAGCTCGGAGACGTCGCAGTCAATGATCAGGTGCGGCTGGCCCGCGCGCAATACAACCCATCCGCGCCCGTCAATGGAATCACCGAGGTCCAAATCGATGCCGCTCTCTCCGGCAACTACATTCCCATGATGCACTTCATCAACGACATCGAGCGGGATAAGGACCACGTCTTCTTCATCATCGACGGAGTTACCTTCACCGGACAGCAGGGCGGGCTCGTCAACATCCGCCTGCGCCTATCAACCTATATTCAGCCCGGTGCAACGGACCTCCCTCCGAACGCGCAAAACCTAACCGCATCACCCTCGACAGAACAATCCGTACTGAATCCCACGGCGGAGGAGGTACGCTGATGGCGCTCAAAACAGGCTCAGAAGATAAAAAGAAAGTTGTGCTCGTCATCATCCTCGGCATCGTCGTGCTCGCTCTGGTCGTGCGGACCCTGCTACAGGTCTTCAGCAACGGCACACCGCCGCCGCCCCTGCCGCCCAAATATGCAAACGCTCCTGCCGGGCAGTCTGCACAGCCTTCGGCATCCCAGCCCGCCGCCGCCCCACAAGCCGCTCCGGAACACGAAGCAAAGGAAATCCCCGGCTCGCTCGCCAGCCTCGATCCCACGCTGCATCCTGAGTGGATGGCCGCTGCGGAGTCTCTGAAATACGAAGGCACGGGCCGCAACATCTTCTCCATGTCCTCCGTGCCCGTGCATATTGAGAAACCGCAGGGACCCATCCGCCCCGGCGGCTCGCTCGCCTCCCAGCTCGCGCAGGGACCGCCGCCTCTGCCCACCATTGACCTCAAGTTCTTTGGCTATGAGTCGCATCCGGGCGGCGCGCGTAAGGTCTTCCTGCTTCACGGTGACGACGTCTTCATCGCCTCGCAGGGCGACGTCGTCGACCATCGCTACAAGATTGTGCGCATTGCACCGCTGTCTATAACCGTCGAGGACATTCCATACAACAATACGCAGACTCTGCCCCTCATAAACAATTGATGCCGCTTTTCCGCCAACCCGAACCGCACCCACGCCCGCACGCTTCTCCGCGGCTTGAGTCGGAAGAGGGCTTCATCCTCCTCTGGGTGCTGTTCCTCGCCGTGCTGCTTCTCATCGCGCTGGCCGTCGCCGCGCCCCGCGTCGCCGTCTCCATCCGGCGCGACAAGGAAATCGAGCTCGTGCATCGCGGCCAGCAATACCAGCGCGCCATCCAGCTCTACTACCGCAAATTTGGAGCCTACCCCACCTCCATCAAGCAGTTGCTCGACACCGACAACATCCGCTTCCTTCGCAAGCGCTACAAAGATCCGCTCACCGGCAAAGCCGACTGGCGCCTTATCCACCTCGGCCAGGCCAAGGTTCCGCCCATGGGCTTCTTCGGCAAGCCGCTCGCCGGACTCAACGGCCCCGCCAACATCGGCTCCCCAATCGGCGGAGCCGTGGGGACTCCCGCCTCGGGTATGTCCGGCTTAGGCTCGTCGCCCGGCTCCTCCAGCTTTGGCTCGTCCGGCTCCTCCAGCTTCGGCTCGTCCGGTTCGTCCAGCTTCGGTTCGCCCGGTTCCTCCGGTTTTGGAAGCTCTTCCACGACCCCCACTCCCACCCCGGGTTCCAGTTCAACCTCCGGCACTTCCAAGAGCGATGCCGCCGGATTCAGCGCCGGCAATACCGGCAAGGATGCCGCAGGCTTCAGCACGCAGAGCAGCAGCGGTTCCATGGGCGGAGGCCCCATCGTAGGCGTCGGCCTCTCCAGCCCCAAACCCTCGCTGCTCGCCTACAAAAAACAGACCCACTACAACCAGTGGGAATTCGTCTACTTCCCCATCGAAGACCAGATGCGCGCCGCCGCCTCTCAGGGAATCAGCACGCAAAACGGAACCAGCAACAGCAATGACAACGGCTTCGGCAACCTCACGGGCAATGGGACCAGCAACACCGGTTCTGGCTCTGGCTCCGGCCTGGGCAGCTTCGGCTCCGGCTCCGGCGGTTTCGGCTCAACCAACTTCGGCTCCGGGTCCGGGTCCTCCGGGTCCGGCAGCTCCGGCTCAGGCGGCTCCCCGTCCAGCCCGAATCAGTCCCAGGACCAGCAACAATAGGGTCCCGCAGCAAGAGAAATGGCCTCGGATATCCGAGGCCATTTCGTTGAAACCTGCTTGCCGGCTTACACGCTGAACGAAGATCCGCAGCCGCACGTGCTCTTCACTGACGGGTTCTCGAACTTGAAACCCGCTGCTTCCAGTGTCTCAACATAGTCCACCACGCAGCCGTTCAAATACATCATCGACGTCGAATCCACATAGACCTTCAATCCGTCGAAGTCCAGAACCTTGTCCATCATGCCCGCGGCATTTTCAAACGACATCGAGTACTGGAAGCCCGAACAGCCTCCGCCCACAACACCAAGCCGCAGGCCGGCGGGCAGCGGATCCTGCGTCGCCATGATCTCGCGCACCTTTGCTACCGCTGACGGAGTCATCGTAACCGGGGTCGATTTTACTTGCGTCGTTTCGAGTGCTGCAGTCGCCATAGGATCGTCTCCAAATAAACCTGAAATCTCTGCCTTTAGTGTATCCCCGGTCACCGGGTGATACAAGGCACACTATTCATCGGATGCCTCAAACCCGGTCATCGATGCAGAGAATTTCTCAGTCAGGATTGGTCCACAGATTGTCCCAGGCTGTCAGCCGGGTCTTGATCCGGTCGTATCCTTCCTTGGTCAGCACGTGCTTCGCTATCAGGTCCGTGGGCGTCGCGTAAGGCCGGTTCCGGATGATCTTCATCGCCAGCACATGATTGATTCCGGGCAGCGTCAGGATCCTCGACTCGCTCGCGTAGTTGATGTTTACAATCTCACCCGACGATGGATACGGATCATCTCCAATATCGTTCTTCAGCCCCTTGAACAAATCGCTCGCCGCCTGCGCTGTCGTGGATGCCGCCTCTTTCGCCTCTGTCTTCAGCTGCTTCTCGTCTTTCCCTGTCTTGGCTCCAGCCGCAGAGGTTCCCTTCTTCGCGCTGGCCCCGGATTGCGCTGCGCTCTGTTGCGCAGGCTTCGCATTCCCAGACGGTTTCGCAAACTGCTGCGCGGACCTGCAACCCGCCATAACAAACGCTGCCAGACCAATACAAAGCAGACAGGCCACCAACTTTTTCTGCATACCCCGCATTTGGGTTCCCTTCAGGTTCATCTTCTAAGGATGAATTAAGTTCGTCTTGCGGTTGGTTACTAACTCGGTTGCGCCCTATAAAAATACCACTGTTAATCACAGGCGAACAGGGCTATGATTGTGGCGAACGGCCCCTCCTACCCCCTGAGCCCGGCTTGCCGGACCCGCTCGGTATCTGGAGCCGGCTCAAATTCGACCATGAGGTGCTTTATGAGCGCCATGCCTGTTATGTGGATCGTGTGGGCCGGAGTTGCTGCTATCATGCTCATCCTCCTCGGCTATCGCGGCACGCTGACCCGCTATGAGGAAGATCAGCTCTTCCTCGACGATGCAGAAGACCACCAGAAAATGGAGCAAACCGCAATTCTGGCCAAAGTGGCAAAAATCCAGCCCTACGTGCGGTTGGCAATTGGAGCCACCTGCGTAATGTCCGCCTTCATCATCGGCCTCTACGTTTGGGATGCCGTCAGACATTTGCTTTTATAACTGGAATCCACCTTAGACACAGCCGGGATGTTCATCATTCCGGAGGTGTTCCCGTATTCCACAAATTTGCCACATAGAATTCGCTATCGAAACAATCCCTCACCACTGCAGCAGCAGCATCTCCGAGCAGAAACCCGGCCCCATCGCCGCCAGCACGCTGTAGGTTCCGCGCTCCGGCCGGCCTTGGCGCATCACGTCGTCCAGCACCACCAGCACGGACGCCGACGACAGATTCCCCACCCGCCGCAGCGCCTCCCGCGAACGCTCCAACGCCTGCCCTTCCAGCCCCAGCGCTTCTTCTGTAGCGTCCAGAACCTTCGGGCCGCCCGTGTGCATAATCCACGATCCAATGTCCCCGCGCGCAAGCCCCTGCGTGGCAAGAAACGCATCCACATCCCGCCCCAGATTCTCCCTCACCACCTTCGGCACATCCGGCGAAAGCACAATATGGAAGCCTTTCTCTGAGATATCCCACCCCATCACGTCCTGTGTCTCGGGATAGAACACCTGCCGGTTCGCCAGAATCCGCGGTCCGTCCAGCCCTGCCCGCTCTCCCGCCACCATCACCGCTGCGGCTCCATCTCCAAACAGGCCCGCGGAAATAAAATTCGCGGCGGAAAGATCATCCCTCTGCCACGTCAGCGAGCACAGCTCTACCGAAAGCAGCACCGCAATCTCATCCGGATACGCCTTTACATAGTCCGCCGCTCTCACCAGCCCGGCGGCGCCCGCCACGCAACCCAATCCAAAAATGGGATTCCTCTTAATGTTCGGCGACAGACCCATCCGGTTCACCAGCCGCGCATCAATCGACGGGCTTGAGACGCCGGTGATCGAAACAAAGTAAAGTGCCGCAATCTGCTCCCGGCCCACACCCGTCTGCCGCAGCAGCTCTTCGATGGCCGCGGCGCCAAGCTGCTCCGCCACCTCTATCCACACATTGTTGGCTTTGCCCCAGGTGTCCAGCGATGCATACTCTTCGAGCGTCCGCGCAAAGTACCGGCCATCTACTCCGGTACGCGAGTGCAGCCGCTCAATCGCCGCGGCCGTCATCGGGTCCTGTCCCCAATACACCTTCAGCGCGTCAACGACCTCGTGTTGTTTGTAGTAGTGCGGGGGATATGCCGTGGATGTGGAAGCGATACGCATGCTGTTGTGATGCTATTTCGTATCAGCTTTCCAATCCGGCCTTCAAATCGCCTTTTCAGCCGCCTCAACAGTTTGGGCAATTAATGTTGCTATCGTCATCGGGCCCACTCCGCCCGGCACCGGAGTATACGCGGCACACCGCTCAATCACCGGCCCCAGCTCAATGTCCCCCACTCCGCCGGGATGGTACCCGGCATCCACGACAACCGCGCCGTCGCGAATCCAGTCCGCCTTGATGAACTCCGGCTTCCCCACCGCGCCCACCAGCAGCTCCGCGCGCTTCACAATCTCCGGCAGATTCTTTGTCCGCGAGTGGCAAACGGTCACCGTCGCATTCGCCCCCAGCAGCATCATCGCCATCGGCTTGCCCAGGATCGGGCTCCGCCCCACCACCACCGCTTCCTTGCCCGCAATCTCAATCCCGTAGCGGCGCAGCAGCCGCATAATCCCCGCCGGAGTCGCCGACCCATACGCGTCCTCGCCCATGGCCATGCGCCCAAAGCCCAGGCTCGTCACGCCGTCCACGTCCTTCTCCAGCGCAATCCGGTCAAAGCACGCACGCTCATCAATCTGTTTCGGAACCGGATGCTGCAGCAGAACCCCCCGCACCCGCAGATTCGCATTCAGAGCATCAATCTGCGCCAGCAGTTGCTCGGTCGTGGTCTCTTCCGGCAGAGCCACACTCTGCGACTCCATGCCGACCCGCCGACAGGCATTGCCCTTCATCTTTACGTAGGTCGCCGAAGCCGGATCGGCCCCAACCAGAATCGTCGCCAGAATCGGCGGCTCATCGCTTCCCGATTTCTGCTTGACCTGCTTAACCCGCTCTTGAAGCTCCGCCTCAAGCTCCTTCGCATACGCCTTGCCATCCAAAACCAATCCAGCCATACATCCAGTGTATCCGGTGAGCGAATCAGCCAACCCCCGCAAGCGAATTCACTTCCGCCGGTCTGCAAGCCAATTCGTGACCAGGGTGAGCGGTTTCGAAGCGCCTTGCTTCGGCGCGTCCACGAGGAAGCGTTTTCCGCCCGGCGCGACGGAATACATTACGCCTGCGCGATCGGGGGTCTCCATCTGTTCCTGGAAAAGTTCTTGCGGCGTGCCGATTTCCACCGCCGAGCTGCTTTCCTTGACGCTTGCCTTCATCAGCTTCCCGCCCGGGGCGAGATAATACAACTCACGGCCGTCTCTGCTCCATTGGGGTTGCTCGCCGCCAAGCTGTGAGACCTGCCACTTTTCGCCGCCACCGGGAAAAGGCGAAAGGTAAACTTCAAAATTGCCCGAGGCGTCCGAATCGTAAGCGGTCCAGTGGACGTCCGGCGAAAAAGCAGCGTTTCTCTCGTTAAACTGGCTTTCAAGATAGCGAAATGGCTTACGGTTGCCAAAGAGCGGAAGTACCCAAATGCCTGCCTTGCCATTGTTTTTCGTGCTGACGGAGGTATACGCGATATACCGGCCATCGCTCGACCAATCGGAGGGATAGTTCCTCCCGTCGAGCTCGAGAAGTGGTTCGGCATTGCCCGCCCCTGACGTGCTTTTGACGTAAATGTCATAGCCGCTTTGGCGGATGGAAGCAAAGGCGATCCGCGATCCATCCGAAGACCACACCGGGGATATATTGGCGCTGGGACCGAAGGTGATACGGGTTTGCACGCTTCGCTCGAGATCCATTATCCAGATATCGCGGCTGTCAGAATCCGAATTCGCACCAAAGGCGACACGCTTGCCATCCGGAGAAATCCGCGGGCGGAATACGCCTGCCGGGCCGATTTTGCCGCTCTCCCTTCCGTTCGCATCCACCCAGACGAGCTGCCCGCCGCCGCTCCCGAGCTCGCCGGAGGAAAAGACCAGTACTCCGGTCCGTGAAACGCTGAAAAGTCCCAGCCGATATAGCTGCGGGGAACCGACGTGCTCGGCAACGGGGAAAGTCTGGCCCTCAAGTTTCTGGGTTCCGGCGTCAAATCGCTGCGCCATCAGCGTGTCGCCGCGCAGAAAAAGCAGATAACCGGGTGGAGCGTAGAGCGCGTCGGAATCGGCCTGAAGAAGAAATTTCTTCTCGTCTGTTCCGATCTCGCCGACGCGAATTCCCAGCTTCGACGTGCCGACGGCGGTACCGTCGCCGCTCAGATAAAGGAAGTGCCTTCCGTCAGGAAGAAAGACCGGCCAGCGGTTGCTGAAGAACATCTCGCCCTTTCCTTTGGGCGCCGCAATCGGCGACGGCGTTCCACCCACCGCCGGCACAATGAAAAGTCCGGCGGCCGCAAAAACGATGACCCCGCTCTTACTCCACGCGCCGCCGCGTGCGCCGGGAGCATTGCAGAGCAGCACCGGCGGCCCGCCGGTCACGTCAATCTTTTTGAGCTGTCCATTCTGAAAAAAGCCCACGGAACCGCTGTCCGGCGACCAGAATGGATAGCTTGCCCCTTCGGTCCCTTCCAGACGCTGCGCCTGGAGCGAATCGAGCGGTCGAATCCACAGCGCTTCATTGCCGGACGTGTCCCTGGCGGGAAAGATCAGCTGCCTACCATCCGGCGAAAGCGAGGGCGCGCCCTCGGGTCCGTTAAACGCAAACCAGACCTTTTCCGGCGGCAAAATCAGAGAGCGAATGGATGGCGCCGGCTTCGCGCCTGTATGGAAATATGCCAACGCGCCAATAATGGTCGCAACCAGGAAAAATGCGGCTGCAGCCCACGGCAGAACGCGGTTCACCAGCGATCGTCGCGATGCTTCCAGATCTGCTTCGGCCGAGGCCGATGCGCCCGGCTCGTCAGAGGCGATGCCGTTCAGCAGGCGCACATCGCCGAGATCGCGCAGCCGCTTGCGAGGGTCCTTCTCCAGGCACGCCGCGACTAGCGGGCGTATGCGCAGGGGGATGCGTTCGAGATCGGGTGCTTCGCGCAAGACGGCCGCGAGCGTGTCGGAAACGGTTGGCCCGCCGAAAGGCCGCGCTCCGGTGAGCATTTCGTACAGGACTACCCCGAACGACCAGACATCGGTACGCCGATCCACATTCTGTCCGCGCGCTTGCTCGGGAGACATGTAGGCTGCCGTTCCAAGTATGAGTCCGGGGTCGGTTGTCACTGGAAGCGTGGTCGCGTCCGCGGAGGAGCCGGACGATTCCGTGCTCATTGCCTTGGCCAGGCCAAAATCGAGGATCTTGACCTGCCCTTCCGGAGTGACCTTGATGTTCGCGGGTTTCAGGTCACGGTGAACGATGCCCTTGTCGTGTGCATACGTAAGAGCGTCGGCCATTTGAAGAGCGATCGACATGGCCTCTTCAAGCGGAACCGCCCCCCCCGCGATCCGATCTGCAAGCGTCGGGCCCTCGACCAGCTCCATCACCAGCGCGCCCTCTTCAATACCGTAAATGGCAGCGATGCCGGGATGATTCAACGAGGCCAGCAGTTGCGCTTCACGAGACATACGCGCCATCCGCAGCGGGTCACCGGCAACGGCATCGGGCAAAACTTTGATGGCTACTTCACGACCTAACCGCGTATCGACGGCACGCCAGACCTCACCCATCCCGCCTGCGCCCAGCATAGTGAGGATGCGGTAATGTCCAACGGTCGGCTGTGTTTCAGCCATGGCGCGGTCCCTCTGGGGGAGAGTTGTACGACTTTCGATGTATCGCCCTGCAATCGGATCAAGCTTACAACTCAACCAGTCCGAAGGAAATTCAAATCATCGCGACTCCACGCCCCTTCCGCCCCAATGCGCAACAGGCAGGAGGTACAAACGTCGTTGAGTCTTGGCAAACTACCTAGGCGGGAAAATCAGCGACATGGCGGAAGCATCGAGCAAAGACGACGGCCCGGCGGCCCAGATTTACCCTGAATCACTCTGCTGCGCTCAGCTGGTGCCGCACATCCGCGCCCCGCACCCAGAAGATCACGTCCGTCGCGATGTTCGTCGCGTGGTCGGCAATCCGCTCCAGGTTGCGCGAAATAATGATCGCCTGCAGCGCCTGCGACGCCACCTCCGACCGCTCCTGAATCAGCTTGATCAGTTCCGCATGCGCCACGCGATTCATCCGGTCGATCTCGTCATCCATGTCCAGCACCGACTCCGCCAGTTGCGCGTCCCCGTCCAGTAGCGCCTGCAGCGACGTCCGGATCATCCGCGCCGCGTAGCCTCCCATGCTGAAGATGTCCACCGGCAGCACCACCGCGTCGTCCTCGAGGATCGTCAGCGTGCGCAGCGCAATGCTCATCGCCTGGTCGCCAATCCGCTCCAGGTCGCCGTTGATCTTGATTACCGCCAGAATGAACCGCAGGTCAATCGCCATCGGCTGCTCTTTGGCCATCAGCTCGTAGGCCATCTCGTCAACCTCGCGGTGCAGCGTATTGATGGCCGTCTCGTTCTCGCCCACATACTGGCAAAGGGCCGCATTCCGATGCACGTAGGCCTCAACCGCGGCCTCCATCGCCTGCTGCGCCAGCGCGGCCATGGCCAGCAGCCTGTCCTTCAACTCCGCCAGTTGTTGATGAAAATGGATTCGGGGCAAATGACTCTCCAATTTGCATTGTGCACTATCGAGTGTTACAGCGCGGCGAAGATTCTTCGCCGGGTTCACTTGAAAGGAACCTGGCCGGCCCTCGGCCACGGCCGCCCACCGGATGAATCGCGTCGTCGATCTGTTTTTAAGGCTAGCCGTCCGCTCAGCAGAAAATCGCCTCTGCCTCCCGCGTCGCCTCATAGATTTGGTCAAACGACTCGACAGCGTACAGCACCTTCTGCATCTCGCTCACCAGGAACTCCTGGTCCAGCACCTGTCGCAGGTTGAAGTCCCGAATCTCCGGCCCGCGCCCGGTCTTTGCGCCTTCAATCACATAGTTCGACTCGCCATGGGACGAAATCAGCCCGCTGCCATACAGCTTGATCTCGCCGCTTTGTCTTATAACCCCAAATTCAACCGTAAACCAGAACAGCCGGCCCATCCGCTCCAGCTTGTCCTTGTCGGTCAGCGCCGCGCAAACGCGCCCGTAGTGCTCCAGAAAGTCAGCAAATACCGGGTGCGCATGCATCGGCACATGGCCGAAGACATCATGAAAGATGTCCGGCTCCGGCGTGTACTCCAGCGAGTCGCGGCTTCGCAGCCACGTCGTCGTCGGAAACTTTCGCGCCGCCAGCATTTCGAAGAAGGCGTCCGGCGGCATAAACCCGCTCACCGGCGTCGCGTTCCATCCGGTCAGCGGAGCCAGCCGCTTGTTCACCTCCGCCAGGTTCGGAAGGGTGTCTTCGCTAAACCCGAGCTGCTGGAAGCCCTCCAGGTACTCCGCGCAGGCATGCTCGGCAAGCTGGGGCATCCGACGGCTCACCAGTTCCGCCCACACCGCGTGCTGCTCGGGCGTATAGGCTGCCCAGTCCTGTTGGATCAGGAAGGGTTCGGCAACGGTAAGCTGCGAGGGCCCGCTTTTCACGGTATTTCAGCTCCAGCAAAACTTTAGAGAATTGCACCCGTATGTAGGATGTGTCAACAGCGGCTTTTGCCGAATCGCCTGCCGCCAGCTAACCCTTCCCGGAAACAAGGCGTCCTGGCGACACCGGGGGGTTGCAGACCCTGCATAAGCATGGTAATGTTTAAGCAATTACCAAAGTTTTCACTATTCTCCTCTACCCAGACCGCAAATAGGTTGTAGAGTTCTTAAGTGTATAAGCTGTGGCATGCGGACCCATTACCCGGAAGTTAATAGACGAGACAATGGCATGGCTCCGGGAAGCATGATTGCGGTCTGCCAACCATGTCACTCTCTGTGACGAGATCTTTTGATCTGCTGCGATGTACTCCCTGGCCGTATAGCCCCAACCGCCAGGTGCAGAGCCTCAACATCACGCTTCAGGAGTAACGTATGAAAATCCTGCGAGACGAACACGGACAGATGCTCATCCTCACGGTTCTCTCCATGACCGTGCTCCTGGGAGTCCTTGCTTTCGCCACTGATCTTGGTGTGTTGTTCAGGGCCAAACGCAACCTCCAGATTGCCGCCGACGCCGCAGCGACAGCGGGCGCGATCGACCTGCGCTACGGAAGCAGCACATCGACAGCCCTGAATGACAGCGTATGCGCTGCCTATGCCAATGGCTACAAAGCCACGAATGTCACCCCGAACTGCAGTAACACTGTGCCCAGCAACTCCAGCAACGCCACTGTAGCCATTAACACGCCGCCCGTCTACGGTTACCACAGAGCTACGGGTTTCGTGGAGGCCATTGTCACGGCGCCGAATCCCACCTTCTTCATGAACCTGTTCGGGTATCACTCCATGAATGTCTCCGCGCGCGCGGTCGCGGGCACTGTGAATCCATCCGACAATTGCATTTACCTGCTCAATCCAGCCGGTACCGGTCTTACCGTCCGCGGCAGCTCATCCGTCACCGCGACGTTTGGCTCCAAGGCATGCGGCATTTACGTTAATTCATCCAGCTCAAGCGCCGTGGACACAACCGGCCAGGGCAACAATATCAATACTGGCTATGTTGACGTAAATGGCGGCACAACTGGCTCTGGGACATTGCAGAATACAACCGTGAATTCGAACCTGGGCGCAATGGTACCGGACCCGTATAAAACCCAGGTACTGAAGGCCCTCGACAATATGCCGGCATGCACAAGCTCGAATACCTTCACCGGTACGACACTTTCCATAACCCAGGCCCAATCGATTGTCAGTACTGGAGGCATGAATGGCGGCTTGTCCGGCGGCACTACGCCTGTGTACTGTTTTGGAAATACCGCTGGAACCCCCGTAACGCTGCAAGATGGCGTTTCGCTGACCGGAGGAACCTACATCTTCCAGAATGGCGTGGCGATCGCAAGTGGCGCGACCGTGACCTTTGGCACAGGGACCCCTGGCTCAACGGTTCCCCAGACCAACGCCGCAACGTTGGATGTGGCGAATAACTACTTCTATCAGCCCTCAAACACAACCCTGAATGTGTTTGCGCCAAACTATGGGCCCCTGAACTCAATTGGCCTGCTTGTTCCCGGAAATAGTCAAAATGCCAGCACCTGCATGTCGGGCTATTCCTATGAGTCCTATTCCTATACTGCCACCTATCCCAATACCACTTCGCCCTATTACGGCAACCACAATTATGGCGACTGCATTAACGGCACGCAAAGCTGCCAGCAAATGCTGGCCGGTAGTACTTCTTATAAAACCGCGCTGCAAGTTCAGTTTGGAAGCAGCGCCGGGAGCGTTTTTGACGGGGTCGTATATGCACCCACGGCAGCACTGCTCTTGCACGACAGCGGTAACACGGTGTCGCCGAACACGTATTCCGGAATTATCGCCGGCCAATTGTGCGAGATGTCAAGTCACCTCATACTTCCCAGTTATAATGCCGAGAATCCCTATACCACGCCGCTTAGGGTCGTAGCCCTGGTGGAGTAGGAAGCCTGGATGATGAGAAGAGCGCCACATCGCGACGACTGGATCACACGGCTACTCCGCTGGAATTGCGGCCAGGCGCTGGTTGAGACGGCCCTTATTGTGCCCTTCCTCATGATGATTCTGGTTGGAGGAGTGGAGCTGGCGCGCATCGAGTACGCCTCCATCGAGGTGGCAAATGCCGCCAAGGCGGCTGTCCAGTACGGCGCGCAAGGATTGGGAACCTTTGGCGACCAGGTAGGCATGCGCGCCGCAGCCCAGTACGATTCTGCCAACATCACCATATCGAATTTAAACCTCCGGTACTCGTATGCCTGCACTGACGGCACAGTTGTCTCAGCTTCCGCAGATTGCAGCGCTTCCTCTACACCTTTAACCGTGCTGAACGTCGACGTCCAGGCAAATTTCGACACGCTGCTGCATTTTCCTGGCATCCCATCAACCATCACGCTGCATGGCCACGCAACACAAACAGTGTTGGAACAGTATTAGGGAGCAGCCGGATTCATGAGCCCATGGAAGAGAGTTCGTAACGAAGAAGGCTCCGCGATCATTGAGACGGCGCTGTCGTCACTGATCATATTGGGCCTGCTTTTCGGCATGTTTGAGTCATTCTTCGCACTTTACGCCTATCACTTTACTTCCTATGCCGCGCGTGAGGCTACGCGGTACGCCTCGGTGCGCGGCTCCAACTGCTCCGGGAATGAAGTCACTTCCATGGCTGGCTGCCCTGTTACTTCATCCGCCGATGTTCAGAGTTATATCCGAAACATTGGCCTCCCCGGTCTCAGCTCGAACGACGTAACGGCAAATGTGACATGGCATTACCGTTCGAATACCAACTCGCCGGCCACCTGGGTAAGTTGCGGCGGAAACCTCACAACAACTACCACTGACTCTCAGGGCAACACTGTAACAGTGGCTTGCAACGAACCGGGCGACCGCATTACGGTCCAGGTAATCTATGCCATGCCGCTTGTCATTCCGTTCTATAAGTCCATTCCCCTCAGCATGACCAGTACGTCCTCCCTGGTAATTGCCGATTAGCGGCGCTCCAACTCCGCCAGATCCTCAAACGAAACCCTCCCTACCACTTCGGTACCAGCCTGCGCAAAACAGGCCGCGAGCCGGTGGTCAATCCTTCCTTTGCGGGTATATGGTAATGAGTCGCCGGGCGCCTGCGGTCTGGTAACCGCGCGCCGGTGATGAGCGTCCAATTGAATTGGAGTACCCCCACAATTATGGCTACACTGCTGCATCCTGAAGTTGTTACCGAGAAGGACTTCCTTCCGCTGAATGGCACCGACTACGTTGAGTTTTATGTTGGAAATGCCCGCCAGGCGGCCTACTTTTACCGGCTGGCCTTCGGCATGAGCCTGGTTGCCTACGCCGGGCCGGAAACAGGGGTTCGCGACCGCGCCTCCTACGTTCTACAACAGGGCAGAATTCGCTTCGTCCTTACCACCCCGCTGCGCCCCGATGGCGAGATTGCACACCACGTACACCGCCACGGAGACGGTGTACACGACGTCGCCCTATGGGTTGACGACGCCATCCTGGCATGGAAAGAAACAACCCGGCGCGGCGCCCGCAGTGTGCAGGAGCCTTACATCCAGAAGGACGAGCACGGCACTGTAAAACTGGCCTCCATCGCCACCTACGGCGACACCATCCACACCTTTGTCCAGCGATCCGACTACGGCGGCATCTTCCTGCCGGGATACCGCCCCGAACCGGAAGACAAGCTCGCGCGCCCCACCGGTCTGCTTTATGTGGACCACATGGTGGGCAACGTGGGCTGGAACGAGATGGACCGCTGGGTCGACTTCTACTCCCACGCCATGGGCTTCTCGCTCTACCAGCACTTTGACGACAAGGACATCTCGACCGAGTACTCGGCGCTCATGTCCAAGGTAATGGCGAACGGCAACGGCCGCGTGAAGTTCCCCATCAATGAGCCTGCGGAAGGCCGCAAGAAATCCCAGATCGAAGAGTATCTCGAGTTCTACCACGGCCCCGGTGTGCAACACATCGCCATGGCCACGGATGATATTCTGGCGACCGTCGCCAGACTGCAGGCGCAGGGCATCGGCTTCCTCAAGGTTCCGCACAGCTACTACACCGAGCTTGAAGAGCGCGTCGGCGAGATCGACGAGCCGATTGAAGAACTGGAAAAGCTGGGCGTGCTTGTGGACCGCGATGACGAGGGTTACATGCTGCAGATCTTCACCCGGCCGGTTGAGGATCGCCCTACGCTCTTCTACGAGATCATCCAGCGCAAAGGCAGCCGCAGCTTCGGCAAAGGCAACTTCAAGGCGCTGTTTGAAGCCATCGAGCGCGAACAGGAGGAGCGGGGCAACCTTTAGGTAGCTGCTAGCTGCTAGCTTTTAGCTGCCAGCAATAAGGTGCCGGACGTGGGCTTTTCTTGCCATGGCTGAATGGCGAGATCTTTCCATTTGCGCGCCTGAACCCGTTCAACATGGAATAAGCCCTGAAGCATCGCGGATGGGAACTAGCCGCCCCGAGTCTGAAGTTCATTCAACAATTCGATTCATGGGAACGATTCGAATAGCAGCACTCAGGGGCTAAAGCCCATCTGTTTTGTGCCATTTACGGCACGACTGAAGTCGTGCCCTGATACAAGACTCAAAATCATTTCTTTAGACTCAGTACACTAGCCGCTGGTAGCAAAAAGCGTCTAGCCTGCCGGTACCGGTTCGCCTGCAGTGCTGAGTTTGGGCTTCGGTAGTTGCTCCAGCGCCCACACGTAGACCATCAGTTCGCGACTGTAGTGGAGCAGTGGCGGTCTGTCCGGCAGTTTGATTCCATGCGCAGCGGGCAGCTCGTTGATCTCGAATTCCGCCTCAGCCCGCTCCAGCGGCCACGGCAAGTGGTGGATCTGCCCCTTGAAGGTAGCGCCGCCGGCATCGGATGTGTACAGCGCATAGCGTTCGGTCAGGAACTGCTCAATCCCCTGGTTGTCCGCCGCCTGTCCCAGGCTCCGGTAGCGGGCACGGAAACGCGCCGAACCCTTGGCGAAGCGGCGCTCACTTGAATAAAGAAACTCCCGCTCGCCGGTGTGCTCCATGTGCATTTTGGACCAGTAATAGGGCAGCTTGTAGACCAGGCGCGCAAAGGCCACCGCCAGCGGATTGCCCGCATCGAGCGAGAAGAAATACACGCCGGACAGGTTGGAGTGGGGCTCGCGGACGTAGGTGCGCAGGTTCAATTCCGGAAAGCGGTTCGCGCCGGGAATAGTGGGGAGTCCGCGAACATGAATCTGGTCCATCCAGAACGGAACCACGCCGACCCAGGCCGAACCGTCGAAGGTGTCCACGCAAAGATCAGGTGGAATGAGCGGGGTGATCTCAGAAGCGGGGACGGGCCAATGGGCAAACAGCAGATCGTTCCAGCGCTGGGTCATGGTCCAGTGCGCCTTGGGCAGCGGCCAGGGACGATGGCTAGTTGAAGAAAGAATGTCGTTCATAGGACCAGATTTTTGGCGAATGGACGGGCCAAAGCCGCAGCGTGTTGTGTTCTGTTACCGAAATTGAGATTACCAGCCATGTTTCCAGAGGCCAGAATACCGTATGCTGTTGCCCATGCCTGAAAGAGAAGCAACCCCAGCCCTTCCACCCGCCGAGACATCCCAAAACAGGACGGACGTTTTTGCCGTCCATGGCGCGGATCCAGAGGTACTGGCGTACGCCATGGCGAAGTACTCACGCTCTGCCCTGTCGATGAAGGAGTCGCTCAAGGAGATCAGCAGCCAGCGCGCAGAACAGTTCCTGAATACATTCTATTTTCAGTACGGACATCGCTCGATTGCCGACCTGGCGCACCTGGCTTTCGCCATCGAACGGCTGTCCCTGCTGGCTGCGATTGTACTCGTAGATGAACAGAGATGGGATGGGCAGGAGCGCTCAACCCGTTACCAGAACTTCCGCAAGAGCGGCTGGTATATGCCCGACTTTGGCGGCGACGCAGCCGCGTCCGGGAGCTTTCGAGAGAGCATTGAAGCCCTTTTCACGGAGTATCGCGAGGTTGCGGAGGGCGTGCTTGAGTCGCTGAAGCAACGGGTTCCGCGACCGGACGAGATGAAGCCGGAGACGTGGGAACGCACGCTGAAGGCCCGGGCCTTTGACGTGGCGCGGTATCTTCTCCCGCTGGCGACGAATACCTCTCTCGGCCAGATTGTGAACGCCCGCACGCTGGAGACGCAGGTTTCGCGGCTGCTCTCAAGCCCGTTCGCCGAAATTCGGCAGCTCGGGGAGACACTGCGCGAGGCAGCCAGCGGCGCGGCCTGGAATGTGCACGGCGAGGAGTTAGCTAAGCTACAGCAGGAGATCGCCGCCCTCGATCCGGCTCTGGGCGAGCGGGCCGCGGAGTTGCTGACCCGCGAGGTCAGGACGGCTCCGACGCTGGTGAAGTACTCCGCGCCCAACGAGTACGAAATCGCAACGCGGCGCGAGCTGCGCCAGGCAGCAGCGGAACTGCTCAGGGGTGCGCCGATGGATGCTGCTCCGGCGGTAGACCTGATTGGCGGCGACGAGACGCTGGAAGTGGAGCTGGCGACCACGCTGCTCTACGGGGCGTGCCACTACCCCTACCGGCAGATTCGCCGTGCGGTGGACAATTTAAGCATGGCGCGACGGAACGAGATCATTGCCATGGGCGCGCGGCATCGCGGCAAGCACGATGAGCTGCTGCGGGCATTCTCCGCCGGGCAGGCGCTGCGGTTCGATATCCTGATGGACATCGGCGGCTTTCGCGATATGCATCGGCACCGCAAGTGTGTGCAGGTGCTGCAAGGCTTCACCAGCCAGCACGGGTATGAGATTCCCGAGGGTCTGGAAGAGGCTGGGCTGGTCACCCGCTACTGCCAGGCAATGGATGCCGCGCACCAGATTTACGGCCGGCTTGCAGCAAACCATCCCGAGTCGGCCCAGTACACTTTGCCGCTGGGCACGCGGACCCGGGCGCTGTTCAAGATGGACTTTGCCGAGGCGGTGTATATCTCAGAGCTGCGGTCGGCTCCGCAGGGGCATTTCTCGTACCGCCGGATTGCGTGGGAGATGTATGAGGCGGTGCAGCAGCAGCATCCGGCGCTGGCGGCGTACTTCCGGGTGACGGATGTGCGGGAGCCGGTTGATTTGCTGAAGCGGTGAGGTGTTACTATAGTGTTTTCCTTTTCTTCGCCCTGCACGTTTTAGTGCTAAGATTCACTCAAACCGCACTGTCCGACTTTAGAGCGTGGCTGATTGCAGCCTGAAGTGCGTCCACAGACTGGAGAATTGACGTGGCAGATGATCGTACCCGCGCCATAGAAATGGCGATTTCACAGATTGAGAAGCAGTTTGGCAAAGGCTCCATTATGCGCCTGGGCAACAAAGAGGCGGTGGTGCCGATCGCGACCATTTCGACGGGGTCGATCTCATTTGACGCGGCTCTGGGCGTGGGCGGAGTGCCTCGCGGGCGCGTGGTGGAGGTTTTTGGGCCGGAGTCGTCGGGCAAGACGACGATTACGCTCCAGATCATCGCCGAGGCGCAGAAGGCGGGTGGCATGGCGGCGTTTGTGGACGCCGAGCACGCGCTCGATCCGGGCTATGCGAAGAAGCTGGGCGTGGATATCGACAACCTGCTGATTTCGCAACCGGATTATGGTGAGCAGGCGATGGAGATTACCGAGGCACTGGTGCGCTCGGGGGCTATTGATGTGCTGGTGGTGGACTCGGTGGCGGCGCTGGTTCCAAAGGCCGAGCTGGACGGCGAGATGGGCGACTCGCATATGGGGTTGCAGGCGCGGCTGATGTCGCAGGCGCTGCGCAAGCTGACGGGAACGGTTTCGAAGTCGCGGACGTGCCTGATCTTTATCAATCAAATCCGCGAGAAGATCGGCGTGATGTTCGGGAATCCGGAGACGACGACCGGCGGGCGCGCGCTCAAGTTTTACTCATCGGTGCGCATCGACATCCGCCGTATTGCAGCCGTGAAGGAAGGCGATGTGGTGGTAGGCTCGCGGACCCGCACCAAGATCGTGAAGAACAAGGTGGCGGCCCCGTTCCGCGAGGCGGAGTTCGACATCATTTATGGTCAGGGCATTTCGCGCGAGGGCGATGTGCTGGACCTGGCAGTCGCACAGGACATCGTTGAGAAGAGCGGCGCATGGTACAGCTACAACGGCGAACGCATTGGGCAGGGTCGCGAGAATGTCCGGAACTTTCTGAAGGAGAACAAAGACGTCTTTTCGCGCATGGATACGCAGCTGCGGCAGAAGCTGGGGATTGGCGTACCCGCGGGAGCACCCGAAGTTCCGGCTGTGCCGGTCAACGGCTCGGTGGCTGCGCAAGAGGCAGTGAAGCCGTCGGCAAGACGGCAGTAGGAAACGATCCGCGGAGAGGGCCCGTCGCCTTAGGGTGACGGGCCTTTTTTCATGCGGGAAATTGTGCTGCCGGGCTGCGGCGGCTACAATTCCCTTGCGTGAATACTGTAAAGGCCATCTATCCCGGCAGCTTTGATCCTGTGACGAATGGGCATCTTGACCTGATTGCCCGCGGGGCACGGATCGTTGACCACCTGGTCGTCGCGATCCTTCTGAACTCATCCAAGAGCCCTCTGTTCTCGGTTGAAGAGCGGGTGGAGATGTTGACGGAGGGGGTTGCGGGGCTGGGGAATGTGTCAATTGCCACCTTTGACGGGTTGCTGGTGGACTTTGCCCATGAGCAGGGGGCGCAGGCCGTGCTGCGCGGGATTCGCGCCATCAGCGATTATGAGTATGAGCTGCAGATGGCGCTGATGAACCGAAGGCTGGCTCCGGAGATGGAGACGATCTTTCTGATGTCGGACGGGAACTACTCGTTTGTAAGCTCGCGGCTGGTGAAGGAAGTGTTCGAGCTGGGCGGATCGGTGGAGGGGCTGGTGCCGAAGTTCGTGATCGAGCGGTTGAAGCAGCACAAACGGAAAACCTCCTGAAAACCCTTGTGCGCGGGGCGCGAGATTTCCAAGCGCGGTGACTGAAAATCTGAAAAAATAAAGAGACTATGACAGCTCCCACTGCCACCAAGATTTTTTCCGACCGTATTGGCCGGATTGAAGTTTCCGCAACCATGGCTGTAACCGCTGAGGCGGCCAAGCTGCGCGCACAGGGCGCGAATCTGATCGGCTTTGGCGCGGGCGAACCGCACTTTGCGACTCCGCGGCACATCAAGGACGCGGCGATCGAGGCGATCAACGCGAACTTTACCCGCTACACGACGGTGGCCGGCATTCCTGAGGTTCGGAAGGCGATTGTCGAGCGGCATGCGAGCGACTTCGGCTCGGACTATGCGCCGGACGAGGCGGTGTTCACGACGGGCGGCAAGCTGGCGCTGTTCAATGCGATTCAGGTGCTGGTGGACCACGGCGACGAGGTGATTCTGCCGGTTCCCTACTGGGTTTCGTTCAAGGACATCATCCAGTATGCGGGCGGCAAGGTGGTCTTTCTGGAGACGAGCGAGGCGGAGAGCTTCCGCATCACGGCGGACGCGATTGAGCAGGCGATTACGCCGCGGACGAAGGCGATCATTCTGAACTCGCCCTCGAACCCGTCTGGGTCGGTGGTGTCTCCGGCGGACCTGGAGCGGATTGTGCGGCTGGCGCACGAGCGCGGCATCTACCTGCTGCTGGACGAGTGCTACGTGTACCTGCAATACACGGGGGCGCTGGTGAGCGGCGGGTCGTTTACCGAGGCCAAGGAGCATGTGATCGTGCTGGGGTCGCTCTCAAAGACCTATGCGATGACGGGCTGGCGCGCGGGCTATGCGCTGGGGCCGAAGCCGATTATTGCCGCGATGGGCAAGCTGCAAAGCCAGTCGACGTCCTCGACGGCGTCGTTTGTGCAGAAGGCGGCGGTGGCGGCGCTGAGCAGCTCGCAGGAGTGCGTGGCCGCGATGCGGGCGGACTTCCTGAAGCTGCGGGACCAGATCCTGGGGCGGCTGAGTGAGATTCCGGGCGTGACCTGCACGAAGCCGGAGGGCGCGTTCTATGTGTATCCCAACGTGTCGGCCTACCTGGGCAGGCCTGGGGCGCAGACGGCGATGGAGCTGGCGTCGCGGCTGCTACATGAGGCGCATGTGGTCACGGTTCCGGGCGAGGCGTTCGGAACCAGGGAACACATCCGGCTGTCGTATGCCGTCTCCCACAAGGACGTGGACGAGGGCGTGGACCGGATGAAGGCCTTCTTCGCCAAGCTTTAGTTCTTCCCAACAATCGAGGACAGGGCAGCCGTAACGGCTGCCCTTCTTCTTTGCCTGAGCAGGCCGGGAACCGGGCGTATCCCCGTGTTCTTTCGGCTGGTAGTCTGGAGGATATGAAGGTTCGAGTACGTGGCGTTCTTTTTGATATGGATGGGGTTCTGATCAGCTCGATTGGGTCGGTGGAGCGGAGCTGGACGCGGTGGGCGGAGCGGCACGGGATTGATCCCAAAATGGCGATTGAGATGGCGCATGGGCGGCGGGCGATTGAGACGGTGCGGGAGCTTCGGCCCGACTTGAACGATGTGGAAGAGCTTAAGAATCTAGAAGATATGGAAGTTGCGGACAACGACGGAGTGGCCGCGCTGGAGGGCGTGCTGCCGATTCTGGCGGCGCTGCCCGCGGACCGCTGGGCGGTGGTGACCTCGGCCACGGAGCGGTTGGCGCGGAGCCGGATGCAGTACGGCGGGATTCCGGCGCCGGAGCGGCTGGTAACGGCGGACCAGGTGACCCGGGGCAAGCCCGACCCGGAACCCTACCTGACGGGCGCGCAGCACCTGGGGCTGAAACCGGAGGAGTGCCTGGTGATCGAGGACGCCGCGTCGGGCGCCAAGGCCGGACATGCGGCGGGCTGCAAGGTTCTGGCGACGCTGTTCTCGCACTCGCTGGAAAGCCTGAGCGCGGCGGACTGGGTGGTTCCGTCGCTCAAAGACGTCCGGGTGACGGTGGAGGATGGCTGGATCGAGTTTGCGTTCGAGCCGGTGGACAGAAGCAGCTAAAGCGCGGTCAGTTGAGGGGCGGTTAGTTGAGGTCGCCGAGAGACTTTGGAAGAGACGTGCGCGCTCCCGAAAAATTAAGTTCTTGATTCCATGATGTTTGCGGGAGTTTCCGTGCTAAGCCATTGCAATTAAATTGGTTATGGCTATGCTCCTGCAAACAAAAGGGTTAGGACTGTGCGTTCAGCGATATGCGGCTTCGCCGGTGCTCATACACGGCTTCGCTGCCGGTCCGCTGCCGACGTGGGCAGCAGCTCCCGATGGTCGCGAGCTGAGAATTGGGTTCGGGCATCCTTGCTCTCGCAAAAAGTTAAGTTATTGATTCTATGATGTTTGCTGGAGTTTTCGTGCTAAGCCATTGCAATTAAATTGGTTATGGCTATGCTCCTGCAAACAAAAGGGTTAGTTGAAGCCCTTAAAAAACGCCAAGCCAAACAGAAGAGGGCACAGCCGGTGAGCTGTGCCATTTTTGTATTTCTATTTCTATTATAGCTGTTTCTCATAATTCAAATGCATTTTTAACTTGTTTGGTTTGTGCTGGTTGCGCGATTTAGGTATTGACAAGGGAAATGGCGGAAGAGCGGTCGGCGGTGCTTTCCGCCTGACGACTCGACTCTGCCGGGAATTGACCGGCAGGGGTTACTGGCGGCTTCCTGATTTGATATGGTCGAACGCAACGCCTGGGAGCGGCCATTCCGCGCTCCTTAATCAAGGGGGTAGCCATGCCATGTGATCGCGATGAGTTACGACACGTTCCTCTTTTTGCGCTTCTTGATGACGATGAAGCGGGAGTTCTGGCGGCGCAGGTTGAGGTGAGGCACTTCACGGCCCGTCAGCGCATCTTCAAAGAAGGCGAACCGCCGGGTCACAGCTACATTGTGATCTCGGGGAAGGTTCGGCTGACCACGCTGGACGAAGACAAGCAGGAAGTTGTGGTGGACGAGCCGGAGCACGGAGACTTTTTCGGCTTTGCGTCGATGCTGCAGCAGATTGAGCATCAGGCGACCGCGATGGCGATGGAAGATACAGCCTGCCTGGAGATAGGGCGCGACGATATTGTGGCGCTGCTGACCCGCCACCCCATGGCGGGGCTGGACATGCTGACCATGCAGGCACGCCAGTTCCATATGTCGCAGAGGCTGGTGCGAAGCCGGGCCAATCGCAATCCCAATGAGTTGATCGAGGAGCGATTGACGTTCGGCGAGCGGCTTGCGGACTCGGTGGCGCGCTTTGGCGGTTCGTGGTTTTTCATCATCCTTTTCGCGTTTGTGCTGCTGGTGTACACGTTGATCAACCTGGCGCTGAAGGGCCACGCGTGGGACCCCTATCCCTTTATCCTGCTGAATCTGTTTCTGTCGATGCTGGCTGCGATTCAGGCTCCGGTGATCATGATGAGCCAGAACCGTCAGGACATCAAAGACCGGCTGCGCAGCGAACTGGACTTTGAGGTGAATCGGCGGGCGGAGGCGGAGATCCAGTCGCTCTCGCACCGGCTAAGCCTGCTGACGGACCAGCTGAGCGATGTAGAGGAGCTGATACGGGAGGGGAAGAGTGGGGATGCGGGGTAAGGGAAAGCGTGAGACGAGGGGTGGCACAATTAGTCTCGGCATTCTCACTTAATTCGATTGCTGAGTATGTTGGCGAGAATGCGCTCGATGAGAACCCAAGACCGATGAAGTGAAGCCCGTTCCCGGAGACATATCGGATGAAGACCTGAGATTCCCATCAAGACGCTTCCTGCCGCATTGGCTGAATGCTTCCTGCCGTGTTCATCCTTGAACAGCCACTTCTCGCAAGGATTAGGGGGTGACCGTCACGATGATTCGCTTATATCCCGATAACGGGGGGGCACCCTTGTCGGTGACCCTGAGGATGAAATGAATCGTCTCGGGTTTTTCGACTTTCGGAGCAGCCATATAGATGCCGGTCGTATCCGGAGCACCTATGTCGATAAGCCCTTTGTACGTGCCGGCCTCGGGGTACTGAAACCAGTAATACGTCAGGCTGTCTCCGTCTGGATCCGTCGCGTGTGCGCCGATGCCAAAGTGTTTGCCGGACTGAACGGTGATTTCCGAAGGCTGATCCAGGGTAATGACGGGAGGATGGTTGGCTTCGTTGTAGGACTTTGTCGTCCACTCCATGCGCGCCGCGAAGTCGTTCTGGAAGTCATCCCTCCATCGCCACACGGTAACCTTGTAGCCCTTGTATGACTTATCTCCCGGAGCGATGACCCTTCCGTAGTCAGCAAGGACCTGGGGCGTGTAGTAGTCGCTGGCGTTGGTCCAGATGGGACGCGTCTCCTGCGGGATCGGCACTCCACCGATGAAAGTCTTAGGATCGGTGATGGGTACTTTGGGCTGATAAAACTCGTATCTACCGCCCCAGCTACCCCAGTTGGGATGTTCCATATCGTTCAGGCCATTCGGAATGAGTCCGAGCCAGGACGGGGTATCGCCCTCCATTCCATATGCTACGTCCGGATAGGCGGCTCCAAGCGGTCCGTGCCCCTCCTGAATGTGCTTTGCAAGCCACTCGTTGCTGATGGACGAGTTGTCGATCCCAGGCACGACGAGGTTGATTCCCTGCCAGGTAGCGGCACTGTAGTCCCCGCCGGGACTGACAATATAGAAGAGCCTGGGAAAGTTTTTCCGAATCCAGGGGCCACTGTCGTCCTGATCGGAGATCGCATAGAGGCGAAGTTTGGCGACAAGGCGGTTGAGTTCGGCGGCGGATTTGGTCGCGCGCAACCGGTAGAGTGCCTGGGCCAGGGTGGTGGGACCGCCCCAGATTGATATCCAGAGGGGGCGATCATCGTTCTTCTCCAGAGCGCGAATAATCCAGTCGGATCCCTCCGCATCCTTACCCGGGCCAACTCCCTTCATCCCGTAATCAGCCAGACCATGTTTCACAAGAGACAGGAGAGCTTCGGCGGAAGGGTACTCCTGATGGTGCAGAAGCAAATTGCCATGAACCTTCGCATAGGCGCGGATCACGTTTCGAAGCAGTTCCGGCTCGGGCGCAGGTCTCCAGATGGAGGTGGACGCAATGAGGCCCTCGATGTCGATTTCGTTTGAGTACAGAAGCAGCCGGCATGTGCTTTCCGTGTCGTCCGGATCGGCCCCGATGTCTGTTAGAACAATGAGACGCTTCTTGCGTGTGTCATATTCGGCGCCCTGATGTTGGGGGGCAGGCTGTTGCCCGAAACCTGCACTCGCAGCGCTGGATTGAGCGATGGCCCGTATGGGGTACAGGCCCAGTCGAAGCCCCATCAGGGATGCAAGACCACGTACTGTAAACATTCGACGGTTCATAACTCAGGGGATCTCCAGAAAAATTGTACGACCGCCAAGTCGCTGATCCAGATACAGATGGGCGCCGATATTGTGGTTTGAGTCCGCGAAAAGCATCCCGCATATCTCAAAATTGGCGAGAACAGGGCAATGCGCTCATTGAGCCACATTTTACCCCTGACGGCTACCGATCCGTGCATAACAAGATGACGCGCGCCGGATAGTTTATGGCTTGATGAGTTTGCGAATCCAGCGCTGGGCGGGGCGTTGTTCGACTGTGACCATGACCAGGAGGGCGGAGGCGATGAGCAGGGCGTCGCTGAGCCTGCTGACGGACCAGCTGAGCGATGTGGAGGAGCTAATACGTGAGGGGGAGAGTGGGAAGTGAATCCCATAAATCCGGCTCAGGCCGGAGCTGTTTGAGTTGTAGGCGGCCCTCACCTGCGCGGCCTTCGCCACTTGTTAGACTGAAGTCGTCGACCGGCGCCTCCCCCTGCGTGGCATGCACCGGGAGATCCCAACGCACAACGATCCCAACGCACACCATGGATAGATAAGAATGAACATTGCCCGCGCAAGGCTCGTGATTTCAGTAGCGGTTATTCTTCTGCCGTCAGGCGCAGTTTTGGCGGGTGTGCGCGCACCGGCGGTTCGAGAAAAGACGCTTTTCGCTGGATCGCGGGTCGTCGCCTCGGCCGAGCCTCCCGTATCGCGGCCGTCTACCACACCATGCCGCGTGACTCTGTTTCAGCACGAAGCCTTCGATGATCATGGCACTGGCTCATCCATGGCGGCAAAGCCGCACAGGTTTGGCTTTGTACCTCCGCGCAAATGCCCTGGCGTGTGGGGCAAAGTTGTTCTGGAGGGGGAATTTTCCGTCCCGGCGGGGCGGCAGTTCGACCGTACGGTCGCACTCTGGCTCGGTGGCGTGAACCTCTACTCCGGTACGACGATGGAGCCGGAACCGGATGTGGCCCAGCACTGGCATGTGGAGCGTGACCTGACGGACTACAGTGCGCTGTTCCGGAAGTCTGGGACAGGACAGATCATACTGAACAACTGGATCAGCCCAACGACCAACCAGCCCATCTACGTGACCGCGCGACTGCTGTTCTATCCGCGCCAGGGAGGGCGCTCCGCGCCGAGTGTGGCCGACCACGTATATCCGTTAAGCAGCGATGCGGCTGGAGAACAGCAGGCACTCGATACGCCGGATGAGACTCTCTCGCGCCGGTCCACGTTTCCCCGCAATGTTGAACGCGCCTATCTTGATGTGATCGCGCAGAGCCAGGCGCACGATGAGCGCTGGTATACCTGCGTGGACAAGCGATATCTGGAAAAGGTACGCGATTACTCACTGGAGGCGTTTGAGGCGTGCGATGGCGGCAGCTATCGCGGCGTGGAGGTGCTGGTGGACGGAAAGCCGGCTGGACTGGCGCCTGTCTATCCGTGGATTTTTGCAGGCGGAATCGCTCCGCACCTCTGGCTGCCGACGCCGGGGATTCAGACGGTCAACTTTATTCCCTTTCGGGTGGACCTCACACCATTTGCCGGACTGCTCGATGATGGCCAACCGCATACAGTGGGCGTGCGCGTGCTGGGCGCGGACCACTTCTTTAACGTGGCGGCGAATCTGCTGGTTTACCAAGATCATGACAGCGCAAAACTCCACGGAGAGCTGCTGCTTGACACTTTGAGCGCGGCGCAACCTGCTGGCCTTACGGTGAAGCAGACGCTCCATGCTGATGAGGCGGGGCGGATTGCCGGCACGATCCATACGGATTTGGCACAGTCCTATGTGATTCGAGGAGTGCTGCACACGGTGCGCGGAACCCTGACCACGACCGTGCGCTATACGGGGGAGTTCCACAATCACCAGACCTTCGTCCGCCCCGGCGCCAGGCGTTACGACGAAACGATCCGGCAGGACACCACCGTCTGGATGAGGGTCACCCGGGAACTGAATGGCCGATTGCAGAGCCGCTTTGTGTTCAAACAGCATGATCCCTTATCGCTTACCGCTGGCAAGACCATGGTGACTACGGGCCAGGATTTCACTGCGCTGGTGGCGGTGCGGCAAGGACACGAGATTGAGGTGCGCAGAACGAAGGCCTCGGGAGTGGGCTATCATGCCCGTCTCGCAGAAAACCTAACCACGCGGGACCGCGCCTATGGCAAGACCATCCCGCCTCCGCTTGATCGCAGCTACTTTGACCATGAGGAATCCGGACAGGAGACGGTGCAGTTCAAGGACTCCCTGGGGAGCTGCTATCGGGCTACTATCGTGTCGAACGAAGAGCGCCTGACCGCAGCCCACGAGGGCATGGGGTGCTCAGACGGCCGCAACCATCTGGATAGCCGCTCGCGTCCCGATGATCCGTGGCTGATGCCGCTGCATCCGTAGGCCAGCATGGAGCCACATGCATCGCCGAAGCCGGTGAACGTCCGTCTTGATTATGGCTTGATGAGTTTGCGAATCCAGCGCTGGGCGGGGCGTTCGACTGTGACCATGACCAGGAGGGCGGCGGCGATGAGCAGGGCGTAGCTGAGCCATGGGTCGTACTGGGCGAGGTGCAGGCGGTTGAGGATGTGGGAGTCGTGGATGATGTTCCAAAGATTGAAGTGCAGGATGTAGAGGCAGTAGCTGGCCTGTCCGACTTTGGCGAAGGGGTAGAAGCCGAAGAAGCGTGAGATGGGGTTGTGTCCGGCAAGGCCGAGGATGGCGAGGGCGAAGAGAGGCATGAGCAGGCCGTCGTGCATCATGGGGAAGGGCATGCTGTCTCCGTAATAGAGGACGACGTAGATGCCGGCGACGCCGAGCAGGCCGAAGAGGAAGCGCTTGCGGGCGGCGCGGGGGATCATGGCGTCGAGGTCGGCGAGGGCGATGCCGAACAGGAACGACGGAATGTGCGGGGGCGGGGTGAACTTGAGGGCGCGTATCCAGAATCCGTCGGTGTAACGGTCGATGTGGATGACGCCGTCGGGATGGAGCCACATGTAGAGGCTGGGCAGGACCATTCCGAGGGCCCACAGGCCGGCCATGACGCCGAGCAGCGGGAGCAGGCGTTTGGGGCGCTTCCAGAGAATGACGAAGGGGAAGATGAGGTAGAAGAAGGCCTCAGTGGACATGGTCCACGCGGGCGTGTTCCAGAAGGTGGTGAGCATGGGGTGCCAGCCCTGAAGCAGGAGCGGGGTGAGGATGACTCCCCAGACGAACTGGGCGTGGGAGCGGACGTGCCACTCGTCGATGAGCATGCCGAAGGAGATGATGAGCGCAAGGGCGTAGACGGGATAGAGGCGCGAGAAGCGGGCGATCCAGAAGCTGCGGGTATTGAGCTGGCCCTTTTGGGCGCGGTCGGAATAGTTGTAGGCGAGGATGTATCCGGACATGAGCAGGAAGAAGCTCACGGAGGTATAGCCGTTGTCGACGACGGGGGCAAGCGGGCCGAACCACTTGGGATTGGAGAAGTGGAAGAAGACGATGTTGAGCGCGGCAAAGCAGCGTAGTCCGGTGAGCGCGGGAAGAATTTCCTTCTTCTTAGGCGCCGGGCCGGGAACGGAGGTGGAGATTACCGCCGGCTCGAGATCGAGTTGTTGGATGGTGCTCAAAGTTAAGCTTAGAAGCGATCAGATGAAAGCCAGCCAGCTAAAAGCCGATCAGCTCAAAGCCGGTTGGTGTGTTTAGACGCATTTTGTGCGGGCCGTGTCTCTTACGCGGTGACGAGAGAGCCGACTTTTTCTCCACAGATGACGCGGCGGATGTTGCCGGACTGGTTGAGATTGAAGATGATCATGGGCAGGTTGTTGTCTTTGCAGAGACTTACGGCAGTGGTATCCATGACCTTGAGGCCGAGGCGGAGGATCTCCATGTAGGTGATCTGCTCGAATTTGACAGCGTTCTTTTCCACGACCGGGTCGGCGTCGTAGATGCCCTCGACCTTGGTGGCTTTGAGGAGGACGTCGGCGCCGATCTCCATGGCGCGGAGGGAGGCGGCGGTGTCGGTGGAGAAATAGGGGTTTCCGATGCCGGCGGCGAAGATGACGATGCGGCCTTTCTCAAGATGGCGGATGGCGCGGCGGCGGATGTAAGGCTCGGCGACCTGGTTCATGGTGATGGCGGACATGACGCGGCAGTGGAGGCCGCGCTTCTCGATGGCGTCCTGCATGGCAAGGGCGTTGATGACGGTGGCGAGCATGCCCATATTGTCGGCGGAGACGCGGTCCATTGCGCTGGCCTGCTCAGCCACACCGCGAAAGAAGTTTCCGCCGCCGACGACAATGGCGACTTCGACGCCTAGCTCAGAGACCTCGGCGATTTCTCCGGCGATTTCATGGACACGGGCTACATCGACACCAAAGCCGCGACCAGCGGCCAGGGCTTCCCCGGAAAGCTTTAAAACGACGCGTTTATACATTCCTATTGAGTGTATCGCACGGTGCTCGCCGCACGGGCACACGCGCTTCGCGCCATGTTGGAGGACTGGCTGTCCAGGCACACTCGGCTTCGCCGCCTGACCCGGCAACATCCGCCGCGTCCTCTATCGAAAAGCCGCTATGCGGATTTGCGGAGGCGGCGGGCGGTTTGCTGGTAGCGGGAGAGGATCCAGAGCATGAAGAAGAGGCAGGGGACGGCGGAAAGGCCGATGCCGTACCAGCCGGAGACGGTGAAGGGCTTCTGGAACCACTCGATCCAGCCGGGGATGCCGACCATGGCGAACAGAGACAGGCCGAGCAGCAGATAGACGCGTGGTCGGGTGAGGCGGGTGAAGAATCCGATGCAGGAGACGAGCAGGCCGAGGGCCGGCAGCGCGATGGTGGCGTGATAGCGCGCGGGGATGAAGTCGAGCTTGTGCCTGATATGCAGGGGCGCGAAGTGCGCGGGGCTGTAGAGATAGAACGGGAGCGAGAGCAAGGCGGCGGTGCATCCCGAGATGAGCAGGGCGCGCATGGCGGGCGCGGGACCGCGGCGCTGCCAGAGGTAGGCAAGCAGCAGCGGGAAGGCGACAACGTAGATAGGGCGCGAGTCGATGGCGAAGCCGAGCAAGACGGCGGCGGCAACCTGCATCCATGTGGGCATGTCTTCTTCAAAGGTGACGAGGGTGAGCGCGAAGGCGATGCAGACATAGAGGGCGTTGATGAAGTAGTCTCCGCCAACGAGGAAGTCGTCGAGGTTGATGCTGGAGGCTCCGAGGGCGAGCAGGACGAAGACGAACGCGGTGGAGCGGTCGCGGAAGAACCAGGAGGCAAAGGCGAGGAAGAGGGCCAGCCAGAGCAGGTTCTGAAGAGCGACGCTGCCGAGCAGGTAGAACGGCAGGGAGAGCAGTACGGCTCCGGGGAGTGGCGTGATGGCGTTGCCGAGGAAAGTGCGCGCGTCGTAGAGGTAACGGGCGTGGAGGAGGGTGAAGTCGGCGGCGCGGAGGGCGTCCTGACGGTCGGAGCCGACGCCGAGGATGTGGTGCTGGGAGATGGGATGGAAGACGGCGAAGAGCAACGTAAATGCAGCCCAGAGCAGGACCAGCCAGCGGACGCGGAGTTCCCCGCCGGAGTTGAGGCGCCGGAAGCGGAGCCAGACCATGACGACAGCGACGGATGCGGCAATCGCAAGGGCCAGGAGCAGAAGCTCTGCGCCATGAAGGTACTTGGCGGCCTCGGCAAGTCCGGTGAGGCAGCAGACGGCGACCCCGAGAATAGAAAGCGCGTCGGAGGGGACGAAGGATCGGGGCCGGGTGGGGCTGGATGTCACGACGGAATCTCGCTGGGTATGGATTTGGGTTGCAAGAAGAAAGACGATCCAGCGGGGCCGGATCGTCTTAGTTCCTTTAGGGGCGCGGAAGGCTACTCCTGCGCGGGCTCGTCGCCGGCCTTGATCTGGGCGACCGTCCAGTTGGGGTCGCCGACCTTGAAGCGGGCGAAGCGGCGGATGGAGAGGTTCTCGCCGAGCTTGGCGACCCGGGAGGCGATGAGGTCCTTGATGGTGACGGACTGCTCCTTGATAAAGGGCTGATCGAGCAGGCAGACCTCCTCGTAGAACTTGCCCATCTTGCCTTCGACGATCTTCTCAATGACGGGAGCGGGCTTGCCGGTCTGAGCGGCCTGGGCGCGGTAGATTTCCTTTTCACGATCGAGGTCCCCGGCGGTCACATCCTCCCTGCGGATGTAGCGCGGATCGGTGGCCGCGATGTGCATGGCGATGTCCTTGAGCAGATCCTGAAAGTCCTGGGTGCGGGCGACGAAATCGCTCTCGCAGTTGATCTCCAGCAGAACGCCGATTTTGCCGCCGGCATGGATGTAGTTTCCAACCGCGCCCTCGTTGGTGGTGCGCGACGCCTTTTTGGCGGCGGAGGCCATTCCGCGCTTGCGGAGGATGACGAAGGCCTGCTCCATATCGCCCTTCGACTCCTGAAGAGCTTTGAGGCAGTCGCCCATGGGCGCGCCGGAGCTGTCACGTAATTGCTTTACAAGCTTCGCGTCGATTTTCTCAGTCACTGCTGACATTTCCCTTTCCTTGCTGATCCAAACACACAGAAAGCGTGGCTGTTGTACAACGCAGCCACGCTATCGCTAAACATCGGGCGGCCGGTTGACCGCACAAGTTTTAACGGCTGCTCTCGGCCGCCTCGGCCTCTTCCGGCGCTGCCACTACAGCAGGGGCCTTGCGGATGCCGCCGCCGAGTACCGCTTCGAGATCGACGTCTTCACCTTCGTCAGGCTGCGTTGCATCCGGTACTTCGGTCGCAGTGCTGACTTCAGCTTCGGCGCTGACTTCGACTTCGGGACTGACTTCGGCTTCGGTGCTGACTTCGGCTTCGGTTTCGGCGCTGGCGCTGATGCCAGCAATCGCAGCCGTCTGCTTGTCGGTGACCATTTGCACGCCCTCGATCACCGAGTCAGAGATCTTGGAGGCGAACAGGCGGATGGCGCGGAGCGCATCGTCGTTGCCGGGGATCACGTAGTCGACTACGGTGGGATTGCAGTTGGTGTCAACAACGGCGACGACCGGGATGCCGAGCTTGCGAGCTTCCTTGACGGCGATGGTCTCGTTGTTCGAGTCAATCACAAAGAGAGCGTCGGGGAGGCGCCGCATGTTCTTGATGCCGGCCAGATTGGCCTGCAGGTGCTTGCGTTCCCGCTCGAGCTTGATGACTTCCTTCTTGGTGAGGAGATCGTAGCGGCCGTCGGTGGCCATCTCATCGAGTTCCTGAAGGCGCTTCACCGACTTCTGGACGGTGACCCAGTTGGTCAGCAGTCCGCCGAGCCAGCGCTGATTGATGTAGAACATGCCGCAGCGGTTGGCTTCTTCTGCAACGGCGTCCTGTGCCTGGCGTTTGGTGCCAACGAACAGGATGACCTTGCCCTCGCTCGTGAGGTCCGTGACGTACTTGCTGGCCTCTTTGAACATCTTGAGGGTTTTTTGCAGGTCGATGATGTAGATACCATTGCGCTCGCCGAAGATGTATTCCTTCATCCGCGGATCCCAGCGCTTGGTCTGATGCCCGAAGTGGACTCCCGCTTCGAGCAGCTCCTTCATAGTGATCGTGGCCAAACAGCCTCCTTTGTGGACTGCATCCCGGCGTTTTGAGTGCCGGAATTGATTCCCCCATGGGGAAGATTGAACTACCTAAACTCTTTGATTCATCCTTCGGTCCACAGGGTAGACCGAAGGATGAAAAAACTCAGCCGCAGGCGACTAGCGCTTGCTGAACTGGAAGCGCTTGCGGGCGCCCTTCTGGCCGTACTTCTTGCGTTCCTTGGCACGGGCGTCACGGGTGAGCAGGCCCTCGCTCTTGAGGGTCTTGCGCAGCTCGGCATTGAACTGCAGCAGGGCGCGAGCGATGCCCATCTTGACCGCGTCGGCCTGGGCGCTGACTCCGCCGCCGGCTACGGTGGTGACGACATCAAAGGAGCTTCCGGTCTCAGTGAGAACCAGGGAGCGCTTTGCTGAAATGCGTTGCTGCTCGGTGACGAAGTAGACCTCAAATGCCTTGTCGTTCACCTTGAAGTTGCCGCTGCCTGGGCGCAGAAACACGCGTGCGATTGCCGACTTGCGCCGTCCCGTTCCGTAATACTGAACCAAATCTGCCATCGAAATCCTGATCCTTAACTTTTCGTTAAATACTTCCTGCTTAATTTTTTTAAGCGTTAATTTCCAGAGCCACGGGTTTCTGTGCGGCGTGCGGATGTTTGTCTCCGCGGTAAACATTGAGCTTGGATGCCATTTTGCGGCCCATCTTGGTCTTGGGCAGCATGCCCTTGATGGCCTCTTCGATAATCTTCTCGGGCTTGCGCGCGAGCAGGCGAGTGAAGGACTCCTCGCGCAGGCCGCCGGGAAAACCTGTGTAGCGGCGATAGACTTTCTGCTGGCTTTTGAGGCCGGTGAGGCGCACCTTTTCAGCATTGATTACGACGACATGGTCGCCCATATCGATGTAGGGGACGTACTTTGGATTCCTCTTGCCGGAAAGCACGCTGGCCGCCTCGGTGGCGAGACGTCCCAGGGTCTTGCCGCTGGCGTCCACGACGAACCACTTGCGTTCGATCTCATTCGCGCTCGGGATATATGTCGACATCACTTCTTTCCTTCTCCTCAATCCTGTTCGCGCCAAAGGCACGAACAGCAAACGCAACTTGCCCACGCGCGACGCTCTGCGCGGATTTGAAACTTCCCCGCTGCTTACAAACAACTGTTCGCGTGAGGCCGGCGCAGACTTGAACTTCAGAGTCTTCCACGATCGCGGCGCCCGATTAGACATACGGGCAGACGTGGACTGCGCAAGGACTTTAGAATACTGGAATTTTGGGGTTGAAGTCAATGCTGGGTTTTGCACCGTTTCTGGTGAAGCGGGGCCGCGCAGGACGCATATTGAGGCCTGAAATCAGGCGGTTTTGTAGAGGGTGGCAATGAGGTTTTCCTTGCGGGCAGCCAGGATACGGCCGGAGCGGGCGAGGCCGCGGAGCCAGAACAGGATGCTGGCGGCAGCGAGGACAAGAAAGACCGGCGCGGCCAGGACGGGATGGCCGAAGAAACGAAGCACGATGAAGACGATGGCACCGGCGGCGACGATGAGGACCTCAATGAGCAGGCTGAGCAGGTCGTTGCCAGCGGAGCCTGATCTGCGGCCCAGGCGGGCCATGTTGATGCGATAGGGCATGGTCATGGATATGTAGTTTCCGGCGGCGAGTTGCACAGGCAGCGCAAAGGCAAGCCAGCAAACCGTGAGCAGGATGATTTGCGGGCTGGGCATTCCGGACCGGAAGATGACCAGTGTGGAGACCAGCAGCATTTCCACGACAAAGATGAGGATGTGGACGATGTTTTTGCCGAGCAGGACCCTGCGAAAGGGCGTGGGCGAGAGGAAGTAGATCTGGATGCCTGCGCCTTCGGCTCCCAGGTTGTTGTAGAGGAAGCGGGTGAGTCCGAGGAATCCGTAGGCATTGGCCAGAGGCAGGGCGAACTCCTGGCTGAACTGATGGCCGAAGGGGCTGGTTCCGTGGCCACTGAAGATGAAGACAATAAAGAGCGGCGTGAGGAGCTGGTAAAGCATGACTCCGCTGCGCATGAGATAGCGGATTTCTTTTTCGATGACGGCGGCGAGCGGGCCGGAGCCGTCGAGGGTGCGGCGGCGGGGCGCGGCTTTGGCAATCCGCGCCGGAGCCTGACCGAGGCTTTCCCCGCGATACTCGGCGCGCAGGCGCACGATGAGCAACTGCGCGGCGGCAGCGGCATAGAGCAGGAGAAACAGCGCATTGGCCAGGGCGAGAAAGAAATGGCCGGTGTGGAGGAAGTCGAGCATGTTCGCGGTGATGCCGGGCGGCAGGAAATTCTGCGCAAGGATGGCGCCGTGGAAGTGCCGCAGGATAGTGGAGTGGCTGAAGATGTGGAAATGACCGGGGTTGCCATAGAGCGCGGGGTTGAGGAACTCAAGGCCCAGAACAACGGTAAGGAAGAGGAAGCCGAGAATTTCGCGCGTCTTGCGCTGGGCGAGCCAGCGCTCGATCCAGGCGAAGATCATGCGGGTAAGCAGGATGTTGAAGACAGCGAAGACGGTAAGCGCGAGAAGAGTAACGAAGAACAGACTGGGCTGTGCGACGGTGACTCCGATGAGGATGCCGAGCAGCGCGACTCCGCCGATGAGGGAGTTGATGTCGAAGATTCCGAAGAGCAGATAGAAGGCGACATAGGAGAAGAAGCTGAGCGGGAAGCGCAGGAAGAAGCTGAGGTCGGCGTTCTCCTGAAACGAGGCCAGCATGACGGGAATGACCTGCCAGACGATAAAAACAGGCCAGAGCAGCGCAGCCAGCAGGCGGAGCGATCCGTGCGAAGTGAACTCCCATGCCCCTAATCCGAGGCCAAGGGCCATGACGAGGCCGATGAGGGCGAAGAAGCCGCGGAAGATGACGAGCGAAGCGATCTCAAGTGTGCCGCGTCGCGAGCGGAGCAGATTGAGCAGCATGCGCCAGCGCAACCAGGCCACGGCGCTGAACTGGTCGCGGAGGCCGGGCCGCGAAGCAGTGTGCGGGTTCGCGCCTGGGCTAGTGTTCAGGCCAGCCACGAGAGTTCCTGGACGGACTCGGCGGATTCAGCGCCGACGGTGTTGAGGAAGATTTCCTCGAGGGTGAGCTTTTCGACCTGCTCGCTGCCGGGAAGGGTGGAGGCGACGCCGACGCGGAGCTCTTCGAGCGAGCCATTGGCGACGAGGCGTCCCTTGTGAATGATGGCGACGTGACTGCAGAGCCGCTCGACGATTTCGAGCACATGCGAGGTGAGGAAGATGGTGGCTCCGCGGGCGATCATGCCCTGGAGCATGGTCTTGAGGGTGCCGGCAGCGATGGCGTCGACGCCCTCGAAGGGCTCGTCGAGAAAGAGGACTTTGGGGCCGTGGATGACGGCGGCAGCGAGGGCGAGCTTCTTCTGCATGCCGTGCGAGAAGTCGGTGATGAGTTTTTTGGGCTCATTGGCGAGCTGCATGAAGTCGAGCAGCTCGCTGGTGCGCTGGTTGGCGGTGTCGCGGTCGAGGCCGTACATGCGCGCGACGAAACGCAGGTATTCGGATGCGGTGAGTCGACTGAGCAGGGCCATGCCTTCGGGGACGACTCCGATTTGGCGCTTTAGGTCAAGGGCGCTGGCGTTGAAGGGCTGGCCGAGGATCTCGATGTGGCCGGAGGTGGGCTCAAGCAGGCCGGTGAGCATTTTGATGGTGGTGGACTTCCCTGCTCCGTTGGGGCCGAGGAAGCCGAAGAACTGACCGGGCGCAACTTCGAAGGAGACGTCGTCGACAGCGACGAAGTCGCCGAAGCGGCGGGTGAGGTTCTGAGTGGAGATGGCGGGAGTGGCCATTGCTGGCAAGGATACCGGAAAACGGGCTGCGGCAAAACGGCGGGGCGGATTTGCTGTTCGTGACGCGATGCAGTCTCAGACGCAAGTCAGTATTGACGCTGACGCGCAATCTATCAGGGCAAGCTGGTGCCTGTTTTGATCGAGGTAGAGGTCAATGATCGATTTTTTGACCCATGCGTCGGGTGTTGGAAGATGACATTCTACTTCAGCAAGGTTTCCAGCCGTTCGGGGTCGAAGCCGATCATGACTTCGTCGCCGACGACGATGGTGGGCGTGGAGCGGCTGTTGAGGCGAACCAGCTCGCGCAAGGCGGCGGGGTCGGCCTGCACATCCTTGTACTCGAAGGGAATGTTGCGCGCGGTGAGGAATTTTTTGGCCGCGAAGCACGGAGGGCATCCGGGCTGGCTGTAGAGGATGACTCGCTTCATGGATTCAGGATAGCAAGTCAGCTAGTCAGCAGGTTAGCTAGTCAGCAGGTCAGCAAGTCAGCAAGTCAGCGGGTCAGCGAGTCAGCTAAAGGGCGGTCAGCTAAAGGGCGGTCAGCGGGTTCGTGGCATAGCCAGCGGGGTCGGTTGCTTCTGTGCAATGAGCGATGCGGTGGGGAGTTCTCCGGGGAAATGCTCGCCGGGCTTGTCGGCGATGGCGGCCTTCATGAATTCGATCCAGATGGGCAGGGCGACGCGGGCGCCGGTCTGGTGGTTGCCGAGCGACTGGCGGTTGTCGTAGCCGGTCCAGACACCGCAGGTGACGGAGGGCGAGAAGCCGACGAACCATGCGTCGGTGAAGTTGTTGGTGGTTCCGGTTTTGCCGCCGAGGGGATGGTTGAGGGAGGCGGCAGTGGCGCCGGTTCCGTGATGGATGACGGCCTCAAGGAGAACCATCATTTCGCGTGCGATGCGCGGGCTGATGACTTCGCTGACCTGGGGGTTGGGCTCGGAGAGCGGCATGCCGTCGGCGGTTGTAACGCGGCGGATGAAGCGCGTTGCGACACGAATGCCGTCGTTGGGAAAAACGGAGTAGGCATCGACCTGCTGCTGGAGGGTGATATCGGCCGCGCCGAGGGCGATGGGCAGGTAGGGCGGGATGTCGCCCGTAACGCCGAACTTGTGCGCGGTGGCGATGACGCGGTAGATGCCGACGCGGTCGGCGAGGCGCACGGCGGGCACGTTGCGCGAGTCGGCAAAGGCCTTGATGAGGGTGATGGGGCCGAGGTAGTTGTGCTCGTAATCGTGCGGGGCCCAGGAGCCGAAGCGTGCGGGCGAGTCCATGACGAGGCTTTCAGGGTGCAGGCCGGACTGGAGCGCGGCGGTGTAGACGTAGGGCTTGAAGGAGGAGCCGACCTGGCGCTGGGCCTGCGTGGCGCGGTCAAACTGCGAGAGGTTGAAGTCACGGCCTCCGACCAGCGCGAGGACGTCTCCGGTGGAGTTGTCGATGGCCATGAGCGCGCCCTGCGCGCCGGTGTCTTCTTCGAGGGCGGCCTGCAGGGTTCCGTTGTCCTGACCTGTGATGTGGACGTAGATGATGTCGCCGTCGTGGAGGAACTCTGTGGCGGTCTTGAAGCCGGTCCAGGCCCAGTCAGACGGATTGAGGACGAGCTGCTGTTTGCCGATGCGCGCGGTGACCTGATAGGGCAGGACATTCATGACCAGGGCGTGGATGTACATGCCGGGCGCGGCGGGCTGTATCCAGTCGGGATGCTTGAAGTCATCGAGATTGAGGCCGCCGGCGATGACGTTGAGGATGGGGCCACGCCAGCCGCGGCGGCGCTCGTAGTTGGCGAGGCCGTCCTGCACGGCTTGGTTGGCGGTCTTTTGCAGGTCGAGGTCGAGCGTGGTGTAGACCTTGAGGCCGGCCTCGTGAACACGGTCAAAGCCGTACTCGCGGTCGAGCTCGCGGCGGACCTCCTCGACAAACCAGGGGGCGACGCTGTTGGGCGGCGGCTCGATGTGCAGCCCGAGGGGCGCGGAGCGGGCGTCGGCAGCCTGCCGGGCGGTAATGTCTCCATCCTCCAGCATGGCGTCGATGACCAGATTGCGGCGCTTGAAGGCGCGGGACGGCTTGGTAATGGGCGAGAACTCGTTGGGTCCCTTGGGAAGCGCGGCGAGCAGCGCGGCCTCGGGCAGGGTGAGGTTGTTGGCGTGTTTGGAGAAGTAATACTGGGCTCCGGCCTCGAAGCCGTAGACGCCCTGGCCGAGATAGATCTGATTGCCGTAGAGGGTGAATATCTGTTGCTTGGTGAAGGCGTGCTCGATCTGGAGCGAGAGGAAGACTTCCTGAATTTTGCGGCTGTAGGTTCGCTCGTCAGAGAGGAAGAGGTTGCGTGCGAGCTGCATGGTGATGGTGGAGGCGCCCTGCGAGCGGCTTTTGGAGCGGAGGTCGTGCCAGGCGGCTTCTGCAATGCGGACGAAGTTGACGCCCCAGTGGCTTTCGAAGTTTTTGTCCTCGATGGCGATGACGGCCTGGCGCAGCAGCGGAGAGAATCCGCCGTAAGACACGTTGATGCGGCGCTGCAGGGCAAAGGAGCCGATGACGCGTCCGTGTATGTCGTAGAGTTCGGTTGTAGCGATGGGCCGGTAGTGCTCAAGCTCCTGTATCTGCGGGAGGTTGACGGAGTAGACGAGCATGAGGCCGCTGAGCGAGCCAAAGGCGATGGCCAGCAGGGCAAGAAATGCAATGGCTACGCTGCCGGCGACTTTTCTGCCTCCGGTGCGCGGGCGAAACGCGGAGGGACGCGGCTGGGGACGATGGGTTGCGGGGTCCCCGCTCCACGGACGAGAACCAGTCCGTGGGGGCCCCGAGTCTTCCGGTTCTGGAGGGCCCCAAGGACCGCGCCTGTTCAAGGGTGCGCCTCTATGCGGACTTTGACTTCAGAACATCGAGGGCTTTGTTCAGCTGGTTATCGACCTTGGGAAGAGCTCCAGAGTAATCGCCTTCTTCGGCGAGGTACTGGTCGATGGTCGGGTTAACCGCGATGTTCGGCTTGACGGCTTTGTCCTGAATCTTGACGCCGTCGGGAGACTCGTATTTGGCAACGGAGAGCAGGAGCGCCGCGCCGTCGGGTAAAGTGATGGTCTTCTGCACGACGCCCTCGCCAAAGGAACGGCTGCCGACGAGGTCGCCACGCTTGTTGTCGAGGATGGCGGCGGCGGTGAGTTCCGCAGCGCCCGCGGTGCCGTTGTTGATGAGAACGACGAGCGGAGCCTTGGTGATGAAGTGGTCCGGTTCCGCAGTAAAGACCTGCTTTGGAACCGTCTGTCCCTGAAGGCTGGCGATGGTTCCGGATTGCAGGAAGGCGTTCGCCAGACGGATACCCTGCGCCGGGTTACCCTCGGCAACGTCGCGCAGGTCAAGCAGCACCTTGGTATTGCCGTTTTTCGCCATGGCGTTCAGCCGGGCGTCGATTTGATCGACGCGGTCTTTGGTAAGGGCGTAGGGCTTGATGTAGAGGATGGTGGAGTTTTCGTACTCCTGAATATCGACGGGCGGAGGCGCAACCTGCGTGCGGGTGAGGGTGATCTGGTCGGGCTCTGGCTTGCTGCCGGGACGGATGAGACCGAAGTGGACGTCGGTACCGGGCTTGCCCTCAAGCAGAAGACGGATCATGGCGAGGGACATGAGGCGCGTGGTCTTGCCGCCAATGGACTCGATCATGTCGCCGTCGTGGATGTGGGCCACCTTGTCGGCGGGGCTGCCGGGAATGACGGAGACGATGGTTGCGTATCCGTAGCGCTTGGAGACCTCGAGGCCGACCTGTGCGACGCCCTCGTTCTCGTGCTCCTTATAGGTGGTGAACTCGGAGGGGGTGAGGTAGCTGGAGTTGGCGTCGAGGGACTCGAGCAGGCCGTGGAGCGCGCCGTTGGTCACGGTCTGCAGATTGGGCACGGTGACGTAGTCGCTCTGGATTTTGTGCAGGACTTCCTCGTAGACGCCCATCTGCTTGTACGCGCCGTCGCCGGGGACGCCGGGAGTGATGCGGGCGGAGACGAATCCGCCAAGGAAGACAACGGCGACGAGGGCCACGGAGATGCCGAAGACTGCGCGCTTGAAGCTTTTGGACATATATGTAAAAGACCACCCGGAGGAAGCGAGGTTAGCTTAGAGAAATGATACTCCAGCGAGCGCGGCGGAGAGTGGAGCCCTGGGGCTGTTCCTTGCTTCTGCTTCAGCTATGTGTCGCTGCTGCGCAGAACGTCTAAGGGACCGAGTACGGTATCAGCGCCAAGTGGTTATCTTTGCTCGTGGTGAGGAAAGTGAATTTGCGGGACGAGGGGGCGCAGCCGGGCAGTAGCAGTGTTTGCCCTTTGGGCATGCGGTAGACGGCCGTGACATCGCCCGTCGTCGTGCTGAGGACGGTGATCATCGCACGGGGGTGATTCTTGTCTTCCGGTGACCCGGTTGAGACATAGCCGTAGTAAATAAACAGGTGGCCAGCTCCGGCCTGGGCCATCTGGAGGGGGCTGAGACCGGGCTGCGGGGGCTTTATGTTGAAGTGGCGTAGGACTTCGCCCTGCGAGTCGATGACGTACAGCGTCGCCCTGCCTGTGCCTTGGAGCAGATAGACGTTTCCATCCGCTGCGCTTACGGTCAGTATGCTGCTTTCGAGCGACACAGGATTGTTCGCCTGGGCCTCAAGCTCCTTACTGTGGGATGGGGGTTGAGAAGGTTTACCGGCCGGGTTGACGCTGCGATGGTGAGCGAGGTCCGTGACGGGCTTCCCAAGCGCGAGCATGCGCACGAGGTCACCGCTTTGATCGAAGAGCCCGGTGAAAGTACCGAGGCCATTTTCCAGAACGGTCGTCCCCGTAAGCAGGAAATCTCCATTCCCGAAGACGGCCATTCGCAATGGCTGGATGCGCTTGCCGGCAACCCGCCCAATGTTGATGTAGGAATCAATCGTGCCGTCGTCGTTATACTTCGCAATCACCCACTCGGGAATCATCTTCCCGTCCAGCGCCCGCCGGGCGGTGTTGAACAGGGCATAGAATGTCCCGTCGGAGCTGACGTCAAAGCCGTACCTGGCGACGCGCCCCTGGAGGTCCGGAATCCTGGGAGGCACCGGGTATTTGGTAATTTGCATTGAGTCCGGCGCAATTCTCGATACCGGAATTTGATTCATCCCGCCGGACTCACTCATCACTACCGCAGAGCCTGAGTACGCAAGGTAAATGTCGCCATCCACGTCGCACTTGGAGCCGAAGCCAGCTACCGTTAGCGGCGGCGCATTCGAGACTGCTTCTTCGCCGCGGCTGAGGTCGATTGCCTGTACCTGCGCGGCGGGTTCCTTTTTGTGTCCGGGGTTCGCGGTGTAGTGTGGGTGCATCGATGAGAACCCTACTACTCCCGCAAGCCCGAGCAAGCCGGTCAGTTTCCACACTATGCGCGATCGCAACATATCGAGTCCATCCTTCTAGGGAGCGGGCGGGCGCGTTTTGCCCGCCACTCTGACGCACTGAGCTTTCGGTCAGGCGTAGGTGACTTTCACCAACGTATATGCACCCTGGCAGTTGCGAACCCATACCAAACGGGGAGGGAGTTGAGCCAGCGCTGTCGGCCGGGCGATTTGGCATGAGCCATCAGGGTTTGCGAGCGTGGTTAAGGTAGACCCACAGCATGAAACCGAATTTAATGTCCAAAATACGCCGTTACCGTAATTACCGGCGCATACATTGATCGTAACCGACCCGGAGCAGCCGGGGGACTGGCAGACGAACGACTCCTATTGGGTCGTCCCGCAGCAGCCGTTTGACTGCCCGTGGGCTGCCGGAGTGCTCGCCACGGCGAACACGATCACAATCCCTAAGATTAGACAAGACCACGCGATCCCATGCTTAGTCGTCATCGTACAACCTCCTCCAAACGTCTAATTAGCAAGCAACCAAACTGCCGACGCCAGCACGTTTATCATTTTTAGGGGGGGGTGTCAAGCGCTTTTCAGCCTGAGTTGCGCTGCGAGGGAGGCAGGCATTGGTGGCGGAGGGCAGAATCGAACTGCCGACCTACGGGTTATGAGTCCGTCGCTCTAACCATCTGAGCTACTCCGCCGGATATTGGAAGGGTCGATCTTTATGATACGAAGGGTGCGCGCGGGGGTCAAACGCAAGCCATTTTAGATGCGGATTAGCAGCCCAAGAACGAGCGACAGGGACGAATGGATTTATTGATGGGGATGAAATTGTTATGGGGAGAAACTGCACAAAAATGTAATGCAAATGCTGTAACCTTATCCGCACTGGACTGTCATAGGCAGTACAGGCAGGCCCCACCCGGCGGATTTTAGCCGAGTTTTGGCCTGACCAAGATGGAGGAATGAACCATATGAAACACTCGATGAAATCCCTGATGGTCGCAGCAGCAGTCTCTGGTCTGATGAGTGGCGCAACCGCCCTGCAGGCGGCCACGGTCAGCACGACGAGTCCCGTTACGCAGGTGGCCAGCGCGTCGTTCGGCTTAATGTCGTTCGCCACGCACATCCAGAAACATTCCTGTAAAGGCAAAAACAACTGCAAGGGCCAGGGTGGCTGCAAGAGCAGCGACAACGGCTGCAAGGGCAAGAACAGCTGCAAAGGCAAAGGGGGCTGCGCAACGGACGGCTCCAAGATGCCGGGTTAAGGATGCCGGGCTAAGAGAAGTTCGGGTAACCCCCTACTTCCCTACAGGGCCGGCAGCGATGCTGGCCCTTTCACACTTCACCGACTTTAATCTTGTGTATTTTGACTTATTTTTCAAGTGGAGCAGCCCCATGCCAGCGAATCGCTTTAACGGACATACGGATTACGGGGTGGGGATCGGCCTGCGAATTCCACACTACGAGCACATACTGACGCGCAAACCGGTGGTGGACTGGTTTGAGATCATCTCAGAAAACTACATGATCGACGGCGGGCGTCCGCTGGAGGTGCTGGACCGGATTCTGGACCAGTACAACGTGGTGCAGCACGGCGTGTCGATGTATTTCGGGTCGGCAAGCAAGCCGGACCATGAGCATCTGAAGCGGCTGAAGCAACTGGTAAGGAAAACGAATACGCCGTGGCTGAGCGACCATCTGTGCTGGGGCTCGGTGGACGGGCGCTACACGCACGATCTGCTGCCGATGCCGTACACGTGGGAAGCGGTGAAGGTGACGGCGGAGCGGATCCGGCACACGCAGGACTTTCTTGAGGTTCCGGTGGTGGTGGAGAATGTGTCGAGCTACGCGGAGTTCCACCTGTCGGAGATGACGGAGTGGGAGTTTCTGAACGAGGTGGTGGAGCGGGCAGACTGCGGGATTCTGCTGGATGTGAACAACATTTATGTTTCGTCGCAGAACCATAGCTTTGATCCGTTCACGTATGTGAATGCGGTTCCGGCGGAGCGGGTGGCGCAGATCCACATTGCGGGGCACTCAAAGTTTGAGAAGTACCTGCTGGACACGCATGATCATCCGGTGCTGGAGCCGGTGTGGCAACTGTATGAGCGGGCGATTGAACGCGTGGGGCCGACGGCGACGCTGCTGGAGTGGGACGACAATATTCCGAGTTTTGAAGAGGTGCATGCCGAGGCGCTGAAGGCGCAGAAATTTCTGGCGGCGGCGCGGACGAAGCTGGGCCTGGATGCTCCGAAGGCGGGTACTCCGAAGACAGGTGCTCCGAAGGCGGATGCGGCGAAGACAGCGGAGATGGCGGGGGCGCAGCGATGAGCCAGGTGCGAGAAGGCGAGCTGCTGGAGTTGCAGCGGAAGATGGCAGCGGCGATCATGCATCCGCTGACGGGCAACGGCACTATGACGCGGCGGCGGCGGGATGGCGCGCTGAACCGGAGCGAGGCGGACGCGATTATCAAGCCAAATGACCGGCTGACGTCGTTTGAGCGGCTGGAGATTTACAACCGGATGTACTGGTTTCGGCTGTACTCGTGCTTTGAAGAGGATTTTCCGGGGCTGAAGGCGATTCTGGGCAGCGCGAAGTTTGAGAAGCTGATGCGCGAGTATCTGACGGAGTGCCCGTCGGAGTCGTTCACGCTGCGGAACCTGGGATTGCGGCTGGTGGCGTGGCTGGAGGAACATCCGGAATACGTGGAGCCAAGGCAGCAACTGGCGATGGACATGGCGCGGCTGGAGTGGGCGCATATTGAGGTGTTCGACTCCGGCGCGGAAGAGCTGCTGGACCCGGATGATTTGATGGGGATCACGGATGAGTCGCGGCTGCGCTTGCAGCCGTATTTGCGGGTGCTGGAGCTGCGGTATCCGGTGGATGATTTGCTGATTGAGCTTCAGCGCGATGGCGGTAGCAGCGACTCATCCAGCAACAACGCGAGCGCGGCGCGGAAGACGAAGCATGTGCGGCGGGTGGCGATGCTGGAGCCGGAAGAGATTTATCTGGCGATGCATCGACAGGAGAATTCTGTGTATTACAAGCGGCTGGGGCGCGAGGAGTTTCGGCTGCTGCGGGCGCTGCTGCATGGGGACACGATCAGCGAGGCGATTGATACGGCGCTGGAAGGCAGCGCGCTGACAGAAGAGGAGCGCGGGGTGTTTTTGCAACTGGCGTTTGCCGGGTGGGTGCGGCTGGGCTGGTTTACTCGACAGATTTCAACCAAACAAGAATAAGGATGACTGACCGATATGGGATCGATTCGTAACTCGGGAGTGGTGCGCCTGCATGGGCAGTTTGCGCGCGCCGGCCAATGGCTGGGATCTCCGCTGCTGCTGGCTGTTCGGCTTATATGGGGATGGCAGTTCACGCTGACGGGCTGGGGCAAACTGATGCACCTGCACCGCGTGATTGGGTATTTTGGCAGCCTGGGCATTCCGCTGCCGGTGCTGATGGCGCCGGCGATTTCATTCCTTGAGTTTGCCGGAGGCATTCTGCTGATTGCGGGACTGCTGACGCGGCTGACGGGATTTCTGCTGGCTGCGGATATGTTTGTGGCGTATCTAATTTCGGATCGCGTGGCGCTCCTCACCGTCTTCTCGAACGACCCGACCAAGTTCTATAGCGCCGCCCCCTTTACCTTCTTTATGGCGTCGCTGCTTGTGCTGGCGTTCGGCGCGGGGTTTTTCTCGCTGGACCGGCTGATTCATGGGAAGAGCTAGTGTCCTGAGTCTGAAGCCATTCAACAATTCGATTCATGGAAGCGATTCGAATAGCAGCACTCGGGGGCTAAACAGGCTGCGGAAAAAGTCATGCATGAGTTACTTTTTCTCCACCGAGGTTTGATTTAAGACAGAAGCATGCGTGGAGACGATCAGAAGCAGACGGCGATGTTCAGCTATTTAACTTTGGCGCAGCGGATACCG
>DATKRT010000045.1:0-5246 GCA_035532055.1 Acidobacteriaceae bacterium | reverse complement strand
CACGCTCGCCACGAAGATCAGTAGCAGTGCGAAGCCGGGCGCGATCAACGCGCCGGCGCCCAGAATCGGGTAATCCGCGCGCGTCTCCTGCGGGCTGATGTACACATAGAGCAGGACCCAGATCGCCAAATCGGCAGCCATCGCCACCAGCGAGCGGACACCCAGTTCGCGCCCCAGTCCCGCTGCGTACTCGCAAATCAGAACCATAAGCAGGAGCACAACAACGAAGGGCTCCATTGCGCGCGAGGCAATCGACAGGCTCAATGCAACCGTAGCCGCAGCAAGGTTGGCTACCCAGAACAGTGGCGCAAGTTCGCGCTTCCAAGCCAGGACCGAGGCGGTGCATACGAATGCCAGCAACACCGCGGCAGTCATTGCCGGCGGCAGCACCTTGAAACGCAGGGTAAGCTCCCAGAGCATGGGAGCAAGGATCAAGGCGGAGGTGCCGGCATAAATCGTGCTTGCCAGCCACTTCCCGGCTTGCAGCCGCGCGGCCCAAACCAGCCACATCGTCGCGTAAGCAACAGCCAGGGCGGCCACCGCCAACTTGGGGAGCGAAGTCGATTCCGCGACCGCGCGCAGCACGTAGGCCCCTGCAATACCGAGCATGGCCTTGCCCAGCACGGAAAACATGCCGCCGGCCTGCGCATCGGGAAGCATTGCGGCAGCAGGCGCCGCCGGAGCTACCTTCAGTTCCGGCGCGAGCGGCACACTGGGCTCTTCAGGCGCCGGGTGTTCCAATGCAAAGACACGCCTCTCCAATGCCTCGAGGCGTGTCTGAAGCCGGTCAAATAACTCGGGCAAGTCGTCCATAACTTCCACCCGATTTTGTAGGAGTTTGCACGAGCCCCGCTGTAGTCTGCCGCGTCTTGCCGCCCTCAGTCCCCTGCGGCGGGTGCGTGCGTTGTCTTTTGATCCCATGGAGGCAGCAGCTTCACCAGCACCCACAGGAAGAGAAATGGCAAAATGGTCAACGCGATCGCCGCGAGCAGACCCTCGCGCGTCGCCAGAGCCATTTTGTACGTCGTGTATCCCAGGAAGCTCTTCGAGAACAACTGACCGCCGATGACCACGTTCCAGCGCATGGCAAAGATGCCGATCAGCGCCAGCGCTCCGGAGATGACATAGAGACGTTTGCGGACGATCTCCTGCAGCTTCACCACCTGGGTCAGGAACAACAAAGCCAGCGGCACGAGCGTGCCCAAGAGGATCTGAACCACGATCTGCGAAAAGTAGAGCTTGGTGTGGACCATGAAATTCAGGCTGCGGAACGATTCGTCGGCCTCGTAGATCCTATGCACCAGGTCGAGCATCTCGAGGCTGAAGTCGACGATGAAGATGTAGAACATGTACATCGCAATGGCGTCTACGCAGCGCATGTCGATCGTCTGCTTGCGCAGCTTGGTCAGCGCCATGTACAGCAGCATCACCGCGGCAATTCCCGAAACCATGGCCGAGAAGATAAACACCACCGGCATCAGGGGCGATGACCACCATGGATTTGCCTTGATGGAGCCAAAGATAAATCCGACGTATCCGTGCAACAGAAAGGCGGATGGGATGCCGACCAGGGTCACGATCCAGCCCACCTTTTCGTCAATAGCCAACGAGCGCTCGCTGATGTTACTGGATCCCAGCGTCATCACCTTGTAAACCCAGCGCAGCAACCCCTTGGACTGCTGCGACATCAGCACGATATCGCGCCGGTAGTCGAGCCATATCTCGAACACCAGCACGGCCATCAGGTACCACAAGTACACATACCCGAACATCGCCATGGCCGACGTGCTATGTGGGGTAAAGTACATCTCCGGCGAGCGCTCCGGGTGCCCCAGGTGCAACTGCAGCGGCAGCGGCGCATCCAGCAGAAAGGCCAGCGCCGTCAGCAGCGCCAGCCTGTAGGTGGGCCTGACCGCCTCCACGCGAAACACGCGCTCCAGCGACGCCAGAATGAATGCGCCCGCCACCAAACCCGTAATGTAGGGGTATAAGACGATCAGCACGCTCCAGTAGAGAGTGATCTCGTTCGGATACATGTAGCCTTCAACACCGGTCATAACGCCTCGTCTACCTTCGAAAAACTGCTAGGTTCGAGCTTCTAGCTGTTGTTACCGTACTGAACCGTCCAGCGCGTTGTAGAAGACCTTCGCGCCGGTCGCCATCTGCGGCTTCAACACCTGCACGCTGTGGGTCTTCAGGAACTCGTGAATCGGATCCTTTGGATTCTTCAGATCCACCAGTTGCCGCGCCCCGGTCGGGCAGTTCTCGCAACACGCCGTGGTCAGGCCCTTGGTAATGCGGTGGTAGCAGAGTGTGCATTTATCCGCGACCTTCTTCTCGGGATGAATGTAGCGGCAGCCATACGGGCAGGCCTGCACGCAATACGCGCAGCCCAGGCAATACTTCTGGTCGATCAGCACCACGCCATCCGGGCTGATAAAGGTGGCGCCCACCGGGCACACCTGCGTGCAGGGCGAGTCCGCGCACTGATTGCAAAGCTTCGGGACGAAGAAATACTTTCCGTCCGGATCGTCCTTGACAGCCGGAAATCCTTCCTTGCCGCCGTCGGGAGAAATGACCTCGGGATTGGTCAGATTCCAGTCCGACACATGGTACCGCTCCACCCAGGTGCGGAAGTGGCCCTCCGGAACATCGTTTTCCGTCGCGCAGGCTCTCACACAGTTGCCGCAGCCTATGCACTTGGGGATGTCGATCAACATGCCCCACCAGTGGTCGGTCATGTTGTAGTTCGGCGAACTCTCCGGAGTTGCCGCCAGCACGGATTCCCATGCAACCGCCGCAGCCGGCAAAAGAATCAGCAATTGACGCCGGGTAATGTTCACTTTGCGCCTCCCGCATCAATCGCCGGACTGTGTGGGTTGTGGCAGGTTTCGCAGGGAACACCGTTGGAGTGTTCTGCTGCATCTACCTGCGGAAAGTCTTTGGGTCTGGCGGCGCTTGCCGAATGGCAGCGAATGCAGAGCGTCGCTGTGTCCAGCTTGGCGGGCTGTACCGATGTTGGATCGTTGGCATGCGCGGCCAGCGCGCCATGGCAGGCTTCGCAGTTCACGTGCGCGTGCATGCCCTTTTGCTTTACGGTCACAATGTCCGTATGGCAGCTTTCGCAGGCCTGGTGACCGGCATACTTGATCGGATGCGCGGCAATCTCACCGATGGCCGCCGCGCGATAGTGCCCATATTTCCCAAAGGTCTTCGGTACCACGTAGCCGCGTATCACCAGAAAGACGATAAAGGCGATAACGAAAAGCCCCGCAAATCGGAATAGGTGTCCTGCGTCCTTGAAAACACTCATTAAACCCTGCCTCCGCACACACCGCCAAGAGGTTCAGCGACTCTATTTCTTTTCATGTGATCTGGAACATTCCTCGCAAGCTCGACGATACCGGATTGCATCGTATGGCTGTATGTGAGGCAACTCACGTCCAGATGTGACGAGGGTCACTCGACTTGTGCTGCATGCTTGACAGATGCATAGGGTCATGCGCGCACGCTCGGTTGCCTGCGCGGTGTTGACCATTGCAGTGCACTTCGGTGTGGGTCGGGAACCAGAGCCGGCGTTCGCCGCGCCTCAGAACCGGCGATAAGATTTCTCCCGGTTTGCGCGCGAATCGCGAGCACAACATCGAAGCGCGAAGCGATACGATAAATCTTGGAGTTCAACATGCCAAGAATCCTCGACGGCGTGGCCATTGCCACGGCCATCAAGCAGGAAGTTGCCCATGAAGTTCGCGCGCTGGCAGCGCAAGGTGTTCGGCCGGGGCTAGCCGCGGTCCTGGTGGGCAGCGTCGCCGCATCGGAGATTTATGTCCGCAACAAGGTGCAAACCTGCGCCGAACTTGGCATCTATAGCGACCTCATCACGCCGCCCGCTTCGGTGACCACTGAAGAGATGCTCGACCTGGTGGCTCGCTTGAATGCCCGCGACGAGATCGACGGCATCCTCATCCAGTTGCCCCTGCCCCAACAAGTCGATACAAAAGCCTTGCTCGACGCCGTCGCGCCGGCAAAAGACGTAGACGGTTTTCATCCCGTGAATGCCGGCCGCCTTCAGGCGGGCCGCCCGGCTCTCGCGCCCTGCACGCCTGCGGGAGTGATTGAGATCCTCAAGCGGAGCAACATTCCCATCGCCGGCCAGCACGCAGTTGTGGTGGGCCGCAGCGATATTGTCGGTAAGCCGGCAGCCATGTTGCTCCTGCACCAGAACGCCACCGTCACCATCTGCCACTCAAAGACTCGCGATCTGGCCGCAATCACCCGCCAGGCCGACATTCTTGTCGCCGCCATCGGCCGCCCCGGCTTTATCGTCCCGGAAATGGTCAAGCCCGGCGCCACCCTCATCGACGTGGGCATCAACCGCCTGACCACCCGCGAGCAGTTCGACCAGTTTTTCCGGGGCGACGCCAAGCGCGAGGCCGCCTTCGCCAAGCGCGGCTCGGCGATTGTAGGCGACATCCACCCCAAAGCCTTCGAACTGGCCGGGGCGTATACGCCCGTGCCTGGCGGAGTAGGGCCGCTCACCATCGCCATGCTCATGGCCAACACCGTGCGCGCCGCCAGGATGAGACGGGGACTATAGAAGCAGTCGCATTCGAGCTGGCTTGAAGCTCTTCAGGGGGAGAAACACAGCTGTTATCTCAACATGAGCAAGCTATGCTTGGGGTCATGTTCAAAATCAGAAAGCCGGATGGCGCTGTTACGGATAATACGAGCAAGTTTGGCAGTTGAGCAGTTGCCCATTTGCAGCAGAATTACCTTGGGAGGCGCGCCCCGGGCGATGCTAAGGTTTGCGAAATCCTTGTCTTTCGTCACGAAGATGAATGCGTGCGCCTTCGCGTATTCCCAGATGAGCGCATCGGGCATGCTGCCTAAACCCAGAGAATCGACGTGAGCTGAATCGGGAAACAGGTCCGCAAGGTCGTGGACGAGCCGAGGCGGGAGGTTCTCGTCAACGAGAAGCTTCAAGTACAGCGATCCTTTCTGGAATGCTGGCGAAAAACTCGTACACCGCCTGAAAATCTTCCTTCTCCAGGTACGGGAATTCCTTCAAAATCTCGTCCTCCGTCATTCCCGATGCCAGGTAGGATGCGAGATCGTAGACCGTGAAGCGCAGGCCCCGGATGCAGGGCTTGCCTCCCATCTTTCCGCCTTCTACTGTGATCCGTGGGTTCAGGCCGCTCATCACCCGCCGCCTCTCGTGTCCACCCACATTCTACGGGATAACCGCC
>DATKRT010000044.1:0-36288 GCA_035532055.1 Acidobacteriaceae bacterium | reverse complement strand
GCCCTCGGGATCGCTTCCGAAAGCCCTGCAACACCCTATAAACACTGGCCAGACCTGCATTGCAAACAGATTTCATCCGGGAAGAAGCGCAAATCGCCAGGAAAGACGCTACGACGCGGCGAATTTCAACGAGTTCCTAGGTAAAGATGATCTGCCCGCCGGCCGCCTTCTCATAGAACTGCCCGACCGAAATCACGCTATCCATCTCCGGGCAAAAGTCCTCCGGCTTCAGATGAAACATCTCCACCGTCGCGCGGCATCCGTAGATCTCCCCTCCCGCGTCGTGAATCATCGTTATAAATTCACCCACCGGAGGAATATCCAGCTTCTCGATCTCCTTCTTCATCATCGACGTGGCAAACGTGGACATTCCCGGCAATGCACCCAGCAAAGTAGGCATGTGCATGGCCGGATTTCCCACCGTGGCCACCTTCAAATGGTCCATACGCTTTTTAATGATGGCTTCAAGCCCGAAAAATGTGAAGAAAAGCGACACTTCGATTCCCTCCATGCGTGCGCCGTTGGCCATGATCAACCCCGGATACACGCCTTCCAGCGAACCCCGTGAAATCACAATGGCGACTTTCTCAATCGGTGGTGCAGCAGCTTCTGTCATTTCGTCCTCCGCGATCAGATGCAGCCTTTCGGCTTGGGAAGTCCCGCTATTTTGGCCGCGCGCTTGGCCGGCCCCTTGGGAAAGAGGTGGTACAGCGTCTTCGTATCGACTCCGCTCTCCTTCGTCAGCCGGCGAATCGACGGCGCGTCGCCTTCCTTCTCAAATACATCCCGCATAAAGTGGATCACCGTCCAATGTTGCGGCGTCAGTTCCGGGATGCCTTCCTGCGCGGCCAGTTCGCGCGCCAGGTCTTCGTTCCAATCGCTGCGGTTGGCAAGGTTGCCATCCGCATCGAGTTCGATTGTCTTGCCGAGCAGTGTTACGGTTGCCATGGATCACCTCTACTGTGGTTGGGTTGACGACTGGGTCAGCGGCACGACAGTTGTGCTCCGCGCACCGACGATCTTCAAAAATTCTGTCAGGATCGCGATCCCTTTCCGTCCGTCTTCCGAGTTCAAATCGCGAAGGATTGCAAAAATTGACTTGTTCACATTCATCGTGGCCTGCACGCGTCCAAAGCCGTGGATTATGGCTTGCAGCGCCTGTAAAACCTCGGGCTGGGTGAGTTCGCGCAGAAAACCCACAAGATATGGCACGCTGGCCTCGACCTGCTGCCAATCCTTGGATGTGTGCGACGTAACCAGCGCATCGGCGATCTGCGCGCCGGCGGCGGCGGCATGGAAATAGCCCTTGTCATGCAGACGCTGGCTGCCATCCACCGCCCGGAGGTACAGGTCGCGAACAATCGGCTGTGCATCCTGGACAAAATCCGCCGCACTCGCAAGTTGCTGCATCCCGGCTCTGAGCAGATTCGCCTCCTGCGCAACCGTCTTCAGCAGTTGCAGCACCTCCACGGGCTTCAACTGCATCGTACCTAGGGCCTCGCTCGTATCAACCAGCGCATCCTTGCTCACCAGCGTCAGGTCAGCGATAAGGTCCTCCGCGCTGTTGCGAATTCCCCGCAAATGCCCCAGCTCTTCCACAATAAAGTCGAGCTTCTTTTCCATCGCGGAAATGCGGTCTTCATCAAGTGTGCCGGTCATCGTCATGCCCTCTTTCCCGCCATCGACATGGCCGTCCCGATCGGCAGCTCCATCCCGCGCAGCAGCATGTTCCAGTAGAACCACCGGAACATCAGCTTGCCGTAGTGATTGACCGGGCTCTCCTTCAGCAGGCTGAATGGACCTACTCCGGGAAGCGGAAATTCTCCCTGCAAAGGCTCTGTCGCATAGTTGAAATCGATCAACAGTCCCTTGCCGAAACCGGACTCAATAAAACAGTTCGTGTGCCCGTCATAGCGCGCCGGCATCGGCCGGCCCTCGGCATGCTCCAGAAAATTCTCAAACAAAATCTCCGACTGGAAGTGCGCAACCGAGCCCGCCTTCGAGCTCGGCAGATTGGTCGCGTCCCCAATCACAAACACATCTTCAAGGCCCTCTGCCTGGAGCGTCTCTTTATTCGTGGGGATAAAATTCAGCTCGTTCCCCATACCGCTGCGCGCAATACTCGCATCTCCCATATTGGTCGGAATCGAAACCAGCGCGTCGTAGCTCACTTCCGTATCGTCCCAGGCAATCAGCTTCTTCTCTTTGCTGTCCACCCGCCCCAGCCCGAAGTCGGAAACCACTGAGATATTCTTCTGCTCCAGAAAGCTCCCCAGAACCCGGCTTGCCGTGGGCTTTGTAAACGCTCCGGAAAGCGGCGTGGCCAGTTGCAGCTCAACCTTGTCGCGCATGCCTCGCTCCGTGAAATACGCATCCGCCAGAAACAGAAACTCCAGTGGGGCCACAGGACACTTGATGGGCATTTCCGTAATGCTCACCACCAGCTTGCCCCCCTGCCAGGTCTTCAGAAACGCACCCAGCCGTTCCGCGCCCTTCGGCGTATAGAAGTCGAACTTGCTCCGTCCCCACTCCTCGTCAAGCAGCCCTTCGGTCTGCTCAGGATGTATATCGGCACCGGTGGCAACAATCAGATAGTCATATTTGAGGGCCGCGCGGTTCCCCAGCGTTACCGTCTTCTTCGCGGCGTCTATATGATCGATCGCCGAAATAATAACCTTGACCTGCGGCGGAAGATATTGCCGGCGCGGCTTTACCAGGTCGCGCAATCGGTAGGTGCCGAATGGAAGCAGCAGAAAGCCCGGCTGGTAATAATGTTCCTCCGTCGCGTCCACCAGAGTAATCTGCCATTTTCCTTCATCCAGAACACGGGCCAGCTTGTTGGCCATCATCGTGCCTGCTGTTCCGCCGCCAAGAATCAAAAGTTGCCGCATAATTTGCTTCCTCCTTCATCCGCGAAGCCTTCATAGAAAGAAAGACAACCAACAGAACGCGCGTTACACAAAAAGAAATATTCCTGCGCTTTTTCTTTGTTTTTTAAGGCACACCACAGCGTAAACCGTGAACAGTCTCCCGGCTTGTGACACCAGCCACAACTGTTGACCACCAATTCAACAGTCCCGAAAAAAATGTGCCGCAGTAAACACCGCCCTTCTCGCACCCTTGACCACACCCGCCTTCCCCTTACACCCTCCGCTAACGCATACTGCTAGAAGCTTTGATTCACTATTTGGGCGCGTGGCGTCGGGAACCGGCTTTTTTCCGCGCATCGCGCAACGAGGCGCGGCGGATATCGAGAATATCCGAGCGGCGAGCGGCAAACAGGCGGGGGAAACAGGACCCCGTCCCGTAGGGTTGCCGCGAACTCTGCCTCGTATTCCTGGCTTTTACCGGCAACGCCACGCGCCTTGAAGTGAATCGCAGCCTCTAACTACGGAGGAAACGAATGACCCGCTCGAAGTTGTGGCTCGCAGTCGCTGGCTGCGTTTTATTTTCAGGATTCGCTCGCGCCCAGGCGCCCAACACCCTCACCCCGCAGCAAAAACAGGACGGCTGGCAGCTGCTCTTCAACGGACACAACTTCAACGGCTGGCACTCCTACCTGCAAAAGGACGTCGCCAAAGACTGGTCCGTCGTCAACGGAGCCATCCAGCTCAGCAAGACCAACCAGGACCCACCCGCCGACTACGCCGACATCGTCACCAGCGGCCAATACAAAAACTTCGACCTCAAACTGGAGTGGAAGGCCCGCCCCTGCATCGACAGCGGAGTCATGTTCTACGTCCACGAGTCGCCCCAGTTCCACAACACCTACGACACCGGCGTCGAAATGCAGATCGCCGACCTCGCCTGCACCGTCCCCGACAGCCGCATCCTAAAGGAGCGCTCCGGCGACATCTTCGACATGATCTCCGACCCCGTCGAGTGGGTAAAGCCCGCCGGCCAGTGGAACCAGTTTGAAATCATCGCCGACCACGGCCACCTCCAGCTCTTCCAGAACGGCCACAAGGTCATCGACACCACCCTCTGGGACGCCAACTGGAACAAGCTCATCGCCGGAACAAAATTCGCCCACTTCCCCGGCTACAGCAAATACCACGTAGGACACATCTCCCTCCAGGGCACCGAACCCAAAGGCGAACCCGGAGTAAAACTAGTCTTCCGCAACATAATGATCAAAAAACTCAACTAACATCTACGCGAAAAGCCGGCGGTTGCGTCCGTAAGGCATAAGGACGCAACCCACCCGCCAATCACAACGCAAATAATTCTTGTTGCTTATCGGAACAGGCCAAACTGGGAGCCCTCTCAGAGAGCAGTGGCACAGGTATATTGGCTAATTCCCTAGGCTCAACCTTGTGAAGGCCGCCGCCATAAACCCTCCCTTCTGAAATGAAGCTATTCGGAGCAATGCCTCTAAGCGCCTCGAAAACTCCTTTTTCAAGCTCGGGATGTTCATTTAGCAAATTGCGAAGCTGGGGTTTTGGGTAGAGCATTAGGTATACATTGTGGGCGGTGGCCCTTGAGCGATTCCAGATGAATCTAAAGGGAGGTTTCCCGTTGCGAGAGCGCCCCATATAAGTGCAGACAAATGGTGCCGGTGGCCGATCTTCTTGGGAATACCACGGATTCCTGCGGCTTGAGAGATAAGCCGAATGGATACCTTGCTCCCTACCACGCGCTAGATATTCGTGAAAGCGGGGCCATCGAGTGGTAATTTCCTTTTCGGATTGCCTGCAATCAAGGAGGAAGAGGCGTGGCGAAACTATGGGCAGTCCATCGGAAGACGACTCGATAATGTCGCTGATCAAATGCCGGGGACCAGGAAGTATCGGTTTGAGGAAACTCGCTGGTATTTCCCAATTCAAGGCATCATCTTCGGACAGAATAAAGAACTGATTTGAACCTGTTGCGAGGCCACGTTTAATTGAAAAGACATCGCCAAGCCTTAGCTCATTCACCTCGGGAATAGCGACATTTTGGGGAAATTGGGTCCATTTCTGGGCCCGTCTCAGCGTCTCCAGCGGAATGAGAGCCTCTTCGTCAGGCGTCTCAATTGCATTTCCAAACGAGAATTTGGCCTTGTGTTCCTGCGGCGGGCTGATCTTCTTAAATACAACGACGGCAGACGACACCAAAGCGTCCGCGAATTGAACATCCGTGGGGCAAAACCGGTGCAAGTGAATCAGCGTAACGCGCTCGGTGAGATAGCGACGGATCGTGGCGCCATAGTTCACGTCCATGAACTCAGACGGAATCAGCCAGACTGCTAGACCTTGTTCATCCATCCAATCATGACAAAGGAGCATGAAGTAGCAGTAGAGACCTGCCAAACCGCTGATTTCGAGACTAAGCGACCGCAGGAGCTTCGCTTTGAGCCTTTCTTTATCGGGGCCGGTCAAGTGGTGGTGACGCACATACGGCGGATTGGCGATGATGAGGTTGAACCGGCGATCTGGTATGGGCTGCGTGGTGAAGTCGCCTTTGACGACTTCAAGCCCCTCCTCTTCCCACAACTCCTTGGCTGTCTCTGCGAACGAAGGGTCTAGCTCGACTCCCTGAGCGGCAGCGATTTCCTCGCGTGGAAACACTTCCAATAGGGCAGAAAAGAAGGACCCGGTTCCGATCGAGGGATCAAGGAAACGCACGGGCCTACCGGACGTAAGCGAATGCGCGAATCGTACCAGGCCGACGGCAAGAGGCGCGGGCGTGGCGAACTGCCCCCACTTATTGCGTTCAGCAGCGTTCTTGAGCCCGTCGAGTCGGATCTGTTCCAACTGACGGAAAGCCTCAATGTTAAGTTGAGCCGAGTTCGCCATGCCGCTTCAGATTCCCAAGAGGTCGATTTCGTCGATACGATGTTCCCAAATCCAGTCTATGCCCTCGGCTGCCTCATAGCCGAGGTAAGCCGCGTCGAAGTATCCGCATAATAAGAGCACAAACGCGACGTTTGCTCCATAGGTCGCTTTAAGCTGGTTCATCTTTGTGGCTTCCTCTTTGCGCCTTTTGTTGACATTGGTGAAATCGCCTGCTGACTTGGCCTCAATTAGCACGGGAAGATGCGGCAGCTTGGCTTTCATGGGCTGAATTACTGCATCGACAGGTATTCGGATTTCTTTACCACCTTCATGCGACGATTTGACTAAGACGTTCATCCGAAAGGCGAAGGTTCCTGGCTCCATCTCGCTTATGGGTAAAGCCGGAGAATGCGGCTTGAGCTTATAGCTCTTGTTCAGCAGGCGCTTTTCCAGCAAATCAAGTTGGCGCTTCTCTTGAGCGTTTCTCACGATGGGGTCAGCAACAGCACCGCACAGGCGGTCAGCGACGATGGTAGAGGAGCGATAGCGTTCCTCTAACGTTGGTCTGCGCTTCTCGGCAATCCACGGGAATATATCGGTATCGAGCAACTTCGAAAGAACGCCCGAAATCTTGTCCAAATGCTCCTCCAGCAACTCGGGAGGCAATCGCGGTGGGAGCTTTCCATCCTCCAATTTCTTGACGAAGTTCTTGCTGGAGTCCGCAAGCCCTACCAACCGGTCGCGGGCGAGAGGCGGGCAGGTCGTCATGCGTAACACTTGCAGCACGCCAGGATTTGCTTTGATAGTCGCAGGGTCGATTTTGGTCAGATCGCTTGTCAACGTCAAACCCTGCTCGACCATACCAATGGTCACCTCCCGCGAATCCCTATAGGCTTTGGGCGCGAAGAGCATGAACCACTGGTTAAACTGATCGACGGAGGCGCGGGTGTCGGCCTTCCACCGGTGGGGCTTATCAAGATTGATGGGCATAGGTTATCGTGACAGCCGTTTTATTGTATGTCGAACTTCGGACGTCGATTGTTGCAAAACACGCATTCTTGCTCGGGCGTATGAACCGAACCCGGATGCCCAGGTCTCGCCTTTCAATGACGCAGGTAGCCCACGCAAGCCGCCTTTTCCCCGAGCGGAGCCGCACCCATCACCAGCCAGCACCCCAAGAACCTTGTCAAGCCCCCATTCCACCTAACCCAAACAAAATCCAGCACTTCCATTTGCCGGAAATACCCTCCCATTCAGGCCTACTACCCCATGTCTCGCTTTTTGGGGGGGGGCACTTCAGATGCAGGCGGCCCAGCTCAAGCCTCTTTCGACTGAGTGACGCTGCCCGTGCGATGACGAACGGGATTTTCGACAATCCACTTATTTTCTTAGAGATGCAGAATTTTGAAAAGAGCCGGGATGTAGAGCCGGGATGTGGTTACTACCCTGTTATGGGTAACCTGGAAAACTTTTCTCTTGCGTAACAGCAACTTTCTTAACAAAGCCGTGGTCTAATCAGACTGTATCAAGCCTTATTCCAGGCTGAGTAAGGGCTCCCTCTGCAACAATTTCACTTTCACTGCTGCTGCGTTCGCGTTCGAGAGATATTTTAGATGTGGAGGTTCAACAGCGCGCGCAAGCATGGACTGCTTGCTCACGCTGCAACTTATCGATGATTACCAGAAAGATGCGGTTTATTGTTGGAAGTGCAGCTGTACTGGCCTGCGGCGTAATCGGCGCGGTTGTGATTGCATGCGGTTCAACCACTGGAGGAACGGCGAGCGGCACGGGCATGGCCACCGTATCCATAAGCGATCCGGCGACATGTTCAGCGTCGGGTGGCGGGCCCTATAGCAACGTTTATGTAACGATCACCGACGTGCAGGCGAATACCAGCGCGACGGCGAGCGACAGTGGCTCCGGGTGGGTAGACTTAACACCGAGCCTGAAGTCGAGCCCGAAGCAGATTGACCTGCTGGGGCAGGCAAACAACAGCTGCTTTCTGGCGACGCTGGGAGATGCGCAGGAGCTGCAGGCGGGGAACTACCAGCAGATACGTCTGATTCTGGCGCCGAGCAATACGTCGGTCAGCGGCAATGCGTGCGCGAGCGTAAACAGCGCGAACTGCATTGTGCTGGACGATACGAACAAGGACATGTATCCGCTGCAACTCTCGAGTGAAGCTCAGACAGGCATCAAGATACCCTCGGGGCAAATTGCCTCAGGGGGATTTGATATTGGCTCGGGCCAGACCAAGGACCTGAATATCGACTTCAACACATGCGCCTCAATTGTGCAGGAAGGCAACAACCAGTACCGGTTGAAGCCAGTTCTGCATGCGGGCGAGGTGAGCACTACTTCGACCTCGATCAACGGCAAGGTGAGCGTAGCAACGGGAACCAGCACCGCATTCAGCGGGAGCGTACTTGTTGCGCTGGAACCGGAGTCAACGACCAGCGCCAGCGGTAGCGGTTTAGTCAGCGCCGAAGGCATTAATATGATCACACAGGCGAACTCGGACGGCAGCTTTGTGTTCTGCCCGATACCGACGGGAACTTATGATGTTGTGGTCGTGGCGATGGATTCGAGCGGTAACGTCTATGAGCCATCGATTGTCACCGGAGTCACGAACGGTGAGACCACGGGTACGATCAACGTGTATCCGGTGAGCGCATCGACGACGACGACCTATCCGGCTACCTCTGGTGTGCCGACTGGCGCAATCACGGTGAACGGGCAGGTCACGACGGATGCGACGGTAGGCGAACAGGTGGTGCTGAGCACCTTCGAGACCGTGGGTGGCACGACGTACACAATTCCGATTCCGGCGGCTGCTTCCACAAGCGGCGTGTTGAACCTGATGACGGCGACGAGTACGACATCGACACCGGCATGCCCCAGCGGACTCTTCTGCGCAGACTTTACGACGAACCTGCCAGTGGCTGCTCCGAACATCGGGGCTTGGTCGAGCAGCGGAACAACGCTGAGCCCGGGGACGGGATTGGCCACGTACACGATCGACGGCGTTGCAGCCGGGTGCAGCACGACCGGAGAAGTGCAAGAAGTGACGCCAACGCTGACGTCGAGCAGTTCGGCGATGGTTGATCTGACCAGCACTCCGCTGGCGTTCACCGGATGCTCATAGACGACAACTGAACAAGCAAAAGGGCCGGAGTCCGAAGGGATTCCGGCCTTTCTGTTGTTTGGGTAAAGCGAGGGCTACGAGCTCGTGCTTGCGTTGCGCTTGGGGCGTTTGTTGGCCTTGAGGATTTTTTTGCGGAGGCGGAGGGACTTGGGGGTGACTTCAACGAGCTCGTCCTCGGCGATGAACTCGATGGCCTGCTCGAGGTTCATGGCGCGGGGTGGTGTGAGGCGGACGGCCTCGTCGGCGGAGGAGGCGCGCATGTTGGTGAGCTTCTTTTCGCGGACGACGTTGACGTCGAGGTCATTGTCGCGGGAGTGCTCGCCGATGACCATGCCTTCGTAGACCTCGACTCCGGGAGGAATGAAGAGGACGCCGCGGTCCTCGAGTCCTTCGAGCGCGTAGGCGGTGGTAGTTCCTGTGCGGTCGGCCACCAGCGCGCCGGTGGGACGCTGGGGGATTTCGCCCTGGTAGGGCGTGTATCCGTCAAAGAGCGAGTTCATGACGATGGTGCCGCGGGTTTCCGTGAGCAGATCACTGCGGAGGCCGATGAGTCCGCGCGAGGGAACGCGGAATTCGAGGCGGACACGGCCGTGGCCGTTCATCTTGACCATTTCTCCCTTGCGGGGCCCGAGGCGCTCGATGACGGTGCCGACGAAGGTGTCGGGGATGTCGATGGTGAGGTGCTCGACCGGCTCCATGAGCTTGCCGTCGATGGTGCGGGTGACGATTTCAGGGCGGCCGACGAGGAGCTCGAAGTCTTCGCGGCGCATCATCTCAATGAGGATGGCGAGCTGGAGTTCGCCGCGACCGAGGACCTTGAAGGTGTCGGGCGAGCCGGTGTCTTCGACGCGGATGGAGACGTTGGTGAGCAGCTCCTTGTCGAGACGCTCGCGGAGGTTGCGCGAGGTGACGTACTTGCCTTCGCGCCCGGCGGTGGGCGAGTTGTTGACGGAGAACTGCATGGCGATGGTGGGCTCGTCGATGACGATGGGCGGCATGGGCGAGGGGTTCTCGATGGAGGTGATGGTCTCGCCGATGGTGATGCCGGCGACTCCGGCGACGGCGACGATGTCGCCCAGCTCGGTTTCAGTGATGTCGGTGCGCTTGAGCCCGCTGAAGCTGAAGAGCTTGGTGATGCGGGTCTTTTCGAGCGAGCCATCGAGCTTGGAGATATAGACTTCATCGCCAGTGCGAAGGGTCCCGTTGAAGACGCGCGCGATGCCGAGGCGGCCGAGGTAGTCGGAGTAGTCGAGGTTGGTGACCTGCACCTGGAGAGGCGCGGAGGCGTCGCCACTGGCGGGCGGGGTGGTCTTAAGAATCTGCTCGAAGAGAGGCTGGAGATCGACGCCGGGAATTGCGATGTCCATGGTGGCGGTGCCGAGCTTGCCGTTGGTGTAGAGGACGGGAAATTCGAGCTGGTCCTCGTTGGCGTCGAGGTCGATGAAGAGGTCGTAGACCTCGTTCAGGACTTCCTGCGGGCGCGCGTCGGGGCGGTCGATTTTGTTGATGGTGAGGATGACGGGAAGGCCAGCCTCCAGCGCCTTGGAGAGCACGTAGCGGGTCTGGGGCAGCGGCCCCTCGGAGGCGTCGACGAGAAGCATGACGCCGCTGACCATTTTGAGGGCGCGCTCGACCTCTCCGCCGAAGTCGGCGTGGCCGGGGGTATCGACGATGTTGATCTTCTGGTCGTGGTAGAAGACGGCGGTGTTTTTGGCGAGGATGGTGATGCCGCGCTCGCGCTCGAGGTCATTGGAGTCCATGACGCGCTCGGCGACGGTCTCGTTGGCGCGAAAGGTTCCGGACTGGCGGAGCATGGCGTCAACCAGGGTGGTTTTGCCGTGGTCGACGTGGGCGATGATGGCGATGTTGCGGATGGTGCTCACAGGGATTTCCTATACTCTCTCTTGTTGGTCGTTGAGGCACAAAGGACCCATGGTTTTGATCGGGGCTGCCGTGGGAAATGCCTTTAACCGGCTCCTGAATACAGCCGGTGAAATGTGTGGCGACCGTGTTCCGGTTCGCCTGATGCTCCCCTGCTGCGCCTGGAAAAGGCGTAATGTGCGGGCAAGTTCTCTACTGTTCCAGTTTACCAGCGAAGCGCGCGATTACTCGTACTTAAGGGATTCGACGGGATCCAGTTGTGAGGCGCGGTTGGCGGGGAGGGTTCCGAAGATGACACCGATGGCCGCCGAGGTAAAAAGCGCGATGACGATAGACCACGGGCTGATCGGAATGATGAAGGATGTGAACATGCGCGCGGATAGAGGCACGGCGAGGCCCACGCCAACGCCGACGAGGCCTCCGCTGAGAGATATAAAGATGGCCTCAATCAAAAACTGGAGTTTGATTTCGCGTGCGGTGGCGCCAAGAGCCTTGCGGATGCCGATTTCGCGGATACGGGAGCGCACGGTGGCGAGCATGATGTTCATGATGCCGACTCCGCCGACTGCGAGGGTGACGGCGGAGATGAGCAACAGCACAATGGTGAGCGCGTTGGCGACGATGGCTGCCGTGGTGAGAACGGCGGTGAGGGTGGTGGCGGTGTAGACGGAGTTGGGCTGGTGGCGCGATTTGACGATGGCGACGATTTCCTTGGCGGCATCCTCGACGTCGTTACGGTCTCGGATGGAGAAGAAGATGTCCTTTACATTGTCGGTTCCGGTGAAATAGCGCGCGACGGAGTAGGGAATGAGGATGGTTTGGTCTTCAATCTCGCTTGTGCCGAATGTAGGAATACTCTCCTTGAAGGTGCCGACGATGGTGAAGGGGATGCCGCGGAGCTGGAAGGTCTGGTTAATGGCGGCATCGGCGCTGCCGAAGCGCTGGCGGGCAAAGGGCACGGTGACGACGGCGACCTTGGTGTGGGTGGTTTCGTCTTCCTCGTCGAAGAAGCGGCCGGAGAGCACGACCAGGTTGCGGACCTGGCGGTATGCGGGGCTGACACCGAGTACCAGTACGTCTTTAACAACACCGCCGGGAAAGGCGACACGGTCGTGCATCTGGAGCAGCGGCGAGGAGTAGGCGACGGCCGGAACCTGCTGCTGCACGGCGAGCTCGTCGTCGCGGGTGAGAAAGTCGTTGTTGGAGGTGACGTTGGCGCCCGCGGAGCCGCCGCCGGCGTAGCTGAGATCGACCATGTTGGTGCCGATCTTGGAGAGTTCGTTGAGGATGTACTGCTTTCCGGTGAGGCCAATGGTGGCGACGAGGATGACCGAGGCGGAGCCGATGACCATGCCGAGCGCGGTGAGAGCGAATCGCACCTTACTGGTTTTGAAGCTGTCAATGGCCAGCTTCACAATCTCACTGAACATCATGGTCCGCTTGGCACTCTCCAGGGTTCGCTGAAAGGAGTGCAAGCTGTGATGATGGTGCGGCTGGTCGTCGGGCGGTGGATTCATGAGATATCTATTTTGATCCTACTAGTGGTTGGACGGATGCAAAAATCTGAAGAAAGAGGGTTTTGAGGGAGGACATCCGGGAGGCGGGGCATCCTAAAGAAAGATCGCGCCGCGCCCCGCGGAGGGATGTGTGAGTGGTTGAAACAGGCGGTCTTGAAAACCGCTTTACCCGCAAGGTGGCCTGGAGTAAGCTGTCCGGTCTTTTTCATGCGCCGTTTACCGGCAGCACTCAGCTTCAAGCCCTCGACGGCAGAAATCGCGGCGAAGGTCTTCCGTCCTAAAACATTAGGATCGGGTGGACGCGGACGATCCCATCGAACAAACAGACATGAAGACACTTTATCCTGTGAGGGGGACCTGCCCCCGTACCTCCGGTGTGCACAAAATTCAATACCAAGACAGAATCAGGCAAATAATCGGCAGGATCAGGAAACTACCCACCCCGCGCCACCCGCTACGTTAGAACTGTAAGCACGGCCATCAAGCGCAAACACCGGCCAAAGGATGAGGATCAATATGCAAAAGCGCAAACTCGGCAAAAGCAACCTCGAAGTCTCCGCCCTCGGCCTCGGCTGCATGGGTCTGAGCTACGGCTATGGACCCGCGACTGAGAAGCAGCAGGCCATCAAAATCGTTCAGACCGCCTTCGAACGCGGCGTAACCTTCTTTGACACTGCGGAAGCCTATGGCCCGTATGCAAATGAGGCGATGGTCGGCCGCTGAATCTCGCCGCCGCATGCATCGGATGGCGGAACCACGAACCACACGTAACCACGAACCATAAATAGAAAAGGAATGCTTATGGAAATCAAACGCAACAGCACACAGCCCTCCGCCGCCGGCCCATCCGATTGGTTCACCGGAACCGTCCGCATTGACCCGCTCTTCGCCGCGCCCGAGCCTGCCCGCGTCGCCGGCGCCAGCGTCACCTTTGAGCCCGGAGCCCGCACCGCTTGGCACACCCACCCGCTCGGCCAAACCCTCATCGTCACCGCCGGCTGCGGACGCGTGCAACGCGAAGGCGGTCCCGTCGAAGAGATCCGCCCCGGCGACGTCATCTGGTTCGCACCCGGCGAACGCCACTGGCACGGAGCTACCCCCACCACCGCCATGACCCACATCGCCATTCAGGAAAAACTCGACGGCAAAACCGTCAACTGGCTCGAACACGTCACCGACGACCAATACCGCGCCTGACCCGGCTGCCACGCACGCTCGTTCTCGCTCCGTCTTTCTCCGTTCAGCCTCTGCTCACGCAGGCGCCGCTCAGCTCTCGCGCAGCGCCCTCGCCCTCTATTCCCAATGCAAACGAAGCAGCGACACCGACTCGTGCGGAAGGCTGGTCGTAATCTCAACCTTCCCGTCATGCACAGCGAGCCACTTCGGCGAGGTCAACAGCTCAAGCTGCCCCGCCGCCTTCAACCTTGCATACTGCTTGGCGTCCGGAGGCTGCGGCGACCCCATCGCCTGCCACACCGTGTACGCATTGCTGTGCGTGTGGTCGATGCGGAAGTACGAAAGCAGCACCCGATGCACCCCGGCAGGAATCCCCCGGACGGTAATGCTCGCCGGAGCCGGAGGCTGCGGCGCATTCACGTCGTGGTAGTTCCACACCAGCACCTCCGCCGAGTGCGTGCCGCGCGTCGCCAGCGCATCCACATCGGCTGACTGCCGCACTCCAGTATGAACCAGCGTATCCAGCGGAACTTCCCCGCTGCTGCTCGTCCGCACCCGATCGCCCGACATCATCCCCAACATGCGAAACAGATTCAGAATCGGCTTGTCGATCCCATTCGTCGCCAACGACCGAAAGCCATCGAAATAATCCGTGTTCTCAAATTCAAACGACCAGCTCAGCATCCCGATCACATCGACCTTATCGCGCTTCCGAAGGTCCAGAATCGCCTTGAACGCCGCCGCCGTGTACGCCGGGTACAGCGTCCCATTCCGATAGCCATTCGCCGGATTCGTCTTGGAAGAGCACGCCGCGCAGCCCTCCGGATCGGCCTCGCTCAAAATCACCGGCAGATGCCGGAAGCGCGGAAGCGACGCAACCAGCGACAGCCCGCGATTCACGTCGTTCAGCTCATGATTCAGCCCCATCGTCACTTCGCCGTTATGGAACGTGGGATATCCCTTCGCGTGGAAGGAAATAAAGTCCAGAGGAATCGACCCTCCCGTCGCCTCGCTGTGCCCCGCCGCCACATGCTGCAAAAATTCGCGCAGAAACTGGTACGCCTTCCCGCTGCCGGGCCCGGTCGTGGCCGGACCTCCGACCCGCGCACCGGGCAGCGCCGCGCGAACGCCCGCAACCGTGTAGTCGTACAGCTTGAAGTAGTTCTGTGGCGTGGAGTGCCAATACGGGATGTCCGGCTCATTCCACACCTCGAAGTACCACTGCAGCACCTCCGCACGGCCGTACCGCTGCACAAGGTGCGCAGTCAGAACCCGCACCAGCTCTTCCCACCGCGCATAGCTCTTCGGCGGATTGTTCGACGCTCCCGAGATCGTCGATTTGGGAAAATACACCTGGTACGGCTGGCCAGGACGATTCGGCAGCCTCGCCGCCAGATCGCGCGGCATAAACCCTAGCTCCACCAGGGGACGCACACCCGCCGCTCGCCACGCATCGAAGATGCCGTCGATAATCTTGAAGTTGTAATGGGGATGCCCGCTCGCGTCTTCCGAATAAATATTGGTCGAGCTGACTTTCAGCGATGGCTTGCCGCTCCCCGACGTCAGCAGATTATGAGCACGGATGTACACCGGAGCCGGGCTCAGATCATGAAGCTCGCGCAGCAGCTCGCGCCCATGCGGCAACGTCGTATAGTTGGCCTCGTCGTAACCAAACCACGCATAAATCGGCGGGAACGGCCCGCTGCGCGCATTCAGATCCACCTCGATCTGAACCGGCTTGACGAAAGGTTGCGCCGCGCCAGCCTGCGCAAACATCGCGGCAGGCACAACCGCAGCAAGAAGAGCAATACCGGCCCAAACCGGCATTCGTCGCATTTTCATCTCGACGAGAAATCTAACAGATTGACGAATCCACTTCCCCTGTTACTGCTTCCAGGCTCCCCTGTCCGCGTCGATCCAATGCTCCAGCTTGCCTGCCAGCACCTTGTCATCCGTAAGAGAAGGATGCGAGTCGCACGCGCTGAACTGCAAGCCGCTGACCGGCAGAAACAAAATGTTCCCGCCTCCCTGCTTCTCGAACTCCTGCACGGCCTTCTGCGCCTCGCGTTCCACTTCGCCCTGGGCCACATCCGCGGCCCACACAATCATGTACGCCTTCGGATTCCGTGCCCGCAGCGCGTCAAAAAACTTCACATACGCCGGCACATAGTCCGCATGCAGCGCATCCCGCGTCTTCCACGGCTCTCCCGGATTCAGCGCCGTCGAAAAATCATTCGTCCCCAGCCCAATCACCAGAACCTGCGGATGCCACTTCGGGTCCACGTACTTCTGCTGCTTATCAAACAGCACATACGGATACGCCTCCGGCACCGTGTCGCCCTTGAACCCGTTGTAATTGCGCACAATCCCGCGTCCTGAAATCGCATTCACCTGGTAATCCGCGTCATAGTGCCGCGCCGTCATCGGACCAAACGCCTTCGGGTCATCCGTATTGCTCCACACCTCTGCATTCGTGCACTTCCGCGTCGCAGAAAGATTCCCAAAGCCAACCGTGTACGAATCTCCAATGAACTCAATCTGCCGCTTCCGCCCCGCAACCCTCAGCCCCTTCTCGCCCGCAGAAATCGCAAAGCCGCCAAACGTGTCCGGAGCCGACTGGCTCTCCGTCGCCACAAACACCCCGATCCGGTGCTTCCCCTCGACCAGCCCCGCAACCTCATACACGCCCGGCCTCGGCTTCACCAGCGGAGCGCTCTCCTGCCCATCTACAACGACGTGCAGAATCTCCTCGCCCTTCACCACCCTGAAGTAAACGCGCGTCCCCGCAAACGCCGCCCGGAAATACGTCCCCGGCCACTGATATGTATAGTCCCTGCCCCCAAAGCTGTTCGCCGTAGCCGACGGCGTCACCAGCACGCGCCCGCCTACGCGCATCGCCAGAGCGCGAAGCGCCGGCAGCTTCGAAATCCTGTGCACAGAAAATCGCGCTGCATGAGCGGCAGCGCTCAGCAACGCGACACAAACAACCCCAAAGAAAATCTTCAGCAAGGAACGGAGCATTCTCTTCTGCATGGCTCCACTATACAAACCGTCGGGCATTCAGAGCGCAACCGCACCCCGCCGCATCGACAACCGGCAACCGACGCCCACCATCACGCCCCTGCAATCACCGCCCGCTGCGCTTCCAGCAGCTCCTTGATCCCGGCCTCCGCCAGGTCCATCATCTCCAGCATCCGGCTCCGCGGAAACGTCCCCCGCTCCGCCGTCGCCTGGACCTCCACCAGCCCGCCGTCCTCGGTCATCACCACGTTCATGTCCACCTCGGCCTGCGAGTCTTCCTCGTACGCCAGATCCAGCAGCACCGTGTCCTCCACAATGCCCACACTCGTCGCCGCCACCAGTTGCTTCAGCGCGCTCGCCTTCAGCGCACCCGACTTCACCATCCGATTCATCGCAATCGCCAGCGCCGCGCACGCCCCCGTAATCGCCGCCGTCCGAGTCCCCCCATCGGCCTGCAACACATCGCAGTCCAGAATCACCGTCCGCTCTCCCAGAGCCGTCATGTCCACCACGCCGCGCAGCGAGCGCCCAATCAGCCGCTGAATCTCATGCGTCCGCCCGCCAATCTTCCCCCGCTCCGCCTCCCTGGCCGTCCGCGTCAGCGTCGCTCGCGGAAGCATCCCATACTCCGCCGTCACCCAGCCGCGACCGCTGTTCCGCATCCACGCCGGAACCCCCTGCTCCACCGTCGCATTGCAAAGCACCCGCGTATTGCCCACCTCAATCAGCACCGACCCTTCAGCCATAGCCACGTAGTTCGGAGTCAGCCGCACCACACGCATCGCACCCGCCGCCCGCTCCCCCGCTCGAAAAAACTGCTTCGCCATACCCTGCTTCGTCTCTACTCGATTCGTCATAGTCATCCTCTGAATTGTAAGGCCCCGTACTTCGGCGCCCCTTCCGCCTCGCATATTATTAGATCCGTCATGATGCTACAAAGCCCAAGAAAAGCGATTTTCTTTGTTTTTTAAAGCATACGTATATAGCTGATTATATGGATGTTATTTATCTCTTGGCGATAGCTATGTGGAAATACCTACTGTTTTTCTATTGACATAGGAAAGGTAATTGTCCAAGAATGCGTTCCTGCATTATTTCGAGTTGTATTCCGGATGTAGTCGTCTAGCTAGAGCCGGTTGAAGGGTGCAGTACCTGTAGTAGTCCCTCCTTCTGTCTGCGACCAGCTGCTTTTGCAAAGTAGTCAGTAGTCATTAAGACGACCTGGACAGGTCACCGAAAAAGACCGCCAAGTCTGAAAAGGAGATAACATGCGTCTAATTCCGCTCAAATCTACACAGTGGCTCCGGGGGGGGGGGGGGGAGTAAGCGTCCTGCTTTCCTCCCTGGCCTTGATTGCATTGCTGACGGTAAGCTACAGCCTCTATGCCTACCCAAATGGCACAGGGACTCAGCATGCACAACCCACAGCCTCCAGGGGCAAGTCTGATTATGCCATCGCCAATGAAGAAGTCGCATTATCACGGGCCGGCGACGCAGATGCCACTGTTGCCCTTGCTCATGAAATGTTCAGGAATGCCGGTATCCCAACTCAAATTGCGGACTCATTCGGTTACACCCGCCGGGTAGTGCAGGCGCAGACCGAATACCAGAAGGGAACGCTTCCACCGATTCATGAAAAGGACATAGTCACGGCTGTCAACAACCTCGCCAATTCCCTTGGCTTGCCCGCATGGGCACATACCACGCAGCCTGAGGTTCGCAAGCTGCGTGTCCGCCTCTTCCTTGCAATCCCTCAGCTATTTGTGAGTCATGCGCCGCCCGACGCGCAGGGACACCACCAACTATTGAGCCCGGATATGAGTCCGCTTGAGGCGGGCTACATCGCAACGACCATGTTGTACATGAAGACTTTCAGCAGCGACTTCCAGTTCAGCGATAAGGAGCGGGCCCAGTACCAGAGCCAAGTCCGCGGGGCCCTTGTGGCTGAACAGCAAAGACGGGAAACTCTCATGCTCAACATCATCCAGGGCCGTTCGAGCTCTGTCAGCGTGGCTGACCTCCTGCCCGCCGCTGATCACTTGTTTGACGATCTCGGCATTCGTAAACAAACCACGTCCGCGAAGAACAGTACTCCGGAAGCGAGTGCGGCAACAGCGAAAGGAGCTCTCTGATGCGCAAATACACTCGCATTCTCGCAATTTCGCTCGCGCTCGCAGTTACAGCCCTGCTCCAGTCGGGATGCAGTGGTGGTGGCGGCGGCGGCGGCGGCTCATTTGGCGTTTATACGCACCTCAGCTCTGGCGCATGGCCCGATGCCACCGTCACTGGCTATGCTGATCCGAGCTATTTGCCCTGCAGTCAAGGGAGCACTGGTTGTAATACAAGCTTCGGGCCCGTAGACGACGGGAGCCAGGGCGAGTATGTCGAAACGACCGACGCGCTCCCAGATGACTGGGAAGCAGCAGCCGAGACTGACTCCAACTGTTCATCTGGCGCGAGTGTTGGTTGGACGTCGGTGTCGAACGACGGCCGCATCGATCTCTATTGCGGATCGGTCCAACAACAGATCACCTGCACAATCAATTACCTGAACAATGTCCAGCAGAACACCTGTCCAACAACAATTGTCATCACGGGTTCCGGCTATCCGACCACCTACGCGCTGGATTCGGGAGCCTACGATACAAGCGGTAACGGTGGCGAAAGCTACCAGGGCATGGCATCCTCGTCGACGCAATTCTATGTCCCGGCGCCTACGAACTGGGGAATCACCGTACTCACCGTTTGGGACCCAACGAACAACAGACTGCTTGCTGCTGCAGACTATGGTCTGCACGAATGCTATATCACCACGAATGACCAGGGATCGTCGGAGACCTGCCCATATTAGCGGGCGAAGGGCTGATAAGATGATCGTTTTTGCAGTTACTTTCTGGGTGCCTGATCGGACCGGTTTGCTCTCCGGTCGGGCGCCTGATGGTTATTTAGAAAGAATTTGATACTACGCAGAATTATGCGTTGCTGAATTGTTTGCGAGAGGTAATGACCTTCACCAGGATAGATGTTCATAACCACAGGAATAGAATGGGCGATGCAATATTGCCTCAGCTTTTGCGCTTCAGATACCGGCACGACGGCGTCCGCGCTGCCGTGGGAGATCAGGATTCGCGGCTCATTCTTTCTCGCCAGATCGTATCCCTTGGGCCTGCCGGCGCTGACCTCACTGACGGCAGTGACTTCGCTGCGCCTCAGGGCAAGTGCAACCCCGATGTATCCTCCCAGCGAATCTCCAAGAATAAAAACGGGCCGTCCTTTCATCCGCGGTCGTGTTTCCCCATCGTCAAGCAGAGTCGCCGCCGCAGACAAGAGCTCCGGGAACCGAGCGATGATTTCCTCACGCGACGTAAGACTCTTCCGTCCAACGGCTTCGAGGTAGTGCGGCAGCACGACAAGGAAGCAGTGGCTCGCCAGTTGCTGTTCGCCAAAATTGTCGGTTGCGGGCTGTTTTACCGAGCGCCTGGTAAGCGCCCCGGCCGAGCCAACCAGCACAAAAACGAGCGGAAACGGGCCGGACCCGTTCGGGCGATAAATCTCTACAGGAACATGATATCCATTCACCGGAATATCCCGCAGGCTGTAGGAGTAACCGCAGACACGCGATCGAGGTACGGCGGCAGCATAAACCGGGGGGAGCATAAGAAGCAGCAACAAACAACCAGGGAGCTTGAAGAGTGCCAGCCTTGAGAGAGAGCCGTTACCAAATCGGCCTGAACATTGCAATTTTGTTAATAAGCTCGTTGCTGATCTTTTCTGGCCGAGAAGCGCACGCTCAGACCACCCCCGGCCGAACTTCATCGCATGTAAAAGGCGAATCATCCGAACCATTATGGCAGTTCGGTGGCTTCTTTGCTGCCGGCTTTGTGCCTTCGTATGAAGTACATTATGGCGTAGTACGCTACGGCGTCGAGCTCAATCTCTTCAACGAAGGTTTCGAGATCGGGCGAATGGTTACAGGAATTCATGGCCCACGGGTATTGCGCGGACGAGGCGAAGCTATACTTGAAGTTATTCCGTTCTGGCTAGCCAATTATCCCCGCCAAACTCAATATGTGTACTCGTCGGATTTCCCTAACCGAGCTCCGTTGCCATTCCATTGGGGGCCATATCAACGATATGGCGCCTCGGTAACCCCTGCGCTTTTCCGTTGGAACTTTGAACACGATGAAGGCCACCGATTCCAACCGTGGGCCCAGTTGGGTGGCGGCCTGCTCTGGACCAACCATAAGTTCCCATTGCTCGGCGGAAGCACCAGCGTCATCAACTTTACACCGCAGGTTGACATAGGCGAGAACATCTTCGTCAGCAAGCGCCGCAGCCTCGAATTCGCGATGAAGTTCGTACACATCTCCAATGCAGGGTTAGGCGACCACAATCCCGGGCTTAACATCACGCTGCAATTCAGCGTCGGATATTCCTGGTGGAAGTGAGCGGCAAGACCACTTGGCGGGCTTGCCCGGGCCGTAGCCTTGCCCCGTTACTTGGCCCCAACCTCCGGCACGACGAGTTCGGTGATGCTCGCATCCTTCCCGCCGCGGAAGCCGAACCGGACCGCCCGCGACGGCGCCGCCGCCCATTTCGCATTGAGTTCACCATGAGCGGCAACGGCGACCGCATCGCCAAGGGAACCCTGTCCAGCTTCAGTTGCAACCTGTCCTCGAACGGCTTCGCCATCCAGAACGCCTACGTGGTCGGCCAGGCGGGCGAGCAATTGAGCGAAATGGGAAGCACGCAGAACTGGCTGCATATGAACGTATTTGCCGGCGGCAAGCTGGTGGCCACCTACGGAGGCGGAACCACCTACTTTGCCCTGTCCGACTGGCTGGGCACCAAGCGGGTGGAGACGGTTCCGAACGGCACCTGCCTTTCCACCTACGCCAGCCTCGCCTACGGAGACGAGCTCACGCCTTCAGGCAACTGCCCCGACGCCACCGAGCACCACTACACAACCAAGGAACACGACGCCGAATCCGGCAACGACTTCTTCCTCGCGCGCTACTACAGCTCCACCGCGGGAAGATTCATAAGCCCCGACTGGGCCAGCGGCGCGGAAGCCGTGCCTTATGCTACTTTCGGTGATCCGCAGAGTTTGAATCTGTATGTTTACGTAGGCAACAACCCATTTGCTAAAGCTGATTTAAACGGTCATCAATGGATGTGTCTTACTTGCCTCGTCAATTCTGCAAAGCAATATGCTGCGGATCACCCTAGAACCATGCAGGCGTTGAAGGGTGCAGGCCAAATAGCGGTCGGAACAGCCGGGTTGCTTGCTGCGGGGACTACCGAAGTTGGAAGCAGCGGCCTTGCTACTGCTGGCGTCGTATTCTTGGCGCAAGGTTCAACAGCGTCAATCGTAAAGGGCGTTACAAATATCGCTGGAGCGGCTACCAATACAGATGTTTCGGAAGCGACCAAAGGCCTCGACGCAGTTGCAAATCCAGCTGCGCAAGTTACAACCGCGGTAACCGGAAACACGGAGAAAGGTGCGGCAGCTGGAGCCATTGCTGACTTTGCGATAACAGGCGCCAACGCTTCCGATATGCTCAAAGGCAGCACCGCCGCAAAGGCTATCAAGATTGGGGAAGCCGGTTTAAGCGGCGCTGAAGCCGGCGAGGCGACCAAGAACATTATTCAACAGCGACAACAGCAGGAGCAGCAACAACAAAATAAAGCGGGAAATTGCTCGACACAAAACGCCTGCAACTAAAAGCCTTTACGGTCGAATTCTGCAGACTATACCAAGCTGTAGAAAGAGATGTCAGGATGGCACGAAAATCCCATGACAGCTATCCAGATGATGACTGCAAACGATGGAGGAACAGCAAATGAATGCCAAGAAATTTATGCTTATCGTTAACCTCACAACGATCGTTTCGCTGGGCCTCTTCTTGGCACTGGGCTGGTTGAAGCTGTCAGATATTATTCTTGTTGGAATCATTAGCCTTTTACTCGTAAACATCGTCGGAGCAGTAGCGCTCCGTCTAAGAACAAGATGAGCGTCCTCGAACCTCTTATCTGGGCATCCTGGTTTATATGCATTAGCGTCTTGTATGTTGGCTATTTCACGAAAAGCAAACGTGCGCAATTTTGGGGCGAAGTTTTGCTGGCATTCAGCTGCGGGTTCAATGCGTGTGTATTTTTCTACTTACGCCATATTTGGTTTGGCATAGCTCTTGCGTTCCCTGCAGTAACCCAAACCCACGCTTTGATAGCTTCCGGTTTGAGGCGCAGACAGAAATGAAACCTATAGCGCGGGCGATTGTCACATGTAGTCAGAGAGCCTGAAACAATTACCAAACGGGCAGTTGTCCCACACAAGCTGCTTGTGTGGGGGACATTGGAGCTACGATGCCTTCGGCGACCGGGTCGCACAGGCCACCTCCGGCTCGCCCTCCGCGCCAGCGCCGCAATCGTGGCTGGCGAACATGAGCACGGCCAACAACAACCAGATCGTCAAGACCAGCTCGTCCACGCTGAACTGGGCCTACGACGCGGCGGGAGACGTGACCAACGACACCACCAACCAGTACATCTACGACGGCGAGGGCCGCGTCTGCGCCGTGCACAGCCTGATTTCCGGAGCGATCTACGGCTATGTCTACGACGGCAACGGCGACCGCATCGCCAAGGGAACGATCACAACATGGAGTTGCAACCTGTCCTCGAACGGCTTCGCCATCCAGAACGCCTACGTGGTCGGGCAGGCGGGCGAGCAATTGAGCGAAATGGGAGGCACGCAGAACTGGCTGCACATGAACGTATTTGCCGGCGGCAAGCTGGTGGCCACCTACGGAGGCGGGACCACCTACTTCGCCCTGTCCGACTGGCTGGGCACCAAGCGGGTGGAGACGGTTCCGAATGGCACCTGCCTTTCCACCTACGCCAGCCTCGCCTACGGGGACGAGCTCACGCCCAACGGCACCTGCCCCGACGCCACCGAGCACCACTACACAACCAAGGAACACGATGGCGAATCCGGCAACGACTTCTTCCTCGCACGGTACTACAGCTCGACCGCAGGAAGATTCATCAGCCCCGACTGGGCCAGCGGCGCGGAAGCCGTGCCTTATGCTACTTTCGGTGATCCGCAGAGTTTGAATCTTTATGAATATGTAGGGAACGACCCGCTCAGTCGGTTTGATACTGATGGTCACGGATGTCCTCCGGATTGCCCGCTATCGGGCTGGGACCGACTTACCATGTTTGTCACCGGATTCGTAGACGCAAACGACGGACAAGCTAAACTGGCAGCGGCTTGGGCGGCCGGCGCTTCGAGTCCGGTGACGAATCTTGCAGGTGCAGCGGGCGCAGCCTATTTGGGAATTTCTGGTACCGGTCAGACAATGGCAGGATACGCCGAAATGTTTGGGTCAGTCATGCCTTCGAATATAGCCAAGGGATCTCAAGAAACGGCTGATATTACTATCTCAGCTACTACAGTATTAGGTCTCGCTACCTTGGCAAAAACTGGCAATCCAAAAGCAGGGGCAGCTGCCGCCGCCGTTGAATCACTAGGCTCAAAAACCGTCGCAGGAACACTTGTCGAAGAACTGAAAGGAACGCTAGTTGATATCCATACGTTGTTGGATTTCTCCCACGGGGAAAATCGTCAGCAGCAGCAAAAGCAGAATGTGAACCAACTCAATAATGAATCGCAGCCACAAAAGAAAGATATACAAAACTGCATGCAACTTAGTAGTTGCGGCGGACTGGACAAGCAACAGATGCATTGATCACCATGTAACGACGCGGCTTCGCGACTAGAACGCTGTTATCTTTAACTCATTTATGGAGATCAGATGTTATGCATAAAAAGTTCTTTGTAATGATTCTATTTGATTGCCTTTATATCTTAGCCGCAGTGATCTCCATCCTTCATAAAGCACAGTCGGCGCGCCTTATTTTCATTTATATGTTTGTCGTCTTCACGATCAATGTGTTTCTTTGGAAATATTGGGGATCGCCGACTCTCAGGCGAAAGCCGCCATGGAGACGTATAGTCCGCTTCTGTGCTTGGAGCATTTTTCTTATCACTATACCTGCTTTAACGTTGCAAGCCATCGATACACGAAGCATCGCGATGATGTTTACAATTATCTATTCTCTAGTAATTGGAGTTGCGGCATTTTGGCTATCGAATTCTGGGCAACAAGCGACATGACACGCGGGTGGCCCACTCAAGCGTTTTTTGCTTGAGTGGGGCTGTAGGTGAGTGCCGGGAGCCCCAGGTCTCGCTTTTCAGACCAGAGATTATTATGTGAGGGGCCGACGACGCGGCCGCAGGCAACGTGCTCAACGACACCACCAACCAGTACATCTACGACGGCGAAGGCCGCATCTGCGCCGTGTACAGCCTGATTTCCGGAGCGATCTACGGCTATGTCTACGACGGCAACGGCGACCGCATCGCCAAGGGAACCCTGTCCAGCTTCAGTTGCAACCTGTCCTCGAACGGCTTCGCCATCCAGAACGCCTACGTGGTCGGCCAGGCAGGCGAGCAATTGAGCGAAATGGGAAGCACGCAGAACTGGCTGCACATGAACGTATTTGCCGGCGGCAAGCTGGTGGCCACCTACGAAGGCGGAACCACCTACTTTGCCCTGTCCGACTGGCTGGGCACCAAGCGGGTGGAGACGGTTCCGAACGGCACCTGCCTTTCCACCTACGCCAGCCTCGCCTACGGAGACGAGCTGACCCCGAGCGGCACCTGCCCCGACGCCACCGAGCACCACTACACGACCAAAGAACATGACGGCGAGTCCGGCAACGACTTCTTCCTCGCGCGGTATTACAGTTCCACCGCGGGGCGTTTCGTGTCACCCGACCCGCTAGGCGGGCATCCCGAGAATCCACAAACTCTCAACAAATACGCCTACGTCACCAACGCTCCTTTGACTCTCACGGACCCCACAGGTCTGGATTCTTTTCTGTCTTGTGGCGACGGTGATGCTCCTTGTGGAGAGCGGTTCGTCGGCTTCAACTCGACTGATGGATCGGTCATACAGGCCAATGTGCAACTGGAGAGCGGATCGTCCGCAGCAATTCAAATTGGGAGCGATGGCCAAGGCGGTTTAATGGATATCAATACGGGTCAGGCTTACACCGGAAGCGCGAACGGAAGCGGTGTGTTCTTTTCCAATAACGGTGGACAAACCAGCTCCATGGGAATATTCAATAACTCAACAAATAAGAACGGTGACAAAGACAACACATTCCAGGATGCAGGATGGGCAAATGGCGGAGCACTCTCCGGTTTCACTTACACGCTAACCAACAGCAAACTGGAGGCGGGCCAAACAGAAGCCGGGACATTTACGTTCTCAGGAGTTCTTGACGAAGCAAGAAGCGCAATCCAATCAGCGGGATTTCATTATTGGCCGGTCGGACTCGACTTCGGATCTGACGAATTCCGCTCTCCTGGCGATCCAAGGACAGGTGCCAATTCCGGACACTTCATTTTGAATCGCGGCTTTGTGCCTCCGAAAAACGGTGTACCGCAAGTTAACGGTAGCATGCATTTCGGAGAACACAATCCCATGTATTCACCGTTGGCCCACTTTGGAGAATATAACCAATGAACGCCTTGGCCTTCCGACGTAATTGGGCTGGACTAGTTGCTATTTTCAGTTTGGTGATCTTTTGGCTGGCCTTATTTTCACCCAAGCCCGTCCACACATTCCTGGATGCAATGCTCAGACCGTATGGGCTTATCATCTGGTTTGGAGTGATCGGAATTTCTGTAGTGTTTGCGATAATTGCAGCTTGGCGAAGTTCGAAATGGTGGCTTGTGATTGCCTTACTCGGCGTGCTTTCATTTTTGTACTTTTTTAGAGGAGTGATGTCGTGACCACTGACAAGCGTGTGGCGGGTCAATGATTACATCTACGACGGCGAGGGCCGCGTCTGCGCCGTGCACAGCCTGATTTCCGGAGAGACCTACGGCTATGTCTACGACGGCAACGGCGACCGCATCGCCAAGGGAACCCTATCCAGCTTCAGTTGCAACCTGTCCTCGAACGGCTTCGCCATCCAGAACGCCTACGTGGTCGGCCAGGGGGGCGAGCAATTGAGCGAAATGGGAGGCACGCAGAACTGGCTGCACATGAACGTCTTTGCCGGGTGGCCAACCCTTAACCTAACAACAACTTAGGGTGCCCCATCCTTCGCGCAGCCTCATCGCGCGAAGGGTGGGAGGCGTCACTCTCAGACCTCACCATGCCGCGAGGACTTATCCGCTACCATCCGGCACACACCTTCCACTCCCTCACCCTCAGTTGTTAGCGCCGATTGGTGGCTGGCCACATCTCAAACGCAGTCCAACCTACCGGTCAGGCGTGCCCCACGTCTCGCTCTTGATTCCAGTGATGAGAGCGAACGGCAATCTACACTCCCGATACGTTCTTCCTGAGTTGCGAATCTGCTTTTTCCCGACTCAGTCCCACCCCATTCCCAATTCAGACCCGCCCCATTTCGGAACAATCGCCCGACTCTCCCCATAACTAACTTGCGTTCAATAGCTTACCCATAATCCACCCCGCCGCCTGTCCCGTTTTGGAACAAATCCCCGCACCACCCCATCCCTCGCCATCCAGCATTAAACCATTTATTTTGTGTCAATTAAGAACTAATTCCACTTTGGCACGCCGCGTGTACTTATACGAGACAAGGAAGTTGGGCTGGCGGCACTCCAGGGTCGCTCCCGGCTTCCGAGTTCCTCCGAAAGGAAACATGCCTCCTATGCCCGCTCTTCAAAAACCTCCGGCGCGTCTTCCCCGCTTCGTTCCCCATGTCGATTCCGGGGCCAATCGAGGAGCGGGCACTTTTTTGGCATCCCAACCCGCCTCCGGGATCGGCCCCGGCGCCGGCCTCGTCCCCGCCTCCAAACCCGTCCCGGCCCGGACTGAAAATCTCGACCGCCTCGCCCACGACGCCCGCAACGTTCTCTCCAGTCTCATGCTCTACGGCGACCTGCTCTCCGCGCCCGGTGTCCTCGGCCTTAATCACGGCCACATTGCCCCGGAGCTGGAAGGCCTCGCAAAAGCCGCCGCCCAGCTCTTGGAAAAGATCCTCCAGCAGTCCGAAGACCAAACCTGGGACCAGACCTGGGACCAGACTTGGGACCAGACTAAGGACCTGCCCGTCCTGCCTCCGTCACGCTCGACCCTCGAAGCTACAGCCTCCCCCGCAGCCTTCCCCATAGCCAGGCCCGTCCCCATACCCACCGTGCCCGTCACCGACCTAGCCGCCGAGCTGCGCCACCTGCAGCCGTTGCTCGCCGCCATCGCCGGACCCGCCATCAAGCTCTCCATCGCCACCATGCCCTGCGCCGGACGCACCGCGCTGGCCATTGAAGACCTAACCCGCATCCTCGTCAACCTGGTGCGCAACGCCGCGGACGCCATGCCCTCCGGCGGCCACGTCCGCATTGCCGCCCAGTACGGCGACGGCCACAGCTTCCTCGACCCCGAAAGCCCGGCCCCCATCGGCCCTCCCCGCAGCGTCGTGCTCTCCGTTATCGATAACGGCCCCGGCATCCCCGAGCGGCTTCACAGCCAGGTCTTCGACTTCGGCTTTACCACCCGCTCCGGCCCCGCCCCGGCTCCCGGACAGCCTTCCCCCGGGCTTTCCTCCCCGCACCGCCGCGGCTTGGGTCTCAGCACTGTCCGCCATCTGCTTGAATCTGCAGGAGGTAGCATTCGTCTGTCTTCACCCCCCGCACGCGGCGCCTGCTTCGATCTCAGCATCCCCCTGATCCATAGCATGGAAGCAAACATTACTTCCGGTACGTACCTTTCACCCCCTAACGGTACCTTCGCTACTGACTCCGCCCCGAAAGGCCGCCTAGAATGCCGTTAACTTCCATCCAAGATTCATTTATGAAGAAGACATCTCCCCCCCCGTCCGCCTCCGGTTCCACGCGCTCAGGACGCATGCATGTCCTCATCGTCGACGAAGATCCCACCGTCCGCTCCGCATGTTGTGAAATCGCCGCCGCCCGCGGCTTCGTACCCTTCGGGGTCAGCGATCTCGCCGCCGCCCGCTCCCTGCTCCGCGGCAACAGTGTCGATATCCTTATCCTCGACCTCAAGTCGCCCGCCGGAGCCGGCCTTGAGCTGCTCGAGGAGGTCCGGCTGCTTCACCCGCAGATCGCGGTCATCGTCATGACCGCCTACGCCACCGTCACCTCCGCGGTTGAAGCCATGCGCACCGGCGCCAATGACTACCTCTCCAAGCCCTTCGAAATTGACGAACTGGCCACTGTCCTCGCCCGCGCCGCGGAGCGCCGCAGCGTGGACACCGCCAGCCGACGCCTGCGTGAGAAGCTCCGCAGCCAGCAGGGCCTCGGCAACCTCATCGGCAACAGCCCGGAGATGGAGAAGATCTACCGCATCCTCTCCAAGGTGGCCCAGACTACTCACCCCGTCCTCATCCTCGGCGAAAGCGGCACCGGCAAGGAACTCATCGCGCGCTCCATTCATTCCAACAGCCCCAGCTCCACCCGGCCCTTTCTCCCCGTCGACTGCGGCTCGCTCGTCCCCACACTGATCGAAAGCGAGCTCTTCGGCCACGTCAAGGGGGCCTTCACCGGAGCCACCCGCGGCAAGGAGGGCCTGCTTGCGTCCGCCGAAGGTGGAACCGTCTTCCTCGACGAAATCGGCGAGATGCCCCTCGACCTCCAGGCCAGAATGCTCCGCGCCCTGCAGGAAAAGGAGATCCGCCCCGTCGGCGCCACGCACCGTGTGCCCATCAACTGCCGCATCCTGGCCGCCACCAACCGCGATCTGGCCACCATGGTGGCGCAGGGACGCTTCCGTAAGGACCTGTATTACCGCCTCAACGTCGTGGCCTTGCGCATTCCACCCTTGCGCGACCGCCGCGAAGACATCCCGCTGCTCGCCGCCCACTTCCTCAACCGCATGAGCCGCAACAACGGCACCAAATACACCCTCTCCGACGACGCCCTGCGCACCATGAGCGAATACGCCTGGCCCGGCAACGTCCGCGAGCTTGAGAATTCCATCGAGCGCGCCTGTGCCCTCTGCTCCGGCCCCGTCCTGCGCCTCAGCGACCTGCCCACCCAGCTCCAGGATTTCCACCTTCACACCTGGCGCACCCTCTCCTCCGCCGAAGAAAAAAAATCCTCCCAGGCCTCGGATGTCACCCCGCTCGCCGACCTCGAACGCCAGGCCATCCTCGACACCCTGCGTCAACTCAACGGCGACAAGCTCACCGCCGCTCGCCTCCTCGGGATCGGGAAGACAACGCTCTACCGCAAGCTCAAGGAATACGGCATCGGCGAAACGCCGGCCGGCATCCGCTAATCAGGTTCGTTCTGCACTGCGAAAGGACACCCCCCATGCCCGAACATATCTCGCCCCACCCCGTTTCGCAGGAATCCTCCCGGCCCGAGCACCTGCTGCTCATCACCGCCATTGCCGGTGCTGAAAACTGCGCGGCAGTCGTCGCCAAACAGTTCAGCCTCGTGGTTGACACCGCCACATGCCGTCGTGACGCCCTTGCCGCACTGCGGCGCCAGAGCTACGCCCTCGTCGTGCTCGACAGCTCTCTGCTCGACGCCGCAGGCGGCGAACTCGACGCCATCTTCCGTAACACCGGCCTCGCCATCCCGCTGGAAATCAACTTCGCCATCTCCGGCTGCGGACGCCTCGTCCGCGAAATCCGCTCCGCCCTCAGCCGCCGCCAGTTGGAGCAGGCCGTCGCCGCACGTGCCGCCACCACCTCGCTTGAAAGCAATCTCCGCGATACCGTCGCCGGCCTCCTGCTGCAGTCCCAGCTCGCCCTCGCCGAACCCTCCTTGCCGCCACATCTCGCCAGCAAGCTCCGCCTCATGGCCGAGCTGGCCGGCAGCCTCCGCCAAAAACTCAACCAGACCGACGCCTCCGCCTAGCTCCTGAAAATCTTCCCCAAACCAGGTGTGCCCCCCACACCCGCCGGGTTCTTTCTTCTGATCTCGCTCTGCCCCCGCCGCAACCCGGCACACACCTTCCGGGTTTGCACTAATATAGTGAGCATGGCCCTCAATCGCCCGCGTGCTGTCGTCAGCCTCTCCGGAGGCATGGACTCCGCTGTTTGCGCAGCCCTCGCCGCGCGCGACTTTGAAGCCTACGGACTGCACTTCAGCTATGGGCAGCGCACCCAGGCGCGTGAGCTGCAGGCCGCCCGAGCCGTCGCCAAAGCCGTTGGGCTGCGCGACTTCCTGCACCTCAATACCGATCTTTTCCGCCGCATCGGCGGCTCCGCGCTTACTGACGCCAACATCAAGATCCCCAGGGCCCCGGCCACTGAACCCATCGGAGCCTCCATCCCGGTCACCTATGTGCCCTTCCGCAACGCGCACTTTCTCGCCGCCGCCGTCAGTTGGGCTGAGGTGTTGGGCGCGGAAACCGTCTTCATCGGCGCCGTCGAGCAGGACAGCTCCGGATACCCCGACTGCCGCCCCGCATACTACCAGGCTTTTCAGCAGCTCATCCGGACGGGTACAAAGGAAGGAAGCATCACCATCACCACGCCCCTGATCCATCTAAGGAAGAAGGAGATCGTGACTCTCGGCCTTGAACTCGGTGCGCCCTTCCATTTAACGTGGTCCTGCTATGCCTGCGCGGACCTGGCCTGCGGTGAATGTGAGAGCTGCGTGCTCCGTCTGCGCGCGTTTCGGGAGGCCGGCTCGTCCGACCCCATCCCCTACACTCATACAAGCTTGGTAAGGCGGGAGGCATAATCGATGCCCTCCCGGAAAGTACGATTCTGAAGGAGAGAATAACCACCATGCGTAAGACAAAAATCTGGCTTGCGTCGCTGCTCGCGGCCCTGCTCATCGTCGCCGCTGCGCCGTCGCTGCTGGCTCAGAACACCGCCAAAGTGCACGGCCATGTGAATGACCCGCTCGACGTCCCACTGGTCGGCGTGCAGGTCAAGCTCAGTACCGATGGCACCACCGCCAAGTACATCTTCACCACCGATGAGAACGGCGACTACAAAGGCGCCGGCATCGCCCCCGGAACGTATTACTTCACGCTATTTAACAAAAAAGGGCAGCCCGTCGATCAGGCCACCAACATCATCGTTGCCGCCGGCGCCGACAAGGAGCAGAACTTCGATCTCTCCCGCCCCGACTACATCGCCAAGATGAACCCCGAGGAGAAGAAGGCCTACGAAGCTGCAAAAAAGGCCAACGAAAGCATCTCCAAGGAAAACGCCAAAATCAAGAACCTCAACGCCGACCTCAAAACAGCGCGTGAGGACAACAACAACAAGAACTACGCCGCGGCCGAGGAACTTATGACCCGCGACACCGCCCTTAAGCCCGATGCCTCCGTCCTCTGGGTCGAGCTGGGCCGCGCCCAGAAGGGCCTGAAGAAATACCCCGATGCCGCCACCTCGTTCCAGAAGGCCATCAGTGTCGATGCCGCCACCAAAAAACCCAACCTGGACATCGAGGCTGCCGCCGACAACAGCCTCGGCGAAATCCTTGCCGATATTGGCAAGGTGGACCAGGCCCAGGCCGCGTATGATGCCGCCGTCAAGGCCGACCCCAAGAACGCCGCCATGTATTACGGCAATGAGGCCATCATGATGGACCGCCTCGGCAAAATCGACGCTACCGTCGCCGCCGCCGACAAGGCCATCGCCGCCAATCCCAACAGCCCCATCCCCTACTACCTCAAGGGCAAGGCCCTCATCAACCACGCCACCGTCGACAAGGCCGGCAAGATCGTCGCCCCTCCGGGCTGCGCCGAGGCCTACCAGAAGTATATTGAGCTCGCCCCCAACGGCCCCTTCGCGAATGATGCCAAAGCCATCCTCGCGCAGCTCGGCACCAAGGTCCAGTCCAAGTACCACCACAAATAATCCACCCCGGCTCCTGAAGCCGTATCCATCCGAAGGACGCTCCCCTGTGAGCGTCCTTCGGCTTTTGTCTACAATTTGTGCGTGAGTAAATCTATCTTCAGCTACGCCGCCGCCGCTCGCTCGGTTCGTGAATACGCCGCCTCCCTCCGGCCCGCGCGCCCGGAATCCGTCCCCTTGCTCGACTCCCTTGACCGCACGCTCGCCGCGCCCATCGTCGCCGACCGTGACCAGCCGCCCTTCGCCCGCTCCACGCGAGACGGCTTCGCCGTCCGTTCTGAAGATCTCGACTTGCTTGCGCCGCTCACCCTCGTCGGCCGCGTCCGCGCCGGAGAAGCCTGGTCCGGCCCGCCTCTCGCCTCCGGCCAGGCCATCGAAATCATGACCGGAGCGCCCGTCCCCACCGGAGCCGACTGCGTCCTCATGGTCGAGAACGTAGTAACCGGCGCATCCAATATCATCCCCACACGCACCCTCGCGCCCGGAGACAATATCGTCCCCGCCGCAGCTGAGGCCCGCGCCGCAGCCACGCTCATCCCCCCCGGCACGCACATCGGCCCGCAGCACATCGCGCTCGCCGCCGCCTGCGGATACGCAACCCTCTCCGTCTTCCCGCGGCCTCGCGTCGCCATCCTCTCCACCGGAGACGAGCTCGTCCCCATCCACAGCCAACCCCTGCCCTTTCAAATCCGCAACTCCAACAGCTATTCACTCGCCGCGCAGATCACGCGCTATGGCGGCGTCCCCATCCTCCGCCCCGCCGTCCCCGACAGCCTTGACGCCAGCGAAGCCGCCATCCGCGCCGCCCTCGACTGCGACCTGCTCATCCTCTCCGGCGGAGTCTCTATGGGTAAATACGACTTCGTCGAACAGGCGCTTGCCAACCTGAACGCAAAGTTCTCCTTCACCGGAGCCCGCATCCAGCCCGGCCGTCCCGTCGTCTTCGGACAACTCCCTCTATCGATCAGCCGTCAGCTTCCTTTCTTCGGACTCCCCGGCAATCCCGTCTCCACTCTCGTCACCTTCACCCTCTTCGCCGCGCCGCTCCTCGCCGCACTCGCCGGAGAAACCTCCCTCGGCCCCCACTTTGCCCTCGCCCGCCTCCAGCAGCCCGTCGATGCCAAACCCAACCTCACCCGCTTCCTGCCCGCACATCTCGAATCGTCCATCGGCGGCGCCACCATCCAGCTCACTCCATGGCAGGGCTCAGGCGATCAATCCGCCGCCGCAAAGACAAACTGCTTTCTCGTCGTGCCCGAAGGAGCCGCCCTCGCCGCCGGAGACATCGTAACGGCCCTGCAGCTCTAGTACTCTGTCTTGTATGAAGAAGCTCTCCCACTACGACAGCAAAGGCCGCGCCCGCATGGTCGACGTCACCGCCAAGCCCGCCACGCATCGCACCGCCGAGGCCCGCGCCTTCGTCGCCATGTCCGCAAAGGTGCTCAAGGCCCTGCCCGCCAACCCCAAGGGCAATCCGCTGGAGATCGCACGCATCGCCGGCATCCAGGCCGCCAAGCGCACATCCGAGCTTATCCCCATGTGCCACCCGCTCCCCCTCACCCACGCCGACGTAACCACAACCATCGTCAAAGGCGGCATCGAGATCACGGCCTCCGCCGCCACCACAGCGCCCACCGGAGTAGAAATGGAAGCCCTAACCGCCGCCTCCATCGCCGCCCTAACTATCTACGACATGTGCAAGGCGCTAGACAAAGGCATAGTCATCCGCGAAATTACGCTAGAGAAAAAAACCGGCGGCAAAAGCGGCAACTACACCCGCAACCGCTAAGAAAATCCGAGCCAACTGAATCGCCAGCAATCAACATCGGATGGCCAAGCACGATCCCTCAACGATAGTCTCCAAATTGCCGACAATCCGGGAGCTGAAGCTTGGTAAGTTCCCACAAGCGCGTTTATGAGGACCAATCTTGCCTCGGAGGAGTAGTAAGACGGAAGGGGACACGAAGTAACGGAATGTAAAATGACATTCTGAGGCTTGGGGGTAAGGGTCATCTTACTGGTCTCAATGTTGGTCTCGGTTGGAGGAGTCGGCAGTACCGATCATGTTGCCACGTACGTTTCACTAAAGGCACAGGAGGAAGTACAAATGACAACGACAATCAATAGCAAAACCAAGGAACACTTGAACCACAATTCATCAACATGCATCGCTGCTAAGCCCGTTTTGCAGCACTGCAAGAAGAGGTCCAAGGCAAAGCAACACCTTGGTAAAGCAAAAGAAAGCGGATGGTTCGGAGCGGCGTTGCAGCGGGGCCAAGGTCGGTATTGCTCTCCTCCAGCCGGAAAAGACAGCATTGATGTACAAAGCGTTGACTTCCCATGTGCAACGATAATGAGGTTCAACTCCTCATCCCCGTTCCAAATTCAGAATGGCCCGCTCCATTAGCGGGCCATCTCACCTCGCCAGCACCGAAATGCGATTCGGCCGTCAGCCTCTGCAATTAGAATTTCTGCGATCCACGACGAATGAAGAAAATACCCTGGAATCGCAGCGTTTGTGCAATAACTGAAAGCGCGATGATAATCGGTGGCGGCCATCACGATGCTGTTTCGTTCAACGACGTGGGATCGCCTGATGGCAGACATACGTCTGGGCTTAAGATCCATATCAATGCTCAAGTGGTTAGAGTTGAAGACCTGAACTGGTACTACAAGCTGCTGCAACTCTGCCCAGATATTCCCGGCGAACTGAAATCCCAAGTCGTGAGTGAAAGGTTCGATGACCTTCCATTCATCACCAAATCCGAAATCTGGGAGACGCTCAGGAAGGTTTTTATCCATGTCGTTGATCCGCGCCCGTATAAGTCGGATATTGATTCGCTCTTGCGGACTGTCATGAAAAGGGACGATGCGCCTGAGTACCTTCGCCGCAGTGCTTCCGAGGGATATGTGTGGGCTCAGAGCCTCCAGCAGAGAACGCAGATGTTTGCCGCAGAGTCCATCCTTAGCGATTCCGTTGCGGCTAGAGCACACCGAACCGCATACGCTTTCGGAGAAGATGCGTTCATGATGCCGTTTAAGCGGATCGAGCCTACTCAACTTGTCACTGTTCAAGATTTTAAGTGTGATCCGAAAGGCGTCATCCGGAAGGTGACCGAATGGTCTGCGAAAGCTGCCGCGGCCTTTCACGCATCTATGGATGCTCTTGATACCTTAGGGGCCGGGGATGCGACATACCGCTTCAATGCAGGCCAGCAAATAAGAAGGATGATGCTGCGCCCTCTGATGGACCTTCATGCCTTCGATAAAGGCGATGAGCAGCAGATGCGGGTCTTGGAAGACGTTCGGGGAAAGCTGATCGAATCCATGACCGATCCTAACGACGTTTTCTCACGAATGCAGCTTTTCAAACCTGTACCGAAATACGCCGAGTTCGATTCCAAAGAAACACTGTTTGGACAAGCCGCTGACTTGGCTGCAGGCATTGCATCGATGCATTTCCAGCGCGAAGGGATTGCAGGGCTTGTGAACAGATTTGAGCATGTCACGTACAACGGAAAGCGAACGGGCGAGGCGGACATCGCCAAGATCACTAATGAACTCGGTAGAGGCTAGTCAGCCGCGACGCGTGCCGTCCGGCACATAGGACATCAGTACCGATAAGCGTGCAACTGGCCTTCGGCCAGACAGGATGAGAAGGAACAGGAATTGTTCCTTGGGAGTCGGCTTGTGGTAATCGATCAGCGCTTCTGACTACCAGTTCCTCCTGGATCACGGGCTATCCGGAAGTAGCTTTTCCATATCTTCTAGCTGACCGCCTCTTAGCTGACCGCCCTTTAGCTGGCCGCTTTATAGCTGGGCTTGATCGCCGACCGCTACCGAGCCGTAGCCAGATACACCCCAAACCAATCCCGCTCATCCGTCCAGCAGCGCTCCATCCTGAACCC
>DATKRT010000043.1:0-9031 GCA_035532055.1 Acidobacteriaceae bacterium | reverse complement strand
ATCGCCGTCTGCTTCTGATCGTCTCCACGCATGCTTCTGTCTTAAATCAAACCTCGGTGGAGAAAAAGTAACTCATGCATGACTTTTTCCGCAGCCTGTAAAGCCCGTCCGCTTCAAGAAAAACAAGCACAAATTGTTTTTAATGTTTTGCGGACCCTATTTGCGGTTGGGGAGGAGCTTCCAGATCGTGGGGTCTTCGGTCCCGAGTACCCAGGAGCAGAAGCCCTGAATGTGGTGCTGCTCGGCGAGATTGTAGCGGTCTTCGAAGGTGTGCGCGTCGGTGAAGAAGATCCATTCACGCATTTGATCGCGGTAGAAATAGAACCATGCGGTGTGATCGACGGGGTCCCACTGGGGCTTGACGTTGTACTCCTGCTCGATGAGGGCGACGTTGGGCTCGCTGATGTAATCGGCGGTTTGGTTGTGATGCTCCTTGCCGTTGATGACGGGGTTGCCGGTGTACCAGTGGTATCCGTAGAGCGGGATGCCGAGGGAGAGCTTTTGCGGTGGGACGACCTTGAGGGCGTAGTCAAGGTTATCGACGGTCCATTGCCATCCGGCGACGGGGCCGGGTGTGGTCCAGCGAGTGTGCTGGTCGTAGGTCATAAGGCAGATGAGGTCGACGGATTTGGCGAGTGCCTTGAGGTCATAGGCGCCGCGCCAGTCGGAGTATATCCAGCGGGCGAAGGGGCTGGCGCCGGGGTAGCCGGGCGCGTTGGGCACGGTGGCGATGCTGAGTTTGAGCCCGGCGGCGTGGAGTGCGTCAGCACTCTTCGTGACCAGTGAAGAAAGTGCGTCGCGGTCGGTCCAGATGACATCTTCAAAGTCGAATTGGAAGCCGGTGTAGCCGTTGAGTTTGGCCCGCTGAATGATGGATTTGATCATCGCGTCCTGCGCGGCTGGGTCGCCAAGGAGAGTGTGAAAGGCGGCTTTGCCGGTGCTGCCGATGATGGGCATGACGGGGAGATTCTCCTGGTGCGCAATGCGGAGAACCTCCGGGATGGGCGCGCCGGAGACGAGGCCGGTGGCATCGACCGAGTACCAGGTGGGGACCAGGATGCCGATTTTCTTAGAGTGCGCGAGGAAGGAGCGCACAGAGCTGGGGCTGTTGGTCATGTAGAAGAGCGCGACGGGATGGGTTTGCGCGCGGGCAAAGGCCGACAGGGAGACAAGAAGGCAAGCACAGAGGAGATTGTGAAACAGAGAGCGGGTGCGCGGATGCGGGTTCGTCAATGGATGGGACCTCCGGGTGAGTGAAGTTTCAGGACAACGTAAGTTTACGCGCCGAGGGCCTCGCGGATGGCGTTGGCGATGGCGTCGGCGTGGCGGCGCATGGCCTCTTCGGATTCGGCTTCAATCATGACGCGCGCCAGCGGCTCCGTGCCAGAGTAGCGGATGACCACGCGGCCATTGTTGCGCAGCTCTTCTTCTGCGGCGTTGATGCGGGCGGCAACTTCAGGAATTCTTTCGAGCGGCTTCTTTTCGCGCACAGGGACGTTGACGATGATTTGCGGGAAGACTTTGAGGTCTGCAACGAGCTTATGCAGAGACTTGCCGGAGCGGCGCAGGATGTCGAGCACGACGAGCGCGGTGAGGAGTCCGTCGCCGGTGGTTGCGAGGTGCGGGAAGAGAATGTGTCCGGACTGTTCGCCGCCGATGGAGGCGGAGTTGGCCTGCATAATTTCGAGGACATACTTGTCGCCGACGGGGGCGCGGAGCATGGTGATGGAGTCGCGGCGCAGGGCGGTCGCAAGTCCCATGTTGGACATGGTGGTGGCGACGATCAGGTTGCCGTGGAGCATGCCGCGTGCCTTAAGGTCGCGGGCGGCGAGGAGGAGAATGCCGTCTCCGTTGACGATCTTGCCGTTGGCGTCGGCAAAGAGGGCGCGGTCGGCGTCGCCGTCGAAAGTGACGCCGATGTCGGCGTGGTGGGCCTTTGTTTCGGCGGCGACGATTTCCGGATGCAGTGCGCCGCAGTCGGCGTTGATGTTGCGGCCGTCCGGACGGATGTGGGTGAGGTGTACGGATCCGCCAAGGCGCGCAAAGAGCTCGGGCGCGATGGCGGATGCGGCTCCGTTGGCGCAGTCGAGGACGAGCGAGATGCCTTTGAGGTTGAGGCCGGGGACGGCGGAGAGCAGGAAGCTCTCATAGTCGGCGCGGAACTTGGGGTCAACGGGCGGAGCGGAGAGTGTGGCGGGATCGGGCGCGGAGATGGATTCGACCTGGCGGAAGATTTCTTCCTCGATACGTAGCTCGGTGGAGTCGGGGAGTTTGTATCCGTCGCCGCCGAAGACCTTGATGCCGTTGTCGCGCCAGAGATTGTGGGAGGCGGAGATGACGACTCCGGCAGAGAATCCGTGCTTGCGCGCGAGGTAGGCGATGGCGGGCGTGGTGATGATGCCCACGGACTGGACAGTTGCGCCCCCTTCGATGAGTCCGGCGGTGAGCACGGCGGCGATCCAGGGGCCGGACTCGCGGGTATCCATGCCGAGGATAATGGATGGCTCCACGTCGTGGTCCTTGAGTTGGTCGGCGAGGGCGAGGCCTACGGCGTAGATTGTTTTTGCGTCGAGCGGCGCTTCACCGGCTACGGCGCGGATTCCATCGGTTCCGAAGAGTGTTCTCATGATTTTTTGTCGGGCCTGGTTCCTGGGGTGGTTCTGGTTATGCGGCTCTCGAGCGATCCAGCGGCGAGCCGCGTGGAGAGCAGTTGTCCGGGGGCGAGGGCGGCGGCGTCCTTTAGAAGGATGCCGTTTTCGTCATAGACGAGGGCGTAGCCGCGATTGAGCACGCCGAGTGGAGAGAGCGCGGCAAGCTGGCGCTCAAGGGATAGCAGCACGGCACGGCGTGATTGCTGGAGCTGAAGCTGCGCACGGGTGAGGCGCGACAGATTGTTCTGGAGACGCTCGCGCATGAGGGTGATGCGCTGAGCGGCGTCGTTGCGCAGAATGGCGGAGGTGAGGGTCTGGAGGCGCTGTGCGTGTTGCTGAGTGAGCGTGCGCCAGGCGGCTTCCATGCGAAAGCAAAGCTCGTCGATGCGCTGCTGGCGGCGGTTGAGGCCGTCGGAGATGCGGGCGAGGGATGCCTCGATGGCCAGGCTGGAGAGGCGTTCGCGGGCCTGCATGATGAGGTAGCGAGTGGCGCGTTGCAGGCGCTGGGAGAGCTGCTCCAGATGCTCCTCGACCTTGTGCTGGGCGGCGGTGATGACTTCGGCGGCGGCAGAGGGGGTGGGGGCGCGGAGGTCGGCGGCGAAGTCGGCGATGGTGAAGTCAGTTTCGTGACCGACAGCGGAGACGACGGGGAGATCGGAAGCGGCGATGACGCGGGCGAGCGACTCCGAGTTGAAGGGGGCGAGATCTTCCAGCGAGCCTCCGCCACGGGCGATGACGATGAGATCGACCTCGCGGGTCTGGTTGAAGTACTCGATGCCCTTGGCGACTTCGGCGGCGGCGGATTCGCCCTGCACGAGCGCGGGGTAAAGGATGATGTGGAGCGCGGCGTGGCGGCGGCTGGTGACGGTGATGAAGTCGCGTATGACGGCTCCGGAGGGCGAGGTGACGATACCGACGCAGCGCGGGAAGGCGGGCAGGGGGCGCTTGCGCTCGGCGTCGAAGAGGCCTTCCTGCTGTAGGCGGCGCTTGACCTGCTCGAAGGCGAGCTGGAGGGAGCCGGCGCCCATGGGCTCAAGATGCTCGGTGACGATCTGGATTTGGCCGCGCTGCTCATAGATGGAGACGCGTCCGCGAAGCAGGACCTGCAGGCCGTTCTCGGGGCGGAAGCGGAGAAGCGAGGCCTGGCGGCGGAAGAGGACGGCGGATAGCTGGCCGGAATCGTCCTTGAGGGTGAAGTAGATGTGGCCGGAGGCGGCGGGGCGGAGGTCGGTGATTTCGCCCTCGACCCAGACATCGGAGAACTGGCGCTCAACCTCGGAGCGGAGCTCGGTGACCAACTCGCTTACCTTCCAGATGTGCCTCTGGGGAGGCTGGACGGCCTCAAAGGTGAAGCCGAGCTGGTCGCTGGATTTCGACGGGCTTTCCACAACTTCCCAGTCTACATGCACTTACTTGCGAAAGCGCGCGATGAGGTAGAGCAGAAGGGTGAGGAGAACACTGAGCAGGATGGAGGTTCCGAGCGGGAAGTAAACGGCCACGTTTTTGCGACGCCAGGTGAAGTCTCCGGGGAGATGGCCGAGCGGGATGCCGAAGCGTCCGAGCACATAGACGACTATACCGGCGAGAACAAGCAGCAGGCCGAGGCCGATGAGGAGACGCGCAAGAGAGGACATCCTGATTCAATGTTACGCAACGGCGCGGTTGAAGAAGATGCGCTCGCTGTATGAAGGCTATGTGCCGGTTCGCTTACGATCCTGCAGCTTTATGCCGCGTTCAAAGGGGATGAGGTTGGATTGCCGGGGTATTTGGTGCGAGTGATTTGGGGTGGGGGAGGACATGCTGCAGAGCGTCCAAAGCCAGACAAAAGAGATGATGTACAAGGCAAGGATTAACTCAATTGCAAACTGCACAAACTTGCTCCACGCATCTTGTTTGATCTCAACAGGGGAACTTGAGGACCATAATATCCCCGTTTTTGGACTCTGCAAAGGAAAATATTAGATCGTTTTTATATCCGCAAGTCATTCAAACAACAAAAGGGGCATGCGCCCCTTTTGTTGCAGAAAATAAGTTGGTTAGTTTAGGCCGTGACCGGATCGAGCACGCGTGCCAAGTGTTTTCCTTTGCGTTCGGCATGCGCATTTTTGTGGTAGGCGTAGCCGGCGAGAAGCGGGAGCGCGAGGGTGGCTTCGCTGTAGACCATTTGCTCGTAGGTGGTGTCGACTTTGCCCCAGGAGCTGGCCTCCTTGAGGGTGCTGGAGGACAGAGCGCCGTCGCGAACGTCGGCCACGGTGATCTGGATGGCGTACTTGTGCATGGGGGCCTCGTCGCCGAGGATTTCGGCGGCGACGACGATGTCCTGCGCAAAGTTTTTGGGTGTGCCGCCGCCGAGCATGAGCAGGCCGGTGGTGGGGTTGGCGATTTTGAGCTGGGTGAGCTCGTAGAAGTCCTTGGCCGAGTCGATGGAGACCTTGGGCTTGTTCTGCCGGGCGTGCTGGTGGGCGACGAGTCCGAATCCGGCGGAGCAGTCACTGAAGGCCGGGCAGAAGATGGGCACATCGTTCTGGTAAGCCGCGTAAATGATGGAGTCAACGCCTCCCTTGGCGGGGACTTTGCCTTCCTTATCGAGGAAGGCGCCCATGGCGCGGATGAACTCGCGGGAGCTGTAGGGGCGCGGGTCGAGGGAGTTGGCGATCTTCTCAGTGGTTTCGTCGCAGAGGCGGAGCTCTTCCTCGTCGATCAGGGTGTCATAGATGCGGTCGATCATGAGCTCGCGGAGCGTGTTGTCTTCGGTGCCGAGCTTGAGGACCTCGTCGGCGATGTAGTGGCGGAAGCCGAGGGCCTCGAAGAAGTCCTGATCGACTATGTTGGCGCCGGTGGAGACGATGGCGTCGACCATGTTGTTGCGGATGAGGTCGATGAAGATCTGCTTGAGGCCTGCGCTGACGAGCGAGCCGGCGAGGCAGAGGATGACTCCGCAGTCGGTGTCGCGCAGCATGCGCTCATAGATGGAGGCGGCGCGGTAGAGGTCGCGGGAGCTGTAGGCCATGTGCTGCATGGCGTCCACGAGGGGAACGACATTGTGCTGCTTGATGTCGATGTGCTGAATTGTGTCTTTGAGAAGTTCTTTTTTCGTAGGCATGACATCTCCAGAATACCAATGTCTATGGGGGTTTCCGCATGGGAAAGCGCGTAAATTTTTGGTCTTCGCGCTGGCGGTTTTAAACTGCTGAGAAGCGCGGTCGCGGGTATACTCGCGGCATGATGAACAAACTGGGTGTTTATCTGCGTGGAGTTGCCGTGATTGCGCTGCTGCCGATGATGGCGGCTCCGTTGTCGTTTGGATGGGGAAGCAAGGGCCACAAGATGATCAATCGACTGGCGGTTGAGGGGTTGCCGGCGGATATGCCCGCGTTTATGCGGACGGCTGCCGCGATAGATGAGATTACCTATCTGGGGCCGGAGCCGGACCGGTGGCGTTCGCCCGCGGAGCCGGAGCTGAATGCGGCACAGGCGCCGGACCACTTCATCAACTTCTACTATGCGGACATGATTGGGAAGCTGCCTCGCGAACGGTACAAGTACATTGCGGAGCTGACGGCAGCGGAGATTACGCATCCGGCGATTGCGAAGGAGTTGCAGCCGGACAAGGTGGGATTCCAGCCGTACATAACGAATGAGGTGTGGGAGCGGCTGAAGGCGGCGATGCGGGCGTATCGCAAGCTGAGCGCGGAACACCGGGATACGAAGCCGGTGGAAGCTGCGATCCTGTTCTATGCGGGATGGCTGGGGCATTATGTGGGCGACGGGTCGCAGCCGCTGCACGTGTCGCGCGACTATAACGGCTGGGTGGAGCCGAAGAATCCGCAGGGGTACACGACAGGGCACACGATTCACTGGCGGTTCGAGAACAACTTTGTGAACGCGGCCATCTCGCAGGGGGATGTGGAGCCGCTGATGACGCCGGTGCATGTGGTGGGCGATGAGTGGACGGACTACATGGCGTATCTGCGGCACACGGCGAAGTATGTGGACGAGGTGTACGAACTCGACAAGGAGCATGGGTTCGACGGGACGGGTACGGCGGAGTCGCGGAAGTTTACCGCCGAGCGACTGGCAGCGGGGGCGAGCATGCTGCGCGACCTGATCTATTCGGCCTGGATGAAGAGCGCAGAGCCTGTTCCACAGCGGCACTACGACTAAGCGATCGGCATTTCGACTAAGCGATCAGCATTCCGCGTCCAGCGATTGGCGCGCAAACCTTCTCCGCGACCAACGGGAGCTGTCCCAAAGGCGACTCCCCGAGAATGGCGGCGAAGCCGCGTGTGCCTGGACGGCCAGTCCTCAACCGCCGATGTGGACCATGCTGCGGGAGGGTTTGAGGAAGTCGGGCTCGCCGATGTGATGGCGGGCCTCTTTCTTTTGGACGACGCGGATGATGTAGTCGGTGAGGTCGGAGTCGGAGCCGCCGCTGCGCAGGACGCCGTAGAGGTCGTGGTCGGACTGGGAGAAGAGGCAGGTGCGGATTTTTCCGTCGGAGGTGAGGCGGATGCGGCTGCACTGTCCGCAGAAGGCCTGGGAGACGGGGGCGATGATTCCGATTTCGCCGATGCCGTCGTCGAAGGTGTAGCGGACGGCGGTCTCGCTGGGCGTGGTGGGGCTGAGGCGGACGACGGGGCGCACGGTTTCGAGGCGTGCGACGACCTCGTGGACGGGGACCACGGATTCAGGGGTCCAGAGGCGGTCTTCTTCGAGGGGCATGAACTCGATGAAGCGGACGATGACGCCCTGCTCGCGGGCGAAGCGGGCGAAGAGTGGAATCTGGTCGTCGTTGAAGCCGCGGAGCAGGACGCAGTTGACCTTGACGGGCGCAAGCCCGGCGGCCTGGGAGGCTCGGATGCCGGCGACTACCTTGCTGAAGCTGCCGGGGACGCGGGTGATGCGCTCGAAGGTGGGGGCATCGACGGCATCCATGCTGACGGTGATGCGGGAGAGCCCGGCGGCCTTGAGGCGCGGGGCCTGATCTTCGAGCAGGTGTCCGTTGGTGGTGAGGGCGATGTCGAGTTTTTCTCCGGCGGCGGTGCGGAGGGCGGCCAGATCGCGGATAAGCTCGACGAGGCCCTTGCGGAGGAGCGGTTCGCCTCCGGTGAGGCGGACCTTTTCGATGCCGAGGGCGACGAAGACGCGGACGAGGCGGAGGTAGTCGGCGATGGGCAGCTCGGCGTACTGGGCGCCCTGGTTGCCGGTGCGGCAGTAGACACACTTGTAGTTGCAGCGATCGGTGATGGAGACACGCAGGTCGGTGATGGCGCGGCCATGGCTGTCAGTTAAACAGACCCCGGCGGCAACCGGGGCCTGGGCAGCGCGTGGCGCTTCCGCGATGTTGGGCTGGGACGGCATGTCGCTGTGATTACTATATTCGATGCGGAGGACTGGCCGGTTTGGCTGTGCGGGGCTCAGCATCAACAGACTTGCGCCCAGGCCGCACCGCGGCCTCGATGTTAGCTGAGGCGGCGCGGCAGACGCGGTTCATGGAGTCGGCGACGCCGGGGGAGATGCGTCCTTCCTGCAAGGCGAGGAGGATGAGGTAGAGGTTGTGCTGGATGGAGGCGTGGTCATTGGGGGAGACAAGAGGGATGGCGGGTGCCCTTTTGCGGATTCGGCGACCGTGGAAGTAGCAGAAGCGGGTGTTCTTGACGGCGGGGGACTGGCAGCGGCTTCCTGTGGGCATCATGCGCTGGCAAAGCGGATACATGGGCATCTCCTCAAAAAATCAAGTTCTTGATTCCATTGCTGTTGCGGGTGATTTCGCGCTATTGCGCTGATTCTATTACGGTTAAATGTATATCCCTCTATTTAAAAGAGTTATTTTGTGGTTGTCTGCGAAATAGCGGTCAGCTGAAAAGCTGTCAGCTGAAGTCCGGTCAGCGGGATATGTAGGTATGTGCTGGATGCATCCAAAAAACTAAGTTCTTGATTTCATTGCTGTTGCGGGTGATTTCGCGCTATTGCGCTGATTCTAGTACGGTTAAATGTATATCCCTCTATTTAAAAGAGTTAGTGGGTGCTGAAAAATGAAGAGGCGCAACCTGGGCTGCGCCTCTTCGATGGGGGATGAACTTTTTCTCTCTACTTCTATTATATCAAGTTGCGGGAATTCACATGCATTTGTAAGTAGTTGGTAATAAGTTGGTTATACGATTTTGCTCTTGACAGGGGGACTGGCCGTCCAGGCACATGCGCTACGCGCCAGTCGTGGTGTGTTATGGACGGGCTGAACAGGCTGCGGAAAAAGTCATGCATGAGTTACTTTTTCTCCACCGAGGTTTGATTTAAGACAGAAGCATGCGTGGAGACGATCAGAAGCAGACGGCGATGTTCAGCTATTTAACTTTGGCGCAGCGGATACCGGCGGATCA
>DATKRT010000042.1:0-279749 GCA_035532055.1 Acidobacteriaceae bacterium | reverse complement strand
GTGCGGTCGGTGATGCCGCAGGGGACGATGAGGTCGAAGTCGCGCAGGTCGGTGGTGACGTTGAGGGCGAATCCGTGGGAGGTGATGCCGCGGGCGATGTGGACGCCGATGGCGGCGATTTTTTTCTCCGGGATGGAGCCGCCGGGGAGGGTCCAGACGCCGGTTCGTCCGGCGATGCGCTGCGCAGGGATGCCGAAGTCGCCGCAGGCGCGGATGAGGGCTTCTTCGAGGTGGCGCACGTAGTCGACGGCGCCGAGGCGCGGGGTGAAGCTGCGCAGATCGAGGATGGGATAGCCGACGAGCTGGCCAGGGCCGTGGTAGGTGACGTCGCCTCCACGGTTGATTTCGTGAATCTGGACGCGGCGCTGGGCGAGGAGTTCGTCTGAAGCCAGGATGTTGCTGCGGCTGGAATTGCGGCCGAGGGTGAGGACCGGCGGATGCTCGAGCAATAGCAGGGTATTGCCGATGCGCTGGGCGTGTCGTGCTTCGACGAGCTGGCGCTGGAGGTCGAGCGCGGCGGCGTAGTCGATGCGGCCGAGATGGATGAGGTTGAGGACCATGGGTGGTGGCAGCGCTCAGGCCCGATGCCGGACCTGAGCACAGGATATAGATTTGCGGCCCGGGCTACGGCATTTTCGGAAATAGTGTGGCCTTTTTACAATGTTTCGGGTCCCCGCTTCCTGTCGGTCGCGTTGACTTTAGAGTTTTCGCTTCGGTCTACAGCAATTCCGAAAATGCGTTAGACGTTGATGGCCATGCCTTCGAGGCTGGAGAAGGCGTCGAGCATCGCCGTATCAGAGAAGGTCACGGAACTGATCGATGCTAAGGCCGGCATCGCGGATGATGCCGCCCATGGTGAAGGCATTGACGGGGTTGTGGCGCGGAATCGTCAGGATGCGCTCACCGTTGGTCATCACAATGTGCTTCCCCTGCCGGACAATGCGGAATCCGGCTTTCTCAAGTACGCGGACTGCCTGAAGATGAGCAATGCCGGGCAGTTTACCCATCAGCTTGCGACTTCTACTTCGCGAACATTCTGGCCACGGGTCAACTCCGATACTGCGTCGAGATACTCGGTAATAGCAGAACGAATGCTTTCAAGTGCTTCCTGCTCAGTTGCGCCTTGCGACCAGCATCCGGGAAGGCCGGGACAGGAGACGGCGTAGCCTTCTTCGGACTGCTGGATAACAACTCGATAGGTGGTCATAAATCTGGCTCCTGCAAAGAGGCTGATAGCAGGATAACGCTGCTCAGGCTTCGGCGGGGAGGCCTGAGTGCAGTCATTCAGACGTTGATGGCCATGCCTTCTACGCTGGAGAAGGCGTCGAGCATCGCTTCGGCGATGGTGGGGTGGGCGTGGATGGTGAACATCATCTCCTCGACGGTGGCTTCGAGCTCCATCGCGACAACGGCTTCGGCGATCAGCTCGGTGGCCTGCGGGCCGATGATGTGGACGCCGAGGATCTCGCCGTATTTCGCGTCGGCGACGACCTTGATGAAGCCCTCGTGCGAGTCAACGATGGAGGCTTTGGAGTTGCCGGCGAAGGGGAACTTGCCGACCTTGATCTGCAGGCCCTTCTCCTTGGCCTGAGCCTCGGTGAGGCCGACGCTGCCGATCTGCGGCTCGGTATAAGTGCAGCCGGGGATGCGGTTGCGGCGGATGGGGCGCGCGTATTTGCCGGCGATTTTTGCGGCGACGACCAGTCCAGCCATGGAACCGACGTGGGCGAGCTGCGGGAGGCCGGCGACGATGTCGCCGATGGCGTAGACGCCGGGCTCGTCGGTCTGCATGTATTCGCCGACCTTGATGAAGCCGCGGTCGGGCTGGATTTTGGTTTTCTCAAGGCCGATGCCTTCGGTGCGGGGCGCGCGGCCGACGGCGACGAGGACCTTTTCGGCCTCCTTGACGACCTGCTTGCCGTCTGACGCGGTGAAGGTGACCTTGACGCCGGACTTGGTGGTTTCGACCTTCTCGACTTTGGCTCCGGTGTGGACGTCGATGCCGCGCTTTTTGAAGCTGCGGGCGAGTTCCCTGCTGACGTCCTCGTCCTCGTTGGGCACCACGCGCGGGAGGTACTCGAGGACGGTGATCTCAGAGCCGAAGCTGCGGAAAATGGAGGCGAACTCGACGCCGACGGCTCCGGAGCCGACCACGATGAGGGACTTGGGGATCGCGTCAATGGAGAGGATTTCGATGTTGGTGAGGACGTTGCCTCCGGCCTGGATGCCGGGAAGCATGCGGGCGGTGGAACCGGTGGCGATAACAAGGTTTTTCGCCTTGATGGTGTCTTTCTTGCCGTTGTTGTCAACCTCAACGGAGTGGATGCCGGCCTTGGCCGGGCCGGTGACCTTGCCGAAGCCGGGGACGACGGTGACCTTGTTCTTGCGCATCAGGAAGTCGAGGCCCTTGGTGTGCTTGGCGACGATGGCGTTTTTGCGGTCGATGATCTTCTTCCAGTTGAGCTTGCCCGCGCCCAGGCCGTCGATGCCGTAGTCCTCTGCGTGCTTGAGGTGGTCGTAGACCTCAGCGTTGAACAATAAGGACTTAGTGGGGATGCAGCCAACGTGGAGGCAGGTGCCGCCGAGCTTGCTTTCCTTCTCGATAAGGGCGGCTTTGAGGCCGTACTGGCCGGCACGGATGGCGGCGGTGTATCCGGCGGGGCCTCCGCCAATGATGGCTACGTCGTAGATGGTATCTGGCAAGGGGTTACTCCGTTCGAAATGATGACCAAACTCCTTATTGTAGAGCACGGATGGAGGGGTTTGGATTCAGGCGGAGTGGCGGAGCGTGGGCGAAAGAGGGCGCGAAGGGTGGATTGGAGCGGGTTGTGAGGAGCGTGGTTGAGGTGAAATTGCTGAGTGCCTGGTGCTATAGTTTTTAACTAAACGGTTAATTAACTATGCCGGACAAAAACAATTCCAGCCGATCGGAGAAGACGCGCCAGCGGATTCTGAAGGCGGCGATCACGGAGTTCAGCGAGCGGGGCATGGCCGGCGCGCGCATCCGTTCGATTGGAGCCTCGGCGCGGGTGAACAAGGCGCTGCTCTATTACTACTTTCATGACAAGGAAGCGCTGTATGTGGCGGCGCTGGAAGAGGTCGCGGGTAAAGTCGCGGAGAATGCGCTGGCGGTGCTGGAGATGAAGTGCAGCGCGGGCGAGCGGATATTGCGCTTTGCCCTGCTGCACTTTGACCGGGTGGTCGGGCAGCGGGCGTTCCAGTCGTTGATGCAGCAGGAGATGGTGCGTTTTCGCGAAGGGCAGAGCGAGGCGATGCAGGTTTTGGCGAAGAAAGCCTTTAGCCCGATGCTGGCACAGGTGAGGATGGTTGCGGAGGAGGGCATCCGGAGCGGAGAGCTGTGCGATGTTGACTGGATGCAGATGGTGTACGCGGCGTTGGGCGCCAACGTGTTTTATCTGCTGAGCGCGCCGATGCTGCGGCTGGCCAGCAGACAGGATCCGCTGGACCACGGCAGGATTGCGACGCGGCGCAGCGCCGCCGTTGAATTTTTGGGCAACGCAATTTTTGTGGACCGGAAGCGCGGTGCGCGGGTAGCGAAGAAAGTGCTGGCTGCGATTCCGATGCTGGATGGCGAACATACGAGGACGAGGATATGAAACCACGCAATCGAATTCTGATTTTGATGGGCGTGATGGTTTTGGTTGCGCTCGGTGTTTATTACTTCACGACGAACCGCACAACCGGTCTGCAACTGGTGGGCACGGTGGATGCGAATGAAGTGATTGTGAGCTCGCGGGTGCAGGGACAGATCGAATCGCTGGATGTTGATGAGGGGCAGCGGGTGAAGGCCGGGCAACTGGTGGCGACGATTGCGAGCCGGGACCTGGCTTATGCCCACAATGCCGCGGAGGCGACGGCGCAGAGCGACCAATACAAGCTGGCGCAGGCACGGGCAACCGCCTTGCAGACGGAGAAAAACACCGCGAGCCAGGTGGTCACGGCGGAAGCGCAGGTCCGGGTGGCGCAGGCGCAGCGGGCGCAGGCCATGGCTGTGTACAACCGTCAGAGGTCGGACACGCGGCGTGCCGTGGCACTGGCGAACGCGGGGGTGAACAGCGAGCAGACACGCGATGAGATGGTTACGACGCTGCAAGCGGACAAGGCAGCAGCGCAGTCTGCGCGGGACAATGTGGCAGTGCAGGAAGCGGCGCTGAAGACGGCGCGGGCGAACCTGCTGCAGGCCAAGGCGGCGCTGGCGACGGTAGCCGCGACGCGGGCAAATGCGCAGAGCGCACAGGCATTGGCGAATCAGGCGAAGGTGCAGCTGGGGTATGCGCGGATTGTTTCTCCGGTGACGGGCGTGGTGGATGTGCGGGCGGCGTTGCAGGGCGAAGTGGTTGCGCCGGCGACGCCGATTGTAACGATTGTGGATTTATCGCAGACATGGGTGTATGCGCCTTTGCCGGAGACGTATGCCGATGCCGTGAAGCTGGGCGACAAGCTGCGGGTGGTGATGCCGAGCGGGGCCACGGTGTGGGGCAAGGTGATTGCGAAGGCCACACTGGCGGGGTTCGCGACACAGCGCGACGTGAGCCGGCGCAAGCGCGACATCAAGACAGTGCAACTGAAGCTGTTGATACCGAATCCGGGGATGGAATACGTGCCGGGCATGACGGCGAATGTGCACATTCCGGAAAGCAAGCTGGTGAAGCAGTGAAGGAGCCGGAACACAAAACGACGGCAGCGATTGCGGTGGAGAACATCGTGAAGCGCTACGGCGACTTTGAAGCGGTGGGTGGTGTGAGCTTTGAAGTGGCGGACGGGGAGATTTTTGGTTTGCTGGGGCCGAATGGCGCGGGGAAGTCGACGCTGATCCGCATGATGACGACGCTGATTCCAGTGACGGCGGGGCGTGCTGTGATTGGGGGGCACGACGTTGCGCGCGAGCCGAATGCGGTACGGCGGATGATCGGCGTGATTCCGCAGGCGCTGACCAGCGACCTTGATTTAACGGTGGAAGAGAACCTGTCGATATACGCCAAGTTGTACGGGGTGCCGCGAGCGGAGCGGGAGCGGAACATTGCGCACATGCTGGAGTCCGTGGGCCTGACGAAGTGGCGGGCAGCGCAGACGAAGACGCTTTCCGGGGGCATGCGGCGGCGGCTGGAGATTGCGCGCGGGCTGGTGCACAGCCCGAAGATTTTCTTTCTGGACGAGCCGACGACGGGGCTTGATCCGGTGTCGCGTGTGGCGGTGTGGGAGATGCTGGACAAGCTGCGCGTGAGCATGAAGCTGACGATTCTGATTACGACGCACTACATGGAAGAAGCGGACAACCTGTGCGACCGGATTGCGATTGTGGACCACGGGAAGCTGGTGGCGCTGGACACTCCGATGGGGCTGAAGGCCAGCGTGCCGGGGTCGAGTGTGATTGAGGTGCGGTTTGGCGGCGACGTGCCGGAGCGTCCGGAGCGGCTGAAGGAACTGAGCGGCGTGACGGGAGTGGAGTCGCACGGCACGGGAACGTACCGGATCATGACGGACGACGGTTCGCTGACAACGACGCAGCTGGTGGAGCTGGCGGTGAGGAACGGCGATCCGATCAAGACCTTGAGTGTGCAGAACACGACGCTGGATGACGTATTTGTTTATTACACGGGACGGCAGCTTCGCGATGAGCAGGTGAAAGCGCCGATTTTTGTGATGCCGCCGCGTCCGGGGATGCAGCCATGAATCGGATGATGGCGATTGTGGAGCGCGAGATGCGGAAGTTTTTCCGCTCGCCGACGCTGATGCTGATGTCGATGCTGCTGCCGCTGGTGCAACTGGTGATTCTGGGCAATGCGTTCGGCGGCAAGATTACGGGGGCGCGGGTGGGCGTGGTGGACCACGACCACGGGGAACAGGCGCTGAAGCTGCACGAGGCGTTCAACGCGGTGGCCGCCAATCTGCATACCTTCGAAACGATTCCCTACAGCAACGAAGAAGATGCGAAGCGGGATGTCCGGACGGGCAAGATTGATGCGGCGGTGATAATTCCGGCGCAGTATTCGCGCCGGGTGCTGGCGGGGGATTCGCCGCAGGTGGGGCTGGTGGTGGACAACTCGGACCAGTTTATAAGCAGCAGCCTGGAGAGCGAGATGCAGTCGCTGGTGGATGCGCTGAACCAGCCGGTGATCCAGCCGAAGGTGGTGAAGAAGATTACGCTGCAGATTGTGGAGCTGTATCCGTACGTGGCGTACATGAAGTTTTTGCTGGCCGGTTCGATTGTGCTGGCGATGTATGTGTCGGTGATGATCGGCGGCGGGATGCTGTATATCGACGACAAGGCGCGGGGCGTGCATGAGGGATACCTGGTGACGCCGATTACGAAGTTGGAACTGGTGATGGGGCTGAATGTCGCGGGGGCGCTCAAGGCGGTGCTGTCGGGCGTGAGCCTGACGGTGATTGGCACGCTGCTGGCGGGGCTGGGGATCATCTTTCATCCGGAGATTATTTTTCAGTTGGCGTTGCTGATTGTGGCGACGTCCATTGCCTTCAACGGCATGATGTTTCTGCTGATGGTGCGGGTGGAAGATCCGCTGGTGCCGAGGGCAATGTTCGGCGTGCTGAACACGCTGCTGTTCTTCCCGAGCGGCGCGATTTATCCGATAGCGGCTTTTCCCAAGTGGCTGCGTGCGATTGCGGTTGTGGACCCGTTCACGTATGCGGTGCATGGGCTGAAGGCCATCCTGATCAAGGACGGCGGGTTTGTGGCAATCAGGTTTGACCTGTTTTTCCTGCTGGCCTTCGGGTTCGGGTCGCTGCTGATTGCAACGCCGCTGTTCCGGCGCACGCTGTAAGGGGCTGGGACTCCGGGCAATGGCCGCCTGCCGTAGATATATAAATTTGCCCACGACGCACTGGGTGCATCGTCGGCTATGGCCTGCGGGTTCATTTGTGCCGCCAGGGTTGCAAGCATCCAATTCACAACACAGGCAAATAGCGGAGCGTATGGTGGTATTTCAGTCCCGCGAGGATGATGCGGGCTGTGCTGGCGCTGATGGAACAGGGGGGGGATTCCAAAGATGAAGAGCAAGCGGGTCTGGGTGGTGGCTGGAGTGGTTGTGGGAGTGATCCTGGTTGGGTTGCTGGTGATTGAGCACTTTCTGGATGCGGACACCTACCGGGGGCAGATTGAGGCGGCATTGTCGAGCGCGCTGGGGCGGCAGGTCGAGCTGGGGCATTTGAGTTTCTCGATTTTCTCCGGGAGCCTGGAGGCGTCGAGTCCCTCGATTGCCGACGATCCGGCGTTCAGCCATCAGCCGTTTCTAACGGCGAAGGAGATCAAGATCGGGGTGAAAACCTGGGACCTGGTGTTTAGCCATCAGCTGCACATTACCGGTATTACGGTGGATCAGCCAAAGATCATGCTGCTGCGGCGGGCGGACGGAGAGTGGAATTACTCGAGCCTGGGAGGCAAGAGCCAGCCAGGCTCGGCCGGAGCGGCGGGCGGCGGTCTGCTGCCGAACCTGACGGTGAGCCGGCTGGACATCAAGGATGGGACGCTGACCGTGGGCACACTGCCTGCGCAGGGACAGCCGCATGTGTACAGCGCTGTGAATGTGAGCGCAAAGAATTTCTCGTTCGCGAGCGCGTTTCCCTTCACGGTGAGCTGCAAGTTGCCGGGCGGCGGAACGATGAACGTAAGTGGGAATGCCGGGCCGCTGGACCAACGGGATGCTTCTCTGACGCCTTTTACGGCACAGGCTACGCTGAAGAATACGGATTTGGCGCTGGAGTTTCTGGGGCCGAGCCAGGGCATTGCGGGTGTGGCTGATCTGGACGCCAGGATTGTGTCCAAGGGCGGCGTGGCCGATGCGAGCGGCAAGCTGCACGTGACGAAATTGAAGCTGGCGAAGAAGGGAACATCCTCAGACCAGCCGGTGGACCTGAATTTCTCGGTGCAACAGAATTTGAAGTCGCTTTCCGGAAAGATTACGAAGGCCGATGTGCAGATTGGCAAGGCGATGGCAGCGATTGCGGGGACGTACCAATCGCAGGGGAATACGACCACAGTGAATGTGAATGCGAACGGCCAGAATATGCCGATTGATTCGCTGGTGGCGTTTCTGCCGTCGCTGGGGGTGCAACTGCCTCCGGGGTCGCAACTGCAGGGCGGCACACTGACGACGACGCTGAATATCCGCGGGCCGGTGGCGACGCCGGTGGTGAGCGGACCGGTGCGGATCAACAACACGAAGCTGGCGGGCTTTAACCTGGGGCAGAAGCTGGCTGCGATTGCGGCGCTCGCGGGGGCGAAGACGGGGTCGAATACCGTGGTGCAGGTGCTGAGCACCGATCTCCACTACGGGCCGCAAGGGATACAGACGAACAATTTGACCACCGTGGTGACCGGTTTGGGCGCGGCGACGGGGCAGGGGTCGATCAGCCCGGACGATGCGCTGAACTATCACCTGCGGGTGAAGCTGGCATCGACCGGGGTAGGCGGAATTGCGACGCAGGCGATGAGCCTGCTGCCGGGGGCGCTGGGAGCGAGCGCGAGCCAGCAAATGAAGAACGGGATTCCGTTGGCGATTACCGGGACAACGTCGCGGCCGATTTTTGCACCGGAGCTGGGGCAGATTCTTGGGGGCAAGGGGCAGCAGCAGCAGACGACGCAGCCGAAGAATCCGCTGGGGAAGGTGCTGGGCGGGCTGCTGGGACACTAAGGCCGGGTGGTGGGGTTAGGTTGCTCCGCGGGCGGCAACCTGTATGATCGTAGTAATCATATTGACCAGCATGATCGGAGGCCTCAAAAAATGGTGACCGAAGTGAACGCGGTAAATTTTCGCCAGAATCTGGGCGAGATGCTGAACCGGGTGGAATATCGCAACGAAAGCATTGTGATTCAGAAGGATGGCAAACCGGTGGCGGCGCTGGTGGATGCGGAGATGTTTGCGCGCATTCGTCGAATGCGAGAGCGTTTTGATGCGTTGAGCGGGCGAATCCTGAAGGCCTATGAGGGGATTCCAGAGGCGGAAGGGCTGGCGGAGATTGACAAAGCGGTGGCGCGGGAACGGAAGCGTTGAAGGCCGGGTTGCGGGTGGTGCTGGACACGAATGTGCTGGTATCCGGTCTGGCGTATCCGGGGAGCGTGCCGGGGCGGATTGTGGGACTGTGGCGTGATGGAGGGCTGGAAGTGGCGCTGTCGCGGTACATTCTGGATGAAGTGGCGCGGGTGCTGCCGCGGTTGGCGCGAGTCGAACTGAGCGCCGACGAGATACGGGATTTAGTTGACAGCTTGATATTCCTGGCCGATATGGTGGAACCGGATGGCGAGAAGGATGCGGAATTGCGCGATTCGGCCGATCAGCAGGTACTGGGGACGCTCGTTGCGTCGCGGGCGGACTACCTGATTACCGGAGACAAGGACTTGCTGGCGCTGAGAGAGCGATATCCGGTGGTTACGCCAGCAGCGTTTTGGGAGAAGCACGGGTGAGGGTTAGAGTTCGGCCCGCGCGGCGTTCAGGCTGCAATGTAGTGCTATCGTGATGCGCGGCTGTTTTTAGTATTCTGCGAAATTCGGGATTGTTGTGGTGTAGTTGGCTGTTTGTTGGTTGGAACTGCCGGGCGGCGGGGTGCGTATAGCTGATCATGAGCTATGCGGCAGCCATGTCGTGGGAGATGGATGGGTTCCGGTTGGTGCGGATGCGCCCCCGGGGAACGAATAGGGGTGCGGCGGCAGTGGCGGTGCTGCGCGAGGAGTCTCCACGGCAGGGACAAACGGCGGCGGGTACAGAGCCGGGACGCGGCAGGGCGGCGGTTGCAGGGACAGATCGGGTACGAGGGGCGGAGCGCGAATTGGAAGCCGATTGGCAGGTCGTGGTGCAGCGTTGCCTGGATGGCGACTCGGGTGCATGGACTGAGCTGGTGAAGTCGCACCATCGCCGGGTGTATGCGTTGTGCTACCGCTTTACGGGATCGCCGCATGACGCGGAAGACCTGACGCAGGATGTGTTTCTGAAGGTGTATGGGAACCTGGCGGCATTTGATATGGCGCGGGGCAGCTTCCAGACGTGGATTACCACGCTGACGCGCAATTTGCTGGTGGACCATTTCCGGCGCAGCAAGCAGCAGCGGGCGACGGACTCAATGGACGCGGGCTGGGACGAGACAGGCGATTTGACGCTGGCGATGCGTCTGGCGTCGGATGGGCCGACACAGCACGACCGGGCGGCGCAAAAAGAGATTGCCAAGATGGTGCAGGAGGCACTGACGCGCATTTCACCGGAGTTGCGCGAAGCGGTGATTCTTCGTGATTTGCAGGACATGGATTACAAGGAAATTGCGCAGGTTCTGCGCATTCCAGAGGGAACAGTGAAGTCGCGGATCAGTCGCGGACGTGCGGAACTGGCAAGAGTGCTGGACCACAACAAGGGACAGGTGATGTAGGTATGAGTGAGCGGAATCCATTTGATCAGAAGCCGGTGACGACCGGGGGCGGACCGCTCCGCTGCGAGGAGTGGGAAGAGCTGCTGGCCGATGCGCTGGACGGTCTGCTTCCGGCCGGCGGCCGCGCGGCGTTTGATGCTCACGGCGCGGCATGCCGGGTGTGTGCGCAACTGCTGAAGCAGGCGCAAGAGGGCCGGGAATGGCTGCATTTTTTGAGCCGGGAGCCTGAGGTTCCGACCGGGCTGGTGGAGCGGATTGTGGGGCGGACAAGCGGTGCGGCTGCGACAGGGCCGCTGGCGCTGGGAGGCGCGGCTGCGATTCCGGCGACGGGGAACGTGCTGCGGTTGCCGGTGTGGCGCACGATGTGGGACGCGCGGATGCTGATGACGGTGGCGATGGCGTTCTTTTCGATTGCGCTGACGCTGAATCTGATGGGGGTGCGGCTGTCGAATGTGAGGCTGTCTGAGCTGACTCCGGCGAGCCTGGAGTTGAGCCTGACGCGGCAGTTTTACGGAGCGCAGAAGTCGGTGATGCAGTACTACGACAATCTGCGGCTGGTGTATGAGGTGGAGTCGAAGGTGCGTCAACTGCGGCGTACGGAGCAGCTGCAGCAGCAGCTGGTTCCGGCGAATCCGCAGGGGAACGTACATAAGAACGGCGGCAAACTGGTTCCGGGAGTGAAGGCTCCACAAGAGGGCGTGCTTTGGGGCAGGCCGGAGGAGGCGAGCGCGGCGGGAGCGCCGAACAGAATTAAGCAAAGAGAAAAAGCAAACGAAGAGCCAGAGAAACTGGCAGATCTTGAAGTACTTGACAGTCGAGATCAGGCAGGAAGGAGCCTGGTATGAATTGCGTTAACCATCCGGAGAATCAGGTAGCGGCCTATTGCCAGAATTGTGGCAAGGCTTTGTGCGCGACTTGCGTGCGATCCGTCGCAGGAGTGATTTATTGCGAGCAGTGTCTGGCAGCACGTCTGGGGATTGGCGGCGCCGGACCGGTTCCGGGTGCGACGCCGGGAGTGGGACCTGTGGCTGGCGTGATTGCGCCGAGCGGGCCTCATCCCGGGGTGGCGTTTGTGCTGGGATTCATTCCGGGTGTGGGCGCGATGTACAACGGGCAGTTCATCAAGGGCCTGGTGCATGTGCTGATCTTCGTGATCCTGATCGGGATGACGCAGAACTACGGGATCTTCGCGATCTTTATCGCCGCGTGGGTGATATATCAGGTGTTTGACGCGCTGGAGACAGCCAAGGCGCGGCGTGACGGCCGGCCACTGCCTGATCCGTTCGGGCTGAATGATCTGGGCTCGAAGCTGGGGGTGCACAATCCGCCGGGATGGCCGGGAGTTCCGCCGGCGCAGGGATTTACGTCGGCACAGGTTCCTCCCGCGCCGGGTGCGGGAGCGCCGCCCGCCGCTGGATTTGCGCCGTCGAGCGGATACGCCGGTCCCTATGCGCAGCCGCCATATACGGCTGTGCCTCCGGTGCCGCCTGTGCCTCCGCTAATTCGAGGGTGCTGCGGAACGAATGCGCCGATTGGGGCGATCATCCTGATTGGGCTGGGCGTGCTGTTTCTGCTTAATACGATGAACATTTTTCACTTCAACTGGATCGGGCACCTGTGGCCGCTGCTGATTATCGGGTTTGGCGTGTTGCTGTTCGTTCGCCGGACGCGTGAGATTTCGCCGCCACCGCCACCGCCACCTCCGCCAGGGCCGTCTGGGCCGCAGGGAGGTGGGCAATGAACCGCTACGTATTTCTGCGCCGTATTCGCGGGCCGGTGATGATCGTGGTGTTTGGAGTGACGGCTCTGCTGAACCAGTGGGATGTGATGAGCTTCGGGAAAAGCTGGCCGTTGTATCTGATTGCGCTGGGGGTGCTTATGCTGGCCGAACGGGCAGCCTGGGCGCAGGCACAGAGCGAGATTCCGCTGCCCGGAGCCTATGCCGGAGCCCCGCCGCAGGGCTATCCGGGGCAATATCCAGACCAGCGGGGCGGGTGGAGTGAGACAACGGGGCCAACCTCACCGGCGCCGAATGCGACTCCGCCGGATATGCCGCAGGGCGCGAATGGAGAGGGGAGGTAGGCCATGGGCACGACTCCTCAGAACCCGCCACCGGGACAATATCCTCCGCAGGATCCAAAGCAGGCGCGTGCCTGGGCACGTGCGCAGCGGCAACAGATGCGCGCACAAAGGCAGTACTGGCTCGCCTACGGGCGGGGGGGAAGACGACCTTCGATTACCGGACCGATCGTTTTGATGGCGATCGGAGTTGTTGCCTTGCTGGTGGAGATGGGGCGGCTGAACGGCTTCCGGTTGTTGAACTGGTATATGCACTGGTGGCCAGTGCTGCTGATTGCGGTCGGCCTGATTTCGCTGCTGGAGTACTTCCTGGACCGTGGTGATGCTTACGCCGGACGACGCGCCGGAGGCGGATTTGTGGTTTTGATTCTGCTGCTGGCGCTGGTGGGTTGGGGAGCCAAGTCGGCCCATTGGCTGCAACCGATAGGACAGCAGTTCGGGATGAATGGGAACGACATACTGTTCACGTTTGGCGATGAGCACGACAAAGATTTGCAGATGACGCAGGCAGCCACTGCCGGCGGTACGGTGAATGTGCAGAATCCGCATGGGGATGTAACGGTGACTCCGTCGCAAGACGGACAGATCCACGTGCAGGCGCACGAGATGGTCCATACCTGGTCAGGCAACGACGTGCAGAGGGTTTTTGACGCGGTGCGGCCGCAGATTACCCCGGCGGGTCCGGGAGTCGTGGTCAGCGTTCCGTGGCACCGGGGAGCAGCCGTGGATCTGACGCTGGCGGTGCCGGCAGGCAGCTTTCTGACGGTGAATGTGCAGCATGGGGATGTATCCGTAGAGGGGCTGAAGAACGCAGCGGATGTAACGGATGGGCAAGGCGACGTGAAGTTCGGCAGTATGGGCGGGGATGTGAATGCGCACATCCGGAACGGGGACTTTTCGGCCCATGCGATCCAGGGGCAGGTGGCCGTGAGCGGGCAGGGCAGTGATGTGACCCTGTCCGAGATTCGTGGCCAGGCGGTGATCGATGGCGAATTTTTTGGCGATACGCATCTGGAGGAAATGAGCGGGTCGATTCATTTCCATTCCCGCCGGACCTCGATTGATGTGCCGAAGCTGAACGGGGACCTGACGCTGGACTCGGACGACCTGACGGCAGACCAACTTAGCGGACCGGTGCGGATTACGACCCGGTCCAAGAATATAGAGCTGACGCAGGTGGCTGGCGATCTGCAGATTCAAGACAGAGACGGCGACGTGAATGTGACCACGGCCGCGCCGCTGGGCAATGTTTCGATCCAGAACCAGACCGGCGACCTGATGGTGACGGTTCCGGAGAATGCGAGATTTACCGTAGCCGCGAGCACGACGCAGGACAGCGATCTGCAGACGGATTTTCCGCTGCAGGTGACGACCAGCGGCGATAAGAAGCAGATGGAGGGAACGGTGGGGCGTGGAGGCGTAAGACTGGACCTTTCCACCACACACGGGGACCTTAAGCTGCACAAGGGCAGCGCGGAGATGGCTCCGTCTGCGGTTCCTGCTGCTGCTCCTGAACCGCCGAAAGGGCCGGTGCGGCATCTGCGTGCACCGAAGACGCCGGTGGCGGTCACAGAGGAATAAGGGCTTGCCGCCCAGGATCCAGGGTTCAGGGTTCAGGCACTCGCGCTTCGCGTCGCCCCGACGACGGTTTTTTCTTTCTCTTTATAAGAGGAACAACGTCTTGAAAGATCACATTTAGTACATGCGCAGATCGCCTTCGGGGCGGGGAGCGTGGACGAGCAGGCCGAGTTCTCCGGCGACACGCTCGAGACGTGCTCGGACCGAGGCTGAAACGGGGAGCATGGGCAGCCGGTAGTACTCGCCGCATTTGCCCATCATGGCCAGGATGGCCTTGACGGGGCCGGGGTTGGTCTCCCAGAAATTGGCTTCAATGAGGCGGAAGTACTTGCGGTTGATGCGGCGCGCCGTGGACCACTCATTTTGGAGGGCGGCGCGGACCATCTGAGTGATTTCCGCAGGGATTTCATTGGATGTGACGGAGACGAGTCCTGCCCCGCCAACGCCGATGACGCCGAGAGCGAGACTGTCGTCGCCGGAGTAGACGCGGAAGGTGGGCGGAGCCTTGGTGATAAGGCTGGTGATCTGGGTGAGGTTGCCGCTGGACTCCTTGATGCCGCGAATGTTGGGGGACGCCTCAATGAGGCGGAGCACGGTGGTCGGCTCCAGATTGCTGCTGGTGCGGCTGGGGACGTTGTAGAGCACGACGGGCAGGGAGACGGCGCGGGCAATGGCCTTGAAGTGCTCGAAGAGGCCCTCCTGCGTGGGCTTGTTGTAGTAGGGGTTGGCGGTGAGGATGGCGGTGATGCCGTGGATGGATGCGGCGGCGCGGGCGCGGTGGACGGCTTCGCGCGTGGAGTTGTGCGTGCAGCCGGCCCAGATGGGTACGCGTCCATCGGCAGCCTCGGCCACGATGCGAAGAACCTGCAGCCATTCTTCGTCGGTGAGGGTAGGAGTTTCGGCGGTGGTACCGCAGGCGACGAGCCAGTCAATGCCGTTCTCAATCTGCCATTGGGTGAGCGAGTAGAGCGCCTGTTCGTCGATGCTGCCATCGGGGCGGAAGGGAGTAATTAACGCAGTGCCGCAGCCTGTGATGAGTTCCATAACAAGATGAGTCTACAAGGCCGGGGCCTGTGCATTCCAACTCAGTGCACGGCGAGTGGTGCAGTCGTGGATAGAATGACGTTAGCCATGAGAGAAGGCGGCGACGGAAGCACATGATTTCAGTGCTGATTCTGACGAAGAATGAGGAGCAGGACCTGCCCGGATGCCTGGAGTTGGTGGCGTGGAGCGACGATGTGCATGTCTTTGACTCGATGAGCACGGACCGCACGGCGGAGATTGCGCGGAGTGTGGGCGCGAATTTTGTGCAGCGGACGTTTGACGGCTATGCGTCGCAACGGAATGCGGCGCTGGACGGGCTGCCCTTCAAGCACGAATGGATTTTTATTCTGGATGCGGACGAGCGGCCGACGCGCGAGCTGGCGCAGGAGATGCAGCAGGCGGTGGCGACGGCGGATGCGGAGGTGAGCGGCTTCCGGCTGCGGCGGCGGGATTTTTTTCAAGGAACGTGGCTGAAGCACGCGCAGATTTCTCCGTATTACATACGGCTGGTGCGGCGCGGGAAGGCGCGCTATACGCGGGAGATCAATGAGGTTCTGGAAGTCGATGGGCAGATTGCGGAGCTGAAGGCGCCGCTTGACCACTTCCCTTTTTCGAAAGGCATTTCGCACTGGGTGGCAAAGCATAACACCTATTCGACGATGGAGGCGGAGGTGGTGGCGCGGGGGCTTTCGCGCAGCGAGGCCTCGTGGAAGAAGGCGCTGACGGCGAAGGATTTCCATGTGCGGCGAAGGGCGCAGAAGGCGATCTTCTACAAGATGCCGGCGAGGCCGCTGATCAAGTGGCTGTACATGATGTTTGTGCGGGGCGCGATTCTGGATGGGCGCGCCGGAATTAAGTATGCGAATCTGCAGACGATGTACGAGCGGATGATTGTGCTGAAGACCAGGGAGGGACTGCGCGTCCAGCGACACGCGGCTTCGCCGCCAGACCAGAGATGATTCAGATGGCCCTCCCGCTGGTCGGGAGTTGTGATTTGGCGCGGCGGCGTCTGCGATCCATCAACTGATCTGGGAGGCGATTTCGCTGAACTCCCAGACGCCGGATTTGCCGGCGATCCATTCGGCGGCGCGGACGGCGCCTTCCGCGAAACCACGGCGCGAGAAGGCTTCGTGCTTCAGCTCAATGACGTCGTTCTGCGAGCGGGCTTCTACGATGTGAATGCCGGAAGCGTCGCCTTCGCGCTTTGAGGTGATTTCGACCTGGAGCGCGGGGTTGGCGGTCTGGAGCACCTGCTTGATGGAGAGCGCGGTGCCGGAGGGCGCGTCCTTTTTGCTGACGTGATGGGTTTCCGTGATGCTGAACTGGTAGTCCGGCACGGCCAGCGCCAGCTCGCGTGCGACGCGCAGCATGGCCTGCACACCGATGGAGAAGTTGGTTCCGTAGAGCAGGCCTGCGCCTTTGCGTTCGGCGAGGGCGCGCATGTCATTGAGCTGCGCGTACCAGCCGGTGGTGCCGACGACGACGCGGGCTCCGTTGGCGAGGCAGGCGCGGAGGTTGGGGACGACGGCATCGGGCGTGGTGAAGTCGATGACGGCGTCAAAGCCGGCAAGGAATGGCGCATTGAGCGCGGAGGCGTTGTGATTCTCCTCTTCACCGAGCACGCGGACGCCGTGGCCGCGCTCGCTGGCGACCTGAGCAACGATGCTGCCGGTTTTTCCGCGGCCAAGAACGAGAAAGAGCATGGCTATTTGGTTCCTTTGGCGGCTGTGACCGCGGCGGGCACGGCTTCGACGTCAAAGATGTCGGGATCGGGATCGTTGAAGAAGGCGGCGTGGAGCGAGCGGATGGCCTCTTCGGCGTCGTCCTCTTCAATCATGAAGCTCATGTTGATCTCGGACGCGCCCTGGGAGATCATGCGCACGTTAACGTGGCGGATGGCATCGAAGACGCGGGCGGCAATGCCCTGCTGGCCACGGATGTTTTCGCCGACCATGCAGATGAGCGCCTTGCGGCCTTCGTACTTGACGTCGGCGAGGCGGCTGAGGTCGGCGGCGATCTCGGGCAGCTTCTCATTGGAGTCGACGGTGAGCGAGACAGAGACCTCAGATGTGGAGACCATGTCGACGGCGCACTTGTGACGGTCGAATACCTCAAAGATGGCGCGCAGGTAGCCGTGCGACATGAGCATGCGGCTGGCGACGACGTCAATGATGGTGAGTCGGCGCTTGAGAGCTATGCACTTGAAGGGGCTGCGGCAGTGCGGCGCGAGCGAAATGATGCGCGTGCCCTCGTTCTCAGGGTTGCGCGAGTTGAGTACGAAGACGGGGATATTTTTCTTAACGGCGGGCAGGATGGTGGCTGGGTGCAGGACCTTGGCGCCGAAGTAGGCGAGCTCGGCGGCCTCCTCAAAGCTGATGGTCTTGACGCGCAGGGCTTCGGGGACGATGCGCGGGTCAGTGGTCATGATGCCGTTGACGTCGGTCCAGATCTCGATGGCCCCGGCGTCGATGCCACCGCCGACGAGGGCGGCGGTGAAGTCGGAGCCGCCGCGGCCGAGGGTGGTGGTGACGCCCTTCTCGGTTGAGCCGATGAAGCCGCCCATAACGCAGACGCGGCCTGCGGAGGCGTGGGGCAGGACGTGTTCCCTGAGGCGCTGCTCGATGAGCGCATCCTGGGGGACGGCCCTGCCGTGATGTGCATCGGTGAGGATGCAGGTGCGGGCGTCGATGTGGACGGCGTCGAGGCCGGAGTGGCGGAAGGCGTCGGCGATCATGCGGCTGGAGATCCGCTCGCCCATGGAGACGACCATGTCGTTGATGCGGGGGGTGAGCTCGCCGACCGCGGAGAGTCCGCGCAGGACTTCATCGAGGGAGCAGAATTCATTGTCGAGCCACTGGGTGAGGGCCGGGATGACCTCAGCCGAGACGAGCGCAGAGGCTGTCTCCAGATGGCGGTTGCGGAGGCGCGCGGTGATGGCGAGAGCGCCGGAGCGGTCTCCGCGCCCGGCAGCGGCGGCGGCGGCGAGAAGCTGATCGGTCACCCTGGCCATGGCGCTGACGACGACGATGGGCGTGAGGCCCTTGTCGTGGCGGCCGCGAACGATGGAGGCGGTCCGCTTGATGGCGGTGGCGTCTTCGACGGAGGTTCCGCCGAACTTCATGACGACAAGCTTGTTCATGCGGGGACAGCCGCCGGGTCGAGTTTGCCGAGCGAGACAAGCAGCTCGGCGTTGAGCAGGGCCGCTCCGGCTGCGCCGCGAATGGTGTTGTGGGAGAGCACGGTGAACTTCCAGTCGAGGAGCGTGCAGGGGCGCAGGCGTCCGACGGTGGAGGCCATGCCGTTGCCGCGCATCTTGTCGAGGCGGGGTTGGGGGCGGTCTTCGAGCGGAGTGAATTCGACGGGCTGCGCGGGCGCGGTGGGAAGGTCGCGTCCGGCGAGCGGGGTGAATGCGCGCCAGGTCTCGATGAGCTGCTCGCGGGTGGCCGGGCGGCAGAGCTTGATGCTGACGCTCTCGGTGTGTCCGTCGAGGACGGCGACGCGGTTGCAGTGCGCGGACATTTTTGCTTCGAGGGGGCGGACAACGCTCAAACCGCCCTCCAACGTCTGCCGGGAGCCGAGCAGGCGGAGAGTTTCGGCCTGCATCTTCTCTTCCTCATTTTTGATGTAGGGGACGACGTTGCCGAGGATGTCCATGGAGGAGACGCCGGGGTATCCGGCTCCGCTGATGGCCTGCATGGTGCTGACGAAGATGGCGTCGATGCCGAAGCGGTCAACGATGGGGCGGAGGGCGAGGACGAGTCCGATGGCGGAGCAGTTGGGATTGGTGACGATGTATCCGCCGGACTGCTTGCGCCATTGCTGATTTTCGAGGATGGGCAGGTGGTCGGCGTTGACCTCGGGGATGACGAGGGGCACGTCGGGGTGCATGCGGAAGGCGCTGGAGTTGGAGATGACTGCGCAGCCGGCGGCGGCGAAGGCGGGCTCCATTTCGTGGGCGATGTCGGCGTCGAGAGCGGCGAAGATGACCTTGGGCGCGCCCTCGGGCACGGCGGGCGAGACGGTCATGTTGGCAATGCGCGCGGGGAGCGGCGTATCGAGCTTCCAACGGGCGGCTTCACCGTATTTTTTGCCGCTGGAGCGGTCGCTGGCGGCGAGCCACGCCACCTCGAACCAGGGGTGATTCTCAAGAAGCTGGATAAAGCGCTGACCGACCATACCGGTTGCGCCCAGAATGCCTATTTGCTGCCGCATGTCGTGTGTGAGCCTGCCTTGCAATAAAGCCAGCGTCCCGCGCGGGTGTACGGCGAAGGATGATCGCTGTACTCAACAGTGTACCGTGGACGGGCGTTGAGGGCATACGCGGGAGCGTCCGGAGGGGTGTCCGGGGCTGCTCCCGCAGCGGTGTGGCGGCTATTTTGCGGGAGCCGGCATGGCGTAGGTGAAGTCGATGGTGGTGGTTTTGTGGGGCGCGACGGTGATGGTCGCGGTCTTCTGGCCCAGCTGCTCGTGGTCGGCGACGAGAGTGTAGGTTCCGGGAGGGACGCCCTTGATGGTGAAGTGGCCCGCGTCGCCGGAGACGCTGTAGAAGGGGTTGTTGACGGCGTTGATGTAGCCCTCCATCCAAGGGTGATTGTTGCAGCGGACGGGGATCATGAGCTCAGGTGCGGAAAGAGTGCGCGTCTGGGGCGGCGTGTTGGGAGCCTCGGAGATGTCGACGGTCTGATTTTTAGGGTTGGTCGGCGTGATGTGGACGTTGTGCATGGTGGCGTCGCTGTTGGTGAACTGGACGGGCTGACCGACCATGACTCCTACGACGTGCGGAATGTATTGGCAACCCTTCTGGTCCATGACGACGGCCTTGGAGGGCGGCGCGTAGGCTTTGCTGCCGAGGCCGGACTTGATGTAGACGATGACGTTTTCGAGTCCGGAGCCGGAGACGACGTACTGCTTGGTGTAGTTGGCGGAGGCGAGGCTACAGACCGGGTCCTGGCCCATGTCAATGAGAATGGGCTTGGGAGCCTTGCCGGTGAAATGGATGGTGCCGGAGATGGCGCCAGAGTTGGCCCAGTCAATGGTGGTGTAATTCTTCACCGGTGTGGGTGCACTGGTTGAGGACTTCTTGCAACCGGCGGCAGCCAGCAGCAGCGAGCAAAGAGCGAGGGCGAAGAATTTTTTAACCGGCATTTCTCTCCTTTTCAGTCTTCGATTATTTTGACGCAGTATCTCCTGATTCGAGTGCGGCGATGACCGCATCCGCGAAAGCTATTGTGCCTGATGAGCCGCCGACGTCGCGGGTGAGGGATTTTCCTTCGGTGAAGACCTTTTCGATGGCAGCCTGGAGGCGGTCGGCGGCGGCCGTTTCGTCGATGTGGTGGAGCATGAGGACGGCGGACTGCAGCAGCGCGGTGGGGTTGGCGATGTCCTTGCCGGCGATGTCTGGCGCGGAGCCGTGAACAGCCTCAAAGATGGCGGCGGCGTCGCCGATGTTGGCTCCGGGGACCAGGCCGAGGCCGCCGACGAAGGCGGCGCAGAGGTCACTGACGATGTCGCCGTAGAGGTTCTCGAGCAACAGCATGTCGTACTGGTAGGGATTCATGACCAGCTGCATGCAGGTGTTGTCGATGATGTGCTCGCCATAGGTGATGTCGGGAAAGCCCTTGGCAATGTTGCGGGCGCACTTGAGGAAGAGGCCGTCGGACATCTTCATGATGTTGGCTTTGTGGATGGCATTAATTTTTTTGCGATTGTGCTTGCGGGCGTACTCAAAGGCGAATTTGGCGATGCGGGTAGAGCCCTTTTCGGTGATGATCTTGAGCGACTCGACGACGCCGGGGACGACCTCGTGCTCGAGCCCGACGTACTCGCCTTCGGTGTTCTCGCGCATGATGATGAGGTCGACGCCGGGGTAGCGGGTTTCAAGGCCGGGAAGATTTTTAATGGGGCGGAAGTTGGCGTAGAGCTCGAACTTTTTGCGCAGGGTGACGTTGATGGAGGCGAATCCGCCACCGATGGGGGTGGTGACGGGGCCCTTGAGGGCGACCTTGTTGCGCTCGATGGATTCGTAGAGTTCTTTTGGGATGTATTCCTTGTGTATTTCGAAGGCTTCCGCGCCGGCGGCGAAGCGCTCCCAATTGAAGCGGACGCCGGTGGCCTCGAGGATGCGAACGACCGCGTTGGAGACTTCAGGGCCGATTCCGTCGCCGGGGATGAGGGTAACTGTGTGTGTTTTCTGCATGGTCTCTTTCATACGTAATGGGCACGGTGTGGCGCGGACGCGGCGACCGTACAATCCAGGTTTGATGCTAGCCGGCTACTTGCTCTTACGGGGTTCCTTGGCGCCGAGCAACTGCTCCAGCTCTTCCTTGAATTCGCGGACGTCCTTGAAGTCGCGGTAGACGCTGGCAAAGCGGATGTAGGCAACGGTGTCCAGAGTTTTGAGGTGCAGCATGATCAGCTCACCTATCTCACTGGTGGTGCGCTCGCGCTCGGGCGAATCCATGAGGAAGGACTCCGCCTCATCGACCAGTGTTTCCATGGCGCTGGCCGGTACGGGCCGCTTTTCGCAGGCGTGCAGCAGGCCGCTCAACACTTTCTGGCGCTCGAACTTTTCCCGGCGGCCGTCTTTTTTGACGACCATGTAGGGGATTTCGTCGATGCGTTCGTAAGTGGTGAAGCGTTTGTTGCAACGCTCGCATTCGCGGCGTCGGCGGATGGAGTCGGCTTCCTTGCTTTCGCGCGAGTCAACGACACGATCTTGCGCAAACCCGCAGTATGGACACTTCATTGCTATGTTTCATTTTAGCAGCGGAGAAGGGGTTGGGGAGCGGTAGCCACCCGCCGGAAGCCGGGAAGGACCAAGTGTTCGCTATTCGGGATTCGAAAAGGTGTGTGCGGCGGAGGTTGAGTCTTGAGACAATAGGTCAACTATGGCTCGTGGGATTGCTGCGGTTTTGATGGGCTGCCTGGTGGGGCTGGGCGGCTGCGGGTATCACCCGGTAGGCGCGGCGGCGCATTTGCCGGAGACGGTGCATACGCTGGCGGTCCCGGTTTTCAAGAACGATACGCAGTCGTACCATACCGAGGAGCTGTTTACGCAGGCGGTGATCAAGGAGCTGTCGAGCCGGACGCCGTACCGGCTGGTGGCGGGGCACAGCGCCAAGGCCGATGCGACGCTGGATGGGACGATCACGAGCTTCCAGGTGACTCCGCTGACGTACAACTCGCGGACCGGGCAGTCGTCGAGCTTTCTGATTACGATCAAGGCCCGCGTGAAAGTAGTGGACCGCGACGGGCGGGTACTGTACCAGAATTCGTCGTACCTGTTTCGGCAGCAGTATGAGACGACGCAAGATCTGGTGACGTTTATCCAGGAAGACGGCCCGGCGGAGCATCGGCTGGCGCGGGATTTCGCGCAGTCGGTGGTGTCGGACATTCTGGAGTCCTTTTAATGCAGATACAGGCAAACAAAGCGAGGCGCAGCTAGATGGGCGCGGGGTTGGCGGCGGCGGACCGCTTTGTGGCCGAGGTGCGCGACGGGAAGCTGCGGGCCGGATATGTGCTGCTGGGGGACGAGATTTTTCTGTATGAGCGCTGCCGGAAGGCGGTGCTGGAGGCGCTGGTTCCGCTGGAGATACGGGACTTTTGCCTGAGCGACCTGGATTTAACCGAGACAAATATTTATGAGGTGCTGGACCGGGCGCGGACGCCGTCTCTGATGGCTCCGTCCCAGGTGATTTTTGTGCGCGGGCTGAAGGCGCTGTACACGCGGGGCGCGAAGAAGGAAGAGTTTGGGGCGATTGAGGAGTACTTCCGGTCGCCGAGTCCGCAGTGCCTGATGTTGTTTGTGGCGGACCATATCCGGATACCGTCGGACATGCGGCGGATGGATCTGGAGGACAAGAACCGCTACCAGCGAATCCGCGAGACGCTGGGCGAATGGTGCGGGATGGTGGAGCTGGCGCGCGTGGACGAGACGGACGCACTGCGCTGGATTGTGGCGGAGAGCGAACGGCTGGAGGTGAAGTTTGATCAGGACGCAGCGCGCGAGCTGGCGGACGCGCTGGGCTCGGACATGATGCTGATTGCCAGCGAGTGGAACAAGCTGCTGCTGTATGCGGGCGAAAAGAAGCATGTGACGCTGGGCGACGTGGAGACAATGGTGCTGGCGGCCAAGCAGCGGTCGCTCTATGAGCTGACGGACGCGATTTCGGCCAGGGACACGGCGCGGGCGCTGAAGCTGCTGGCGGGGCTGCTGAATGCCTCGGATGGCGGCGAGGATTCGGCGATTGGGCACCTATACATGCTGGCGCGCACCTTTCGGCAGATGCTGGTGATTCTGGAGAAGAATGTGCGCGATCCGCGGGCGATATGGCAGGCGCTGTGGCAGGGCTTCCGGATGCCTCCGTTTGCGGCGGAGGATTTGATTCGGCAGGCACGGCGATACAAGGGGAGCCGGGAGATTACGCGGGCGTTGCGGCTGATTGCGCGGGCGGACCTGGAGCTGCGGTCGCAGCCTCCGGACAAGCGGCTGGTGCTGGAGCGGCTGGTGTTTGACCTGACGAAGGAGCCGAAGACGGCGCGGGGCGAGTCTGACGGGCAGTATGCGATGGACCTTGGGTAGTACTGTTGCCTCCGGCGGCGCCTGACCACCCCAGCACGCAAAGGCCGCGTGCCGGGGACCCCGATCCGCAGCACGCGGTCCTTGCCGGACGGGCGGGCTGACCTAATTCCAGCAAGCAAGTGCGGCGTGCGGTCTATTTAGAACAGGGATGCGCTGATGACGAGCAGGAACGCGGCGATGACGATGGCGATCTGGTAGATGGATTCGCCGGACTGGTGGCGGAGGTCAGACTGCAAGGGGGCGGATTGGGATTGCGTCTGGTGCATGGGCCGTCTCGCTATAGGGGGATGTTGTGGATGACTTCCGGTAAGAGTACGACCGGGGCGGGCGACCGGATGTATCCGGCGTATCTAATTAGACCCAGTTTCGCCGAATTCGATGCGTGGAATTGTTAATTTTCGTGTGGGTTGCCTAAGGGTCAACAAGGGCGGGAACAAAGCGGGAATAAGCCGGCGGGATGTAAAATCGCCATCATGACGGATGGAGCAGGCGGGCCGAATTTTCTGGGTGCGGGATCGGGACGGAATGGAGCGAAAGAGCCGCGTCCGATTCTTCCCTGGGCCATTGCCGGTACGGTTGTCGGGCTGATTGTCGCCATATGGCTGGTGCTGGGGTCCGCGCCGAAACCGCTGAATCCGGGCGGGCCGGGGCTGGCGCCGCCCGCCGCGTATGCGAAAAATCTGACGATCTCGAACATCAAGATGAGCACCGCGTCGACGATTATCGGGGCGACGCAGACCTATGTGGACGGGGACATTACGAACCACGGCGACAAGACGCTGACTGGCGTGACGGTGCAGGTGGCGTTTCACGGATTTACCGGCCCGATTGCGCAGAAAAATGCGATGCCGATGGAGCTGATTCGAACGCGGGAGCCGGTGATCGATATTGAACCTGTTTCGGCCTCGCCGATTGCTCCGGGACAGACGAAGTCGTTCCACCTGATTTTTGATCATGTGTCCGCGGACTGGAACCAGCAGTATCCGGAGATACGGGTGATTGCAGTGGAGACGAAGTAGAGTTTGCGGTGAACGCAGAACGAGGAGCGGATGACCGCTCCTCGTTTTTATTGGAGTTGAATTGCTTACTGCCGGGGCTATATGCCGGGCGGCGGAGGCGCGGGAGCGGAGCCGTTGGCTGGCGGCGGGTCGCCCGGGCCTGGCGGAGGCGGAGGTCCATCGGGGCCTGGCTGGCCACGCCAGTGATGGTCCATGTGGCGCCCCATCATTCCGTGGCGCTCCATCATTTCGTGGTGCTGATGGACAAGCGCCTTGAGTTTGGTCCACTGGTCGAGGGTGAGGACCCTGCGAATGCCGAAGAGCATGCGTGCGTTGGCTTTCTCAAGGTTGGCGCGGTCCTGGGCGATGGTGTCGATCTGAGCGAGAACCTTTGCTTCATCGGGCTGGTCGGCTCCAATCATGGGGCGCATGCGGAGCTCGTCCTTCTGCAAGGTGGCCTTGAGGTCGACCAGTTGCAGGCGATGCTTGAAGAAGATGACATCCATCTGCTTCTTCTGCGCGGCGGTGATGTTGAGCTTGCCGGCGAGCTTGGGGTTGTCCCACCAGCGCCCATGGTTGGGGCGATGGAAGTCGTGTTCCATGGGGCCGCCGTGGCCGTTGCCGTGCCAGTTTTGCGCGAAGGAGGGCGCGGAGGCCCCAAGGCAAACCATGGAAGCGACCGCGAGGAGGATGGTGGGGAGTTTCTTACGAGCGAGCAACATTAGTGGTTCTCCGTTGGAGCGAGCGCCGATCCATTGGAGGAAGAGCGACTCGCGGAATTTGAGGCAGAAGTCGAGGTTGAATCAGAATTCCAGCTTGCAAGCTCAGCCAGCGGTTTGAGCGGGGAGGGGACGGTTTCAGAAACATCCGTGTCCACCTGTTCGAGCAAGGCGTTGTCCGCTTCATGGACCGGGGCATGTGCTGTGGCGGCTGTGATGACAGGCTGCGGCGCGGCGCTGTGCGAGCTGAGCGAGAACGGCAGCGTGGCCAGGAAGAGCAGCGCGGCGCAGGCCCAGGCAAGCATCATGGTTTGGCGGGCGCGGCGGCGGCGGCGGCGTGCGGGAGCCAGCCAGTCAGCGGAGACAGGGCGCGCGGTCTCGCGGCTGGCAATGTGCGTGACAGCCGAGCGAAAGGCGCGGATGGTGTTGGCGAGCTCACCGGTGGGTTCAAGCGAGTTTTGTTCGAATTGAGTGTTCATGACTGACCTCCCGCGCGTTCGCGAACGATGCGCAGCGCACGATACAGGTGCGATTTGACGGTGCTGGTGTTCATACCCGTGGTTTCTGCAATTTCCGCGAGCTCCATTTCCTCAACAAAGCGCAGGATAAAGACGTTCCGCTGCTGACGGGAGAGCTCGCCGACTACGTTCCAAACCTGTTTAACCTGCTCTCGCTGCAGCATTACTGTTTCCGCAGTAGCGGCTGGATCCGGAACCCAGTCGCTGATGTCGACCATGTCGATGGCGCTGTCGCGTGTCTTCTGCCAGAAGCGCATGCGACGGCTGCGCAGATGGTCGCGGACCAGGTTGAGCGCAATACGCGTGAGCCAGGTGCTGATGCTGGCGTCGCCGCGGAACTGGTGGCGGGCGTTATAGGCCCGGAGGAAGCAGTCCTGGGTGAGCGACTCGGCGAGGTCACGATCGCCGAGCGATGCCATGAGGAAGCGGAAGATACGGGAGCGGTAAAGCCGCACCACCTCGTCAAAATCCGCCAGCTCCAGCACCAGTTGCTCCTGCGATATCAGCGGAAGCTCAGTGGAAGCGATGTTTTCCATGCATAGGTATAGACGAGATTCCGCACCCCGAGTTTACTTTGCCGGGGGGGATTTGTGCGGGCCGCAGGGAGCTGCCAAGGGGCTATTTTTTGATATGGGCGGCTATGGCGTCAATGTCAAAGCCATTGGGAGGCATTTTGACGTTGTAGGCGGCGCCGTAGAGATAGCGCTGGCTGACGATGTCGCCGTTGTGGAAGCGGGTAATGCTGAAGGCGGTGGGGAATCCATCGATGATGTGGTAGTTGTCGTACTCCTCGCGGTCGGTGTCCTTGTCGTGGTAGATGGGATCGCGCCACTGGAAGGTCCGGCTGCGGGGGAGGTGGGTCTCAGCGTCCATCTGGATGGTGATGGACTGGTTGTTGGCGTTGATAAGGGTGACCTGATCGGTAAGATGGCGCTCGGAAAGGGTTTGGCCGTTGTCGATGAAGAGGGTGCGGGGATCGTTCATCCAGACGCGGAGGGCTGTATTCAAGGAGTGGTCGCGGCGGCGGATGTGGTCCTCGCAGATGTCCCTGGGCAGGTTGCGCTTGCCGAGGTAGGTGGCCTCCCAGCACTTGTCGCCGGTGAAGATCATAACGTCGTCGTGCTTCTTGCCGTACTCGACGCGCTCCTGTCCGGAGGGAGTGACCCACTGGTAGTAGGTCTCAGTGGCTCCGGTGGGCTTGCCATGATAGAAGCCGGAGACGCGGCCGTGGTAGAAGCTGTTCTGGAGCGAAAGCCAGTGTTGGCCACCCATGGCCGTCAGCATGGCCTGAAGCTCGGCACGGGCCTTCTTTGCGTTGGAGCCGGGGATTTGCTGGGTTTGCGCGGAGACGGATGGGCCCGCGGTGAAGCAGGCAGCGAAAAGAAGCAGGGTAAGGGCAGCGAGCTTTTTCATCCGACGAGAACCGCGCCTCCATTCACGTTGAGGATTTCTCCGCTGATGAAGCCGGCGTAGGGGGTGCAGAGAAACAGTATAGGACCGGCTATTTCGATTGGACGCGCGACGCGGCGGAGGGGTATCGAGCCGAAGATGCGGGCGCTGGTGGCGGGGTCAGCGAGGGCCGTGGCGGACATATCGGTTTCAACCCAGCCGGGGGCGACGCAGTTGACGGAAATGCCCTGCGGGGCGAGCTCGCTGGAGAGGCTTTTGGTGAGGCTGATGATGGCTCCTTTGCTGGCGGCGTAGTCGGCGTGGTTGGCCTCGCCGCGCTGGCCGGCAGTGGAGCTGACGAAGACGATGTGTCCGGCGGGCTGGCTGGGCGCAGCGGGCTGTTCGGGCCTGGCCCGGCCCTGGCGGAGCATCTGGGCGACGGCGGCCCGGGTGAGTCCGAAGACGCTGTCGAGGTTGATGGCGAGCGTGGAGCGCCACTGATTGTCGGACATGGCTGCGATGGGGGCGTCGTCGGGCGGCCAGACGCCGTGATTGGCGACGAGGGCGTCGATGCGGCCGAAGGCGGCGATGGTTTTGGCGACGAGGGCGCGGCCGTGGCCGGGGGTGGAGAGCTCCTGCTCGACGGCGATGCAGTTGGAGCCCAGCTCGGCGACGAGGGCGTCGGCGGCAGAGCGGGCGGTGCGGTAGCTGAAAACGACGCAGGCTCCGGCCTGGTGGAAGAGGCGGACGGCAGCGGCCCCAATGCCGCGGGAGCCTCCGGTGATGAGAACGACTTTGTTGTCGAGGGAGAGCGGGACCGAGGGCGGAGGCATACTTTGACGCTACTGGAGGCCCGTTCTGGAGGCAAGAAGGGCTGGCTCCGGGAAGGGTCCGAATACAGGTCTACCGGCGACGCGGTGACGACCACGACAGGCCCGGGACACTGCGGGCGCTAGTCGTTGAAAGCGGGGCCGATGTTCGCGCGATAGCGCGCGCGCGCCATATCGAGTTTTGCAATTGCTTCTGGCTGAAGAGGTTTGGCACAGCCAAGTTGTCGTGTTGTGAGGCAGACCTGCGCGAAGTGCTCGCATACCTCGGTCTTCATGAATGCGTCGAGGAGGTCTTTGCCATAGGTCACGAGTCCATGATTCGCGAGCAGGATGGCATCGTGGTTCTGAATATAGGGCTGCATGCTGTCGGCGACCTCGTCGGTGCCGGTGGTGGCATATTCGGCGAGGGGAATTTTGCCCAGGGTCATGATGATCTCGGCGCAGAGCGGAGCATCAAGCGCAAGGCCGCAGGAGGCGAAGCCGGTTGCAATCGGCGGGTGCGCATGCACGACGGCGTTGACGTCGGGGCGGGCATGGTAAATGGCAAGATGCATGCCGATTTCGCTGGTGACGTTGCGAGTTCCGGAAAGGAGGCGGCCGTCGAGGTCGGTAATGACCATGTCAGAGGGGCGGAGCAATGCCTTGCTGCAGCCGGTGGGCGTGGCGAGGATGCGGCGCTCGTTGAAGCGGTCTTCGAAGGGAAAGCGAACAGAGAGGTTGCCGGAGGTGCCGGGAGCGAAGCCGAGGCGGTGCATCCAGTGCGCGCAACGGGCCAACTGGCGGCGTAATTCGCGCTCAGATTGCTCAATGTTAACGACCGACCCGCTGACGTGCGCAGCAGGTCGAGCGGCGGAAGGCTTTTCCAGTACGGTAATTGAGGTGTGAGGAATCATACTCGTGCGACCTTTACATTCGGCTATCAAGGGATGATTTACGTAGTCGAAAAATCGTGGGCAAGCACGAAAACTAGCACTGCAGGACACATCCTATCTGGATAGGGGGCAGCATAGGACAGGGAGGAGCCGTATGTGCTGTGCGGAGACAGCAGGTGACAGGTTCCGCGCTATGAAAGCGGCCAGCGGGTTGAAGGCTGGCTGCCGTAAGCGCAAGGATAAACAACAGCATGGCCTGAAGTGAGCGCAGCGCTGTGGCAGGAATCTCCGCGTAAGGTGCAACACAGAACGCGAGGATACATGCGATGCACAGCAGAGCCGCGACGACTTTGATGGAACGCGCCATTGGGGATGATGGTAGAAAGAATTTCACTGCATTGCAAGAGAGTGTTTTTGTGCGCAACCCAGCGTAGCACCAAATTGGGCTGCTGAGAGGGGTCTGAGCGGGGCGATTTCGGGGCCTGTCTAGATGACGACAGACTCCTGGTATTCGCCGAAGATCTGGCGCAGGGACGCAGCGATTTCGCCCACGGTGGCGTAGTTTTCGACTGCATTGAGGATGGCGGGCATGAGGTTTTGACCGCTGCGGGCGTGGTCGCCGACTTGGTTCAGGGCGGCCTGCCAGGGGGCCGGGTCGCGGCGGGCGCGGAGGGCCCGGAGGCGCTCGACCTGCCTGCGTTCCAGATTTTCGTCGATATGCTGGGTGGGGATGGGCGGTTCTTCCTCACGAGTAAAGCGGTTGACACCGACGACGGTGGCCTGGCCGGAGTCGACGGCACGCTGGTAGTCGTAGGCGGCGGACTGGATTTCCTGCTGCACCCAGCCGCGCTCGATGGCGCGCAGCATGCCTCCGAGGGCGTCGATGCGGTCGAGGTAGTCGCGAGTCTGCTGTTCCAGACCGCTGGTGAGGGACTCGATGTAGTAGGAGCCGGCGAATGGGTCGATGGTGTTGGCGACGCCGGACTCGGAGGCGATGATCTGCTGGGTGCGGAGGGCGATGCGGGCGGCTTCTTCGGTGGGCAGGGCCAGGGCTTCGTCGTAGCCGTTGGTGTGGAGGCTCTGGGTGCCTCCGAGGACGGCGGAGAGCGCCTGGATGGCGGTGCGGACGATGTTGTTCTCCGGCTGCTGGGCGGTAAGGGTGGAACCGGCGGTCTGGGTGTGGAAGCGGAGCATCCAGGAGCGGGGATTTTTGGCGCGGAAATGCTCGCGCATGATGTACGCCCAGAGGCGGCGGGCAGCGCGAAACTTGGCGACTTCCTCGAAAAAGTTGTTATGCGCGTTGAAAAAGAAAGAGAGGCGCGGCGCGAAGCGGTCGATGTCGAGTCCGGCATCGATGGCGGCCTGCACGTAGGTCATGCCGTTGGCCAGGGTGAAGGCGATCTCCTGCGCGGCGGTCGAGCCGGCCTCGCGCATGTGGTAGCCAGAGATGGAGATGGTGTTCCACTCCGGGATGTGCTCATTGGCCCAGGCGAACATATCGGTGACGATGCGCATGGCGTGGGGGATGGGGTAGATGTAGGTCCCGCGGGCGATATACTCCTTCAGGACGTCGTTCTGGACGGTGCCGGAGAGCTTTTTGGCGTTGGCCCCGGTGCGGCGGGCGACGGCGACGTAGAGCGCAAGCAGGATGGCGGCGGTCGCGTTGATGGTCATGGAGGTGGAGATGGTGTCGAGGGGGATGCCGTCGAAGAGGCGCTGCATGTCCTCGATGGAGTCAATGGCGACGCCGACTTTGCCGACTTCGCCCAGGGCCATGGGGTCGTCGGAGTCGTAGCCGATCTGGGTGGGCAGGTCGAAGGCAACGGAGAGCCCTGCGGTTCCGTTGGCGATGAGGAATTTGTAGCGGCGGTTGGAGTCTTCGGCGTCGCCCATGCCGGCGTACTGGCGCATGGTCCAGAGGCGGCCGCGGTACATGGTGGGCTGGATGCCGCGCGTAAAGGGGAACTCGCCGGGGTAGCCGAGGTCGCGGTCGGGGTCGAGGTCAGGGAGATCGGCGGCGGTGTAGACGGGTTTGGCTGGGTCGGCAGGCACGGCGGTTAGTGGCGAACGGATGATTGTAGCTGTAGCTCAGGATACGCCGCAAAAGAAAGGCCCTTCGGGCCGGGACTGCATCGTACGTAAAGGGTGGTTGGTTGCGAAGGGTTTAGAAGGGGAAAGTTACGCCTCCGTAGGCCGTAACCGGTGCACAGGGATAGGCGATGACGGAGTTGGCAGCATAAGGCGAATCGTGTTGAGCAGGGAGGATTCCGAGGAAGGTTCGCACACTGGGGCGGCGCAGCCTGAGACAGCTATTTTGAACTTTGGCTGAGTTGGTTTTTTCGTTTTTGTTTTTTGCTGGCGCGGTAGAAGGAGCTGATGGAGAAGTAGAGGAAGACGATGGCGATGGCGGCGTACATCAGGAATCGTTCGTGCTGGGGGCCGCTTTGCCATGCGGCGTGGAGCCGCCAGGCGTTCTGGATAAAGAAGAGGCCGAAGATGGCGAAGAAGACGCCGGTAATCTCCAGCCAAAGGACGCTGCCGACGTGGGCAAAAGGCCCCCAGAAGGATTCGCCGAAGCGTTTGGCTCCGCGTTTTGCCCCGGCAGCGGCAGCCTTGCCGCGCGCAGCATACTGCGGTGCATCCTGGCGAACGGTCTGCGCAGTATGCGCGGCGCGGTCACGGAGCATTCCTGATGCAACGCGCATGCCTACGCCAATCCCGCGGCCTACGCGGTTCGGTTTCATATAAGGAGTTTAGCAGCGATGCGAATTCAATTCTGATTGCGGGTATCGGACATCGGAAGTAAGGTTAATGGAGTACCGGAGTGGGCTGAGGCGCGCTTCGATGCGGAAACGGAGCCAGGCCTCTTGAACCAGAAAATGCGCAAACTCGTCCAGAAACTTGGAGAAGCGATCCATGAGACCGTCTCTGAATCGGAACAGATTGCCGGCGTGGTGCAGGACATCCGGAGGCAGGGGTTTGATGTATTGCTGATGCTGGAGGCGACGATTGGCTTGAATGAGCTGGCCGAGCAGCAACCCGGATCCGCAGAGGAGGCATCGAGCGTATTAGAAGGGGATGAGCAGAGCAGTGAGCGCACATTTACCGTGCAGGATCTGCATTTTCTTCGATCGCTGCGGATTGCCGTTGAGGGCGAAGGCGAAGCTTCTCCGGGAGAGTAGAGCCTGGATAGTGTGACGTGCTGTGCGGTACCATCCTTTGGTCCGGCTGCAGCCCAGACATGACATAAAACCAAGACGCGAGGGTATCATTAATGCCGATGAGGGACACACTGGGCGTTTTACTGGCAGGTGGCGCAGGCGAGAGACTTTTTCCTCTGACCCGGGATCGCGCGAAGCCGGCGGTGCCTTTTGGCGGCAACTACCGGATTATCGACATTACGCTTTCCAATTGCATTAATTCCGATCTGCGCCATGTGTACATCATGACGCAGTACAAGGCGCTGTCGCTGAACCGGCACATTCGCGAGGGCTGGACGAGCGTAGTGGCGCAGGACCTGAGCGAGTTTATCGAGATTCTGCCGCCCATGCAGCGGGTAAGCTCGAACTGGTACATGGGTACGGCGGACGCGGTTTACCAGAACATTTATTCAATTGGAGCCGAGCAGCCGAAGCATGTGCTGATCCTCTCTGGGGACCACATTTACAAGATGCACTACGGCAAGATGCTGGAGCACCACGAGCAGTCCGGCGCGGATGTGACGCTGGCGACGCTGCCGATTGACCCTTCAGAGGTATTCCGTTTTGGCGTGGTCGAAGTGAATAAACAGGGCGAAGTGGTGGGTTTTGATGAGAAGCCGAAGACCACGGATCTGCGGTCGCCGTTCAATCCGAACATGGTGGATGCCTCGATGGGCATTTATCTGTTCAACACGGATGTACTGCTTCCGGCGCTGCTGCAGGACGCCGAAGACCCGACGTCAAAGCACGATTTTGGGCACAACATTCTGCCGGGCATTCTGGGCAAGTACAAGATATGCGCCTACAACTTTGTGGATGAGAACCAGCAGCACGCGCTCTACTGGCGCGATGTGGGCACACTGGAAGCGTATTACGACGCGAACATGGACGTTGCGTCGGTTTCGCCGGTGTTCAACCTGTACGACCGGAACTGGCCGATCCGGACGCGGGTGCGGCAGTATCCGCCGGCGAAGTTTGTGTTTGGCGAGCCGGGTCGCACGGGCATGGCGATCAACTCGATTGTGTCGGCGGGCTGCATTGTTTCCGGCGCGACGGTGCGCAACAGCGTGCTGTCGCAGGATGTGCGCGTGAATTCGTACTCGGAATTGGATTCGAGCATTGTGTTTTCCCATGTGAACATCGGGCGGCACTGCCGGATACGGAAGGCGATTATCGATCGCGACGTGCAGTTGCCCGAGGGCACGGTGATCGGCTACGACCTGAACGAAGACAAGAAGAATTACTTCGTGACTCCGTCGGGGCTGACCGTCGTGACGCGGGATTACTCGCTGTATGAGAACCCGGTGTCTTCTGATTTTCTGATGGAAGGCTGACTGCCTGCGGATCAGAATCCGAGGTGGTGCAGGTAGAAGACGACACCGGATGCCGCGATGCAGTAAATTCCGAAGAGATACCAGCGTCCGCCCTCAAGCCAGCGGCTGAGCCACTTGAGGGCGACCAATCCAGCGAGAAATGCGAAGAACATGCCGGTGAGTCCGGGCACCATGGCTGAAGCAAGATTCAGGCTGTTGGTGATGTGGTCTGCGTGCACGATGCGCAGGACTTCTTTACCCACGGCGAGCGGCGTAAGCAGGATAACCAGCGCAAAACTGAAGGCCTCTGATCGCTCGCGGTTGACGCCCGTAAGCATGCCTGTGGAGATGGTGGCGCCGGAGCGGGAGAATCCGCGGAACGGGATGCAGAGGCCTTGGATGACGCCGATCCACGCCGATTGAATCATGGAGGGCTCGCGATCGTCGTTTTCGCGGCTGGGCAAGAGGCCGGCCACGAGAATGAGAATGCCGACGGCGAGCAGGGCGGGAGCGATCCATTCCAGGTGATTGAAGAGGTCCTCAATCTGCGGGTGGGGGACGCCTTTGAGCAGGGTCATCTCGGCGAGCTTTATCATTGCCAGGCCAACCACGCCGGTGAGAAATGTGGCCCAGATGAGGCGGATGGCGATGAGATTGAATGCGCCGCGACTGCGGAAGTAGGTCCTGCGCCACTGCTTCCAGAAGTAGACAACGACCGCAAACATAGTGCCGGTGTGGAGCATGACGAGCATAAGCGTCATTTGCGGCGAGGAGGCATTGAGGCCCATGATGCGCTCGGCGACAACGACATGGGCGGAGCTGGAGACAGGGAGCAGCTCGGCCAATCCCTGGATGATGGCAAGGATGATGATCTTGAACAGCGGCATGGCTTTTCTTTTTGTATCAGAGACGAGCCATGTGCTGTTTGATCAGGCCAGAAACTTTGCCGCGTCTTTGGCGAAGTAGGTGACGATGAAGCCGGCGCCGGCGCGACGGATGGAGAGCAGCGACTCCATCATGGCGCGCTGCGGGTCGAGCCAGCCTTTGGCGAAAGCGGCCTGCAGCATGGAGTACTCGCCGGACACCTGGTATGCGCCGATGGGGACCTCGAAGCGTTCGCGGGCGGCGCGGATGACGTCGAGGTAGGGCATGGCGGGCTTCATGAGGATCATGTCCGCGCCCTCGCCCAGGTCGAGGTCGATTTCTCGCATGGCCTCACGGATGTTGGCAGGGTCCATCTGGTAGCTGCGGCGGTCGCCAAACTGGGGCGCGGAGTCAGCGGCGTCGCGGAAGGGGCCGTAGAAGGCCGAGGCGAACTTGGAGGCGTAGGAGAGGATGGGCGTCTGCTCAAGGCCTTCTTCGTCGAGGTGGTCGCGGATGGCGGCGACGCGGCCGTCCATCATGTCACTGGGAGCGACGATGTCGGCTCCGGCGGAGGCCAGCGAGACGGCGGTTTTGGAGAGCAGGGCGAGGCTGGAGTCGTTCTCGATTTCGTAGTCGTCGCCATGCTTTTTCACGATGCCGCAGTGGCCGTGCGAGGTGTATTCGCAGAGGCAGACGTCGGCGATGAGCAGGAGCTTTTTGGCCGCGGATGAAGCCTTGAGGGCGCGCAGGCCGCGCTGGACGATGCCGTCGTCGGCCCAGGCCCCGGTAGCCTGCTCGTCTTTGGAGGCGGGAAGGCCGAAGAGCAGGAGGCCTCCGACGCCGAGGGCCGCGGCGGACTCGGCTTCCTTGACGGCTTCGTCGACCGAGAGGTTGAAGACGCCGGGCATGGAGGAGATTTCGCGGCGTACCCCTTCGCCCTCGCAGAGGAAGATGGGATGGATGAGCGCGCCGGGCTCGAGGTGGGTCTCGCGGACGAGGTTGCGTATGGATTCGGTGCGGCGGAGGCGGCGCAGGCGGGTGACGGGGTATTCCATGGTTTTATTATGGGGTATTTCCCGGCGGTTGTTACAGATACCGCGCGTTGACCGGGGTGGCGGGGAGCTATAGACTTGAGTTATCTCAACGCAGACAGCCGACGAGTGTGCTTTGGCTGCGCGAAGTTCCCGCCTTTGAAAGGCTTTCTGAAGGACATCAGTGGATACACAGACACGTCACGCGCTTAAACAGGATCGTTTTGTCGAGGCAACGGCCTCCAGTCTCGGCTGGTTACAGGACCACCGCAGGAACGCGATCATCGCATCGGTAGCAGCCGTGGTGCTTGTCGCCGCAGTGCTTGCAGGAGTGATGATTTACCATTCGCGATTGTCGAAGGCGGAAGCGCTGTACGGACAGGCGATGGACATCTACAACACGCCGCTGGCCCAGCCGGGGCAGGAGATACCGCCCGGCCAGAAGACGTATCCGACGGCGGCGGCGCGTGCGAAGGCCGCGAATCCCATGTTTGTGCAGGCTGCGAATAAGTACGGCTGGTTCAAAGTGGGGAAGAATGCGGGGTATTTCGCGGGGCTGACGTATCTGGACATGGGCCAGACGGCGAGCGCGGAGAAGGATTTGAAGAGCGCGGTTGATTCGCACGACAGCGGTCTTGAGGCGCTGGCCAAGATGGCGCTTGCGGGGCTGTATCGGCAGACGGGGCGCGACGATCAGGCCGTAGACCTGTACAAGCAGGTGATCAAGCATCCGACGATCACGGTGCCGGCAGCGGCGGCCCAACTGGAGTTGGCGGGGCTGTATGAGGTGAAGAATCCGGCCGAGGCGAAGAAGATTTACGCCCAACTGAAGGACCACGACAAGGACACGGTAGCCGGACAGATTGCCGCACAGAAGCTGGGTGGTGGCGCCGAATAGGCCCGCGACAGGTTTCGCAAAAGGCAGGCCCCTTGCGGGTCTGCCTTTTGCATTTTGCGGGGAAAGAAAGCGACGCATTGCGTCTGACCGGGCGCGGACGGTCTGCGTGAGCGAAAATGGAGGGTTGCCCGTCCTTATGGCATGAGTTCCTTTACGGGGCAGATTGCCGAGTGGATGGCGCCGGACTTTGCACCTGCCATGACCGTCGACACGACAGAAACAATCGCCGCGCTGGTTGCCGAGTACTCGGCGGCGCTGTATCGCGTGGCCTACTCTGTGGTGCGCAATAGCGCCGAGGCGGAGGACGCGGTGCAGGAGGCGTTTCTGCGGGTGCTGAAGCACCGGGACAAGCTGCATGAGATTCGCGATGTGCGTGTGTGGCTGGTGCGAATTACCTGGAACGTGGTGCTGGACCGCAAGCGGCGCAGCAAGACCAGGCCGGAGAGCGACGACATTGCGGACTTTGCCCGGGTGCTTACCTCGGCGGACCGGAGGGCGGACGAAGAGGTTATTTCGTCGCAGGAGCAGGCGCGGATACTAGCGATGATCGACCGGCTGCCGGGCAAGGAGCGCGAGGCGCTGCTGCTTTCAGCGGTCGAGGAGCTATCCACGGCAGAGATTGCCGACGTGCTGAAGACAACGGAATCATCGGTGCGCTCGCGAATTTTTCGCGCGCGCCGCGAACTCTCCGCATTGCTGGAGAAGGAGGGAGTCTCGCGATGAGGGGAAACTACGAAGAGCGGATTGACCGCGCGCTGCGCGAGCTGGGAACGGCCGGACCCGCGGCCGGAATGGAAGAGCGGATTGTTGCGCGGCTGGCCCAGGCGGGCGAAGAGAAGCGGAGTTTTTTTCGGGTGCCTCAACTGGTGTTCGGGCTGGCGGCCGCCGCCATAGGCTGCGCGGTGATTGTGGTGGGCAGCGTTAGCCACTCGCACCACATCCTGCCGGAGGCTCCGGGGTTGCAGGTGCCGGGGATTACGCAGTCGGGTGTTGGAGCGGCATCCGGCACGCGCGTTGCGCCGCAGCCGGTGACGGCGCTGCCGCAGGACCGGCCACGGTCAGTGCGTGAAAAGAGCAACGGCCGCGCGGTGATTTCTCCCAAGGCAAAGAAGCGGGCGGGCATTGCGGTGCCGCAGAAGCTGCCCGCGCAGCAAGAGTCCCACTGAACCAGCTGGAGAAATGCTATAGCCGGGCGCGCCAGCGTATCCTGAGATGACCATGCGGCTCGCGTGCATTCTCTGGTGTTGTAGTTGCCTGTTCGCAGCGGGCTCGATGGCGCAGCGGGCGGCGCCGATTCCGAATGCAGCGACACTTTTAAAGCAGGTGGCGGAGCACCAGCGCCAGGTAGACAAGACGCGTGAGGACTACACGTGGCGCGAGAGCATTGCGACGCGAATGCTGGACAAGCATGGCAACGTAAAGAAAACAGAAAGCTCGGTAGTGGATGTGTTTTTTGTGAATACGCATGCGATTCGGCGGCTGGTGCAGAAGGACGGGAAGGACCTGAATCCGGATGCGCAGAAGAAGGAACAGAAGCGGGTGATGCAAGAGGTGGCGAAGGCGGAGAAGACGCCACCGGGCGAGTTTCTGGACAAGCACACGGTGAGCGTGACCGAGGTGCTGAGCATGATGCAGGCATCGCACCCGCGGCGCGAGGTGGTGGACGGGCGCAGCGATCTTGTTTTCGACTTCACGGGCAATCCGCATGCGAAGACGCACGGCGTGGCGGAGAATGCGTCGAAGAAGATGTCGGGGACATTGTGGGTAGATGAGAAGGACATGGAGGTCCGGCGGCTGGTGGCGCGGTTCGATGCCAACTTTCACATGGGATTCGGGCTGTTCTCTGTTGGGAAAGGAAGCAACTTCACCTTTGACCAGAAGCTGGTGAACCACGAGCTTTGGCTGCCGGTGGGCGCGCAGGCGCATGTGGTGGCGCATGCGTTCGGTCTGATCAGCTATCGCGCCGATGTGACGATTACCGACAGCGACTACCAGCGCTTCCATGTGCAAACCAAGCAGGCGCCGAGGGAGAGCGTGGTGCAATAAGGAAACCCGCCTGGATGCGGCGGGTTTTTCTTATAGCTGGTGGGCCGGCTGTTATTGTGGCGGCTGGGAAGAGGTAGCGGGTTGAGGTTTGCTGTCCTGTCCCATCATGCCCTGGCCCATGCCTGTGCCCATCCCGCGGTGCATGTTGCGGTGCATCATGCGGTCGCGCATTTTCATTTGCATGTCTTCATACTTCTTTTTTTGTGTATCGTTCAGTACGGTTTTGATCTTCCTGGAAGTGTCCTTCTGAATTTCCATCATCTTCTCGCGGCGATCCTGCTTTGACAATGACTTATCCTTCCACGCTTCCTGCATCTGCTGGTGGCGGGCTTCAAGGATGGGCTTGATCTGCGACTGCTGATCGGAAGTGAGGTCAAGCTGCTTCGTCATGTGCTTGAGTTGCCTCTCCGGGCTCATGCGATGATGTCCGCGCATGGGCATTGGTGCAGTTTGTGACGGTGTGGCGCTGTTGTCCTGAGCGAATACTGTACCGGCGGCCATTCCCAAAGTGAGAAAGCCGGAAAGTGCGTACGTACAGAGTTTGCGGTGCATAGGTGTGCTCCTCGTGGGTTGTGAAAACCCGACAGGCAGACGCGAGTTGCGTCGTTGTCCTAATGAGGTAAGACGCGGATTGACGCGGGAAAGTCTATGTGTGCAGAGAATATATCGGCGCGAGGTGTGAGCTATTTCACGCGCGGTTTGGGAGGCATATCAACCAGATTTGTCCGCAGGCCGCAGGACAGAAGATTCTTGATGTGCCGGCCTGCCGGCGGCAGATAGGCGTAGGCGAAGACAGCCTTGTATTGACGCTCGCCCGGATAGTTGCAGTGGATGCAACTGGGCTGATATGCAAGGGTTGGGTTGTCGTGCTCGCCGGAGGTCCACTGCACCTTTCCGTGCGCGGGAACGGTGATGTAGTGCGGGTCAGCGGAAGCGGATTTGGGTTGATAGGCGAAGAGCGAACCGCGTTCGTTGATGGCATCGACGTAGCTGCCGCCTGATCCGCTGGAAGCACGCCAGAGCCACTTTTTGCCGACGCGCGCGTACCAGTGTGCGCTGGAAGGAACAGGTTCGGCGAGGCGGATGGGCCTGGAGGTGTGGTTTTCGATGGTGAAGAGGTAGCCGGAACCGCTCTCAGTCTGCAGATCGGCAAGATAGCTGGCCGAGAAAACAATTTGCCTGGAGCAGAGCGGAACGTACGGGCCAGGGTGACGGAGGTAGCCGCCTGCTCCGGCAACCAGAGTCGAAAAGAGGAACAGGAATGCCGTGAGGGACGGCGCAGATCGCAGGAGACGCGGCATAGGAGGTTTCTGCTTCAAGCTTATAGCCAGAGGCTGTTGGGATGCGAGTATCTCAGGTATCTACCGGGTCGTTTGTCCGGAGTGCGCAACCAGCGATTGCTCGGAGTTATTCGGCATCTTGATGTGCTCCTCAGTCAGGAGCAACTGAAACTTCGCAGTATGGAGCATCTTGGCGAATGCTGCGTCGTTCATAAGTTTTTTGCGATTGTTAAAGCCGGCGATGAATGCGAGGCGTAGATAGTGGATGGCCTCATCGGCCATTCCGGCCTGAGCGCAGAGCTCGGCCAGGGCGTAGTTAAGCCGGACCTGATCGCCCGGAGGTCCCATTTCTTCCACGCGCGCGCGTGAGTTGCCGAGGAAGACCTGCGGGTCGATCTTGAATGCTTTGCGATAGGAGGCGATGCCTCGCTTGTAGTGGTGCTCCGCGAAGTAGGCAGTGCCTAGATTGCTGTAAAAGGGTGCGTTGTGGTGGTTGAGATGGATGGCCTTGCGGTAATACTTTTCCGCCTTGTGATAGTTCTGCTCGCCGTAATAGATGGTGCCGAGATTGTTCAGCGCCTCGGCGTATTTGGGATTGATGGACAGCGCTTTCTCATACTGCAACTTGGCGAAGTCGAGCGCATACATGTGCTGGTAGGCGATGCCAAGTTTGTTGCAGATGACAGCACTGCTCTGCGGCGCGTGCTGATAAGCCTCAATGGCGGCGAGGTAGTGCCGGTGGATCATCAAGAGATCGCCCAATGTTTCCGGACTGATCGAGGAAGTATCCAGCAGCTCAGTCACGCTTGTGGAGGTCGTGTACTTTACCCTTTGCGGTGTCGGATAGCTCTGCTGGCCGGGGTTGTGGGCCATGTAGGCGGACGCGATGGACTGTCCCGGAGGGCTTTGCAGACCCGCAGCGCGCGCACCTGGAGCTACGGTGAAGAGGACAAGCGCGGGACCGAGCAGGAGGAGCAGGCTGCGCTGGGCGGCTGCCGGTAATGAAGCGTTCGTTCGCATGTCAGCCTCCTCAAGGAAACTTCCGGAACCGTGCGAACGGCTGTGCACAACATAATGCGCCTGTTTATTTCAAAGTGCCAGTCTTCGCCAAGGTGCGTGACGACGGGGAAAGCGCGATTTCAGAGGTTAGCGGCTGCTTTGATCGGTGCAGGTAGCTGATAACGGGCCGGCCGTCTGGCGTTATCGCTTTGTGAGCAAAGGAAATAGCTGAAGGACCGCCGAAGTGTTGACTGCGTGAAACCAGATTGGGGCGCGCGGGGCGGCCCATGGGGGTGCTAGTAACCAGCGTCGTCGCGGTACGACAGGTTGTCGAAGCGGGTGTATTTGGAGAGGTAGGCCAATTGAACCGAGCCGGTGGGGCCGTTGCGCTGTTTGGCAATGATGATTTCAGCTTTACCGGCGGTATCCGGATCGGGCTGGCCGTTTTCGTCGCGGTTGTAATAGCTCTCTCGATGAATAAAGGCGACCACGTCGGCGTCCTGCTCAATGGAGCCGGACTCGCGCAGATCGGAGAGCATGGGTTTTTTGTCTCCGCCGCGTTGCTCGGAGGCACGGGAGAGCTGAGAGAGCGCGATGACGGGAACGTTGAGCTCTTTGGCCAGGGATTTGAGGCCGCGGGAAATGGACGACACTTCCTGGGTGCGGTTCTCGTAGCGTTTTTGGCCGGGGCCGCCGGCTGAGCTGGTCATGAGCTGCAGGTAGTCGATGACGATGAGGTCGAGGCTACCCCGTATCTGGCGGAGGCGGCGGGCTTTGGCGCGCATCTCCGTAAGCGAGATGCCGGGGGTGTCATCGATATAGATCTGAGACTCGACAAGGCGCTCCAGAGCAGAAGACAGTTTGGAGTGATCCTCGTGACCGAGGAAGCCCTTCTGGATTTTCTGCGAGTCGACCTGTGCCTCCGAGGCGAGCATGCGGCGCAGCAGCGACTCCTTGCTCATTTCAAGCGAGAAGACGGCAACGGTATTGCCGCCGCGCACGGCAGCGTTCTGGGCGATGTTGATGGCCCAGGCCGTTTTTCCCATGGAGGGGCGGGCGGCGATGATAATGAGCTCAGATTTCTGGAGGCCGCTGGTCATGCGGTCGAATTCATCAAAGTGCGTGGCGAGGCCGGTGATCTCGCGGCCTTCCTTATACAGATTGTCGATGGTGCCGAAGGAGCCGCGAACGATTTCAGGAATGCCGGCGAAGCCGCGGGTGATTCCCTTCTCCGTAACTTCGAGCAGAGATGTTTCCGCGGCGTTGAGGACTTCGAGTGCTTCCTCGCTCTGGTCGGCCGCACGGGAGATCGACGTGGAGCAGATACTGATGAGCTGGCGGAGGAGCGACTTGTCCTTGACGATGCGGACGTACTCTTCGATGGACAGGCGGCGGGGCAGACCCTCAGTGAGCGAGGCGAGATAGGCAACGCCGCCTACGGCTTCCACTTCCTTGCGGCGGGAGAGCTCTTCGGCGAGGGTTACGATATCGACGGCGCGGCCGGCGTCAATCAGCTCGGCCATGCGGGCGAAGATGCGCTGGTGAGAGTCGAGGGCAAAGTCTTCGGGGCGGAGCTTTTCGGCAGCCTCATTGTAGGCATGGTTCTCGAGCAGGATGGCGCCGAGGATGGAGCGCTCGGCGTCAATGGATGCGGGAAGTCCGCGCTCGAAGGAGACGTCAGTCTGAGTTGCCATGCTGATAGTTTAGGCCGGAAAGGGCGGCGGCTCACAGAGATGTGAATCTGTTGAAAATGGGCCATCTATGTGCGAAACGGTGGCAGCGCTGGCTGCCCCATTTATGATGGTGGGACAAGGGTTCCAAAGATATGAAGAAGACATTGCGTTGTTATGCTGCCGCTGTGTGTTTGCTGATGGCGGCTGCCTTTCCCGCCGTCGCACTGGCGCAACAGGCTACCCAGCAGCCGCTGGTCCGCGAATTTCAAAAGATCGAGGACCAGTGGAGCGCGTCGCTGGTGAAGCAGGGCCAGTTCACGCTGGAGACGATCCTGTCGCCGACATTTGTGGGTATATCCTCGACCGGCGAGATTATGACGCGGAATCAGGTGGTGGCGTCGCTTTTTGAAAAAGGTGTGCCGCAGGTGGTGATGATTCAGCAGCGTGTAGTGACCGTGCGGGTGATCGAAGACATCGCCATTGTGAATGGAACCTACATTGAAGAGACCAAGCTGGACGGCATAACACGCGAGCAGCGCGGCGTCTTTACGCACATCTATCAGCATGTGCGCGAGGTGTGGAAGTGCGTACAGGCGCAGCAAACGGCGCTTCCGGTCCCAGCCGGGGGAAAGGAAAAGCGGGAGAAGCGGAGCAAGGCGGCAAAGTCATTCCACCTTCCGCTGTTTCACCGGGGCTCGAAATCGGCGCAGCCGGATTCCAGCCAGTAGGCGCAATTACGATGACGTGTCGACCTGTTTGGGCGGAGATTTCCCGCTCGAAGCTACTGCACAATTTTGATTTGCTCCGCCGGCTGGCCACAGCCGCAGAACTGCTGGCCGTGGTGAAGGCGGATGCCTACGGGCACGGCACGGTTGCGTGTTCACAACTGCTGGCGGCGAGTGGCGCGAAGTGGCTGGGCGTGACGGACATGGCTGAAGGTGTGCGTGTGCGCGCGGCATGCGCTGAGGCCGGTGCGGATGAGGTTGCGATTCTGGCGATGGGAGGGCTGTGGCCGGGTGAGGCTGAAGCAGCACTGACGCACGGAATTACTCCAGTGGTGTGGGAGAAGGTGCATCTGGAAGAAGCGGCGGGGGTTGGGCGGCCGATGGCGGTGCATCTGGAAATAGATACAGGGATGTCGCGGCAAGGCGTGCGAATGGAGGAGCTTCCGGCGTTTTTGGACAAGCTGCAGGAGACTCCACAGCTGCGGCTGGATGGTGTGATGACGCATTTCCACTCGCCGGAGACATTGGATGGGCCGGCGACGGCGGGACAGTTTTCCAGATTTGTAACTGCAATGGATACGATTTGTGGGCGCGGCCTGAAGCCGCGATGGGTGCATGCCGGAAACTCGGCTACTCTGCTGGCGCCGGGAGCCGAAGCGCTCGCAAAGCTGGCGGAGAAGCACGGCGCGACGGCGATGATACGGCCGGGGCTGGCGCTGTACGGGTATGCTCCGCGATTTACGGGCGGCGCGCAGCCGAAGTTCGGCGAGGATTTGAAACCGGTGCTGGCATGGAAGACGCGGGTGGCGTCTCTTCGCACGATTGCGAAGGGCGAGACGGCGGGATACTGCGCGACGTTTCGCGCGGAGCGAACAACGCGGCTGGCACTGCTGCCGGTGGGCTATGCGGATGGATTGAACCGGCTGCTGTCCAATCGTGGGGCGGTGCTGGTGGGTGGGCACCGGGCGCCGATTGCCGGACGGATCTCGATGGACCTGACGAGTGTGGATGTGACGGATGTTCCGGGTGTTGCGATGGGGGATGAAGTGGTGCTGATTGGAGAGCAGGGATCGGAGGCGGTCCCGGCGTATGAGCAGGCTGATCTGGTGGGGACGATTCCTTACGAGATTCTGTGCAACATTAATGCCCGCGTAGCCCGGGTAATGGTGGATCAGGGCCTGTGAATCTATACGCACGATGGATGTACCGCTGGGAGACGGCCCTGACGACGCGCGATGAGAATCGCGTGGTGCGGCCGGTTGAATGGGGCTTTGACTGGCTGGAGGATTTTATTGCCACCGCCGGGCTGAAAGAACGGCTGGCCACGGTTGCGAACGAAGAAGACCGAATGAATGTGCTGAATGCCGCCGTGGTAGAGCACAGCGAGGACTTCTTCGGATACGAGCGGCCGACGGATTTCGAGCTGGAGGAGCGGCATCCTCAACTGTTTCCGACCAATGTGCGTCCGGAGACGCTGAAGCAGGATGCGGAGCTCAAGGAGAAAGCCGCGGAAGGGAAGCTGGAGCAGGCCCAGTTCCTGCGTTTTACCTCGCCGGTGAAGACTCCTTATCCGGAGAATGACCGGGTGAATGCGCGCTGGTATCCAGCGCCGGCGGAGAAGCAGGCGGGCAAGCCAAAGCAGGCGATTGTGGTGATGCCGCAGTGGAATGCGGACGCCTTCAGCCACAACGCGCTGTGCTCGCTGTTCAACCGCTTTGGAGTATCGGCCCTGCGGCTGAGCAAGCCGTACCATGACATACGGCGTCCGGCGGAGCTGGAGCGGTCAGACTATGCGGTAAGCGCGAACATCGGACGCACAATTTCCGCGTGCCGGCAGGCGGTGGTGGATATTCGCTGCTGCCTGGACTGGCTGGAAGAGCAGGGCTACGAGCAGTTTGGGATTCTGGGGACGAGTCTGGGTTCGTGCTATGCCTTTATTGCCAGCGCGCATGATCCGAGACTAAGGGTGAATGCGTTCAACCATGCATCGACATCGTTCGGGGATGTGGTTTGGACGGGGCAGAGCACACGGCATATCCGGCAGTCCTTTGAGGATGCTGGACTGACGCAGGAGCGGCTGCGCGCGGTGTGGAGTTCGATCAGTCCGGTGAGCTATATGCAGAGGTTTGCGGCGCATCCGAAGCGAGTGCTGGTGGTGCATGCGCACTATGACCTGACATTCCTGGAGAAGTACTCGCTGGAGGTCGTGCGTAGCTTTGCCGAGCTGGGCGTGGACTTTGTGTCGAAGGAACTGCCCTGCGGACATTACACAACGGGCGAGACACCGTTCAAGTTTATTGACGGGTGGTATCTCGGGTCATTTGTGTATTCGGCCTTTCGTGATCTGGCCTCGCGGTGATCGAGCGATGACGTTTGCCGGCTGAGGAAACAGGGTGACCTTGGGCGGGACTGGCCGTCCAGGCGGACGCGCCTCCGGCGCCATCTCCTGAATAAGGTTTGCGTCCTCCCGTTGGTCGGAAGCGGTAAGTTTGCGATAACCCGATGCTCCAGGCCTTACGGAAACAGCGTGACCTTGGGCGTGATGCGCGGGTGCATGGAGGTTGCGCCTCCTGTGGTGTCGATGACGTTCTCGATGGCTCCGTGATGGCCGAGTGCGACCGTGATGATGTGGTGGAAACGCACGCCAGGCGTTTTGGGGACTTCGACGGCGCGGTCGAGCACTACGCCGGGATAGGTGAAGACGCTGTAGATGCCGAGTCCCCAGGCCTGGTGGCGCCTGACCGAGTTGGCGACCTTGTAGGAGGCCCATCCGCGGGTGCCAGGGGCGCTTGCGTAGCTGGTCTGGTTGGGCGGGTCGTAGGGAATTTCCGACTGATAGAAGTAGGTGCGGCCGTAGTCGCCGTTCCAAAGCACCTGGAATTGCTGGTGGTGCTCGACGAAGAGTCCGTAGGCGGTGACGTGACTGCCGTTGACGACGAGGCCGTTGTCGCTGGTGTTGAGGATCCAGCCGACGCCGGAGCCGTGGTCGGCGCGCCAGATCCAGGTGTGGTCGATAATGGTGTCGTCGCTGTTGACTTCGAGATTGATTTTGGTGCGTCCAACGCCGGCTCCGCCGACGCGGAAGAAGACGTCGTGGAGGGAGATGGGATCGGCGATGTGGCGGCGGTGACTGCCCTTCGGGCCGACCTGGAGAAGTACAGGTGACTGGATGGGGCCGGCGTCAAAGAGCAGGCCGGCAATGATGATGCCGTCGGCGTCTGCCGTGGTCATGGCGGGATTTCCGCGGATGGGCTTGAGTGTGGCAAAGCCGAGGCCGAGGACGATGGTGTTGGGCCGCGATATGTGGATGGCCTGCTTGAGTTCGTAGATTCCGGGCGTGAGGAGGAGGTCTTTGCCTTGAGCGAGCTGCGCATTGAGGGTGGCGGCGGTGTCGGTGCGAGGGTGGGCGAGATAGAAGCGGCTGAGCGGGATGCTGATGCCGGGGGTTGAGCCGGAGCGCCAGGTGATTCCGATGCTGTTGTGACGCAGGGCGGGCACGCGGACGTAGTAATTTCCAGACGTATTGACGAACAGGAAGGGCTTTTCGCGGACGACGGGGGTCCGGGCAATCTTTGTGTATGGCGGCTGAGGCCAGTTGCCTGCCGGGGGATGATTGACGCCGACGAAGACCATGTTCCAGTTGGAGCCGGTCCAGCTTTTCCAGTCGGTGTTACGGGAAATCCATTGCTGCTGGGAACCGGAGCTGACGGTGCCGTCGATGAGGCTGTCGGAGATCCAGCCGCCGCTGGCCCATCCGTTGCGCTGGTTGAGCACCATGTTGCCGCGGACATGCATGCGCCGGAAGGGGACGGCCTGCGAGACGGCCCAGCGCATGGTTCCGCTGGGCGGGGTGACGGAAAGCCCCTCGGCGTCGCGCCAGAAGGTGGTGGTGGCATTGTTGTTGCGATTGGCGGCATCGACGTGCAGGTTGCCGTCAATGCGGACATCGTTGGGCGAGGCACCCAGGCCGGCGACCTGGGTGTAGAAACCGATGGGGACGTCTACGTGGTAGGTTCCGGGCAGAAACAGGAAGACATAGCGCTGCGGGCCGAATTCATTATGCTGCTCGACGGCGTAGATCTTATTTATTATCTGCTGGATGGCGGACGAGGGTAGGGATGGAGCAAAGACGAAGACGTGGGAACCGAAGTTAGGTGCCGAGGTTTTAGTGGCGGCCCGCACCCGCTGTGGAGTCACGCCGCAGGCGAGCAAAAGTATGGCGAAAAGAAGCCATTGCATGACTGGGGTGATGATCGAGGCGATAGATGGGGCGATGATCGGGCGAGGGTGAACGGGATTGGACTTCATGGGCGGGAAACAGGGTCTTGATACGAGGTCATTTGCATCCAGGAGCGATTATAGACAGATTGTGCTTTCCGCTTGCGCCCGACAAGTCCATGAATATTCAGGAACTTTAGTGAGAACTGCTTGCAAAGTCTGGTACACTGTGTGCGCGTCAGGTTCGAACCGGGGTTCCGGCAGTTCTGTGCTGTAGCAGGGTTGTCTTCAGCATCCGTTTCCCTCCAGCGTAATTCAAACAGGAAATAGCATCAAAATGGAACAAGGTACTGTGAAGTGGTTTAACGACGCCAAAGGGTTCGGTTTCATCTCTCGCCAGAATGGGGAAGATGTCTTCGTGCATTACTCAGCCATCACATCAAGTGGCTTCAAGAGTCTGCAGGAGGGTCAGGCCGTTCAATTCAACGTTGTGAAGGGGCCGAAGGGCTGGCAGGCATCCGACGTCCAGCCTCTCTAAATGACGCACGCAGTTTAAATACGTTAGCTGGAGAGTTACCAGCAGGGGGCGGGCTGAGGCTCGCCCCTGCTGTATGGTTCTGGAATGCATTTAGCTCTGCCAAAGTGCAGCGCGGGTATCAAGTGAGCGCCATCACAATTGGAGCTTAGAAGGTCGCCTCAAAGAGATGGAATCGCCGCTCGAGCTCCCACTCTTGCTGCGCCTTCTGGCTGCCTGCGATGAAGCGGGCGCAATTACCGGTGGGCGTTTGCCGTCCGAGTTGTCCGGCGCAGACGGCGACGGGTTTGTCGAGTGTTTCCGGAGTGGTGCGCTGCCATAGGCTTACGCCGGGCAGGAAGGCATGCTCCAGGCTGGTACGGACCATCTTTTTAAAGTCCAGGTAGGAAAGCGGATAGGTTTCCGCGGCACGGACGTACTCGTGCGTAAGATCGATGCGCGAGACCCCGGCATCATCCGTGGCAAGGGCCACGGGCACCCCATATTTGCGATAGATCATGAAGGGGTGGTGCTTGCCCTTGACGTTGAGGATGACGGCGTTACTGGTGAGGCAGATTTCGACCATGACATGTTTTTCGGCCATTTCGTGGAGCAGCTGGTAGGGGTGGGTCTCGTACATGACGTCCACCCCATGACCAATGCGCTCGGCATAGGCCACCTCAACCGCATCGCGGATGTGGAAGCTGAGACCAGCCGGAGGCACCATGCCAAAGGCCAGCTCCCCGGCGTGCAGGGTGATGTGCACATTGGGATAGAAGCGGCGCAGAACGCCGATCATGTGCATGTGCATGCGATAGTCGCGCATGGAAAAGTATGAGTCCTCGGGCTGGACGAGATTGATGCCGACGATGCGCGGGTCAGTGGCTGCGGCCTCAAAGCCGAGGAGGATCTGGGCGAAGACAACCGGCGGGGGCTTGTCCCGCAGAACTTGATAGATGAAGCGTACTTCCACCTTGCAGGCGGGTTGAGCGTCAGGCTGGCCGCAGTGCTCGATCTGCTTGCGGTCGCTCTCGGCCTGATTGAATTGTGCCTGAGCGGCAGGGACGAATTTGCGGAAGCCCGCGTCCAGGAGCTGCTGGCGATACTGTGCGAAGTTGGAGTTGAAGCCGATTTTTTTGGCAAGCGCCGCAGCCGGGGAGAAGTCAGGCGTGTTCATCAGCTCAAGGTACTGTTCATTTTGCGCGGCCGCGCGGGTGGCAACCTCGTTGATCAATTCGCCGGTGTGGAACTTGTCTGCTTCTTCAAAGCGCGCAAAGGTGGAGAAGAACTGATCGTGTCCTGAGTCGGCAGTTTTAGGAACAAAGGTGCGCATGGAAAAGGCGTCGACGAGGTGGTTGTAAAGATTCTGGTCGGCCATTGCCTGGCTGGCGTGGACTTCTCCGGATTTGCAGGAGGCATGGTCGGGTTTTGTATAGGACAGGGTGCGAAGGTTGATGCAAAGGTGGTCCTGTGCCGCAATACGAATCCACGATTCCGCATAGATGGAACCGGAGAGGTGATTGTGCAGGTCTGCTCCCTTGGGCATGCGGTAGAAGAATGCGCGCAGAGCCAGCGGGCCCATTTTGTGGGCTGCGTTGAATGCGGCAGCCGTGCGCGCCCCGGCGCTGGAAGCAGAGATGGTGCGAACTTTGTGCGCCTGGGCATGAAGCGCAGCCGGAGTGGCCGCAAAGAGAAGACATAGCAGATAGGTGCAGAACTTGCGGGTCATAGGGGCATCCTTCAAGTGAAAAGGGGTACTGAAGAGTGTAAGCCAGATACGGTCAAACGTCGCGCATGAATATGGCCCGCGGTGCAGATTAAGAGCGGCGATTCAAGAAGTTCCTTTTGCTATAATGTGGTTGGTTGTATTGACGATTCACAGCTCCGGCGGCCGGTTGACTTGCCGATCAGAAAGAATCGCAGCGTACATCCTCCTGCGACCTCCCGGTTGCCCTTGGACCTAAAACACCAAGGCCAGATAGCTCAGTGGTAGAGCGCGGCCCTGAAAAGGCCGGCGTCGGCGGTTCGATCCCGTCTCTGGCCACCACTTCCAAGTTTTGACTCATCCAACAAAGCCCAAATGGGCCCTTAAAATAAGGGCTTTTGGCTGCTTTCACGTCCATTGAGGTGGCGAATGCCCTCAGAATGCGTACCCCCTATGCGCTGAGGTTGAGGGAATACAAGGGATGTCAGCCACAAATTCAAAGATGCAGTCAGCAGTATATTCTTGAGTAATGACAACATCTTTGGCGATCTAACAATAAGATATGGTGCCTTTTAATGAATAATCTTGGGTACTCAACGGGAGATATTGCACTCGGTGACTTCACACGAGCAATTAAAATTCTGAAAAAACACCCTTTCCACGCCATAAAACTGTCTGCGCTGAGGATTAATGAAGTAGAACCGCTCATTAACGCACTGCCACAACTCGACTTGAGCAGTTATAAATACGTATCTTTTCATGCTCCCAGTGCGTTTGCGGAGAGCGATGAAGAGCATTTGGTGTCTCTCCTGCAAAAGCTACCTGTGACTTGGCCTATCGTGTTGCATCCGGATACCATTCATGACTTCAGCCTTTGGAAAGTGCTCGCGGATCGACTTGCTATCGAAAATATGGATAGACGGAAGAGCACGGGACGCTCGGTGATCGAGCTTCGTAAGATATTTACATATTTGCCGACAGCAAAAATGTGCCTGGATATCGGGCATGCTCGCCAGGTCGATTCGTCGATGATAGAAACATTCTTACTTCTAACGGAGTTTAGAGATAAGATAGTCCAGCTTCATGTAAGTGAAGTGGACACATCAAGTCGTCACGATGTACTGTCTATTGCGGCCCAAATGGCCTTTCGCCAACTAAGACCATTTATCCCTCAAAACGCCGCAATAATCGTCGAAAGTCGAGTTAGCGAGCCGGACATTGATCGAGAGGCGGAGAGCGTCGCTAATACACTAACGGTTCCATCAGCCATACCGTTAATGGCTGATGGCTGAGTGGCCCAAATATGCTGTTTTGCTCGTGCGTCCGAACGAGCAATGGATCAACCCTTCCAAGGGTCCAGCACCGCAACTCCAGTATCTTCAAAGTCCCTTACATTACGAGTAACAACCGTCATCCCATGCCCCAGAGCCGTCGCCGCAATCAGCGCATCGCGATCCGAACACCGGTCCGGCACATGCAGGGCGGCGCACCGCCGCGCAACCGCCGTATCAACCGCCAGTATCCGCCCATCAAATGCCGGCAGAACATGCTCCTCAAGCCATGCGCGAAGCAGCATCCCCTGCGTCCGGTCGCGGCGCTCAATCAGCAGAATTCCCATTTCAATCTCAAGGATCGAAATGGCGGAAAGGAACAGCGACGCAACGGGAACACTCTTCGACCACGCCTTGACGTACCTGTCGATCTTCCCCGTTCGGCCCTTCCGTAATTCAGAAACAACATTCGTATCCAGCAGATACATTACTTCAAGTCCGCTGCCCGGTATAAACGGCCCTTCAGGCGAGGCGCTTCAAACTCCACCTCATCAGCGCGAGGCATCGCCAGCAGATCGGCAATGCTTCCGCTCTTGCCCGCGATCTTCTGGTACTCCTCAATCGTCATCAGCACATGTGCCGGCCGGCCGCGATCGGTAATAAACACCGGCCCACGCTTCGCGGCCTTCTTCGCAAGCCCCGTGTCCTGGTTGAACTCCCGGCTGGAAAGCGTTGTAATCGCCATCGCCCACCTCCCTCAACATAGCAACGTTCCTACATTATAGCGTACCCTGGTGATCAGAAACACCCCGCCTCCGCACCCTACCCAACACTGCCCACCCCCTCAAACTCCGCCTATAATCACTTCGTCCCGCCCCGCCCCAACGCGGGCAGCGCGAAGCTCAAAGAGAAGCCCGCATTTTTGGGAGATAGTTTCATGCACACCCGTCTCGTCCGCCGCATCCTTCTCACCGTCGGACTCTTGTGCTTCACGCTGCTTATTGGCACTGTCGGCTTTGTGCTCATCGAACACTATTCCTGGTTCGAAGCCTTCTATATGGCGCTCACCACCATCACCACCGTCGGCTATCAGGAGGTACGGCCTCTCAGCCATGCCGGACGCGTCTTCAACTCCTTTTTGATTATCTTCGGAGTCAGCGCGATGTTCGTCGCAATTGGTGCCATGACCCAAACTGTCATCGAACTTGAATTGCAGAACCGCTACGGCAAAAACAGGACAAAACGAATGATCAACAATCTGCATGACCACTTCATCGTCTGCGGTTTCGGACGCGTAGGCCGCAACGCCTCCTATGAATTTCAACGGACAAACGCGCCCTTCCTGGTCATCGACCGCAGTGAGCAGCGTGTTGCCAATGCCGTCAAGGCAGGCATGCTCGCCATCGCCGCCGACGCCACCCAGGATGAAAGCCTTCTCGAAGCCGGGGTTCTCCGGGCGAAAGGACTCATTGCCGCCCTGCCCTCCGATGCCGAAAATCTCTTCATCATCCTCTCTGCGAAAACCCTGAATCCCAAGCTGACCGTTGTCACCCGCGTCTCTGAAGAAGGGGCCGGGGAAAAGCTGCGCCGCGCAGGCGCCGACACAGTCTTTACGCCCTACGCCATGGCCGGACGCCAGCTCGCCGACGCACTGCTCAAGCCTCACGTAGTGGAGTTGATGGACTTCGCCAGAAGCAATATTGGTCCAAAGGTCACCATGGAGCAGGTTTCCGTCGCCCCCAAGGCCGGCTTCACCAGCAAGCCCCTCGGCCAGTTGCTCGACATGCAGAAATCCGGAGTCATCGTCATCGCAATCCACAAGCTCGGACGCGAAACAATCTTCAATCCTTCTGCTGAGTTTGAAATCTCGGCCGGCGATGTCCTCATCGTCATGGGCGAGCGGTCAAGCCTGCAGGCGCTCGAACATATCCTTACCAGCTAATCCGCCGCTGCTTCGTCTCAAAACCCTGTTCCGTGTCACCAGGCGCCCAACCTCGCGCTCCTGAGACGCCGGCACAGGATCACAGGATCACAGGATCGGCTTCCCTACTGCCCCATCTTCGTCGCCACCACCGCAACACCCGTCTGCCGAAACTCAAACGCCAGCCGCCGCGCGCCAGCCGCCCCCGGCGCAAACCGCCACTTCTGCGCCGCCTCCATTGCCAGCCGTGCAAAGTACTTGCTCGGTCCCGCATTCTGGAACGTCGCGCCCGTCACATTTCCGCTCGCATCCACCGCCACGCGAATCCACACCCGCACCGTCCCCCGAATCGTATCCAACGCATTCTGCGGAGCCTCCGGCAACACCCGCTGCACTACCGCGCCCCGCCCCGCCGCCGCTGCCATCGGCACTGCCGGCTCGCTCGCCTTCTGTGTACTCGACGCTACCGCCCGCGTTGCTGCCGGGCTCGCTTTCACTGCTCCAACCGTCCCCCCACTCCCTGCAGCCTTCGTCTGCACCACCGCCGGCGTCTGCGCCGGGCCGCTCTCCGTACTCCGCACAAGATGCACCATCCAGAAGATCGCCAGCGCCACCGCCACAACCGCCGCGGACACAATCACCATTCGCCCGCGTCGTTGGATCTCCGCGTCCGCCCGCTTGGCTTCAACCACCCAGTGGCTTTGCCCCGAGGCCGCGCCCCCCGCGTGTACCTGATCGAGCCGCGCCTTGTTCAAATCTGTCAGCATGCACCGCCGCTCCGCGTTTATCCGCAGGCACTCCCGCGCCATCCGCGCAAACAGCTCTTGAACCTCCGCCGGAACCTCCGGATCTTTGCGGCTCTCCCGGTCCCACTCCGCCGGCTTCTGCGTCAACGCCGCCACCAGCACCATCCCCAGCGACCACACATCCGCAGCCGGAACCATCACCACCTTGCCCGTCTCCGGCGCGTCATACACCGTCAGCGCGCGAAACCACTTGCCCGGCTCACCCGCCGTCAGCAACCCGTCCCCCGATACCTGCAAACGGTTCCCCACCACCAGAATGTTCGACGGCTTCAGATGCCCGTGCACATAGCCCTTGCCGTGCAGATAGAGCAGCACTTCCAGCACCGTCATCAGCATCTCGTTCACTTCTTCCGGCTTCAGTGCCCGCTCCTGCAGAATGTCCGCCAGCACCTCTTCCGCATACTCCGTCACCGAGTACACCACCCGGAGCGAGTCCACCCGGCACCGCCCCGTGCGCAGCAGCTTCATTAAATGAGGATGAGAAAGTTCCGCCGCTTCCGCCCAGCGCGACAGTTGCGCCTGCGCGCTCGCATAACTCGCCGTAACCACCTTGATTGCAACCTTTTGCGACCCAGACCCGTCCAGCTCCGTCAGAAACACACCGCTCCCGTCCGAGCCCCCCAGCCATTGCAGCAGAGGATACCTGCCGTCAATCACGCGACCCACCCAGTCAGCGCCGATGCTTACTATGTCCACAGACTGTCCATTCTATCCAAATACATCTAAATCGCAGCTTACGCGATCACAGCTTACGCGGGGTCAGTCGCATCCATCCCGCGCGACCAACGGGAGCGCCCATCATCCCCTGGCTTACGACTGCGCGAAGCGCGTGTCGCCGGACGCGAAGTCCCCCGCGCGACCAACGGGAGCGCCCACGACCCCTGGCTTACGACTGCGCGAAGCGCGTATCGCCGGACGCGAAGTCCCCCGCTCCGCCGCACAATCTCCTTACCTCATCCGTAATGTGAACCATCTCCCGCCGCTTCTTCGTCTCAAATACCAGATACTCCGTATAGCTCTTCATCTCGGTCCTGTAACCATCCCATAAAATCTGTGCGGCTGCTTCGCCAGCTCCGCCGAGTACGCCGCCGCCTTGCCCCACGAATACAGCAACTCGTCTTTAGGATGCAGCTCCGCCAGCAGCTCCGTCTTCGCCTCTGCATTCGCCGGACGCCCCTCGTCCCAGTCCGCCGTCAGCTTCTTCACCATCGCCGCATCCTGCGCTGCAATCTGCTCGATCAGTCCCGAGGCAGCCGCCAGGTCCATCCCGCCCAGTTGCGCCGCATCCGCCACCGCATTCACGCGCGTCACCACCTGCTCCATCGCCTCCACGCTCAGCGCAAACGCCGCAAAGTCGTCCCCGTTTTTCTGCACCGTCGGCGCCAGCTCCGCCAGCAGCTTCCGCAACCTTATATAAGGATTCCTCCCCACTCCGCCCGCCAGCGCCGCCTTCAACTCCGCGTCCCCGCTCCACGGAACCCGCAGCCGAATCCCCATCCACTCCTTCGTCTCGCCGTCCTCCATATACGGAGCATCGTCATACATCAGCGCCATCGCCTCTTCCCAATCATCTGACCACCGCGCCCCGTAGTGCCGCTCCACAAACCGCTGCAGTCCCGAGGTCTGCGCCACCACCGTCCCCTGCCGCATCGCCACCGCCGCATACGCAAACCCGTCCCAGATCGACCGCTGCACATACCGGCTCGGAACCCAGTTCGTAAGCACCATCCCCAACGAACCCGCGTCCGCAGCCGAGCTTCCATTACCCAGATACGCCTCCGCAAACGCATCAATATTCCGTAGCTGTTCCCGCCCCGCCCGCGGCCCCCACTTGTAGCAAATCAGCGCCGGAGCGCCAATCCCCTTCGACCCATTCGCCTTCACCCGCGCCAGCGCCTCCGCCGCCTTCGCCGAGCTGTTCTCCGAGTACTGCCAGTCCATAATCACAATGTTCTTTGCCAGCTGCGGCAAAATCTCCGGTTCCTTATGCAGCACAAAGTCGCCCCAAACGATCATCTGCTTGCCGTGCCCGCGCACCAGCCCGTTCAGCTTGTTCAAATACTCCGCCCAGATCTGCGCCCGCGACTGCTTCTTCAGCGCCGCTCGCGACTCCGCCGACCCGCCCCAGTTCACCTCGTCGCATCCGGTATGCATATACGGCGACAGAAAAATCTCCGCCACCTCCGCATACAGCCGCGCAAACAGCTCCAGCGTCTCCGCGCTTACCGGAATCACCCCCGTAAACTCACCATTTCCAGTGAAAGCCCCGTTCGCGCTCTCGTCCGCCAGGTGCCGGTACTTCGCCGACCGTGTTATGAACCCCGTGTGCCCAAACGACTCCAGCTCCGGAATCACATCCACCCCATGGCTCCGCCCAAACTCCGCCAGCCCATGCATCTCATCCGGCGAGAAAGCATTCCGGTGCGTCACCAGCCCCGGCGCGCTCGCAAACCGCAGCGCGCTTCCCTGGTCATCCGCCAGCCGGAAGTGCAGAGCATTCATCTCCCACTCCGCGCAAAACTCCACCACCCGCCGGTAGTACTCCATCTTTTCCGGAACCCGCCCCGCATCCACCATCAACCCGCGCAACGGAGCCGCACTCGCAGCCGATCCACGCACCGCCTGCGCACCCGCATCCGACAAGCCCCGCGCCGCACCCCACACCCGCGGCCCAACCACCGAGCCACCCAGCACCACACCCGCCCCAGCCAAAAACTCCCTACGCGTCCGCTTCGTCATCCCCTCGCCATCTCTCCACTCCAGCCATTCCAACAAGGCCATCTCAATCCCCAGAAATTCTTTCACAAATGCCAGCGTTCCATTCAAGCCCGGTGTTGACTTGAGTTGAAGATCAGGTTGTTACCAGAGTCGATAGCGTATGGGGCTTTGTATCAGGGCACGACTTTAGTCGTGCCGTAAAAAGTTCACACTATGACTGGGCTTTAGCCCCTGCCGGGTGCCCCGTATCTCGAAGAGATGCGGGACCGCCACCGCCACTCAAATCCACACCCATCCCCGCGCTGATGTAAAAAGGTAGGCGTGAATACTCACTGGACCAGAAGAAAGTTCCTCGGCACCGCCGCCGCCTCTGCTGCCGCGCTCACCCTCGCGCCCCGCCTCCACGCCGAGCCCTCCCGCGCCTCCGTCTACACACCATTCACCGGACGCTACCTCACCCACATCTCCGTCGTCCGCGTCAATCAGGTTGAGGTCACGCCCACCCGCAACATCGGCCAGGACGAAGCCCCTCTGAACACCCCCGCGCACATCCGCGCCCGCCGCGAAGCCTTCGCCCGCGGCTGCCCCAACGGCCGCATGACCTGGGCCGTAAGCTGGCTCGCCCTCAACGACACCCGCAAGGAGTACAAGGACGCGCGCCGCCTCCTCGCCCACTATCACGACCGCTACGGCGACGAGATCACCTTCATCCCCGGCGGCTACTTCGCCCCCATGTACAACACCCGCGAGCAAATCCGCGTCACCATCCACAGCGCCCTCAAGCTCGTCACCAACATGGTCGGCAACCACTACCGCCCGCAGTCCCTCGTCGCCGGATTCATGGACGCCGAAAACCAGCGCCAGCTCTCCATCGACGAAGGCATCCACGTCTGTCAGGGCCAGATCTGGAGCCAGCACGGCATCGACCACGGCGACGGAGACGGAGGCATCTGCTACCCCTATTACCCCAGCCGCCAGCACTACCTGAAGCCCGCGCAGGGCCCCTCCGACTTCATCGATTGCGTTTGCCTCGACGGATGGACCTGCGACTTCCTCGCCGCCCGCCGCGAAGGCTTCACCGGAGGCTTCAACAGCCGCATGGGCGTCGGGCCCATAGAAACCGTCGGCGACCTCGGCCAGAAAGTCGGCCGCATGGAAATGCTCCACACCACCGCAACGCACTTCGACCGCGGCCACGCGCTCAACGGATTCGCCTTCGTCACCGCCATCTGGGAAGTCTCCATCGGCCACGATGACGACCTCACCTGGTGGCTCCAGGCCGTCCGCGACCGCTGGCCCGACACCCAGGTCCCCACCGAAGGCGACTTCGGCATGAAGTGGCGCAGCCACTATCCCAACAACAACCCCATCAACTATCGCTTCGTCGAGCGCGGCTCCGGCGCGCCCGGCTCAGAGAAAGACCTCGAAATCCGCTGGTACATGAACAAGGAGTTCCGCCTCGCGCTCCTCCACAACTGGGTTACCAACAGCCCCTGGATGGCCATCGACTTCACCCGCTACGGCCTCCCCGCACACGAGCCGCAAAAGCTTCAGCGCGAGTGGAGCCTCATGAACGTCCTCAACCAAAAGGGAACTCGCCCGCAGGACAAACCCAAACGCCTCTCGCAACTCCCACCCGACGATCAGCACCGCATCTACGCCCGCTACCCCGAACTTCGCAAGTGGGCTTAGCCGTCAATCAACCCGCGCACAGCTTACTCTGGATACATGACCCGTAAAGGCATGACCATTCGTGTAGGGCTCATCGGCTACGGTTACGCTGGACAAACCTTCCACGCCCCACTCATTCACTGCGCGCCCGGGCTCGAGCTCTCCGTCGTCGGATCGAGCAAGCACGAGGCTGTCGCAGAAAAATATCCCACCGCCCTCGTCTGCGCGCCTGCTGAAGTCCCCACGCATCCCGGCGTCGATCTGGTCGTCATCGCCACTCCCAACGACAGCCACTACCCGCTTGCCGCCGCCGCTCTGCGCGCCGGCAAAGATGTCGTCCTCGACAAGCCCTTTACCGTCACCCTTGCGGAAGCCCGTTCGCTTGCCGAAATTGCCGCGCAACGCAACCGCCTTCTGTCCGTCTTTCACAACCGCCGCTGGGAAAGCGAAATCCTCGCCACCAAAGCCATTCTTGAAGCAGGCACGCTCGGAGAAATCTCGCACTACGAATCTCACATAGACCGCTTCCGTCCCGTCGTGCGCCAACGCTGGCGCGAAGACCCCGGCCCCGGAGCAGGCCTCTGGTTCGATCTCGGTCCTCACCTCATCGATCAGGCCCTCTATCTCTTCGGCCTTCCGCACTCCGTCAACGCCACCTTCGGAATCCTCCGCAAAGGCGGCTCCACCGACGACTGGGCACACGTGCAGCTCATCTACGATGACATGCGCGCCATCCTGCATGCTTCTTTGCTCGTCTCCGGCGGAGGCCCGCGCTCCGTCCTTCACGGCACCCTCGGCAGCTGGGCAAAGTTCGGCGCCGACGTGCAGGAGCAGCAACTCAAGGACGGCATGCTCCCCACCGATCCCGCCTTCGGCCACGACCCCAGCCCGTGCTTCCTCTACGACGGAGCCACCGGCTCGCGAACCGAAGTGCCATCGCCCGTTGGCAACCAGCTCGGATACTACACCGCCATCCGCGACGCCATTCTCGGCAACGGCCCCATCCCTGTCCCTGCCAGGGACGCCATCGCCTGCATGGCCATCCTGGAAACATCGTTCGCCTCCGGAGCCCGCGGCCAAACATTGCCCATTCCTCTAACCGGCGATGAGCGCGCGCTCTGGCAGGCAAACTGATCCGCCATCTTGCTCGTCCTCGTCTCAAGAACCCCGCTGCGCTGATTCATATATCACTCGCCGCCGCACCAACTCCTCCCAGCCCCAATGCTAAAATTCCATTGCCCGTAACCAACGCTCAGACAGAGAAGCGAACACACAAAGGACCTCGCGAACACTTATGCAGATCAAGACACGCTCCCTGTTCACAAAAATCCTGCCGCTCGCACTCCTTCTCGCTGCCTTCGCCATCGCGCCGCTCGCCCACGCAGCTTCGCGCAAGACCGCGCCCCGACCCTGCGATATCCTCGCGCACTCCACGCCCTGCGTTGCCGCCTTCAGCACCACCCGCGCGCTCTACCGCGACTACAAAGGCGCGTTATACATGGTCACGCGCAAGTCAGACATGACCTCCGCGAACATCGGCCTCCTCCCCGGCGGATACGCCAATGCCGCCGCCCAGGACAAATTCTGCGCCCACACCACCTGCATCATCGTCCGCATCTACGACCAGTCGCCCAACCACAACGACCTCACCCCCGCGCCTCCCGGCGGAGCAGCGCACGGCCCTGGCCCCGACGGATACGACCTTCCCGCCGTCGCCAACGCTCTCCCTGTAACCATCGCCGGACACAAGGTCTACGGCATCGCCATCTTTCCCGGCATGGGCTATCGCATCGACCACCCCAAAGGCACAGCCGTCAACGGCCAGCCCGAAGGCGTCTACATGGTCACCTCCGCGCTCCAGCTCAACAGCAAATGCTGCTTCGACTTTGGCAACGCCGAGGCCAACAACCTCGACAACAACGCCGGACACATGGACGCCATCAACATCATGTGCCACCACACCCCCTGCAAGCCCGACGCGGGCCTCGACATGGAGAACGGCATCTACGGCCATCTCGCCGTGCCCGCCGGCACCATCTTCGTTACCGACATGGGCATCAACGACGGCCAGCACAAATACGCCATCTACCAGGGCAATGCCCAACATGGAGGCCTCACTACCACCGGCCTCATCCCTCTTCCCAAGGGCTACCAACCCATGCAGCAGGAAGGAGCCATCCTCCTCGGCATCGGCGGCGACAACAGCAACTGGGCCTCGGGATACTTCTTCGAAGGCGTAATGACCCAGGGCATGCCCAGCGCAAAAACCCTGAAAGAGCTTCAGTGCAACATCGTAGCCGCCCACTACTCCGGCCGGCTCCAGCCATAGCACTGTGGGCCGCCGCTACCACCCCATCTGGCTCATACGCGTCTCAATAATCCCGCTGTACCGATTCATATACTGCGGCCTTCGCCTCCGCGGGTCCGGCAGAATCGCAGCCAGTCGCGCCGCCTGGTCCCGGCTCAGGTTCCGCGCCGAAGTCCCATAGTAGTAGTGGCACGCCGCCTCCGCGCCATACACGCCCGGCCCCCACTCCACCTCATTCAGGTAAAGCTCCAAAATCCGCTGCTTGCCCAGCACCAGTTCCGCCACCGGAACAAACGAAGCCTCCACACCCTTGCGCACGATCGACCGCTCCGTCCCCAGAAAAAGGTTCTTCATCAGCTGCTGGTCCAGCGTCGATCCTCCCCGTATCCGCCCGCCCTTCATGTCATGGTCCGCTGCCAGCTCCATCGCGTGCCAGTCAAACCCGTGGTGCTGGTAGAACCGAGCATCCTCCGCCGCAATCACCGCATGCTGCAAATTCGGCGAGATCTGGCTCAGCGGAACAAACCGGTAGCGCTCGTGATACGGCTTGCCATGCATCCACGCCTGCAAGTGCCGTTCAACATGCACCGCGGTCGTCGGCGGATCGATCCACTTGAAGCACACCAGCACCAGCGCCCCCAGCAGCCACAGCGACGCCACCGCGATGCCGGCCCACTGCGCAATCTGTCGCAGCCGTCTCTTCGACTCCGGACTCCCGGCCTCCGGCTCTGCCTCTGGCTCTAACTCTTCAGTCATGTCTCAAAATCATAGCCGGACTTTGTACCGCCGTTCTTCCTATCAGCAACTCGCCGCTCCGAACGACATGATCCGAATGGCCAAAATGATGCCCAACGCCACCTCAGCCATCTGCCCCAACGGCAGCCATCTCGACATGTGGGACGATCAGGCCGTGTACTTCAAGCATCTGCTCAGATTTCTGCGCACTACTCCCGCGACGGGCCACCTCGCGGCGCGGGAATTCCACCTATGCCAAGCAGGTGCATTCCATCCAGCCGGCAAGTGTACTCATCGTCCTTGTCATGCCGGACGTAGAGCAGGTTGTTGTCAATGTCCACCCGGAAATGCACCGTTTGCCCAGGCAGAAATTCGTGGGTGCGGAAGCTGCCGCACGAATCCATCCAGTACATCAACTTCGGCCCACGTAGTTCATATACTTTCGTATAGGTAGTCCCGCTTAATACTGAGTGGCCCACACCCGAAACATCGAGTTCTCGTCTGACTTTGTACCCTAGGATTTCTCCCGTTTTGTAAACCTTGCGAACCAAATCATTGGTGCCAGTTCCATTCGCCGGCGCAGCCGCGCTCGAACTTATATCCATCCGGGCAATCGAGCAGGCATACGCATTTCCGTCACCGTCGCGCAAATACACCTTCTCCTCCGTCATCCGGTATTCCACCGCTTGCGCGGTCTTGAAATCCACGCACCCATCGAACCAGACCTGTAGCCCATGGCCAGACAGCTTATACGTGTGCTTGCCTTCCGGGTGAATCGTCCCCTTCTGATATCCCGGGACAATTTGCCCGATTGCTGGAATGCCCGCACACATCACAACCACAACAAGGATCAATAGAAGTCGACGCATCTTTCCTCCCATCTGGTGAATTGGCAATAGCCTCACATCTCTTTACGAACCAGCATCTACAATAGTTTCGAGTGCCTGCGAGAAAAATTTTCCGCGCAGGACCGTTGGGAGGATGAGCATGCGCATGCTGAAGTCGAGTGGTCTCTGGATCGGGTTGTCAGCCGGATTACTGTTCTCGCTGGGAATAAGCACAGCACCCGCATGGACGCAGACCAACAGCCCCGCCGTCAGCGATCCCGCCTCGCTCGTCAATCCCATCATCGGAACCGCCAACGGAGGCAACGACTACCCCGGCGCAACCATGCCGCAGGGCATGGTCAACTGGAGCCCCGAAGAGCCCTGGATTCGCCCCCGCCCCAAAGTAAAAGGCGTGCCCGGCTCCATGCGCGATGGCCGCGGCCGCCCCGCCGCTCCCGGCGGCTACGCCTACGCCGCCAGCCGCATCAGCGGATTCTCACTCACCCACCTCATGGGCACCGGGTGCGCCGGAGCCAGCGGAGACATCCCCTTCATGCCCTACGTCGGCGCCGTCACCACCTCGCCCGCCGATGACCCAGCCGCCGCCCTCTACGGCAGCACCTTCTCGCACGCAGACGAAACCGCGCAAGCCGGCTACTACAAAGTCACACTCGCCGACGGAGTCACCGTCGAGCTCACTGCTACCGACCGCACCGGGTCCGGGCTCTTCACCTATCCCGCCGGCAAGCCCGCCGTCATGTTCGTCCGCACCGCATATTCAGAAGTCGGCAGCTCCGACGCGCACATCTCCATCGACCCGGCAACACAGACCATCTCCGGCTCCGTCACCAGCGGTAACTTCTGCGGATACATCGGCACCGCCGATCGCCATAGCTATTACACGCTCTACTTCGTCGCCCACTTCAGCGCGCCCTTCCTCAGCACCGGCACGTGGGAGGATTCCTCCGTCCGCAACAACACAACCCAAGCCAGCGGCGGCACCACATACGGACCAAAGGGCTTCGTCCCGCCCGGCAAAGGCTCCGGCGGATGGGTCGTCCTCGACACCGAAAAGTCACCCGCCGTCGGCGTCCGCGTCGGCATCTCCTACGTCAGCGAGAAGAACGCCGCAGCCAATCTCCGCGCCGAGAACCCTCCCGGCACATCCTTCGCCACCACGCGCCAACACGCGCACGACGCTTGGAACAACGTCCTTAGCCGCATCCAGATCGAAGGCGGCACGCACAACCAGCAGGTCGTCTTCTACACCGCGCTTTACCACGCGCTCATGGGAGAAAACCTCTATAGCGACGTCAACGGCCAGTACTACGGCATGGATGGCAAGGACCATACCGTCGCCGCGCCGCAGCGCGCGCAATACGCCACCTTCTCAGGATGGGATGTGTATCGGTCACAGTTACAATTGCTCACGCTCATTGAGCCGCACATCGCCTCCGACTTCGCCCAGTCCCTGCTCAATCAGGCCGACCAGAACAACGGCGAGTGGGACCGCTGGACCCACAACTCCGGCATCACCCACGTCATGAACGGCGACCCCGCCGCGCCCGCCATCGCCGACATCCTCGCCTTCGGTGGAACCACCTTCGACGCCCGTGCCGCCTACAAATCCCTTCTGCGTGCCGCCACCGTCCCCACCGCCAACGATCTCAGCAGCATGGGCTGCCCCGTCGAGTGCGTCGGGGAGCGGCCTTCGCTCAACCTGTGGCTCAAGCTCCACTACATCCCCGTCGGAGCCAACGCCTGGGGCCCCGCGGCTGACACCCTCGAGGACTCCACCGCCGACTTCGCCATCTCCCAACTCGCCCAGCGCATGGGCGACCGCGCCGTCCACAAGCAGTTCCTCGCCCGCGCACAATATTGGAAGAACATCTTCAATCCGCACGCCACCCCCGACGGCGGATACATCCAGAACCGCAACGCCGACGGCGCCTGGCCCAAGTTCAACCCCGCATCCGACCGCGGCTTCGTCGAAGGCAGCGCCGCGCAATACGTCTGGATGGTCCCCTTCAACGAAAAAGGCCTCTTCGCCATGATGGGCGGCAAGCAAATCGCCAGCCGCCGCCTCAACGCCTTCTTCTACCACAAGGACGGCAGCCTCGCCGTCACCCGCTCCGGCGGCCTCCATGCCGAGCTCAACAACGAGCCATCCATTGAAACGCCATGGCTCTTCGACTTCCTCCAGCAGCCATGGAAGACGCAGGAGTCCGTGCGCCGCGTCCTCAACACCATCTGGACCAACCAGCCCGACGGCATGCCCGGCAACGACGACCTCGGCGAAATGTCCTCCTGGTACGTCTGGTCCGCCATGGGCCTCTATCCCGAAATCCCCGGCCGCTCTGAACTCGTCCTCGGCAGCCCGCTCTTCACCGCCGTCCACATCCGCCGCGCCGCCGGAGACATCACCATCCACGCGCCCGCCGCCGCCACCAACTCGCCTTACGTCACCGGCCTCAAGGTCGACGGCCACCGCACATCAAAAACCTGGCTCCCGCCAAGCTTCGTCGCCCACGGAGGCACGCTCGACTTCCAGCTCAGCGCCACCGCCAACCAGCACTGGGGAACCAGCCCCGCCGACGCCCCCCCATCCTTCCAATAAAAGGCGCAATCCGTCTCCCGGTCTCTCGCTTTCAGGGGCCGGGATTGATGTACGATGAGGGCCACACACACGTATGACGCTCTCCACCACATGTGCGAATCAACAACCCAGCAACGCACCCCGCTTCACCGGCAAAGAAAGAGACGCCGAAAGCGGCCTAGATAACTTCGGGGCCAGATACTACGGGTCGTCGATGGGCAGGTTTTTATCGCCTGATCCATCGGGGCTTCTAGCACAACATCCAGAGGACCCGCAAAGCTGGAATCTGTATGCTTATGCTCGCAATAACCCGCTGATCAATCTCGACCCGACCGGATTGGATTGCATTTATGCGAATGACGCTGGAACCGGGGTTGAATCAATCGATCACAACAGCAATTCGGGAGAGTGCGGACAGAACGGTGGAACCTGGCTGTCCGGCTACGTCAATGAGAACTGGGCACATTTCAATACGACAAACGGAATGTTTGAAGCTGCCTCTGAAGACGGAAGTCAGGTAGATTTCGCGCAGTTTGGCGCTGGCGCACAAACGAACGACAGCGGGGATTGTCTGAGCGGCTGTGGTGGCTACGGATTTGCTTCGGCAAATTCCGATTGGCTGACAGGCCAATTGGTGGGGAATTCAAAACCAACAGACGGATCAGACCCATTAAACGGATTGCTAACCTTCATGACCGGTCGAGCACAGGCAGTCAGCGATTTTTGGAAGGCGGTTGCCGGTCCAGTCGATCCATCGAAGGACAACTGGGCCGGACCCGGTGGAATGGGGCCGCCGCAAGGTACTGGTGACTGGAGAGCGGCGGTTCACGACTACAACTTCAACACCAACGGCATCGCAATCGGCAGTTATTTCAATCCGACTTTATCGCCTGCCACATCGAGGGCGCTCATCCAGAGCAACAGCAACCTGATGCGTACAGGTGGCGTTCAGGGTGCCAAGGAAAAGATGGTCTTTGGTGTCATAAACGCGATTCAGTGGTACGCAGACAGTTGGAAGTAGGTGCATCGTGAAATGTTGGATTAAGATCGCTGCGCTTCTTCTCGCTGTTGCTGCCATCCAGGCCAGCGCACAGTCAGCACCGGAAGGCCAAAGCCGCACGCAGGAGGCTCAAGCGCGCGGCGTCTGGACCGATCCATCGACGGGCCTGATGTGGGCTGCGAAGGATAATGGTCGAGACGTGAGCTGGAAAGGTGCGGTGAAGTACTGCCGCGATCTCCGGTTGGCCGGGTACTCGGACTGGAGGCTGGCGACACTCTCGGAGTTAGAAGGAATCTACGATAAGAACGCCAATGCCCCCGGCCTGGCCCGCTTGGGTGGCCCGGCGAAGGGTAGCCCCTTTACATGGCACATAAAGGGCAATCTGTTCCTGACGGGTAATCAATGGAGCAGCGAGCGCAGGAACGATGATCGCGGACATCCTTCCAATTACGCATGGTACTTCGATTTCAACGAAGGGCGGCCCAGCAACGAACCGATAGGTTGGCCTTATCCCTTCGTGGGGATGCGCGCGCTTTGCGTGCGCGGCCCCGGAAAATGATGTAGTCACAGGCCGCTCTTCGGGGCGGCCTTGCTGTCTCAGCCAATACTCAGTTCTGTGTCTGAGCCATCATCCCAAGAGGCGGGTGGCCCAGGTCTCAAAATCCCAACCCAGCCACGAAATCTGGGTGCCCCACGTCTCGATTCTGAGACGTGGGAAGTAAGATGTTGGCATGACGCGTGGGCTGGTTCGGTATCAGCAGTGCGGTTGCTTCCACTTTCTCACCTTCAGTTGTTATCGCCGTCAAGCCTTTCTTGATTCCGCCGGCGCGCGGGAACTGTTCGAGCGCTCTTTTGAAGCGATGCGCCGCCGCTACAAATTCGTGATTGCAGGCTATGTCGTGATGCCGGAACACGTTCATCTGCTCGTCGGCGAACCCCAAAAGGCTTTGCTATCGAAAGCGATTCAGGCGGTCAAGCTGTCGGTGTCGGTGCAGAGCCGCCCGCGCCCTTTCTGGCAGGCGCGATACTATGACTTCAATGTCCACAATGAAGAGAAGTGCATTGAGAAACTACGCTACATGCACCGCAATCCGGTCAAGCGCGGCCTCGTTGCCAGGCCCGAGGACTGGGCGTGGTCGAGCTTTCGGCATTACGCAACCGGGGCCGAGAGCGTAGTGGAAATCGAGTCGCAGTGGACAGCGGCGAGGCGAGGGAACCAATTGCCGGAGCATCTGCAATACCGGGACGTGCATAGCTGAGGCCTCCGGCGACCACCCCACCCCCGCCGCATCTTCCCATCCTGCTCACCGCAGTGTAACAATCGCTACGTCCTCGAATTCCGCCCGGGAGCGCGCCGCACATATGCATCCCCGTTTTCGCCGTTATCCTTTCCTGCTCGCTTGCCTTGCGGCCGCGGTTTGCATCGTTCCCGCCCCCGCGCAGAACCACACCGCCAAATCTGCCCCCGGCAAAGACGTTGACTGGGCCGTATACGACGGAGGCCCCGGCGGCGGCCACTACTCCCCGCTGACGCAAATCAACCGCTCCAACGTCGCCCACCTCGTTCCCGTCTGGCGGTATGACACAGGCGGCAAGGGCAACATGGAGACCAATCCCATCGTCGTCCACGGCGTGCTTTACGCCTACACGCCCACGCAAAAAGTCATTGCGCTCAACGCCGTAACGGGCAAGCGCATCTGGCAATTTGACTCCGGCGTCCCCGGCACGCAGCCCGTGCGCGGCGTGGCCTACTGGCCCGGCGACTCGTCCCACGCCCCGCGCATCCTCGCCAGCGTCATGCAGTATCTCTACTGCCTCAACCCAAAAACCGGCCAGCCCATCGCCACCTTCGGCGAAAACGGACGCATCGACCTGCGCAAAAATCTCCGCGGCAACTACCGCCGCCAGTCCACCGTCCTCACCTCGCCCGGCATCATCTATAAGGACCTCATCATCGTCGGCGGCCGCGACCCGGAGACCCACCCTGCGCCGCCCGGAGACATCCGCGCCTTCAGCGTCCTCACCGGCCAACTTGTCTGGCGATTCCGCACCATTCCGCGCCCCGGCGAACCCGGCTACAACACCTGGCCGCCCGACGCATGGAAGACCGCCGGCGCAGCCAACAACTGGGCCGGCATGGCGCTCGACGCAAAGCGCGGCATCCTCTACTCACCAACCGGCTCCGCCGTGATGGACTTCTACGGAGGAGACCGCGTCGGCAACGATCTCTACGCCGACACCATCCTCGCGCTCGACGCCAGTACCGGCCACCGCATCTGGGATTTCCAGGGCGTCCATCACGACCTGTGGGACCGCGATTTCCCCTCGCCGCCCGCGCTCTTCACGCTCACCCGCAACGGCCGCCACATTCCCGCCCTGGCGCAAACCACCAAGCAGGGATACCTCTTCGTCTTCAATCGCCTCACCGGCCAGCCGCTCTTTCCCATTCACGAGCGCCCCTTCCCCAAGAGCACCGTGCCCGGCGAAGTCACCTCGCCCACACAGCCCGTGCCTGATCTCCCCGCGCCGTACGGCCGCCAGCGGCTCACCGCCAACATGCTCACCACGCGCACGCCCGCCGCGCACGCCTGGGCGCTCAAAACCTTCCGCACCTTCCGCAGTGACGGCCAGTTCGTGCCCTTTGCCGTGGGCCAGCAAACCATCGTCTTCCCCGGCTTTGACGGCGGCGCCGAGTGGGGCGGCCCCGCCATTGACCCGGCCACCGACACCATCTATATCAATGAGACGGAAATGGCCTGGACCGGCGGCCTCGATCCCGCATCGCGCTCCGGCGACCCCGGCCAGCGCCTTTACCAGACCCAGTGCGCCGCTTGCCACGGAGCAGACCGCGCCGGTTCCCCACCGCAGTTTCCCTCGCTCGTCGGCATCGAACAGCGCCTCACCCCGCAGAAAATCGCCGCCACCATCCACTCCGGCAAAGGCCGCATGCCTTCGTTCCCCAATATTCAAGCCGACCAGCTCAAGGATCTGCTCGCATTTCTCGCCACGCCCGTCTCCACGCAGGGCCGCAAGGAGCTGGCCTCCATCCCCGCAGGCCCGGCGCACGACCCCGCCGGCGAAGCGGTCTACAAGGCGCAATGCTCCGCCTGCCACGGCCCCCACCTCGAAGGGATCGCACCTACCTATCCGGCGCTGCTCGGTGTAGGCGCCCGGATAAACGTCGAGCAGGCCACCGCGCTCATCCACAACGGCAACGGACTCATGCCGCCGCAACCCCTGCTCGCCGGAGCAAAACTCGCAGCACTGCTGCACTACCTCCGCATTGGCGAAACGTCATCCGCTCCGAATGCCTTTCCGCCGGGAGCCGACCGCTATACCTTCACCGGCTACCGCAAGTTTCTTGACCCCGACGGCTATCCCGCCATTACGCCGCCCTGGGGAACCCTCAATGCCATCGACCTCAAGACCGGCCGCTACCTCTGGCGAATCCCCCTCGGCGACTACCCCGATCTGGCCGCGCACGGCATGCCCAACACCGGCTCCGAAAACTACGGAGGCCCCATCGTCACCGCCGGCGGCGTCCTCTTCATCGGAGCAACCGTCTACGACCGCAAGTTCCGAGCCTTCGACACCCGCAACGGCAAGCTCCTCTGGCAATTCACCCTGCCCTATGCCGGAATGGCCACCCCAGCCACCTACATGGTCAACGGCCGCCAGTATGTCGTCATCGTCTCCAGCGGCGGACGCGACCCAAAATCCCCCATCGGCGGCTCCTATGTCGCCTTCGCCCTCCCACGCAAATGATCGACAGAAGACGCAACAACCTGCACTTCTATCTCAACGATTGGCTGGGCACGCGGCGCGTGCAGACCGACTACTCCGGGGTGGTGGAGCAGGACTGCATGAGCCTGCCCTACGGCGACTCGGAGACCTGCGAGCCGACTCCGGCGGAGAACCTCTACACCGGCAAGGCGCGCGACGCGGAGACGGCAGGCGGCGTCAGCCCCTTCGGCGCCAACCAGGGAAACGACTACTTCGGGGCCAGATACTACAGCTCCGTCATGGGCAGGTGGCTCAGCCCGGACTATGGCGCGGGGCCGGGTGGCCCAGGTCTCGTAATCCCAACTCAACTACGACACACGGGTGCCCCACATCTCGAAGAGATGTGGGATGAAAAATGATAGTCACCAGAAGGAGACGTGGGCGCGCCACATCTCAACGAGACGTCGCCATCCTCACCTCACAGGCTCACATTCAGCCCACGCTTCTCGCGCATAAAGCTCACCCACTGCGCGTCCGTTAGCGCGCCGAAGTCCACCCACTGCTCGTCGCTGATCGATGCCCGCCACGCCAGCAGCCCCTCTGCATCCAGCCCCACCGGATGCCGCAGCTTCCACGTGCCGCTGTCCACTATCTCCCGAATCTTCTCCCCCACCACATACGGAGAAACCGGCTTCTCCAGCGACGCGCGAAACAGCTCCTGCATCCGCCGCGCATGCGGATAGCGCGTCTCCACCGGCAGTTCCTTCGACTTCGTAAAGATCGGAGTCGCAATCACGCCCGGCTCCACAATCGCTACCCGAACCCCAAAGCCCTTCATTTCCTGCGCCAGACACTCGCTCAATCCCTCAAGCGCAAACTTCGACGCCGAATACGAGCCATGCGCCGCATTGGCAACCTTCCCCGCCACCGACGTCACATTCACAATGCAGCCCTCGCCCCGCTCCCGCATCCCGCCAACCACCGCCTGGATGCATCGCAGCGCGCCGAAAAAATTCGTCTCCATCGTCTCGCGAAACCACTCGATCGGCTGCTCCTCCACCGATCCGCCCTGCCCAACTCCGGCGTTGTTCACCAGCACATCCACCCGGCCCGCCTCGGCCACAATCGCGCCAAACGCCTCCCGCACCGACGCATCCTTATCCACATCCAGCGTCGCCAGCCGCAGCGGCAAATTCTCCTGCGCCGCCAGCTTCCGCAACCCTTCTCCGCCCTTCTCCGGATTCCGCATCGTCGCGTACACCGTATGCCCCGCGCGCGCCAGCGACACAGCCGTCGCCTCGCCTATCCCCGTACTCGATCCCGTCACCACAGCAATCGCCATCGTCGCTCTCCTTATATTGTCTGGAAACGCAAAGCCGCCAGCCCGCGCCCCGCCGCTTCAGGCGCCAGCCACCGTCCCTTCTATGTCGCCCGCGCAGCACCCGTCAAGCGCCGCGCGCCTTACCGAATCGCAAACCCGCCGTCCACCCGCACCGTCTCGCCCGTCACAAAGTCCGATGCGTGCGACGCCAGAAACACCGCCGTCCCCGCCATCTCCTCCGGCTCGCCAAACCGCCCCGCCGGAGTCCGCAATATGATCTCGTCATGCAGCGGCATAGCGTGCACCGGAGCCGTCATCTCCGTCTCAATCCATCCCGGCGCAATCGCATTCACCTGAATATTATGCGGAGCCAGCTCAATCGCCATCGACTTCGTCAGTTGCACAATCGCGCCTTTGGCCGAACTGTACGACGGCACCAGCCCCGACCCGAAGTACGACATCATGCTCGCGATATTGATAATCTTCCCGCCCGTCTTCCTCCGCACCATCGACCCCGCCGCAATCTTCGCCAGCAAAAACCCCGCCGTCAGTTGCGTCTCAATCACGCGGTCCCAGTCCTCCGCCTTCTCGTTCAGCACCCCGCCGCTCACCACCACAATCCCGGCGTTATTCACCAGAATCCCAACCCCGCCCAGCTCGCGTTCCACCTTCTCCATCGCCGGCTCCAGCCCCGCCCGATCCGTCACATCCACCTTCAGCGCCAGCGCCCGCGCTCCTATCGCCTCCAGCTCCGCCAGAACCTTCCGGTTCTTCTCCTCGTTGCGTCCAAAAATCGCAACAGAAGCGCCCGCGCCCGCCAGCCCCAGAGCAATCCCGCGCCCAATCCCGCCATTGCCGCCCGTAACCACCGCCACCCGGCCCGTCAAATCAAACATCGCAGGCATATCCATCTCGAATCACTCCTCATCAACAAATTTCAGAAACCGGGTGCCCCACATCTCGAAGAGATGTGGGAAGAACATCGCCCTCTATCCGTCCAAATCCTTCACTCACGCTCCCGCGCATTCCCCCCATTGAACCGCCCAAAATTCCACGCGCTGAAAACGCCGATCAGCAGCACGCCCAGTCCGCACGCGGCCACATCCACCGTCGACTTCCAATCGAAGCTCCCCACGCGGCACACCAGCACATACCCAACCACTGCATTGAACGCGCCCCAGCACACATTCACCACCGACGAGGAAAGTCCCTCGCCCGGCGGCTTCGCAAACGGAGTCTGGAACGGACGCCCCATCGTCCCGCTCACAAAATGAGGAACCGCATTGCCAAGCAACACACCACCAAAAAAGTACGAGACAAGATCAAGCCAATCCATGACCTCAATATACTTCCCCCCGCCAATTGCCATCCTGAGCCGGGTGCCCCACATCTTGTAAAGATGTGGGAACGATGCAAACAGACAACAAGCCCCGAGAGAAGCCGAAGGGCCTGGAAGAGACGTGGGAGCGATGCCGCTACACCCACATCTCTCGGCTTCACCACAAACACACGTTCCAAAAGAATTGTCATCCCGACCGAAACGCGCAGCGCGAAGGGGAGAGCCTGTCCTGAGCAACGCGAAGGGACCTGCATTGGAACGCCATCCCCGCCGCTGCGCCACAAAGAACCCACCACTCTTCACTCCACACCGATGTCATTCTGAACGAAGTGCGGCGCCCACGCGCCGCACGCAGCGAAAGCCTGCCCTGAGCACCGCGAAGGGGACCTGCGTTTCAAATCCATTCCCGCCACTGCGCCGCGCCTTAACTACAGACAAGCCGACCTACTGGTACAAATCGGATTCAATGAGTGCGTTGGCGATGATGCGCTTATTGAGCTCGGGAAAGTCAGTTGTCCGAGATGGCGACTATGCGGCAGGGTGGATTGCGGGAGCGTCGGGATGAGTGCATTGGGCTGAAGGCAACAGTTGAGAAACGGACTGTCTGGACGGAACGCGACACGACGACTCGTGAGGAGTGAAGGATTTATCGGTGACGATGGCCTCGATGGCTATAGAAGATCTGCTAGCTGCTGAACATTTAGGATCTCAGTTCCGTACTCTGAATTAAGCCACGCACGATTGTTCGCGTCGAATATGGAAGAAGATACTGCGGATTTGCCGCGATCTTCTGTACAGAGGTAGTCATTGCTGAAAGCGATATGGGCAGCTACCAGATCTCCGTCTGCCGATTCCGCAAAAGCTTTCTCGATTTGCTCTTTGTAATCGCTGAGCCCTGATGTGCAGGCGTATACATAGACGCGGTAAATGAGGTCGCGATCCGTCATCCAATCGGGGCGAGGGCCATCCAAATCTGTCGTAAGCTTCTTCGCCAGGGCTGCTAAAGTTCCTTCACCAACACCACGGTCATTGATGGTGCGAACGACCTCGCCAAACCGTTCGTTGTAGTCAGAGGTTACGAAAACCTCTTGAGCATAGATGTTTGGATTGTCCCGGAGTCGATTCGGCACTGGGAGGCCTATGTAGGGCGTTGTAAGTAGCTTCATCCCAATCGCCAAAGCCTCCTTGAGTTCTCCTTCAAACTCCGGCGTCAAACCGGGGTGCAGATCATGCTTCGCCTTGATTTCGATAGAGAGACAGTGAAAGCCTGGGCCTGAGGACTTGGTGGTCACTTTCACCTCAGGGACATTTTGAACATGAAACAATGCCCGGTCCTGTTTCTTGATGGATTCGATCGTCGCAAAACCCTCGCATATGAAGCCTTGGATCCGCCCGCTCCTAATAGCGTCCTTGATCTTGACCAGTGCGAGGTAATTTGGGCGATTCGTATAACGCTCTGGGAAAATCATTCTGTTCCAGACGTTGGTATCGAATGTCACCCGCATCGCCAAGCCTTCTCCCGTCGCTTCTCAATCGGAATTCTTGATTTATGCTAAATCGCCAAGCCACTTATCGAACGGCGAACCAGGTCGCAGTATGGCATTAGTGCTGGACTTCATAAGCCAGTGACAGCCTGCCCGATTCGTAAGCCTGATTGCTGAGCAGCTTCAGCCTTGTTGGACTATACGGAGGCGGCAACAACGGAATACCAGCACCTAGCAGCACCGGGATAACCGAGACTTCGACTATGTCCACCTGACCTAAATCAAGAAAGGATCGAAATAGGACACTTCCGCCAAACAGCCAGATATCTTTACCTTCCTGATTTTTTAACGATCTCACCCACTCTAGATTCACTTCTGGAATTACCTTTACAGCGGATATTCATCTGGCTTGAGAGTGCGTGAAAACACCACGGTTGTAATTCCACTGAAAGCGGCCTCACCTAACCTTTGGACGGCTACCTCGTAAGTTCGCCGACCCATCAGACCCGTGTCGAACTGAGCCCAAATAGCGGCGAAGTCGACTTCTGGATCCGTCTCGATCCAGTCCGCCTCGCCGTTTGGGCCTGCTATGTAACCGTCTAGGCTTGCAGCCACTCCGTAACGAATTTTCCGCATAGAAGTGCTCCCATGACCAAATGGTAGGTCGTGCTCAGTGTCGCACAGGCGGAATGGCGTTGATAAATCGCCGATGCGCTCACCGACGGGCCGACGCCGAAGATCGGCCAGGACCAGGCAAGTTGCCGGATAACGGGCTAGCCTGACATGTGCGCCTAGTCGTCCGTTGTTGCCAACAACCCAATGCACTCATTGAGCGCGAAGCGCGTGGTTTCGATGGGACAGGTACCCTCCAATCCAGAACGGCCGCTAGGATACCCACCTGCTACCCGCTTCACCGGCCACCCGCTCCTTAGCTGCCAGCCACCCTTGTCAACCCCCTCCAACCCAAAAAATCCCACAACCAACTCAATCCAAACCACTTAAATTTCAGCCCCGGATGCATTTGAATTATCCCAATCCGCTATAATAGATACAGAGAGAAAAAGAGGCGCAGCCATGGCTGCGCCTTTCGCATTCTCCGGCCCCACACAAACCTGCGCACTTCACCGCAGAGCGATTGCCCTTGACCATTGACCCTTGACCCTTGTTCATTGACCATTGGCTCTTGGCTCCTGGCTATCGCCCGTCAGCTAACCCTTTTATTAACAGGGTTATGCACATAACTAGCTCAGAATGAGCGTGTTAGCGCGAAAGCGTCCGTAACAAGCTTTGAATCAGTAACTTGAGTTTTTGGGCTGAAGTCCATCGTTGTAACGATTGTCATAATATTCAGGGCATCGGCCGAAAGCGCTTCCCCGGTCGCTGTACCCCAAAGCCACAATCCCAAGGTCGGGGGAATAGGTTCCCGTCCTGGCTCCGGAGCCCCATGAGGGACCACCCTCGCGAACGATCTCAAAATGCCTTTGACACCATAGAAAGCCAGCGCTAACGCATGTGTTTGCAAGATGATAGCCGTAACCGCCCCGGAATAAGCGACTTACAGCGAAAGCAGCAGTAACCAACATGAAATGAAGAACTTGATTTTTTCGAGGTCACACGCACGGAGCCTGAATTTATAACATGCGTTGTAATATGAACGCCCCTTCAACGCCCCGCCAGCCCAGCCGCAACCTGCGCCGGGAATCCCAGCCCAGCCCCATGCCGCGCAACACCCCGGTAGCAGAACGCCAGCCCCAGCAGCACCAGCCCGACCGACATCGCCAGCCGCAGCTGCCGGGCCGGCACCCTCGGAGCCACCCAGGACCCCGCCGCCGCGCCCAACACGCCGCCCGCAACCAGCCGCAACAGCAGCCCGCCGTCAAACAGGCCGCTTGCCATGTGGATCGCGCTCCCGGTAAAAGTCATACAAAACGCAAAGGTTAGGTCCGTCCCAACCACCTTCGCCGCCTCCAGCCCGGAGAAGCTCATCAGCACCAGCGTCCCCATCGCCCCCGCCCCCGACGAGGCAAACCCCACCTCCGCCGCAATCGGAAACATCAGCGCCGCAATCCATCCCCGCCGCGTCCGCCGCCCGCCCGCCATCGCCCCCGGCCGGAACCACCGGAAAACATGCCAAAATCCTGAAAAGAAAATAATTAGCCCCAGCACCACGTAGAACAGCGCGTGCCCGCTCACCGCCGCATACCGCGCAAACAAGAGCGACCCAGCCACCACCCCCGGCAGCCCGCCCACCAGCATCACCCTCAACACCCGCCAGTCCACATTCCGCCGCATCACCTGCACCGGAACCACCACCGCCTTCACCACCGTCGAGTAGGCCAGCGCCGTCCCCACGCTCACCGCCACCGGCACATGCAGCGCCAGTATCAGCAGCGGAGCCGTAATCGTCCCCGCCCCAACCCCTGTGATTGCAATAACAAACGCAATGGCGAACCCCAGCGCAATGTCCATCAGGCCGGGTGACTCCCTTCGTCCGCCGCCTGCCCCGCCACGGCCTTGGAATCTTCTGCCGCTACCGGCTGAATATGGATCCCGCACTCCACCTTGGCCCCGCCCCAGCGCCCCGACCGAGGGTCATCCGCGCTCAGCGGCAGGCTCGTGCACGGTTCGCACCCAATGCTCGAGTACCCCAGCTCATACAGCGGCAGCAGCGGAATCCCATGCCGCTCCGCATACTGCCACACATCCCGCGTATGCCACTCCGCCAGCGGGCTCAGCTTTGTCAATAACTTACCCGTCGGCAGCGTAAAGCTCTCCACCGCCTGCAGCCCAGCCCGAGTCTTGGCCTGCTGCCGCCGCAGCCCCGTGAACCACACCTCGTACGGCTCCAGCGCCGCAAACAGCGGCCCCACCTTGCGCAGCCCGCAGCACCGGTCCGGAGCCGTCTGGTTCAGGATCCCGAACTCCGCCTCCTGCTCCGCCACCGTCTTGGCCGGCAGAACGTTCTTCAGGTTCAGCCCCCACTCCGCCGCCATCCGGTCCCGGTACTCGTAGGTCGCCGCAAAGTGGTACCCCGTATCGAGGAACAGCACCGGAACCTCCGGCGCCAGCTCCCGCACCATGTGCAGCACCACCATGTCCTCCGCCTGGAAGCTGTTCGTCACGCACGCCTCCCCCCGCAACTCCTCCCACACCAGCGCCTTAGCGGCCGCAATCTTCTCGTCCAGCTTCGTATCCACAGTACTCATACCCGCTCCTTTGCATTCCCAACCTCAAGCGCCGCCAGCAGCGCATCCACAGACGCCTCCGCCACCGGCTCGGGGATGAAATCCCCGGTCACCACCTGCGGCGACTCATCCGTCTCCACCAGCACCACCACCTTGGCCTCATGCAGCGCCCGCCAAATGCCATGGTCTGTCACCCGCGTCCTTACCACCGGATAATCCAGCTCCAGCAGCCGCGCCTCCAGTTCCTCCACCAGCGCGCGCCCCGCCAGCGCAATCCGCGGAGGCTGCTCCTCATCCACCGCCGTCGCCAGCACCTGCCGAATCATCCCCGCGCCCACCGTGGCATTGCTCGCCGGGTCAATCAGGATAAAGCTGCCCGTCATGCGGCTCTCGCCATACAGGTCGGCCAGAATCGGCCGGTCCGTCTCCACCTCGATCTCGCCAATGCCGTTCAGCTCCAGCGCCGTCGCCGCCTGCGTCTCCAGCGTCTCAATGTTCACCCTGTGCCGAACCGCCCGCACCCGCGCCGAGACCACATGGCTCGCATGCTTCAGCAGGTACCGCTTATGCAGGGCCAGCGGCTGCGCATGCAGCCATACCGCTGACGCGGCAAAGTGGTTCGTCACCGCCGGCTGCGCATCCACCGCCGCGATCAGGTCCCCCCGGCTGATGTCCAGCTCGTCCTCAAGCGTCAGCGTGACAGACAGCGGAGCCGATGCCGATTTCAGATCACGGTCAAACGTAACGATCCGCTCCACCAGGCTCGTCCTGCCCGAAGGCAGCGCCACAATCCGGTCACCCGGACGAATCGTCCCCGCTGCAATCTGTCCAGCAAATCCGCGGAAGTTCTGGTCCGGCCGCATTACGCGTTGCACAGGCAGCCGGAACGGCGCCTCGCTGTTCCGCCCCGCCACCTCCACATTCTCCAGATACTCCAGGAGCGACGGCCCCTCGTACCACGGCATCCGCTCGCTTCCGCGCACAACGTTGTCGCCCTCCAGCGCGCTGATCGGAATCAGTTCATAGCTCGCCAGCCCCACGCGCTCCGCCAGCGCGGCAAAGTCGCGGCTCAGCCGGTCAAAAACCTCTTCGCTATAGTCCACCAGGTCCATCTTGTTGATGGCCGCAACCACCCGCGGAATCCCCAGCAGCGCCGCGATATAAGCATGCCTTCGCGACTGCGTAAGGATGCCCTTGCGTGCATCCACCAGAATGATCGCCAGGTCCGCCGTCGACGCGCCCGTGGCCATGTTGCGCGTGTACTGCTCGTGCCCCGGCGTGTCCGCAATAATGAACTTCCGCCGCGCCGTCGAAAAGAACCGGTAGGCCACATCAATCGTGATGCCCTGTTCCCGCTCCGCCCGCAGGCCGTCTGTCAGCAGGGCAAAGTCAATCGACGGAGCAGCCGACCCGCCGCTGCTACGCGTGACCGAGCGGACGTGGTCCTCATACACATTGCGCGAGTCATACAGCAGCCGCCCAATCAGCGTCGACTTGCCATCGTCCACGCTGCCTGCGGTAGAGAAGCGCAGCAGGTCCTTCTGCTGCTCCGTAGCTAGAAACTCCTCAATCTCAAATGCGGCCTGTTCTTCCGCCGTCTGTGTCAAAGACATTAGAAATACCCCTCGCGCTTCTTGATCTCCATTGACCCATCCTGGTCGTGGTCAATCACGCGATTGGCGCGCTCCGACGACCGGAACGAAACCAGCTCGGCAATGATCTTCGGCAGCGTGTCCGCATCCGACCGGATCGCCCCCGTGCACGGGCTGCATCCCAGCGAACGCAGCCGGCAGCGCACCATCTGCTCCTCCCCCGCAAGCCCCTGCACAAAGCTCTGCTCCGTTGGAATCAGGCTGTCCCCGCGCACCAACATCCGGCGCTCCTTGGCGAAGTACAGCGGCACAATCGGAATGTCTTCCAGGTGGATGTAGTGCCAGATGTCCAGCTCCGTCCAGTTCGAGAGCGGAAACACCCGTATGCTCTCGCCCGGCCCAATCCGCGAGTTGTACAGGTTCCACAGCTCGGGCCGCTGCGCCTTCGGGTCCCACTGTCCGGCCTTGTCGCGGAAGGAATAGATCCGCTCCTTCGCCCGCGACTTCTCCTCATCCCGTCGCGCTCCGCCAAAGGCCGCGTCAAAACCGTAGTGCCTCAAAGCATCGAGCAGCGCCGTCGTCTTCAGCAGGCCGCAGCACCGCTGCGTCCCCAGCTTTACCGGATTCGCCCCTTCCGCCAGCGCGCCCTCATTCCGCCACACCAGCAGCTCCAGCCCCAGCTCGCGCGTGTAGTTGTCGCGAAACTCCAGCATCTCGCGGAACTTGTATCCCGTATCCACATGCAGCAGTGGAAAGGGAATCGGCCCCGGATAAAAAGCCTTCTGCGCCAGCCGCAGCATGACCGACGAGTCCTTGCCGATCGAGTACAGCATCACCGGCTTCTCAAACTCTGACGCCACCTCGCGAAAGATGTGGATGCTCTCAGCCTCAAGCTGTTTCAGGTGGCTCAGCCGCGAGGCCGAGTCGTTGTACACCGGGATTTCAGGAAGCGTAGCGGATGCCATTTCGTATCGCCTTCAGTGCCGCGTAAGCGGCGGCTTAAAATTTTTGGGGTGAAAATAAGAAAACCCACTCGCCGAAGAGAACGGCAGTGGGCTTGGAAGGTGCGAAGACCTTAGGGGTGTTCCTCAGGTCTTGCTAGATACAAAGCTCACGGCCGCTGCAACATGCACAACACGCGCAACAACAAGCGCGCTGCATGGAACAAGCCGGAGTTTGCATCACAAATTGCATGTCTTGTTAGGTTCGCCTACATGGCGCGGCTTGTCAATGGAAACGTCCAGAAACCACCGCCCCCAACAACCGCCTCGTGTCGCTCAGTCGATGTTCGCCGCGCGCTCCAGCACCGCCAGCGGAGCATCCAGGCTCGTGGTCATGGTCGGCACCGCGCCAAGCAGCGCACGCGTATAGGGGTGCGCCGGTCTCAGAAAAATATCCGCGCACGTGCCCTCTTCCACCAGCACGCCCTGCCGCATAACCGCAACGCTGTCCGCCACCTGCGAAACCACCGCAAGGTCGTGCGAGATGAACAGCATCGTCAGCCCATACCGCTTGCGCAGGTCGGCCAGCAATTCCAGAATCTGCTTTTGCACCGTCACGTCCAGCGCCGTCGTCGGCTCATCGGCAATCAGCAGCCTGGGACGATTCACAATCGCCATCGCAATCAGAATCCGCTGCCGCTGACCTCCCGAAAACTGGTGCGGATAATCGCGATACCGTTGCGCCATGTCCGGCAGCGCCACCGCCTCCATCGCCTCCAGCACCGCCGCACGCACCTGCCGTCGCGAGTACTCCGGGTGATGCGCGCGCACCGCCTCGGCTACCTGCTCGCCAACCGGCATCACCGGATTCAGCGCCGTCATCGGCTCCTGAAACACCATGGCCATCTCGCGGCCCCGCATCTTGCGCATCGATTCGGCATCAAGCTCCAGCAGCTCTCTGCCATCAAATTGGATCGAGCCTTCAACTCTGGTCGAGGCATCCAGCAGCCGCATGATCGCCAGCGCAGTTACTGATTTGCCCGATCCTGATTCGCCCACAAGCCCTAAGACCTTGCCCGGCTCAATCGCCAGTGAGAGCCCGCGCACTGCGGCGCGCTCACCAAACTTGATCGACAGTTCCTTGATTTGGAGAAGAGGAGCCACGCACCCATGCTATCGAAAGATCAGCCGGCGCGAAGTCTGCACCGGAATTCACAAAGCGCGTGGTGGGCCCGGAGGGATTTGAACCCCCAACCAAGGGATTATGAGTCCCCTGCTCTAACCGTTGAGCTACAGGCCCCGGCGCAATACCCCGAAGGGTGCAGCCTTCATTGTAATGGGAAGAGTTCCGCATCCGTTGTTTCCCGTATGGTTCCCCGGTAGTGCAGGTGGCTCACACGTGCTCGTGAAGGCTTGGCGCCAGCGGCGCGAGGATCTGGCTCTGGAGCTTGGGCTGTTCAAACATGGCGCTGATGGCCTCCGGTGTCATAGGCCGTGAAAAATAGTACCCCTGACCCAGGCGGCATCCGAGTGAGCGCAGTTGAGCGGCTTGCTCAGCCGTTTCAATTCCCTCAGCCACGACCTCCATGTCCAGTGAATGGGCAAGGTCAAGGATTGTCTGCACAATTACGGCACTGCTTTTCTGCTCCGTCATCCTTTGGATGAACGACCGGTCGATCTTCAACGTGTCGAATGGATACCGGTGCAGGTGATTCAGCGAACTGTATCCCGTGCCAAAGTCGTCCATGTGCAGTCCGACGCCCAGTTTTTGCAGGTCCTGCATCGTCGCCTGCGCTGTGTCTTCGTGGTTCATCAGGCTGCTCTCAGTAACTTCAATGCGCAGGTCTGCTGCCGCGATAGCAGTCGAATTCAGAATTCCGGCAATCTGCTTCACCAGGCCGGGCCGCCCAAATTGCTTGGCGGAAAGGTTCACGCTCACACGCAAATCTATCGGCAGACCTGCGATCGACTCCTCTTCAGGCAGCACCTCGGCCAGTTGCTGGAAGAGCTGCCGCCAGATCGCAATCTGACGGCACGCTTCCATCAACCCCCAATCGCCCAGCGGAAGAATCAGCCCCGTCTCTTCCGCGAGCGGGATGAACTCATTGGGCATCACCAGCCCACGCTGCGGATGCTGCCACCGGATCAGCGCTTCAAAGCCGATGATGCGATGCGTCGCAAGGTCTATTTCCGGCTGATAGTGCAGCTCCAGTTGTCCGGCATAAATGGCCTGTTCAAGATCCGCCTCCATCTGCATGCGTGCAATTGCACGTTCCCGCATCCCGCCGGAATAACAGACCAGACGTCCCCGCTCCCCCGATTTTGCTGCAACCAGCGCTGTGTCGGCATCGTGCATCAGGTCCTGCGGATACTTGATGGACGGATCCGCATGCGCCAGCCCGATCACAATTGTCGGTGACACGCGATTGCAACGCCACGGAAACGGACGGCTCAGTTTGCTGCCAATCAGGCGTGCAACGTCCATCGCGTGCGCCTCGCTCCCCATTGACTCAAGGCACACCAGAAATTCGGCTCCATTCAGACGTGCAATTACGGTGTCGTTGGAATTTTGCTGTTGTGTCACAGCCTGGTTCAGCCGCGTTGCCGTCTCCGTCAGCAGGGCATCCCCACCTGTGTAGCCCAGGCTTTCATTCACCATCTTGAAACGTTCGAGGCCCAGAGACAGCACCGCGAAGTTCCAATCGTTATGTTTCTCTGCTCGCTTAAAACGCCGTTCCAGATGGTCAATAAAGTACAGCCGGTTCGGCAAGCCCGTAAGAGGATCAAACATCTTCCTCTCCGTCTGATCGCTCATTGCACCGGCAATGCGTGTAACCGCACCCTGTTCGTTGCGGCTGGCGATCGCATGTATCAGCACCCAGCGCCACATACCCGATTCATCCATCAGGCGATGCTCGTTCCGCACATGACGCGCCCTGCCCAACCGTAGTGCGCGCAGTTCATCAATCAACAGTGGGCGATCCTCAGGATGGACACGAATCAGCCAATGGCTCAGGTCCGCTATGTGATCCTGCGGCTCACATCCCACAATCTTTTGCCATTGGGCTGAAAAGCAGGCTTGGTTTGTCCGCAAATCCAACTCAAACAAGCCATCCAGAGACGCCTGTACCGCCAGCGCAAAGCGCTGTTCCGTGCCGATCTCCCATGACTGCGTTGCCACGTCTCTGCTCCAGCACGCCAGGGGTTTGCGCGCGTACGATGTCCGCACGCCAGCTTCAGCGAGTTAGAGCAGATATCGGCGGAAATGTGAATGGCTTTACAGAATCACAATCCGGCATGGGTTCCCGCTCCCTGCCAGCTTGTCTCCGTCCACAGAAAACCTAGCTCGTCCGCCTGATCCTCAACCAATTGCGTAAGCGAAACCCCGGAGCTGTGACCGCCCTTTAACGAATAGTGAAGCAAAATAGGACGGTCGCTCCCCGTCGAGGCCTGCATCAGGGCCGTCATCTTGCGGGCGTTCATCGGATCCACGCGCGTGTCGCTGCTCCCGGTAAAGAACAGGATCGCCGGATACTTCATCCCTTTGTGTACGTTCTGGTAGGGCGAGTACTTGAGCAGGTAGGGGAAGTCTTTGGGATTGCTGGATGCGCCGTATTCCGTGGTCCACAGCCGGCCAAACTCGAAGTACTGGTAGCGCAGCATATCCAGCAACGGATACCCGCACCAGATGGCCCCGAACAAATCCGGCCGCTGCGTCATGGCCGCGCCCATCAGCAGGCCGCCGTTCGAACGGCCGCGAATGGCAAACCGGGCGGGTGTGGTGTAGTGGTTGCGGATCAGGTATTCCGCCGCAGCAAAGAAGTCGTCAAACACATTTTGCTTGTTGCCGAACATCGCCGCCTTGTGCCACGCCTCGCCGAACTCATTGCCGCCGCGCAGGTTGGGCAGCGCAAAGAAGCCGCCCTGCTGCATCCACCACGCATACTCGGGATTCCACGTAGGCAGCATGGGCAGGTCAAAGCCGCCATAACCGGTCATCAGCAACCGCGCCTTGCCATTGCGCGCCAGACCTTTTTTACCGGCAATGAACATGGGCACGCGGGTGCCGTCCTTGGATGTGTACCAGACCTGCCTAATCTCATACTGCGACGTGTCGAAGGGGACCTTCGGCGTGAAGAAGGTCTCCGTCCGTCCGGTCCTGGTGTCATACCGGTAGATCGAGGGAGGCGTGATAAAGGACTCATAGCTGTAGAAGCCGATGGTGCCGCTGGGGCGTCCGTAAACCACTGATCCCGAACCGATACCTGGATAGGGCAGGGTGCCCACTGGCTTGCCGTCGAGAGAATAGACGGTAGTCTCGGTCTTCACATCATGCAGGCGGGAGACAAACAGCTTGCCACCCACAATGCTGTCGCTGGCGATTACGTCCGCGCCTTCAGGAATGACCGTCTTCCAGTCTGCGGGCTGCTCGCCGGGCTTCACTTCCACGATGCGTCCGTGCGGCGCCTTGTAGTCCGTCTCGACAAAGAAGCGGTCGTCGCAGTCGAGGACGCTGTTGTGCGCCGGGACTCCATAGACCAGCGGCACAATGGGGCTGCCGGGCGTGCTCAGGTCCTTGACGAGGATGTCGTCGCGGGTGGAAGGCACTCCATAGCTGATGCTGATGACGAGATAGTGCTGGTTATCGGTGACGTAGTCGCTCACCAGGGCCATCTCGCCAAGCTTTTTGCCGCGATACTCTCCACCGAAGATCTTCCCGTCGGCGCTGACCGGGGTTCCGAACCGGTGGTACCGGATATCCGTGCCCTGATGCGTGAAGCGCGCGTAGTAGACACCCTGGTTCTTCGGACCTAAGCTGGCTCCGAAGTAGCGGGCATAGGGCAGCGTGTCGGGCAGCTCGGTGCGGTCCCTGACGTTGAGAAAGTGGATTGAGACCTGGTCCGCGCCGCCCTGTTGCTCGGCATAAATCAGCAGGCTTCCGTCGTCGGAGACGCCCCATATATGGATGGAGGTGTTCTGGTCCGTGCTCAGCTTGCTCGCATCAATCAGCAACTGGTCCTTGCCGTGCCACCCGTCACGCATATAAATGGATGCCTGGTTTTCGTCCGCAAGGCGCTTCTCAAAGAAGTACTTGCCGCCGTACAGAACCGGCATGGTGTAGTCATCCACCCGCTCAAGCGCAGTCAGGCCTTTGCGAAGCTGGGGCAGAATTGCGACCTGAGCGAGATACTTCTGCGTGTAGGCATTCTCCTGCTTGATCCACGCGAGTGTCTGCGGGCTCTTTGCGTCCTCGAGCCAGCGGTAGTCATCGACCACCTTTGTACCGAAGTAGTTGTCCGTGACGGGCTTGACCGCGGCCACGGGCGGCGGCGGCAGGGTAATGCCGTCGCGTCCGTGGACTGTGACCTGCTGGGCGAGCGAGGCGAAGGAAAAACAGAGAACAGCGAGCGCAGATGCGCCGATGGATCGCAGAATGTATGGCTTCAAAATGCACCCCTCAGGAGAAACTCTCATTTTATTCCAGCGAATCTCTCGAGGAGCGCATAGGAGGCACAGGTTACAGGTGAATCCAGCCCTTCATAATGCAGGCGAGCGAGACTGACCCGACCACCAGCCATAGCAGAACGCCCTGGATCATGGGTCGCGTGCCCACCTGCTTGAGCGTCTGCCGCGAGATGCCGGTACCGATGAGGAACAGCGTCACCGCCAGCCCCAGCTCGCCAAGGTGCGCCAGCGTGGAATAGGCAAAGTGGAGCACAGGCACGTAGCTCTTCATGACCGCGGCAAGAATAAAGAACAGAATGAACCAGGGCAGGTGAATGCGGCCCTTGCTCTTCCGGATTGTCGCAACACCAATGGTGACCGGTACAATCCACAGCGCGCGGGCCAGTTTAACGGTGGTTCCGACGGCCAGGGCGACGGTTCCATATTTCGCCGCGGCCCCGACGACGGAGCTGGTGTCGTGAATGGCCAGCGCGGCCCATAGCCCGAACTGCGTTTGCGACAGATGCAGCAGCCAGCCGATGGGCGGAAACAGGAACAGCGCGACGGAGTTCAGCACAAACACCGTTCCCAGTGCGACTGCCATCTGCTCCTCATTGGCTTCCGTCACCGGAGCCAGCGCGGCGATGGCGCTGCCACCACAGATTGCGGTGCCGGCAGTGATGAGGAACGACTGCGTCTTCTCTACGGTGAGCGCGCGGCCCAGCAACAACCCGAGGGTGATGGCGAAGGTGATGCCGATGGCCGTATAGAGAAAGCCCGAGCGTCCGATGCGGATGACTTCGCCAAGGTTCATGCCGAATCCCAGGCAAACCACCGACGCCTGCAGCAGAAACTTCGACAGCCGCCGCGCGTCGAGATGAAAAGCATGCGTGACAAGCAGCCCATAGGCCAGCCCCGCAGCCAGCGCCAGCGGCGGCGAAAGGAGTCCGCTGGCGGCAAGAATGATGCCGATAAAGAACAGGTTTTTCGTCATATTGCTCTCAGGTTTCCAGAGAGCAAGGGATCACGTCCAAGCGGAAATAAGGATGACCGATAAGGCCCGCTTATCAGCCTTTGAGCGCCTGTGCCTCGCGCAGCGCGAACTGCTCAAAGGCTGCAGCCGCACCCTCAAGCGCCGGCCCTGCGCGGCGAATAAATGTGATATCGCGCTGCACCTCCAGCCCTTCGAGCTTCACGGTGGAGAGTGTCCCCAGCCGTAACTCCTTGGCGATGGCCCGCTCTGGCACAAAACCCACGCCCAATCCGGCTTCGACACCGGCCACAATTGCCTCCGTCGAGTCCAGCTCCATCATCACCTGCAGTTGGCTCAGCCTGAGGCCGGCCCTCTTGAGCGCCAACTCGACAACGCGCCTGGTCCCGGAGCCGCGCTCCCGCAGCAGAAGCGACGCTTCCGAAAGTGAACTGAGGGGAATGCTCCGGCTCCGTGCCCACGGGTGCTTCTTCGCGACAATCAACACCAGCTTCTCCTTGAGGAAGAGCTGCTTGTGCAGCGCGCGACTGGCCGCGGGCCCCTCGATAATGCCTAGCGTGATCTCGTCATTCAACAGCGCCGCAACAATGCGCTCCGTATTGCCGCTGATCACCGAGATGGCGGTGCGCGGATGCTGCTTCCGGAACGCCCCCAACATGCGCGGCAAAATGTACTGGGCCGGAGTCGTGGACGCGCCCAGCCGAAGCTCGCCTCCGCCTTTGCCCTGCAATCGCTCAATTGCTTCTCTGGCCTCGGCGGCAAGCTGCGCAGCCTTGCGTGCGTACTTCAGCAGCAAGGCCCCGGCGGCCGTCAGTTGGACTCGGCTTCCGCTGCGGTCGAACAGCGCAATGCCCAGCTCTTCCTCCAGTGCGTGCACCTGCTGGCTCACCGCAGGCTGGCTCAAGTGCAGCAGTTCGGCGGCCTTGCGAAAGTTCAACTGTTTGGCGACTGTCCGAAACACCTTCAGCCGGAAGTTTTCCATCGCTCTCCTTTTACCAGGGGTGCTGGATCGAATACCTAACGCTAAGATTTGTTACCTGTAAAATCAACCTGAATCGCACCAGAGAGACAGTTCCGGATTTACATGGCCTCTTCTTCCACCACTCCGCGTTGGCGGCGAGCGCTCCAGGTGCTTCGCCCCACACACAGCCATACCGCCTTCACGGCTACGCTGCTGCTGATGTCTTCGGTCATGGCTTCGCGGGTGATCGGGCTGGTGAAGACCAAGTACATCGCCTATCTGCTGGGCCGCACCGCCGCGGCGGATGCCTTCAACGCCGCGTTCCAGTTGCCGGACATGCTGTCGTACTTTCTGATTGGCGGGGCCGCGTCGATCACATTTGTGACCATGCTGACGCGCTACCGCGACCAGGGCCGCGACGCCGAGGGCGAGCGGGCCATGTCCGTCATCCTGACCACCATGGGCCTGGTACTCGGCGCTGCCATCGTGCTGACCGAATTTGCCGCACCCGAGCTGATCCGGCTGCTGTTGCGCGGGTTTGAGAGCGACCCGGCCAAGGCCGCTCTGTGCATACATCTCACGCGTATCCTGCTGCCTGCGCAGCTCTTCTTTCTGGCCGGAGGCGTCTTTGCCGCGGTCCTGCTCGCCCGCAAGCAATTCACCGTGCAGGCGGTTACGCCGCTGATTTACAACTGCGGCATCATTTTCGGCGGCCTGCTGCTGTACCGGTACTTCGGCGTCTCCGCGCTCGCAGTCGGCGCCGTTGCCGGGGCCTTCTGCGGACCGTTCCTGCTGAACGCCATCTGGGCCCACCGCAACGGAATGCGGTTCCGGCCGATTCTCGAATGGAAGAATGAAGGGCTCCGGGAGTGGGTCCGGATGTCCATTCCGCTCATGTTGGGCGTGTCTCTGGTATCAGCCGACAACTGGATCATCAACTACTTCGCCTCCCACACCGGCGGAGCCGTCTCCTTGCTGACCTATTCCAAGCAGCTCTTCAATGTCCCGGTGGCGCTGGGGCAGGCAGCCGGCGCGGCATCACTACCGTTTCTTGCCTCGCTTTATATCAAGCCCGACCGTACGCCTTTTTCCCGCGCCGTTAACTCCTCGGTCTCAAAGATCCTGGCCTTCTCCATCCTGCTCACGGGGTTCCTGATCGCCATGGCAATGCCCGCGGTCGATGTGGTCTTCCGGGGAGGCAAGTTTCACCGGGCGGATTCGGGAACGATGGCGGTCTACTTCGCCATTTTCGCCATCTCGCTCTGCCTGTGGTCGGCGCAGGCCATCTATGCCCGGGCCTTTTATGCAGCCGGCAACACGCTTACTCCCATGATCGCCGGAACCATTGTTACGGCGATCTCCCTGCCCGTTTACTGGTGGCTCTACAAGACGATTGGCCCGGCCGGGCTGGCCATTGCCTCCGACATCGGCATCCTCATCCAGACGCTGACCCTGGCCATGCTGCTCCACTCGCGACGGATGGTCTCACTGGGCGGCCTCCAATATGGGGAACTGCTTCGTTCGGCTGTAGCGGCGGGAACCGTCTGTGCCGTGCTGATCACCCTGCGCCACTTTGCGCCCACCACCAGCAGGCTGCGGGAGCTGGAGCTTCTATTTGTGGGAGCCGCGATCTGGGTGGGAATCTCGGCGGGCGTACTCAAGGTGACTGGGTCGGCTCTGCCGGAAGAGCTGCTTTCGCTCCTGAGGCCGCGGAAGGCGTGAGCCGTTATCCACCGCCGGACGACCCGCCACAAAAAATGTAGTTCATATAAAACAACTGACTTATATCCGCAAAGCGCGGCTTCCCCGGCCTCACCCGTGGGATGGGACAAGGCCGGAATAGCGAGTCCATCTGACCCTGCCTACGGCTTCGGAATGTCCTTCTCCGTGGTGAACGGCGAGGCGGGCAGTCCGGCTCCGTTGGACAGGTTCACGACAGGGTAGTTGGCCCAGCCGTAGCGCACGTAGGCCGGGTCAGGCACTTCAGGACTCGACACCAGCACAGTGTCCCCATCGATCTTCGCCGTGGCGGGAACGAACGTGTGGTCCGGACCGGCGACCTCGAATCCCTTGAGCGGTCCGCCGCCTTTGGCGACCAGTCCACCCGTGGTGTGGCTGAACCATATCTGCATGGAGTGACCGTCGACGGTGGCCTGGCGGTAGAGCGGGCCGGAGTACTCGACGTGCTCACCATAGGCCAGGGCACGGGCGGCGAGCGCCAGGCGGTGGCCTACGTCCTGTTTGTCGGCAGGGTGTACGTTGGTCGGGTTGCCGATGTCAATGGTGACAGCCATCGCCGTGTTCGCAACTGAAAGGGTACGGCGCTGGGCCTCGCGGATGACGGCCCAGTCCTCCTGTGGGACGGAGGTAAAGGGCGCGATCTGCACAAAGAGGAACGGGAAGCTGCCCTCCTGCCATTGCTTGCGCCAGTCGTGGATGAGAGCCGGGAAGATGCGCTGGTACATGGCGGCGCGCTCGACGTTGCTGTTGGTTTCGCCCTGATACCAGATGACTCCCTTGATTGGATAGTGGATGGCCGGGGCAACCATGGCGTTATAGAGCCAGGCAGGCGCCCAGGAGTCGAGGTCGCCGGGCGCCCACATGTGCCAGGGAGCCGGTTTGCCGGCCGCCTTTGCGGCTGCTGCCTCTCGTTTTTGCTCGGCGGCAATGCGCGCGGTGTCGACGTGATCATCGGAGATATGGGCCCAATAGGCAAAGACGGGCATAAGCGCGGCGTCAGACCCGATGGTGTCCATACTGATCCACGCCTCGCCGGGTGTGCCTCCATAGCTCGAGTCGATCAGTCCGACCGTGACGTGCTCGCGGCGGGCGATCTCGCGCCCAAAGAAGTACGCGGCGGCGGAGAAGCTGGCGGCGGTCTGCGGGGTGCACAACGTCCATGAGGCGGACTGGTCCTGCTGCGGATAGGGCGAGGCCTTATCGGGAATGTGCAGCAGGCGCAGCTCAGGCTGGGTGGCGTTGCGGATCTCCTGCTGCCCGTTGGTGACAACGGCCGAGCCGGGGAATCCCATGAGCGGGAGCTCCATGTTGGATTGACCGGAGGCAAACCATACGTCGCCGATCATGACGTCGGTGATGGTGATGGTGTTGGTTCCCTTGATGGTGACCGTATACGGACCGCCGGCAGGCTCAGGCGGCAGGTAGACACTCCAGTGGCCTAGCCCATCCGCCTTGGTCGACGCGCTGGCGCCGTGAAGGGTGGCGATGACTTCCTCGCTGGGATTCGCCCAGCCCCATAAATGGATGGGGCGGTTGCGCTGCAGCACCATGTGGCTGCTCAGAATGTGGGGTACGGTGACTTCCGCGCGAGTGCAGGCGGGAACAAAAAGAAGAGTAAGAGCAGGAAGCAGAGCAAAAACGATTTTTTTCATGGCAGCCCAGGAAGGAGGTTTTGCAAGCGGCTCTATTTTACTCCGCGGTATTGCTCGGCATCCCCTGCTTTTCATCTCTACGGATGTGCTGACCGGAATCCAGCGCGCACAAGACAAAAGGCTTCGGGGGTAAGCCTGAAGCCCTTTGGGTTATCTGGAAAGCGGGTTATGCCTGCAAGGCTGTAGCAGCGGACTTGGCCGTCTCGGTTGAAGCCACCGAGTTGCCGGACTTCGCTTCCACTTTCGACTCGTTGCCGGGCTTCTTGATGTCGATTCCACCTTTGAAGAAGGCTCCATCTTCAATCGAGATGCGCTGCGCCGTGACGTCGCCGGTAAGCGCGCCTTCGCTGCGGATATCGACACGGTCGCTGGCCGTCACGTTCCCGCGTACCTTGCCGAGCACGACGATCTCGCGCGCGGTGATGTTGGCTGAGACTTGTCCGTTGCGGCCCACAGTAACGCGGTTGCCGGGAAGATTGATGGAGCCTTCGACTTTGCCGTCGATGTAAAGCGATTCAGACCCGGTTACCTCTCCTTTCACGACAAGACTTTTGCCGATGGTGGCCTGATCACCGGAGGCGACCGTCGGCGCATTCGCCGAAGGTGTACGGGCTGGCGGCGGCTCGTAACTGGACGCCTGTGGAGTGGAGGGGCGGACAGGCTCAGGAGTGGGCGTCGGCTGGGAACTCGATGGCTGATTTGGTTTCCACATGTTGCTGATAATTCCTCTCTCTGTCGTTGGCTCGACCGGGACGCGGGAGACCGCAGCCGGGGCGAGTAATCACTTCAATCCCTCTTTAATGAATGGGTCACGAAGCACGATGGTGGCTCCGGCGGCCCCGCAGCAAATCCGCGCAACCGGCACTGTGCTTCGATCTTATACACCAAGGGCGTGAAAATGCACGCGCCGCCGGCAAACTTTTCACGCGGTGTAACGGGATCAGTCACTTGGGCTGGCAGGGAAACGGAGGGTTGAATCCCTGGTGGCTAAATGCCGGTCAGCCAAAGGACGGTTCGCTGGAATTCTTTGAGTCGCGGATTGAAGAGACTATCTTTGAGGGGAACGGGGGATTTTGTGACCGATCGGGAGCTACTGCGGCAGATTGAACGCAGCGCCGGACAGCGCGCCGGATACAAGCAGCTGGTCCGCGAGTTCTCACTGGGCGGCGGCCGTGAGCGTCGTTTGCTGCTGGAGCACCTGGCGCGGCTCACAGCAACCGGGCGCCTGGTCAAGATCGACCAGGAACAGTGGGCCATTCCTCACGCCGCGACCAGCCGCGACAACCTGGTGGCCGGGCGGTTGGATGTGCACCGGGACGGATTCGGATTTGTGCGTCCGAATGGGCAGAAGCGCGGCGAGGAAGACGTATTTATTCCGCCCACCGAGATGGGTGGAGCCATGCAGGGCGATCAAGTGCTGGTGGAGCTGGCTCCGCCGCGGCGCGGTGGGCCACGTGACAGCAGCAGACGGCAGGGGCGGATTGTGCGCGTGCTGACGCGGCGCAATGCGACTGTAGTGGGCATCTTCCACTACGCGAAGGACAGGCGGGCGCAGTTCGGCAACTACGTCACTCCCTTCGACGAGCGGATGACTCAGCCGGTGGTCATTCCCAAAGGCGCCGAAATCCCGGAAACGAGCGGGCGGCCGCATAGGGTTTTGGGGGAAGAAGCCGCAGCCACACTCTCTGACTACGACGATCTGGAGGGCCTGGTGGTCGATGTTGAGATCACCGGCTGGCCGACTCCAGTCCGGCCGGCACGCGGCCGTGTGATTGAGGTGCTGGGGCGCGAGGACGACTTCGGCATCGACGTGGAGATGGTGATCCGCAAGCACCACCTGCCGCGCATCTTTCCGGATAACGTGCTGGCCGAATCGCGGGCTGTGGCGCATCTGGATGCCGGAGAAATTACGCGCCGCAGGGACTTCCGTGATCTGCCGATTGTGACCATCGACGGCGAGACGGCGCGCGACTTTGACGATGCCGTCTACGTCGAGCACGACCCGATCACCGGCAACTGGCGCCTGCAGGTGCATATTGCCGACGTAGCGCAGTATGTGCGGCCGGACACGGCTCTGGACCTTGAGGCGCGTCTGCGCGGCAACTCGGTGTATTTTCCTGACCGCGCGATTCCAATGCTGCCGCAGGAGCTCTCGACCGACATCTGCAGCCTGCGGCCGAACGAAGACCGGCTGGTGTTGAGCTGCCTGATGGAAATTGATGCGAGTGGCAACGTAACCGGCTACGAAGTGACGGAAGGCGTGATCCGCTCGGCGCAGCGGATGACGTACACCGAGGTGCACCGGATTCTGGAAGGTGACGCACTCGCACGGGCGCGGCATGCGGACATGGTCGTGGCATTTGAGCGCATGCAGCAGTTGGCGCAGGTGCTGAACCACAAGCGCGACCGCAGAGGCTCCATCGACTTCGACCTGCCGGAAGCGATTATCGAGTTTGATGAGTTCGGCACGATGAAGTCTGTGACGCGGTCGGAGCGGAACTGGGCGCACCGACTGATCGAGGAGTTTATGCTGGCGGCGAATGAGTCGGTCGCGTCGTGGATTGAGGAGTTGGACGTGCCCTCGCTCTATCGCATCCACGAGAAACCCGAGGCGCGGCGCGTGGTGGAGTTTGAGGACACGGCAGCGGCCTTCGGATATTCGCTGGGGATCGGGAATCTTCCAGTGAAGACATTCCGGACGCGCGGCGAAAGAAGAGAGCAGCGCGGGCGCGGCGGGCAGGTTCGGCAGCACGAAGTGGCGCAGGATATTCCGGTGACGCCGCGGATGTATCAGAAGCTGACGGCAAAGATTGCGGGGAAGCCGGAGGAGCGGATTCTCTCGTACCTGATGCTGCGGTCGCTCAAGCAGGCGCGCTACAGCGAGAAGAACGAGGGGCACTTTGCGCTGGCAGCCCCGTGCTACACGCACTTTACTTCGCCGATACGGCGTTACCCTGACCTGATTGTGCATCGCCTTGCCAAGGCGTTGCTGCATGCCGGAATCAGCGGGCGCGGCGAGCTGCTGGCCGGCGAGCCGCACGCAAAGCGCGGAACCATGCATCACGCAGCCGAGGCACCCGCCGGGATCGAGGTAATTCCCGAAGCCGAGCTGGAGATGATTGCGAACGAATCCAGCGAGAACGAGCGGCGCGCAGCGGATGCGGAACGCGAGCTGGTGGAGTGGAAGAAGCTCAAGTTCATGCAGGACCGCATGGGCGAGGACTTCAACGCGATGATTTTGAGCGCGACAAAGTATGGGCTGTTCGTAGAACTGGAGGATCTGTTTGTCGAGGGGCTGGTGCCGCTGCAGAGCCTGGGTGCGCTGGACAATGATTACTACACGTATCGCGAAAACACGCGGCAGATCCTCGGCGAGCGCTGGGGGCGGAAGTTTGTGATCGGCCAGCGGGTGCGCGTGTTGCTGGACCGCGTGGATGCGGTGCAGAAGAGGCTGCAGTTTTCCATTCTTGATGAGGAAGGCGAGACTGGGGTGCGGCCTGAGCCTCGGCCAAAGACGAAGCCGGGCAAGGGCGGCAAGCAGGCGCGCGGCAAGAAGAAGGCCAAGCCGAGCATGCAGCAGCAGAGCCGGAAACCGCGTCCGTTTCCGAAGAAAACCAAAAGCGGCAAGCGGCGGAAGTAGGCGGACGGACAACCTTGACACTTCTCTAAACCGCCCCTAGGCTTTTGGTAGGAATTATTCCTACCATGATTGCGAGGTCCACTTTGCCTGCCATCAAAAAGATCAGCATTGCCCTGCCGTCGAATATGGTTGCTGTCGTACGGGAAGCGGTTGAGACCGGAGAATATGCTTCAAGCAGCGAAGTGGTTCGCGATGCTCTGCGCGACTGGACAGAAAGGCGCAGGCTGCGTCAACAGGCTGTTGACGAATTGCGGCAGATATGGCAGCAGGCTCGAAAGCGCAGGACTCCCGGAAAACCGGCGGAAGAGGTACTGGACCGCCTGGAGCACAAGTTCCGGACGATGGCACGGTCAGCCGGCCGATGAAGGTCGAGTTTTCCGACTACGTTGAGGACGATCTGGAAGCGATTGCGGATTACATCGCCCGGGACAATCCGGAGCGCGCCCTAACCTTCATTCGTGAGATTCGAGCGGAGATCCGCGCAATCGGCCGAAACCCTCTGCTCTATCGTCTCAGGCCTGAAATTGGCGAGGATGCGCGCATGGCGTTCCGGGGACGTTATGTGATCCTGTTTCGCATTGCGGACAAGAGAGTTCGCGTGGAGCGGGTCGTCTACGGAGGACGCGATCTTGCGCCACTCCTTGAATCATGAAAACAGGCCGCTCCGCTTAAGACTCGGGTACTATCGTTGGGCTGTTGAGCACCTTCGCGGCAGGCTCCGAGATGGTGCGCAGGTGCAGGTCGCGCTGCGGGAATGGTAGCTCTATATCGGCCTTGCCGAAGGCGTCAAAGATGGCGAAGTAGAGATCGCTTTTGAGCGTGAGCGGGGTTTGCACCTGGGTGATGGTCCAGATGCGGAGTTCGAAGTCGAGGGAGCTGTCTCCAAAGTCGAGGAAGATGACCTCGGGAGCAGGTTCTGACATGACATCCGGGTGTTTGCGGGCGATGTCGATGGCGATATCGCGCACCTTGACGGGATTGCTGCGGTAGGAGACGCCGAAGGGGACGGAGATGCGGACCTGGCGGTCATTCGCGGTCCAGTTGGTGACCTTCTGGTTGATAAAGTCTGAGTTGGGCACGATGATCACCACGTTGTCGTTGGTCCGTACCCAGGTGCTGCGCCCGCGAATCTGCACAATGTCGCCGTAGGTGTCGCCGACCTCAACGCGGTCGCCCAGCTTCACGGGCTGCTCCAGCAAAAGAATGAGACCGGCGACAAAGTTGGCCACCACGGCCTGCAAACCGAGGCCGACGCCCAAACCCAGCGCGCCGCCGACCACAACAAGACTATTCAGGTTGAGTCCCAGAGACTGGAGCCCGACGACCAGACCAAGGGCAAAGATCAAATACGACAGCACGCGCGCGACGGCATACTGCTGGCCCGGGTCAAGCGGCATGAGGGTAAGTACGCGCTTTTGCATCACCAGCATGAAGGTGTGCGAAAAGAGGGCCAGAACCAGCAGGAAGATCGCGGACTCGAACAGGAAAAGCAGGTTGATGGGCAATCCGCCCATCTCGAAAAGCGGCGCGTCAATAAAGTGCTGTATGTGCACCGCCGCGTCGCCCAGCAACGGAGCCTCCTGGCTGCCGAGGAACCCCAAAAACATCAGCAGGAAAAGAGAGACGGAGAAAAACACGATCCTATGCTTGCCGCTGAATTTCAAAAAAGAAGAACCCCCATGCGCGGAGAAATCTGGAAATGCTTTCCCGGCAACCGTTTCCCTTTGGCGGTTGCGGCCTTTAGCGAAGGGACTCTACAATCTGACCACTGCAACCCGAGTCTATGCAAACTAATCCGGTACTTCTGGTCCACGGCGGAGCCTGGTCGATTCCTGACGACATGCTTGAGGCGCACGAACAGGGCGTGTTTGACGCTCTGCAGGTGGGCTATTCGCTGCTGGAGCGCGGCGCCTCCGCCGTGGATGCAGTGGAAGCCGCCGTCTTCCGCATGGAAGAGGATGGCACCTTTGACGCTGGGCGCGGCAGCTATTTGACGCGCGACGGCCGCGTGCAACTGGATGCGCTGCTGATGGATGGAACAACCCTACGCGCCGGTGGAGTGGCCTGTGTAGAGCGCCTGCGGAACCCAATTCAGGCAGCACGGCTGGTGATGGATCGTAGCCCGCATGTTTATTTTGTAGGCGATGGCGCGGAAGAGTTTGCGCAGGCGCATGGTATGCCGCTCGTCGATAACAGCGAGCTGGTGCTCGACCGCGAGCGCAGGCGCCTCGAATCTGCGCAGGCAAAAGAACGTGCGGGCTTGCCCGACCTCACGTTTGAAGGCGATGACAAATCGCCCGAGACAGCGACCGATATCGACCCGGGCCTGGACTTGGACTCGCATGATACAGTCGGCGCCGTCGCGCTGGACTCGCAGGGGCGGCTTGCAGCAGGAACCTCAACCGGAGGCACGCTGAACAAGGCGCCGGGGCGCGTGGGCGACTCCTCGCTGATAGGCTGCGGCTGCTACGCAGACAATGCCAGCGCCGCAGTCTCGCTCACCGGCTGGGGCGAGCCCATTATGAAGCTGGTGTTGGGCAAGTGGGCCACGGACCGCGTGTTGCAGGGCGTATCGCCGGAACACGCGGCTCTCGAAGCCATTGCCTACTTATTTCGTCGCTTGGGCGGACACGGCGGAATCATCCTGCTGGGCCCAGACGGGCGCTACGGCATCGCCCACAACACTCCACGTATGGCATGGGGTCTGTGCACGCAGGACGGCCCACGCACCGGCATTAAGGTGAAGAAGTAGCCATTTCCCTTCAAGGCAGCAACATATATTTGAAATAATCCCTCTATGCTTGTTCTTGCTTCTGCATCTCCGCGACGCCACGACCTTCTGGCGCAGGCCGGATTCTCGTTTACGGTTGAGCCCACTTCCATCCCCGAGGACCTGCGCCCCGAAGAGAACGCCGTGGCCTACGTAACTCGACTTGCGCGGGAAAAGGCTGACCATGTGTACGCACAGCTCAAAACGAAGGCCAGTGAAGATTTGTACGTGCTGGGCGCGGACACAACGGTCGTGGCTCCGAATGGCGAGATTCTTGCCAAGCCGGGGAATGAGGCAGATGCGAAGCGTATGCTGCGGCTGCTGGCGGGCCGTACGCACCAGGTAATGACCGGTGTGGCTCTGGTTTCCGCTCAGGGCACAGAAACCGCGGCCGAGGTGACACATGTAAGCATGGTCACTTTGTCAGACGAAGATATTGCGGCCTACGTCGCAACCGGCGAGCCGATGGATAAGGCTGGAGCCTACGGCATTCAGGGCTATGCCGGGCGCTGGATACCACGCATCCAGGGATGCTACTTCAACGTGATGGGACTCCCGCTGGCACTGGTATCGGCCATGGTTGAAGGCGCGACGCGAAAGAGCGCGCAGACAACAGCCGCAGGCTAAAGCCCGGGCGGAACGAGCCGCACGATTACCGGCCGCTCAGATGCGCATGGGCATGATGATGTAGCGGTACTTGTACTCGCTCTCAGGATCTTCGGGGCGCAGTTGTCCGGCCGACTGCGCATCCCTGAACTCGATCCGGACTTCACCCGAGTTTCCAATGGCCTTCAGGAAGTCAATCAGGTAGGTCGAATTGAATCCCACAACCATGGCATCGAAGCTGTAAGGCGTTTCGATGGTGTCCTCGGACTCGCCAGAGTCGGTAGACGAGGACGAAATCTTCAACTCGTTTTGCTCCAGTCGAATCTTGACCGCTCCGGAACGCTCGTCGGCAAATTGCGCCACGCGCTGGATGGAGGCCATCAGGTCCTCGCCGCGCACCACGGCGAACTTAGTGTTGTCGCGCGGCATCACGGCCTCATAGTTCGGGAATTGCCCCGTCAGCTTGCGGCTGGTGAGCACACGATGCCCGATGCGGAAGAACAGGGTGTGATCATCATCGGCAAATTCCACGGTCTCGGCGTCGGTGTTCGAGAGAAGTGATTGCAGCTCGCTCAGAGCCTTGCGCGGGATCAGCGTCTTACGCTCCCCGCTGATGTTCGCCAGCGACTCGCCGCCCTTCTCAATGTGGGCCAGGCGGTGGCCGTCGGTCGCTACCATGGCAATCGACTCAGCCTTCAGGATCAACAGAGCGCCATTCAGTGTGTAGCGCGACTCTTCGTTTGAGATGGCGAAGATGGTCTTGGAAATAAGGTTTCGCAGCGCCGCAGCGGGAATGCTGATCACGCTGGCATCAGGAAATTCCGGCACCTGCGGAAAGTTCGCGCGCGCCATACCGACCATTTTGGTGTTGGAGCGGCCGGAGCGGATCTGTACCCAGTGATTCTCAAGCAGTTTGATTGAAATATCCCCATCCGACAGCAGCTTGATGTAGTCGTACAGCTTGCGTGCGGGAATAGTACAAGAGCCGGTCTTTTTCACTTTCGCCGTGGCTGTTGTGCGGATGCTCTGGTCGAGGTCCGTGGCCGTGATGGTGATGCTGCCGTCCTCCGCCTCGACAAGGAAATTCGAGAGGATAGGAATCGTGGTCTTACGTTCGACAACGCTCTGCGTGGCGGTGAGCTCACGCAGTAGATCCTGACGGCTGATGCTGATTTCAAGCGCCGCTCCATTTGCGGCTGCGGCTTGCCCTGACTTTTCCTGTTCCAGATCGAGACCCGGCATGGCTCCCCCAAGTGCGCTTTGGCCCACTCTACCACCCTGCGGCTTGATTTCGCAGCGGGAATTCATGGCCTTTTGCGCACGCATTCATTCTAGTAACAAAGCAGGGGTTTGTGCGCTCTGGAAAACAGGGTGAAATCAAGGAAATTGTGTCTGTCGCAGGTGTATCCAACTTCCGCGCCGGTCTGCTAGCAACGCTCAGGATGGCTCGCAGTGGCTGGATTTTTGACAGGGACGGGAATGAGACTGCTTTTACTAAGCTTTTAAATAAGTACTTTTCTAGTAGCCGTAGTCGTTGCGGGCGGAAAAGTGGAAATATGAAGGGAAACCGCAACTGAAGCAGAGTTATAAGATTGCCTTGTTTTCTAAAACAGGGCAGGAAGAATTTGGAAAATTGGAAGACGGGTAAAAAACCATAAGAATGGTCCCGGATTGTCCTTATTATTCACACGATAACTGAAACCGGGTGTGGAAACAGGGGTGTGCTGAGTGGAAAGAGCGGTTTAGGGCACGAATGACGCGGGCGCGGAATGGCCCAGGTTTCCACTATGGTGGGGTTATCCGAAGTTTCCACCGAGTGGACTGAAGATGTTGAAAGCGAAGGCAGAAATTGCTGGGTGAGAGGCAGAGAAAGGAAGCGAGCGATGGATTGGACACGGAGAGAATTTGGCAAGTTGGCAGGTGCAGCAGCTGCGGCGAGTATGCTGCCCAGAGCGCAGGCGGAAGATAGCCGGGAGGGGAGGAAGATTGGATGGTGCATTGTGGCGCTGGGGCGCATCTCCATGGGCCACTTTATGCCCGGGATGAAGGAGAGTAGGGCTGGCCGTATTGTGGCCTTGGTGAGCGGGCACAGAGAGAAGGCGGAGCGGCAGGCAGTCATGTATGGCGTGCCGGACCGCGCGATTTACGACTACGAGAACTACGACCGTATTGCCGACAACAAAGAGATTGACGCGGTCTATATTGCTCTGCCGAACGGCATGCACGCCGAATACACCATACGCGCCGCCAAGGCCGGCAAGCATGTGCTGTGCGAGAAGCCAATGGCAACCAGTGTGGCTGACTCACAGGCCATGATTGGCGCCTGCCGCGCGGCAGGAAAGAAGCTGATGATCGCCTATCGCTGCCAGTACGAACCGGTGAACCTGAAGGCGATTTCGCTCATTCGATCCGGCGCCATCGGACAAGTGCAGGCCATTGAGAGCGCGAACGGCTTCAACATCGGCAAGGGTGAGTGGCGCTTGAACCTCAAGATGTCTGGCGGCGGACCGCTGCTCGATGTTGGCATCTACTCGCTGAATGCCAGCCGTTACCTCACGGGAGAAGAGCCGGGAGAGATTCGCGCCAACACATCTGTCGTAGACCACGACGGGCGCTTTACCGAGGTGGAGGAGAACGTGGGCTGGACGATGAAGTTTCCGTCGGGGATTCTATCCAGCTGCAACACCAGCTATGGGGCCGACATGAACGGCTTTTATCGCGTGCATGGCTCGAAGGGAATGATCGAGCTGTCTCCCGCGTTCGGGTATGAGGGGATCCATATGCGGGCGCACATCTGGGGCCAGCCGCCGATCGATATGCCCAGCCCGCAACATGGATATGAGCAGTTCACCGTGCAAGCCGACTATTTTGCGGACTGCATCCGCAACAACAAGGAACCGAAAAGTGACGGCGAAGAGGGTTTGCGCGACACGAAGTATATGCAGCAGATTTATAAATCCGCCGGACTTACCCGGCTGTAGGGAAAACGCCGCGCTATCGATCCACCCGAAGCATCATGCAGTGCGTGTGCTCGACCTCACACTGCAGCATGCCCTGGGCGAGCAGGTCCCAGCCGACGAAGCCCGCGAAGTGGCCGTGCGGCGATTGCTCCGGAGTAGGTGCCAGCCCGTCGCCCGTCTCCGAGTTGTAGTCCTCATGCATCGATCCCCATTTTGCGATGTCGCGGTTGAGCATGGCCGCGATGGACAGAGCGAGCCATTGGGACTGCTTCAGGAAGCCGTAGCGGCGCAGCGCGATCCAGTCCAGGTAGTTGGCGTTGATCCAGATGGGGCCGCGCCAGTTCGAGTATGGATTGATGATGGCCCGGTTGTTGAAGTCAGGGTCGCTCCTGGCCAGGCTGCGGAATCCGTAGGGCGAGCGCATCTCGTCCGGATTGAGCAGATGCCGCCGGATCATTCGCCGCGCTTCGGCTGGCGGGAGCACGTTGGTGATGAGCGGCGTGAAGTTCGAGTAGCTCATCCGCCGAATCCACTGGCCGTTATCGCGGCGCCGGTTCCAGAACATGGCATCCTTCGGCGACCACAGATTCTTCACTAGTGCCCGACGAATGGATTCCGCCTTGTCCCGATAGCGCGCCGCCTCTTTGGGATGCCCGAGATGTCGCGCAATCACTTCCATTGCCTGGTATTCGCGCATGGTGTAGACCGAGGCATCCACGGCAAGGATTGCGCCGCGGTCTTTCGGATCATTACTGAGAGCGGCATTGTTGTCCGCGCCGGACTGCATGGCGTTGTCCCAGAAATACAGTCCCCAGTGTGGATCAAACTGCGTGCGGTCGCGGTACCGGGCAATACGCTGCATCGCCGGCCAGATGGGCGCGATCCAGGAGAAGTCATGCAGCCGCCGCGCCGCCAGCAGCGCTCCCTGCGCCAGGAACGGCTTCATGGAGAACTTGCCGAACAGGGGGCGGGATCCATCGGGCGTGATGCAGCCTGCGACGTAACCCGAAGGATCGGCCGATGAAGCAAACGCGATGGCCCAGTCGCGCAGATACTTCGCATCCGCTGGATTCTGATTCGCCCAATGGGCTCCGATGAAGAAGCCATCCCAGTCCCACATCTGTGGGTAGTAGCCGGCTGGAATCAGGTAGTCGTGCTTGATGTATCCTTGCGCGGGCTGGATGGTCTCTGGCGCAAGGCGCGTGAAGTTTGCAGAGAGGGTGGCAAGGGTCCTGGCGCCGCCCGGCTTGGGATGTGCATTCGTTGCATGCAGAACCCAAGTCGTAGCGAGTAAGGCCACAAGCAGCAGGCCGAGTCCGCGCACGAAATCATTGCTTTTCCGCACGCTGACCATCGTAGCGCAAGCAAGGGTTATAGGTGCGCTCCCCCGGCCCTTAGCTGTTCAGCGTCTCCTGCAGCTTGTTGACGGTGCTGTTGAGGTTCTTGTCAGAGCGGCGCTGCTCGTCGATTTTGCCGATGGAGTGCATTACGGTGGTGTGGTGCTTGCCGCCGAACTGGCGTCCGATCTCCGGTAGTGAAGCCTCCGTCATCTGCTTGGCCAGGTACATCGCGATCTGGCGCGGCACAACCACGGCGCGGGAGTTGTTCTTCTGCTTCAGCTCGGCCACGCGCATGCCGAACTGCTCGGCGACGGCGCGCTGGATGGCCTCAATGGTGATCTTGCGTACCTGCGTGTCAATGAACTGCTTGAGGCACTGCTGCGCCGTGGGCAGGGTGATCTCCACACCGTTCAGGCTGGACCACGCAAAGAGCCGCGTGAGCGCGCCCTCAAGCTCGCGCACGTTGGTGCGGACGTTGGAGGCGATGAACAGTGCGATATCCGTGGGAAGGACAACATGCTCGCTCTCCGCCTTCTTCTGCAGGATGGCAACCTTGGTCTCAAGATCCGGCGGCTGAATATCGGCGATAAGTCCCCACTCAAATCGCGAGCGCAGGCGGTCTTCGACGTCGGGCAGTTCCTTGGGCGGACGGTCCGAGGCGATGACAATCTGCTTCATGTTCTCGTGCAGGGCGTTAAAGGTATGGAAGAACTCCTCCTGGGTGCGCTCCTTTTGCGAGATGAACTGAATGTCGTCGATCAGCAGCAGATCCATGGAGCGGAACTTGTCGCGGAAGCCGGTCATGCGGTCGTTGCGGACCGAGTTGATCATCTCGTTGGTGAACTTCTCTGCCGAGACGTAGCTGATGGAAAACTCCGGGTGCCGCTGCTTTACCTCGTGCCCGATGGCATGCATCAGGTGGGTCTTGCCCATGCCGGCTCCGCCGTAGAGGAAGAGCGGGTTGTAGGCCTTGGAGGGGCGCTCGGCGACAGCCTCCGCTGCGGCGCGGGCGAACTGGTTGCCGGAGCCGATGACGAAGCCGTCGAAGGTGTAGCGCGGGTTGAGCTGCGCGGCTGTGGACCAGTCAAAGCGGGACTGCTGCGGACCGCCGGCGAACTGACCGCCGCGGGAGTTACCGATGCGAGAGTTAATGGCCGGGGCGTTGGGCGCGTGCGTCGGCACCGGAGCGAATCCGCCGTCTTCCCGAACGCGCGCCAGCGTGGGGTCTTCCTCCGCGGTGACGAAAGTTACATCGTCGAACTCGAGATGCAGGTTGTCGATCGCCTCCTGGATGAGGTCGGTGTAACGCTCGCCGACGTGCTGGAACTCTGGAGTGGGTATGCGTACGTACAGCATGCGGTCCTTCACATGGCTGAAGCGTGTGGGCTTAAGCCATGTGTCGAAGGACTGCCGGTTGATCTTTTTCTCCAGTGCGCCAAGAATTCGCACCCACGGATTGAGCACAGCGGCGGGCGTTGCAACAAAAGACATGCAGCTTCCTCTTTGAGCCTCGCGGAAGCCGGGTCCGGCGTAAAAGCGGATGCCCAAAGTACGCCAGCTTGTGGAAACTGGACTGTGCGTGGACATTGCGGTTTGGCCGGAAGGGTGCACCGGACGGAACGGCTCCGGCGCATCGGTCGATCGGCTGACGGCCGCGAGGCGTCAGAAAATCTCTACTGAACGTTGCCGATACTAGCACAAACCGAGGGGTGTTTTGGCGTCGTTTCTTCGGCAAAATTTTCCACGCGGAATAGTTGCACCAAAGTCTGTGAAAAAACGGTCCGCAAGTAGATATTTTGCGGGTTTCCTGTCAATACGGTATACTCGTAATCTGTCTGGAAGTGGCATATTTCACTGTCTGTTCCGGGCAATCAAATTGACAAGATAAAGTTCAGGAGCGCCGTTCCATGCCGAAGCGCACGTTTCAACCCAACCGCCGCCACCGTTCCAAGGTTCATGGCTTTCGTAGCCGCATGAAGACCAAGAGCGGGGCCGCCGTGCTCTCGCGCCGCCGCGCGAAGGGCCGCAAGCGCGTCTCCGTGAGCGCGGGCTACCGCGACTAGGATATTTCCATCCGCAGCGCAGGTTTTCGTTCTCAGTTTCCAACCTCTCGTTATGAGTTTCATGCAATGAACGGCGGCAGTCGGGAAATCTGTTCTGCCGCCGTTTCTGCTGTCCCCCGGATGTGCAGGAACAGCAACAGGCGCAGTGTGCGCGAGAATACAGATATGGCCAACCGCGAAGCCAACTCGCAGCCTGCCAGTCCGAGTATGGACTGGCCGCATGCACGGCTGCGCAAGCACGCCGACTACCAGCGCGTGTACAAGGCCGGGCGCAAGCAGAGCTCGCCGTCGATGAGTTATTTCTTCCGGCTGCGCACTGCCGATGAGCTAACGCCCGGTTATACCGGGCCGCGCGTGGGGCTGACCGCCGGCCGCGTGCTGGGCAAGGCCGTCGATCGCAATCGCATCAAGCGCAGAATGCGCGAGGCTGCGCGGGCCAATCTGGCTCTGCTGCCGCAGTTTGCCGATGTTGTGTTGCATCCACGTCGACTGGTGCTGACGGTAGAATTTGCCAGGCTCGAGCGTGAGGTGGCAAAGGTCTTCTCAACTGTCTCCGCCCAAAGCAGCAAAGCACGGAATCAAGAAGGAGCCCAGGCATGAGCGCCCGAGATCGGGTTATAGACGGGCTGCATCGCGGCTATAAATACGTTGTGTCTCCGGCATTGCACACTATTGCGGGCACCACCGGCGCGTGCCGGTTTCAACCCACCTGTTCGGAGTACGCCGCAATTGCGGTCAGTGAGTACGGTGTGGTGCGCGGCTCATGGATGGCGCTGCGGCGCCTGCTTCGCTGCCACCCATTCCGCAAAGGCGGATTCGATCCGGTGCAGCCCAACCCGCAGAAACATCACGAAGATTTACCCGCGCTGCATCGGCGCCCATTACCATAAGAAAAGCGTTATATACGACGGAACAGGAAAGCAGTTTTGGCAGAAATAAAAAATCCCAATCAACAGGGCGGCGGACAGGATTCCAAGACTATCCTGGTTTTTACCGGCATCTTCCTCGTCATTCTTTTTGGCATGCAGTTTTACCGGGAGAAGACCACTCCCCCGCCGAAGCCGCAGCAGCACGCCGCAAGCACCGCCACTCCGGTGGCCCAGCAGTCGCCTGCTCCGGCGACAAGCACTCCGGCAGCCAGGCAAACGTCGAGGGGCGCCAGGTCTGCGCCTCAGGCTACGGACATTGTTGCAAAGACCGAAAGCACAACGACAGTTGAGAATGAGCTGTACCGCATCACGTTCACCAATCGCGGGGCGCAGGTCAAGTCATGGGTCCTGAGGAAGTACAAGGACAACAAGGGTAAACCGCTTGACCTGGTGAATCAGAATGCTGCCGAGAAATATGGCTTTCCGCTTTCGCTTTATACCTATGATTCCGGGCTGCGCAGCCGGCTGGCGAATGCGTTGTATGTACCTTCCGCAACCGGCGACGTGAATGCCCCTGCCACTCTGACTTTCCAGTACTCGTCAGGCGGCATTACAGTTCGCAAAGTCTTCAGCTTCGGTTCCAGCTATGTGGTTCACGCCAAGGTCACGGTTACCAACAACGGCTCCCCCGTGCAGGCCTTGCTGATGTGGCCCGCTGGCTTTGGCGACCAGAGCACGCTGCCGGATTACGCCAACGACTCCAATGCGGTTGACACGGCACAGAACGGCAAAGTCGACCAGACCGAATGGAAGAAGGTTTCCGGCGGAGCCACGCTGCAAGGGCCGTTTGACTGGGCCGGTGTAAGCGACCTTTATTTTGCCGCCATCTTCCTGCCCGACAGTCCCGACAACGCCACACTGGTCACACTTCGCTACTCACTGGAAGTGCCTAAGGACTATCAGCATCCAGCCACGGGAGGCAAGGAAAAGACCTCCGTGATCGGCGCGGCCATTGGCGATACACGAGGAACGCTGAATGCGCGCGTCTTTGTCGGGCCGAAGAATCTGGAGCTGTTGCAGTCCATCCACGCGACCTCCGGCCCGAGCCTGGAAAAGCTGGTGGACTTTGGCTGGTTCAGCCTGATCGCGAAGCCGCTCTTCTGGATGATGCGCTTCATCTATGAGCACATCATCCCCAACTGGGGCTGGGCCATTCTGCTGCTCACCCTGGTGCTGAACCTGGTCATGACGCCGACGCGCTTCCAGATGATGAAGTCGTCAGTGAAGATGCAGCGCATCCAGCCGCAGATGGACGCCATCAAGGCGAAGTACGGCAAGTACAAGGCCACTGACCCACGCAAGCAGGACATGCAGAAGGAGATGTTTGCGCTGCAGAAGTCCGAGGGCGTGAACATGTTCGGCGGCTGCCTGCCCATGCTGATTTCGTATCCATTGCTCTTCGGCTTTTATAAGGTGCTGGAAAACGTGATCGACCTGCGCCAGGCGCATTGGCTCTGGATCCATGACCTCTCGGCTCCCGACCAGCTCTACATCCTGCCGGTCTTTGTGATCGTCTCCATGGCGTTCTCCACGCTCATGACACCGTCGCCGGGCATGGACCCGACGCAGCGCAAGATGATGGCCTTCGTGATGCCGGGCGTCTTCGGCTTCATGATGATCCACTACGGTGCGGGCCTGTCCCTCTACTGGGCGGGCAGCAACTTCATCGGTATTGGTCAGCAGCTTGTCATTAACCGTACCAAGCTTGGACGCGAGATGACGGAGCTGGCAAAGAAGCGCGCTGCCAAGAAGAAGGGCAACGCCATCAAAGCGCACAAGTGAAGCTGCGCCACAGTCTGCATGAGATACTAGATCGATGCCTATCGAGGATTATTCCGCCGCTGCTCAGAAGATCGCCGCACTGCTGAAAACCCTGACCACCACCGGAGGACTCCGGCTGAAGTACCGCATTACAGCGGGTGAGGGCGCGGCCGATCCCGATGGACTGGAAGCGCGCGAAATCTATGTTGAGCTGGCCGGCCCGGATGTTCCTCTGCTGACGCAACGCAACGGCGAGCTGCTGCGCGCGCTCGAACACGTAGCGGCCAAGATCATCCGCCTGGAGAACGAGGAGCACGACAAGGTTTCCTTTGACGCTGCCAACTTCAAGGCGTTGCGCGCTCACGAGCTGAAGCTGGCTGCCGAGACCGCCGCCGACAAAGTGCGTCACACCGGCCAACCGTATTGCTTTGCGGCAATGAGCTCCCGTGAGCGGCGCATGCTGCACCTTGCTTTCCGCCAGTATGACGACCTCGAGACCTCATCCACGGGTGAGGGATTGCGGCGCTTTGTGGTGGCGCACACCAAGGGATACGACAAGAGCAAGCTGGCTGCGCTCGCCAACCAGTCGTTTGCGGGCAGCCGCGGCGGACGTCGCTAACATCCGGGTCGCGTCTCGCGGCCGGATCAAAGTTGCGCATACTGAACACCGTGCAACCCAATCCACAACTCGTAGAACAGGAATCTCCGGCGAACGAGAGTATCGTGGCCATCTCCACGCCACCTGGTCGCGGAGGCATCGGGATGGTTCGCCTCTCCGGCCCGCACGCGCTTGAGATTGCGAACGCGCTGCTGACACTGCGGAATCCGCTGGCGCACACCCAGGCCCGCTTTGCCGAGATCCACGATCCGGAGACGCGCGAGAAGCTCGACGAAGGCATCGCAACCTACTTCGCCGGACCAAAGTCCTACACCGGAGAAGACCTGGTCGAGATTGCCGCGCACGGCTCGCCGGTGATCCTTGAATTGCTGGTGCGCCTTGCCCTCCGCCACGGCGCGCGGCTGGCGCGCCCGGGCGAGTTCACTGAGCGGGCATTTCTTTCTGGGCGCATCGACCTTACACAGGCGGAGGCCGTGCGCGACCTTATTGAGTCGCAAACGCTCTACCAGGCACGCGTGGCCGCGGGGCAGATGGGCGGCGCTCTTTCCAGGCGCATCCGGCCCACCAAGCAGCAACTCGTCGAGTTAATCGCGGTGCTCGAAGCCGGCATTGATTTTGCGGAGGACGATGTGGACGTGACGCCGAATGCGGAGATCGTTACCCGCATTGGCGGACTCACGACACAGCTTGAGCAACTGGAGCGCTCCTTCGAGCGCGGACGCATTGTCCACCGTGGACTCACACTTGCGATCGTGGGCCGTCCGAATGTCGGCAAGTCATCGCTGTTCAACCGGTTGGTGGAGCGCGAGCGCGCCATCGTGACTGCAACACCCGGAACCACGCGCGACCTGGTGACGGAGACGGTTTCGCTCGGTGGCATTCCCTTGCAGCTTGTCGATACGGCCGGACTGCGCGAGGCCGAGGACGAGGCGGAACTGATCGGCATCCAGAAGTCGCGCGAAGCCTTGGCCGAAGCCGATGTTGTGCTGGTGGTGCTTGAAGCTGGAGTTCCCTTGCGTGAAGACGAAGCTGCCTTGATGCGTTCGCTTGAAAGCCGCCGCGCACTCGTTGCGCGCAACAAAACCGATCTTGAACTGGAGAGCGAGGCGACGACAGACTTACCTTTGCCATCGGTCAACACATCAGCCTTGACCAGCCAGGGGATCGACGATCTGCGAGAAGCATTGCTCGGACTGGTGAGCAATTCCACAGGCGAAACCGAATCGGGAATGCTGACCAGCCTGCGGCATCACGAGGCTGTTACCGCGGCTCTCGCCGCCCTGCACAAAGCCGCCGATGCCGCCAGGCACCGCATCCCACACGAAATGGTCTTGCTGGACCTCTACGCTTCCCTGCGCCAGCTCGACGCCCTCACCGGCGAAACCACCCCGGACGATATACTGAACCAGATATTTTCAAGTTTTTGCATCGGGAAGTGATGCATCGATTCAATTCGATGTTCCTGATCGCGGTCACTTGGTTGCCTTCCAGAACGAGCGATGCATGCTGAGCCGGTATATTTGTAGGTCTGCTGACATCTGCGACCAACGAGAATCCCGACGTGCAGCGACTCAAGCGAGAGATCGCAAGTCTCGAAGCGCAGTTGAGCAAACTTCAGGAAAGCCAGAGTGCCTTGCGGCCCGGAGATACAGAAGTATCTGCAAGCAGAATACCGAAGGTTGCCGTTGAATATACCCGCAGGCTGAGAGATGTGAAATATCACGAGGCTCTGTTCGATATATTGTCAAAACAATATGCCGCAGCACGGATAGATGAAGCGAAATCTGCTCCGTTGATTCAAGTGGTGGATCGTGCAACTCCTCCGGATAAGAAATCCGGACCGATACGATGGCTCATTATTTTCGGCGCAGGTGCCGGAGGCTTGCTTCTAAGTTGCCTCTATGCGTTAGCGGATGATTCTTACCGAAAGTTCAAAGCGTCCTCAAAGGGGTAGGAGCAACTGCGGCAGATACACACAACCTTACAGAGCGGTTCAGCCTAAGGCTTCTACAATTCCATGGATTGTGAATCTACAAGCGTCTGTGCCATAGAAAGAAATTCCTCCAGAGATTGAGGGCCTTGGTCGCCCTTCCCTCTTGCTCGCACGCTGACCGCATTGGCTTCCGTTTCTTTATCCCCCATCACCAAAACATACGGAACCTTCTGCATGGTGAGGTCGCGGATCTTGGCGTTCATCTTTTCGTTGCGGGCATCAAGCTCCACTCTGAATCCCGCGTCCTCCAGTCGCTGTTTAACCTTTTCGGCGTAGGCGACATGCCGTTCGCTGATCGGCACCAAACCCATCTGCACCGGGGCCAGCCAGAGCGGGAACGCTCCGGCGTAGTGCTCAATGAGCACGCCGAAGAAGCGCTCGACGCTGCCGAACAACGCGCGGTGCACCATCACCGGTTGGTGGCGCTCGCCGTCTTCGCCCACGTATTCGAGCTCGAAGCGCGCGGGCAGGTTGAAGTCAAACTGCACGGTGGATAGTTGCCACAGTCGCCCGAGCACGTCGACCAGCTTCACGTCGATCTTGGGGCCGTAGAAGGCGGCTTCACCCGGAATCGTCTTGTACGGAATACCTTTGCGGTCGAGGGCGCGCTCGAGCGAGCCGACGGCCAGTTCCCACTTGTCATCGGATCCGGCATAGCTCTTGCGATCCTCGGGATCCCAGGTAGAAAGCTCCACCTTGAACTCGCTGAAGCCGAACGTGGTCAGCACGGCTTGTGCAAAGTCGATGCAGGCGACGACCTCATCCTCGATCTGTTCGGGCGTGCAGAAGATATGCGCGTCGTCCTGTGTAAAGCCTCGCACGCGCAGCAGCCCGTGCATGGTGCCGGAGCGCTCGTAGCGATACACATTGCCCAGCTCAGCATAGCGGACGGGCAGATCGCGGTAGCTCTTCGGCGTGTTCTTGTAGATCAGGATGTGTCCTGGGCAATTCATGGGCTTCAGCCGGTACTCGGCGTCGTCCAACTCCATGGGGGTGTACATGTTCTGCGCGTAAAAACCCGCATGGCCGCTGATCTTCCATAGCTCTGAACGCATGACGTGCGGTGTAAACACCAAATCGTAACCGCGACGGATACATTCTTCGCGCATCCAGTCTTCCATGATCTTGCGGATCATGGCTCCCTTGGGATGCCAGAAGATAAGGCCCGCCCCGGCGACCTCCTGAATGGAGAACAGGTCGAGCTGTTTGCCCAGCACGCGATGGTCTCGCCTGGCTGCTTCTTCCAGTCGCGCAAAATGCTCCTCCATCTCTTTTTTGGTGAAGAAAGCGGTGCCGTAGATACGCTGCAGCTGCGGATTCTTTTCGTCACCCAGCCAGTATGCTCCTGCAAGGCTGAGCACTTTGAAGGCTTTTACGCGCCCGGTTGACGGCACGTGCGGGCCGCGGCAGAAGTCAACAAAACTGCCGTTGCGGTAGAGCGAAATCTCCTCGCCCGGATGCGTGAAGCGCTCGATAAAGTGGACCTTCATGAAGTCGCCGTCTTCTTTGAACTGCGCTAGACCTTCCGCACGCGGTTCGAACTCGCGGACAAACTTCTCATTCCGCGCCACGACTTCAGCCATGCGCTCTTCAATCCGCTTCAGGTCCTCGGGAGTAAATGGCGTCGGGCGATAAAAGTCGTAAAAAAATCCGGCGTCGGTCGCAGGGCCGTGGCCGAGCTTGGTCTCAGGGAAAAGCTCAAGCACAGCCGTGGCCATCACGTGCGCGGCAGAGTGGCGCACGACACGGAGCGTGTCCGTATCCTTTTCAGTCAGCAGGCTCAGTTCCACGTCTTCGTTCAGCGGAGTGCTCAGGTCGACGATCCGCTCGGCCTGCGTGTTCTCCGCCGCGTACATCGCCTCTTCGTCGGTGGTGGCGGCGGCGGCAGCAGCGGCATGCATCGGCTTGATGCGGGCTACAACGGAGGCCGAAGCCAGACGCGGAGAGATGCTCTCAGCTACATGCAGCGGTGTGGTTCCGACGGCAAATTGCTTCACGGTGCCGTCGGGAAGTTTGACCTGAATGGAATTTTCAGCGGAACTCATAAATAGGATCGATCTCGCAGTTTCTGTCGATGAAAAATAGTGTCTTTTCTAGGATAGGGTTTGGAAGGGATTGCGTCGAGAGCAGTTCCGGCGCATCCTAGTCTGCCAGGAGGGGTGCCATGAGTACACAGCCTGTGTCGTTCGTTCGTCCGCGCGCCGTGTGGGCGCTGGTGGGCTGGCTGGCGTTGTGTTTTGCCGTTGCCGGAGTTTCCTCCATCTTTAGCGTACACGCAATTCCCACCTGGTATGCGACGCTGGTGAAGCCGCCGCTGAATCCACCGAACTGGGTCTTCGCCCCGGTATGGACCACGCTGTACGCGCTCATGGCGGTTGCCGCTTGGCTGATCTGGAAGACGCGGCCCAGCAAATGCCGCGCCAGCGGGATGCGTTTGTTTCTGGTGCAGCTGCTGTTCAATTTTCTTTGGTCGTGGATTTTCTTCATTCAGCGCCAAATTTCTACTGCAGTCGTGGACATCGTGCTGCTGTGGATCGCCATTCTGCTCACAATCCTGAGCTTCAAAAAGATGAGCCACACTGCGGCATGGCTGATGGCGCCGTATCTTGCCTGGGTGACGTTCGCGGCTTATCTCAACATCGCGATCTGGCGTTTGAACGGTTAAATAAAATTGGCAGAGTTGGTCCGGCGTCAATCCGTTGCTACCTAGACCAGCGCCGTGCCGGCAATTAATTCCAGCACTCTAAGCGGTGACGTCTCCGGCGTTACCAGCGCATCGGGAGACACGAGGAACGTCTGCTCCAGCGCATACTGGCCAGCCAGCACCGCGTGCGGAACGGTATCCGTATAGACCATCCAGCTTGAGCCGGATGGGAACTGCCACGGATACTTCGGCGACTCTGCCTGGAACTTAGGATTCTCCTTAAGAAAGTTGTGGAAGCGCATCATGAAGTCGTCATACGGCGTGCGCTTGATCGAGGGAACCGCTGCTCCCAACCCAACGGCTCGACCGAGCAACTTTGCCGCGCGCGATGCCGCAGTGTCCGGACGCGGCGCGATTTGCGCAGGGGCAAACTGCCGGACCACCTTCTCAAAGGGATCTCCCACAATCCAGTCGCGCGTGCGGCTGGGATGAATGTTATTGAAGAAGCGAAGGATACGCGCGCCATGGGTCGGCCGGGTGGGAAATGCGTCCGTATGCAGCAGGTCGTTGCGGCGGCGCTGCGAGAGGTCGCGTCCCTGCTCTTCCTGTGGGCGAAAGCTTGCGTAGTCCAGCCGCCAGTTGGCGCGGTAGGGCGCCAGAAATCCAGTGAGGAAGCCGGCCACGGCCTTGGAGTAGCCGCGCATTATGCTCTGCAGCCGCGCTACGGCTGCGGCATCGGCGGCCCTGGTGTCCACACCGCTCAACTTGTCAATATTTGGTTTGTACGCAATATTCTTGTGCAGCGAACTGTCGGTCTGCTGCTGGCCGAGGAGGAAGGCCAGATCGTCCTGCGGAAGCGCGATGGGGGTTTGCGGAAAGTAGAGGATGTCGCCCGCTTCAAGCCGGACACACCAGCCGCGCGCCTGCTCCTCAGACCGCGGATGTCCGCCCGCCAGATCAGCAAGGCTGATGGTTACCAGGCCCATGGCAGTTATCTCCCGGCGATCTTGCGCCGCATCCACATGGAGAACATCACGATCTCAGCAACGCACAGCGCGACCACTCCCGCAGGGAAGGCGACGTAGAGATAGGCGTCCGCCATATCGACAGCATGATGCCCGAGCTCGTTGTAAAACAGCAGCGCAAAGATGGCCACGAAGCAGGTCGCGAAGAACACCATGAAGCCGAAGGCCGTCGCCATCAGCAGGCTCTGGAACAGGCTCAGCCTGTCAATCGGAATCCCGAAGATTCTGTTCCGGGAGGGAATTGTTTCACTCACAGCCATCATCCGTATCCTCTGCGCCGCCGACCCTGCAGTGCGGCTCAGTTTAGAATACTGCTTTATGGTTGAAGCCGCCCAGATCCCTCTGCTCACAGCTGCTCAGGTCACGCAGCAGGCACCCATCCGTCAGGCCGCCAACGGAATCTGCTTTGCGGACTTTGGCGACACGCAGGTTGCCCCCGAGGACCTGGAGCGTATTGTGCAGGCGGTACCCGCCGCAGTGGCCAACGCGCTGACGCGCCGTGCCTATTATTTTGTTCCTCTTACGCTGGCCGACGAGGAGACGCCCAGGATCGCCTCAGGCTATGCAAGCGAGCTCGCCGACCGCGCCATCTGCCACCGGAATGTCCGGCTGGGCGGGTCGGACTGCATCTTTATCTCCACCCGCATCATGCAGGACCGCTTCGCGCTGGCCTTTGAGTACTCCATCAACGTGGGGCACCACTTCGTGGAAGCGGTGGGCGTTCCGGAGAGCTTTGCCGAACTGGTTTGGTCGCAGGCCAAGGCTGATACGCGTGGCGAAACCAGTCAGGACGCGTGGGAGAATCGCCGCCGGGCGCAGGAGCGTGGCGCGGAGGACGAAAAAGCGAAAACCGACTACTTCCAGGCTGCCTTCTCTGATGCCGTCGCCATCTACCTGCTGTCCATGACGCTCGACTTTGACTACACCGAGCTGCGCGAGCGGGAGTATCCATTGCTCTTCGCGCCCGCACTGGCCGAGCGCCTGCGTCATGTAGCCGGACTGTTCCCGCCGAACCCAGGATATGAGTTTGAGATTCGCTACCGGCGCAAGGGATAAAGAACTATGATCGCTCACCTGCGCGGACGCCTCTTCACCAAGCACCCCGGCACAGCCATCGTTGAGGCCGGCGGAGTCGGCTATGAGGTCATCATCAGCATCCCCACCTTCACCGCGCTCCCGGCCGAAGGTGCCGAGGTTTCGCTGTACATCCACACGCAGGTGCGCGAGGACATTCTTGCTCTGTATGGATTCCTCGACCTGAAGGAAAAGCGCCTCTTCGAGCGCCTGATCACCGTCACGGGGGTTGGACCCCGGCTTGCTGTAACCATCCTGAGCGGTCTGAATCCAGAACGTACCGTGGCCGCCATCTGCGCACAGGACCACGCAACACTTACGCATATCCCTGGTGTCGGGAAGAAACTCGCGGAGCGATTGGTTGTGGAGTTGAAGGACAAGCTCGAGGACATGGCCGTGGCTCCTGCCGCAGTCGTAGCCGCTGGTCCTGCCGCCGAAGACGTTCTCTCCGCGTTGACGAACCTTGGCTATCAGCGCCCCGCCGCACAGAAAGCCATCGAGACCGCCGTCGAGAAAGACAAGTCAGCCGGCGAAGGCTTCGACTCGCTGTTCCGCGCGGCGCTCAAAGTGATTCGTTAGCTCAAATTCACATAGGCTGTATAGCGGTCCTCGCCAAGCCCGGGATACGGAACCATCCGCATCGGACCCGATGCCGCCAGCCCTCTACTCGCCCTTGTACTTCATAAATAAAGCAGGAAATTCCTTCCTGAGCGCCGCAATCTTGGGCCGATCGCAAATGTAAATGTACGGATTCTCCGGATGCTTCAGCGCATAGTCCTGGTGGTACGCCTCCGCCGGATAGAACGCTTTGAGCGGAACCACCTGCGTCACAATCGGCCGGGGAAAGATGTGCGCGGCATCCAACTGCGCGATGTAGGCGTTGGCGATGCGCTTCTGCTCGTCATTCGCATAGAAAATCACCGAGCGATACGAAGTTCCAACGTCGTTTCCCTGGCGGTTCAGCTCGGTAGGATCATGCGCGACAGAAAAGAAGATGCGCAGCAGCTGGCCGTAGGTGATCCTGGATGGGTCGTAGACCACGCGCACGCTCTCGGCATGCCTGGTCGTTTCGGAGGAGACATCCGCATAGTTCGCCGTTGCCGCGGAGCCGCCCGAATATCCCGCGGTAGTCGCAACCACGCCGCGCACCCGCTCAAAAACGGCCTGCGTGCCCCAGAAGCATCCACCGGCAAATACGGTCGTCGCGCGCGCCGATTTTGCCGCAAGCGGTACGTTGACCCTGGGCGGAGGCACGGGCGATCTGGTGGCTGCGTGGCAGCTTACCAGCGTGGCTCCGGCCAGGAGCAATGCGGCTGCGCGTACGAGAGACTTGAGCATCGTAGAACTCTTCTGCGCTATTGGAACACGCACCACCGGAAAGGTTAAAGTGGGTTTTCCGCCGGATGAAAACGCGCTGTAGGGCGCCGGGCACCGGCCTTCGTACAATGGCGACGTGACTCCGACAAAGAAAACCACGTCTGCAATCAATGCGCCCGAGCCTGCACATCCGTGGTTTAATGCCGAGGCCATCGACTTTCTCCGCAAGCTAAGGCGGAACAACCGGCGCGAGTGGTTTGAGGCGCGCCGCGATATCTATGAGCGTGAGTTGAAGCAGCCCATGCTGGCGCTGATTGAGCGTTTGCTGCAGGGCATGATGGATTACGCGCCGGACCACCTGCGTCTGCCGCAGAAGTGCATGCTGCGCATCTACCGCGACACGCGCTTCTCAGTTGACAAGAGTCCATACAAGACACACCTGGCGGCATGGTGGACGCGCAGCGGGCTCGAGAAGACCTCCGGCGGCGGCTACTATCTGCACCTGAGCGCTACCGAGCTGATCATTGCGGCTGGAGTCTACATGCCTCCCAGGGAGCAGCTCTTCGCGATCCGCAATCACCTCTTGACGCACTACGCGGAGTTTGAACGCTTGATTGACGGCAAAAAGCTAAGGGCTAAGTTCGAAATGCACGATCCCAATGCCCTCACTCGACCGCCCAAGGGCTTTCCTGCAGAGCACCCCGCCATGGAGTGGATCAAGTGGCGGCAGTGGGGCGTACTTGCGACGTTGCCGGCGTCCGAAGCTCTGAAATCCAGCTTGCTGAAGACCGTCGAGGGCCGGTTCCGGCTGGCGGCGCCGCTGGTCGACTTCCTGAACGAGCCGCTGCTGCGTGCTGCCGGTGCGGAAAAGAAAACGCTGTTTAGCCTTTACTGAAGCGGTTGCGAAGCCTACACTCACCGGCAGTAAGAAGTCTGTACCATCCGCGCGGGCCTGTTCCACAAGTCACGTTTTGTCCCGAAATCGTGCCCAAAAAGGCAAAATGCCCGGAAAAACCAAATAAAACCCTAAAAAACCTGTGGAAACCGGGGATTTGCTGTTGACAATGGCTTTGAAAAGCCGCAAGGTAAACGGCGGTGGGTTCTCTCGGACCCGCATAAACACAGGGCTTCCAATCTGCTGCTGCGAGGTTCCGGCGAGTGGGATGCAGAGAGGATAGGCCTTGTAGCGACGAGTCGGCGGTGTCCGGCTCGAGCAGAAAAGAACCAGGAGGAAACAACAATGGCAACAACCATGACCAAGACCGCGCTCGTTCGCCATATGGCGGAGAAGCTCGAAATGACCAACAAGCAGGCTGCGGCCTTCCTTGACCTGCTCGCGGAAACAGCAATCAAGGAAACCAAGAAGAACGGCGTCTTCGTGATCCCCGGACTCGGCCGTCTGGTGAAGGCAGAGCGCAAGGCGCGCATTGGCCGTAACCCTCAGACAGGCGAGCAGATCAAGATCAAGGCAAAGACCGTCGTCAAGTTCCGCGTAGCCAAGGCTGCGAAGGACGTGATCGCGCCGCCGAAGAAGTAGTTGTGTTTTGATGGCAGCCGCCGCCATTTTCCATAGCAAGCGGCAACCAACTAATAGGGAGAGGGAGACGGATTGAGGCTCGTCTCCCCATTTCTCTTTACGCCGGTTTTACGGCAAACGCCCGCACCACCAACGAGACTCCAAAGCAGACGAGCAGCGCCTGGATCAGGATCTGTGCATCATAGCGCCACGCGAGCGCTGCGAAGCAGGCGGTCATTGTTAGTTGGAATGACTCCGTAAGCAACGCATTTCCCCAGTGCGGATGCGTGGCGACTGCGGCCACCCGCGGTATAAAGCTCGGAAAAAGACACGGCGCCAGGTTCTTGTATGCGAGATAGGCTTCGCCTTGCTGAACGGTCAGGAAACTCTCTTCGCGCAGAATAAGCCGCACCAGATGCAGCCCCATTGCCACGATGGCAAAGACGGCACCCGACAGCGGCATGAGCACGGCGATGGCCAGCAGGAAGAGGAAGCTGCCGAGATACAGCGGGTTCCGAAGATAGCGGAAAGGTCCGGCGGCCACGACCTCCTGCGCTTGCATGCTCCTGGATTGAACGATGGAGCCTCCGAGGTACGCTGCGCCCCACACGCGCAGGAAGGTCCCTACCGCGGCAAGAAGAATCGCAGCCAAAGTTATGACCACCGTGGCTGTCGCGAGCGGCATCAGCCGCGACAGTTCACCCGAAAGTTCCAGCCAGGTGGAGGGCATGGCAAATGCACCGGCGGTGTACCGGACCCACGGCGCCCAAAAGCCGAGGAAGTAGATCGCAAGCCCGATCCACAAACGAAATCTGAATTCAAACTGCGTAGCCTGCACTCGTTCTGCCTTTCGCAATTACGCAACAGTAGTGGTTACAAATATCCTGCTTGAAATGGAAACAAATCAAACCTGCTGCTCCAATGCAGGACGAAGTCGTCCACGGGCAGCGACAATTCGCTTTTCGGCTGCTTCGCGATCCATTCCCATCTTTGCCATCACAATCGCTGTTTTCACAGATCCCGCGGCCTCAAGCAGAGGCACAGCCTCCTGGTAGGAAAGCCCGGTCACAGTGGCAATGATGCGCGCGGCGCGGTCGCGCAGCTTCACGTTGGTCGGCTGCACGTTCACCATCAGGTTGCCGTAGACATATCCCAGCCGCACCATCGCGCCGGTCGAAAGCATATTCAGCACCAGCTTGGTGGCCGTTCCGGCCTTCATGCGGGTAGAGCCGGTCACAGGCTCGGGGCCCGTAGCCGGAGTGATCGCGATATCCGCGGCGGCAGCAAGCGCTGATCCGGGCACACAGCTTAGTCCGATCGTGACAGCTCCCAGCTCCCGCGCATATTTAATTCCGGCCAGCACATACGGGGTGCGTCCGCTGGTCGCGATGCCGACAAGGACATCCTTAGCGGAAAACCCCTGAGCCGCAAGGTCCCGCTTGCCCTGCCCCTCATCATCTTCTGCGCGCTCAATGGAGCGCCGCAGTGCGGCGTCGCCACCGGCAATGATTCCCTGCACCATCTCGGGCGGGGTGTTGTAGGTGGGTGGGCACTCGGACGCATCGAGTACGCCGAGTCTGCCGGACGTTCCCGCGCCAAGATAGAAGAGCCGTCCTCCCTGCTCCAGCCGGAAGACGATCTGGTCGACTGCCTTCGCAATCTGCGGGAGCTCGCCGCCGACGGCGGTCACGGCCTCGCGGTCGGCTTCATGCAGGCTTCGAACCAGGTCGAGAATCGACAACTGGTCGAGGTTCTCTGTCGCCGGATTGCGGGCTTCGGTCAGGAGTTGCGAGAGATCGTCCATTGCGCCTGGTTCCCAGGGCCTCACTGAGAAGTTAAATAGTTGAATCTAAATATACTTAAAGAAAATCATGCCTGCCTCGCTGTCTCAATCGTATCCAGCAGTGCGTCGAAATCCGACAGGTTGGAGTACTCAATGATCACCCGTCCTTTGCCCCTGCGGTCTTCAATGGTGACCTTCAGTCCAAGGGCGCGCTGCAGCAGGTCGCGAGCCTCCCGGACATTGGGGTCGAGGGGCTCTTTGACCTTTTCCGCGGCCTTACGCTTTTCCGGATTCACAATCCCCTGAACGTAGCTCTCCGTCTGCCGGACGGACATGGATAATGCAATAACCTTTTGCGCGGCCTTCAGTATTGCGCCGGGGTCTTCGAGCGGCAACAGAGCCCGGGCATGACCAAAGGTGAGCTCCGCTCCCTCGACTTTCGCCTGAACCTCAACGGGAAGTCGCAGCAGGCGCAGAAAGTTGGCCACCGACGCACGGTCCTTGCCGGTTCGTTGCGCCATCTGCTCCTGCGTGAGCTTGAATTCCCGGCTCAAGCGGTCATAGGCCCGCGCCTGTTCTATGGGGTTCAGGTCTGTCCGCTGGAGATTCTCGACAATCGTAATCTCCATCGCCTGCTCATCCGAGACATGGCGGAGGATTGCAGGAATGGTCGCCATGCCGGCTTTCTTCGATGCCAGCAAACGGCGCTCACCCACAATAAGTTGAAACCGCCCGCTGGGCAGGGGGCGTACAAGAATGGGCTGCACAACGCCTGTCGCGGAAATTGAAGCCGCCAACTCCGCCAGAGCAACTTCGTCGAAGCGGGTTCGTGTCTGGTAGGGATTCCGGTCGATGACCTCAACGGGGATCTCCCGGGGCGTTCCCTCGGCCGCATGCTTTGCGGAACTGTCCTCCGTAACTGCGGCGACCCGCGGCAGCAGGGATTCCAACCCTTTGCCCAAGGCCTTTCGCTTAAGAGGTTCTGCCGTATTTGCCATCGTAATGATCATCCTTCAGTCAAAAATTTGTATGTCATAGAGCAGGAAGAACTAGTTGCCATAAGGCCAGAATTTTATTTCCGTTTTGGCGCGTGCGGCGGCTGCGGTTTTGCGCTCTTTCCCTCGGGGGTTTTCTATCTTATTTCGGGTCAGCAGCTCTTCGGCAAGGTTGCGGTAGCTTTCTGCTCCGCGGGATCTCGGATCGTAAAGAAGCACAGGTTTTCCGTAGCTGGGTGCTTCCGCCAGCCGGATATTCCTTGGAATCACGGTTGTAAGTAACTTGTCTTTAAAAAACTCGCGGAGGTTTTCCGTAACCTGCTGGGCCAGATTGGTGCGGTCGTCATACATGGTGAGCAGCACCCCCTCGATCTCCAGGGTCGGGTTAAAGCCATCGCGGACGCGCGACAGGGTGTTCACCAACTCGCTGATGCCCTCCAGAGCAAAATATTCAGCCTGCATGGGCACGAGCAGCCGATCTGACGCGACCAGTGCGTTCAAAGTCAGCAGATCTAGTGCCGGTGGGCAATCAAGAAGGATGAAGTCGTAGTTTGAGCGCACAGGCTGCAGGGCCAGCCGCAGCTGGAAGGCGCGCTGCTGGTTCTGTATCAGCTCGATATTGGCGCCAATAAGGTTTTTGCTGGATGGAACCAGCGACAGCGTCTCGATCTCAGTCGGGAGAATGGCATCCTGCAGCGTACATTCGCCGGTCAGCACGTCATAGATGGACCTGCGGTCATCATCGCGCAGGAAGCCGTAGCCGCCGGTAGAGTTGGCCTGCGGGTCGCAATCGACCAGCAGAGTCTTGAGACCTTCGAGGGCTAAAGCCGCCGAGAGGTTGATGGCAGTCGTAGTTTTTCCGACGCCGCCCTTTTGGTTCACTACTGCCAGAACAATCGCCATGAAGCATCCAGAGTATTTTGCGGAAGCGTTCACCGCAATGGGGACCGCCTGTGTAGAACGTGGGCGAATTTGTGGAAGACTCTCGTGAGAGTTGCGCAGCAGACTTGTAATTCATACATGGGGAAGCGGATAGCGGTACTGTAAAAAAGCTGTTCCGAAAGGCTAACCAAGCGCGTGCAGTGGAAAAACAATTGTTTCACATGGAACATTTTGTCTGGCTGTGGCCGATGTGTTCCATGTGGAACACTCAGCGAGACCATTTCCCGAAGAGGACAAGCGCCTGATCGGAGCCACGAAGGGGTAGATCGCTGAACCAATCGACCCCCGGAAGGGCCGTCTTGATCGCTGTTGCGGTGGATTGCGTTGCAAACGGAACCATCCAGCCCTCTGTTGCCACGCGGCTGAGTGCAGTCCGGCAAGCCTGGATCATTTTGTCAACCGCCCGCAGCGTCACCACAGAAAATATGCGATCCGGAGGCATGTTTTCCACTCGCCCATTGAAAATTTCAATGTTCAGCCCAAGGCTGCGTGCCGCTTCCCGCAGGAAGGTGGCCTTCTTCTGCTGCGACTCGGCCAGGGTAACTCGCAGCTCTGGCCGGCAGATGGCTACCGGAATCCCAGGTAGTCCGGCTCCCGAGCCATAATCCAGCAGCGCCGCGCCCTCAGGCAAGGCAGGAAGATTCTGCGCAAACTGGATGCACTCAACAAAATGGCGTCGAATGATTCCTTCCGGTTCGCGAATTGCGGTCAGGTTCACCCGGGCATTCCACTTCAGCAGTAGCGCAAGATATGCTTCGAACTGCTCCAACGCTCTTGGGGTAAGAGGCTCAAGCCCTGCCGCTAGGATCGCCTGCTCTATGGCTGCCGCGCTCAAGAGACAACCGAATCTCGCACCACTGGAGGATGCCACGTCGCAGCCGCCTGAATAAACGCCGCAAACAGTGCCTGCGACGCCGGGTCCGCGTCAAAAATTCGCTCCGGATGCCACTGCACCGCTACGGCGAACGAGTCGCCTTTCCCCTCAACACCCTCAATCAGTCCATCCTCGGTGCTCCGTGCCACCACCGACAGGCCATCTCCGGCTCGCGCCACCCCTTGGTGGTGGCTGCTGTTTACGGCAAGCTGGCTTTTCCCCGTAATCGATTGAATTTTCGAATCTTCTGCGATTTTGACTTGATGTGCCTCACGTACTTCACGCCCTGGCTTGTGGTTCACGCCAGTCTTCAGGTCCTGAACCAGTGCCCCGCCATGCCACACGTTCCAGGACTGAAATCCGTAGCAGATGCCGAAGAACGGCTTATGCAGGTTGGAGGCGTCTTGAATCAACAGTTCGTCCACGGCCTCCCGTGCCGGATCAGCTGGCGAGCACTCGGGAATCCGCTCCTGCCCATACTTCTCTGGATCGATGTCGGCTCCGTTGCCGGGCAGCAGAACCCCTTCGCAGGAGGCGACCAGCTTCGCGACCTCGGCTTGCGTCGCCGACAACGGAATCTTGACCGCGATGCCGCCCGATGCCTCGACGGCCTTGGCGTACTGCGGCCAGGATCGCTCATTGTAGGCGGTATCGCCGGAGGTGGGCTCAGGAATAGCGATTCTCGGCTGTTTCATGCTCTTCTCCATGGGAGCCCGCGTCGGCTGTCGGCAGCGCTGGCGGCTCCAGGTATGAGTGCTCGTAGTAAAGACGGCTGATTGTATCGCGCACACGCCCGGTCAGCTCCTCGACCTGCCGGATCGAATAGGCGGATGTATCGATCGGTTCCCCCACCGCCAGAGTCACGGGAACCGGGTGGAACTCCGCACTATGGATCGGCAATAGCTCATGCGTTCCGATCAAAGCCATGGGAATAATGGGAACTCCGGCGCGGATAGCCAGGAATGCCGGACCCTTCAGGAATTCCTCCGGGTGGCCTGTCTGTGTTCGTCCACCCTCCGGAAAAATAAAAACCGGCATGCCCGACTTCAGCGTCTTCACCGCGCTTCCCAGGCTGGAGATGGACGCGCGCGGATTCGTGACATTCACCGGAACTTGTCCAGAACGAGTAAGATGCCAGCCGATAAAGGGTAATTTGAACAGGTCATGGCGGGCCACAATCCGGAACTGGAAGGGCAGAATTCCGAACAGCACCGGGGTATCAGTGTAAGAGAGATGGTTGGCCGCATAGACCGCCACGCGTCCGTCCAGATACCGCCCATTCAGCACCGTTACCCGCGAGCCGCTGACGCGCGTAATCGTCCGGCCCCAGAGCTGAGCGATGCGATGCTGCTGCTTCCCAGACTTATCCCACAGCGACGCGACAAGCGAAAGACTGCCGAAGAATCCCGTCGCCAGAAAAAACAGAGGCGCCCGATAGCAGAAGCTGACAATGCGTGCACCCAGGGGCAGCGGATTGGGCCGCGGCTCCAGAACTTTCGGGCTCATGTGCCGGACTCCTGCAGTGCGCTGCGCAGCTCACCTACGAGATAGATGGATCCAGTAACAACCACCAGGCCATCGGCTGGAGTGAGCGCCAGTGCCGCAGCGAGTGCGTCCCGCGGGCTGGCGGCGGTGTGTGTCTGAGCGCCAGTTGCCTCTGCAGCTGCCTGTAGCCGCTCCAATGTTGCGGTGCGTGGCGAGGATACTTCCGTCAGCACCACCTTATCGAAAAGCGGGAAAAGAATTTGCGCCATCTCGTCGAGCGCCTTGTCCTTCAGGCATCCGAAGACCACTGTCATGACGCGCGGCTGGGGATCGAGATGCGACAGCGCGGAGCGCAGGGCCCATGCTCCGGCGGGATTGTGCGCCACGTCGAGAATCACATCGGCCCGGCCTGGCAGATGCAAGCGCTCGATCCGGCCCGGCCAGCGCGTCGCGCGAATGCCGTCTCCGATTTGCTGGACTGTTAATTTGTAACTGTTATGGTTACATAATTCCACTGCTGTCGCGATGGCCAGCGCAACGTTGCGCTGTTGATGCGCGCCCAGGAGCGGGCTGGCGATTTCTATTGTCTCGCCTAAAACTGAAAGCGAATAGCTGCCGCCTTCAGTCCCGCGCGTTGGAATATACTCCGCCGCGTTCACGCCGCGCGCACCCAGCGCCACGGCGGCTTCGCCAATGGCCTGATTCGCCTCCGGATGCTGAGGCAGCGTCACCAGTACGCCGTTCTGCCGCAGAATACCCGCCTTCTCGCGCGCAATCTCCTCGATAGTGCTGCCCAGCCACTCCATGTGATCGAGTGAAATATCGGTGATCACAGAAACCAGTGGCTCCACAATGTTGGTCGCATCCAGGCGTCCGCCCATGCCTACTTCCAGCACGGCAATGTCAACGCCCTTCTCCGCGAAAGCCAGAAAGGCCAGCGCCGTTATTGCCTCAAAAAAACTCGGAAAGCCTTTCAGCCGGTCTTCGGCGACCAACCGTCGTGCGCAGTCGTCGACGCGGAAGTAGTACGCGGCAAAGTCGTCGTCGCCAAGGTCTTCGCCGTTGATCCGAACGCGCTCATTCACGCGGATGAGATGCGGCGAAGTAAAGAGTCCCGTGCGATACCCGCCCGTTTGCAGAATTGAGGCAAGCGTAGCTGAGGTCGATCCTTTGCCGTTGGTCCCGGCAATGAGTACGGAGGGAAACCGGAGTTGCGGATTGCCGAGCGCTTCGGCAAGAATCCGCATCTGGTCGAGATCAAATTTTCGGCGGGGCTTTCCCGGAGCTGCGTGCAGCTCTCCGGCAAGTGCGAATAACCCTTCGACCGCGTCAGCGTAGGACATGTCCTGATTTTATTGCCTTTGGAGCCTGTTGCGGTGATATGCCCAGCCTACGCGGCCTGCATAAAGTCGAGCGCGCGCGATAGATAGTCCTTCAGGTCCTTGCGGTTCACCACGGCATCCAGAAAGCCGTGCTGCAGCAGGAATTCCGAACGCTGAAACCCCTCAGGCAGCTTTTGCCGGATGGTCTGTTCGATCACACGCGGTCCGGCAAAACCGATCAGTGCGCCGGGCTCGCCGATGTTCAGGTCGCCAAGCATGGCAAAGCTCGCGGTTACGCCACCGGTGGTCGGGTCAGTGAGAACGGAGATAAAAGGAACCCTGGCTTCATCCAGCCGGGCCAGCGCGGTCGAGACCTTCGCCAGTTGCATCAGGCTGATAATGCCCTCCATCATGCGTGCGCCACCGGAGGCGGCGACAATGATCAGCGGCTGATGTGTGTCGTGCGCGCGGTCCACGGCGCGGGTAATCGTTTCGCCCACGACCGCGCCCATGCTGCCGCCGATAAAGCTGTACTCCATCACGCTCAGCACCACGCGATGCTTCCCCAGCAAGCCCAGCGCGTTCACAATGGCGTCGTTCAGGCCCGTAACCTGCTGCGCCTTTTTCAGGCGGTCCTTGTAGGGCTTCAGATCTTCGAACTCCAGCGGGTCGGTTGACTTTAGCTCCAGGTCCACCAGCTCATAGCCGGGCTCGAGCAGCATGCCGATGCGGGTGCGGGCATCCATTTTGAAGTGATAACTGCACTTGGGGCACACCATCAGGTTCGCTTCCAGGTCGGCCCGCCAGATCACCTGCACGCACGAGCCGCACTTGATCCAAAGACCCTCGGTGCGAACCGTCTTCTCGCCTCTGTCCACGATTTGATTATCTTCCCGACGAAACCACGACATGCGCCGTTCTCCCAAAGCTCTGTAGCTAAAGCCTAGTATTCAATTCCACGCTGCGCCAGAATCCCTTTCTGGTAGGCGTGCTTTATCTCGCGCATCTCGGTCACCGTGTCGGCAATCTCAATCAGAGATGGATGCGCATTGCGACCCGTCAGTATTACATGGACCATTGGGGGGCGGTTCTTCAGCGTCTCCACCACATTGGCAGGGTCAAGCATTCCGTAGCTGATAGCGTAGTTGATCTCGTCCAGAATCACCATGTCCCACTCGCCGGAGAGGATGGCCTGGCGCGCTTCGTCCCATGCTTCTTCCACCATCTTGATGTCTTCCGGGTCCGTCTCAGCTCCGCCGATCTTCACAAAGCCGCGGCCCATCTGCTTCATCACAAACTGGTCGCCGAAGGCCGTCACTGCATCCAGCTCGCCGTAATGCCACGAGCCTTTCAGGAACTGCAGCATCAGCACGCGCAATCCGTTGCCCACGGCCCGCATAGCGGTGCCCATCGCAGCGGTGGTCTTACCTTTTCCCGGCCCGGTATTAATCAGCACCAGACCCTGTCGTGATTCAGCCAAGAAGTTCCTCCCTGCGGCTGGCGAAAATACGGTTCCCTAAAACGGCAGCCCGCGGTATCGCTGGAGTGGCAGGCCGTTCTATCACTGGCCAAACCTTAGCGGACCGCGTTCTAGCTGTCTCTGTGGTACGGGTGTCCAGCAAGGATTGTAAATGCCCGGTAGAGCTGTTCGCTGACCACCACGCGCGCCAGTTCATGTGGCAGCGTCATGGGTCCAAGCGAGAGCAGCAATGCGGCGCGCTTCCGTTCCTCGTCCGACCACCCATCCGCCGGGCCGATGGCAAACACAATCCGCTGCTGGCCATCGTCTCGCAGTCCTCGCAGCCACACGGCAAGAGCCTCTGACGTGAACTGCTTTCCGCGCTGGTCCAGTAACACGAATACCGGAGTCGTGCGTGCGCTCAGCTTCCCGGCCCAGGTGAACAGCGCCGCGCTGGTCTTGAATACCTGTGCTTCTGCCTCCGCATAGGGCCGCAGCCGGTCCAGATACTCAGCCGCAAGCCCGTCGTAGCGCTCACTGCGTCCACGCACGGCCACGGCTGCCACAGTGATCTTCACAACCTTAAGTCTATGCGCAGTCAGGAATCATGGACGGCAATGCGGCTCCACGATCAACGGGAGTTGCCACGCGAAGCCGTATGCCTGTGTGGCTAGCACCAAGCGCCGCCGCGGGCGGCCCGCCGCAGGTAGTTGCCGCGGCCGATCTTGCTGACGTAGAGGCCATTCTCCACAATCAGCTCGCCGCGTGAGTAGACCTGGCGCGCATTGCCCATCACCTCAAAGCCCTCAAACATCGAGTAGTCCACGCGCATGTTGTGTGTTGCCGCGCTGATCGTGTGCTTCGCCTTCGGGTCCCACAGCACAAGGTCGGCGTCGCTTCCGGGAGCAATTGTCCCCTTCTGCGGATACATCCCAAAGATGCGCGCCGGGGCCGTCGACGTGATCTCGACAAAGCGGTTCAGCGTAAGCCGCCCCGCGTTCACGCCGTGGTGATGGATCAGCTGCATACGATTTTCGATCCCCGGGCCGCCGTTCGGAATCTTCGTAAAGTCGTCCTTGCCTAGCGCCTTCTGGTCGGCAAAGCAGAACGGGCAGTGATCGGTCGAAACCACCTGCAGATGGTCGTCCTTCAGGCCACCCCACAGCTTCGCCTGGTTCTTCTTCTCGCGCAGCGGAGGCGTAAACACGTACTTCGCTTCTTCAAAGTTCTTGCCCGGCATCTGGTCTTCAATACTGAGCAGCAGGTACTGCGGGCAGGTCTCGGCAAACGCCGGGAGGCCGCGGTCACGCGCCTCGCGCACTTGGTTCAGAGCGTCTTCGCTGGAGAGATGCACGATGTAGACCGGCGTGCCGGCCATCTCCGCCATGGCAATGGCGCGGTGTACGGCTTCAGCTTCCGCAGTGGTGGGGCGGGTGAGTGCGTGATAGATGGGAGCCGTCTTACCCTCAGCCAGAGTCTGCTGCACGATCACATCGATCACGCTGCCGTTTTCGGCGTGCATGCAGACCAGTGCTCCGTTCTTCGAGGTCTGCTGCAGCGCCTTGAAGATGGTCGCATCGTCCACCATCAGCACGTTGGGATAGGCCATGAACAGCTTAAAGCTGGCCACGCCCTCCCGCACCAGGTCATCCATGTCCTCCAGGCCCGATGTGCCGAGGTCGGTCACAATCATGTGCAGGCCATAGTCGATGCATGCCTTGCCCTCGGCCTTCTGCCACCAGGTGTCCAGTGCAGTGCGCATCTTGGTGCCTTTGGCCTGAATCGCGAAGTCCACAATGGTCGTCGTTCCGCCTATGGCCGCCGCGCGTGTTCCCGTTTCAAAGTCATCGGCAGACATGGTCCCGCCAAACGGCATGTCGAGGTGGGTATGCGCATCGATGCCGCCCGGCAACACCAGCTGCCCGCTTGCGTCGACCACCGTGTGACCAGCGGCAGGAATCCCGGCGCGCACCTCGCGGATGGAGTTGCCTTCGACGAGGACGTCTGCGGCGAGGGTCTGGTCTGCGGTAATTACGGTTCCGTTCTGGATCAGCAGGGCCATCGGTCTCCTCCTTTGTCTACGGCTTCACCAGGTCGCCATACAACTCCGGGCGACGGTCGCGGAAGAACTGCCAGGTCCTGCGTACTTCGGCAATCTTGCCCAGGTCAAGATCGGCGGTCAGCACCTCGTCCTTGTCGCGCGAAGCCTGCGCGAATATCTGTCCGCGCGGATCGCAGAAGTAGCTCTGCCCATAAAACTCGCCGATGTTCCAGGGGGCTTCAGTACCAACGCGATTGATGGCGCCGATAAAGTAGCCATTGGCGGCGGCGTGGGCCGGCTGCTCCAGCTTCCACAGATATTCGCTGAGTCCGGCGACAGTGGCCGAGGGGTTAAAAACAATCTCCGCGCCGTTCAGCCCCAGCGCCCGCGCGCCTTCCGGGAAGTGCCGGTCGTAGCAGATATAGATGCCGATCTTGCAGAATCCGAGGTCGAACACCGGATAGCCCAAATTGCCGGGGCGGAAGTAAAACTTTTCCCAGAAGCCGGGCGCGACATGCGGAATATGCGTCTTGCGGTACTTGCCCAGGTATGTGCCTTCGCGGTCGATCACCGCGGCGGTGTTGTAGTAGAAGCCTTCCTTTTCGATCTCGTAGACGGGCACGATCAGCGCCAGTCCCAATTCTTTCGCCAGAGCCTGCATGCGCTGGATGGTAGGTCCGTCCGGAACCGGCTCGGCAAAGTCGTACCAGCGCGTGGACTGCTCGGCACAGAAGTATGGTCCGGCAAAGATCTCCTGCAGGCAGACGATCTGCGAGCCCGCCTTGGCCGCCTGGCGGATCAGGCCGATGTGCTTCTCCACCATCGCCTCGCGAATCTTCTCCAGTGGTTGATCGGCGGCTTTCACATTGGACGCCTGAATCAGGGAACAGCGGACAATTCTGGATTTTGGTTCGGGCATGAACTGCTGTGCCTCCGGCAGATCGAAATTTCGCTTCCTTTACGGAAGTTTGAAGTTTGGAGTATACCCCCAGTCGGAAGCCAACGCATGTACCAGCCGCACGCGGCGCACTTGTTGCTTTTCCGCGGCAGTTGACCCCGCCCCCGCACAATCCGTACCCTTAGAGTAGAAACTTCCCACGAAAACGAGGCGCAGGCGATGCAGATTTCCGTTCTCGAACTTGAGCACGAACCGCTTGTATTTAAACTTTCGCTCGCTCCGGAGGCCATGGACTATGGGACGGAGATCACCCAGGTTGCGCCGCTGGCCGTCGAGGGCAGTGCCGACCTGATTCAGGAGACCCACGGGCCACGCACCGTCATCCAGGACATCCGCGTCCAGGGGGATTACTCCAGCGAATTTGAAATTGCCTGCGCGCGCTGCCTTGCCCCGGTCCGAAAAAAGCTGGTTGGATGCTTTAATGTTCTCTTCCGCCCGCTGGGTGCCGACCAGGGCAAAACCGATCGCTCCATTACCTCTTCAGAGACCGAAATCGGTTATTATCAAGACAGTGGTCTAATGCTCGAGGACGTCCTCCGGGAGCAGGTGTTGTTGTCCCTGTCCGCACGGACGCTCTGCCGCGAAGACTGCAAAGGGCTTTGTACGCGCTGCGGCAAAGATCAAAATACTGAGCAATGCACATGCGAGGCGGCCTTGGCTGATCCGCGGTGGTCGGCTCTGTCAGATCTCGCCGACCGGCTGAAAAAATAAGGAAGATCAACCGTCCGCCCCAGCCCTGATGCCAAACGCAAAGGGCATAGCAAAGTGCGGACTGGATGTACGGAAAGGATTCTCAAATGCCTAACCCAAAGCGGCGCCATTCCAAGGCCCGCACTTCAAAGCGTCGTGCGCACGACGCACTAACCGCTGTCGGCACCTCGGAGTGCCCAAGCTGCCACGAGCGCAAGCTGCCCCACCGCGCCTGCCCCAAATGCGGAGTCTATAAGGGCCGCGACGTTCTGGACGTTAAGGAAGCTGTTTAAGCCCGATTGTCGATGCTGACTGACATAGCTCTCGACGCAATGGGATCGGATAAATCTCCGGAGCCCGAGTTGCGCGGAGCGATCATGGCATGCCGCCATTTACCCGTAAGGGTTCATCTTGTCGGACCGGAGGACATCCTCCGGCGCGCGCTGGCCTCTGCCTTGAACGGCGAACGTCTGCCCATTGAAATCGTTCACGCCAGTGAGCACATCGGCATGAACGAGAAGGCTGCAACCGCCGTCCGCAGCAAGCGTGACAGTTCCATGCGCATCGGCTTGAAGCTGGTGCGCGAGAAGAAGGCTGCGGGCTTCATCACCGCCGGCAACACAGGCGCTGCCATGGCCACCGCCAAGATGGTCCTGGGCGCGCTGCCCGGTGTCGACCGCCCGGCGCTTGCGCTGGTCGTGCCCACTCTTACCGGAAATCCCTCCATCCTGCTCGACGTGGGCGCCAACGTGGACTGCAAGGCGCACAACCTTGAGCAGTTCGCCATTATGGGCGAACTATATGCGCGCAGCGTGCTCAAGATTCATCGCCCGCGTGTCGGCGTGCTCTCTGTCGGCGAAGAAGAGGGCAAGGGCAACGACCTCACCCGCGAAACCTACGCGCTGCTCAAGCAATCGTCGCTGAATTTCATCGGCAATGTCGAAGGCCGCGACATCTACAACGGCAACTGCGACGTCATCGTCTGCGACGGCTTTGTGGGCAACGTAGCGCTCAAAACCTCAGAGGGTTTGACCAGGCTGGTTCGCGAGATGTTGAAGGAGTCGCTCACCACCACCGTCACGGCGCAGGTGGGTGCAATCCTCTCGCGCAAAGCCTTCAATGCCTTCAAGCGCCGGCTCGATCCGTCAGAGTACGGCGGCGCACCGCTGCTCGGGGTGCGCGGCGCCTGCATCATTGGCCACGGATCTTCGAATGAGCGCGCCATCATGAACGGCATCCGCGTCACGGCGGAGTTCGCTCAGGCCGGTATCAACGAGCGGGTGGAGCAGGAGTTCGCGCAGCCGCACGATACTCCTCAAGCCGACCGTACCACGGGGCTCGACGCCAGCCTCTGATTCATTCTCAGTAGTAGTCCGCGCAGCTCAGGTAATAGCCGCAACGCTGGCAGACCAGCTTGCACCGGTGTCCCACCAGCTGGTCAGAGCAGTTCGGGCAGTACACAGAGTGGTGTGCGTCCGGTTCCTCGCGCACGTTGGCCGTGCTTGGAGCTTCGCCCGGCTGAGCCTCAATAAACTTCATCGAACGCAAGCATACCGCGCCCCGCTTGCACCGCGCGAGTACGGGTTCCTGGTTCGTCAATCCTCTGCCAGAAAGCTGTTTCCAGCGTCTACGCTCCCGGTCTTTGATTCGACGGGTTCCGCCGCATTATTTATGCTCATAGGTGCCGGATATTTGTGAACGAAGGCGCATCTAACGATGGAGAAGTAGTTCACACACTCAATTGAACCCAGAAGGAGTAGCAGGAATGGAGCGCACAGCAAGCGCAGTTTGGAACGGCGGTTTAAAGGATGGAAAAGGCGTAGTCTCGACGCAGAGCGGGGTACTGAAGGACACGCAGTATTCATTTTCCACGCGCTTTGAGAACGGCGTTGGCACCAATCCCGAGGAACTGATTGCAGCGGCACACGCCGGCTGCTTCACCATGGCCCTCAGTGCGCAGCTCGGCCAAGCTAATCTGACCCCTGAGAAGCTCGAAACCACAGCCAGCCTGAAGTTTGAAAAAACGGATGCGGGTTTCACCATCACCGCCATCCACCTGACCACTCTCGCCAAGGTACCCGGCGCCAGCGAGTCAGCATTTGAAGCCGCGGCCCAGAACGCCAAGGCCGGCTGTCCGATCTCGCGACTCTTTAAGGGGAACACCGAGATCACGCTCGACGCAAAGCTGGCTTGAGGCACCAAGCTGGGAAGCGAAGCCAGTTAAAAGCGGTCAGCAGAAAACCGGTCCATGCCAGGAAATGAACCCTTGCGGACCGGCCTTCTGCTGACCGTTTTATTGCGGGCTGTCCGCACCGCGGATCAGCTGTGTGCGCGCACGTAGTCCCGCAGAGTGCGGTTGATCTGCGTTGCCTGCATTACTCCCTGGTCGAGCATCTCCCGCCACTTCTGATGGTCGGCGCTCGTGCCCGCGGTCATACCCAACAGGTAATTCGTCTGCAGAATCACTTCGAGAGCATTGCTTAAATCATGGGAAATGCGGCGAATCTCTCCCGCTAGATGCTCGGGAATCTTCGCTTCGTCCGTGCCGGGGGCTTGCTTCTTCTGGGAGTCAGTCATGCCGGGGATATGTCCTTTTGAAGCGTGGTATTTGCTCGATGGGATGCCGGATCGCGCGGAATTGTTCACCGTGGCCTGTCGCGCATGGGCTGAGTTTGACACAAAACCCGGTCTTTGCAACACTAGACCAAGCTGCCAGTCCAGCCTTTGGCTGGATTTTTGTGTGCCGAAGTGGCGGAATTGGCAGACGCGCATGGTTCAGGTCCATGTACTCGCAAGGGTGTGGGGGTTCGAGTCCCTTCTTCGGCACCAAACGAAACTATATGTTTTAAAATCAGCCACCTACGGGTGGCTGTCGTCGTTTAGGCCGCTCCCTCCCAATCCTGCTGGATCTGCTCCAAAGTCTTGCCTTTGGTCTCCGGAACCCAGGCCCATATAAACACGAAGCTCACCACACAAAGAATCGCATAGATGGAGAACGTACCGGAAACACCCAGGGCCTTGACCAGCGACAGAAATGTAAGCGTGACGACCAGAGTACCTGTCCACAGCATGGATGTAGCAATGGAGGCTGCCCGGCCGCGGATCTTGTTGGGGAAGATTTCGGAAATAACAACCCACGGAACCGGACCCATGGCAAACGCGAAGAATCCGGTGTAGCTCAGAATGCAGCTGAGAATCACGAACGGCGAGACTCCGGGAATGCGGTAGAGGATAACGAACAGTGCCAGAGAAAATGTCATGCCCGCTGTGGCAATCAGCAGCATGGTGCGTCGTCCCCAGCGATCCATGAAGCGGAGCGCGACCAGCGTCATCACAAGATTTGTGCAGCCGATAATCACATTTGCCATCAGCGCCGTTCCTGCCGTCTGTCCGCGGAAGTGCTGGCTGATCAGGATTGAGCCGTAATAAAGCACCGTGTTGATCCCCGTGATCTGGCAAAGAATCGCGAGTCCCAGAGCCACCGTGAGCGGCCGGCGCATGGGCTTTGCAAACACCTCGCGCCATGTTCCCTCTTCGACTACGGCCGCCGCCTCCACTTCTTTGACCTGTATGTCCGCCTGAGCAGGACCATAAATACGCGCCAGTACCTTGCGGCCCGCTTCCCGCTCGCCGTGAATGATCAGCCAGCGTGGGCTTTCAGGAATAAAGAGAAGTCCAAAGAAGAAAACCAGAGCCGGAATCGCGGCGACTGCGAGCATCCATCGCCAGCTTGAGTCGCCGATATTCGCAAGCCCCCAACTCGCGATGTAGGCGACCAGAATCCCGACCACGATGGCCAGTTGATTCAGGGATACCAGCATGCCCCGGTTACGGGCTGGAGCAACCTCCGCAATGTAGACAGGAGTCAGAACCGAGGCAAGACCGATGGCCAGCCCTCCGGCAAGGCGTCCGACAGAAAAGACCGTGACCGAGTTCGCCAGAGAAGCTCCCACCGTCGATGCCGCAAACAGCACGGCTGCCAGCAGCAGCGATTTGCGCCGCCCAATCCGGTCGCCAATTAGACTCGCGCCCGCGGCGCCAAGCAGGCACCCCAACAGCAGCGCGCTCGCGGCAATTTCAGTCTCGACGTTGGTAAGCGACAACTGGCGCTGTAGAAACAGAAGAACTCCGTTGATGACCGCCGTGTCAAAGCCAAACAGGAAACCGGAAATCGCCGCAACGAGCGCGAGGAAAAGAACATAAAAGCCAAAGCTTGCCTCCGCTCCATCGTTAGGCGGATGGGCAACTGCTGAAAAATGCATGCTTAAACCTGGATGCGAAAGTAAGAACGATTCGTTTATATACAAAAGCGATGAGTTGCGGAATTCCGTCTTGTGCTCATCAAGCAAGACCTGTTGTTGTGAAGACCAGGGTAGAGCCGCTCATTGCAACACAGGCAGCAGACATCAGAAATTATCTATCGCATCGGATGCCCTTACCCGGGCCTCAATCGTCGCGTATTCGCGGCCTTTGTCCTGGCCGCATGGCCGGATCGTATAGGGGCCAACCGCAGCGGGAACAATGAATGTCTCGGCATAGTTCACCACAAACGGCGCAAAGCTTCCGTTCGGGTTTTCCAACGCCGCCTGCTCCCCTTCAATCAGATTCAAAACGTGGATCGTGTCCTGCGTGTCATGCGGAACCACTTTTGTGAACCAGTGGCGGCGCTCTTCATCACACCGCTGCCGAGCAGGCAAATAGATTCGCAAAATCAATCGTGCGGGCAGTAAGTTCGCTCTTTTCAAATCCCGGCCACCCGTTCGCTACTTGTGGCAGCGCCCACCCGGAGGCTTCCGACTCCGCGCAGCAGACAGCCGCCGATCATGGCCACTCCGCCAATACCCGTGCCAAGAGTAAACATCACGACATCGGTTTCACCCTGTGCGGCTCCTGCGTACCACTCTCCCAGCAAGACTGGCCGTGCAGTATTTAACTGTGCCAAACGGCCTCTCCACGCGAAAGACAGGACTGAAATCCCGTCAGCTCACGCCGATTCCGGCCAACAGGCCACCATCGGCGACATAGTCGCTGCCGGTGCAGAAGCTGGCCTTGTCCGAGGCCAGAAACGCCGCCAGCTCGGCGATCTCGTCCGGGGTTCCAATGCGTCCCAGGGGATGGGCCGCGCCAAAGCGCGCGAATACAATTTCATGTGGAAGGCCGGGACCAAAATGGTCGGCCGAGCTCGCCAGCATCGGCGTCTCGATTGCCCCCGGACTGATGGAGTTCACGCGAATCTTGTCCCGGGCATGGTCCAGGGCAAGCGCCCGCGTAAGGCTCAGGATCGCTCCTTTTGAAGCGGCGTAAACAGCCACTCCCCGCTGGCAGGCGTTCCCCTGCACCGATGCAAGATTCAGAATGCAGCCGCTACCGCGCTTCTTCATCTCCGCAATCGCCGCGCGCGACATCAGGTAAATGCCGCCCACATTCACCGCCATGCAGCGGTTCCATGTCTCGGGTTCCGTCTCCAGCACCGTTCCGAACGGATGAATAGCCGCCGCATTCACCAGAATGTCGATCCCGCCCAGCGCTTGAGCCGCCGCTTCGACCGCATGCTGCGCCGACTCAGGATCGGAAACATCGCAATGCTCCACCGCAATCGGCAAATCCTGTCTGGAGGCTTCCGCCGACAGCTCGCGGTTGGCCGCGTCATCAATTCCGCAGGACATCACTCGCGCTCCACCTTTCGCCAAACGCAGAGCAATGGCCCGGCCTATGCCGGTTGTTCCGGTCACAAGGGCCAGTTTTCCTTCTAATTCGCGCATGTTGTCTCTCTTTCCTTCGCGTCCGGTTGTAATTCCGGCAGCGCATATTGCAGGCCGTGGATCACTCCGCGCAGCTCCGCCAGCCCCTTCAGCCGTCCCACGAACGAGTAGCCCGCGTTGCCCGGCTTCCCTATATCATCGCCCAGCAGGTGCCCGTGGTCTGGGCGCATCGGCACTTCCCAGTCTGCCCGGCCTTCCGCCTGCCGTCTTTGCTCCTCTTCCAGCATGATCCGAACAATGCCGGCCATATCGGAGCTGCCCTGCAAATGCTCTGCTTCATGGAACGATCCATCCAGCTCTCGCCGAACCTGACGCAGGTGCAGAAAGTGAATGCGGGGCGCGAACTCTCGCGTCATGCGCAAAAGGTCATTGTCTTCACGCGACCCCAACGACCCCACACAAAACGTCAAACCATTCGCAGGAGAGTCATATCCCGCCAGGATGCTGCGAAGATCGTCCGCAGTCGAAACCACACGCGGCAGCCCGTACAAAGGCCACGGCGGATCATCCGGATGGATCGCCAGTTGCAGCCCAAGCTCTTCAGCCACCGGCACAACCTCGCGCAGAAACTCGATCAGATTCGACCGCAAATCGTCGGCGGAAACTCCCTCGTACTGCGCAATGGCCGCGCGCATCGATTCGCGGTCATAGGAGGACTCCGACGCCGAAAGCCCCGCGATCAGCGTTCGTTCCAGCCGCTCAATTTCCTCCGGAGTCATCGCCGCAAACCGCTTGCGGGCAGCCTCAATCCGTTCCTCGGCGTAATCCGTTTCCGCGCCACGGCGCCGCAAAACAAAAAGGTCGTAAGCGGCAAATTCGATCGCGTCAAACCGCACCGCGTAGCCTGTCGAGGGCAGATTCCACGCAATGTCGGTTCTCACCCAATCCACTACCGGCATAAAGTTGTAGCAAATTGTCTTGATGCCGGCCTGAGCAATCGCCTTCATCGAGTCAATCCACGCGCCAATCGATTGCCGGTAAGGCCCGGTCCTCAGCTTGATGGAATTGTGCATCGGGATGCTCTCCACCACTGCCCAATCCATTCCGGCCGCGGCTATCGTATCCCGGCGTCGCAGGACTTCTTCAACAGGCCATACTTCTCCCCGGTACAGATGGTGCAGCGCCGTGACGATCCCAGTCGCGCCCGCCTGTGCGGCATAATGCAGCGGAACCGGATCCTCCGGCCCAAACCAACGCCATGTCTGTTTCATAAATTCTTCTCGTTCGCAGCGCCGGAATCTGAGGGTTCCTTCGTAGCCGGCCGCGCAATGTTGGAGCGGTATTTCAGCTGACCGCGAATCCCCAGCTTCAACCGGTACAGCGGCCCACCCAGAAAAACCTGGCTCGGATCGTATCCTTCCGGCGCCAGAACTTCCGCATTGCTCTGTCCTGCGGAGGTTACATAAATCTCGTCGAGATCAGGCCCGCCAAAGCAAAGCGAGGAGCTCTGCGCTGCCGGAATCGCAACGCGCCGCTCGCGCTTTCCGTCAGGATCGAACCGCGTTATGCATCCTCCGAACCACTGCGCGCACCACACGAATCCCTCCGCATCCAGGGCCAGGCCATCCGGCACGCCCTCCGAGCGGTCGACCCGCGCAAACACACGGCGATGGCTCAACGCGCCGTCGTTCGGACGCCAGTCATACGCGTAAATGCAGCGCGCAGCCGTGTCGGCAAAATACAGAGTACGGTTGCTCTCGGAAACCGCCACGCCGTTTGAGAAGCTGATTCCCTCATCCGCAATTGCAACCGAGCCATCCGTGTCGACGCGAAACAGAAAACTCGGCGCCGACTGCCCTGCTTCATCCAGATGACACGAGCCGCCGTACACCCGTCCTGCCGGATCGGCGGAGCAATCGTTCATCACGCACTCCTGGCCATCCACCTCTGCGGCCAGCAAATGCGGAGACTCACCCAGCCGCCACAGCCAGATTCCATGGCGGTTGGTTACCAGAAACCCGCCGTCCAGCTGGCGGCAGAATCCGCCGACTTCAAAATCGTCGCTTAGCAACTCGTGGCGGCGCTCACGCCACACGTAACGAAACAGCTTGCGGCCCGTGATGTCGGTCCAGTAAAGAGCCTGCTCTCGCTCGTCCCAATAGGGTCCTTCACCGCAAAGATTCCCATCATCTGCTACAACTTCAACTTCGGTTTTCATGGATTCAGTAACAACACTCCGTGCGACATGCACCGAACCACGGTATACGGTTCCCGTAACGTGAATGTCAAGCGCGCATGCTCAAATCCGCATGAGAAGCATTCACATACAATTCGAAAGTCATAATAAAGGAGCACGTAAATAATTCCTTGGTTGAATCGCGATCAGCGGCGCAATCTCCTGCTCGGGAAATGGACGCAGATTGCGTTGGATCCGAGCGATCTCGAAGCGCCAAGTCATATGAGGAGTAACACGTGAAAACCTCTATCGTCGATTGTCAACAGACCCAGTGGCACAGCCGTCCCGCCTATGTGCTCAGTAACGATCAAGTGGAGTTGACTCACCTGACCGGAGGCGGCCAAATTGTAGATCTCCATTTCCTCGCCGGGGACCAGGTCAACCCGTTCTGGATTCCTCACTGGGAGTTGCGTGATCCCATGGAGTACCGCGACGACCGCGATGCGGCAAAGTATGGTCCGCAGGGTACGGGAAAGCTGCTGAGCGCAATCGCCGGACACAGCCTCTGCCTGGAACCCTTCGGTGTACCCTCTGCCGAGGAAATCCGCGCCGGCGCAACCCTGCACGGCGAAGCCGGAGTCTGTCACTGGCAGGCAGAGTGTGCGCACGGACCCGAGACCGGCGAAATGCGCTTTACCGTGCCACTGCCAGGCGATGGGCTCGACTTTGCGCGAACCGTCTCCCTGCGTCATGGCGAATCCGCAGTCCGCATCCGCGAGACGGTACACAACCGCCGCAACGCGGACCGGCTGATTCAGTGGCAGCAGCATGTCACGCTTGCGCCTCCCTTTGTTACTCGCGAGGACTGCCGGATCGTCCTGCCGGGTGCGCATGGCGTGACGTTCCCGGATGGCTACGAGGGCCGCGAGTTACTTGCGCGGGATGCAGAATTCCAGTGGCCGCTGGCGCCCGCAGCCAACGGCGGCAGTGTTGACCTACAAATTCCTTTCCAAAAGCAGGGCAAGGGATTAATTGCCGGCGTGCAGGTGGACCCTCACCGCGACATTGCCTTCGTCTGCGCGGTGAATCGCCGCCGCAACCTGGTCTTCGGCTGCGTATTTCGGCGCAACGATTTCCCCTGGATCACGCTATGGGAAGAAAATCGTGCGCGTACGGGTGTGCCGTGGTCAGGCGTAGAGCAGGCAAGCGCGATCGAGTTCGGCGTGAGCCCAATGCCCATTGGGCGCGCAGAAACGCTGCGCCGGGACGAGCAATTCGGAACCCCGGTCATGGCGAATTTATCCGCGGAGAGTAGCATCAGCGCCAGCTACCTCATGTTCCTCGCCCACGTTTCCGGCGGCCCGCAAAGCATTGCCGGACTTGCGTGCGGCGACAACGAACTGCGTCTGCTCAACGACTCAGGCGGGACAATTTCGACCGTTTCTGTCCACGGCGCGCATGAGTTTCTGACCCGGCAGGACGATGCTTCCTCGGCTTCGCAACCGTGATTCGCTCCGTGCGCAAGCAGCGTTAGCGGTAACGTACAATGAAAAGCTAACGTTTCAAAAGTATTTGCGGGAAAACGGGACACCGTGCTTTCCCAAGCCTTGCACGATCCGCCAGCAAACCCCGTGTATCCGGTTCAATGAGCCTGGGTGAAGTGTAGATAAAATCGGCCTGACAGCGGTTCCTTGAGTGTCACGGATTCATGAGGGGTCCATGACGGGAAGCGCCAACACTTTATGGGAGAGCCTGCGCTCCGGAGGCCCCTACTACTATCTGCTTGAGGCGTTCGGCCCCCGCAGGATGGGCCGCCTCGATTCGGTCGTTTCCTCTTCGTACTCGCTCGGACGCAAGGCCATGCTGCTCTACCCGCCCATCGGCGAGTGGGAGCCGTCCAGGGAGCTTATGGATGCATTTGTCGCAAACCATCCGGCGCTCGGTCACCTGAACTGCTGTGCTTAGCGACACAAAATAGGGCTGCGCGCGGCTGCGGCATGCGGGATAAACCAGCGTCCGCCATCGCCGCTGTCCGGCAAAATGCTTCGGTATTCCGTACATTTTTTGATTGTCGAATCATGCCAATCATGCCGCTGGAACGCTACGCGCGAGGGCATCGAGAAGCGCCTGCCGCTGATATCAACTGAGGATTCGCCGTTCCTTCGACCTATGGGCCGCGCAGACCTATGTCTTTGTGCTTGCACGTGTTGTTCTATCGATCCATCCAGTAAAATTCCTGGTATTGAAGTGTTTTTCGGTGAACTAATGTGATTGTCATCACCGACCATGAAATGTTCCATCTGTTCTGATGGAACTTCGCTTAAATCAATAGGCGCTGATACTTCTGGCGTGATTGCAGAAGAAGATGTGTCCTTAAATCGGACTCTTCGAGGAGGAGTGATGAAAAAAAGCATTACAGCAGTACTGGTCGCAGCGGCAATGGTAGTAGCCGCGCATGCAGGCACTATTCACGGGAAGATTTCGGGCGTGAAGGGTGTGTCCGTTGTTTATATCCAGACCATTCCCGGAAAAACCTTTCCGGCACCCACCGCACATCCCATCATGGACCAGAAGGGCCTGATGTTTGTGCCCCACATCATGGTTGTGCAGCAGGGCACCAACGTTGAGTTCCTCAACAGCGACAGCGTGGAGCACAACGTCTTCTGGCCTTCCGTCAACGGCAACAAGAAGCTCAGCCACAACATGGGAACCTGGCCGCAGGGCGCGCACAGGAACTATAAGTACGATCATCCTGGCGTCATTCCGCTGCTCTGCAACGTGCATCCTGACATGTCCGGCTACATCATCGTCTCGCCCACGCCGTACTTCGCAGAGACGACCAAGGCGGGTGAATTCCAAATCAAGGACATTCCGAACGGAACCTACACCATCACGGCATGGCACGAAGGGAAACGCGAGCACTCGCAGCAGGTTACTGTCGCCGGCGATGCCACCGTCAACATAACCCTCAGGAAATAGGAGACGCATACTACGCGGGAACGGTGAAAGGTATCAGGGAGCAGGAAGGTCATCATGTTGAAGCGCTACGAAAATAAAAAAGTCGATGTTGACTGGCTCAACAGCAACTTCCCTTGCATGATGGCCTGCCCCGCGCATACCAACGCCGGCCGGTATGTGGCTCTGATCGCGGAAGGCAGGTTCGAAGAAGCCTACCGCTTTGCGCGCGAACCGAACCCGATGGCAAGCATTTGCGGCCGCGTATGCGCGCACCCCTGTGAAACAGCCTGCCGCCGCGGATCCATTGACCGGCCGATCGCCATCCGCGCACTCAAGCGCTTTCTAACGGAGAGGCATGGGCCGGAGTCCAAGCACGCAATCAATGTGAGCGAAGGCCGCACGCAGCCCAAGCTGCCCTATAAGGTTGCGATCATCGGCAGTGGTCCGGTCGGATTGTCCGCCGCACACGACCTGGCCTTGATGGGCTATTCGGTCACGATCTTTGAGGCTGCGCCAGTCGCCGGCGGAATGTTGTATCTCGGCGTGCCGGAGTATCGCCTGCCGCGCGATGTGGTTGAGGCGCAGGTACGCGAGATCCTCGCCATCGGGGACATCACTCTTAAGCTGAATCATGAGGCGGGCCGGGATTTCGCCATCTCCGAACTCCGGCAGCAGGGCTTCGATGCCGTATTGCTCGCCGTCGGCGCGCATCGCAGCCGCGACCTCACTATCCCTGGCGTCGATCTCGATGGCGTGCATAAGGGAATCGACTTCCTGCTCAATGTGAATCTTGGCTACAAGTTCACCATCGGCAAGCGCGTGCTGGTCATCGGCGGTGGCAACGTGGCAATGGACGTGGCCCGATCCGCCGCGCGCGAGGTGTTGCGCCAGCACGTGCAGACTGAGGGCGTGGAGCAACAGGATCCGTCGGACGAGAATGTCTCCGCGATCGCAACCAAGGAAATGGTGGATGTCTCGCTCTCCGCATTGCGGCTGGGCGCGCAGGAGGTTCACCTCGTCTGCCTGGAGAACCGCAATGAAATGCCAGCGGCGCTGGAGGAGATTGTCGATGCCGAGGAAGAAGGCATCATCCTGCATCCCGGTCTCGGTCCGCAACGCATTCTTGGCGAAAACGGAAGAGTCACCGCGCTGGAAGTGCTGAAGACCCGTTCGGTCTTCGACGAAAACCGCCGCTTCAATCCGACCTTTTACGAGAACAGCGAGACGGAGATTCCCTGCGACACGGTTATTATGGCCATCGGGCAGGCGCCGCGGCTGGACTTCATCAAGGAAGAGGACGGCGTGGAGATATCGCGCCGCGGCCTCATCGCCGTGAATCCCAAGTCGCTCATGACCTCTGCGCCGGGTGTATTCGCCGGCGGCGACTGCGTCTTCGGACCCCGGTTGATTATCGACAGTGTGGCAGACGGCAAGCGTGCCGCAGTCGGCATCGATGAATTCATCCGCGGGACGAAGCACCCTGAGCCTGAAGTTGATGTCGAAATTATGAACCGCTACAGCATGCCCACCCAGCTGCTCGATATTAAGCGCCAGGCCATCCCCATGCTGCCGCTTGACCGGCGCACCGGAATCACCGAGGTCGAGGTCGGCTATGACGAGCAAACCGCACGGGAAGAGGCGCAGCGCTGCCTCCATTGCTGGGTCAATACCGTCTTCGAGGGCAATCTCGAGGACGGCAGCCTGTGCGTGTTGTGCGGCGGCTGCGTGGATGTGTGTCCCGAGAATTGCCTGGAGCTGGTGAGTCTCGACAGATTTGAGTTTGATCCGGAGATCATCCAGCAGATTGCAGAACATGAAGATCTGCTGGATGTCGAGCTGGATCAGGTGTCGCCGCAAGATCTCAGCGGCATGGTTGGCTCTGTGATGTTGAAGGACGAGACGCGTTGTTTGCGCTGCGGGTTGTGTGCGGCACGCTGTCCCGTGGGCACAATCACCATGGAGTCGTACAGCCTGCGCTCAACGGAGCCGACAGGGCTGATATCCATCGAGGCGATCGACGGGCCGTTCCGAGCCGCGGTTGCAGGAGGGAAATAAGAGCAGTTATGGCAGACGAAGAAAAACCCGACTCGCCGGAATCTGAGAAAGAAATCAGTCGCCGCGCGTTCTTTACTCGTGTGGGTCTGGGGTCGCTGGGAATTGCAGCCGCCGGAACGCTAACCTTTGCGTATCGATACCTGTCGCCGAATGTTTTGTACGAGCCTTCTCCGATTGTGAACGCAGGGCGCCCGGATAGCTATCCGCCGAACTCCGTCACGCTCGACCCGAAGATGGCCATCTACATCATTCATCTGCAGCAGGGCTTCTTCTCATTGAGCGCAATATGCACGCACTTGGGCTGCATGACCGCATGGAAGCAGTCGCTCGGGATCATTGCCTGCCCGTGCCACGGCAGCAAATTTACCGACGAAGGTGTGGTGTTGCACGGTCCCGCGCCGAAGCCATTGCCGTGGTTCAAGCTGTGGCTGAACGCAGACGGCGAACTCCTGGTCGACCGTTCCACGATCATCGCACCTTTTCATTTTCTGAGGATCTGACTATGGCGGGCAGAATCGAGGGTTTTTTCAGCAAACTTGAGCGCACGAAGGTATGGCGCTCCATGTTCCGGAGCGGAACAGGAAACAGTACCCTGCGTCGCGCACTTGCAATCCAGCAGAGCCTGTTTTTTCACATCCTTCCCACCAAGGTCCGGAAAAGGATGATCGATCTGAAGGCCACCTGGTACCTCGGCGTACTTACGCTGGGCACCTTCCTGGTTCTGGTGGTGACGGGCATCCTGCTCATGCTCTACTACCACCCTTCAGTTCCGCAGGCGTATCACGACGTCAAGGATCTTAAGTTCGTCGTTTCTTCCGGACTGTTCCTGCGCAACCTGCATCGCTGGTCTGCCCACCTTATGGTGTTGCTGGCGTTTGCCCACCTGTTCCGCGTGTTCTACAGGGGCGCCTACCGCCCGCCGCGCGAGTTCAACTGGGTCATCGGGATTGTCCTGTTGCTCATTACCCTGTTACTCAGCTACACCGGCTACCTGCTTCCCTGGGACCAGCTGGCGTTCTGGGCCATCACGGTGGGCTCGAATATTTCCGCAGCCGTGCCGCTGGTAGGAGATAAAGTCCGTTTCCTGCTGCTGGGCGGGCATCAGGTGAACGCCAACGCGCTGCTGCGTTTCTATGTGTTGCACTGTGTCATCCTGCCGCTCGCGGCCATTCTGTTCATCGGCATCCACTTCTGGCGCATTCGCAAGGACGGTGGGCTGTATGTGCGGCAAACTGAGCCGGCAAATAAGGAAGCACAGGAAGATTCCCAAACCGTGACGGAGAAGCCATGACTGACCCGAAAGATTTTGTTGCCGGAGTTGGTTCAGACGTCAGAAAGTCGCAGAAGCGTGTCCTCTTTGTGACCCGCAGAACCTCGCCGAATGTAAAAACGGTCGACGAGGTCCGGGTGCAGACGTATCCTGAGGCGCTGCTGAGAGTGGCTCTGGCGATTGAGCTGTTATTGATCTTTCTGGTGGTGATCTCGCTGCTGTTCAACGCGCCGCTCGAGGGTATTGCCAATCCCACTATCACCCCGAATCCCGCTAAGGCCCCGTGGTATTTCCTCGGCCTGCAGGAGATGTTGCACTACTTCCCCCCGGTTGTCGCCGGCGTACTTATCCCCGGGCTACTGGTGATTTCGCTGGTGGTGATTCCTTACTTCAACGTCAACATTCAGGCAGACGGTATGTTCCTGAAACACCGGCAGCGTACCCGCATCATCTTTTACGTTGTCGCTAGTACGCTCTCTGTTTTTCTTTTCTACTTTCACGTGTACGTGGCCTTGGTGCCCACGCTGATTACCAGCGCAGTCCTGCTGGTGGCGGCGTTTAGCACCTTGCAGTCGCCGCAACGCTTCAGGCGCTATCTGGCGTCGAAGCCTGTCTCCTGGTGGATCATGAGTTGGTTCCTCTTTGAGCTGGTCGTGCTGACTGCGGTGGGTACCTTCTTTCGCGGGCCCGGATGGTCCTGGGTATTGCCCTGGAGGAGTTGAATGCGATCCGTCATAGCTAAACTTGTATCGATCTGGCGGGCGCTGTTTGGCGATCCGGCGCGCGCCTTCGGAATTGTGAGCGTGCTGCTCTTGATTGCGCTGGCTATTGCGCCGGCCAAGGAGATATTCTCTCCGTGGCGCCACTATCAGCGGCAGTATCTCAAGCTGATCAGCACCCGCAGCGACGCAACCTCACTGCGCGGGCACTTTAAGCCAGGCATTCAGCAGATCTGGCTGCCCAAGCTCGGCGTCGTCGACCGCTGCCAGACCTGCCATCAGGGGCTGACCGAGGCCAGTCTGGCGGATGTGCGTACGGAACCGTTCCGTAAGCATCCTGTCATCCCTCACTCGCTCACCCAGTTCGGCTGCGTACTTTGCCATCGCGGACAGGGTGCGGCAACCACCGTGGCTGAGGCCCACGACAGCAAGTTGGTCGGCGAGGAACCCATTCTTCCGGACCGCTATATCCAGGCCTCATGCGGGCAGTGCCACCATCAGCCCCTGCCCGGAACGCCCACCTTGAACCAGGGCCGCGTAATTCTGTCGCGCTACGGCTGTGTGCATTGCCACAACGTCACGCTGCCCGACGGAAGCACCGTTGAGCCAACCGATAACCCTCCCCCTCTGACCCACATCGCAGACAAGACCACGCGCGATTGGATCTACAAGTGGCTCAAAAATCCGGCGGCGTATTCCTCCTCGGCAACCATGCCGAACTTCGAGCTGACTGATGCCGATGCGCGAGACATCTCCGCATTCCTCATCGCGGACAGCACACCGCTCTCCACAGATCAGGCGGCGATGGTTCCGATATCCGCCAAAGCTGCGGCCGATCCTTCTGCTGGTGCCATTCTCTACGGCGAGTCCTTCTGCGCATCCTGCCACGCAACGCAGAATGCGGCCGGCAATCTTGTGGGCGGCAACCTCGGGCCGGAACTCACCAATATCGGCACCAAAGCCAAGGCTCAGTGGCTCCAGGCATGGCTGCGCGATCCGCAGGCCTACGACCCGAAGACGCTGATGCCCGCCTATCGGTGGACCGACCAGCAGCTGGCGATCTTGACCAGCTATCTCCAGGGCAAAACCAATCCGGATTACCTGGCCGGCGTTCATCTGGCTCCTGCAACTCCGGCCCAGATCGCGCACGGTAAGATTCTGGTGACGGAATACGGTTGTGCCTCCTGCCACCAGATTCGCGGAGTGGACAAGCCTAAAAACTTTGCGCCCGATCTTAGCCGCATAGGAAGTCTGTCGGTGGCGCGACTGGTCTTCACCTCCGGCATGAAGCATACCCTCCCTGCATTCCTCGCCGGGAAGATCCGCAACCCGCACGCCTTCGGCGCAGGCCTCAGAATGCCGCGCTTCAACTTCTCGCGGGGGCAGATCGATGCCGTCACGACGGCACTGCTCTCCTTGACCGAGCGCAGCTTTACCCTGCCGGCCAGCTTGCAGATACCTGAAAAGCATCAGACGCACTACGAGCCGGCGGGCAAGGCTGGGGTGTTGATGGCGCAGCTCAACTGCCTTAGCTGCCACAGTATCAATGGTCACGGTGGAACGATGGCGCCCGACCTCTCCTGGGAAGGCTCGGCAGTGCAGCGCAAGTGGCTCTACAGCTTCCTCAAGCATCCGAACACACTGCGCCCGGCGCTCATCCGCCGCATGCCGAAATTCAACCTGTCGGACAGTGATGCGACGGTGCTGACCAACTACATCATGACCGCCTATCAGACGCCGGCCTTCGAGCGAGACTCGATGCCACTCAGCGGGTATCCGCTCGCCCTGGTTGAGCAGGGCAGGCAGCTCTTCTATTCGAAGTACATGTGCCAGTCGTGCCACATGGTGAACCCAGAGCAGGACAAGGGCTACATCGGTCCCACCCTGACGGCTGTGGGCTCGCGGCTCAACGCGGCGTGGATCTACCACTGGTTGAAGGATCCGCAGGCGCTGCGTCCGGGCACGATGGAACCCAACCAGCACATAAGCGATCAAGATGCGCGTGCTCTTACCGCATTCCTTATGAGCCAAAAGGGCTCCGCAACTCAGGAGGCGAAGTAATGAAGAGGGCTCTGATCATTTTGGCTGCTTCCACTCTGATTCTCTGTGCGGGATGCAATCATCGGCATGCAAAGGTTGCGGCAGTCCATGCCAAGGCCTATGGCGTCACACTGGTCATGTCCAGCGGAAACAAGCAGTTGGGCACGCCGGGCACGCTGCTTCCCCAGCCCGTGGTCGTAGAGGTTGACGATCAAAACGGCAATACCGTCCAGGGCGCCCTGGTTCAGGTTTCCGGCACCGGCGGCGTCCACGTCCAACACGCGCAAGGCCTTACGGATGAGGATGGACTGTTCACCACCCAGGTGACGCTTGGAAACACGGACGGCCGCTATGATCTGACCGCGGTTTCGTCAGACAAGAAAGGCAAGCAGTTCAAGCTGAAGTTGGTGGAGTTCGCTGCCGCATACCAGCAGCGGCTGGGATACGAACTCAACGTCAAGTACTGTTCTCGCTGTCACGATCCGGAGTCCACGAGTACGCAGGTTTCCAACTACGGCAATCTCGCCGTCGACCCGCACACTCTTTCCGACGGCGCAAGTTTGAACAAGTTGAGCGATGCGGAGTTAACCTCCATTATTCAGCACGGTGGCCCAGCGCTCAATCGCTCGGCTCTTATGCCTCCCTATGACGCAACGCTGAACAAGGCTGATATCAAGGCGCTGATCGCCTATATCCGCCTGATCGCCGACCCGCCTTACCGGACGGCTGGAGTGGTTTATGAACAGAAGTAACCATAGCCCAAAGGTTTGCACACGGCTGCGGCTCACACCGCGGTCATATCAGGATGTCTTCATAGTTGTTACGTGCGCGCCTTCGGGTTCAACACCACGCACTATTCACCTCGGGAATCAAATCCCGAGCTGGAAACAATGGAAGGGAACTACATGAGGGACTCCAAAATCATTGCCCTGGTTGGGTTAATCGCTTTCACTTTAGGATTGGCTCCGAGTGCTATGGCGGTTCCAAGCTATGCACGCCAGACCGGTCTCCCGTGCAATGGATGTCACTATACCCCGCCGGAGTTGAACCCCGCCGGACGCCTCTTCAAGTTGATGGGTTATGTTGACAAGTCAAAGGACAGCGACATCATTGCCGCGGCCAGCAATCGACATGCCGGCCTTGATCTTCTAAAAGCGTTGCCACTCAGCGCCTGGTTTGAGGCCTCGCTTACCAGAACAAATTTGCCTCAACCAGACACGCAGAATGGGACTGTTGAGTTTCCCCAGGATATATCGCTCTTCCTGGCGGGAGCATGGGCTTCGCACGTGGGCAGTTTTCTTCAGGTCACCTACGATGCGCAGGCCGACAACTTCAGCATGGACAACACGGATATCCGGGCTGCCAACAGAGGAACATTGGGCGGTAAGGACTGGGTGTATGGCCTTACCTTGAACAATAACCCTACGGTGGAAGATTTGTGGAACAGCACGCCCGCATGGGGATTTCCTTTCATCGCCGATGATTTGGCGCCAACGCCTGCTGCCTCGCCTATCATTGACGGGGCCCTTGGCCAGGACGCAGCCGGTTTGGGCGCCTACACCATGTGGGACAACCATCTGTACGTTGCCGGGACGTTGTACCGTTCAGACCATCTGGGTTCCGGGCAGCCAATCAACGGTCAGGACCAGTCCTTCAACATCCGCGGCGTCGCGCCCTATTGGCGGTTGGCGTGGCAGACCGTCGGTCGAACCAATTCCCTTGAGGTCGGTACCTACGGAATCCACATGAAGTCAACGCCCGGCGGGATCACCGGGCCGGAGGATTCCTATACGGACTGGGCCGTGGACACGCAGTATGATCGCGTGATCGGCAAGGATGTGCTCTCCCTCCGTGGAACCTACATCCGGGAGAACGCCTCGCTCGTCGCCAGCCTGGACCAGGAATCGGTTGCCCAAAGCCACCACTATCTGAACTCTGGGAACGTGAATGCCGAGTACCACTTCGGCAATCGCTACTCGACGGCCTTTGGCTGGTTTGGGGTTACGGGCACACCCGATCCGGTGTTGTACGCTCCCGGCTCTGTGAGCGGCAGCGCCAACGGCGACCCCAAGAGCAATGGCTACATCACCAACTTCTCTGTATGGCCGACGCAAAACGTGGACCTGGCCATACAGTACACGGGCTATACAACCTTCAACGGCGCTTCCAATAACTATGACGGCTCTGGACGGAACGCCAGCGACAATAACACTCTCTACCTGCTCACACGGTTCATCTTCTAACCGTGCCGGCAAGGTGGAATCCTGAAACCCTGCGTTTGTGAGGGAACGGACATTGAGTCCCGGCAAAGGCAAACAATGCGGTACCAAAGACAGCGTGACGCGGATGCGATGGAACGACCTCTCCATCGCATCCAGACTCACGCTGTTCTTCTATAGCTTCGCCACCGCCTCGATCTCCGCGCCAACATCGCCGCCGCGCAGGTAACACGCAACAATGCGTGTCAGCGGACGCTTGTGCGCATCGGTATCGTGTGTCAGCCACGGAAGATCATGCGCCTCCGCCAGCCACGGCCACTCCGCCGTCCTGCCTTCAATCACCGCGTCCCGCGAAGAGTAGAGCGCCAGCCGGTGCGGCATCATCCGCGCAACGGAAACTCCATCGGCCCATGTCGGCGAGCTGATCGCAATCACCTGAAGGTCCTTGCGCGCCGTCTCCTGCAGTCGCGCCGCAACCAGCCCGCCCAGGCTGATGCCGATAATTGTCGCCCCCTCCGGAATCTCCAGCTCCTCGATCGCTCGCAGCGACTCCTCCGCCAGAACCGCCGGATCGCCATGCAGCAGCGCCGGCCGGTAAAAGCGCGTCTGCGGAAACTCCGGCCGCAGCAATTCCTCAAGCTGCATCACCGACCCAATCGGACGTCCGCCCTTGCCATGAAAGAGAAAGATGTTTTCACGCCAATTCATCACGTTATCCACCAGCCGTATTGTGCGTTCCCCTTATCATTCTATTTTTCTAGGGCCTCGAATTTCCAGCGCCCGCGTGTAACGCAGCCGCCAAACGTGTAACATGGAAAACGACGTTCATGGATGATGATCCTCTTGACGAAAGAACCATTGAGAAGCTTCGGCGCCAGGTAGACGAGCACTTTAAGCATCACCCCTCGCCTCAGCGCAGCCGTCGCCACATCTTTCTTGCCATCTGGTTTGTGGCGATCAGTGTTATTGTCTTCTTCACCTTCATTGCTGGACTGCTGCAGAAGTGGCTCTGGATGCGCCAGCTCCACTACACCGGCATCTTCTGGACACTCTTCTCCGTGCGCTGGGGCATGTTTGCCGTAGCCTTCCTGTGTGCTTTCGTGCTTCTGTGGCTCAACTTCCGCTATGCCGCGAAGACCATCCACGCCCTGCACACCAGCAACCAGATCGACCACGTCGCCTTTATTGAGCCGCCGTCGGCCTCCAGGCAGCTCCCTATCGACATCAATCCCAGAATTCTGGGATACCTGGCCGTGGCTGCCGCCGCCGTCCTGGCCTTCCTCTTTGCAGTGGGGCTTTCTTCGCAGTGGGATACCTGGCTGCGCTTCCGCTATGGTGGCCAGTTTGGTCTGTCCGACCCGCTATTCCACGTTGATGTCGGCTTTTACGTCTTCAAGCTTCCGTTCTACGAGCTGGTGCAAAGTGGTCTGCTCTACATCACCATCATGGCCTTCGCCGTCGTGCTGGTCGCCTACACTGCCGTCGGATTGTTGCGTTTTCAGCCCGGTCGCCCGCTCCTGGTCCATCGCAACATCACCCGGCATATCTCCGTGCTTCTGGCGGTACTGGTTGGGTTTTGGGGATGGGGCTTTCTGCTCAGCCGCTATGATTTGGTCTATTCCGCGCTCGGCATTATCTACGGCGCTGGCTACACCGCTGAGCACATCTCCTTGCCCGTGCTATGGATCATGTTCGGCGCATCGGTTCTGCTGGTTGCGCTGCTCGTATGGAACTTCTTCCGTCCGCAGTTCAAGCTGGTGCTTGTCGGAGGCGCGGTCTACGCGGTGCTGTATGTGGCCGGAATCATGATTCTGCCCCAGATATTCCAGAAGTTCGTGGTGCAGCCCAGCGAGTTAAGCATGGAGATGCCCTACCTCAAGAGCTACATCCAGTACACGCGCAAGGCGTACGGACTCGACGCGATTCAGGAAACCTCGTACCCGGCGCTGCCCAACATCACCTCCGACGTGATTGCCCGCAATGAGGAGACCATCCAGAACATCCGCCTCTGGGATCCGCGCCCGCTGCTCCAGACCTACCAGCAAACCCAGGCCATCCGTACCTACTACCAGTTCTATAGCGTCGACGTGGGCCGCTATCACCTGCCGGACGGTTACCACCAGGTTATGCTCTCCACGCGCGAGCTGGAGCCGCAGCTTCCTGCGCAGGCGCAAACCTGGGTCAACCAGTACCTGCAATTCACGCACGGCAACGGAGTCGCGATGAGCTTCGCCTCGCAGACCGTTGGCGGAGGCTTCCCCAAATATCTCATCCAGAACATCCCGCCCCAGACAGCCTACGGCCTTAAGATCGACCAGCCCGACGTCTACTACGGCGAAGGAATGCCCGGCTATCGCATCGTCGACACCGGCATCAAGGAGTTCGACTACCCCAAGGGCAACCAGGACGTCTACACCCACTACGCGGGCACGGGCGGCATCCCGCTGGGCAGCCTTTGGAAGCGGGTGCTGTTCGCATGGACGCAGGGCGATGCCAACATCCTCTTCACGTCTTACCTGCAGCCGCAGAGCCGCATCCAGATCTGGCGGGATGTACAGCAGCGCGTCTCGAAGGTCGCGCCGTTCCTCACGCTCGACCGCGACCCCTACCCAGTCGTGAGCGACGGCAAGCTCTACTGGATCCAGGACGCCTATACCACTACGGACAAATTTCCCTACTCCAACCTCTACACCGGCGCATCCGAGGGCGACCTTAACTACATCCGCAACTCGGTTAAGGTCGTCGTCGACATGTACAACGGTACCGTGTCCTTCTACGCGATGAACGCGAAGGACCCGATCCTCGCCGCCTACCGGCGCGCCTTCCCCGGAGTCTTCAAGGACCTCAGCCAGCTTTCGCCCGACCTCAAGAGCCACCTCCGCTATCCGGAGGACATGTTCTCCATCCAGACCAACGAGTACAAGACCTTCCACATGACCGATCCGCAGGTCTTCTACAACCGCGAGGACCTGTGGGACTCACCCAACGAGGAGTACAACGGCAACACGCTCGCCATGCAGCCGTACTACATACTCATGAAGCTGCCCGGCAGCAATCGCCTCGAATATCTGCTCATGCTGCCCTTTACGCCGCAGAACCGCGATAACATGATCGCCTGGGTAGCGGCCCGCTGCGACTACCCCGAGTACGGCAAAATCGTCTTCTACGAGCTGCCCAAGGACAAGCTCATCTACGGCCCCAACCAGATCGAGGCCATGATCGACCAGAACACCACTATCTCGCAGCAGCTCACGCTGTGGGATCAGAAGGGTTCGCAGGTCATCCGCGGCAAGCTGGTCGTCATCCCCATTGAGAATTCATTTCTCTACGTGGTGCCGGTTTACCTGAAGGCGGAAGGCACCAACTTCCCGCAGCTCAAGCGCGTGATTGCCATTGCAGGAGACAACCTCGCAATGGAGCCGACGCTCGACGGCGCCATCAACGACCTCTTCGGCAACCAGCCACAGAACGTGGCCGCGTCGGCCGCTGCCAGCGCTCCAGGTGCGCCGCAGCAACCGTCGCCGCAATTCAATGAGGCCCGCAAGCAATTCCAGGCCGCACAGAAAGCGATGAAGCAGGGCGACTGGACGACCTTCGGCAAGGCCATGCAGTCTCTCAGCCACGCCCTGGAGCAGAACGGCACGACCAAGAACTAAATTACGAATAGGACAAAAGGCTGCGGCGCGATTCTCTCGCGCCGCATATCTATTTACAGGCTCTCGATCGCGTAGTGCCCGGCGGTCTTCAGCACCACAACCCTGCGATGTCCGCCTTCCGCCGAGGCGCCCTTCACGGCCTTACCGTTCACCAGAACCTGTGCCGTGGCCGACGTCACCGGAACAGAAACCCGCGCCACCGTATCCGCTGGTAGATCGATGCTCGTCAGTGTTCCCGAGGTTCCATCCTTCTTGATGGCCACGCCCAGCAGACCGCGGGGCGTAGGCTCCGCACCGCGAACCCACTTCAGGTCAAGCAGGTCCGGACGAATCGAAACCGTCGAGAAGCCCTGCCCGGTCGAGTGAATCCCCAGCACCTGTTCCATCAGCCAAGGCGTCACGCCGCTCGACCATCCATGTGCCAGGCTCACGCGGTAGCCGGACATATTGTCCGCCTGCAGCGATGCGTGGAAGTCTGAGCCCTTGTACCAGGCGGGGTCGTAGCCTTCCCAGAACGACGTAGCGCCCTCGTCCAGCATCCCGCCCCAGTACTTGCGAATCCAGTCAAGCGCTGCCTGCCGCTGGTCCATCTTCGCCATCGCGCTTACCACGTAATAGGTGTAGTAGGGCGTCATGATCAGCGCGTTGTACTTGATGTGCCCCACACTCGCCAGCGAGTTCTTCCAGATCGCCGGATACTGCGACGGATTCGCCACGCCCGAAAGCACCGCATACGCATTCACCTGCCAGCGCGTGCCGAACGATCCCGACGGGTCCAGCAAATACTTCTGCGAAGCGGCCTTCATGGCATCAGCTTCCTTCGCAAAACGGTCCGCATTGGCCGTGTCGTGCAACTGCCGCAGCAGATACACGCCGTCACGGAACGCCGCGTAAAACTCCATCTGCGTCGCACGCAGCGTCTCGGCGTCTTTGCCGTTCAGCTCCGGTGACCAGTCCACAAACGGCCACGCATGGTTCGTGTCCGCAAACAGTTGCCGGCTGTCCAGCTCCTTCTTCATGTAGTTCAGCAACTGCACCAGCCGCGTATGCGTTGACTCGAGCTGCTTCATGGACCCCATGTGGGTGTAGTAGTGCGCCTCGCCGATCACCCAGAAAGCCGAGTAGCCCGGAATGCCGTTCACATCCTCACGAATCGGCGTCGTGCCCAGCAGCCGGTCCAGCGTATCGCTCATCAGAAAGCGGTCGCCAAAAGCGTCTTCAATCGTCCGACCGCTTACGTCCAGGTCGCCCATCCAGCGTCCGCGGTCGCGCTTTGGCGCGTCCCAGATATCGTCCTGCATGCACAGATGCGCCGTATACGCACCCACGGTCCACATCTGATTCAGTGATGGATCCGACGAGTCAAAATAGCCCTGGTACGTCACCGGATACTGGATACCGGCAAGCTCAATCGCCTTGTACCGGACATCCTTGCCGCCGGTAAACCGGATCAGCGCATAGCGGAACGCGCTCTTCGGTCCATACGCCGTCCCATGCGGAGCCACATAGATCGGGTCAATCCCCAGGTAAGGCTCGTGAAACGCCTCACCCTCCGACTCGCCATACTGGATCGTTACCCGGCCCGCCTCGTCGGAATCTGAAACCAGCTTCAGCCGCCCTACCACCTCGCGGCCAAAGTCGAGCAGAATCTGCGGCGCGTGATACGCATCCTCGCGTGCCTGCGGCAGCTCCACTTCAAACTCCGCCCCCGCATCTTTCTGTGTCAGCGCGTCTACGTGGCTCAGCGTGCCCGTATTGGAATTTACGTGGCTCACCTTTATGGCTGGCAGAGCATACTGCGACAGGAACGGCGAAATACCGTCGTAGCCAGGCCAGTCGTAGAGCCCGGCATCCGCATTCCACTGGAAGAACTCAATCGAACTCTCCACGCCGCCCAGGCTGTCGGCGTTCTCCCAGCCCGCATCGTTGAAGCCCGCATCCTGCCAACCGTTCGCTGCATGCAGCGAAGCCTTCCAACTCCTATCCGTAATTAGCAGCGGAGCCGCATCCAGGCCGTGCGCCGCCGGCACTATCTTCACCACCATGACCTCGCCCTGCGTTTGCTGCATGCTCAGCCGGGTGTCGGACCCGCTTCCCACATTCGGCCCGCGCACCGCCTCAATCGCCAGCACATTGCTCCCCGAATGCAGCGCCGCCGTTACGTCGCACGCATACACACGAATGCCCATCGGAAAGTCGAGGTTCAGCCGGTAGCTCCCGACCTTGTGCCCGTTCAGGTAAATCTCCGCCGAACGCGGTCCCGCGATGTACAGCGTGGCGTGCTCCGGCACGGCGCTGGCCTCAAATGTCTTTCGGAAGTAGTGCGGCTCCAGGTCCTTCCTTCCGCCTACGCGCCAGTTGTTCGAGTCCAGCACGTCCTGCGGCACTGCATCTTCCTTCGTCCAGATGTATTGCTCCGGCAGCGGTGTGTGAATCGATGACTCAAGTGTGGGAGCCAAAATGCCCCGCGTCGGGTCAAGCTGGCTGTTCGGAATCTTTGTTGGCCCATTGGCCGGATTGCCCATCTGGGCCGCGGCCATTGCACCGGTTACAGCGAAAGATAGGAGCAAAATAATTGTCTTGGGAAAGGGCTTCCGGTTCCATGCAAACAGCCGTCGTTCCATTCGTGCGCCTCCAACTCGTAAAAAAAGAGCAGCAACAGTGTAACCGTTTGCCTCGCATCGCCGCTCAGCTCGCAACCCGTCTTTCCCGCGAGACCCCGCGCCAACAAAAAAAAGCGCAGCCGCCATCGCGGGGATGGCGCTGCGCTCTGTTTATTTTCTATTCCAGGCTGCGCTTTTGTCGGTCTATTTAAGCCGTGCTTACTCGGCGGTTTCTTCGGCCTTTACCGTCACGGCTATGTGCGCCGTGACATCGCGGTGCAGCTTCACCGCGATGTGGAACTCGCCCAGTTGCTTCAGCGGCTCGTCCAGGTGGATCTTGCGGCGGTCGATTGTAAAGCCCTTCTGCTCAAGTTGCGCGGCAATATCCGCCGACGTCACCGAGCCGAACAGGTGCTCGTTCTCGCCCACCTTGCGCGCAAAGACCAGTGCGACGGAGTTGAGTTGGCTTACGAGCGCTTCCGCCTCCGACTTTTCATTGGCCGACTTGCGGACCGCCGAAGCCTTCATCTGCTCGATGACCGCTTTGTTGGCCGCTGTCGCCTGCAGGGCAAGCTTTTTTGGCAGCAGATAGTTGCGGCCATAGCCGTCGGCCACCTTCACCACGTCGCCGCGCTGGCCGAGGTTGCTGATGTCTTCCTTCAGAATCACTTCCATGTTGCTTCTCCAGTGTGCAAGGCACCCGCGCGGCACAGCCGCAGTGCAGGTGCGGATTTTTTCGAACGGCGCAGTTGCGCCGCCGTTCAGTCCCAAATGCCGGGCCGCTTAGTAGCGGGCCGCAAACGGCAGCAGCGCGATGTTGCGTGCCTGCTTGATGGCGCGAGTAAGCCTGCGCTGGTGCGTGGTGCAAACTCCGGTCAGGCGGCGGGGAACAATCTTCCCGCGCTCGGCCACAAAGCCCTGCAGAAGGCGCACGTCACGGTAGGGGATCGCGTCAATCTTTTCCGTGCAGAATTTGCAGACTTTTCTGCGCCGGAAAAATTTCCGGCCGCCCGGGCCGGAGGGGCGCGACGGGCGCGAGCCTGAGCCTGAGCCTGAGCCGGAGCCGGAGCGCGAGCTGGAGCCTGAACCTGAGCCTGAGTAAGAAGACGCTCCGCTTGCGGGAGCGCGGTGTGTGGTGTTTTCTTCAGTCATACGATTTCCTTTTCCTTTTCAACCGCTGCGCAGGCCTGACCCGGTTGCGGTGCAAAATGTTTCAATCCATTCCGCAGGCTTATGCGCTGGCGGGTTCCGCTTCAGGAGCGGCTTCAGCTGCAGGTACAGTTTCAGGTGCAGCTTCAGGTTCCGCTTCAGGAACAGCTTCAGCGGCAGCTGCAGGTACAGTTGCAGGAGCAGGTACAGCGGCAGCTGCAGGTACTTCCTCGGTGGCGGGCTGTGCACTCGTCTTCTTGCGGCTCGTGCGGATGGCCTTGATCTTGTCCAGGCGCTTCTGCTCTTCGTCCATGCGCACGGTGATGAACTTGATCACCGGCTCGGAGACGCGCATGCGGCGCTCGAGTTCGGCCACCAGCTTGCCGTCGGCGTCAATCGTCATCAGAATGTAGTTGCCGTCATTAAACTTGCGAACCGTGTAGGCTAGCTTGCGGCGTCCCCACTTCTCCGTCGAGCGCACGTTGCCGCCGCCATTGGTCACCGTCTGCTCAAAACCGGCGATCAGCTTGTCTACGTCTTCGTCCTCCACATCCGGGCGGACGATATACATTACTTCGTAAAAACGCTCCATACTTCGCTTCTCTTTTCTCTGGTCCCGGTAATAATTTGCAACCGTGACCGGTACAATTTTTATTCCTCCGCCGGGCCGTTTTGCTCGCGGCGGTTGAACTCGTTCATCGCGGCCTTTAGATCCTGTGCCACGACCACTTCCACTGCTTTCGCCACCTGGTCAAGAACCTCGTCCAGCGTGGCCAAATCTGCCTTTCGCATCGGCGTCAGCAGGTAGTCCTTGCCGCGCCGGAATGCGCTGGCCGCCTCTCCGTCAGGGCCTACCCCGATCCGGATGCGCGCCCAATCTTCTGTCTGGAGCATGCCGCAAATCGACTTCGCTCCGTTGTGCCCCCCCGCGCTGCCGCGCTCGCGAATGCGTAGCGCGCCCAGCGGAAGCGCCAGTTCGTCGTACAGAACCAGCAAGTCGCGGCGAGGATCAACCTCAAATTCATCCACCAGCGCCGCAACAGAAAGACCGCTGAGGTTCATGAAGGTCTCCGGCTTGGCCAGTATCACTTCACGTCCGGCGATCGCGATCTTTGCCGTCATCGCGCGGCAGCGGCGGTTGGCCACAGCCACGCGGTGATCATCGGCAATCCGATCTACTGCGAGAAACCCCGCATTGTGCGGCGTGAACTGGTACTCGATCCCCGGATTCCCGAGTCCGACCACCAGCAGGGGGCCGCGTCGCGGAGGTGCCTCTGCAGCTTCCAACGCTTACTTCTTCGCAGACGGGGCAGCCTCGGCTGTCTCCAGCTTGCCCTTCTTCGCAACTTCCGGTTCAGACGGAGTTGCTGCCGCTGCCGCAACCGCATCGACAGCCGGAGCCGCCTCTTCCTTCACGGCCGTAATGTGCGCAACCGCCGCATCCTCATCGGTCAGGAACTTCAGCTTGTCCGAGTGCGGCAGGTCGGCCACACGCAGCACGGTTCCGAACGTCAGCTCGGTCACGTCCACGTCAATGTGGCCGGGAATATCACCCGGCAGGCACTCAATCTCAATCTCGCGCAGCACCTGGTCCAGAATGCCGCCCTGGGTCTTCACGCCCACTGCGGTTCCAACCAGCTGAATGGGAACCTCCACGCGGATCGGCTTATCCAGCGCAATGCGCTTCAGATCGATGTGCAGCAGTAAGCCTTTCAGCGGCTCATACTGCCAGTCCACGATCATGGCCTTGGTCTTTGTGGTTACTCCGTCGATCTCCAGATCAAAAATCGAGTTGTGTCCGGAATCAGAATGCAGAATTTTCTGGATATGCTTCGGATCGACTTCAACGGCAACAGACGGCTCGGCCGCACCGTACACAACGGCGGGAATCTTACCCTTCGCGCGTACGCGGCGGGCTGCATTTTTGTTGAACTTGCCCTCGCGGGCGGTAGCTGCTACGACTTCCTGGCTAATCATTTTCCTTTTCCTTCGGGCACGAAGAACTGCTTTTAGCCACTAGCTTCCAGCCGTTAGCTTTTCCAGCGCTCCCTTTGTTAGGGCCTCATCGTTTTTCGACTAGGCCGTTCATTTCCTCTCAGCGCCGATTCAGCTAGCAGCTAAAAGCTGCCTCTAATTAAACAGCGAACTGACGCTCGTCTCCATGTGGATGCTTTCAATCGTAGCGGCCAACAGGCCGGCGACCGAACGCACCTTGATCTTTTCTACCTTCTGCGCCTCTTCCCGCAGCGGAATCGAGTCGGTCACAACCAGCTCCTCCAGCCGCGAGGTCGAGATGCGCTCAATTGCCGGACCCGAGAGCACGGCATGCGAAGCGCACGAATAAACTTTTGTCGCGCCCTGCTCGAGCAGCGCGTCTGCCGTCTTCACCAGCGTGCCGGCGGTGTCCACAATATCGTCGATGATCAGGCAGGTCTTGTCCTTTACATCGCCGATCACGTGCATCACCTCGGTCACGTTCATGTCCGTCCGGCGCTTGTCTACAATCGCCAGCGGAGCACCCATCTTTGTCGCGAAGAAGCGCGCCCGTTCCACGCCTCCCGCATCCGGCGAAACTACCGTCAGATTCGGCAGATCCAGCTCCCGGAAGTAGCTCACCATCACCGGACTGGCGAACATGTGGTCCACCGGAATATTGAAGAACCCCTGAATCTGCGCCGCGTGCAGATCCATGAACAGCGCTCGGTTCGCACCGGCCGTCGTCAGCAGATCGGCAACCAGCTTCGACGAAATCGCCACGCGCGGACGGTCCTTGCGGTCCTGCCGGGCGTAGCCGTAGTACGGAACAACAACGGTAATCCGCCCTGCAGATGCCCTCTTCAGCGCGTCGATCATGATCAACAACTCCACCAGGTGCTGGTCCACCGGATAGCAGGTGGGCTGCACCACAAACACATCCGCGCCGCGAACGTTCTCAAGCAGTTGGAAGTAAACTTCCCCATCGGCAAAGCGCTGGATCCGCGTCTCGCCCAGCGTGCAGCCAATGTGCTTGCAGATCTCAATCGCCAGCGGACGATTTGCCGATCCGGAAAAGATCTTGAAGCGCTTGCCTTCTGCCTGATTCCGCGCCCGCTTCTTCTCCTGCTTCTCCTGCGCGAACTTGCCCGCGCTGGATTTTCCTTCGCCCGGATTGTTGCTCCCGGGCTTGTTATCGTCCGGTGCCTTTCCGTCCATGGCCGCCGGGGTGCCCGTTGTGGTCGAGGTTGCCATTGCCGTTTCCAGTACCGTTTCGCTCTTCACAAGATTCTCCTGGGCTGGTTGACCCTGGTTGTCCTGCGTTTCTGTTCTCTGGCGCGACTGCCGCCAGGGCTTCTTCGCCGGCTGGTTGAACCGGCGCTGCATTCCTATCTGGCTGGGCGACCAGGATTCGAACCTGGACAAAGTGCTCCAAAGGCACTTGACCTACCGTTAGTCGATCGCCCAATTACAAAATCCAAATCCTTCACCGCTCTAGACCAGGTCCCCGGCACGGCCCGCTTTAGGCCGTGCCGGGCAGAAAGGCACTTGACCTACCGTTAGTCGATCGCCCAATTACTGCAAACTGAAAACTTAGCGGCTGGAAACTACGCCTTTTATACCAGCATGTGCCGCCAATACTCTTTGCGAGGCAGGGTTTTCGTACGCATCCAGCTCACGCCCATTCTCGTTAGCCGTCCCTCCGCCGCGAACGCCGCTTCTTCCGTTGCATACAGTCCGAATAGCGCCGATCCTGATCCGGAGAGTCCCGCACACACGGCCGCCTGCTCCGGAACATCCGAGCCCGCGAGTGTACGCTTGATTTCACCGAAAAGGGGATTCTGCGGAAAGACGACCTCTTCAAAGTCGTTTTCAATCCCGGTTCGGACAAGCGCGAGAAGCGGATTCAGCGCATGGTCTTGGCCTAAAGCAAAGACACCGGAGGAGTGCGGCTCGCAAAATACAGACGCGAAAGTCCGACTCAACTCCTTAAGTCTACCGGAGGGGCCGAGATGGGTCAATGAATTCGCGGGCTTATCCATTTGCAGCACCGTCCACCGGGAGTCCCAGTCCCGAAACGCCTGCGCGGTGGAAACCCCCACCTGCGGCAGTGCCACCACGCAGCGCAATACAGGCAGGTCCGGCAGCGGATACACCTCTTCGCCGTGCCCCAGCCCCAGCACCGCTCCGCCAATCAGAAACAGCGGCACATCCGAGCCGACTTCCTCGGCCACCTGCAACTTCTCCGGCCCAGGCGGAGGCGCAATTCCCTGCCCCTTCAGCTCCTTATCCAGAGCCACCAGCGCCGCTGCGGCATTGGCCGACCCCGCGCCCATGCCTCCTTCAACCGGAAGCCGCTTCTCGATATGAATCGCAACCTCAGCCGTTACGCCCACCAGTGCAAGCGCCTTCCGCACCGCCCTGCAGGCCGTGTTCGCCTCCGTCGTGCGGTTCTCGTCCGAGGGCACTCGCGCGTCATTGCTGGTAATCGAAATCCGCGTGGTAGCCTTCGACCTTGCCGTGACCGTCACCAGATCATGCGCAGCCAGCGTCTGGTACACGGTCGTCAGGCCATGAAACCCGTCTTCACGCGTCGGCCCAATGGCCAGCCCCAGATTAATTTTTGAGAATGAGCGGACTGTCGTTGGCATGAGTAGTCAAATTGTAACGAGTTGCGCCACCGCCGTCTTCCCAAATTCTTCTTTACTTCGGAAGGCAGTCTGCAATCCAGTCGCTCGCATGGAAACGCTAAAAGCTGTCTCATAAACACGGGAATGTCGAAATGGTACGGATGAGACCCGCCGTTAAAGCGGGTCTCAGGTCACTCATCGGAGTCGATTCGCTGTTTATGAGACAGCTTCTAGGACTTTCCAACACGCCGCCGAAGGATTCTCTCTTCATGCGCGTTTTCTGGCACAACGCGGACTCGGCTGAATCGTGATTGTATTGCACCGTATTACGCGGTAATATTCGGCCATGAAGACCCAAAAAACCGTCAGCTTCCGCATAAACGCCGTCAAAGTCGAAGCCCTGGACAAGATCGCCGCCAACGCCCGGCGCGACCGCAGCTTCCTCCTCAACGAAGCCGTGGACGCCTATCTCGAATGGAATGCCGACTTCGAACAAAGCATCCTCCGGGGCATCCAAGACGCACGGGAAGGCCGCGTAGTCGATCATGAGGTGGTGCGCCGCAGGCTCAACAGCGTTGGAAAGAAGCGCAAAACTGCATGAGGATCGAGTGGACAAGGTGGGCCGTTGATCAGTGGTTAAAAACATTCGAATATCTTGAAAGCGAGAACGCTCCGGCGGCTCTCCGCATCGCTCAAAGCATCTTTGAGGTCGTCAACATGCTGGCCGATCATCCCCTTGCAGGCAGGAAGGGGATGATCGCCGGAACACGCGAGTTTGCTGTTCCACGATCGCCCTTCATTATCGCTTATGAGGTAAACCGGTCCTCGGACACTTTAACGATCATTACCGTATTCGACGGCCGCAGGCGCTGGCCATCAGCATTCCCAAAGGACTAACGCCTATGCTATGCGTGACCAATCCCACCAACAACGGGGGGGGCAGTCTCAAACGCTGATTAAAAATGCACGAAGCGCGCCTGCCTGGAAGGGCTAGTCGACCCAACGGCGGAAGATTAGCGACCCGTTGATCCCGCCAAACCCAAACGAGTTCGACAGCGCCGCGTCGATCTTTGCGTCGCGCGCAAAGTTGGGCGTGTAATCCAGCCGGCAGCCGGGGTCAACATTCTCCAGATTAATCGTCGGCGGAATCTTCTGGTGCATCAGCGCCATTACCGTAATGCCCGCCTCCAGCCCGCCCGCTCCGCCCAGCAGGTGCCCAGTCATTGACTTCGTCGAGCTCACCTTCAACGTATGGCTCAGCGCGTGCTCGCCAAACACCACCTCGATCGCTCGCGACTCATTTACGTCGCCCAGCGGAGTCGATGTCGCATGCGCATTCACATAGGCGATGTCCGTAGGCTGCATCTTCGCATCACGCAATGCCGCCTTCATGCTGCGCTGTGCGCCTTCGCCCCCCGGAGCAATGCCCGTCATGTGGTAAGCGTCGGCGCTCATGCCGTAGCCGCAAATCTCCGCCAGAATCTTCGCACCACGAGCCTTCGCATACTCCAGTTCTTCCAGCACCAGAATCCCCGCGCCCTCGCCCACCACAAATCCGTCGCGGTCTCTGTCAAAAGGCCGGCTGGCGTGCGTCGGGTCGTCGTTGCGCGTGGAGAGAGCCCGCATGGCCGCAAATCCGCCTACGGACATCGGCGTAACCGCCGCCTCCGATCCGCCGGCGATCATCACATCCGCGTCTCCATGCTCAATAATGCGAAACGCGTCGCCTATCGAGTTGGCGCTGGTGGTGCAGGCCGTCGCCGTTGCCGAGATAGGCCCCCTGGCGCCGTACCGGATGCTGACGTGTCCGGCCGCCATATTCACGATCGCCGCCGGAATAAAGAAAGGAGAAATCTTGCGCGGGCCCCCGGACAGCAGGTTCGAGTGTTCGCGCTCAATCACCTCGAACCCCCCAATGCCAGACCCGATAAACACGCCAACTCGTTCCGAATTGGACGCGTCAATCTTCAGCCCGGAGTATGCCAGCGCCTCGTGCACCGCCGCCAGCGCAAGATGGATAAACCGCCCCATCTTGCGTGATTCCTTCTTCTCCACAAACTGCAGCGGGTCGAAGTTCTTCACCTCGGCGGCAAAGGTCACCGGAAAAGCAGTGGCGTCAAACTGCGTGATCGGCCCCATACCCCTCTTGCCGACCAGCAGATTGTCCCAGGTCTCCGGCGCAGTATTGCCCACAGCGCTGATCAGGCCCAGTCCGGTGACGACGACGCGGCGGTCCAAAGTTACTTGCCGCCTTTCGCGTTTTTGTCGATGTAGTCGACCGCGTCCTTCACGGTCTTGATCTTCTCAGCATCTTCATCGGGAATCTCGATATCGAACGCCTCTTCAAACTGCATCACCAGCTCGACCACGTCGAGCGAATCCGCGCCGAGATCCTCCTGAAAGGACGCGCCGGGAGTAACCTCGGCCTCGTCCACCTGGAGCTGCTCGACAATAATCTGTTTCACTTTCTCGTCTACTGCTGCCATTTGGTTCTCCTCGTAAATTGCTGAAACACTGTTTCGGAGCCGAATTCTTGCACACTGATTCTCAGTCGCAGCTTTCGCTGCTCCGAAATTTCAAGTCTACTGGGGGACCCGCATACAGGCAAGGACTTCACGAAGACTTCTAAAGACTTTCTCCGTCCACGCCCCCGGTCCGGAGTTATAGTCAGGCATGCTCCTGTATCTCGCTATTGGTTTGACCGGCCTCGCAATTGGCGTGGTCATCGCCTGGATCCTCAGCCAGACCAACCTTAAACTCGAAAAGCAGCGCGCCTCCCAACTCGAAACCGACCTCGCCCAACGCACTGCCGAGCGCGCCGCAGCCCAGTGCGAGATAGCGGCCGCCGGCGAAGTCCGCCTCAACCTCGAAAAAGAAAAGGCCCAGCTTCAAGAGAAGCTCGCTGCGGAAAAAGATGCGCTGGCAAAGACCGAGAAGACTTTTATGGACGCCTTCAGCGCGCTGGCCAGCAAGGCCCTTAAGGACAACAACGAGTCTTTCCTCAACCTCGCCAAACAGGAACTGGGCAAGCAGCAGCTCGGCGCAACCACCACCCTGGAGGCCAAAGAGGCGGCCATCGCCAACCTGCTCAAGCCCATGGGCGAAGCACTCAACAAGCTCCAGAGCACGACGCATGAGCTGGAAGTCAAGCGCGAAGGCGCGTATGGCACGGTCCTTACCGAGATCAAGAATATTCAGGAAACGCATCAGAACCTGCGCCGGGAAACCACGCAGCTCATTCAGGCCCTGCGCGCGCCCAAGGCACGCGGCAACTGGGGAGAACTTCAGCTCAAGCGCTGTATCGAATTCGCCGGAATGGTGGAACACGCCTCCTTCGACACCGAGGTCTTTGTTCGGCGCGACGACGACCCGTCAATCCGCCCGGACTGCGTGATTCATCTGCCCAATCAACGCACCATTGTCATTGATGTCAAGACCCCGTTCGACGCGTTTCTTGAGGCGATGGGCGCGACCGACGAGGCTGCGCGCGAAACCCTGCTGATCGCGCACGCCACCCGCGTTCGAGAACATCTCACTCAGCTTTCGGCAAAGGCCTACTGGAAGCAGTTCAAGGACAGCCCTGATTTTGTGGTCTGCTTTCTATCGAGTGAAGTGCTGTTCAGCGCCGCTCTTGAGCAGGATCCCGGACTCATAGAGTTCGGTAGCAACTCCAATGTGATTCTGGCAACACCGACGACTTTGATTGCCCTGCTCAAGGCCGTCGCCTACGGGTGGCAGCAGATGGATATCACGCGCCATGCCATCGCAATTCGTGAGACAGGTCAAAAGCTTTACGACAAGCTCGCCGTCGCGCAGGATTACTTCGCCAAAATGGGCAAAGCGCTCGAAAGCGCCGTGCGCCAGTACAATAGCCTCATCGGATGCATCGAGGGCAAAGGCAGTGTCTTCACCCTCGCCCGCCGACTGCACGAGCTTGGCATCGGGCAGGACGAATTAACTGAAGCCCAGCCCCTCGAGTCAGCCACCCGTGACCTCAAGGCCGACGACTGGGTTTCGGGCACACTGTCCCTCGCCGCCGAAGCGGACAGGGAACCCTAGCGGCTGCGGATGGCGCCCTCAAAAAACCTGTCAAGCTCAACATCCGTCCAACTGATTTATAATCATCAACTTACGCTTGCATGCGAATTCCCACAATTTGGTATAATAAAAGTAGGGCAACCACATCCCAGAAGCTGTACAGAGTCAACGGCTTGCAAATCTATCGGCCCCTCGTGGATCACTCTCGAAACAGGCCGCAAGTGTCACTGGGTCAGCAAGTTACAGCTTCGATCTTTGAAATCATGAATTTAGCCCCCCTGAAAGGGGAACGCGGGCATTTTCAATAACTTGAACGGACGATCAACGGTATCAATAAGATACGACCGAAACGAAAATCTCAAGTTTCTTTAGAATCAATAATTTGCACAACGCTACCAGATCGCATAATCAGCGCCTGCAAACCCTGACCTCCGCCTGCATCCCAAGGGTTCCAACCCCAGCCGCATCCCGGCACGCGCCCCTGAATCAGAAGAACAGCCCGGGCCCACAGCTCGGCGATGCTATCGCAAAAGCTGGCTCAAAGCTAATTCAAAATGAATAGTTTACGGGGATGCCTCAAAGATTCAATAAGATAGCCGACTTTCGGCAACATGCAAAACCTTGAAAGTCTATTGAAATCAATAATGAAGAAGGAATTAGCTCGCCGCTGAGCCACGCTTCAGCCGGGGTTTCAGGCCGTCGCCAGCGCCGCTGCCGATACCGGAGTCTTGGCCCGTGCCCGCGCCTTCTCCGCGCCCAGCGTCGACAGCTCCCACGCCGAGCGGTCCTTCAGCAGTCTCGATACCAGTGCCGTGTGCATCGCGTGCCCGGCCCGTTCCGCGACTACGTGGCCCAGAATGTGGTGCCCGGCCAGCGCCAGGTCGCCTATCAGGTCCAGCACCTTGTGCCGCACAAACTCGTCGTCGAAGCGCAGCGGCCCATTCAGCACCCGCTGCCGGTTCAGGATGATCGCGCTCTGGTCGCTCACGCCCCGGATCAGCCCCATGTTGCGCAGCATCTCTTCGTCCTCCTTGAAGCCGAAGGTCCGCGCCGGAGCAATCTGCTCGGCATAACCGTGTGTCGCCAGATCCACCGCAAAGCCCTGCTTGCCGATCGGCGTCGGGAAGTCGATCTTGTATGACACGCTGTACCCTTCGCCCGGATACACGCCAATGAACTTGTCGCCCTCGCGCACCTCCATGCTTTTCAGGATGCGCAGGTACTCACGCCGCCGCCGCTGGGTCTTCAGCCCCGCGGTACGGAAGGCCTCAACGTAGGGCAACGCGCTCCCATCCAGGATGGGCAGCTCGAGATTGTCGATCTCAACGATCACGTTGTCCACGCCCATGCCGATAAGTGCCGACAGGAGGTGTTCGGTTGTCTGGATCAGCACGCCTTTGCGCATCAGGCTGGTGGCGTAGCTTACCTTGGCCACGTTGCGTCCGGTGGCAGGGATTTCGAAGTTGTCGAGATCGGTGCGGCGGAAGAGTATCCCGCAACCGGCAGGTGCCGGTAGCAGCCGCATGGAAACGGGCACGCCGCTATGAAGTCCTATGCCGCTGAAGCTTACGGCGTCCGCAATCGTCTGCTCAAAATACGATGATTCGTTCAAATGCTGAATCCTCGTGCCGACCAGTGCACGAAGGCATAGACTACTTGCTGGGGAGGAGGTTTTGATGTGGTAGATTTGCCACAGTTTGCACCCAAAAGCGCACACTCGCGCCAACCCTTCACCTCCGGAGCGATTCTCGCAGCAATGCCTGAAAAAACAACAGTTTACAAGCCGGTCAATTTGCTCAAAGCAGCCCGCTCGAGGCAAAAACACCTTCTCGCCCTGCTACAGGCTCTTGTCGAAATTGAGTCTCCCACCGACGAAAAGGCCGCCGTGGACCGTTGTGTCGACTTCACGGCGAAGGCCGCCACCACGCTCGGCGCGCGCATCCGCCGCCACCGCAGCCGTACAGCCGGAGATATTCTCGAGGCCCGTTTCGACCCGCCCTCTGTCCGCCACTCCGCTAAGCCCATCCTGCTGCTCGGCCACCTCGACACCGTCTGGCCGCTCGGCACATTGGCCCACATGCCCTACCGCCTCCATAAGGGCCGCGTGTGGGGTCCCGGAACACTTGATATGAAGGCCGGCGTGGCCATGGCGCTTACTGCGCTCGACATCCTCCGCAGTCACGGCCTGCAAACACGCCCCGTCATTCTGCTGCTTGTCAGCGACGAGGAAACCGGCAGCCACGCCTCGCGCGCCCTTACGGAGAAGATCGCCCGCCGCTGCGAGTCCGTCTATGTGCTTGAGCCGGCGCAGGGGCTCGAAGGCGCGTATAAGACGGCGCGCAAGGGCATCGCCAACTATCGCGTGCATGTCACGGGTGTCGCGGCGCACAGCGGCGTCAGCTTCGAGCAGGGACATTCGGCCATCGCCGAGCTGGCCCGGCAGGTCGCCGTTATCGAGGGCTGCACAAACCTTAAGCGCGGCATCACAGTAAATGTTGGAACTATTCAGGGGGGAACACGGTCTAACGTGGTAGCGGCTGAGGCGTGGGCCGAAGTGGATGTGCGCTTCCCGCGCGCTGCCGACTTCCCCGCGCTCGACCGGCGAATCAGGAGTCTGCGCGTTCAGGACAAGCACTGCGTCTTGAAAGTGGAAGGCGGCTTAAATCGTCCGCCGATGGAGCGGACGCCGGCGACCATAGCGCTCTACCGGCGCGCTGAAGCGGCGGCTTCGGCGCTGGGTCTGGGCCTGAACGAAGCCGCAACCGGAGGCGGGTCTGACGGGAACTTTACGTCCGCACTGGGTGTACCTACGTTGGACGGGATGGGCGCGGTGGGCGAAGGGGCGCACGCGCGGCACGAGTCGGTAGTGCATAAACATCTGGCGCCAAGAACCGCGTTGCTCGCGGCAATGTTGGGTGGGTGAAGGAAGTACGCAGGCTAAGAATTAAGAAATAGAAACAGGGACTGGAATCGAATCAGGAGGAGTGGTGCTGAAAATCATTGAGTACAGTCTGCTGACCGTGTCGTTGCTGGTCGTCATCGGACTTATCATGAGCAGCTCCCGCAGCGGCTCTGAATCTTCTCCGGCGAAAGACCACGTCCTTCCGAAAGAAAATTCGGAAGGACACGAGTCCGGCAGGAGAGCCTGAAGAAGGTGTCCGTACGTACACAGTGTTCAGGTCTGCGGCCGCGCCACACCGCAGCCCCCGGAGTGATTACTGGCTCTTGGGCGCGTTCTGGTCGATCGACTCCGGCAACTGCAGCTCAATCAGCGCGAACCGGGTTTCTAGGCCGTTCCTGTCTTCAACCGCGACTACGTGCTGGTGGTGTTTTGATCCAGCTTTCAGACTCAAATTGCCCGAGACCTGCACGTGCGTGTGGCTGTAGTCGTCCGAACAGGTCAGCCCTTCACTCGTAATCGTGGGCGTGCCGACCGGCGAGTCATCCTTGCAGCGAATCACATCGCCATAGCGGCCCAGCGCCTTCTGGTAAAAGGCGAGCACTTTGTCCGCCGGATCGGACGTCTCATAGTTCACCACCTTCACCATCAGTTGGAAGCTGCCGAAACCCATATGGACATCCGCGGATTTGTCTCCGTGGCGGTCGGGCGCAATCGTGGCGCCTGGGTACACGGGCAGCCCGACATCGGCTGCGGTCGTCTGGCCGGAACGTACATGCAGCCCGCCGAACGGCGTGTCAATCTTCACGTTCTCGTTCTTATCGGCGCCATTGGAATTCTTGTCAACCTGCACGCGGCATCCTGCTGTGAGCAGCAGTACGGTTGCGGCGAGGAGGGCGAGGGTCTTTTTCATGGCATGGTTCTCCTTGCAGGAGGTTCAGCAAAATGAGAATACGCAAATGTACCGTATTCCGTTCCACCGGATTGTTCCATCCGCAGCCGGAGTGGCCTATACTTGCGGGTATCAGGCGCAGATTTTGGTGGATGAGGGGCCACACCTGCGCCGGCATCAGGTGCGGATGATCAAACATACGTCGCAAAAAAAGAACAAAGCGGCAGCCCCTAACTCCTACGTGTCCGTTGCAGGCACGCCGATTCCCGACAAGCTCTATTTCCGTATCGGCGACGTCGCCAAGCTCTGCGGAGTCGAGGCCTACGTGCTGCGCTTCTGGGAGACGGAGTTCCCGCAGCTCAAGCCGAACAAAAGCGGCACCGGCCAGCGCCTCTACCGTCGCCGCGATGTGGAGCTCGCCCTGCGCATCAAGCAGCTCCTGTATGCCGACGGCTACACCATCGCCGGGGCACGGCAGGTCTTTACCGCGGAAAGCCGCGAAGCCAGGAAGGCTCCGCCGCCCGAGCCGCAATTAAAAAGCGCTGCGGAGCAGGTATCTGCGGAGAAGCAGCTTCTCAATCTGCGTGCCGAGCTCAAGGAAATTCATGGGTTGCTGTCGCAGCCCGTGAAGACGGGGTTGGTACTTGAGAAGCCCGCGCCGGTCAAGCATCCGCGCCGGCCCAACGAGCCAGGACTCTTCGACGTCTAAGGCATTTCTCCAGTTTCTGTGGAGTTTCCAGCAGCGTACAGGGCGGCTTTTTCTTAAGGAAGAAAAAGCCACTTCAAGGCATTCTGTCCCCTCTACACCAGCTGGAGAAATGCTATAGCCGATTGCAGCGGGACGTGGCTCCGCATCCTCTTCTACTTCTACGATGATCGAATCTCTTGTCATGCAGTCCGCACACGCAGCACGGCATCGCGTATGCTCCAGCGTGTAAATGGGAGATCAGTCCAGCCGCACCAGGTAGGCCTCGCCTTCCTTGGGCCGTAGGGCGTGCGCAATCTTAAACGCACGGCGGTGGTTTCCGTTCTCGGGTCGAATCCTCACCCAATATCCAGTGGGGCCTTTGAACTCGATTACGCTGGCTGATTCATACTGGCGCGCAAGATGCTTTTTGAGCTTCTTCGCCGCCCCGGAGTGATGAAAGGCGCCGATCTGCACGCACCAGCGTCCGCCGTACATGGGTTTCGGCGTCTCATAGACATCCATGCGCACCCGCGCAATGCCTGCCCGATACATTCCGATCTTCTTTGCCGCACCCACGGACAGGTCCAGAATCCGGCCCGGCACAAACGGGCCGCGGTCGGTAATGCGCATCATCGCCGACTGCCCGGTTTTGAGATCCGTCACGCGAATTAGTGAGCCCATGGGCAGCGTGAGATTCGCCGCCGTAATCGCGTTCTGGTTGTAGATCCTTCCGTTTGCTCCGCGGTGATTGTTGTACGGCGGCCCATACCAGCTCGCGATTCCCACTTCCGAGGAGATCGGCTTTCCGTGGCGGCCGACTTCGGCCCGCTGCGGCGGATACGGCTCCAGATGCCTCGCGGATGGATGATTTTCAGGATAGTTCCGTGCGCCTGAGATCGGGGGTGGCGGTGGAGCATACGCCACTTTCGCCCGATGCCCGCAGCCAGTAATGGCCAGCAGCGCAGGAGCCGCGGCCGCCAGAACCCATCCGGCACGCCGCATCATTGGCGGCCGCCCGCGTTGTTATCCAGATACTCGGCCAGCTTCCTCAACTGCTCGGCCGCAACCTTCAACGCCTTCGAGGAGTTCTGCCGTACCTCCGGCACCACCTCGTCATTCAAGTAGGTAATAACTTTCCTGACTTCTTCTTCAACGCGAGGCGTCGCCTGGTTGAATTTCGCTTCTACTCTGCGGCCAAAGTCTTTCAGGTCTTTTCCTGCCTGATTCGTCATATGGTCAGTATCGACAGCGTTGGATGCGGAATCAACGCAAGGATGGGTACCCGTGCCTAACCAGTTACCTGTGGATACCGGCGCACTTCCCCGAAAGGAAGTGCCTCGGTCCATGGATTTATAAGGGATTTAGAAATGGAAATAAACTCCGGCCAGCGGTTCCGACGTAAGGCGCCATGCCCCCGTCTTCAGTGTAGTCACGTTGAAGTCCGGGGCCTTGTAGTAGACGCCGCGGTATCCAATTTTGACGCCAAAGTATGGAGTCAGAAGCGGGTGCTCAAACCCCACGCCGAAGTTCATTCCGGGTCTGCCTTGCCACGCGACATTTTGTCCGCCGTTGAGCGACGGGGAGAAAACGACGGCGCTGGCGCCCACCATGGCGTAGGGTTTGAAGCCGAACAGGCTGGTCGGCGTCGTGACCAGGTAATCAGCCGCAAGCTCATGCACGTTGTGCTGGATCGGAAACGGCCGGCTCGAGTAGTACTCGGTAAACCGTGTGTAGTTGTAGCTGCCTTCAAAGCCCAGCCACCAGTGATAGCTATGGCGGAAAGCGGCCTGGGCGCCCGCGGCCTTGCTGGCCTTGAGCGTGATGCCGTTGCCGCTGACGGTCGGTGTGAACTCGGCAAACATGCCGATGGAGCCTTCACTGTTTTTCAGGAAGCTCTTCTGCTGCGCGACGACGGGCATGCTGAAGCCGGCAACGAAGAAGGCAAGGGCGGCAAATGAGATACAACGATGGGAAAAGCGCATCCGGGCTGAGAGAACCTCCATTTACATACTAATGAAAGACGCGCTTCGGGTCGCGCCAACGACAGTGGACAGGTTTGCTTCCGTGGTTCGTTTGACTCAACTGGCGGCCGATAGGCAGCACGGCGGGCTCAGTTGAACTATCCCCCATTCGATACCAGCATTTACCACCCGGATGCTGATTATCCCCATTCAGCCTGAATGGGTTCATCTATCCGGCTACTAAGGCTATTCTCATACTCGGGTAAATACTTCTGAACGAGGCAGTTCGCTGGTTTGCGAGCGGGCAGTCTGCGAAGGTTTACGCATTACAGCTTTTAGCTGCCTTTTCCAGGCAGGCGACGAGCAAGAGGAGATTTAAAACATGTCTAAAGCCGTCAAGTATGCTGAGCGAGCAGTGACCATCGCAGCCCAGGGCGCGTGGTCCGTCTTTGAGAAGCTGAACAGCATTCGGCCCAACCCGTCTTTTACCCCCAGGTGGTCGGACAAGCCCCTGCTCAAGTCGTACGAGAAGGAGAAGCCGCCCCTCGGCTGGCCGCGCACCACGGACTCCCTTTGTCCCAAGTGCGTCCCTGAGATCCGCCAGCAGATCCTGGACGGAAAGCTGCCCCACGAGATTCTGCTCAATGAGAAGGTCGGCGAAATAAAGGCGCAGATCATCGAGCGCGACGGCCAGATTCTGATGGTGAAGGATTGCCCCAAGCACGGCCATTTTGAAGACTTAATGTCGATGGACACCGAGTTCTTCAAGCATCTTGAGGAGGTCTTCCCGGGCCGCGACATCAAGGCGCACAACGACGAGAAGCTGCACGACCACGGAACCTCGACCGTGACCCACGGCCGTGGCTCAGTGCTCACCATTGACCTTACCAACCGCTGCAACATGATGTGCGATCCCTGCTTCATGGACGCCAACCAGGTGGGCTTCGTCCACGAGTTGACGTGGGACGAGATCAAGACCATGCTCGACAACGCCATCACCATCAAGCCGCGCCGCCAGATGTCGGTGCAGTTCTCCGGTGGCGAGCCGACGCTGTCGCCCTACTTCCTGGATGCGGTCGCCTATGCCCGCAAGGTGGGCTACAACTCGGTGCAGGCGGCAACCAACGGCATTGAGTTTGCCAAGTCCAAGGAACTTTGCCGCGCCGCTGCTGAAGCGGGTCTGCGCTATGCGTATCTGCAGTTCGACGGCATCGGCAACGCCGCCAATTCGCACCGTAAGGTCGGAAACCTGTTTGACGTAAAGCTCCAGGCCATCCACAACCTGCATGAGGCCGGTGTGGACATCGTTCCGGTGACCACCATCATCAACGGCATCAACAACGAGCAGGTGGGCCGCATCGTCCAGTTTGCGCTCGACAACCCCAAGAAGATCAACTTCATCAGCTTCCAGCCCGTCTCCTTTACCGGACGCGACGAGGCGGTAAGCGACGAGCGCCGCGCCGCGCAGCGCTACACGCTGAGCCACATGGCGCACGAGATCAAGGACCAGTGCGGGCTGGGCGAGCCGGTGCGCGACTGGTTCCCCATCAGCTTTATGAGCACCTTCTCCGACTGGGCCGACCTGGTGCACGGGCCGAACCACGACTGGGGCCAGCTCTCCTGCGGATGCCACCCGAACTGCGGCATCGGCATGGCGCTGATGATCGACAAGGAAACCAAGGAGGCTGTGCCCGTCACTGCCTTCCTGAACGCCGATCGCCTGGCCAAGGACGTAGCCAAGATCAACGACGCCGCCCGCGGCAAGTTCCTCTCCATCGCGGGTGTTACGCTGGCGCTGCTGCGCAACTACGATCCGCGCAAGTCGCCCACGCACTTCAAGATTGTTGATCTGCTGGCGAAGTTCGACAAGTGCTTCGGCGCCACCGGCCGCAACTACGGCAAGGTGACCGGCGACCGCACCATGGCCGATATCGAGAAGCGCCGCGCGGATCGCTGGAACTTCCTGTTCATTGCCGGTATGTGGTTCCAGGACCTGTTCAACTACGACTTCCGCCGTACCGAACAGTGCATCATTCCCTACGCGACGCAGGAAGGCGAAATCAGCTTCTGCGCGTATAACACCGGCATCGGCTGGCGCAACATCATCGAAAAGATGCATATGACCTCCACGCTCACCAAGTGGTACGAGGAGCATGGACGGCACGAGATCTTCGCCGGCGGTAAGAAGGTCGGAATGGGCGACGCGCAGCACACACTGCAACTGCACAAGGAGCATGTGGATGCCGCCGCCAACGACACCTTCGAGAAGTCGGGCATCGCCAAGAACTCGCGCGAGGAAAAGATTCGCGCCCGCGACGCCAAGCTGAAGCAGGATGCCGAAAACGCCCAGATGGCCAAGCTCTATCGCGAGCATATTCTCGGTGAAAAGCCGGTCGAGGGCATGGTATCGATCACCTCAATCAAGCCCGCACCCAAGGCTGAAGAGCCGGTGATGGGGGACTAACCCTGCAGGCACACGCTTCGCCTGGCCACTCCCGTTGGTTGTGGAGCTGGCTATAGGGTGAGCGCGCTTTCTGGACAAAGAAAAAGGCCATCCTTCGCGGTGGCCTTTTTGCTGCTGCGTCTAACTTTAAGGTGCGCTCGTTCTGGAACGGCCGCTCCTGATTCCTCGTACACTTCTGGCAGGAGACTTCATCCATGCAAAATCGTATTGTCGGCACCACGATGCCGGTTCTTGAGTTCATCCTCGATCACAACGAATCCATCATCTCTGAGGCGGGCGAGCTCTCGTGGATGGGCGCGTCCATCCAGATGACCACGCACACGCAGTTCGCGGGCGGAGGCGGCATCTTTGGAGCCATCAAGCGCGTGGCTGGTGGCGGCAGCTTCTTCATGACCGAGTACCGCTCCATGGGCGGGCCGGGTGAGCTGGCCTTTGCCACCCGCGTGCCGGGACACATTGTTCCGGTTGAGGTCGGCAACGGGCAGGACTACTTCATCCACCGTCACGGATTCCTGTGCGGCACTTCGCAGATCACCTTGGGTATTGGCTTCCAACAGTCCCTCGGTGCGGGCTTCTTCGGCGGCGACGGCTTCATCCTGCAGCGTCTTAACGGGCAGGGAACGGCATGGCTGGAGCTGTCCGGCGAGGTGGTGGTCAAGGACCTGGCCGCAGGTGAGACCCTGCGCGTCCATCCGGGACACGTTGGCGCCTTCCAGTCCGGCGTGTCATTCCAGATCCAGACCGTGCCGGGAATCCGCAATATGTTCTTCGGTGGCGACGGTATTTTCCTTGCCGCGCTGACCGGGCCGGGGCGCGTATGGCTGCAGACGCTGCCCATCTCCCGGCTGGCACGCCAGATCGCTGAATACATCCCCGCTCAGACCCAGCAAACCGCTGAGTCCGGGGTGGTGGGCGGCATCGTAGGCTCGCTTTTGAATGGGATGAGGTAGGCCGCCGCGCAAGCGACTGCCGCGAACATGGATAATGGAGGGATGGAGAATCAAGGCCAGCCCTCCGTTCGATATATCTGTATCCACGGGCATTTCTATCAGCCTCCGCGCGAGAACCCGTGGCTGGAGACGGTGGAGACGCAGGACTCCGCATCTCCATACCACGACTGGAATGAGCGCATTACAGCCGAGTGCTATGCGCCGAACGGGGCCGCCCGCATCGTCAACGTGGAAAACCGGATCATCCGCATCCTGAACAACTACGGGCGGATCAGCTTCAACTTCGGCCCCACGCTGCTCTCCTGGCTTGAGATCAACGCAGGCCGGGTGTACCGCATGATCCTCGACGCTGACGCGAACAGCCAGAAGCGCTTTGGCGGGCATGGGTCAGCAATGGCCCAAGTCTACAACCACATCATTATGCCGCTAGCCTCCCGGCGGGACCGCGTTACCCAGATTCGCTGGGGCATTGCCGATTTTGAGAGCCGCTACGGGCGCCAGCCCGAAGGCATGTGGCTGCCGGAGACCGCAGTCGACATGGAGAGCCTGGAGCTTCTGGCGGACGAGGGGATTCGTTTTGTAGTGCTTGCCCCACACCAGTGTGCACGGGTGCGTCCACTGGGCGAGGCTGGGCATGTGCAGATGAGCTTTGACGACGGAGTGCATCCCGAGGATAGAGGCTGGCCGGAGCAGAACGCCTGGGAGGATGCTCCCAATGCCTCGGTCGATACCACCCGTTCCTACGTGGTGCGCCTGAGAAACAACCGCTCCATCGCAGTCTTTTTTTATGATGGGCCGCGCTCGCGCGCCATTGCTTTTGAAGGGCTTCTGAACGACGGCAACAACCTGGTCCAACGGCTCATGGGCGGCTTCCGGGATGAGCAGCGTCCGCAGCTGGTGCATGTCGCGACCGACGGCGAAACCTACGGCCATCATCATCCGCTTGGCGAGATGGCGCTGGCCTGGGCGCTCAAGCGCATTGAAGACGAGGGCCATGCCCAGCTCACCAACTACGGCCAGTATCTTGAGCTGTTCCCGCCGCAGTTCGAGGCCGAGATCGTAAACAATACCTCGTGGAGTTGCGCGCACGGCATCGAGCGGTGGCGTGCCAACTGCGGCTGCAGCGGAGGCCATCCCGGCTGGCACCAGGAATGGCGCGGCCCGCTGCGTGTGGCGCTCGACAATCTGCGCGACGGGCTGGCTCCACTGATCCAGAAGCTGGCGTCGGAGCTGTTCCGTGATCTGGAAACGGCCCGCAACGCCTACATCCAGGTGATTCTGGATCGCGACGAGACGAATGCCTTTTTGGCGGAGCAGGCCTCGCATGAGCTTTCGCCCGCAGAGCGAATCATGGCGCTGCAGATCATGGAGCTGGAGCGCAATGCCATGCTGATGTACACCAGCTGCGGATGGTTTTTTGATGACATCTCCGGTATTGAGACCGTGCAGGTCATCGCCTATGCGGGCCGCGCGCTTCATCTCGCAACCAAGCTGTTCGGCGACGGCATCGGGCAACTCGAGCAGGAATTCGTCACCTTGCTGGGGCACGCCAAGAGCAATCTTCCCGCGCAGGGTGACGGTTCGCACATCTATCACAAGCTGGTGGAGAGCCTGCGCGTCAACCTGGAGCAGGTGGCCGCACACTACGCCATCAGCTCGGTGTTCAGCACGTATGGAACGCGCACGCGGCTGTTCTGCTACACCATCCGGAGGCTGCAGCACCGCGTGGTCACCTCTGGACGCGGACGACTGTTGATTGGCCGCGCATCCATCCGATCGAACCTGACCGAAGAGCGGGAGACGATTGCCTTTGCTGTGCTCCACTTCGGCGACCAGAACATTACCGCTGCTGTGAAGCCGTACGGCGATGACCCGCCGCAGGAAGTGGTTTCAGCGCATGAGGCATTCGTCAAGGAATCGCGGGCCGCGGTAGTTCGAGCGGATTTTCCGGCGGTCATTCGTATCTTCGATCAGCACTTCCCCGGCTCGGCCTACTCCATCCGGTCGCTGTTCCGCGATGAGCAGCGGAGGATCGTGGATCTGATTCTGAAATCCACGCTGTCTGATATCGAGGCGACGCTGGCATCGATTTACGAGAATCAGGCCTCGCTGCTGCACTTCCTTAGTCAGGCGGGACTGCCTCGTCCAGAGGCGCTGACGCTGGCGGCTTCGTTCGCCATTGATGCCGGCCTGCGGCGGGCCCTGGAGAGCGAGCCGATAGATGCGCTGCAGATGCGGGCCTATTTGGAGCTGTCGCAGTCCGATCAGGTCCCGCTGAACACTTCAAGGCTGGGGTATATCGCGGATCAGAAGATGAAGCGGTCGATGGTGGACCTGCACGCCGAGGTAACCGAGCAAATCGAGCAGATCGCGACGATCGAGAACACTCTGCTGGTGGCGCGTACTCTGAACGAGCTGCCCTTCGATCTGAATCTGTGGCAGGCGCAGAACATCTGGTACGACGTGTGGAAGCACAAGCCGCAACCATCGATTCCCGATCCGGAGACGTGGTTCAGAGCGTTCCACGATCTCGGCGAGCTGCTGCGGATTTCGGTGCAGGACCTGGTGATGGACGAGTAGGACGGATTAACTGCGCCAATGCAGCGAAATAGGTCCGTTCAGGGGATGCTGCGCGGGCTCTCCGGTGCGCGCGGAGTCGAGCCGTGCCTGCTTGAGGGCGAAGTACCACTTTGCGGGCCGGTCGGCATCATCGATGAGCATGAGCGAGGGATCGTACTTGAGGCCCTCGGCCTGCTGGATCATGGTGACCTGGTCCTGGCGGACAAAGCGCTTCCCAAAAAATTTGGCGACCGGCGTCACGAAGGGAATGGAGTGGAAGACATTCCATGCGGCGTAGACATCAATACGGCAGGCATTGGGCTGTGTGGGCGTGACCGTGGTGAGCGAGGTAAACCACTTGTTGCCGCAGCGGATCGTCTCATACCGCCGGTTGGGCAGCACAAAGTCGATGGTGGTCGTAACCGGTTCGCCGTAGACGCCGAGCAGCTTGTAGGGTGCGCTGTTGCCGGAAGGTGCGTGTGCTGACATGCGGAAGCCTTCCGGGATGGGCTCGAAGTGCTTCTCCTTTTCATGGATGGAGGCCTGCTTGCGCCACCACCAGGATTGATGCACAAAGGGTCCGTGCGCGGGATCCATGAGGCCGATGATGCCGTGGTCCACATTGCAGGGCAGGTCGGCCGTCAGATGCGCGCTGCGAAACTTCGGGCTGAACCTGGGGACTTCAGGAACCGGCGGCAGCTCTGCTGCGCGCGTACGGCCCAGTCCGGGCTCGGGCACGTAGACCCAGGCATAGCCGTCACGTTCCTCGCAGGGAAAGGCGGCGGCGAAGATCTTCGCGGGGTCGAGCGTGTCGCACGGCGTGAGCGAAGGGATGCGATTGCACTGTCCGCTGGCCGGTTCAAAGGCCCAGCCGTGGTACTTGCAGGTGACTTCGTGTCCATCGAACCATCCACAGGAAAGCGGGATGCCGCGGTGCGGGCAACTGTCGCGCATGGCGAAGAGTTTGCCGTCTTGTTTCCGGCCCAGCACCAGCGGAATGCCCATGAGCAGCGCTGGCTGGAGCTTGTTGCCGCGCAGACCTTCGCTGCGCATGGCCGGATACCAGTCGTTGTAGAGCAGCGTAGTTGCAGGTGCCTGGAGGGTTGTAGACATAAGTTGATTGCCGTTCCAGTATAAAAGGACAGGCAGTGGACAGTCGTGTTCCCCGTCACGATTCAGCTGCCGCTGCAGGCGGGAGCACTATAAAATCCCCTGAGGGGCCGCACCGATGAACAGTCTCCGAACCGCAAAGCGCTTTGTATTTCCGTTGCTGGGTTTGTGGGTGTTGCTGTATGCGTCCTTTTCCCTGTTCAAGCCGCCGCTGCTGGACGGCATCGATTCGATCCAGGCTGAGGCCGCGCGCGAGATGGCGCTGCATGGCGACTGGGTGACCGCGCACGTGAACGGAGTGCGGTATCTGGCCGTTTCGCCACTTCTGACGTGGACCACGGCGGTCAGCTTCAAGCTGTTTGGAGTGGCGGACTGGGCGGCGCGGCTGCCGCTGGCGCTGTTTGCTCTGGGGCTGTTTATTGCCACGCTGGCGCTGGGCGCGCGGCTGTTCCTGACTCCGGTGGCTGGGTTCTATGCGGCGCTTGTCCTGCTGACTTCGGAGGGGATCTTTCTGTTTGCGCACCTGCTCTATCCGCAGGTGCTGATGACGCTGTGGCTCACGCTGGCCATGTACTACTTCTGGCGATCGCTGCACCATGAGCACGCGTCATTGCGCACGGCGGTGGGCTTTGCGGTGGTGTGCGCTCTGGGAGTGCTGTCGCAGGGGCTCTCCGGGGTGATTGTGCCGGTGGTGATCGTGGTGCTGTTCCTCGGCATTACGCGCAGTCTGCCACATCTTCTGAAGTGGCATCCGGTGGTACAGGTGCTGGTCTTCCTGATTATCACGGTTCCGTGGCATATCGCGGAGCATCGAGCCAACGCAGTTAATGCACACCTGCTGGCTCTGCCGGGGCAGCACAGCGCGCCGGTGCCGCTGGTGTGGGCGTACCTGCTGCTGTGGATCATGCCGTGGTGCTTCTTCTCGGTGGCGTCGCTGGTGCGGCTGCCGGCGCGGGTGGCTCCGCACAGCAAGCAGATGGACCCCTCGCACCAGGTGCGGCTGCTGCTGGTGCTGTGGCTCGTGGTCGTAGCGATGATGGTGGCCTTTACACACCGGCAGGAGTATTCGGTGTTGCCCGCGCTGCCCGCGCTTGCGCTGTTGGGCGGCGGCTGGCTGGCGGCAGATGAGGCCGCACCCTCGCGCACCGGACGGGCGTTTGCATGGGTCTTCCTGGTGCTGGGACTTGCGGGAGCGGCGGTTGCGCTGGACCTTGCCGTGCGTGTGCCCTGGACGTCCTCCGGAGTGGACATCGCTACATTGCTGCATCTGCATCCCGGGCAGCACCACCTGTTCCTGGGACATCTGGCGGACCTGACCTTTGCCTCCATGGGGGCGTTTCGCATTCCGCTGTATATTACGGCGGCTGCGCTGCTGGCGGGCGTGACGACGAACCTCTACTTCCGGCTGAAGGGGCATACGCGTATGGCGAACTGCTTCCTGGCCGGGATGATGGTCTCGTTGCTGATCGGGGCGCATATTGCGCTCAATACCTTCTCGCCGGTGGTCTCGTCGGCGGTGCTGGCGGAGGCGATCAAGCCGGAGGTCAATCCCGGTGATGTACTCGTGGTGGACGGGCACTACCGGGACGCGTCCGCACTGGCCTTCTATCTTGAGCGGCAGGTGATTCTGGTGAATGCGCCGGAGAACGATCTGGGGCGGTTCTCGTCGGATAATCCGTCGCTGGTGGAGAGTGCCGGGGCGCTGGACGCGCAGTGGAACGGCCCGGCGCGGGTTTTTCTGTGGACCACGCCGGAGGGTGCTCCGAAGCTACCTGGGCAGGCGTACCTGATCGGGCGCAACGGCGGGCGCGAGATCCTGAGTAATGAGCCGAACAGCGGAGGCGCGTCCTTCTAGGTGCTGGCCGCACGGGCATACAGGCCTTCGGCCCACGATGAAGCCTGCCTTTTATGGCCCTCGCTTCGGTTGGCAACATCACCGTCTACGATCTCGTAGGGGTATCTGCCGCCCCTCTCATGAGCTTGCCATCCTTAAGCTGGAATTCTTCGCCGCGCCAGGTGACGTTGTTGCCGGCGAAGCTCCATATCCAGACCCAGAGAGCGCAGAAGTCGCGCAGAGGCAGCAGCCAAAGGTCGCGGAGGACCTGGCGGTCGCGGAGCACTCCGACGCCGATGCTGAGGGCGACGGTGAGGCGCGCCGCCGCGGTGAGGCTGAGCAGCGCGAGGCTGGGAAGGCTGAAGGCCGAGGCGATGCAGTTGAAGACGGCCAGCGGCAGTCCGAAGGTGAAGATGAGGCCGACGTAGCCCAGCTTGCGGGAGTCGCGAACGGCGCGGGCCCAGCGGAGTTGGTGCGCGAAGAAGCCGGAAAGCGAGTAGGCGGGGACGGAAGTGTCCACGATCTCGCGGCTGAGGACGACGGCGTATTCGGCGTTGGCGATGTTGAGGCCGAGCTGGTAGTCGTCGGCGAGGGAGTCGACGAGGGACTCGAAGCCTCCGGTGGCAACGAGTGCGTCGCGCGAGACGGCGAGCGTGGAGCCGAGGCCGAAGCGGATCTCGCGGTCGAGCATAAGGGCGGTGAGCACACCGGGGAAGAAGTCGGTCGCGATGCCGAGGGCTTCCATCTTTGAACCAATGGTGTGGTGAGCGATGCCGCGGTAGGGTGCGGTTACCAGGCCGACGGGCTTGTTTATGCCGGGGCGCGTGGGCTGGAGCGAGGCGAAGGGCGCGAGGATGCGGGTGAGGTAGTGCGGCGAGACGTGGATGTCGCTGTCATTGAGGATGAGGTAGTCGAAGCGGGCCTGTGCGGCCATCTGAACGGCGTTGCTGATCTTGCCGTTGAGGCCGAGCTTTTCCGGGCAGAGGATGAGGCGGATGGAGCGGCGGCCGGGCTGGTCTGGGAACTCGGCCTGCAGGCGCTGGACGGCGGCAACGGCGGGGTCGTCGAGCGAGGAGACGCCGAAGAGCATCTCGTACTCGCCCGCATACTGCTGGCGGCAGTGGCTGGCGAAGGCCTCGAACATGCCGGGGTCGAAGCCCTTGAGCGGCTTGAGAATGCTGACCGAGGGGGCGAAGTCCGCAGGCTGCGACTGCAACGGGCGGCGGCGCAGGAAGCCGCGCGCGGCCCACAGGGAGGCCATGAAGTAGAAGAGCGAACAAAATGTAACTATCGTAGTTACAGATACGACAATGCTGGCGAACATGCAGGTTTCAGTCTAACTTTCTGAGGCGTTGGCAGGCATCGTCGAGGTCGGCGTCCTTCTTGGCGAAGCAGAAGCGGAGCAGGTTTTCCCCTCCGCCGGGGCGGAAGAAGGCGGAACCGGCGACGCCGGCGACTCCGGTGCGGGCGAGCAGGTTGCGGGCCTTTTTGGCGGCGTTCTCGCCTTCGAGGCGGGAGACGTCGGCGAGGATGTAGTAGGCTCCGGCGGGGATGTGTGGCGTAAGGCCGGCGTCGGACAGCGCGGCGACGAGGCGGTCGCGGCGGGACTGGTAGTCCGCGGCGAGCCGGCGGTAGAAGTCGGGGCCGAGCTGCTCGAGCCCGGCGGCGGCTCCGTGCTGGAAGGGCGCGGGAGCGCAGACGTAGAGCAGGTCGTGGAAGTAGTTGATGGCGCCGAGCCACTGCGGGTCGGCGACGAGGTAGCCGAGACGCCAGCCGGTGATGGCGAAGGTCTTGGAGAAGCCGGACATGAGGATGGTGCGCTCGCGCAGGCCGGACAGCATGGCCGGGCTGATGTGCCGGGCGTTGCCGTAGAGGAAGTACTCGTAGATTTCGTCGGTGAAGAGGAAGAGGTTGTGCTCGGCGGCGATGGTTCCTAGCTCTGATAACTCATTTTGATTGAATATTTTACCGCTTGGATTGGCGGGGGTGTTGATGAGCATTGCCCGGGTGCGCGGGGTGAGGGCACGGCGGAGGGCGTCGAGGTCGAGCGTCCAGTCGGGCGCGGCCAGCGGGACAATGACCGGCTTGACCCGGAGCGCGGCCAGCGTGTTGGCGTGGTAGCCGTAGAAAGGCTCGAAGAGGATGACCTCATCGCCGGGGTTGAGCAGGGCCATGGCTGCGGCGTGGAAGGCCCCGGTGGCTCCGCTGGCGACGAGGATTTCGCGGTCGGGATCGACGGAGAGGCCGCGGTCGGCGTGGAGCTTGGCGGCGATGGCGTTGCGGAGGCGCTGGATGCCGTCGAGCCGGGTGTAGATGTTGTGGCCGTCGCGGATGGCCTGGTGCGCGCCTTCAGCGACGGGTGCGGGGACATCGGTGTCGCAGACTCCCTGGGCGAGGTTGACGCCGCCCATGCGGTCGCACTCCATGGTCATGGCGCGGATTTCAGACTGGATGGCGCGCGGAGCGAGGTCGCTGAGCGAGAGCGTGCGTGCGGGTTGGAGGGCGGTCTGGGTCATGGCGGTGTGTCTTGCGGACTATCTTAATCTCCCGGAGCATCAGTCGGCGCGGGGGATATTTCTTGTTGCAAAGCGTATCCGGATCACTTTTGATAAATTATTGATTTTATTCGTCTTACAAGATTTCCGGAAGATGTATTTTGTGCGTAAGGTATTGATTCTGTAGCTTGTTCGTGAATGTTATTGATTCCAAAGTATTTCGCTGAAAACATGGCGTAAAGTATTGATTCTGTAGCTTGTTCGCGAATGTTATTGATTCTGCGCATCCTTTTCGGATGTTCTTCAATCCGGGTGTGAACTGCGCGTCCTGCGAATTGCTTCGCGTGGGGACTTCCGATGGTCGTGAAGCGAGTTACGCGCAAACAGTAAAGGCCGCTTGCGCGAGGACTGCGCGTCCCGCGAATTGCTTCGCGTGGTCACTCCCGATGGTCGTGAAGCGAGTTACGTGCAAACAGGTAAAGGCCGCTTGCGCGACCTTTGTGTGCATATTTATCTCTACTTCTATTTTACCAAGTTGGATGGGGGAAACATGCATTTTGGGGGCGGTAATTTTGTGTTTTGCTTTGTTTGATTTAGGGCTGTTTCCGGTTTTGCACGGGCTTGACAGGTGTAGACTGCGGAGACCAAACGAGAGGTTCCCCACACAAGCCAAAAGAGGGCTTGTATGGGCCACCGAACTAAATTATGTCCAAGACCACAACTGTTGAACCTGTGCAGCGTACCCCGTCTGTTTCCGCCAATTCTGCCGTTCCTGACCGGGTGATGCCGGGGCGGATCGAAGTGATTACCGGGCCGATGTTTTCCGGGAAGTCAGAGGAGCTGATTCGGCGGCTGAAGCGGGCGCAGATCGCGCGTCGGCGGGTGATGTGTTTTAAGCCGGACCTGGATGCGCGGTACCATCGGACGGCGATTGCCTCGCACAGCGCGCAGACGCTGGAGGCGCGGACGGTGCCGAACGTGGAGGCGCTGAAGGCGGAGCTGTTTCCGGCGATTGATGAGGTCGAGGTGATCGGCGTGGACGAGGCGCAGTTTTTTGACGCGTCGCTGGTGACGCTGGCGCTGGAGCTGATGCATATGGGCAAGCGGGTGATTTTGGCGGGGCTGGACACGACGTTTGCGGGCGAGCCGTTTGCGCCGGTTCCGGAGCTGATGGCGGTGGCCGATGAGGTGTTGAAGCTGTCGGCGGTGTGCATGCGTTGCGGTGCTCCGGCGGTGCATACGCAACGGCTGGGCGCGAGCCAGACTCTGGTGGTGGTGGGCGCGGCGGGACTGTATGAGGCGCGCTGCCGGGCTTGCTTCAGGCCTTATTCGGATGAGAATGCGGAGCAGTTGGAGCTGCAGGGGATAGGGAATTGGGGTTAGCGAGATTAGGGTGTGGCCCCCACATCTCTTCGAGATATTGGGCGCCCGGCAGGTCAGCAGGGCGAACATGCACGGCGGCCCGCAGACATTTCTATAGCGTCAAACTGTGCTAAGGGTTTTAGACTGTAGACGGCTCTTCCATATTGCATTGGGAAAACTGCATTGCAGGCTGGCATTCATGCCCGAAGAACTGGGAATAATCTTGGTTGTTCTCGTCGCCGCTGTCTGGGGAGCGTTTGCGTTGATTGGGGGCGCTGCGAAGACATTCGGCGAAGTACAGAAGAGCCTCGCCCGAAATATTGCAGCAAATCGTGAACGCAGATTTTGCAGTCGTAAAGCTATGCTCGCCAGCGCGGTTCGAGTTGTCCTCCCAGACGATTTGTCGAAAGCCGAACGTGAAGTTCAGCGTCTCAAAGAGGAGTTTCAACGTCGCCGCGCAGAGACGGTCTGGACGCCTGTCCGCCCTGCTTGGGAGAGAAGGAATTTTCTGAAACAGACATTCTCTCCGCGAAGCGCATACTTCAGCGAAATGAACATTGCGGAGATCGACAGCATTCTTGCTCCGGAGATTGAGTCTTGGTCTGAAAGAGAATCGGCGTTATTAGCACAGGAATGTTCTTATCCAGGAAGCGCGCCAACGGGTGCCTGTCAAGAATTTCAGGAGTTTGTCGGCGCGCCGCTCCAAATAGCGGAAGCGATTTTCGAATTCGATTTACACCGCATACGCGAAAAAGAAATCAATCGCTACTTCCGTGATGAGCGCACCCATGTCGACGAATTCAACAAGCGTCGTCTTCAAATCCTGTCAAGACACGCTGAGCTGATGAGCGAAATCGCGTCATGGAACATCGAGGAACAAAAGAGATGGAAGCGTTACCTGAACGCGAGCGCGAGCCTTCTCCAGGAGGAGTTGAACGCTTTCCGGCAACATGCACAACGATATTCGAATGAATGCCTGGAGCAAAGGGAACACTTCACTCTCATGTTGAATGGCTTCCGGAATGCGGTCAGGGAATCAGTGATTGGAAGAATTGAATGCATCCTGGGAACTCTCACCCTTCCTGCCTCGGTCCCGCGCCTGTGGGAAGTCGATTTCGATGACGAGCAAAGAATCCTAATCGTCGAGGTTGGACTACCAGATGTGGTACATAGGCCACCGGCAAAATTCGTTCAACAGAGGAGTGGGCTGGTTGCGAAGCCTCTCAACCAATCCGAACGCAAGGAATATATACCGAAGGTGCATCCAGCAATCCTCCTGAGAATTGGATTTGAGATCGCAAGGAACGACACACATAATGTGATAAGCCTCCTCGTCTTGAATGGCTGGGTTAACTTCCGCGAGCCCGCGACCGGCTGTGAGACCAAAGCGTATACAGCTTCTTTGATGGCTGAACCGCGCCAACTCGTGGACCTGAACCTCAAGAATCTCGATCCGGTGGCGGCGTTCCTGCATCTTCACGGAAAGTCTGCGGGCAAACTGATCGAGATCATTCCAATTGAACCAATGCTCACCTTAAAGAGAGCGGATTCACGATTCGTAGATGCCCGGCAAGTGTTGAATAGCCTTGACAACAGAACCAACCTCGCGCAGATGGACTGGCAGGATTTCGAGCACCTAATTCGAGAACTATTTGATAAGGAATTCTCTGGGCGAGGCGCTGAGGTTAAGATCACGCAGGCGAGCAGAGATCGCGGCGTCGATGCGATTGCCTTCGATCCCGATCCAATACATGGGGGCAAATACGTCATTCAGGCGAAGCGCTATACGAACACAGTAGACGTTAGCGCCGTGCGGGACCTATGCGCGGTTGTTCGCAAAGAAGGCGCATCGCGAGGAATCCTCGTCACGACGAGCACTTACGGAGCGGATGCCTACGCTTTCGCCAACAATGAACCTGTCACTCTACTCAACGGGGCAGAGCTGTTAGGACTTTTGAAGAAGCACGGCTATGACTTCAGGATCAATCTAGCCGAGGCGCGTCAGATGAAGCTTCATCAGATAGGCAAAGACGATCGGCGCGAATCGCAAGAACCGAGAGTCGCGGACAATCAAGCATGAGTCTTTCGAGCAGTTCCGTAGCTGAAATTGCATACGGTACGTTGCCAATTCATTGGCTACCTACACCAGTCGCGGCATTCTAAAACGTCTCCCCAGTCAAGGCTTGCATACTTTCCTTGATAGTGCCAAACGTCAGACATTTCATCATGTTGCCAGTATTTCAGTCCGGCGCGTTCCAATATCTCATGTTGCCGATTCTCTCGGTCTGTCATCCTCTTGAGAAGCGACCCATTGCCCTTGAGAGGTTCTTGGCGGGTGGCCCACATCTCAAATATCCTCCACGATACTGAATGAGGGTGCCCCACGTCTCGCTTTTGAGACGTGGGCGATTGCGGAGGCACGGTCCCGGCGGGTAGCCGTCCACGGCGATTCAATTTCGACGATCCCTGCTTCTCCTGTTGCATAGTGCCGAAAGCTGGACCAGGACCACTGTTCGGGCTGAGCCATCAGACCGCGCTTCACCGGATTGCGATGCATGTATCGCAGCTTCTCAATCCGCTTACGCATCGTGTACACGTTGAAATCGTAATAACGAGCCTGCCAGAAGGGGCGCTCGCGCCGCTGCACAGCCACGGAAAGCTTCAGTGCCTGAAGAGCCTTTGCCAGAATGGCCTTGCGCGGTTCGCTTATCAGCAGGTGAACATGCTCGGGCATGACGACGTAACCGCAGAGAAAGAAATCTTAGCGAAGCCGCATGGTTTCGAGAGATCGCTCGAAAAGGTCTCTCGCACTTGCGTATCCAAGAAGCGGTTGTCGGCGGTAACAACTGAAGGTGACGAAGTGCAGATCGCCGGTCTGTTGATATCGGACGAGGGACCTTGGCATTGCAACATCCTAACCCACGTCTCAAAAGCGAGACGTGGGGCACCCTCATTCTCGCTATCTTTCAGACCTGGGCCACCCGCCGGGGGCGACTATGCCTCGTCGCAGTGTCAGCCGCAGTCGGGCTCGAACATCACCTACGAGTGGGCGCAGTACGCGGCCAGCAATAACCAGATGTCGGCGACGACGCAGTCTCCGGCGTCGGGGTCGGTCGAGCATGACGCCTCGGGCGACGTGACCTACGACGGGCGGAACTCGTATCTGTACAACGCCGAGGGGCAGATTTGCGCGGTCTCGAACACTTACAATAGCATCACGACCATGATCGGGTATGTGTACGACGCCGACGGGCAACGGCTGGCCAAGGGCACGATCACGACGTTTAGTTGCGATGTGACCACGAACGGGTTCCAGACGCAGTCGGACTACGTGCGCGACCAGGCGGGGAACCAGTTGAGCGAGTTCACGCCGGGCTCGGGCGGCAGCATGGTGCTGGCGCACACCAACGTGTGGGCCAACGGAGTGCTGATTGCCACCGATGACGTGAACAAGACGCACTTCTACCTGAATGATTGGCTGGGCACGCGGCGGGTGCAGACGGACTACGCAGGCAATCTGGAGCAGAGCTGCGCCAGCCTGCCGTATGGCGATGGGGAGACGTGCGGGCCGGCTCCCACGGAGAACCTGTACACCGGCAAAGAACGCGACGCAGAATCCGGCAACGACTACTTCGGCGCCCGCTACTACGCCTCCACCATGGGCCGCTTCCTCTCGCCCGACTGGAGCGCCAAAGTCGAGCCCGTCCCCTACGCCAAACTCGGCGACCCCCAGAGCCTGAACCTCTACGACTACATGCTCGACAATCCCCTCGGAGGCGTCGACGCCGACGGCCACAACGCCAAATGCAAAGGTACAATTTGCACCACAGGCATCAAAAAATTACAGGCCAAGCAGGCCCAACAGCAGAGTGTCAAGACTAAGACACTGAAGTTCCTGGCTAAGCATAAGACGGCTGTCAAAGTCGTGTCCCGAGCGATCATTGTGGGAACCGTAGTATCCGGAGCGGTTGATGGCGGTGCTTCTGAAGCCGCTGTCCCCGAAGAAGCGGCAGGTGAGGCTGCCTTGGAAACCGCAATCGACGCCGAGACTGAAGGAGCGGCAGGCGAAGCGGGAGAGGCCGGTGAAGCCTCAGAAGGGGCAGGGGCAAAAGCGAGCGATAACCTCAAGAGTATCGAAAAGGCACAACAGAGGGTTCGGAGTGGTTCTGACGGCGGAAAAAGGATTATCGATAGTATCCAGAAGTCTGTGGATCGTGTGGGGCACATGTTGAACAGAATTACGCAGGGGGATTATGACCCAGAAGACTGGGAATAGCGACCCTCGAGTGATCGAGGGAATCAAGTACGCGACCGACCTTGACTCGAAGGGCGAAACAGAATCAGCGGTGCAACATCTGTTGGCCTTGACCAAGGAATTTCCAGGGGCGGCGAGTCTCCACGGCTATGTCGCATTGTTCTTATCTCGTGACGGTCGTCTTGATGAGGCAATCGAACATGGGCGACAGGCCATCCAGTTATCGCCCAAGTCGGAGAAAGCATCTCTGGTGCTCTTCAAGGCACTTTGGACTGCCGGTCAACGGATAGAGGCGCTTGACGAAATGAAGCGATTTTTGGCTCTTAGCCCCTCCGAGGAATACACCAAAATGATCCAGGACTGGAATCTGGGCGAGAATGAACCGTGAAAGCGACAAGTAGGGCTGCCTTCCGGGGTGGCCTTGCCGTCTGCGGCGGCCCAGAGTTCCGTGCTCAGCCAGCCTCCGAAGAGCGTCGCTGCCTACGGCATCGGAAGCAAGGCGACACGTCACCCCCAAATGGGAGCTGCAGAGTTACCGCGCGGTAACTCTGGGGGAACGTGAATGGAATGAGCGCCATGCAGCGCGCGCCCGCATAAACACAGGCGTTTACGTGTTTACGTGCGTCAACACGAGTGGAATGAGGCGGTTCGGGGCGCAACGGCGTGTGCGCGGTTGCTGCGGGAGTAACCAGGGTTGCTGCGGCGTAAACCTGTTGAAAGCAAAGGATCGGTGCTGGAACGGGCGTCCCGGCGCGGCTGACGCCGCGTAGCCTCCGCTGCGGTGGCCGTCAAGGGGCAAGCCCGCTGCGCGGCGGGCTGGAGAGCGCCCGCCCTTGACCGCCATCCTCGCTGCGGCTGTTTTCCAATTATGAAAAGAATGTCTTCTTTTCATGTTCCACATGACCGGAACCACGGCGACCGGGGAGCGGCAATCCGCGCGGCGGCGCGGTTCAGGTCCGGCAACGGAGCACGCAGCGCCGGGGCGGTGGCGGGCATCGGTGGCGCATCCGGCGATGGGTTGTGAGATAGACACCATCCCTAAGCCTGACGGCTTAGCGTGGCCTGGTTGCGGCCCGTTCTCGAATCAAAATCGAATGCAAGCCGGACGCTGTGCGGGTCTGTTCGACGTGTGTCCGGCATCCGTTGGGGTTGCGGGATGCGCGGCGGTGCTTCGCACCGGATGTAGGCGGGTGGCCCACTCAAGCGCTTTTGAGAAAGCGTGTGTGGGGCCCCGATCCGACCCAAAGTAACAGGTCAGGAATTCCCCTGTGGCTTGGCCTGTGAGATATCATTAGATACCGGGTGGAGGAAAATTTCTCCGACTCGGCTCCCACCCAGAAACATCCGGAAACTCTCTGCAAAAGGCGGTAATGACAGGCAGAAGCGGACGTGTGTGACGAGCCCCTAAATTTTTGAAAGCAAGCAGGGACCAATGCGAGCAAAGACGGCAGTGGTAGTTGGCGCCCAGTGGGGCGATGAAGGCAAAGGCAAGATAGTCGATGTACTTTCGGAGCGGTTCCAGGTGGTGGCGCGGTATGCGGGCGGGCACAATGCCGGGCATACGGTGATCATCAAGGGGAAGAAGTTCATTCTGCAGCTGGTTCCGTGCGGGGTGCTGCGTCGGGACTGCCAGGCGGTGATTGGGAACGGCGTGGTGCTGGACCCGATGGCGTTTCTGAAAGAGGTCGGCAAGCTGCGGGAGCTGGGCGTGGAGGTGGACCGGCAACTGTTTGTGTCGAACCGGGCGCAGGTGATTTTGCCCTACCACCGGATGATTGAGCTGGCGGCGGAGAGCGCTCCGGGGCGGCAGAAGATTGGGACGACGAGCCGCGGGATTGGGCCGGCGTATGAAGACAAGATGGCGCGGAACGGGCTGCGGGTGGTGGACATGATGAACACCAACCTGATGAAGACGCACATTGAGAACGCGTGCCACGAGAAGAACACGATTGCGCACGCGCTGTTCGGGACTGAGCCGCTGGATCCGGCGCAGATGTATGAGGAGTACGCGGCGGCGGCAGAAAAGCTGGCTCCGTTTGTGCGCGACACTTCGGCGCTGCTGAACACGGCGATCAGGGACGGCAAGCGGGTGATGTTTGAAGGCGCGCAGGGGACGATGCTGGACATTGACCACGGGACGTATCCGTTTGTGACGTCGTCGTCGGCGACGGCGGGCGGCGCGGCGACGGGCACGGGCGTGGGGCCGACGCAGATTGGCACGGTGATTGGCGTGACCAAGGCGTATGTGACGCGGGTGGGCGAAGGGCCGTTCCCGACGGAGTCGCACGACGCGGCGGGCGAGCTGCTGCGCAGGGTGGGCAATGAGTTCGGGGCGGTGACGGGGCGTCCGCGGCGTTGCGGATGGCTGGATTTGCCGCTGCTGCGGTACACGAACCAGATCAACGGCACGGAGTGGCTGGTGGTCACGAAGATGGACGTGATGGACGGGCTGGATGAGATTCCGGTGTGCGTAGGGTACGAGATTAACGGCAAGAAGGTGGATACGATGCCGGCGGATGTGCGCGGGCTGGAATCGATCAAGCCGGTGTATACGAAGCTGAAGGGCTGGAAGCAGCCGACGGTGGACGCGAGGTCGTTTGATGACCTGCCGAAGGCGGCGCAGGAGTATCTGCATTTTCTGGAGCGGGAGTCGGGGGCGAAGATCGGGATGGTATCGACCGGGCCGGACCGCGACCAGACGATGATGCTGCCGGAGCTGGCAGCGGCGCTGGACTAGCCGTCCAGGCACACGCGCTTCGCACCTGCGGAGGAAAGCCGGTTGCCGCGCTTCCGTTGGGCGCGCGCTGGGTTATCGGCGGGCGGCTTTTCAAGAAATGCATTAGGATTCAGGGAATGATCAGCTTTACAGTACGAATAAAGTTCAGGGCGGCGGATCGGAAGGTCATCGAGGAGGCGCTGCGGGAGCTGACGGCGGCTTCGCGGCAGGAGCCGGGGTGCGTGAGCTACATTCCGCATGTGCTGGAGGATGATGCGGACACGGTATTGATCTACGAGCAGTATGTGGACCAGGAGGCGCGCGAGGCACATGGCGCGTCAGAGCACTTCCAGAAGTATGCGGTGGGCTGCCTGTATCAGCGGATGCTGGAGCGGCATGTGGAGAACCTGAAGGCGCTGGCGTAGCGGCTGGGGTGTGCGGATTCGTACATGACTTCACCGGAATTCACTCGCTACAGTGACAATCGAGTAGTCTTGTAGCCAAAGATGTTGCCTGAGCGGGAATATGTCAGAACTCCCCGTCCAATTCGCAGCTCCGGCCTTTTGCTTTGACTCGATGCAGAAGCGCGGGCTAGTATCCGGTACGCAGATGCGCGGCGAAGCACAGACGAAGCGGGTACGGCGATGGGTAGTGGTTGGTGCGCTGCTGGCCGTAGTGTTTTGTGGGCTGCCGGCGGAAACAGCCTGGGCGCTGCCGCACCGGGACCATGCGATTCGCAAGCATATTGAAGCTCTGGAAATGCGGTGGCGCGAGGCCGAGCTGACGAATAATGTGAGCGTGATGGAGAAGCTGCTGGCCGATGACTACATTGGGATCAGCGCGAACGGGACGGTGGAGACCAGGCAGGAGACGCTGGATGCGCACCGGGCCGGGACCATGAAGATCCAGAGCCTGAACATTACCGACCTGAAGGTACGCGTGTACGGGAACACGGCAGTGGTGACCTCCAAGGCAGCCCTGCTTGGAGAGAACGGGCAGAGCGACATCAGCGGGAACTACCGTTACACACGGGTTTATAACAAGCGGCTGGGGCGATGGAAGATCGTGAGCTTTGAGGCCAGCCGGATGCACGACGTGGATGCGCGGCGGAAGAAGTGGAAGAAGTAGGGACAGCGAGCGAAACGCGGCCCGCACCCGGTGATTGCAATCCGCGCGAGGTGGCCGGGGTGGCACAGCTTTCGTGGGCCGGGGAATTGCTGTAGTCTAAAAGATGCCCGCATGGGGCCAGGTTGGAGGTGTATTTCTTTGGCAGAGGTTCGCGTACAAGAAGGCGAGCCGCTTGAGAATGCTTTGCGCCGATTCAAGCGCAAGGTACAGACGGAGGACATTATCAAAGAAGTGAAACGTCACTCCTTCTACCTGAAACCAGGCGAGAAGCGCCGCGTGAAGGAAGCGCTGGCGCGCAAGCGGAATCGTAAAAAGGCTCGCAAAGAGCAGGACTAAACCTTGTTGAGGCCGGGCACGCTTTGCCGAGAAGCAGAGCGTGCCCAGGCAGCGATCGAGCACCGAAAATTGATTGACGCGCCGGATATCGATCCCCTGTTGAATCCCGGAGCGCTGCACATCCAGAAGCGCTGCACATCCAGAAGCGCGGAATGATGGTTCGCTGGATGGATTTAGAAAAATATCCGGAGTCAATGCAATCCGGAGTTGAGCCGTATCTCATTCTGGCTCTGGGCCCCATTTCATGATTTTTTTGTGAGGCACAATCGCTTTGTCACGGGTTGGCGGAGCGGTTGCGCTACGGCCAGTGCGGGCGTGGCAGGGGATTGGTGATGGAGTTTGCCGACAAGGTGTTGAAGTGCGTCGATTGCGGGAATGAGTTTATCTTTACTGCTGGTGAGCAGCTCTTCTTTCACGACAAACAGTTCAAGAACGAGCCGAAGCGCTGCAAGGCGTGTAAGTCCAAGCGTTTATCGGGTAAGGCAGCGAGACCGGAGACGCGGACGGTTTGCTCCCAGTGCGGGATTGAGACGACGGTCCCCTTCAAGCCCTCGCAGGGGCGTCCGGTGCTCTGCCGGTCGTGCTTTCAGAATAAACAGCAACAGCCAGAGGAGTCGGCCGAGACGGGCTGATCTCCGACACAGGAGAGGCGTTAACGGGCCTTGGCCAGCCTGGGGGCGGGAGTTTTTTTGCCGTTTTTCTGTGGTGGGAGCGACTTGGCGGCAGCGGGAGCTTTCTTTGCGGCTGGTTTGCGGTCAGGGGCGACAGCGAGCAGGCGGTCATCCTGATTCTTGCGCTTTTTGTCTTCGTGAGAAACCAACAAGGCCTCAAGCTGGCGGATGAGGTCTCCGGTGTGCATGGGTTTGACGAGAATCTGGTCGGCTACGTCGCCGCCGCCCTCGTAGACCAGCTCAGGGAAAGCGGTGAGAATGGCCACGGCAGGCTTGCTGGTGGCCTTGCGGGCGGCCGCTACGACCTCCTTGCCAGCGGTTTCGCTCTCCATGCGCATGTCGGTAATGATCATGTGGAAGGGGTTGCCGCGGAGCTTGAGTTTTGCCTCGCGGGCGGAGGCGGCCGTCTCGACCTCAAAGCCGCTGATTTCCAGGACTGCTTTGAGGGTGAGTAGAATGGCGACCTCGTCATCGACCAGTAGAATTCGCCGTTTCATAGGTGTTTACTCCTGCATTGCGGTTGAGGAAACAAAGTGCCCGGCGAATGAGCCGGTGACATCCTTGCTCAGTGTGGCGCTTTCTGTGTTGTACAGGCTGTGGCCGACAGCCCCGCAGAGCGCGTTGGTACACTCGGTAACGTGGCAGAATACCACGTTGAGAACTTCGGATGCCGTGCCAGCCGTTCGGACGGCGAGGCGATTGCCGCCGGACTGCGCAGCCGGGGACTGAGGGAGGCGTCGGGGCCGGATACGGCCCACCTTGTCATTCTAAACACTTGCAGCGTAACGGCGGAAGCGGACCGCACGGCGCGGGCGTTTGTGCGGCGGGTGCGGCGGGAGAATCCGGAGGCCAGGATTGTGGTGACGGGGTGCTATGCCCAGCGGGCTCCTGAAGAAATTGCCGCGCTGGACGGTGTAGACGCCGTGATCGGCAACAGCCACAAACGATTTGCCATCGAGGCAGCCGCGCTCCGCGCCATTCCTGATTCAGCCACTGGTGGCCGCTCCGGTTGGTCGCGGGATGAGATGAGTGCTGCGGCGTCGGCGGGACTGGCGCCGGTGGAGATGTTAACGCAACAGGGACCGCTGGTTCTGGTGGATGAGACGTTTGCCCATGCGGAGCTGGCGCGGCTTCCGTTTGCGGCGGATGCACACCAGACACGGCCGAATCTGAAGGTGCAGGACGGGTGCGGGAACCGGTGTTCGTTCTGCGTGATTCCGGCGACGCGGGGGCCGAGCCGGTCGGTGGGGCTGGCTGAGTGCCTGGAGGACGTGCGGCGGTTTGTGGGCGGCGGCGGGCAGGAGTTGGTGCTGTCGGGGATTAACCTAGGGCGCTGGGGGCGCGACCTGAAGCCGGCGCGGACGTTTGTGGAGCTGGTGGCGGCGATTCTGCGGGAGACGGCGCTGCCTCGGCTGCGGTTGAGCTCGATTGAGCCGATGGATTGGGGTGCGGACCTGCTGGCGCTGTTTGCGGAGTTTGCGACGGGCGAGCGTCCGAGGCTGGCTCCGCATGCGCATTTGCCGCTGCAGTCGGGATCGGATGGGGTGCTGCGGAGGATGTATCGGCGGTACCGGCCGTGGCATTATGCGGAGCGGGTGGCGGCGGTTCGGGCGCTGCTGCCGGCTGCGGCGATTGGTGCGGATGTGATGGTGGGATTTCCGGGGGAGACGGAGGCGGAGTTCGGTGAGAGCTATGATTTTCTTGCCGCGCAGCCGCTGACGTATCTGCATTTATTTCCGTTTTCGGCGCGGCCGGGAACGCCGGGCTGGGAGCTGCACCGGGAGAGTCCTGTGGCGAAGAGCGTAGTGGCGGCGCGGATGGCGGCGCTGCGGACTCTGGCGGATGAGAAAGGCAAGGCATTTCGGCGGGGACTGGCGGGACGGACGGCGTCCGTTGTCACGCTGGAGGGCGGCGATGAACAGCGGACGCCTGCGATTTCGGCGAACTTCCAAAAAGTGGAGGTGGAAGGCGCGATGCCGTCGAACCGCATGGTGGATGTAGTGGTAAGCGAGCGTGGGGATGGAGTGGAGCTGGTTGGGCGGGTGGTAAGCATAGTGCCGCGATGAAAAGGCACTAAGCTCGAAAGAGCGGCGTTCACGTCCCTTATTGATCCTGGCTTACGCTTCCCGTTGTCTTGCATCTGTCTCGCTAAGAGCATGCTTGTACTTTAGTAGCGTATGGCGTTAGTATCGGAAGGCGTTACTATTAGTCCGTGATCGTCAATTGCAAGGATCGGGATACCCGGGTGCTGTGGGAGACCGGAAAGAGCCGCAGGTTTCCGCCTTCGATTCGGGGGATGGCCAACTACAAGCTGGCCATTCTGGATGCCGTAACCGGCCTTTCAGAGTTGAAGGTTCCGCCAGGAAACAGACTGGAAGCGCTGAAGGGCGAGCGCAAGGGCCAGTACAGCATTCGGATTAACGACCAATATCGCATTTGCTTTGTGTGGAAAACGGACAATGCCTATGACGTTGAGGTTGTGGATTATCACTCCTAGGGAGTTTGGGTTTGACAGGGGAGAAGGCGATGAATAAGACGTTTGCGGTACATCCGGGCGAGATTTTGCTGCATGAGTTTATGGAGCCGATGGGGTTGACGGCGTATCGGCTGGCAAAAGAGATAGGAGTGCCGCTGCCTAGAATCAACGACATAGTGAAGTTCAGGCGGAGTATTTCTGCCAATACGGCACTTCGCCTTGGGAAATATTTTGGACTTTCGCCCCAATTCTGGCTGAATCTACAGAATCGCTTCGATCTGGCGGAGGCGGCGAAGGACAAGACGGTGAACCAGATCAAGCAGCGAAGTGCAGCCTGATCGGTGCGGGCGACATTTCTACTCTGCGGTTGCCGAAGTGCTCCATTCTGCATCGAATTAAGAGAAGCACGATATACTGGGTAGCACTGTGGCCTGTGTGCCATGGATTTTTGGAGGAGACCCATCGATAAGCGTTCGGCCAAGCAATTTATCCGTGTAAATGAAAAAATCCGTGCACGCGAAGTGCGCGTAGTTGACGAAACCGGGCAGCAGCTCGGTATTCTTACCCCGTTTGAAGCCCTGAAAATTGCCCGCGAGCGAAGCCTTGACCTGGTCGAGGTGTCGCCCACTGCGAATCCGCCGGTGTGCAAGATTCAGGATTACGGGAAGTATCTGTACGAGAAGGACAAGAGTGATCGTGCGGCGCGCAAGAAGCAGAAAGTGATCACGGTCAAGGAAGTCAAGTTTTCGGTTACCGTGGACGAGCATGACTACCAGACCAAGAAGAACCGGGCGGTGCGGTTTCTGCTCGACGGCGACAAGGTGAAGGCGTCGCTGCGCTTCCGAGGGCGGCAGATGACGCACCGTGAGCTGGGTTATAACATCCTCAACCGGCTGATTAGGGATATTGGCGATGCCGGGACGGTGGAGTTTATGCCGCGCATGGAAGGCACGACGCTGCATGCGATTCTGGCTCCGAGCAAGAAGGAAGCGGCAAAGAAGCTGGCTCCTAAACCGGCAGCGGCAGAGCCAGCAGCGACGGCGGCACCGGCAGCAGCAGCAGCGGCAGCGCAGCCTTCGGCGGCACAGTCGTAGGATTCGCACCAGGCACCCGCGCCTGCGGCACAGCGAATACAGAATAAGAACGAAAAGTCCGCGTCGTGATGGCGTGGGCTTTTTGTTTTGGAGAAGCGCAAATTCTGACTCTGTATAAGATGCGGTGAATCGTGGGAATGTGACGCGCGCGTCCTCGATACAATCGAGCCAGTGTCTTTAGAGTTCAAGATTCAAGCAACGCGCGGTCCACTGCGGCGCGCGACCATGGTGCTGCCGCACGGCGCGGTGGAGACACCGGTGTTTATGCCGGTGGGGACGGCTGCGTCTGTCAAGGCGGTTCCGCAGCACTTATTGGAAGAGCTGGATGCGCAGATCATCCTGGGGAATACGTACCACCTGTATCTGCGGCCGGGGCATGCGCTGATCGAGCGGATGGGCGGGTTGCACCGGTTTATGAGCTGGGAGCGGCCGATCCTGACGGACTCGGGCGGGTTCCAGGTGTTCAGCCTGAACAAGTTGCGGAAGGTGACGGAGGATGGGGTCGAGTTCCGGTCGCACCTGGATGGGTCAAAGCATTTTTTTTCGCCGGAGCATTCGATGGACGTGCAGATCGCGCTGGGGTCGGACATTGCGATGGCGTTTGATGAGTGCACGGAATATCCGGCGGACCGGGAGCGGGCGCGGAAGTCACTGGGCACGACTTTGCTGTGGGCGGAGCGCAGCAAGCGGCACTTTGACGCGCATAAGCATGCGCGGGTTTGGGATGAGAGGTTTGCGGGGCAGACGCCGAACCTGTTTGGGATTGTGCAGGGCGGCATGTACACGGACCTGCGGCGGGAGAGCGCGGAGCGGCTGGTGGAGATGGATTTCGAGGGCTACGCGATTGGCGGGCTGAGCGTGGGCGAGCCGAGGGAGCTGACGCGCGAGGTGATTGCCGAGACGCTGCCGTATCTGCCGACGGACAAGCCGCGGTATGTGATGGGCGTGGGGTATCCAGACGAGATTGCGGAGTATGCGGCGATGGGCGTGGACATGATGGACTGCGTGCTGCCGACGCGGGCGGCACGGCACGGGCTGCTGTTTACCAGCGAAGGCCGGGTGAACATCAAGAGCAAGAAATACGCCGAGGACCAGGGGCCGCTGGACCCCAAGTGCGAGTGCATGGTGTGCCGCCGGTACAGCCGGGCGTACCTGCGGCACCTGATGACGGCACAGGAGCCGCTGGCGGCGGTGCTGAATACACTGCACAATCTGGCGTTTTATCTGGACACGATGCGGCGGGTGCGGGCGGGGATTGCGGGCTGAAGTTTTTGGGCGTCACGGGCGGGCTATAGCATTTCTCCAGTTTCTGTGGAGTTTCCAGCAGCGTACAGGGCGGCTTTTTCTCAAGGGAAAAGCCACTTCAGGGCATTTTGTCCCCTCTATACCAGCTGGAGAAATGCCTTAGAAACGCCCGCGGCAAGGTATATTTGGTAGTCATGAGTACGCCGTTGCAAAGCAGAGAGTCGGTGTTCCCGGAGAAGAAGAATTTTCCATCTTCGTCAGGGCAGATGTTTGAGGATTATTTCTCCCATGAGCGCAAAGAAAGCTACAAGAAACACGAGCTGATCGACGCGCGGGCGCGCAGGATGTTTGAAAATACAGCGCTGGCCTGTTCGTACGACGCATATCCGTTCCAGCCGCCGCTGAGTTCGCGGACGGGGCCGATGGTGGAGATGGACGGCCATCAGATGCTGATGCTGTCGTCGTATGACTATCTGGGACTAATCGGCGATCCGCGGATTGACGAGGCGGCCATTGCGGCGATACGGAAGTATGGAACAGCAACGGGCGGCGCTCGCCTGCTGGCCGGGACAATGGATCTGCACCGTGAGGTAGAGCAGGCGTTGGCGGAGTTCAAAGGCGCAGAAGCGGCGCTCACCTTTACGTCGGGGTATTCGGCGAACCTGGCGGTGATCAGCGGGCTGTTCGGGCCGGCGGACCGCGTGATCATGGATATCTATTCGCACCGGAGTCTGCTGGATGCGTGTCTGCTGGCCGGTGTGCAGGTGCAGAAGTTTGAGCACAACGATCCGGTTTCGCTGCGGCACGAGCTGGAGCATGGGCCGGAGGCGAACCGGACGCTGATTGTTTCCGATGGCGTGTTTTCGATGGACGGCGACATTGCGTGCCTGCCGGAGTTGATTGCGCTGAAGAAGGAATTCGGGGCCTATCTGCTGATGGATGACGCGCACGCGATCGGCGTACTGGGCGCGACCGGGCGCGGAGTGGATGAGCACTTCGGGATTCCGACGGACGAGGTTGATATCTGGACCGGGTCGCTGGCGAAGTCGATCCCTTCGACGGGCGGATTTGTCGCGGTGTCGCAACGGGTGGCGATCTACCTGCAGCACGGGGCTTCGCCGTTTATCTTTTCGGCGGCGATGCCCGCAGCCGCGGCTGCGGCGGTGCTGGAAGGGATCAAGATTCTGAAGCAGGAGCCGGAGCGCGTGGCCTACCTGGCGTCGAGCGCTGCGTTTCTGCGCGAGGGATTGCAAAGTCTGGGCTATGACACGGGGCTTTCCGAAACGGCGGTGATTCCGGTGATGATGCACGACGATGCCAAAACGGCGTTGTTTGCGCGGCGGCTGCGGGATTATGGCGTGCTGGTTTCACCGGTGCTGTTTCCGGCGGTGGCGCAGGGCTCGGCGCGGCTGCGGTTGTGCGTGACGGCGGCCCACACGAGAGAACACCTCGAGTTCGTGCTGGATGCGTTCAACAAGATCCGGAAAGAGTAGCGGATGCCGGCTCTGGTGACAGGCGCCAGCGGGTTTCTGGGCGGGCGGCTGGCGCAGGTGCTGGCGGAGCAGGGCGAGCCGGTGACGGTGCTGGCGCGCAAAAGTTCAGACCTGCGGCATCTGGATGGGTTGCCCGGGCTGCGCGTGGTGCGCGGAGGCCTGACTGACGGCGGCGCAGTGCGGGAGGCTGTGCGCGAGGCTACGGTCATCTTCCACTGCGCGGCGGCGTCGACCGATTGGGCGCGGGCGGAAGTCTACACGGAGAGCAACGTAAGAGGGACGGAGACGCTGTTAGCTGCCGCGCGTGAGGCACCTAAGTTACAGCGTTTTGTGCATGTGAGCACGACGGATGTGTACGGGTATCCGGTGGTTCCGTGCGCGGAGACGGGCGCGGTGAGGGATGTGGGCCTGCCGTATAACCGCACGAAGATTCTGGCGGAGCAGGCGGTTTGGCGTGCGGCGCAGGAGGATGGGCTGCCGGTGACGGTGGTTCGGCCCGCGACGATTTATGGGCCGCGCGGCAAGGCGTTTGTGACGGACATTGCGGAGTTGCTGCGGCAGAGATTGATGGCGTACGTGAGCGGCGGGCGAAGGACGGGGGGATTTCTCTATGTCGATAACGCGGTGGACGCGATGCTGGCGGCGGCGCGGAGTTCTGTGGCTCTGGGACAGGTCTACAACCTGTCGGACGGGACGGGCGCGAACTGGCAGGACTATGTGGGCGCGCTGGCGGATGGACTGGGGTGCAGACGGCCATGGATCTATTTGCCGTATGGCGGGGCAATGGCGGTGGCGGGGGCGATGGAGATGCCCTACCACTTAGCAAAGGCGCTGCCGGGACGGCCGTTGCTGACGCGGCACGCGGTGTATCTGCTGGGGCGGGACCAGGAGTATCCGGCGGACAAGGCTCGGGCGGAGTTGGGGTTTATGCCGCGGGTTTCTTTTGCGGAGGGGATTGCGCGGTCGGTGGCTTGGGTGAAGGGATTGAAGTAGGTACCCCACATCTCTTCGAGATGTGGGTATTCGGCTACACGCCGCGGGGTTGTCATATCATTTTCTTGACGTGCGAGGACTTTCAAAGTTAATGCCTTCTGCGCCGCGTATTGATTATCGTCAAATTCGCAGGATCGCAATTACCGCCATTTTTTCCGATGACGTACTGTTTGGGCGGGTCGTTCTAAAGGGCGGGAACGCACTATCGCTTGCGTTGGGATTGAGCAAACGCACCTCCCTGGATCTCGATTTCTCAATTGAGAACGACTTTGAAGACATAGATGACACGCGCGACCGTGTTCAGAGGGCACTCAAGAATCGATTCCTTGCCGCAGGTTTTGTTGTATTCGACTTCAAATTTGAGGCGAAACCGAGCGTAGTTCCCGCAGGACAGAGTCTGCGATGGGGCGGCTACATGGCGAGCTTCAAAGTGGTGGAAAAACAGAAATACGAAAGCCTCGAAGGCGATTTGATGCGTCGCCGCCGAGATTCGCTCGTCATTGGACCTGGGCAGCAACGTGTGTTCATCATTGATCTCAGCAAATACGAGTACGTTGCCGGCAAACTGGAGCTAGAACTCGACGACTACACCATATACGTCTACAGTCCGAGCATGATTGCAATCGAAAAGCTTCGCGCCATCTGCCAACAAATGCCGGAATATACGCTGCAACGGCGTCCTTCGGCGCGGGCCCGCGATTTTTATGACATTCATCTGATTGCTGCCACAACCGGCATGTCTTTCAACTCTCCGGAGAATCTGGAGCTGGTTCGGCACATATTTGCCGCGAAAGAGGTTCCTCTCGGTCTCTTAGGGAAAATTCTGGACCAGAGAGAGTTCCATCGCCCCGACTGGGACAGCGTCAGGAATTCTTCGAATGACGACGACCTTGCCGAGTTCGATGTTTATTTCGATTTCGTCGTTGAAGAAGTGAAATCAATGAAGGCTCTTTGGGAAAAATAACCTCCATCCTGAATCGTATTCCTTGTCCTTCACGCCATACGCAAGATAGAAATCGTAATTGAGGCCGACGGCTTTCAGCCTGTTGTATTGGTTTTTTGCGTAGCCTGCCCTCTCCATGTAGAAACCAATCGCTTGATGGTAGGGGTAAACGTAATCGAGCTTTTTCAGCGTTGCCAGCAATGTGCCCACATAGACGCGATCCTTTGCGCTGCGATATGCGTCGAGCACCTGAAAGACGCCCCCCGCATACGATGGCCGCACAGCAATATCAATAAGAGTTCTTTCCAGTCCCGTCACTCTCAATTTTGCGTCGGAGTATTCCATATCGATCACTTCTAGCTGACCGGTATTCTTTCCCCAGAGCAGTAGCGCTTCGGAATCATGGAATTTGAAGATGAACTGCGATTCGCGTTGTTTGCCTGCAAAGGCTCGATTGATGCCTTCTTGCGTGAGGTGGCCGGAGCCTGGCTTTGGGCTCTGCTCGCTGTTTACGTAAATTCTTGATGGGACTTGTTCAGATAAACCGTGAAGGAACATCGCCGTGGCATGACACAAGTAGGCTTCACGTTTCATGGAAAGCGCGATCTCGTAGACAGACGCCTCTTTCCAAACGTATCGTGTGATGCCCGCAGCGTTTGGGTGATTCAGCGGCTCCAGGTATTCAAGATGGAGATCGGTCTTTTCTAAAAGGAAATTCAGAAATTTGGCCGTCGTGGTGTTCTGAGCTAGTCTCCAGAAAGCCCGATTTTGTTCGAGAAGCTGCGAAATATCGCTGGGCCAGAAGACACGCTTGCCCGTATCGTCAAACGCTTTGACAATATCGGTTTTGGCGATTTGGAGGCGACTTTGTCCAGCCATATGATTCCAGGGGTAACGTATGTAGACCCCGCGATCCTTTCCGCCCAGAGGGAGGTGGAATTATTGTATCACTTGGTATATATACCTAGTGATACGGTGCACCTGAACGGGTCTTAGAACGGTCAAGTGGTTCATGCATATCTAATTATCCAGAATCACCTAGAAAGAAAGATATTGTATGATTGGTATATATACCAATCATACAATCCATGCTACCAAGATGCACAAGGGTGCCCTGCGATCAAGTCTTTGGGAAATCAAGACGAAATTATGCTTGGCTCCTGCGGTAGAGAATTGGGTATATATACCCAATTCTCTACCGCAGGATAATACTTATCTCCCGGGCATTCCTACGTCCCCAAAAATGACATTGGTGAGAGGGTGGGGCCTCGTCTGATCAGACGTAGGTTTTAAAGGCGAGTACGGCGTTTAGGCCGCCGAAGGCGAAGGAGTTGGAGAGGCAGGCCTCGGCGTGGGTCTTGCGGGGCTGGTTGGGGATGACGTCGAGGTCGCAATTCGGGTCGGCGGTGAGGTAGTTGGCTGTGGGCGGCAGGATGCCGCAGCGAAGGCTGAGGATGCTGGCGACGGCCTCCAGTGCTCCGGCGGCGCCGAGGGCGTGACCGTGCATGGACTTGGTGGAGCTGACGGCGAGCTTGTCGGCGTGGGGGCCGAAGGTTTCGCGGATGGCCGCGGTTTCGATGCGGTCGTTGGTCTCAGTCGCGGTTCCGTGGGCGTTGATGTAGCCGATCTGCTCTGGGGCCAGGCCGGAGTCGCGCAGAGCGCCGCGCATGGCGCGGATGGCTCCGGTGGCGGCGGGCTGGGTGATGTGGCTGGCATCGGCGGACATGCCAAAGCCGACGATCTCGGCGAGCGGGTTTGCTCCACGGGCAAGCGCGGAGTCAAGGGTCTCAAGGACGAGCATGGCGGCGCCTTCGCCGAGGACCAGGCCGCTGCGTTCGAGCGAAAAGGGCCGGCAGGTGTCCTTGCTGATGACGCGCATGGCCTCCCATGCCTTGAGGTTGCCGAGAAAGAATGGGGCTTCGCTGCCGCCGGCGATGGCCATAGAAGCGCCGCCGGAGCGGACCATCCAGAAGGCCTGGCCGATGGCGTGGGTGGATGAGGCACAGGCGGTGGAGATGGTGTAGGAGGGGCCTTCGAGGCCAAATTCCATACAGATGTGGCTGGCGCCGGCGTTGGCCATGCTGAGCGGAATGGTGAAGGGATGGACGCGGTTTTTTCCGTTGTGGAAGAGCTCCCAGTAGCCGGCCTCTTCGATGGGGCGGCCGCCGAGGCAGGAGCCGGTGATGACAGCGGCGGACTCGCGCAGTTCCGGTGAGAACTCGATGCCGGAGCTGGCGATGGCTTCGCGCGCGGCGATGACGGCGAACTGCGCAAAGCGCTCCATGAAGTTGAGGTCTTTGGCTTCGAAGTGTTCTTCGGGGACGTAGTCTGCGAATTCGGCGCCGTTGTTGAAGCGGATGGGCGCGACGTAGGCGCCGGTAAGCGGGCGGATGGCGGAGGTTCCGGAGGACACACCCTGCCAGAAGGCATCCGTGCCCCTGCCAAAGGCGCTTACGACACCTGTTCCTGTGACGACGACGCGATTCACGCTACTCAACGAGACTACTCAGCGGGCGAAGAGGCGCTCTTCGCTTCCAGAAGTTGGGTGATGCCTTCGACCATCTGGTGGATGTTTGTGACCTGCTTGGCCTGCGCGTCATCGATCTCGATGTCGAATTCACTTTCGAGGTCGAAGAGAATATTGAGGCGGTCCAGCGAGTCGATGCCGAGGGACTCAAAGCTGCTGTCTGGTTGAACGCTCTCGATGGGGATGCGTTTCGAGGTCGCGATCACTTTTAATACTCGATCCTGAATACTTGGCGTGGACAAAATCTACAGACGTCCTATCTAGATTATTGACTGCGTATCCGTGAGATGGATTTGCGTCCCTCATTCTAACCTGAATGCTGCCCTTTGCATGAAATATGAACGGCGAGTGTACGAAAGATGAAAGCGCTTTGGGGCGGGAATTCGCTTTGTGCGCAGCCCAGCTCTACTTGACAGGCAAGTGGAGATGGGGTGATTCTGTGTGTCTGGAGGTTCCACTTGTATGTCTAGTAAAGAGCGGGAGCCGGGGCAGATTCTGCAGGGGACGCTGGACCTGATTGTGCTGCGAACGCTGGAGCTGATGGGGCCGCAGCATGCGTACCAGATAGCGACGCGGCTGGAACAGGTGTCAGACAAGCTGCTGAGTTTGAATCAGGGGACGCTGTATCCGGCGCTGGTGCGGCTGGAGCAGTACGGATGGATTGCGGGTGAGTGGGGGCGGACGGAGCACAATCGCGAGGCGAAGTTCTACGAGCTGACGCGCGCAGGGCGGAAGGCGCTGGAAAAAGAGACGGAGCGCTGGCGGGCGATGGCCGCGCTGGTGGAGCGGTTTCTGGTAGAGGAGGCCTGATGGCGGCGTGGGCGAGGCGGAAGTGGGCGCGAGTGCGCGGGGTGTTTGGGGAATCCCTTGACACCGTCTATTCAGTACGAGATTCTAAAGTGCAGGTGTTCAGGCGACCCTTCCGGGGGTGTGCCCGGAGCCGAAAGGAAGCAGCAGGCGCTGTTCGAAGCCCGTAAGGTGAAAGAATTTTCTCTTAAGCCTGGGCTTTTCCTCGACAAAATAAGATGGAAGCGGCGTAGGTGAGGTTGTTTTTTATTTACGCCCGAAAAGGATTGTGTGTTGACGACGTTACTTCTGGCTGCACCGGGTGGCGGGTTTCTTTCTGGGGGCCTGATTTCACTGCTCCCGTTTGTCCTGATTATTGGTGTTTTCTATCTGCTTCTGATTCGTCCGAACCAGAAAAAGCAGCAGCAGTGGCAGGAAATGCTTGGGAAACTGAAGACGGGCGACCGGATTACAACAAGTGGCGGAATCCGCGGCACGATCCTGGTGATCAAGGACGACACGATCCAGCTTCGCGTAGCGCCGGACAATATCAAGATTGAAGTGGTCAAAAGCGCGATCGCTTCTGTAACGAGCGACGAGGCAGCCAAGTAGCGAGAGCCACAATAAAACATGCGTAAGAATCTCACTCAAAAAACCATTCTGATTGTTGCCATACTGGCGGTATGCGTGCTTGGCATTACGGGCATCCCCAGCGGCTTTTCCGTGTCGGCGTTGAAGCAGTCGATTTTGAGCCGCATCCAGCTGGGCCTTGACCTGAAGGGCGGCACGCATCTGGTGTTGCAGGTGATGGTGAACGAGGCCGTTGGTACGACGACGGACAGCGACGCGGAGCACATCAAGGAAGCGTTGCAGCAGAACGGGATCAAGTTCACATCCGTGCTGAAGCCGGACGCGAAGAACCATCCTGAAGTGATCCAGATCAACGGGGCTCCGCCGGACCGCAGCAGCGACATCAACGGCGTGCTGAGCGGTCAGTATGCGCAGGAGTACGACATCGCCACCAACGCGAACGGGACGACCTGGACGTTGACGATGAAGCCGAGCGCGATTGCCGATATCAAGACCCGGGCGCTGCAGCAGTCGATAGAAGTGATTCGGCAGCGCGTGGACTCGCTGGGTGTAACCGAGCCGGTGGTGCAGGAGTACAACCTGGGCAGCGACCAGATTCTGGTGGAGCTGCCGGGCATTGACGATTTTTCGCGGGTGCGCAGCGTGATCCAGTCGACGGCGCGGTTGGAGCTGCATCTGGTGCTGGGCGGTGGACCGTACACGAGCGAGCAGGACGCGCTGAACCAGTTGGGCGGCAGCGTGCCGTATGACGCGAAGCTGGTGCAGACGGCTCCGGGCGTGAACCCCTCGGGATGGTATGAGATTCGGGGGGCGGCTGAGGTGGGCGGAACGGACATCCGCAGCGCGCGCGTGAGCACAAACTCGAATACGAACCAGCCGGAAGTGGACTTCTACCTGACGACGGCGGCGGGCGACCACTTTGCGCAGTTCACCTCTGCCAACAAGGGCAAGCCGCTGGCAGTGGTGCTGGACAACAAGATTCAAGAAGTGGCGAACATTGAAGGGCAGATTCGCGACCAGGGCGAGATCAGCGGTGGATCGATGACGATGCAGGACGCCACCGACCTGGCGATGCTGCTGAATACGGGCTCACTGCCGGCCTCGCTGCACTACCTGCAGGAGAGCACGATTGGGCCGTCGCTGGGCGCGGACTCGATCCGGCAGGGCGTGATGGCCGCGGTTGTGGGTATGCTGGCGGTCTTGATCTTCATGCTCGTCTACTACAAGGGAGCTGGGATCAACGCCGACCTTGCGCTGATTCTGAACCTGGTCATTCTGCTCGGATTCATGGGCTATACGGGCTCGGTGCTGACGCTGCCGGGCATCGCGGGCGTGATCCTGACGGTTGGTATGGGCGTGGACTCGAACGTGCTGATCTTCGAGCGCATCCGTGAAGAGCTGCGCGCGGGCAAGAGCCCGGCGGCGGCGGTGGACCAGGGATTTGCGCACGCGTGGACGACGATTCTGGATACGCACGTAACGACGGTGGTTTCAGCGGCGATTCTGTTCCTGTTCGGAACCGGGCCGGTGAAGGGATTTGCCGTGACATTGACGGCGGGTCTTTGCGCGAACCTGTTTACGGCGGTCTTTGTATCGCGCGTGATCTTTGACGCGCACCTGAACAAGAAGCTGCGGGGCGAGCCGATTTCAATTTAAAGCTCGCTGTTGCGGCAGGTTTGCCTGGTGCTATGAGGATTTAAGAAATACCGGGGCGGATGCCCCTGAGGAAATGGATTCGTGGAATTTTTTGGACAACCAAAGGTCGACTGGCTGGGGAAGAAATGGTACTTCCTCGCATTTTCGCTGATCTTCAGCGTGTCTGGTGTGCTTTCGCTGCTGTTCTGGCATCACCTGCCCCTGGACGTGGATTTTACGGGCGGCACTGTGGTGCAGGTGAAGTTCGCACAGAAGCCCGACATTGGCAGGCTTCGCGACGCGGCGCAGAAGGCGGGCCTGAAGGACGCACCAGTGGTGGCCTACGGGGCAGCAGCCAATGACGAAGTGATCATCACGCTGCCGGAAAGGAAGTCAGGCGAGTCGCAGCTGGATGCGGGGCGGGCGGCGATCGTCTCGGCGCTGACGACAGGATACTCGGAGACCGGCAAGGCGAACGCGGGCACGGGCAAGCTGGACCTGGACAATGTGAGCAGCAACGCGCTGGCGGACTGGCTGGAGCAGAAGGACCCGGAGCACATGGGCTTGGGGGACAACGCGACGGTGCGCTACACGCAGCAGGCGGGCGCGATTATTGATTATCGCGACCATGATCACAGCGGGATTATTGCAAGCATCAACAACCTTGCCGGCGTTGCCGACGCGGCAGTACTGAACGAGCTGAAGCAGGGCGCGTATCTCTCCGGATTCAGTATCCGCAACGTAGAGATTGTGGGCCCGCAGGTGGGCGAGCAGTTGAGGCACCAGGCGCTGGCTGCGACGCTCTACTCGCTGGCTGGGATGCTGATTTACCTGTGGTTCCGGTTTGAGCTGATTTACGGCGTGGCGGCGGTGGTGGCGGTGTTCCACGACACGATCATCACGGTGGGCGCCTTCTCGCTCTTCAATAGAGAGATTTCGCTGACTGTCATCGCGGCCATCCTGACGCTGATCGGCTACTCGATGAACGATACGATTGTGGTATTTGACCGCATCCGGGAGAACCTGCGCATGAACCGCCGGGAGCCGCTGGCGGACCTGGTGAACCGGAGCATCAACCAGACGTTGAGCCGGACGGTGCTGACCTCAGGTTTGACATTCCTGACGGTGCTCTCGTTGTATATTTTTGGTGGAGAGGTGTTGCGCGGGTTTTCGTTCGCGCTGGTGATCGGTATTCTGATTGGAACCTACTCCTCGATTGCGGTTGCGGCACCGATGCTGGTGGCGTACCAGGACTGGAGGTCGCGCCGGGGCAAGAGCGCGGCGCTGCCGGTGGGGAGGCGTTCCTAGGCGTAATTCGGACAATCCGCAGGGGTGAACTTTCGCATTGAAGGCAGATTGTGATAGAAGGAGTAACCCCACTTTTTCGCCAGCGAGGCACTGCCAGCTGGGGTAAAAAAAGAAGCCAAATTGGGAACAAAATCTCCTCTATGTGGTGTCTATAGGTGGTAATAAAGTTTTGTGAGTCAGAGGTAGGCCATGTTTGAAGATGCGCTGATAGAATCCGGCGGCAGGATTAAGACCAAGAGCAAGTATTTTCTCTGGGTAGGAGTTTTGCTGAATTTTTCGATCGTCGCCACGATGATCCTGATCCCGCTGATCTACCCTGAGGCCTTGCCGAGCGCAGCCCTGACTACGCTGCTGGTTGCTCCGCCTCCGCCACCTCCACCACCGCCGCCGCCGCCGCCGTCGCCGCCGCATGTCGTGCGGGTGGTTTCGCAGATTATTAATAACCAGCTCACTGCGCCGACAAAGATCCCCAAAAGGGTCAACATGCAAAAGCAGGAAGCCGCGCCGCCGAGTATGTCCGGCGTGGCCGGCATGGACGGGATGTCGGGCGGCACGGGTGTGATGGGCGGTATTCTGGGAGGTATTGGGACCGGTACGCCTCAGGTGAAGGCAGCGCCTCCGAAGCGAATTGCGGTGTCTGCAGGCGTGATCGCCGGTAACAGAATTGGCGGCGAGCAGATTCGCTATCCTCCGATTGCCAAGGCCGCGCACATTCAGGGAACCGTGGTGTTGCAGGCGATGATTTCGAAGGGCGGCACTATCCAGAATCTGAGGGTGTTGAGCGGGCCGCCGATGTTGCGCCAGTCCGCGATCGAAGCTGTACAGACCTGGCGTTATAGGCCCTATCTGCTGAATGGCCAGCCGGTAGAGGTGGAAACCCAGATCAACGTTGTCTTTAGCCTCGGCGACTGATGCCCGGACTGTGCTCTGCCTTGGCGGAGCACAGACTGCAGCCGCTATAGTATTGTGAATTTCCAAGCAGTAACTCCCTAGGAGGAACGATTCAAGTGATTCTCGCTCATCTACATCAACTCGCTGCCCACTCGGCTGGACTGGGCTTCTTGCAGGATCAAACCGTCAATCTCAGCAGCCCGATGGGCCTGTGGGCGCAGATGGGCTGGCTGGCCCGTGGCGTCGTATTCGTGCTGTTCATCATGTCGATCTGGTCGCTTGCGGTCATGATCGACCGTTACCTGTATTTCGCGGCCGCCCGCAAGCAGTCGCGTGAGTTCGCGCCCCGCGTTGCCGGTGCCCTCAAGGAGGGGAAGCTGGACGAGGCGGTGAAGGTTGCGGACCGCAACAAGAAGTCGCATCTGGCTGAGGTTGTCACCTCCGGTTTGCAGGAGTTCCGCAACTACGGCAGCGGCGGTGCGGTGACGGCAGAGCAGATCGAGTCCTCCAAGCGCGCTCTTGAGCGTGCCGAGGCGATCGTGCATGCCAAGCTGAAGCGAGGTCTTGGCGGTCTTGCGACCATTGGCTCCACGGCTCCCTTCGTCGGACTGTTCGGAACGGTCGCCGGTATTCTGAAGGCGTTCGGACAGATCGCGGCGCAGCACACGACCAGCATTTCGACGATCGCCGGCGGTATTTCCGAAGCGCTGGTGACGACGGCCATCGGACTGGTTGTGGCCATTCCGGCGGTGTGGGCGTTCAACTACTTCACCAACAAGGTGGAGGCGTTTGACGTGGAGATGGACAACTCGTCAAGTGAGCTGATCGATTACTTTATCAAGCAGAGCCGCCGGTAACCGGCTTACTGCAACGGGAATCACACGCCGGGAGTGGGGCAGGCATGGCCCATTCCGCTCCCGGCGCAGGCTTTGAGCGTGGAACTGGAATTACGGAGTCAAGGATGGCACTTTCAAAGAGAGACGAAGGCAGCAAGGTCAACTCCAACATCAACGTAACGCCGATGGTGGACGTCATGCTGGTGCTGCTGATCATCTTCATGGTTATTACTCCACTGGCTGAGCAAAAGGTGAATGTGACTCTGGCTCAGACGGAGAGCGCGGTGGCCATGGACAACGCGAGCAAGCAAGACTCGGTGGTCGTTGCGGTAACGCGCGACAGCAAGGTGTATCTGGGGCAGGACCAGGTAACCATGGATACGCTGGGCTCGAAGGTGGCCGATTTGTTGCAGAACAAGATGAACAAGACGGTCTATTTCCGAGCGGATGCGCGTGCGCACTACGGCACGGTCGAGGATGCGATTGACGCAGTCCGTACCGCAGGCGTGCAAGACGTCGGTCTGCTTACTGAGAACCAGCAGAACAACGAGCCTCCTTCGGGTGGCGCAGGCGAATAGCCGAAATTTTTTACAGCCGGCCGGGGACGGCCGGAAATGGGGATTTGACCTATGGCAATGAGTGTTGGTGGTGGTGGCGGCCTGAATGCGGACATGAACGTCACGCCGTTGATCGATGTTCTGCTGGTGCTGCTGATCATTTTTATGGCGATCGTGCCAGTTACGCCGAAAGGCCTGGATGCACTGGTACCGCAGCCTCCGAAGAACAAGACGTCGGAGCCCAATCCGAACACGGTGGTGCTGCGGATTGCGGGCAATGCGAACGGACTCCCCAGCTACATGATCAACCAGGACAGTGTAGCGGCGAACCAGCTGCGGACCCGGCTGAACGCGATCTACTCGATTCGCGCTCAGAAGGTCATCTTCATCCAGGGCGACCCCAACCTGAACTTCCAGACCGTGGCTCAGGCCATTGATATAGCGCATGCTGTCGGTGTGGACCACATCGGATTGATCACGCCGAAGATTGCGGCCGGTCAGTAGGGACTTGAAGCGGCGCGCGGGCTGAGAGATGCAGGCCGTGCCGAAGATTGCGGTTTGCCCGGCACGAACGTTACGGCGCAAGGCGGACCGAGTAGAATTGCTGCCTGTGGGAGTTTAATCCCCGGGCGGGGATAAGGCATCCCGGCTAGAGTGCATGTCCGGCGATCAAAGGAGAACCAAGACAGAATGAATCGAAATGCACGTTTTCCGGTGATGACCGCAGCAACACTTGTGTTGCTGATTTCTGTGACCGGCTGCCAAAAGCTAAAGGCCCGCGATCAGTTGAATAAGGGAGTCCAAGCGTACAAGAGCGCGAAGTACGAGGAAGCCATCAACCACTTTGAACAGGCAGTGAATGACGATCCCAAGCTGCCTATGGCGCGCTCCTACTTGGCGACTGCATATGCGCAGCAGGTGGTGCCTGATCTGAAGACGCCGGAAAATATGAAGATGGCGAATCTGGCGATCGAGAACTTCAAAAAGGTGCTGATCGAGAGCCCTGACGACGTGAATGCGATGAAGGGCGTAGCGAGCATCTACTTCAACATCGACAAATACGACAACGCCAGGAAGTGGCAGCAGCAAGTACTGCAGGCCGATCCGAATGACGCCGAGGCTGCCTATACCATCGGCAGCATCGACTGGCGACTTGCCTATCGCAATGCAGTCAAAGAGCTGACCGCAGTCGGAATGAAGGACAACGGCGAAGGTAACGTAAAAATGCCGAAGAAGACCTGCGAGGCCATCACCAGTGAGAACACGCCTCTGGTCAACGAAGGCATTCAGTACCTGAATAAGTCCATTCAGATCCGCCCGAGCTACGATGCCGCGATGGCTTATCTGCAGCTGATGTATCGCCGTCAGGCGGACTTTGCCTGTGGTAATAAGGAGCAGTTGAAAGCCACCATGGCATTGGTGGACCAGTGGAGCTCGAAAGCGATGGCAACCCGCAAGGCCAATGAAGAGAAGAAGAACAAGGAAGCCACACAGGGCGTAACCATGAAATAGACGCAACCGGATGGTTGCTATAGCGAAGAGCCTCCGCATATGCGGAGGCTCTTTTGCATGTCGGCGCAGTGCGGCGGGGCCACTATAATCACTGCATGAAGCAAGGGACTGGCCGTCCAGGCAAACGCGCCTCCGGCGCAAAACCCCTTATAGGGGTCGTGATGGGGAGCAAGAGCGACTATGAAGTGCTGGCTCCCGCGATTGAGATCCTCAAGACTTTTGGAATACCGCATGAGGCGCGGGTGGTTTCCGCGCATCGTACGCCGGACTGGCTGTTCGAGTATGCGGAGACCGCGGAGTCGCGTGGTCTGCGCGTGATTATTGCCGGAGCGGGCGGCGCGGCGCACTTGCCGGGCATGCTGGCGGCGAAGACTCTGGTTCCGGTGCTGGGCGTGCCGGTTCCGGCGACGATGCTGAACGGGATCGATTCCCTGCTCTCGATTGTGCAGATGCCGAAGGGGGTTCCGGTGGGCACGCTGGCAATTGGCAAACCGGGCGCGGCGAATGCGGCTCTGCTGGCGGCGGAGATTCTGGCGACAACAGATTCTGCTTTGCGGGAAAAGCTGCGCGCGTGGCGCAAGGAGCGCAGCGAAGAGGTGCTGGCTCAGGAACTGGACACGCAGGATTTGGGCCAATGAGCGGCGAGCCGAAGGTGCTGCTGCCGGGCGCAACGATTGGGATACTTGGCGGCGGACAACTGGGCCGGATGATGGCGATGGCCGCGCGCGGGTTTGGATATCGCGTGCAGGTGATGGACCCGGACCCTTCGTGCCCGGCGCGCTTTGTGGTGGACGCCTGCTTTGAGGGTGGATGGAACGACGCGCGTGCGGCGGCCAACCTGGCGCGCGGGTCGGACGTGGTGACGCTGGAGATTGAGCAGGTGTCGCTCGAGAGCCTGGAAGCTGCGGCGAAGTATGCGCCGGTGCGGCCCGGCGCGGATTTGCTGCGGACCATTCAGGACCGGATTCGGCAGAAGAATTGGCTGCGAGACAAGGGGTTCCCGCTGGGGGAATATCGCGCGATTGAAAGCGAGGCCGACCTGACGCGGGCTGCGGCTGAGATTGGGCCGAGGCTGTTTGTGAAGAGCGCGCAGGGCGGATATGACGGGCGCAGCCAGGTGAAGCTGGGGTTTGCGGATGGCGCGACTCCCGAGCAGGCGTGGAAGCTGCTGGGCGAAAAGCCGTGCGTGGCGGAGAAGGCGGTCGAGCTGGAGAAAGAGATTTCGGTGATGGTGGCGCGGGCTCCGGGGGGCGAGACGAAGAGCTTTGCGAGCGCGCTGAATCAACATGAGAACCAGATATTGGCGTGGAGCGTGCTGCCGTCGTCGATTGATGCGGCGATGGAGGCAGAGGCGCAGCGGATTGCGTGCGGCCTTGCGGATGCGATGCACCTTGAGGGACTGCTGGCGGTGGAGATGTTTGTGACGAAGGGCGGGAAGCTGCTGGTGAACGAGATGGCTCCGCGACCGCACAACAGCTACCACGCGAGCGAGCGGGCATGCGTGACGAGCCAGTTTGAGCAGGCGGTGCGTGCGGTGTGCAATCTGCCGCTGGGGGATGTGCGGATTGTGGAGCCGGCGGCGATTGCGAATCTGCTGGGCGATTTGTGGCTGGACGATGACGGCCAGCGCAGGGAGCCGCGCTTTGATAAGGCGCTGGCGGTTCCGGGCGTGCGGCTGCATCTGTACGAGAAGCACTCGCCGCGTCGCGGGCGGAAGATGGGGCACTTGTCGGCGGTGGGCGCGACTCCGGAAGAGGCGGTGCGGCGGGTGCTGGAGGCGGAGAAGCAGCTGTAGGGCGGTCGGCTCGCTTGCTCCGCAAGCGGGTCAGCTAAAGTCCGGTCAGCACGTCTGCTGGCGGAGGTGAGTCAGTGGGTGGGATCGGGTAATCTCATCATATTGAAACAAATAGGCTATTGATAAGCAGGGATGCCAATAACGCATGAATTTCCCATTGCCGGACCCAATCAGCTTCTTCGCCGATGTCGTAACGTTCGTTGGCATTCCTGCTCTTCTCTATTCCACAAGGGGTCTCTACCGAGAATTCAGGGAGGTCCGCAGGGTAAAGGGAATTAGCGAGGATTGCGTTACTTTTTGGGATGTAGAGCGTAAGTGCGCCATCAACTCGGTTCCGTTCAAGAAGACGGGAACGATTCCGCGGGTTGGCGAATTTGTCTATCTACCCGGTGAACGCGATGGTAATCGAAGCTACGGAGACGGCAAGTATGAGGTCGTTGAGATCGACTTCCAATATCGGGAAGATCGAGAGGCGCATCCGTTCATCCCTGCATCTGCATCTGCGATAGAAATTCACGTCCGTAAAGTCGCCAGTCTTTCATGACGGTTGCCTGCAGTGTTGAGACTTCATAGTTATGTAAGGTGAGGTCTCAAACGAACGACCTCAGCTATCCTAAATTTACCTCGTCATTCAGCCTTGGGTCACTCACCGGAGTGAAAAAAATCTGACGAGTTTATTTCCTTGGATATGTCTCTCCTCAGAGTTGACATATGACATCAGTCGCTGCAAAACTCGCAGCATTGAAACGAACATCTGAGAACCAAAATAGGGAGAGATTGAACATGAAAGTGATGGATCTTCCCGATTGGCCGCCTTCAAGTTTCTCGCGGGCAATTGGCCCCGGTGACACGTTGCCGACGCACGCGTCTCAGGTGACCATCGGCGACATTCGTAACATTCTTGAAAACTGTGTGCTGTTCGACTGTGTATATGGAAATCAGACAGTCTCGTGCAGCTTTTTCATGCCGGATAGGGATACTGCGAAGAGGGTCGCGGTGCTTTTGAGGGCTCACAAGGGCGAAAACCTTCTCGCGATTAGGCAGCACGAGATTCCTGCCGACTGATTGCTGTTTCTCTGAGTGTTTTTGCGTTGTGGAGTTCGGTATTCCGGCAGAGGTACATAAAAACAGAGGCATACCTGTCGGTCTGCCTCTGTTGAACTTAGCGGATTGGTTAGCCGATGTCTTCGGACCAGGTTTCGAGGTACTTCTTCATCTCGGCCATGAACTTGCCGGCGTCGGCTCCGTCGATGATGCGGTGGTCGAAGCCGAGGGTGAGGTGCAGGAAGTTGCGGATGGCGATGGAGTCGGTGCCGTCCGCGCCGGTGACGACGGCGGGCTCTTTGAGGAGTCCGCCGACGCCGAGGATGGCCGACTCGGGCTGGTTGATGATGGGCGTGCCGAACTGCTCGCCGTAGATGCCGGGGTTGGTGATGGTGAAGGTGCCGGAGCCTACTTCATCGGGCTTGAGCTTTTTGCCTCGGGCGCGCTCGGCGAGGTCGGCGATGGCGCGGGCGATGCCCAGGAAGCTCTTCTCCTCGGCCTGCTTGATGACGGGAACGATGAGTCCCCAGTCGAGCGCGACGGCGATGCCGATGTTGATGTTTTTGGGGTAGCGGATGGCGCTGCCTTCCATCTGCGCGTTGATGATGGGCAGCTTGCGCAGGGTGGCGATGACGGCGCGGGTGATGAAGGGCATGTAGGTGAGCTTGACGCCGTTGCGCTGCTCGTACTTGCTCTTCTCCTTTTCGCGGAGCTTGACGATTTTTGTGAAGTCGATCTTGAATACGGTGTGGACGTGCGCGCTGGTGTGCTTGGAGTCGACCATGCGCTGCGCGATGATGGAGCGCATTTTGGACAGAGGAACCAGCTCGCCGGGTGCGGGCGCGGGCGCTGCGGGCGCGGCTGGTTTGGCGGCGGCAGGCGCTGCCGGAGCAGAGGGAGCGGGAGCGGGTGCGGGAGCAGCCGGTTTGGCGGGAGCGCCGCTCATGTAGCCGAGGACGTCTTCCTTGGTGATGCGTCCGCCTGCGCCGGTGCCGGACACCTGGGCGAGGTCGAGGTTGTTCTCGTGGGCGATTTTGCGGACCAGCGGCGAGGAGCGGGCATGCTCGGCGGAGACAGAAGCCGCAGCCGGTGTGGGTGCTGCGGGAGCTGCAGTAGCGGCTGCCGAGGGTGCAGGAGCGGCTGCCACGGGCGCGGGGGCCGATGCGCCGGCTGCGCCGCTGATGACGGCGACGACGGTGTTGATCTGCACGGTGCTTCCGGCGGGGGTCTTGATTTCGCTGAGGACGCCTGCAGTGGGCGACGGGATTTCGGCGTCGACCTTGTCGGTGGAGATTTCAAAGAGGGGTTCGTCGCGCTGGACGGTGTCTCCGACCTGCTTGAGCCATTTGGTAATGGTGCCCTCAAAGATGGATTCGCCCATTTGCGGCATGACGACGTTGGCGCCGTGGCCGGATGTTGCGGCGGGCGCAGCCGGATCGGGTGTGGCGGCCGGTGCGGGAGCTTCGGTCTTGGGAGCGGATGCTGCGGGTGCCGGGGCGGGTGCCGGGGCAGAAGCGGCTGCGGAGCCAGCCTCGTCGATGACGGCGACGACGGTGTTGATCTGGACGGTGTTGCCGTCGGCTACTTTGATCTCCTTGAGCACGCCGGCAGCGGGCGAGGGGATTTCCGCATCCACCTTGTCGGTGGAGATTTCAAAGAGCGGCTCGTCGCGCTGGACGGTGTCGCCCGGCTTCTTCAGCCATTTGGTAATGGTTCCCTCAAAGATTGACTCGCCCATCTGGGGCATGACTACGTCCGTCGGCATCTAAATCCTTTCCCTGCTTGGTGAAAAAATAGGGTTGCAAATATTTCCGGCGCGCAGAGAGGCGCGCAACCCTTGATTATATCTAGTAAAGCGGTCAGCTAAAAACCGGGTAGCGGAGGTCCGGTCAGCGCTTTATCAATACGGGCGGCGCTGCTTACTTCCCAGGCATGAAGGGTTGGTATCACTACGGGATTGGTATAAGGAAACATGGGTATTGCGATACACAACGTCGAGCTAACGGTGCTGATCCTGGTGGTTCTGGTGGCGCTGCTGGCGGTGTTTGCGGAGAAGCTGAAGACGCCGTACCCGATCATACTGGTGCTGGGCGGGCTGGTGTTGAGCTTCATTCGTGTGGTTCCGCATGTCTCGCTGAATCCGACGTTTGTCTTTTTGGTGATTTTGCCGCCGCTGGTATATGCCAGCTCGCTTAAGACTCCGTGGCGGGAGTTCCACGCCAACCTGTCGATTATTTCGATGCTGGGGCTGGGACTGGTGGGTTTTACGGTGGCCGGGGTGGCGGTGTTTGCGCGGTTTGTGATTCCGGGCTTCGGATGGCGGAGCGGCGCGGCGTTGGGCGCGGTGATGTCGACCACCGATGTGATTGCGGTGGCGGCGATCGCCAGCCGTGTGGGCCTGCCAGAATCTCTGCTGTCGATTATTGAAGGGGAGAGCCTGATCAATGACGCGACGGGCCTGCTGGCGCTGCAGTTCACGACGGCGATGGTGGTCTCCGGGGTGATTCCTTCCTTTGGGGAAGGGTTGCGGCAACTGGTGTGGCTGATGTTGGGAGGGATTGCGGCGGGGTTGCTGATCGGATGGCTGGTTTCGCGCTTTGACCGGCTGCTGTTCCGTAAGTTTCCAGGCGCGAGCGATCTGCAGATACTGGTGTCTCTGGCGACGCCGTACTTTGCCTATCTGCTGGGCGAGTCGCTGCATGCCTCGGGTGTGCTGGCCACGGTGGCGTGCGGTGTCTATGTGGGGAGCAACTCGTCCGAGACGCTGAGCAGCCGTGCGCGGCTGGATGCGCATGCGGTGTGGAACGTGCTTGAATTTTCGTTGAACGGCCTTGTGTTCATCGTGATCGGGCTGCAGTTGCCGGCGATCCTGGACGGCATCCGGCCGAACCATGGCCACGGAGCGCTGGACTGGCCGCGCATGCTGACGGAAGCTGCGCTGGTGTGCGGTATTGTGATTGTGCTGCGGCTGCTGTGGATATTTCCAGGAGCGTATATTGCCCGTTGGCTCCGGCTCCATTTGCAGGACCAGCATTCGCCGAAACCGAAGACGAAAGAACTTCTGGTGATGGCCTGGAGCGGGATGCGCGGTGTGCTGACGCTGGCGGCGGCGCTATCCCTGCCGGTGTATACGGACCAGGGCGGGCAATTTCCGCACCGGGAAGAGATTATTTTTCTGGCATTTGCCGTGATTCTGGTGACGCTGGTAGGGCAGGGTCTGACGCTGCCGGCGATGATTCGCAAATTGGGTGTTGCAGAGTCAGAGACAGCGCTGGACGAAGGGCGCGAGGCCCGCCGCGAGATGCTGAGGTTTGTGCTGAGCACGCTGCACGGGATTGACACCTCGCAGGATGAGATGGAGGCGCGGGCGGTGGACCAACTCATCAAGCTCTATGACCAGCAACTGCAAGGGCTAAGCCATGACTCGGAAAAGCAGGACGATGCGCTGCTCGGGCGGAAGTATCGCGAGGTGGCTGCGCAGATTCGCGCGGCGCAACGGCATGAACTGCTGCGGCTGCGGCAGGAAGGCAAGTTCCGTGAGAGCACGCTGCGCGGAATGGAGCGGGAGCTGGACCTGATGGAGCTGCGCTGGGAGGACTGAGAGAAACACGCGCAGAGCGAGAGCCGGTGTTAGCGAGGGTCTGGTGTTGAGGAGCAGCGCGCCCGGGCAAATTTAGCCCGGAGGCGGGAATCAGGCTCAGGCAGCCGGTCGCGGTGTGCTGGTGCGCTGCACTTTTCTCTGTATACGAACAGCAGGGTTGAGCTGCTGGCTTGGTTGGCGATTTATCTCGCGCGGAGGTGGTGAGTCCGTGCCGGGATTGGCTCCGGCTTCCGGCATCATAGAATCAAGGCGTTGCATTACCCAGGAAACGAAATCCATACAGCCCTCGAAGGGATAGTGTGGGGAGGTTTTTCGGCATTTTTTGTAAGATGCAGTGCGCACCCTTTATGGTCTCTTGGGGTTACCGTGAATAACAGATTCGGTGACCTGTGGGATTTTGTAGTAGCCGCTTCTGTCAACAGTAGTCCTGACGATGCCTAGCCGGGTATCCGCTGATTTATGCCAGAAAAATGCGGGATAACTGGCGACTGCGGAAATCGATACTTAAATCCGCGCCAGAGGGAGACACTGAAGAACAGCGGATTCCGATACCCGATCTGGAGAACAGTGTAGGCGTGAAAGGAGCTTCAGTCAACGCCCAATTTTGGGGCATCAGCGAGGACAGCCATGGCGGCATTGCGTCCATTGATGGCGATGACGGAGCCTCCTGGGTGGGTGCAGGCACCGCACAGGTAGACGCCTGGCATGGGAGTGCGGTTGGATAAGCGGTTTGACCACATATGGTTAGGCAGGCATTCGCCCTGAAAAATGTGCCCTCCTGTGAGGCCTACTTTGGCTTCGATGTCGGGCGGGCCCAGTACCTGAGCGTCCAATACAGCATTACCTAAGTTTGAGCAAAAGCGCCCAATGGAGTTGAGGGCGAGGCGTTGAATTTCGTCGCGGCGGGTGTCCCAGCGGTTTTGAGCGCTTCCGGCGCCCTGGGCGAAGGTATAGGGGACATACTGGGCGAAGACGCTCATGGTGTGCTGTCCGGCGGGGGCGACGGAGGGGTCGTGGGCGCTCTGGAAGTAGAGCTCGCACCAGAGGTGATCGGCCACCTCGCCGCGTCTGGCGGCGGCAAAGCCGTCCTTCCATTCCTGTTTGGTGAGCGGGGCGTTAATCTGGCCGAAGTGGTGCGGCTCAAGGGTGCCGGGGCGGGCGGTGAAGTTGGGCAATTCACTCATGAGGACGTTGAGCTTGACGGTGCAGCCTTCGATGGGGACGGATTCGATCTGTGCACGCCAGGCAGGGTCGGCTGCGCAGCCCAGCATGGTGAGGGTACGGCGCGGATCGGCGTTGGAGATGACGATGGGCGCGGAGATTTTCTCCCCGCCTTCGAGCAGGACGCCTTCGCCGGGAAGAATTTGCGCGACGGGTATGCCGGCGGCGACAGTGGCTCCGGCCTCGCGGGCAGCGTCGCAAAGATAAAAGGAGACCATGCCCATGCCACCCTGGACATAGCCCCACATGCCGGGCATTCCGCCTAGGCGTCCGGAGGCATGATGGAAGCGGATGGAGGCGGTGCCGGGATCGAATGGGCTGGCGTTGGTGCCGATGACTCCCTGGCCGAGGAGGGCGACGTGAAGTCGCTCGTCGGTAAGGTAGTGCTCGAGAAATTCGGCCATGGACCAGTGGAAGAGGACGTTGCGGGCTTCCGTGTCCGAGCCGAGGCGGGCGTCGAGCTCTTCGGGAGTGGGAGGGTCGCCGATCCAGAGGTCGCGTTCGCCGTTGGTTTCGATTGGGGGTCGCAGCGCGTTGCGAAGGCGGCGGATGACGTCGCAGAAGGCGTGCCAGCCGTCGAGGTCCTGCGGGGCGAAGCGGCGAATTTCTTCGTCGCAGCGTGCATCGTTGTCCCAGAGCTGGATGCTGGAGCCGTCGAGGAAAGGAACGAAGAGGCCGTTTTCGGCCGGGGTCCAGCGGAAGCCGCGCGCGTGAAGTCCGAGCTCTTCGATGACGAGTGGATGGAGGAGACCGGCGAGGTAGGCGCAGGGCGACGTGCGCACGCCGGGGAAGGGCTCTTCGATGGTGCAGGCTCCGCCGACGCGCTCGCGGCTTTCAAGCACGAGGACGCGCTTGCCGGCGCGGGCGAGGTAGGCGGCGCAGGCCAGTCCGTTGTGTCCTGCGCCGATGATGACGGCGTCCCACGGACGGGCGGCGAGTTCGCGAGCGGGAGCAGGTGTTCCGATGAGGCCGAGTACGGCGGCGGTGGGTGAGGACACGGGCGGAGTCTCCGAAGAAAACAGTATCTACGATTGCGTTGGGGTTTGTGTGGCCGATTGCGCAGCCGCGCGGGTCTTTTTGCGTTCAGCGATGACGTATACGATGATGCCCGCGCCGATGAGGACGGCGGTCGAACCGATGACCTTGGCGACGGCGAGCGGTTTGTTGGTTTCGTCGGCGCTGGGTATGACGGAGAGCACGAGGGTGACGGCGGTGCTGAGGAAGCCAAGCGAGGCGAGGACGATGGCGACGGGCCGGCCACCCCAGATGCGCATGACATCAGGGCCGACGGGGCGTTTTTGCAGGCGGATTTGAGCGGCGAAGAGAAAGAGATAGGGGATGAAGTAGCTGAAGATGGACATGCTTACGAGAACTTCATAGGCTCCACGCACGGATGTTCCGGCCTGACCGAGGATAGCGGTGATGATTCCGGCGAGCCCGTAGATGCCGATGGCGATCCAGGGCGTGCGGAAGCGGGGGTGGATTTTGCCGAAGGCGCTGGGCAGGTAGGAGTCAATGCCGGCGACGAAGGGAAGGCGCGAGGTGGAGGAGAGGAAAGCAGCGGCGCCGCCGACCATGCTGAGGGAGATGAGCAATGCCACGGGAGCCGCAAGCCAGCCAACGTGCATGCGCGCGGAAAGAGTGAGCATTCCGTGCATGAATCCGTTGACGCCATCGACGGCGTGCGAGGGCAGTGCGATGAGTAGTGCGGCGGTTCCGGCGATGTAGGCGGCGGCCACGACGATTCCGCTGGTGAGCAGTGCGCGGGGGATGTTGCGGCGGGGGTTCTCGATTTCGTCGCCCATGAAGGAGCCGGCTTCGCATCCGGCGAAGGCGAAAAAGATGGTGGACCAGAAGACCGCGTTTTTAAGGTCGAAGTGCGGGGCGAGCTCATGTGCGTGGAAGGTGGTGGCGGAGCCGTGGTGAACCGCGGAGACTGTTGCCAACACGATCAGCAGCGCGATGGGCAGCACGCTGCCCAGGGAGCCGATGTTGTTGAGCCACTTTCCGGCATTGGCGCCGAGGATGTTGGTCACGGTGATGACGGTCAGCCAGAAAAGAGTGAAGAGCAGGTAGTAGCGGCTGTCGAGCGCGAGGTGCTGCCCGCGCGTTCCAAAGCCAAAGAGCGCGGCTCCTGCGCCAAAGTAGAGGACAGAGGCGAAGAAGGGCAGATTGCACATCCAGTAGGTCCAGGAGGTGATGAATCCGGCGAAGGGGCCGAAGGCTTCGCGGGTCCAGACGTACAGACCGCCCTCCTGGGGATAACGGGAGGAGAGTTCGACGACGGAGACGGCAAGCGGGACGAAGAAGGCGACGAGGGCGACGGCCCAGATGATAAGTGTGCTGGGGCCTGCCGCGGCGGCCGTAGCCACCCAGCGAACGCTAAGGGCGCTGACGATGTAGAAGAGCGTGAGGTCGCGGAAGCGGAAGGATCGCTTGAGCGCGATTCTCCCGCTCCCGTGGAGTTTCTGGCCGGGTGCGGAGCGGATCTCTGCGCTTGCGGGAGGATCGCTCATCGCTGGCTGGGCCGGTGCGTCGGTCATGCGAAGCAGAGTACAGGAAGGCGGAGCGCGGCGGAAAGAGAAATGTAGGCGTGCGGCTTGAACTTAATTGCGCTGCAGATACCAGGGAATGTTGATGACCAGGATGCGCTGGTTGCCCTTGACGAGCAGCATGAGCTTAAGCAGGTTGGCGCGCTGGTTGTGCAACAGGTTTTCCCACCAGTGCTTGACGACCAGTTCAGGCACGAGGACCGCGATCTGATGGGTTGAGGGGTCCCTTTCCTTTTCGAGGATGAAATCCAGCACCGGGGAGAGCACGAAGCGGTAAGGGGATTTGAGGTTGACCAATTGGGGGACCTTCATACCGGCCGCCCGCAGCGGGGCGGCTACTTTATGCTCCCAGTCATCGCAAATGCTCTTGGTATCGTCGTCCGAGCTTTCGACGTGAACGGCAATGATGTTGGGAGACATGGAGAGGGCGAAGCGCAGGCCTTTTTCCGAGATGCGGCTCCATCGGTCGAGGGGAATGATGACCAGCGGTGGATCCAGTTCGTCGGTGCAGAGCGGCTCGGGCTCGGCGGTTTCGCGGCTGACGCGCATGTAGTGCTTGTGCACTGTCGCCATGAAGAGGATGAGCAGAGGCACGAGTAGCGCGACGACCCATGCTCCTTCCATGAACTTGGCGACGAGGACGATGAGCAGCGTGATTCCGGTGGCGAATGCGCCGATGCCGTTCACGGCGGCTTTGCGCACCCATCCCGTGCTCTTGCGGCGGTACCAGTGAACGACCATGCCGGCCTGGGAAAGCGTGAAGGCCATGAACACGCCGATGGCGTAAAGCGGAATAAGGCGGTCGGTAATGCCGCCGAAGAGGATGAGAATAATCGTCGATAGGAAGACCAGCGCGTAAATTCCGTAGGAATGCAGCAGGCGGCGCCCGCGCAGCAGGAAGGCATGCGGCAGGTAGTTATCCTCGGCGATGGCTTTTGCCAGCCGGGGGAAGCCCTGGAAGGCGGGATTGGCGGCCAGCGACACGGCCACCAGCACCGTGCCCATGGTGAGGTAGTAGAACCAGTCGCGTCCCATGACAGCGAAGGTGAGCTGGGAGAGTACGCTTTGGTAGCCTGGATTGCCGGGAAGGGTAGCGCCAATGTGATAGATGCGGCATAGCAGCGCGATACCGACGAGCAAGGCGGACAGGAACACGACGATGAGCGAGAGCGTGCGATTGGCATTCTTAGCCGGGGGATTGCGGAACGCCATGACGCCGTTGGATGTGGCCTCAATGCCGGTCATGGCGGTGCATCCGCTGGCGAAGACCTTGAGCAGCAGCCAGATACTGATGATCTCCGTCGCTTTGGGCAGAACTGGTGGAGCAACGACGGGATGAGGATGCCCTCCGCTGAGCACTGCGCGGGTCAGTCCGATCACGATTACTACCAGGAGCGTGGTGACGAACAGGTACGTGGGAATCATGAAGGCGACGCCTGCGTCGCGCACGCCGCGCATGTTGACGATGGTGAGCAGGAGAAGAATGACGAGGCAGATTGCCAGCTGGTGTTGCTGCAGTTCGGGCAGGGCGGAGACAAGGGATTCCACGCCGGCGGAGATGCTGACGGCCACGGTGAGCACGTAGTCGATCATGAGTGCAGCGGCGGCGAGCAGAGCGGCGCGGTGGCCCAGATTCTCAGTAGCGACGGTGTAAGACCCGCCGCCGAGGGGGTAAGCCTCAATGGTCTGCCGGTAGGAAAAGAAGACGATGATGAGTAGGAGGATGATGGCAAGCATCACCGGCAGGACGAACTTGAGTCCGCCAAGGCCCAACGGAATGAGAAGGACGAGCGCGGCCTCCGGGCCATAGGCCGCAGAGCTGAGCGCATCGATGCCGAAGATCCCTAAGCCTGCCGCAGGGCCAATTTGCTCCGCGCGTTCATCGCTTGTGGCCAGCGGCTTACCGAACAACAAATCCAGGATCTTCATTCATGCTCAAAAGAGGGGATTGATTCGCCGCCTACGATGCTACGGCATTTTTAGAAAACATAGGCACTTTTCAACTGTCCCGGGTCGCCGCTTCAGGTTGTCCGCGCTGACTTCAGGCCTTTGGTTTCGCCTTAAAACCGTTTCCGAGAATGCTACCTCATGATTTGCCCAATACCAGCAGAATGTTTGCAGTTTTTTGCGTGTTCCCTGCCTTGCTACACTGAAACTACTACCATGAGCACCGCATTAAGCCTATCGCCTGAGATTCTTGCCAAATACGAACCCGTCATCGGACTCGAAGTGCACGTGCAGCTTTTGACCGAGACGAAGGCCTTTTGCGGCTGCGTGAACCGCTTTGGTTCGGAGCCGAATACGAACATCTGTCCGGTGTGCCTGGGCCTGCCCGGCGCGCTGCCGGTGCTGAACGCGCGGGCGGTGGAGTTTGCGACGCTGGCGTCGATGGCCATCCACTGCGAGGTGCGGGAGCGGTCGATCTTTGCGCGGAAGAACTACTTCTATCCTGACCTGCCGAAGGGCTACCAGATTTCGCAGTTCGACAAGCCGCTGGCCGAGCACGGATGGATTGAAGTGCCGACACCGAACGGAACGAAGCGCATCGGCATTACCCGGTTGCACATGGAAGAGGACGCGGGCAAGAGCCTGCACGACGGGTTTCCGGACTCGGCGGCGCGGACCTATGTGGATGTGAACCGCTGCGGGACGCCGCTGATTGAGATTGTGAGCGAGCCGGACATTCGCACGCCGGATGAGGCGTATGAATACCTGACGCGGCTGAAGGAGATTCTGTTGTATACGGCGGTGAGCGATTGCAACATGGAGGAAGGCTCGCTGCGCTGCGACGCCAACGTGAGCGTGCGGCCGCGCGGGCAGGAGAAGTTCGGGACCAAGGCGGAAGTAAAAAACGTAAACAGCTTCCGGTTTATCCGCGCTGCGCTGGAGTATGAGATCGAGCGGCAGATTGAGGTGATCGAGGGCGGCGGGCGTGTGGTGCAGGAGACGCGGCTGTGGAACGCGAGCGAGGGACGGACGTATTCGATGCGCTCGAAGGAGCAGGCGCACGATTATCGCTACTTTCCGGAGCCGGATTTGCCGCCGCTGATTGTGACGGCGGAGCGGCAGGCGGAGATTCGCGCGCGGATGCCGGAGCTGCCCGAGGCGCGGCGCGCCCGCATGATTGCGGAATACGACATTACCGAGCAGGACGCGGCCACGCTGACGGCGACGCGCGAGTTTGCCGACTATTTTGAAGAAGGAGCAAAGACCGCTAAGACGCCTCGCCGCTTGGTCAATGTTCTGTTGGGTGAGCAATCAGGGCGACTGAACGCTAAAGGTTTCAGGTTTGATCAATCACCTGTGTCCTTGAGCGGTAATGTGATGGCGGCGGACCTTCTGGAGGACGGCAAGATCAATTCCAAGCAGCTCAAGCAGCTCTTCGACATTGCTTTTGAGAAGGGCGAAGACTTCGGCGTGGTCTACGAGCGGGAGAAGCCGCAACAGATCAGCGACGCCGGCGCGATCGAGACGATGATCGATGAGGTGATTGCCGCGAATCCGAAGCAGGTGGAGCAGTACCGCGGCGGCAAGAAGACGGTGGCGGCGTTCTTTGTGGGCCAGGTGATGCGGCTGTCCAAGGGACAGGCGAATCCGGCGCTGCTGAATGAGCTGGTGGTGAAGAAATTAGATGGGTGAGTGAGGCAGCCGTAGATGATGAGGCGGGCGGCGTTTGTCCTTCTGTTTTGTTCGATTCCTGTATCGGGATGGTGCGTCTGTCAAGTTCCTCAGCCCCGGATGGTTTGCGCTGAGTATTTTCAAAGTCAGGCCGTCGTCGTTGCAAAACTTGTCGACATAAAGAGTGTGCCGAAACAGTGGCCGGACTACTTCATCTACAAACTCGTCACTGTTCGGCGTATCCGCGGAAATGCCTCGCCAACATTTGAGCTTTTTGAAGGCAATGACAGTGGGCGAGCACCTTTTGATTGGAAGGTCGGCGAGCAATATCTTCTTTTCTTGGACGAGCCCAGTCAATATACGCGCAACCTCCCGTCGATTGACGGATGCGGAAATTCGTCTCCGCTTGCCGAGGCTGCCAAAACGCTCAAAAAGATTCGTGCAATCTCTGAATTTGGGGATAGGGGTTTGATCTCAGGGATGGTCGGGACGGATTCCTGGACGACCGGGGTTTCGAACGTCGCGATAAGAATTACGGGAAATCATCGCACGTTCCTAGCTGAAACCAACGCAAAAGGCAGATATACGAAAGTCGTTCCAGTTGGGGTTTATCGAGTTACCGCGACGAAGGGCAGGATGAATATTCCGGCTGAGCCGTTCAGTTATGAAAGCCCCTCGCATGTTGTAATTCATCCCGGTGGGTGTGCACAGGTGCAATTCTCCGACACGCAGCATTAGCCTCACAGCTATGCTCGGACACCGGTTGCAGCCACCGAATCGTCTTCGCCACTATTTCTTCAGCGCGCGCCAGCCGATGTCGTGGCGGTAGTACATGCCTTCAAAGTGAATTTTTCCGATGGCGTCGTAGGCGCGACTGAGTGCTTCTTCGAGCGAGTCGGCGGTGGCGGTGACTCCGAGGACGCGGCCGCCGTTGGTCAGGATCTCATCATCGACGAGCGCGGTTCCGGCGTGGAAGACGACGACTTCGGGGAGTCGGGCGGCTTCGCTGAGGCCGGCGATTTTGTATCCGCTGGTGTAGCTGCCGGGATAGCCGGCGGAGGCGGCGACGACGCAGGCGGAGGCTCCGGGCTTCCAGCGCAGCTCGGTTTCGCTGAGGCGGCCTTCGACGCAGGACTCGAGGGCTTCGAGGAGATCGCTGTCGAGGCGGGCGAGGATGGCCTGGGTTTCGGGATCGCCGAAGCGGGCGTTGTACTCGAGCACCATGGGGCCGCGCGCGGTCATCATGAGCCCGATGTAGAGGACGCCGGTGAAGGGCGTGTCCTCGGCGGCCATGCCGTCGATGGTGGGCTGGGCGATGTGGTGGAGGATCCAGTCGCGCATGGTGGGGTCGAGCATTTCGTCGGTGGAATAGACGCCCATGCCGCCGGTGTTGAGGCCGGTGTCGCCTTCGCCGATGCGCTTGTGGTCCTGCGCGGGGACGAGCGGTGCGATGTGCTTGCCGTCAGCGAGTACGAGGAAAGAAAGCTCTTCGCCGGTGAGGAACTCTTCGAGGACGATGGTGGCTTCGGAGTTGCCCAGCAGTTTGCCGCTGAAGAGGCCTTCGATGGCCTGCTCGGCTTCCGCCTTGTTTTCGCAGATCAGGACGCCTTTGCCGGCGGCGAGGCCGTCGGCCTTGATAACCATGGGGAAATGGAAGAGATGAAGCGAATCGAGTGCTTCCTTTTGTTCGGAGCAAACGGCGTAGGTGGCGGTGGGGATGTTGTGGCGCTGCATGAAGCGCTTGGCGAAGGCCTTGCTGGTCTCAAGCATGGCGGCGGCCTGGGTGGGGCCGAAGACGGCCATGCCGCGGCGGCGGAGCTCGTCGGCGAGGCCAAGTGAAAGGGGCAGCTCGGGGCCGACGACAGTAAGGTCGGGGCTTTCGGTGGAGACGACGCGGAGCAGGTCGTTGAGGTCCTTGAGATTGGCCGGGACGCAGCGGGCGATGGAGGCGGCGCCTCCGTTGCCGGGCGCGCAGACGATCTGAGTTACACGAGGGGACATTTTGAGCGCCCAAGCCAGGGCGTGTTCGCGACCGCCCGCACCGATTACCAGAACTTTCATTGTCTCCGCGCACTCCGTGAGTGAAAAGGGTCTAAGGCAAGGCTACCTCAGGAAAGGCGGCTGGTGAAGCGGGGGGGTAAGAAGCAAGTAGCAAGGACGCGCTGTCCGGGCAGCGGTTTTGCGTGTCCCCCCCCCGATGGCCGGGATGGAAAACTTTTCTGGATTTTGCGATTCCCTGCCGGGTGGATGCTAACCGGAATTAAATTCTTTATATTAACCATGGTTTACACTGGACTGAATCATGTCGACTTCACCACTTAAGCCTGAACGCGAGAGTCTGTTGCCCAAGCTGCGCTCTTCTGAACTATGGTCGTACTTCGGGCCGGCGTTTGTGGCCAGCATTGCGTACATTGACCCTGGGAACTTTGCGGCGAACTTTGCGGGCGGGTCAGAGTTTGGTTACATGCTGCTGTGGGTGCTGCTGTGGTCGAACCTGATGGCGATTCTGGTGCAGTATCTGGCGGCCAAGCTGGGGATTGCCACGGGTAAGACGCTTCCGCAGAACTGCCGTGATCGCTTTTCGCGCCCGGTGACGATTTTTCTATGGATTACGGCGGAGATATCCGCAATGGCCACCGACCTGGCGGAGTTTCTGGGGGCGGCGCTGGGGTTCTATCTGCTGTTCGGGCCGCGGTTTCTGCTGTATGGGTGGAGCAAGACGGAGATCCTGCTGGTTTCGGCAGTCTTGACCGCCATCTGCGTATTTCTGATTTTGCTGCTCGAGCTGTGGGGCTTCCGCAAGCTGGAGCTGGCGATCATGGGCTTTGTGTGCATTATCGGCGTGTGTTACGCGATTGAGATGCTGATGATCCGTCCGGACTGGACGGCGGTTGCGCTGGATACGCTGATTCCCAGGCTCAATGGCCAGAGCGTGTACATTGCGGTGGGCATGCTGGGCGCGACGGTGATGCCGCATGTGGTGTATTTGCACTCGGCGCTGGTGCAGCCGAGGGTGAAGCTGGACCGGGGGGAGACGCCGCACCGGAGGTACCTGGAGCGGCTGCGGCACCTGCACTTTGAAACGATTGATGTTTTCGTCGCGATGAATGGCGCGTGGCTGGTGAACTCGGCCATGGTGGTGGTGGCCGCGGCGGTCTTTGGCGGGCACGAGCTGCTGAATCCGATTGAGGATGCGCACCGCACGCTGGGGCCGCTGCTGGGGCCGGCTTCGGCGCTGATTTTTGCGGTTGCGCTGGTGTGCTCGGGTTTGTCGTCGTCGACGGTGGGCACGATGGCCGGACAGGTGATTATTGAGGGCTTTCTGCACATCCAGTTCAGCATTTTTCTGCGGCGGCTGCTGACGCTGATTCCGGCGATTGTAGTGATTGCGATGGGGCTCGATCCACTGAAGATTCTGATTCTGTCGCAGGTAGTGCTGAGCTTTGCGCTGCCGTTTGCGCTGGTACCGCTGCTGCTGCTGACGGGGCGTCGCGAGGTGATGAAGGAATTTGTGAACGGCAAGCTGACGCACTGGCTGGGATGGGCGACGGTGAGCGTGATAATTGCGTTAAATGCGTTGCTGATGTGGCAGCAATTTATGGGCTAGGTGCTGTCAGTGCTAAATATCACTTTTGTGGTCTACGAAAGGCGTTGCGCAACGGGCGTGGTTCGTTGACATTGCGAATCGAGCGGCCCTATAGTTGAAGTGTAGCCTTTGCGCGCGGGATTCCTGCGCAAAGCTGCGATCGCCGCACCTCTCATCCCCCCGCCTGCCGGAAGCTCTCTGTTTGGAGGCCGACGTAGTGCCGGGCCACGTAACTGGCCATACACCGCGTCTCCCAAGGGGGACGTCGCGCAGACCCGGACGAGATGGGCTTCGATTCCCGAATCTTCCCGGGTAAAGCGTGAATTTTACGCACCGGTGAAGAAATCTGCAAGGTTCTGATGTTGGCCGCGCGCGAGCGTGACCATCTGGGACTCTGCAGGGCGGTAAGCGGAACCGCCGACCAAAGAATCCCGGAGCTGGCAGTTATGGCAGATGTCCTGAATCCTGAACAAGTCGAGAACAAACCTCTGAACACCGAAATGGAAATTCCTACGCTTGAAGCCGTGGCGGAACAGTCTGAGTCGTCCGTCGAAACCCTCCACACCCCGGAAGCCACTTCCGCAACCCCCGCAGAGTCTGCAGTTGAGGCGAGCAGTGAAACCGCTGCGCCCGCAGAGAATACCGAAAGAACCGAGCCAACCGAAATCACGGAAGACGTGGACTTTGGCAGCATGGAAGATTTTGCGGCTGCGCTCGAGTCGTTTGATCGTGAGCAGGCAGCAGAGGCTGCGGCGCAATCCTTTGACGACAGCACCATTGTGCCTGGAACCGTGATCAAGCTGACGGACAAGCATGTAGTGGTGGACGTGGGCATGAAGTCCGAAGGGCTGATTCCCCTAGAGCAGGTGCTGGACCACGCGGGCGAGCCGAAGCTGAAGGCCGGAGATGCGGTCGAAGTCGTCATTGAGCGGGAGGATCCCGAAGGCGGCTATGTCCTGAACTATGAGAAGGCTCTGCGTCATCGCGTGTGGGACACGATCGAGAAGGCTGCCAACGAGAAGACGCCGGTGACGGGAATGGTTCTGAGCCGGGTAAAGGGCGGCCTGACGGTGGACATCGGCATCAAGGCGTTCCTGCCCGGTTCGCAGATCGAGATTCGCCCGGTGCGGAACCTTGACGCATACATCGGCCAGTCGATTGAAGTCCGCGTGATCAAGCTGAACAAGAAGCGCGGCAACATCGTGATTTCCCGCAAGGAGATACTTGAGGAAGAGCAGAACGCGAAGCGCTCCGTGACGCTCGATCACCTGGAAGAGGGCAGCGTCCTGACGGGCACGGTGAAGAACCTGACCGATTACGGCGCCTTTGTGGACATGGGCGGCATTGACGGCCTGCTGCACATCACCGATATGTCGTGGGGACGGCTGACGCATCCGCGCGACCTGGTGAATGTGGGCGACGAAATTCAGGTGAAGGTGCTGAAGTTCGACAAGGACAAGCAGCGGGTTTCGCTTGGATTCAAGCAGTTGACGCCTGATCCGTGGCTGGATGCGGCGGAGCGCTACCCGATCGGGGCGCGTGTGAGGGGCCGCGTGCTGAGCGTGACCGACTACGGCGCATTTGTCGAGCTGGAGCAGGGCATTGAAGGCCTGGTGCATGTCTCGGAGATGACCTGGTCGAAGCGGATGAAGCATCCTACGAAGCTGGTGAAGCCGGGCGAAGAGGTGGAGACGGTGGTTCTGGCGGTGAATCCGGCAGACCGGCGCATCTCGCTGGGCATGAAGCAGCTGCAGGACAACCCGTGGGAACACCTGCTGGAGCGGTATCCCATCGATACCAACGTGGAAGGCCGCGTGCGCAACCTGACCGACTTCGGCGCGTTCATCGAGATCGAGGACGGTATTGACGGCCTGGTGCACGTGAGCAACCTGAGCTGGACCAAGCGCGTGAAGCATCCTTCCGAAGTGCTGAAGAAGGGCGAGAAGGTCAAGGCTGTGGTGCTGGGCGTGGAGCCGGAGAACCGGCGCCTGTCGCTGGGCATCAAGCAACTGCAGCCCGATGTCTGGGATACCTTCTTTGCGCAGCATCGCGTGGGCGATGTGGTTCACGGCAAGGTTCTGCGGACGGCGCAGTTCGGCGCGTTCGTGGAGATAGCCGAGGGTGTTGAAGGCTTGTGCCACATCTCCGAAGCAACCGACGAACACGGTACGCCGTTGAAGCTGAACCAGGACGATGAGCACGAGTTCAAGATCATCAAGATGAACCAGGAAGAGAAGAAGGTGGGGCTCAGCATCCGTGCGGTAGGTGAAGAAGGCAGCCGCGCCGATGTGGAAGCCTACAAGGCTCCGGTATCGAGCTCAACAACCACACTGGGCGAGATGATCAGCTGGAAGCGCGAGCAGTAAGCGCGACACGGCAAACCGATTCAAGGCGCCATCCCAAGCGGATGGCGCCTTTTTTTGTACGGAAGCGCGTTGCGTCCTATCGAATCTGGGCCTTTGTTTGTGCTGCGTGAAGGGCAAAAAGGCGCGAAGTCCTGAGCGAGGTAACCGGGTCTTCTGTCGGGTAGTACTCCATGGCCACGTATTTGTCGTAGTTGAGGGCCGCGAGCTTGCGGTAGATGTTGCCGTAGTCGATCTCGCCTGTGCCCGGTTCGTGCCGGCCGGGAACGTCGGCGATGTGCACCAGTCCGACCCATTCGATGTTGTTTTCGAGCTTTTCCAGCAGATTTCCGGCGGCGCGCTGCTCATGGTAGAAGTCGTACAAAACTTTTAGGTTGGGCCGTGCCGCCGTGCGAACAATTCTGAATCCATCGGCAACGGACGTGAGCCAGATGGTGGGGTTTTCCAGCGGGTCGATGGGCTCAATCACGATGCGGAGATTGTGTTTCGCCGCCAAGTCCGCGACGCGCTGCAGGTTGTCGACGGAGGCCTTGAACTGCACCTCAGGCGGCATGCCCGCGATGCGCGGGCCGGACAAGAGAATAATCTGAGGACATTCAAGCTCCAGTGCTACCGGAATGAGGGCGTTGCATTCGGCCAGCAGAGCATGGGTGGTGCGCGGGTCTGCGAATCCAGTTTTGATGCCGCTCATGGTGTCGCAAACCAATCCCAACGAGCGCATGTGCGCCTTCATCCGGTGCATGTCCTGCCGCGACCAAGCGCGATATTCGTTGACGAGTTGAACGCCCTGATAGCCGGCGGATGCGACCATCTCCATGCATTGCTCAACGGGGGTCTTGTGGTCCAGTGTCCACAGCATGACGGAGAAGCGAAATGGCCCTTGCGTGGGGGCTGGGACGAGATGTTTGTTCTGGAAAACGTGCATGGCCGCGAGGCCAGCCAACGACTGATGGAATTCCCGACGGTTCATTGATCCTCCATAGTGCGCAGAAAAGTTTGCTTCTGTCACCTTCGTTTGCTGCATCCATATTTACAGAAAAGCGGCGCGCGTTCCGCTTGTTTGGAGTATGAGCCCAACGCTGAGGCGCGAAAAGCCCACGGAGCAGATATTCGCCGTTGGAAGCCGAATTTTATGTCTGGAGGAAGCGTATGAAGCGATTCGCAGCGTCAGCGGGATGTTTCGTTCCGTAGCGGGCATACATGGAACAACCGGGTATCGTCGATTATTGTGTACTAGAGGTGGAACAGGCTTGCGCGAGCGTCTGTTGATACGGTTCAAGCCCTTTGGCAATCGGTTGGAAATCGCATCAGACAAGTGCTAGCATCGGCTCGGGTCGCAGGGTAAGAGAATGATTCGAGTGATCACCGTCGAACGGGAGTACGGGAGCCAGGGGGCGGAGTTTGCCTATCATCTGGCCAAGCATCTGGGGTGGCGCATTATTGACCACTGCCTGATTGAAGCAGTGGCCAAGGAGGCTGGGGTTTCGCAGAGCCTTGCGGAAAGCTGCGACGAGCGGCTGGATCCCTGGTACTACCGCTTCGGCAAGGCGTTCTGGCACGGTTCCATTGAGCAACTGCCAGCGCTGCCGGAGTCAGAAGTTTTTGACAGCGAGAGCATGGTGGACTTTGTGCGGGAGTATCTGCAGAAGGTCGCCGAAGAGGGGAACTGCGTGATTCTGGGGCGCGGAGCGGCGAGTATTCTGTCGCGCTCGCCGGGGGTGTTCCATGTGTTTGTGTACGCCACGCAATGGCGCAAGGTGCGGTGGTTCGATGAGCACTTTCCGGAGCATGCGAGCGATGCGGAGCGCGAGCTGGCGGCGCCGGACCGGCGGCGCGCAGCGTATGTGAAGCGCTACTTTGAGCAGGACTGGACCGACCGGCGGCTGTACCACATGATGATCAACTCCTGCATGGGGTTTGAGGCGATGATCCGGGCCACGATTGAAGGGGCGGGGCTGGGACAGCGGACGGAAAAGGTAGCCGGCTAACCATCGACGTACACGCAGCCCAGGTATTTTGCTGGTTCCGGCGTATGGCTCATTCCGCCTTTGATACGGTGCGTGATGTGTATGCGGGAAGCCGATTGCTGGCCATCTACCAGAACGGCACGACGCGCCGACCAGCTTGGCTCGACGCGGCTGATCACCGCCGTCAATCAAAGTATCGTGGACAACATGGACTACGAGCCCTTCGGCCAGCAGACGGCGGGAGGCTCGGCCACCACGCACAAGTTCACCGGCAAGCAGAGAGATGGCGAGGACGGGCTGGACTACTTCGGAGCGAGGTATTATTCGAGCAGCATGGGGCGGTTCATGTCGCCGGACTGGAGTTCGCGTCCGGAGGGCGTGCCCTACGCGCAGCTCGACAATCCGCAAAGCCTGAACCTCTACGGCTACGTGGGCAACGATCCGGTGGACAGAGTCGATCCCGACGGACACTTCATGACTCTCGCCGAAGAACGTGCGTCCTGGGGCGACTTGGGTGACGAGAGTGCGGTCTCGTCGCTCCTGCAGAGCCAATCAGATGCAGATCTGGCGGAAGTGCAAGCCGCGGTAGCAGCAAACCAGGATCAAGGAAAGGCCCATCAGGAGAGCGGTTCAGGTTGGACTTCTACGAGGCCGACGAGCGGTGACTATGTAATCGTCTCGGACTGGCCGACGGGGGCTGGAGGATTTCATCACACCGGTATCGCTGTCGATAGTGACAACACGCGCGGATTCTCTACAGCTAATTGGAAGATCCCTTGGTGGGAGCGATTGTTCTGGGCTCCAAAGGGCAGAATGGAGAACGATATACAGCATCACACCAAGAACGGTGAGGTCGCGCGGCATTCTTATTTGTATCATTCAATCACGGCCCGGCAGGCTGCTGCGATGCGGGCGGCAATCAATGCTCGAAGGACGAATCCCGGGAGATACAACCTATTGTTCAACAACTGTGCGCAAGCAGAAGAAGGCTTCCTCCACGCCGGTGGAGTATCAGGGATTCCCCACGGGGAGGTAAATATTCCATTCGTTCTACACGACGTCTTGTTGCTCGAAAGAGGTTCGCAATGAACCCGTTCATGCGAGACTGGGTGAATGGAATAGAGAGGAGCTGACGTATGAGATGGATTCCTGGAAGGAAATTTATTGGATTCATAGGTGGAGCGCTTGGTATGCTGCTTCTCGTGCCCGTTGCTTCTGCTGGTCGTCACAAGGACCACCCGTATAGATATTCCGTCTTGGATATGCCCGTTTCACTTGCGGTCGGAACTGTGCGGACGCCTGCTTTTCCTGTTGCCTCGCAGTGGTATTGGATCATGATTCAAGTGGAGAAGCCTCTTCCATTTGATCAGATGGTTTGCATGATGGAAGGGGCTTCCGGCATAGATCCGAAAGATTGCAGCAAGAATGATCCTCTGCTCCAAGCCGACTGGACTGTATGGGATGGTGACCACATCGTCGATCATGGATCGAGCACAACATGCAGCGGCGATATGTTCACAAACAAATTCATCTTCAAGACCATCGGGAGCTTCGCGGGTGAAGCTGGCAAGAAGTACGTGTTGGAGGTGAAATTTACCAAGGATGGCACTCCGTTGAACGTGGCGAATCCTCACCTGATAGTTATCAGGCAAGGAGAAGAATAGCGGCCGAGTGACCCCTCGTAATGCAAACTGGGGATGCGCCGTCCGAGCTCCGCACCCTCCCGAATACGAGAATCGTACTCGGTTTTGTGCGGAAAACTAGGTTCAGGGCGACGGGGCAGCAGAGCTTCGCGCGGACGTTTGCGTATGACAACATGAACCGCATCCTGAGCATGACGGACGGCGCGTCCAATCAGTCCTGCAAAGGGCTGAGCTGGATCATCGATGCCTGGGGCAACATGGTGGATCAAACAACCACGTCAGGAAGCTGCTACAATCTCTCTTCTTCGGCGGCGACCAACAACCGCCTAAACTCGTACACCTACGACGCTGCGGGCAACGTGACCTACGACGGCACGCACCATTACACCTATGACGCCGAAGGCCGGGTTCTGGAGGTAGACGGCGGCTCGACGGCCAGCTACGTGTACAACGAGAACGGCCAGCGCGTGAGGAAGAACACCGGGAGCACCTGGACAGAGTACTACTACGGCCCCGGCGGCAATGTGCAGAGCGAGTACAACGGCTCCTGGCCGGTGCAGTACGTCTACGCGGGCAGCCGGTTGCTGGCCATCTACCAGAACGGCACAACGGACTTTGTGCACGCCGACCAGCTTGGCTCGACGCGGCTGATCACCGCCGTCAATCAAAGTATCGTGGACAACATGGACTACGAGCCCTTCGGCCAGCAGACGGCGGGCGGCTCGGCCACCTCGCACAAGTTCACCGGCAAGCAGCGCGATGGCGAGGACGGGCTGGACTACTTCGGGGCGAGGTATTATTCGAGCAGCATGGGGCGGTTCATGACTCCTGACTGGAGTTCGCGTCCGGAGGGCGTGCCCTACGCGCAGCTCGACAATCCGCAAAGCCTGAACCTCTACGGCTACGTGGGCAACGATCCGCACCGAAATTCCGAACGCATCCCGCATTTGCCAGAGATTCTTACTGATTTCGAGGGATGTTGATGGGCCCGACAGCCTGGAAGTTACCGCTCACTCGGCCTTTGCGCCGCAGTTGCCGCAGTAGTGCGCTCCGGTGAGGATCATGGCGCCACAGCGCAAGCAGGCGCGGACGGCTCCGGCGGGGAGAAGCACGTTGGCAGAGGCCGCCGCCGTAGCAGCGGCCATGCTGGAGGCAGCGCTGATGCTGAAAGCGAAGTAAGTTGCAAGCGCCAGGTTGTACTGGCGGACGCGGCCGGGCATAAAGAAGCACTCGATAAAGCTGACCACGGTGGGGATGCCGGTCCAGAAGAAGACACAGTAGAGAATGCCGAGGCCGGGGCGGCGCAGATAGAAGTGGTGCGCGCCGAAGGTTCCGAGAAAGAGGGCGAGCAGGACGCCGACGACCTCGTCCTTTTGCCAGGCGGACATGTGCGCGTAGTAGAGCGCGCGCTGTTCGTCAGTCCATGCAGAGGCCGATGGCGGCAGGGCTGCGATCATGGCTTGCGACCTTTCTCCGCGGCGACGTCGCGTTGAGGCGATTGTGCCGCAGTCAGTAAGAGATACGCAATGGGCCGGGCGGTGGTTCCTTGAAGTTGCGGGGAGGCCGTACCAAGGGGGGCTTTAAGGCATTTCTCCATTTTCTGTGGAGTTTCCAGCAGCGTACAGGGTGGTTTTTTCTTAAGGAAAAAGCCACTTCAAGGCATTCTGTCCCCGCTACACCAACTGGAGAAATGCTTTAGGGTCAAAAAGCTTATGTATGGCTGGCCAAAGGAGGGACCGGCCCGTTATCTTATAGCCACCCATGCCCCGTCTTCCCATCTCGCGGAAGCGCTCCAGGCCGGTTCCGCTGGCAGCGGCAGCGGCTCCGGCTGCTGGTTTGCCCACCATACCTAGGCCGCGCCGCAGCCTGTTGACCGAGGAGCCACTGATTCTGCTGGGTCTGGCGTTGGTGGCAGCCTATATTGCGCGGGAGATTCTGATTCCGCTGTCGATAGCGCTGACGCTGAATTTCCTGCTGGCTCCGGCGGTGATCAAGCTGCAGCGGCTGCGGATCAACCGCATGATTGCAGTATTGCTGGTGGCGGTGATGGCCTTCTCCATGGTGGGAGGGGTGGGTTGGATTGTGGCGCGGCAGGTGATTGCGGTGGTGACCGACCTGCCCAACTATCGCAGCAATATCCATGACAAGCTGATGGCGCTGCATGCGCCGACGAACGGGCCTCTGGGCACGGCGGTCAACAGCATCCGGGAGATCGGCGCGGAGATTTCCAGCGAGACGCAACCGCCGCCGCCGCCCGCGCCAAAGCCGTTGCGCACACGGCGCGAACGGGAAGAGGCAAGGTTGCAGGCAGCGCAGCAGCCCGTGCCGGTGCGGGTGATTCCGCAGACGCAGACCAAGAGCCAGTACCTGAGCCAGTACGCGTGGCCGGTGTTGAAGCCACTGGGCGCGGTGGTGCTGGTGGTGATTTTTACGCTGTACATGCTGCTGAAGCGAGAGGACCTGCGCAACCGGCTGCTGCTGTTGGCGGGCATCGGACAGCTGAACCTGATGACGCAGGCGCTGAATGAGGCGGCGGCGCGCATCAGCCGCTACCTGATCCTGAACGTGCTGGTGAATGCCGGCTATGGGGTGATCTTCGGGGTGGGGTTGTATCTGCTGCACGTTCCGAATGCGACGCTGTGGGGCGCGCTGATGGGAATTCTGCGCATGGTTCCCTATGCGGGAACCATGATTGCGGGGTTGGCGCCGGTGGCCTTCACGCTGGCGGTGTTCAACGGCTGGTGGCATCCGCTGTGGGTGCTGCTTCTGTTTGCGGGCCTGGAGTTTGTGATTGCGAACTTTGTTGAGCCGCATGTGTACGGGAAGGGAGCGGGCATCTCGTCGTTTGCGCTGGTGCTGATGGCGGTGGTGTGGACGCTGCTGTGGGGCTGGCCGGGACTGATTGTGTCGACTCCGCTGACGGTGTGCCTGATTGTGATGGGGCGGCATATACCGCAGATGAAGTTCCTGTACATTCTGCTGGGCGACGACGCGGAACTGTCGCCGGAAGCGCATTTCTACGAACGTCTGCTGGCGATGGACCAGCCAGAGGCGCGGCGGATCGCGGAGAACTTCCTTGAGGGGCGCGACCTGGTGGAGCTGTATGACCAGGTGGTGATGCCGGCGCTGATTTTGAGCGAGCAGGACCGGCACAAGGGAGTGCTGGACGAGGTTCATGGGGCATGGATTTACCAAAGCTCAATTGAGCTGATCGCGGAGTTGAGCGATTACGAATCGCCGCATATAAAGCGGCCATGCGCGGACCAGCCGACACCGGACCGGGTTCGGCCCGTGGTGTGCATTCCGGCGGATGACCATGCGGATGAGATTGCGGGCACCATGTTCGCGCAGCTTCTGGAGCAGTGCGGGCACAAGACGCTGCTGCTGGGCGCGGCGGCGCTTACGCCGGAGATCATGACGCGGCTGGGCGAAGATACCGGCACGATTGTGTTCATCTCGGCGGTGCCTCCGTTTGCATTTGCGCAGGCTCGCAGGCTGTCGCAGACGCTTCGCGAGCACCTGCCGTCGAATCCGTTGATTGTGGGATTATGGGGCGGCACAGAGGACCCTGAGACGCTGCAGCCGCGCTTTGGGACGGCGGGTCCGGACAGCGTGGTGACAACGCTGGGAGCGGCGCTCTCGCAGGTGAGGCGGATGGAGAGCAAGGCTCCGCCACCGGCTCAGGAGGTAGCGACATGAATACGCTTTCGATCACGATACTCGGCTTCTTTTTTGGATTTTTCTTTGGCGCCGGGTGCGCACTGGCGGTGATGTATTCGATTTATACGGGCGGGTATCGGCGGGGCGTGCTGGACTCTCTGCGCGAGGAGCAGACGGACCGCTATCTGCGCTGGCTGCCGTGGGCGGAAAAGCAATTGCAAAAGGAAGCAGCCCGGCAGGCCTGAGCGTGACGGGCTGTGGGGCATGAGAGAGATCAGTGCTTCACTGCCACGAGCGCAGGAAGCACCGTGAGCGCGGTTTTAACCAATATCCAGACAATCCACCAGCCGAAGACGACGGCAGCGGCTTTGCCGCGTGAGACTTTAGCGATGATCGATATCCCGATTGTGGTGAGCACGAGCCCCCAGATCTCGAAGACGTCGATATGCATGCAGAGACTTCGGATCCACAGCGGGGTATCGGTGCTGAGGTAGTAGCCGATATTGCTGCCAACGGGATTATTCAGGAGAAACGACTCCGGCGCCAGGCCAGCCAGCAAGGCAATGATGGCGAGGAGAAATTTGATGTCGGCGACCATCCAGGAATAGAAGCTGACCGCAAAGACCTGCCCATATTTTGCTTTGCCGCCGAAGCCGAAGTTCACGGTGACCCAAAGCACCAACGCAATAATGGCGGTGAAGAGGAGTCCCAGCAGGGAAGAGGCATAGGTGGCGATCTCGGCGATTTTGACCTGCGCGGTCTTCATGGTCTCGCTCTGCGATGCGGCGGCGTTCTGTGCGGCCAGAGGGAGCTGGCGGATGCTGTTCTGAAAAACCTGCTCCCATCCGACCTTTTGCTGGATGGTGAAGCTATATGCCACGCTGAGCACGAGGAGAATGAGCAGCGGCCCCCAGAAGGTGGCCTTGCGGCGGATATCGTCAAAGGTTTTGCCGGGTGCGACAAAGACATTGAGGACGCGCTGGGTTTCAGTCAACGGCTCACTAGCCGGTATTGCCTGGGCGAGATCGTTCATGGAGGCTCCTGGAAACTTGGAGTTGGGACGACGGTTGCATGCTTGGCCAGGGGGCTGAGGCCGGAAACTTTCAGATGGGCCGGATTGTATCCCGATCAACCGATGAAATAAAAATCCCAAAGTTAATACGTGCAATGGAACCATTCGGTTCCGGGGGGGAATCCAGATGTCTACTTATCTTTCCTGGAGAATCTGGTAGGCTGAAGGGGCTCTGACGGGGTTTTGCAGGTCCTCATTATTATGCGTCTTTTTTCATCTGCCTTCGTTCTCTTTTTAGCCCTGGGGCTGGGTGCGCCGTTTTCAGCCGGGGCGACTCCTATTCGTCATCATGCACATCATTACAGGGTCAAGCACCATAGCCATCGCGCTGTTCACACGCATCGTGCGCGTCGGAGGCACTACCGGCGGAGGGCGAGTGTTCACCACGTGACGGCGCGGCGCAGCCGCATCGTCCCCTCGGGCTCAAATGCCGCGCGTGCATCGGTCAAGCGCCACAAAGAGATGTACAAATACGAGCACGGGCATAGGATTTCGGAGCACAGGGTACGACGGCGGGAAAGCGAGCATGCCGAGACCCAGGACCGGAATGTGGCGGAGACCATACCGCCGATTCCGATGCGGGATGGCCACCTGTATATGCCACCTCCGCTGCGTGGATCGCGGGCATCGCTGCTGCGACAGAACCGGCGCGACAAGGCCGAGGGATTGACGCGCATCCAGAACATGGCGCAGCTGAGTCAGATGCGGCGCGACGGCAAGCTGGTGCCCCTGCCGGTGGGCGCGCAACTGCGGGCAAATCCTAAGCTGCCGTGGAAACGCCGCTGCACGCGGCCGTGGACGGCGTCCTTTCTCGAAAATCTGGCACACGCGCACTACGTGCGCTTCCATCTCCCGATTGAGGTGAACTCGGCAGTGCGCACAGTGCGGTTCCAGCGGCATTTGCTGCGGATCAACGGCAATGCCGCTCCGGCGACCGGAGCGATTGCCTCGCCGCACGAGATGGGCGCCACGATCGACATCGGCAAGAAACGTATGTCGCTGTCAGAGATTGCGTGGATGCGCGCTTACCTGATGCCTCTGCAAGAGGAAGGAAAGATCGACGTGGAGGAAGAGTTTTATCAGGCCTGCTTCCACATCACGGTGTACAAGTCCTATATGCCCAGGGCCGAACACTCGCGGCGGCGGCCGGAGGCGCTGCTGGCGTCCGGAGTGCGATAGAGCCGAAAGGTGCGCCGTTCCATTCATGGGCCCGGGAATGCTTCCCGGGCCCTTTCATTTTTCCCCGGCGCACCTGGAAGCTTAGCGGGTGTTGTCCCCGTGCGGCTGTCTCCGGGGTTTTGCCGTTTTAGTGAAATACGCTGAGTTGGAATTTGGGATTCGAACGCGTGCCTGTGATGCGTATCGGCAGTTCGGTTCCCGCTCCATTCTTTGAGAAAAAGGGATTGACGGGAATAAGCAGCACGGACTTCCATCCGGTGACCATGTCTGAGACTTTGGCCTTCAGACGCGCAGTACCGGAGAAGTCGAGCTGATCGTTGCCGAGATTGTAGGAGCCGTGCATCGCCACGTTGGCGCCGGGCACGATGAAGCGCAGGTTCGGCAGTGTCACTTTTTCGTTTACGAGAGAGAAGTTCCCCTTTATCTGCGATCCGATGCCTGGAGTCTTGGTGGCGGCAGTATCGTTTTTTGCTTCTTCGGCTTTGCCCTGGCTGCGCAAGCTTACCTGGTCAATCTTCTGCTGGATTTTTGGATTGGTGAAGCGGGCGTCCTCAATCTGGAAAGCGCCCTTGAGACGCAGCTTGTCGATCACCGATTGCTTTCCGGGCGGGATATCCAGTTTGGCGTGCAATTGGATGCCGCCGCGCATGATTGGCGATCCTTTGACAGCCAGAGCCAGCATGTCTTGAATGCGTCCGTTGCCGACGGTGATATCCAAGGTGATGAGGTGGCCGTTATGGGGCACGTCGATCACTTTTCCCCGCGCGATGATGTTTGTATGCACGAGCGTGGCGTTCACCGGCTGAAGGAGAGTATCGCCGTTGGCGCCGTCGACGATGGCGTGGAAAGTGGTATGCAGCGGCAGGGGCTTGTCGCCCGTCGAGATGCTGAAGTCCGGGGTGTCGGTTTCGCCATCGACAACAATGTGGCTGAGCGTGCCCGAGTATCGCCCGGTCGAGGAAAGAGTGCCGCCGACGCCTGAGAAGGTGGCCAGTTTGGCATTCTTGAAGCTGTAGGTGCCGTTGAGAGGAGTATCGGCCGGGCTCTGCGTGTTGTACGGCCCGAATGATGCTGTGGAGTCAATGTAGCCGACCGGCTTTGGGTTCACCAGGATGGCGTGGAAGTGCATGGGCTTGCCCGCCCCAACCGAGGTGATGTGCAGATTGATAATTTCAAAATCCAGGGGGACAGCCCCGGGCTTTTTGGATTCAAGGATGAGCGCGGCGTGATCGACGTCAATCTGATCGACGAAGATCTGGATTTTGCCCGGCCTATTGCCTTTCAGGCTGGGAATGTTGCTGCGCTGCTCTTTGGGAGGCAGACGCATTTCGAGCCCGGAGACGCTGACCGTGTTGATGTGCATGGGGGTGCGCAACAGATCGAACCAGGAGGTATGGAAGCTGAACTTTTTAACGCGGATGAGGGGTTTGGGCGAATTGAGCGCATGAGGAAAAAGCTCGAGCCCGGTGCCCGTGACCTGAAAGCCGTGCATCGCGGAGACGCTGAATCCGGCCAGTTGCACGCGGCTGTCGTAGTTGGCCTGGAGGGTAGCGATCACGCGCTTGCGGAGAATAGACTCAGCGCGATGAAGGTAAATTGTGAGCACCATACCAACAGCCACGATGAGGACGAGCCCGATGCCCCCGGCCCACAAACCGGAAACGACCCAGAACGGCTTACGTCGCTTCGGAGTGGTCTCGAGCACGGTCCCTTCAGCCACGCACTTTCTTCTTTCCTGCATCGTTCGCGCGATTCCGATCCCCGCCGGTAAACGATCCGGTGGAATGCTGCCCGGCTACGCTTTCTGGATGCGGGCGCGACTGCCCGCGCTCGACGTTCTGCTTCAGCAGTTCGCGTTGCATGGGTTTGCTGCTTCCAAGATGGCGCGGGTCTTCCGGCTCAATATGCTGCACGGAAGCGGGATGCTCAGGCTTGCCTGGGGCGGGCTCGGGCTTGATGGCCGCGTCGTTGGCATGCGGGTCTTCGCGCCTGGATGCGACGCGCTGCGCCATAACTGCTCCTTGTGCCGACTCCAGTTTGGATGCGGGCACCCGGAAGAGGGCCGCATGGTCAGGATTTCGGCGCGAAGGCTTCGCGGAGACGCTTCCAGGTTTCGCCAAGGTCTTCGGGCAGGACGCGGGTTTCTCCCGTTACCGTCATAAAGTTGGTATCACCCAGCCAGCGCGGAAGCGCGTGCAGGTGCATGTGCTCGGCGACGCCGGCTCCGGCAGCCTTGCCAAGATTCATGCCAAGGTTCATGCCGTTCGGGCGGTAGGTGCGGCTATAGGCGCGCTCGGTGCGCTGGGCAAAGTCGATAAGCTCATGCGCCGCGGCAGACGGCAGCGAGGCCAGCGAGGCCTGGTGCTCGTAGGGCACGACCATAACGTGTCCGGAGTTGTAGGGGAAGCGATTGAGGCAGACAAACACATGCTCGCCTCGTATAACGATTCCGGCGGCGCGTTCGGCCTCGTCGCGCTGCATGCCCCGGGCGATGGCGTAATCGGCGGCGGCGATCATGTTGCAGAACAGGCAGCCCTTGTCACCGGGCCAAGCGCTTAGCTCGGTCGGCACGCCCTTGCGGGTTTCGCTTTCGTCGGTGACGTAGGAATAGCGCCACGGCGTCCAGAGATGTTCCATGCATGTACTTTAGCTGGTGAGGCGGCCGGTGAACAAAATATCGCAAAAGCAAAGGCAGGCTCGCGAGGAGTCTGCCTTTGTGAATGGCGTTTGTGAGTCGCCGGTTTAGCTGGTTGCGTTGGCGGTCAGCTTGGCGGCCTGCTCTTTGAGCGTCGCTGCCTTGTCCGTTGCCTCCCAGGTGAACTCCTTTTCGGAGCGTCCGAAGTGGCCGTAGGCCGCGGTCTGGCGGTAGATGGGGCGGCGTAGGTTCAGGCTCTCGATGATGCCCTTGGGGTTGAGCTGGAAGTTGGCGCGAACCAGTTCCTCGAGCTTGCTCTCATCGGTGGTTGCGGTCCCGAAGGTGTCAACCAGAACGCTGACCGGCTCGGCGACGCCAATGGCATAGGCGAGCTGGACTTCGCAGCGCTCGGCAAGGCCGGCAGCCACGATGTTCTTGGCGATGTAGCGCGCCATGTATGCAGCCGAGCGGTCAACCTTTGTCGGGTCCTTGCCGCTGAATGCGCCGCCGCCGTGACGGCCCATGCCACCGTAGGTGTCGACGATGATCTTGCGGCCGGTGAGTCCGCTGTCGCCCATGGGGCCGCCGACAACAAAGCGTCCGGTGGGGTTGATGTGGTACTTGGTGTTCTCGTCGAGCAGGTTGGCGGGCAGCACGTGCTGGATGACGTGCTTGAGGATGTCGGAGCGCAGCTCCTCATTGGAGACCGTTTCAGAGTGCTGTGAGGAGATGACTACGGCGTCGATACGAATGGGCTTGTGGGTTTTGGCGTCATACTCGACCGTGACCTGGCTCTTGCCGTCGGCGCGCAGGTAGGGCATCTGTCCGGTCTTGCGTACTTCGGTCAGGCGGCGGGTAAGGCGATGCGCAAAAGAGATGGCCGCGGGCATCAGCTCTTCGGTCTCGTTGCTGGCGTATCCGAACATCATGCCCTGGTCGCCGGCGCCGCCGGTGTCCACGCCCATGGCGATGTCGCCGGACTGCTTGTTGATGGACGAGATCACGGCACAGGTGTTGGAGTCGAAGCCATAGAGGGCATTGTCATAGCCGATGGCGGCGACCACGCCGCGGACCAGCGACTGGAAGTCGACATAGGCGCGCGTGGTGATTTCGCCGGCGATGACGACGAGTCCGGTGGCGAGCAGGGTTTCGCAGGCGACGCGGCTGTAGGGGTCCTGCTCGAGGCAGGCGTCAAGAACTGCGTCGGAGATCTGGTCGGCCATTTTGTCGGGATGGCCTTCGGTGACGGACTCCGAAGTAAACAAGAAACGTTCGCGATGAGACAAGTGAAGATTCCTCCGTGGCGCGCTGCCGCCGCTCTGAGTTTCGTTCGGCCCTGGATTTCGTTCGTAAGGAGATAACCGGGCGGGAACGGAGAGGCGGAAGGCCTACTGTGCCTTTCTTATGGTACTAAACCGCTTTGGAGGGGGCAAAGGCTTCGAGCCAAAGGGGAAAATGGCGCTGCCAGCGGTCGTTCAGAGGCTTTGAACGGGGGGGGGGATGAAAAGGGGGAGGATTTGGTTCAGTTGCGCAGGGGCTGGGCGACGGTGGAGGCGGTTACGGTGTTCTGCGGGGTGACGATCTGGGCGGACATTTTATCGCTCACGTAGTCCCATACAAACCAGCCGAGGGCAACCAGAATGACCAGCAATACGGCAACGCCTGCCCACTTGAGGCGCATGGCCGGGCGGTCGGTATCCAGCGGGCGATTTTTCTGTATGTTTTCCGCAAAGGCGATCCAACTGGCGTCATCGTACTTGAGCTGCCCGCTCTGCTGATAGGCGGTCATGAAGCGATCGATCCAGACCCTTTCGTCGAGGCCGACTACCCGTGCATAGCCGCGCACGATGCCTTTGTTGATGACTCCGCCGGGCAGGATGTCAAAGTGGTTGGTCTCAAGGGCGACCAAATGGCGATTACTGATTTTGGTCGCATCGGTGATGGCGTGAAGAGAGATTCCACGCGCTTCGCGCTCCTGACGCAACTCATGGCCGAACTCACTCATTTAACTACTGATCCTTGCCGATCCTCTCTGTTTTTCCGGGGGATCTCAGTAAACTGCCTGCTCAAAAGCAGCATCGGCGTATGCAAGAACCATAAAACTGTCCAGCGCGCAAGTCAAAAGGTAATGTGTCGATGCACCTTTCTTTTCAGCAGTCTGGTGGTATCTGTAGCAACAAAACTGGTGCAGTTGAGGAAAACCTGGGTTCTTTCCAGCGGCGCCGGGCAACGGGTGTCTTTTTGTTACACTTTTTAAGGCGGGACCTGGCTGCGGAACAATCTGCTCCAGCGCGCCGCTGCGCCATCCTGGCTCCGATGTAATTCCTGACTTTTCAATGAACAAGCTTGTCCTCGGCAACGTCCTGCACCGTCCCCTGCGCACCCTGATCAGCGTGGTTGCTGTTGCTATTGAGGTGGTAATGATCCTGTCGATCGTGGCCATCATGGTTGGCATGGTGAACAATGCCCGCAACGAGACCGGCGGTATCGGTGCGGACATTATTGTGCGTCCTCCGAATGCGAGTTTTATCAGCGCGGTGGGTGGTGCGCCGGTTCCAGCTAAGGTTGCCGATGTTCTGGCCAAGCTACCGCATGTGGCGGTGGCCGCGCCGGCGATTGCCAACTTCAACATGGCGGGCGGAGTTCAGACGATCTGGGGCATCGACTACAAGAGCTACAACGCGCTGCGTCCGTTTGTGTTTCTGAAAGGCGGTCCGTTTCAGGGCCCGAATGACGTAATGGTGGATGACCTTTATGCGCAGTCCGGGCCGAAAGGGCATGCGCACGCTGTAGGGTCAGAGATCAATCTGCTGAATCACGAATTCCGCATCTGCGGCATCGTGGAGCATGGCAAGGGCGGGCGCGTCTTTTTGCCCATCAAGACGCTGGGCGCGCTGATGGGTTCGCCGGACAACGCCTCGCTGTTCTACATCAAGAGCGACAACATCAAGAACCAAGGCCTGATCCGGCAGGAGATCAAGTCGACGGCGGGAATGCAGAACTATCAGGTGCAGACACTGCAGGAATGGATGTCGATGATGACGCCGGAGCACCTGCCTGGCTTCAACATTGCGCTGGATACGGTGATCACCATTGCCGTGATTGTGGGCTTCCTGGTGATCTTCCAGTCGCTGTACACGGCAGTCATGGAGCGGACGCGGGAGATCGGCATACTGAAGTCGCTGGGCGCGTCGAAGCTTTATATCCTGAACGTGATTTTGCGCGAGGCGCTGCTGGTCTCGATTGCCGGGATCATCCTGGGCATTCTTGGGACTGAAGTCATCAAGTTCGGGCTGAGTATCCACTTCCCGAAGTTTTCCTTCCTGCTGAGCTACATGTGGCGGGTGTATGCCGCGCTGATTGCGCTGGGCGGAGCGATGCTGGGCGCAATTTATCCGGCCTGGAAAGCAGCGCGGAAAGATCCCATCGACGCCCTAGCCTACGAGTGACTCGCCGTCACGGGCACACGCGGTGCTGCCGCACGGGCACACGCGGCTTCGCCGCCATCCTGATGCCGACTTTAACAGTCCCTCCCGTTGGTCGGGAACCAGGCATTTCAATATAAAAGTGCGGAGAGCTGCGTGCGAATTTATTTCTGCAGCGCTTCGGCGATAGCCTCTTCCGCCAGAGGCGCCATGATGGCGTAGCCCTTGGGCGTGGGGTGGACGCCGTCTTTCGAGAGTCCGGGAGCCATGCCGCCTTCGGCGTCAGTGAGGTGGCTGTAGTAGTCGAGGTAGACGTCGCCGTCTCGCTTGCAGAAATCCTTGAGCCACGTATTGAGAGTACGAATCTCGTCGGCGGGCTTGATGCCGGGGCGCCATGGATAGGCGATGGCGGGCAGGATGGACGCGATGACGACCTTGATGCCGCTGCGGTGGGCAATGTCCGCCATCGATACGAAGTTGTCTTCAATCATCTGCGGGGTGGAGGGGCCAGTGTTGCCCGCGATGTCATTGGTTCCGGCGAGAATGACGACGACCGAAGGCTGGAGGTGCACGACGTCCGGCTGGAAACGGACCAGCATTTGCGGGGTGGTCTGGCCGCTGATGCCGCGATTGAGGTAGGGCTTGCCGGGGAAGAAGTCCGCGCCGTGGCCCCAGGCGTCGGTGATGGAGTCTCCCATGAAGACGACGCGGTGCTCGTTGGGAGCCGGTGGCAGCAGAGCGGCATTGTCCGTGTGATAGCGGTCGAGCTGCGCCCAGTCGTCGAGCTGGGTCTGCATGTGGGCAATCTGCCGGCACTGTGCGGCTGCGTCGGCGGGGCAGGGAGCGGTTTGGGCTGCGAGAGGAAGAGCGCATAGCAGCGAGACGCAAAGGATCGCGGCAGATTTCATGAACAACAAGCCTCCGGTTGGAATTGAAAAGCAATTATAGGCAAACCGGGCGGGCGGTTATTCTCCGGTGAGGCCGATGGAGCGCATGAGTTCGAGCGCGTTGGTGCTTTCGGCGATGCCGGGCAGGAGCTTGTAGTCGAAGGAGAGCTTGCCGTTGGCGAAGGTGTCGCCGAAGTGGAAGTTCGCGGCGCGGCCTTCGAGCGTGGCGACGATGTCGGTAAGCGCAAGGTCGTGGGTGGTGACGATGCCGATGGCGCGCCTGCCGGCCAGCCCGCGCACGATGGACTCGGTGCCGACGCGGCGGTCATGCGAGTTGGTGCCGGAGAGCAACTCGTCCATGAGGAAGAGCACGGGGAGTTCTTTGGTGGTGAGGTCGTAGATTTGCTTGAGGCGGGTGATCTCGGCATAGAAGCGCGAGAGGCCGCCCTGGAGCGAGTCGAGCACGCAGATGGAAGCGGCCACCTGCAGCTCCGAGAGGACCATGCTGCGGGCGCGGACCGGGGCTCCGGCCTGTGCCAGCAGTGCATTCACGCCGACGCTACGCGTGAAGGTGCTTTTGCCGGCCATGTTGGGGCCGCTGATGATGATGAGCTGGAGGTTGACGTTGCCGGCCTCGCCGGGCGCGTGTCCGAGCCGGACGTTGTTGCCGACGGCGCGGCCGGTCACGAGCGGGTGGGCGAGATCTTCTGCTTCGAGATACGGAGGCGAGTCCGGTGGAAGCACGGCCATCTGGGGAAAGATGTAGCCGGGGTGTTCGCGCGAGAAGACGGCGAGCGAGAGCAGGGCCTCGGTAGCGGCGGCGGCGGCCATCCAGTTATGTACCGATGCCCCGTAGCGGCTGCGCCAGCTTGCTGCCGACCAGACCCACTGGCGGGTCCAGAAGACGAAAGGATCCGCGGCTTTGACCAGCACGTTATGGGCGGACATCAGGTTTTCGCGATGGCTATTGAGTTTGGCGATGGCTCGTGACGGTGGCGTGCCAGCGGCGCGCAACTGGGTCTGCAGCGCGATGAGTTTGGGCGAGGAGAAGGTCTCCTGCTCAATCGCGCGAAAGACGGCGGCGAGCAGAGGCAGCTCCTTGCCGGCGGCTTCGACTGCTTCCGCGGCTGCGTCAATTTGCTTGCGCGAGATGGCGTTGAGGGTGAGGTTGAGGGCGCTGATGCCGAGCGCAATACTGCCCCAGTGCCAGATGGGAAGCGCGTTGAGGTGGCTGAGCATCCATAGGAGAAGCGCGAGTATCCAGGCTGCGGCGAGGGCGATGTAGAGCAGCCGAAGAGGTCCCGGCGCGCTGGCGACTTGCTGGGAGGATTCGGCCCATGTGGTCAGCGCTTCCGGTGTTTGGGCATCGCCGGTCTGCACGTCTTCTCCGGTGAGTGCCATGTGCTCCTGGAAGTCGATGCGGGGGGCCAGTTCGCGAACGGCTTGCTGGCGCTGATGGATTTCCTGAATCGTGGCCGGGGCAAGCAGCCAGTCGGCAAGCTTCTTCTCGCCGGCGCTGGTGCGTGCGGTGCAGATCAGCTCGAAGAGGCCACCCTTGCCGAAGAGATCGAGGTCGCGGGCGTAGGGATGGGCGGCGTCAAAGAAGTGCTCGCCCTGACGGCCAGTCCCGGGCCAACGGCCTTCGAGCCGGTCGAGGCCGCGCTGGTAGAAGTTCTTACGCTGGCGGGTGATGCGCAGGCGGCGCAGGACATGCTCGTGCAGAACAAAGGAAAGAACGAAGGCCGCAAGAACCAAGCCCAGCCAGGGCAGTTGCGGGGGTGCGTACTTCATGAGCCATCCGCCCAGGATTGCGCCGGCAACAAAGAGGGCTATTTTGACGGCAATATAAAGGCGGTCGCCCTGAACGAGCGCCGCTTCGTCGCGGGCGATCACAGCCAGGCGCGCGCGGTATTCGGCCTCCGGGCCGGCGGTATTCGATTCAAATTGTGGCTCGACCTGAGCTTCGGTCTGTGTTTCAGACTGTGGCATGCGCGCCCCTCTTCTGCTTCATGATACAGAGAAGAGCGGTTGCGGCAGGACACATGCGCGATCCTGCCGCAACTCCCGTGTATTGCGAAATCGTTTAAAGTCAGCTTCCGGGCTAGTCGCCGAAAGCGGCGCAGGCGGAGGCTTCATCCGCGTGCAGGCTGGTGTATTTTGTGATCCCCACCATGGTGAAGACCTTCTGAAAATGCGGGCTTAGCCCGAAGGTCTGGATTGCCTGACTGTTCTTCCCGGCTGCGTACATCAATTGAATGATGAGCGCGATGCCGCTCGAATTGATGTACTCGACCTTCGAGAAGTCCAGTAGGATGCGTTTGGTTGTATCCGGGGAGATACCTTGATAGGTCCCTAGAATGGCCACTTCCGATGTACTGGTGATGTCACCCGTAAACCGCATCACCGTAATCTGCCCCCCCGAAGAGCTAACTTCTTCTAATTTCACCCGAGTCCCCGTGTCCTCCATGCCTTCTCCTTCAATCAATCAATCTTTCACTTTATCGACGAGTATTACGAGGCGAACGTAGCTTCCGCTCGGGGGAGAGCTGACCCACTCCGCCTTATCCACCAGCGACTGAATGAGAAACATCCCCATTCCGCGGCTGGGTTCCTCGCCGTGTATTTTTCTATCTATGTTGGGCGCATGCACCGAAGTGCCTGGGCCCGATCCTGCATCCAGAACCTTGACTTCCAAGCCGTCAGAATCCATGGAAAGAATAACGCCGACGGTCAGCGACTCATCCAGCTTGTTGCCGTGCTCCATTGCATTGATGCATGCTTCGGCGACGGCAGTTTTGAGGTCTTCGACGCGCTCTGAGGCGAAGCCCATGATCTTGGCGACGCTGGCTGCCGTGCTCATGGCCACTTTTTCGTAGCCGAGGCGTGATGGTAGGCGCAACTCGATGTTGCTGCTCATACTTATGCCGCTCACCCAGTCCTCCCTATGGCTTTCTTCTGACCACCAGAGCGGTCATATCGTCGCTCTGTGTTTCCTGAGTTGTAAAAGCATCCAAGGCTTGCCACAGCGAATCTAAAATAGCCTTTGGATCGTTGCTGTTGCAACTGCGAAATGTCTGGAGCAGTCGATCCTGACCAAATTCTTCTTCGCCGCGGAATACCTCGGTCATGCCGTCGGTATAAAAGAGGAGCTTGCTTTTCTCCCCCAAGGTGAACTTTTCTTCCTTGTACGTGGAGAAGGGAAGCATCCCTACCGGCGTGCCGCTAGCATGAATCATAACCGGGTTTTCGCTTCCGTTGACTATAAATCCGGGATTATGGCCGGCGTTGACCGCTTCGAGTACATGTTCCCGTGGGTTGAGGCGCAGGAACATAGCCGTCACGTATCGGCGGCGCGCCTGATCGCCTTCGTCAAAGTGCAACTTATTCAGGTGCGTGGCGATTTCCACCAGCGACATGCCGGAGGGGGCAATGGCCCGGAAGGCGGACCGGAAGGAGCTGCCGATGAGGGCCGAAGCCAGTCCCTTGCCGGCGACGTCGGCGACGACCAGCATAAGCTCGCCGTTTGGCAGGGGGTAGATATCCAGATAGTCCCCGCCAACCTCATAGCAGGTCTGGGAGCGGCTGGCGATGCTGTAGTGGGGGATATCGGGGATGGTCTGTGGCAGCAGGCTGCGTTGGATCTCGCGGGCAGCGTCCAGATCCGCCTTCACGCGTTCCATGTCCAGGGTTGTCTCGTGGTACCGGGCGTTTTCGACGGCAACGGCGGCCTGGATGGCGAGGTTCTCGAGAAAGTCCTGCTCGTAGAGCGAGAGCGGGGCGTTGTCGCGGGTGATGACCACCATCTCGGTTAGCTCGCAGCCGGTGTGGTCGAGCAGGGGGAAGCGGAAGCAGCCCTTGCCGGGATCGGAGGAAGGCGGTTGGAGCAGGAAGCGGGGCGGGATGTCTCCATAGGAGAACGGAAAGTTGGTGAAGAAGGCGCCAGCCATTTCCAGCTCACGAACGGTGATCTGCAGAACCGAGCGCAGGACGCGATCCAGCTCGATGGTGCTGTGAATTTTATGGCTGGTATCGAGCAGCGCCTGGAGCCGGGCGATCTGCTGTTGTAGCTGAAAATTATCCTCGTAATCCATCCATGGCTCCTTGCGGCGTTCCTGTTTCGGGGCGCTACTGGTGGGGAAGGCTAACAGCGTAAAGATACCATGCCGCATGGGGTAGCCACTGCTCGGTCCATCGCCAGTCGTCGTCCTTGCCGGTTACAGCATACCCCTGTTCGAAGGCGATGGAGTCCTCACTGTGGAAGCCGGCCGTAATGCCGTTGATGATGGCGCCGGGTGCGTTGGTGTACTCCCAGTAGCGGAAGAACATATAGGGCGCGTTGTTGTGCCCGCTTCCCATTAACATGCTGGTGTCAAAGGGATTGCGGCCGAGGATCCAGTGGAGCTGGTTCCAGGCGTAGTCCTCAAGCTGTGCGTGGAAGGCGGGATCGTCCGCAAAGAGCGGCGCAGCCATGCGGGCGGCGGCGGCGAGCGATGCCAGGCGAGCGTTCTCGCCCTGCCACCAGGGGGCGGCTTCTGTGTCGTGGGGGAGGAAAAAGGCGCTGCGAATCTGGCCGTCTCCCATGCGGACGAGCTGGCGGGCGTAGTCAAAGGGGTTGTTGACCTCGGAGGTGACGGCCAGCTCAAAGCGCAGGGAGCGCTTGACGGCGCTGCGTACCAGGCTCTGCTGCGAGGGCGATGCGATCTGGTTGTACTCGAGCAGGCTGACGACGGGCAGGCCAGCGTCGGACGGGTGGAAGAAGGGCCGGTGGCCGTTATTGGCGCGCCAGTAGCCGTGGTACTTGCCGAGCGAGGCGAGCCGGGCCATGAGGCTGTCGGCGCGGCGGTTGGCGGCGGCCAGGTATTCAGACTTGTGCGAGGCGCGGTAAAGCTCGGTGGCGGCCATGAGCGCGCAATAGTCGTCGAGGATGTTCTCCTTGTGGTCGTTGAGCAGCTCGGTGTTGTGATGGCTGAGAAAGTCGAAGGCTTCTTCCGCGGTGCGGAGGTATGTGGCGCGGGTAAAGTCGCCGTCGACGGGCATGGTGCTGGCCAAGGCTAGAGCGGCGATGGCCATGCCGCCTCCGGAGCGGAAGCCGACCTGATAGGCATAGGGGCCCTTGGCGGGCAGGATGGTTTCAGTGGACTGCGAGGTGCTGGTCTTGATGCGCGTGCGCCAGTTGGGATTGCCGATCTTGCGGTCTTTGGCAAGCTTTTGCGGGCCGGGCGCGGCAATGCTCTCAAAGAAGGAGCCGTGGGGGCGCTTCATGCGGACGAGAAAGTCAGCTCCAAAGAGTCCTTCATCGAGCAGGCGGCGCAGGTACTGGCTGAAGTTCTGGTCGTGGCGCGACTCCAGCACTTTGTAGCTCTTGAGCAGGCTCCAGGCGACGAGCGGAACCTGCTGGGGATTGAAGTAGGAAGTCAGGTTCTGATGCGAGAAGTGGATGCCGTAGTCGCCGGTTGCGTCGTACCAGCCGCCGTGGACATCCACATAGCCGGGGCCGTTGGGGACCTTGAGATGGCGGTCGACGCGGTTTATGAGGCCGCTGGCGCGCTGCCCTTTGAAGTAGTAAATGACGTTGGACAGCGTGGTGCGCTCGAGCAGGTCGTTCTCAATCTGGAAGGCGCAGGAGTGCGCGCTGCCCAGTGCGTCGCTGGTTTCCAGGGCATAGTGGCCGGGCTTTTTCCAGGCGGAAAAGTCGGCGATCCAGTACACGTTGCCGTGGGGCACGCGCCAGTTGTAGACGCTGCCGGCGAGTTTGGGTGTTCCGGTGAAGACGACCTTGCCGGTGGCCGTGTCGACGAGCGTGAACTTGCTGGGGTGATCCAGCGCTGTTCCCTGGAGGATGGCCTGCCTGGGGGCGGTGGTGTCGTAGCCGACCTGATCCACCAGAACGTGCAACTGGGCGAAGGAAGCCGGAGCGAGAAGAGCGGCAGCAAGGAGCGAGGCGATCAGTGTGCTGAATCGTTTGATTGCGATTCCTCCAGCGATTTGAGCTCGCGAGGATGATAAACCATTGGGATTGCCGAGCGCTGAATTTGCATTGCCAAAGAAAACTTTGCAGGAGCCGGGTTGAAGCTGGTATCAACGATATATGCGCCGACAGCCTGTCAGACCGAATCCCTCCCGTGAAAAGCAATGGAAACCAGAGTTTGGAAAGCTGCGGCGATGGCGAGGTTTGTGCGCCGCTGTGGTTTGTGTGTTGCTGCTCGGTTGCGTGCCTGCATTGTTTGCGGCCACGACAAAGCGTGAGCGGCCGCAGGTGATTGCGTATGTCTTTCCGCAGGAGACGCTGCTGAAGCCGGGCGACGTGGAGGTGCAGAAGCTGACACGCATCAACTACGCGTTTGCCAATATTAAAGACGGCAAGATCGTCGAGGGGTTCCCGAACGACGCAGCCAACTTTGCCACATTGAACGCGATGAAAAAGGAGAATCCATCGCTGACGATTCTGGTTTCGGTGGGCGGATGGCTTTGGTCGGGAAAATTTTCTGACACGATGCTGACCGAGCACAGCCGCAAGGTGTTCATCGACAGCGTGATTGCCTTCATCGAGAAGCATGATCTGGATGGGTTGGACATTGACTGGGAGTATCCGGCGCTGCCGGGCGCGACCAAACACTTTCGCCCGGAAGACACCAAAAACTATACGGCTGTGTTGCGGGAGCTGCAGGAGCGCTTCAACCAGGAAGAGAAGAAGCTGCACCGGCGGCTGTACCTATCCGTTGCCACGGGTGGAGAGCCCAATTTTCTGGCGCACACTGAAATGGACCAGGTACAGAAATACGTCGATACCGTGAACCTGATGTCGTATGACTATCACGAGCCGGGCGGAGGCTCTGCGACCGGGTTCAATGCGCCGCTGTATACCAATCCGAACGATCCGAAGCCGGTATCCGCGGATGCGTCGGTGCGCGCGTACGAGGCGGCGGGTGTGCCGGCGAGCAAGATCGTGCTGGGCGTGCCGTTCTACGGGCACGCGTGGGGTCACGTAGCGGATGTGAACCACGGGCTTTTCCAGCCGGGTAAGCCCGCGCCGAATACGTTCACGAAATATGGAAACATCGTGGCGACTCTGATTAATCCTCTGACGCCGGACAATGGGTATGTGCGGTACTGGGATCCGGTGTCGAAGGTTCCGTATCTGTACAACGCGGAGAAGCGAATCTTTATTTCCTATGATGACCCGGAGTCGATGGCGCTGAAGGCCCAGTACGCCGTGGACCACAAGCTGGGCGGGGTCATGTTCTGGGACTACTCCGGTGACCCGACCGGCATGCTGCTGGATACGATTGACGCAACGCTGTTCCACCAGCCGAAGGGCGCGGGGACGGACGGGGAGGCGCACTGATGGCAGAGGGCGCGGGGACAGCGGTGAGCATGCAGGAGCAAACGGCGCCTAAGCGCATTGCGTCGATCGACATCTTCCGCGGACTCACCATGGCGGTGATGATCTTTGTGAATGAACTGGACGGGGTGCGCGGCCTGCCGTGGTGGACCCACCACGCAAAGGCCAGCTGGAACGTGATGACCTATGTCGATATGGTCTATCCGTTCTTCCTGTTCATTATCGGGCTGGCGATTCCGCTTGCGATTCGCGCAAGACTGAAGAAGGACCCTTCAATGCCTGCCCTGTGGCGGCATGTGCTGCTGCGCTCGGCCAGCTTGATTGTGCTGGGACTGATTCTGGCCAACGCGAGCAAGATGGACACCGCCAGCTCAGGACTGAGTGGAAGCCTGTGGGGTCTGCTGGGGCTAATTGGCGGCGTGCTTTACTGGAACGTCTATCCCGAGTCGCAGCGCTTTCGTGGGGTGTTCAAGAGCCTGCGCATTGTTGGACTGCTGATGCTGGTGTTTGTGTATGCCATTTTCCGGCGGATTACGCCGGCGGGGCGCGTGGGCTGGATTGACGGCTCGTATCCTGAGATTCTGGGGCTGATCGGGTACACGTATCTGTCGGTCGCGATCCTTTACATTCCGACGCGGCGCTGGCTGTGGGCTCCGTTGGTGTGGTTTGTGGGTCTGGTGAGCCTGTGCGCAGTGGCGACGCTCCACTGGGTGAACTTCCCCAACACGCTGCCGCTCTATTATTGGCCCTTCAGTAATGGATCGTGGGCGTGCATGACGATGGCTGGGGTGGTCACTTCGGCGATTTTTCTTGGCGATCATCGCTGGAAGACGGCCAAGCAGCGGATGCAGCTGGCAGTGGTTTTCGCCGTTCTGAACTTGATCGCGGGATGGCTGCTGACGCCGCTGGGCATTTCCAAGATTCGCGCCACGCCGACGTGGTGCCTCTACAGCGTTGGCGCGGCGGTGCTGTGCTTTACGCTGCTCTACTGGATATGTGATGTGCAGAAGCGGACGGGCTGGGCGTTCATGGTGCGCTCGGCTGGGTCGAACACGCTGCTGACGTATCTGCTGCCGGATTTCTATGGGTTCATTATTGCGGTGTCCGGCGCACTGTATTTTGAAACGCACTTTGCTTATGGATTCCCAGGCGTAGTGAAGGCTGTGATCTTCACGCTGTTTATGCTGGCGGTCTCGACACTGCTGACGCGGTGGCGGTTGCGGATGCAGTTGTAAGCGGCGGGATGAAATCCTGGGAGGCGCGGGGGAGACAGTTGTGGGTCTTCTCCTGTATGTTGATTACGCTTGTTTTCTGAAGGTAAATCGATTGAGTTATTCAGGGTTCGACCTGTCTGGACGGAGTGCGGTGGTAATCGGAGGAACTTCCGGGCTGGGTAAGTCCATAGCGCTCGGTTTGGCCGCAGCCGGAGCGGATACCGTTGCCACGGGAAGACGGGTGGCGGAGGCCGGCGAGCTTGCCGATGCTATTGAGGCCATGGGACTCCGGTCGCTGCGCCGCACCGTGGATGTGTGCGACCGTGCCTCCGTTGAGGCGCTGTATGAGGACGTGCTGGCCAACCTGGGGCAGGTCGATATTCTGGTGAACGCCGCAGGCACCACGCTGCGCGTGCCCACGCTGGACTGCCGGGAAGAGGAGTGGCAGAAGATTCTGGACACCAACCTGACCGGGGTGCTGCGCGCGTGCCAGATCTTCGGGCGCGGGATGGTGAAGCGGGAGTACGGGCGCATTGTGAACATTGCGTCGCTGGCGACGTTTGTGGCGTTTCGCGATGTGGCGGCCTACGGAGTCAGCAAGGCGGGCGTTGGCGCACTGACTAAATCGCTGGCGGTGGAGCTTGCGCCGCACGGGGTGACGGTAAATGCAATTGCGCCGGGAATTTTTCCTACGGCGATGAACCGTGAGCTGGTGTACAACACCGAGCGCGGCCGCGAAGAGTTGATGCGGACGCCGATGGGGCGGTTTGGGAATCCGGACGAGGTTGCCGGGGCAGCGGTCTATTTTGCTTCCGATGCGGCCTCGTTTGTGACAGGGACGGTTCTTGCCGTAGACGGCGGATACATGGCGAGCGGAGTGAACCAGTAAACAAGTTTTGGCAGATACAGATCAGCAAATACAGAAAAGGCAAACACGATGACGAACACACGATGGATGCGAATGAGCAACGTGAAGGCGGCCTGGACAGCGGTGCTTGTGGCGGGCATTCTGCTTGCGCTGGGCGCGCCCGCAGCCCGGAGCCAGACGAAGTATCCGTACCAAAACCCCAAGCTTTCTCCGGAGAAGCGAGCGGCTGATCTGGTTTCGCGCATGACGCTGGAAGAGAAGGTATCGCAGACGATGAACAGCTCGGCTGCGATTCCGCGGCTCGGTGTACCGGCCTATAACTGGTGGAGCGAGGGTTTGCACGGCATTGCGCGCTCGGGCTATGCGACGGTGTTTCCGCAGGCCATCGGCAACGCGGCGACGTGGGATGCTCCGATGGTGCACCGGATGGCGACGGTGATCTCAACCGAAGCGCGCGCCAAGTACAACTGGGCCATCCGCCACAACATTCACAGCATCTACTTCGGTCTTACCATCTGGTCGCCGAACATCAATATTTTCCGCGATCCGCGCTGGGGGCGCGGGCAGGAGACGTACGGCGAAGACCCGTTCCTGACCAGCCAGATGGGGGTGGCGTTCGTGAAGGGCCTGCAGGGTGACAATCCGCACTACCTGAAGACGATTGCCACGTCGAAGCATTTTGCGGTGCACAGCGGCCCGGAGCCGATTCGTCACAGGTTCAACGTCAATCCTTCTCCCTATGATCTGGAGGACACATATCTGCCCGCGTTCCGCGCAACGGTGGTGCAGGGGCATGTGGACTCCCTGATGTGCTCCTATAACGCGGTGGACGGCATACCGGCCTGCGGCAACACCATGCTGCTGAAGCAGACACTGCGCAAGGACTGGGGCTTCAACGGCTATGTGACCTCAGACTGCGGCGCGATCTACGACTTCTACTGGACCAAAGGCCACCGCTATTCGCCGGATGCGGCGCATGCTTCGGCCACGGCCATGATGGCCGGGACGGACACCAACTGCGGCACATCCTACAAGTCACTGGTGAAGGCGGTGAAGGAAGGGCTGATTCCAGTGAGCGCGCTGAACCGGGCGGTGGAGCGTCTGTTCACGGCGCGTTTCCGGCTGGGGATGTTTGATCCGGCGAGCATGAATCCTTATGCGCGTATTCCGATGAGCGAGGATGACTCGCCTGCGCACCGCGCGCTGGCATTGGAGATGGCGCGGAAGTCGATGGTGCTGCTGAAGAACGAGGGCGGGATTCTGCCGCTGAAGCAGGGCGAGCAGCGCACAATTGCCGTGGTGGGGCCGAATGCGGCTTCGCTGGCGGCGCTCGAAGGCAACTACAACGCGATTCCTTCGCACCCGGTGTATCCGATTGACGGTATGCGCGCGGAGTTTGGCAGCGCGCACATCCTGTATGCGCAGGGCTCACCCTATGCGGCAGAGCTGCCTGTGCCCATGCCGGAGACAGCATTCCATCCATCGAAGGGGTCAAAGCTGGAGGGTCTTAAGGGCGAGTATTTTGCGTCGTCCGCGATGACGGGCAAGCCGGTTCTGACGCGAATTGACCACCAGATCAACTTTGACTGGGATGCGGCGAAGCCTGTGCCGGGTGTGCCGATGAAGAGCTTTGGCGTGCGCTGGACGGGGACGATCCAGATGCCAGCGCCGGGAGACTATCCGATTCGGATTTCGCTGACAGGCTGCTATCCGTGCAACGACATCGAGACCTATAAGGTTTTTGTGGACGGGAAAGAGGTCGCGCACTATTCGCCGGGTCAGGCGGCAGAGAACCGTCCGAGCGGAACGCCGTCATTCACTTTGCACTTCGCTGACACGAAACCGCATGCGTTTCGACTGGACTACGCGCACCACTCGCCGCTGTTTGGCGCGGGGATCACGCTGGGCTGGATGCCTCCCGCAGAGGTGGAGCGTGAGCAGGCCGTGGCTATTGCAAAAAAGGCGGATGTGGTGGTTGCGTTTATGGGACTTTCGCCAAGGCTGGAAGGCGAAGAGATGCCCATTCACGTAGATGGCTTCGACGGCGGCGATCGAACGAAGATTAAGCTGCCAGACGTGCAGCGCCAACTGCTGGAAGCGCTGGGCGCGACGGGCAAGCCGCTGGTGGTGGTGCTGCTGAACGGCAGCGCGGTGGCGGTGGACTGGGCGGCGCAGCATGCGAACGCGATCCTGGAGGCGTGGTATCCGGGCGAGGTGGGCGGCACGGCGATTGCCGAGACGCTGGATGGCAAGAACAATCCGGGCGGACGGCTGCCTGTGACCTTCTATAAGTCCATCCAGCAGGTTCCGCCGTTTACGGACTACTCGATGAAGGGCCGGACATACCGCTACTTCCATGGTGAACCGCTGTATCCGTTCGGGTATGGCCTGAGCTACACGAAGTTCGCCTTCAGCAAATTGAAGCTGTCGACGGATTCGGTTACGGCAGGCGATGATCTGGGAGTGGATGCGGAGGTTCGCAACACGGGCAAGCGCGCCGGCGACGAGGTGGTGGAGCTGTATCTGACGCCACCGCAGACGCAGCCGGCTCCCATTCGGGAGTTGGAAGGCTTTACGCGGATTCATTTGCTTCCTGGCCAGACGCAAAGGGTGCACTTCACGCTGCATCCAAGGCAGTTGAGCGTGGTGGACGCGCAGGGCAATCGCAGCATGCAGGCGGGCAAGTACCAGGTGTATGTGGGCGGATCACAGCCTGCTGCTGGCGCCGGTGTGGAGCATGCATTCTCGATTACGGGCAGCAAGCCGCTGCCGCGTTGAGGGAATGCGCGCGCGTTGGCTGAAGCCTTTGCTGGCGGTGGCGCTTGCGCTGCAGTGCGCCACCGTATGCGCCGAAGACGGAAGCGCGGGATGGCTGCGCTATGCTCCGCTGGCCAATGCGCAGCCCTACCGTTCGCTGCCTGCGGCGGTGGTTCCTCTGGACCACTCGCCGGTGGTGGAGAGTGCGGCACATGAGCTGTCGCGCGGACTGGGCCGGATGCTGGGGCATCCAGTGCTGGAAGGCGCGGCTTTCTCGGGACGGCCAGAATTTGTAATCGGGACAGTTGCAGAAGTGAAGGCGCGGTTTCCGCAATGGAAGCCCGCCGCCCGGCTAAAGGCCGAAGGCTTCGCCATTGCCACGGTGCAGGACCACGGCCATACAGACTGGGTGATTGCCGGGGCGGATGCGCGCGGTGCACTGTATGGGACGTTCCATCTTTTGCAGCAAGTGGCGGAGGAGAAGGATCCGGCGTCGTTTGCGACGGTGAGCTCGCCTGCCGAGCAGGTGCGCTGGGTGGATGAGTGGGACAACCTGAATGGAAGCATTGAGCGCGGCTACGCAGGGCGCTCGATTTTTTTTGCAAACGGCGATGTGCGGGCCGATCTGACAAGGGCGGGCAAGTACGCGCGTCTGCTGGCGTCGGTGGGCATCAACGGCTGCACAGTGAACAACGTAAATGCCAACGTGCGCATGCTGACGCCGCAGATGATTTCGCAACTGGCGCGCATTGCGGATGCGTTTCGCCCGTGGGGCGTGCGGCTGGCGATTTCGGTGGCTCTGAGCAGCCCGAAGGCGATTGGCGGGCTGGACACCTTCGATCCGAAGAACCCGAAGGTGATTGCGTGGTGGAACAAGACAGTCGATGCCATCTACGCGCAGATTCCTGATTTTGCCGGATTTGTGGTGAAGGCGGATTCAGAGGGGCAGCCGGGGCCGTCGAAGTATGGACGAACGCCGGCGGATGCGGCCAACATGCTGGCGCGGGCGCTGAAGCCGCATGGTGGCGTGCTGCTGTACCGGGCTTTCGTCTACAACCACCATCTTGACTGGCGTGATCTGAAAGCGGACCGGGCGCGCGCGGCGTATGACATCTTCCATCCACTGGATGGCAAGTTCGACGACAACGTCATTATTCAGATCAAGTACGGGCCGATTGATTTTCAGGTGCGCGAGCCGGCGTCTCCTCTGTTTGCGGGGCTGCGGCATACGAATGAGGCGATGGAGCTGGAGATTACGCAGGAGTATACGGGGCAGCAGCGGCAGCTTGTGTATCTGGTGCCGCTGTGGAAGCACATTCTCGACTTCGACATGCGTGCCGGAGGCCGGTATACGCCGGTGAAGCAGATTGTCGAGGGACGGTCGTTCGACCGGCCGCTGGGCGGGTTTGCCGGGGTGGCGAATGTGGGGCTGGATGCAAACTGGATGGGGCATCCGCTGGCCATGGCCAACTTGTACGGATTCGGGCGGCTGGCGTGGAACCCGGACCTGATGGCGTCGGCCATTGCCGGGGACTGGACACGGCTGACGTTCGGGAATAATCCGCATGTGGTGAGCACGATTGATGCAATGCTGCTATCGTCCTGGCACATTTACGAGCAGTACACCGGGCCGCTGGGGCTGGGAACGCTGACGAATATTCTGGGCCCTCACTATGGGCCTGATCCGCAGTCAGCGGAGCACAACGGCTGGGGACAGTGGATTCGCGCGGGCCACGAAGGCGTGGGCATGGACCGGACGGAGGCTACGGGAACGGGCTACATCGGGCAGTATCCGCCGGCGGTGGCGCGGCGGTATGAGTCGCTGGAGACGTGTCCGGACCATCTGCTGCTCTTTATGCATCATGTGCCGTACACGTACCGGCTGCACGCTGGGCCGACGGTGATTCAGTATCTATACAACGCGCACTATGCGGGCGCCGAGGGCGCGGCGAATTATGTGGCCGAGTGGAACTCGCTCAAGGGGCGGATAGATAACCAGCGCTACGAGCACGTGCTGCGGCTGCTGACCTACCAGGCCCAGGAAGCGGTGGTCTGGCGGGATGCCATTAATGACTGGTTCCATGCGCAGTCGGGCATTGCCGATGCCGAGGGGCGCGTGGGCTTTTATCCCAATCGCATAGAGGCCGAGTTGATGCATCTAAACGGGTATGTGCCGGTGACGGCCACGCCGTGGGAGACGGCCTCGGGGGGCAAGGCCGTGGCCTGCAAGGACCGGACGGCGTGCTCGGTCTCAACGAAGCTTACACGTCCGGCGGGAAGCTATACAATCGCGGTACAGTATTTCGACTTTCAGCACGGAGTTTCGGCCTATACTCTATTGCTGAACGACAAAATCATTGCGACGTGGAAGGCCGAGGATACGCTACCCGGCGGGAGCATCAGCGGAGATACTTCCACGCGCTTCACGATTTCGCATGTTGCACTTCATCCCGGAGATGTGTTGAAGGTAGAGGGACGCCCGAACGGCGGCGAGCCCGCACCGATTGATTATGTTGAAATTACTTCCACATCTTTCAAGTAACGGGTAGGAGTATATGAAGATTACAAGCGCATCCGTGAACCTGTGTTCACCGGGACGCAATTTTGTCACCTTGAAAATTGAGACCGATGAGGGCATTTACGGCCTGGGCGACGGCACTCTGAACGGACGTGAGCTGCCCGTTGTCAGCTATCTGGTTGAATATGTGATTCCTTGCCTGATTGGGCGGGATCCGTTTGATACGGAAGACATCTGGCAGTATTTGTACCGCGGAGCCTACTGGCGGCGGGGTCCCGTGACGATGGCGGCGATCTCGGCAGTCGACGTGGCGCTGTGGGACATCAAGGGCAAGGCGCTTAACACTCCGGTCTACAACCTGCTGGGGGGCAAGAGCCGCGACAGCGTGGTGGTGTATGCCCACGCGAACGGTCAGGACCTGGAGCAGACGGTCGAGTCGGTGGCGAAGCAGATCGATGAGGGTTACCTCGCGGTGCGGGCGCAGAGCGGTATTCCCGGGCTGGCTTCCACCTACGGTGTGCCGCATGGCAACCAGAAGTATGAACCGGCGCAGAAGGGTCTTCCGGTGGAGAACATCTGGTCCACGGAAAAGTACATGCGGCATGCTCCCCTGCTGTTTGCCAAGCTGCGCGACCGGTTCGGCGACGATGTGCATCTGCTGCATGACTGCCACCACCGACTGACGCCGATTGAGGCAGCGCGGCTGGGCCGGGACCTGGAGCCTTATCGCCTGTTCTGGATGGAAGATCCTGTGCCTGCCGAGCAGCAGGAGGGCTACCGCCGGATTCGCGAGCACACCACGACACCGATTGCAACGGGCGAGGTCTTCAACACGGTGTGGGACGCGGAGCAACTGATTCGCAACCAGTGGATTGACTACCTGCGCATGTCGATTGCGCACGGGGGCGGCATTACCCACATGAAGAAGGCCGCCGATTTCGCGGATATGTACAGTGTCCGGATCGGTTGCCACGGCGCAACGGACCTTTCTCCGGTCACGATGGCCGCGGCGCTGCACTTCGGGGTGGCGGTGCACAACGCGGCCATTCAGGAGCACATGCCGCACACGGCCGAGACGGACGAGGTTTTTCCGCACCATTATTCGTTCAAGAACGGTTACATGCACCCGGGCGATGCTCCGGGGCTGGGCGTGGATCTGAACGAAGATCTGGCGGCCAAGCACCCTTACCAGCGAGCGTATCTACCCGTTAACCGCAAGCTCGACGGGACTTTATTCGACTGGTAACACTCTGCATGCTGCGCGGAACTCCCCGCTAGGGTACGATAAAAAGTTCGCCTGAGGGGTGCCGCAATGATTATTGGAGTCCCGAAAGAAGTTAAAGACCATGAGAGCCGGGTGGGCATTACGCCCGCCGGTATCAAAGCGCTTACCGACGTCGGCCACACGGTGCTGGTGGAGACGCATGCCGGTGACCTCTCGGCGCTTACCGATGACGAGTATCAGAGTGCCGGAGCCGAGATCGTCGGCTCCGCGAACAACGTGTGGGCCAATGCCGACATGGTGATCAAGGTCAAGGAGCCGGTAGAGAAGGAGTACGGCTACTTCCGCGAAGGGCTGGTGCTGTTTACCTATTTGCACCTGGCACCGCTCCCGGAGCTGACCGACCAACTGCTCGCGAAGAAAGTAACGGGCATCGCATACGAGACGATCCGCAATCGCGCGGGGATGCTTCCGCTGCTGATGCCCATGTCCGAGGTTGCGGGGCGCATGTCCGTGCAGGTAGGGGCGGCCTATCTTGAAAAGGAGCGCGGCGGACGCGGTGTGTTGCTGGGCGGGGTGCCGGGCGTGCCTCCGGCGGACGTATGCATTATTGGCGGCGGCATTGTGGGCACGAACGCTGCGAAGATTGCCGTAGGCATGGGCGCGAAGGTCACGATAGTGGACCTGGATCTGAACCGCCTGCGCGAACTGGACGATATCTTCAACGGCAGGCTCTATACGCTGGCTTCAAATTCCTACAACTTGAGCCACGCAGTGCGCGACGCGGACCTGGTGATCGGCGGCGTGCTGATTCCTGGCGCTTCGGCTCCAAAGATCGTAACGCGGGAGATGGTTTCCCGCATGAAGAAGGGTGCGGTGATTGTGGATGTGGCGATCGATCAAGGCGGCTGCGTGGAGACGGCGCACCCCACCACGCACAGCGACCCGTCCTTTGAGGTGGACGGCGTGGTGCACTACTGCGTGACCAACATGCCGGCAGCGGTGCCGAACACCTCGACGCTGGCGCTGACCAATGCGACGTTTCCTTACGTGCTCAAGCTGGCACAGCACGGGGCCAAGGAAGCCATTTTGCGCGACGAGGAGATTTGCAGCGGGGTGAATGCGTACGATGGCATCCTGACCTGCAAACCGGTGGCGGTCTCGCAGCAGAAGCCGTGGAAGCCGGTGCGCGAGCTGCTGGCATAAGAAAAGGGCACGGCAGATGTCGCGCCCTTCACCCTTTGGGCTATAGACAATCGACTACGGCTGGACCGTGATGGGATGCTCCAGGCGGAAGGTCAGTGTGCTCTCAGATGGGATCACAATTTCCTTGTTGCCGGTAAGTCCTGCGCCTGCGGTGCCAGCGCCAGCGCCAGCGAGTCCGCCGATGAGAGCGCCCTTGCCGCCGCCTGCGAGGCCACCGATGAGAGCGCCCAGACCGGCGCCGCCGCCGATGAATCCGACTGAGCGTTTGCCCTTACCCTTCTCGGCGCGTTCCAGCGAGGTGGTGGCAAGCTGGTAGGTGGCGCCATGGGAGCGAACGGTATCCAAGCGAAGCTCCAGCAATGCTCCACCCTTGAAGTGACCGAGCGACTTGGCATCGACTACGGTGCCCGTAACCGGAGCGCCCGCGGGAATTGCCGTGACGCCGTTGACTACGATCGGTGACGCCAGAGTGGCTCCGAAGGGGTCGCCGGTCTGGCTGATGCGGGAGCCGAGCGCCTGCCGGAGGCTAACCGTAATATGGGTGCCTGTGGGCACGACCAACGACGGCGGCGGCGGCGCAGGAGTCGGCGCCTGCGACGCGCGCGAGGAAGTCCGAGCCGGCGCCGTGGCGTAATTCGACGATGGAGAGGAAGAGGAGCTTGCCTGGTTAGGTCCCGCCTGGTCGGGTGGAGGTGGCGGCGCCGCATTCTGCGACGTGGTGGACTGATCCGTGCCGTTGGGCTGCTGGTTCTGCTTGTGGCATCCACTGGCAAGCAGCAGTCCTGCCAGTGCTATGGGGAGAGTGGATTTCAGGATACGAGTCAATTTCATAGAGGACACCATAATGCCATATTGTCATGCGATGTGGGATGAGTGCGCAAACCCGGCGGCCTATAATCTTCGGGCAGGAGAAGAATTTGGCGGAATCGAAGCATCGGCGGGCGACGGTGATATTTCTGGGCCTGGGCACGCTGTTCATGGTGTTGCTGCTGGTGGTGCTGAACGCCTTTAAGCTGAATTTTCTGGAACCGCACGATCTTGTTCAGATTCAGCTATTTACTGCTCTCTCGGTGCTGGTTTTCCTGCTGCTGGTGGTGCTGCTGGTACTGCTGTTCCGGAACATTCTGAAGCATCTGGCCGATCAGAGGAGCCGGGCGCTGGGTTCGCGGCTGCGATCGCGCATGTTGATTGGGGCGCTGCTGATTTCCTGCGCTCCTGCACTATTTATGGTGCTATTCAGCTACTGGCTGCTCAACCGTTCCATTGACCGCTGGTTTACGCAGCCAGTGTCTGAGTTGCGGGAAAACTCCACGCGGATAGCGCTCGATCTGGCGAATTATGTGTCGTTGAATGCTCGTGCGGAGGCTGCGTCGCTTGCCAGTGCGGAAGATTTTATGCACAGTTTCCAGGCCTCGGATGTTTCATCGATGCTGGCAGAGATCCGCACGCACCGCACCACGCTGCAGGGCGGCTTTACGGTTGTCTACCGGGACGGCGCGCCACTGACGCAGTATCAGCTGCCGACACCCACGCAACCGGTGACCGTACGTCCCTGGCTCAATGATGGGGCGGACACTGCGCCTTTGCCGCTGGAGCCGCTCCCAGCCACGGTTCTGCGGGAGGCTTTGCGAAGCGACGAGCCGATTCTTACCGTTAACGGCACGCAATATGCCCTGGGCGACGCCGCGCTCCCGGGCGGAGGTCTGGTGGTGATGGGGCTTCCCCTGCCTGCTGGTTTAAGCGCGACGGCCCTGCAAATCCGTACGGAGGCCAACCAGTACTGGGCGCTTTATCGTGAGCGACGCAGCATACGAACGACGTATCTGTTGCTGTTGCTGCTGCTTACGGTGCTGGTGTTCTTTTCCAGCAGCTGGCTGGCGCTGTATCTTTCCAAGCAGATTACGCGCCCGGTTGAGGCACTGGCCGACGCCATGGACCAGATTGGCGAAGGCCGTTACGGAACACGCATAACGGTGAACGCGACAGCAGAGCTGGGCGAGGTGATTCGCAGCTTTAACCATATGGCGGGCGACCTGGAGCAGAGCCGCGCACTGGCGGAGACCTCAGAAGCACAGCTTTCGGCGGCCAACTCGAGCCTGGAAGCACGCCGCAAGGAACTGGAGACGGTGCTGGAGACGATTCCCAGCAGTGTGGTGACGCTGGACCATGAGGGCAGGATATTGCAGGCGAACCGTGCCTTCCTGCGGCTGGCGGGGGCACCCCGTTACAGCACGCTAAGCGGGCTGCCGCTGGATTCAATTTTTCCGCCAGAGATTTCCGCCGAGCTTGCGCTGCTGGAACGGCGCGCGCAACGCATGGGCATCGCGGCGACCGAGATCGAGATGCCGAACGGGAGCCAGGCGCTGCATTTGAGCGCAACTATTGCGCTGCTGGAGCTGGGCGACGACCGTCATGGATCGATTCTTGTGATTGAAGACATTACCGAGTTCCTGCGCGCGCAACGGCAAGTGGCCTGGAAGCAGGTGGCGCAGCGCGTGGCGCATGAGATCAAGAATCCGCTGACGCCCATTTTGCTGTCCGCAGAACGAATCCGGCGGCACATGGACAACAGCCGGCCGGAATCGCCGGGCATTATCCGCCGCTGTACGGAGGTGATTCTGTCCTCGGTCGAGTCGATGCGCGAGCTGGTGGACCAGTTTGCGGCGCTGGCGGAGTTTCCCGCCGCGCGGCCCAAGCCTACGAATCTGAACACCATCGTCGCGGGGGCGCTGATGTTGTTTCACGGCCGATTGCAAGGAGTCCGCATTGAAAAACACCTTGCGGAAGACCTGCCGCCGGTCATGGTGGATCCGCAGGCCATGCAGCGCGCCCTCGCGAATCTGATCGACAACGCCGCAGAGGCCATGCAGTCCAGCCTTTTGCGTGTGCTCTCCATTGAGACCGGGGTGAGCGAGAACCGGGCCATGGCAGAAGTGGTGCTTTCCGACACCGGGCACGGTCTTACGGACGAGATGCGCGAACGGTTGTTCCTGCCGTATGTCTCCACCAAGCAGCGCGGCACCGGACTGGGCCTGTCGATCGCAGCCAAGATTGTTCAGGAGCACCACGGGGCGATTCGTGCGGAGGTGAACTCGCCGGCAGGCGCGCGCTTCATTATCGAACTGCCGTTTGCGAGCAACGACCATAAGTCTGCCGAGGTGTCAGGCGAGGGGGAGAGTTCAGAGCAGGAGGCGGAGTCGGCCTGATGGACCATATCCTGGTGGTGGATGACGAAGCGGACATCCGCGAGTCGCTGGAAGGCATTCTGCGCGAAGAAGGATACGCCGTAACCAGCACGCCCAGCGGAGAAGAAGCGATGGTGTTGCTGCGCGACGCTCCCTATGACGTGCTGCTGCTGGATATCTTTTTGCCGGACCGGGACGGTCTGGACGTGCTGCACGACATTGGCGAGCTGGCGACGGAGAATCGTCCCGAGGTGATCATTGTTTCCGGCCACGCGACCATTGAGACGGCGGTGAAGGCGACGAAGCTGGGCGCGTTCGATTTCCTGGAAAAGCCGCTTTCGCTGGAACGGACGCTGATTGTGGTTAAGAACGCGGTCGAGGCGCGGCGGCTGCTGAATGAAAATCTGGAGTACAAGCGGCAGCTTGCGCTGGAGACGACTGTGACCGGCGAGAGCGTTCCGGCGAAGGCCATCCGGCAGCAGATCAAGCTGATGGCGCCCACCAATGGACGCGTGCTCATCTACGGCGAGTCCGGCTCAGGCAAGGAGCTGATTGCGCGTGCCATACACGCGGAAAGTCCGCGCCGCGACCGCGTGTTTGTGGAGCTGAACTGCGCGGCCATTCCTGAGGACTTTATTGAGAGTGAGCTGTTCGGCTACCGCAACAGCGCGATTCCGGGCGGGCCACAGGAGAAGCGCGGCACGTTCGAGCGGGCAGACGGCGGAACGCTTTTTCTGAACGAAGTGGGCGATATGAGTCTGAAGACACAGGCCAAGGTTCTGCGCGCTCTGGATGAGCAGAACTTTGTGCCGGTCGGAGCGGCACAGCCGATCAGCGTGGACGTGCGCGTGATTGCTGCGACGAACAAGAATCTGGAAGAGGAGACCGCGAAGGGAAATTTTCGCGAGGACCTGTTCTACCGGCTGAACGTGATGCCGTTTTTCGTTCCGCCGCTGCGCGAGCGCAAGGAGGACATCAAGCTGCTTACGCGCGACCTGCTACGTGCGTTTGGCCGTGAGTACGGGCGGCCGCGCATTGAGATATCCGACGACGCGCTGGAGCTGCTGAAGCAGTATCCGTGGCCGGGGAATGTGCGTGAGCTGAAAAATGTGCTGGAGCGGGTGATCATTTTAAATCCGCAGGCGAACCGGATTGAGCGCCGTCACCTGCCCATGCTGGTGCACCGCCGGCGGGAGAAGCAGCGCGAAAACTTTACCACGCTGCAGGAAGCGCGCGAAGCCTATGAACGCGAGTACATTCTGAAGAAGATTGACGAGTGCCACGGAAACATGAGCCGTGCGGCGGAGTCGCTGGGGTTGGAGCGCAGCCACCTTTACCGCAAGATGCGCGCACTGGGCATCCATGTGCGCGAGTAGGCCGCGACGGGCAACCCGTCCCGGCTGAAACAGAATCCCAAAGAGTAGATATCCTGCGGCGCGTGGAGTATCGGCGAGCCGTACAAAGTGTCCCCAGTTCTTTGTGGCTGGGGCATTTTGCTGTTACTCTTCCTGGTCCTGTTTGGGGCCCATGTCTTTGGGGCCCATGTCCTCAAGTTGCCGCCGCCAGTCGAGCGACTCGACAAAGCCGCGCGATTCACGCCAGTTATCCTTCACGATGACATGCAGTTCGAGGAAGACTTTGTTTCCGAGCAGCGACTCAATCTCCTTGCGTGCGCTGGTGCCGATGGCTTTGAGCTTGCTGCCGCCTTTGCCGATCAGGATGGCCTTCTGGCCGGAGCGCTCGCAATATATGACGGCAGCGATGTGCGTAACGGGCTTTTTCGCGTCCGGTTCCGGCTCTTCAAACCGTTCGATGACGACGGCGGAGGCGTAGGGGACCTCTTCGCCAGTTTCGACGAGGATGCGCTCACGGATAAGCTCGGCGACCAGGAAGCGCTCGGGCTGGTCGGTGAACTGGTCTTTCGGGAAGTAGCGCTCGCCGGTGGGCAGCACGTCGATGAGCTTCTTCATCAGGGCTTCCAGCCCATCGCGTTTGCGGGCGGAGATGGGGATGACCTCGGCAAAGTTATAGAGCGACGCGAGCTTCTGAATAAGTGGCAGGAGCCTGGAGCGCTCGATCAGGTCAATCTTGTTGATGAGCAGGAAGACCGGGCAGTCGAGTTTGCGCAGCAGCTCAAAGACGAAGGCGTCTTCACTCACGTGGCGATTTTGTTTTAGAGCGGCGGGAGCGTCTGGATCGGGCAGGTCTGGTTCCGGAAGGTCCAGCCGCCGCGTCGCGTCCACAATCAGCAGCACAGCGTCGCGCGTCTCCAGAGCGTCGTAGACCTCCTGCATCATGCGTTTGTCGAGCGAGGTGCCTGGCTTGTGCACGCCGGGCGTGTCGACAAAAACAATCTGAGCGGCGGGATGCCTGCCTTTGACGGCGGGAACTTCCAGAATGCCGTGGATGCGGTTGCGCGTGGTCTGCGGCTTGGCCGTGACGATGGCCACCTTTTCGCCTACGAGCGCGTTGATGAGCGTAGATTTCCCCGCGTTGGGGCGCCCGATGATGGATACAAATCCTGACCGCAATTTCAATCTCCTTGTTCTTCTGTGGCGATGCGGCTGATGCGAAGCCGCTCGATGCGCCGGTCTGTTGAGGCGAGTATCTCAAAGCGGATGCCGTATTGTTCAATGACCTCGCCGGCCTGGGGAATGCGGCCCACGACTTCGCTGACCAGCCCAGCCACGGTGGTAGCGTCGAAGTCTTCGGGAAGTGCGGCCTCCATGTTTAGAAGGTCGTCGAGCCTGTCCACCTCAAGATTGCCGGGCACCAGCCAGGAGTCGTCCGCCTGGTGCGTTACGGCTTCCGTTTCGTGCGTCTCATGTTCGTCGCTGATGGCGCCGACGATTTCCTCGATCAGATCTTCAATGGTCACGAGTCCCGCCACGCCGCCGTATTCGTCGATCACGATGACCATGTGCTGCTTCTTGCGCTGCATTTCGCGCAGCAGCTCGTTGACTTTCTTGGTTTCCGGGACAAAGATCGCTGTGCGCTGAATGGCCGCCACGGTCTGCGTTCGTGCGTCCTCGTCGCGGATGCGCAGCAGGTCGTGGGCGAACGCGATGCCGGTGATGTGATCGAGTGTGCCCTGGTAGACGGGCACGCGTGAGAAGGGCTGATGTTCCAGCATTTGGAGGAAAGTTTCGAGGGTCGTTGAACCAGGTACAGCGAATATTTCCGGCCGTGGCGTCATGACCTCGCGCACCACCTTGTCCCCGAACTCAACGGCCGAGCGCACCAGCTCGCGATCGCTTTCCTCCAGAATGCCCTCTTCCTCGCCGGCCTCGATGAGCGCATCGACGGCTTCCTGGGTTGTCTCTTCCTGGGTGTGCGGAGCCGATTCCGCCAGCGCGGCAATGGAGAGCAGAAACCCCAGAAAGAGCGTTACCGGCGTCATGAGGTAGACGAGCACGCGGAGCAGACCGCGCAGCCGCACAATCCAAAGGCCGCGGGTGCGGGTGAAGAACACATAGGGAAGGATCTGGTTACAAACGAGAATCAGAAGCACTCCGCACAGCACAGCCTGCGCGATTTCCGCCGGGGTGGCGTTGCCGGTGGAACTGCTGCGGTAGAAGAGCAGCATGCCGAAGAGCAGCGTGATGCAGACCAGCGAGAGTTGGGCAAGAATTGTTGCTGAGAGCCGGACATGCTCGCGGCTCAACCCCAGGCGGGGCTCCACGCGCTGCTCCCAGGCGTCGATATTTTCCTCGAACTCACGCGCCAGGAACTTGCCCATCTCGTAGTAGAGACGATCCACGTAGGAGGCCAGGGTGTAGACGGCCAGCAGAATAACAATTACTACTTCCGCGGCAATCCTCATAGCTTTCGGCTCCGTGTTGCTCTGTGTTTGGCAACGGGCACGGGCTTTGTGACCCGTGCGATCAGGCTTTGCTTAAGCCCCAGTTGTTTGCGCAGCGCGTCTTCCTTGCGTGCCATCGTGCCATGGTCGATTTCATGGTCGTATCCGGCCAGGTGCAGAACTCCGTGCAGCATCAGGATACGTAGCTCCGTGTCCAGAGTGTGTTCGCGCAGCGCGGCCTCGCGTGCGGCGGTTTCAACGGAGATGGCGAGGTCGCCAGCCATGCGAGAGCGGCCATGGTCTTCACCCGCCGGGAAGGACAGCACATCAGTGGCTTTGTCCCTGCCCAGGAAGTCACGATTGAGGCGGCGGATTTCGGCATCGTCCGTGAGCAGTACTGTGACCGAGCCGGTAAGCCGGGCAGCGTGGACGGCTTCGGCGAGGAACGACTGAAGCCCGCGCTTGGTAAACGCGGAGCGCGGAAACTTCTCGCGTATGGCAGGCTCGACCAGGATCATGGCAAAAGCAAAGGAGGGCGCGACGGCCCTCCTCTCAATCGTATAGCAGATGTAACGGTCTATTGGGGTTTGGGAGATGTCCGGCCCTCTTCTTCAGGCATTTGCAGTGGTAATTCGGGCTGCACGCGGCCAAAGTTGTCGTAGGCCTGAATGATGCGCTGGACCAGGTGATGACGGACGACGTCACCGCTCTCAAAGTGCACAAAGCCGATGCCATCCACGCCTTCGAGCACGCTCGCGGCCTCGATCAGCCCCGATTTGCGCGGGTTGGGCAGGTCGATCTGGGTCACGTCGCCGGTGATGACCGCCTTGGCGTTGTTGCCCAGGCGCGTCAGGAACATCTTCATCTGTTCGCTGGTTGTGTTCTGGGCCTCGTCCATGATGACGAAGGCATCGTTAAGGGTGCGCCCGCGCATGAAGGCGAGGGGAGCGATTTCGATCACGTTCTTTTCGAGCATGCGGTCCACGCGTTCCGGTTCCAGCAGGTCGTAGAGCGCGTCGTACAGCGGGCGAAGGTAGGGATCCACCTTCTCCTGCAGGCTGCCGGGCAAAAAGCCCAGGCGCTCGCCGGCTTCAACGGCCGGACGCACCAGAATGATTCGGCTGACCTTTTTGGCGAGCAGAGCGGCGGAGGCCATGGCGACAGCCAGATACGTCTTTCCGGTACCGGCCGGGCCGATGCCGAAGACCATGTCGAGGTTTTCAATGGCCTCGACATAGCGCTGCTGGTTGAGCGAGCGCGGCTGCACCATGCGCTTGATGCCGGTGGAGCGCTGCTTGCCGGTTTCGGCCAGCGACCGCAGCGAGATGGAGGGATCTGACACGACCAGCCGCAGCATGCCGTGGAGTTCGCCGTTCCCAAGGTTTACTCCCGCTCGTCGAAGTGCTTCGTAGTCCGCGAAGATGCGCTCCACGCGCGCAATACTCTCCGCCGGACCTGCAACCACCACCGCGTCCTGTTTCATATCAATGCGCACATGGAGCATGTCCTCCATGAGCCTCAGGTTTTCATCGCGAGTCCCGAACAGGGGCTCAAGATTCGGCGAGATGTCGAGCGCTTTTGTACTCAAGCTAAGGAATAACCTCCGCGGCGGCCCGCGCACGGGCTACCTGTGAATTGGATGTAGATGGAAGAGGAAAGTGGCGGCCATGCAATTCCCGTGACAGCCTGGCTGCTGCTGTACCTCCGGGTCCCGCGACTGCGGCAAAGGGTGACGATGCGCTCAGAGTAGCCCCAGTCTGGCGGTGCGTCAATGCCTGAATTGCGAAAAGATTTGCGCGCCAGTATCCATTGGGGAACCGGACAGCCTGCGGGAGGCGTCGGGCGCGGCCTGCGCTCGCTTCAGCAAGTCTCTCTATTTCCTGCCGGGGAAAGCCTCGGTTCGTAGCAGCGCCGCGTTGTCCCGGTTCACCGATGCGGCCCGGTACACGCTGCTCATAAATTCACGAATGGCCGCCGAGGGCGATGTGCGCTGCGCACTTCGCTGTAGTGCAGGAAGAACTCTTTCATCGGGTCGCTGTAGAACGCCCTGATGGCTGGATGTCGGCTTTGCTGAGACTCTCGAGTCCGGGACAAGGGAATGGCATAGGTGCTGAGTCCGCGCGGCGTGACGTGGAGCGTGTCGGCGGTGTCCTTCCATTCGTCCCACACCAGGCTGGGCCAGAGAGTTTCAGCAGCGGGCTTGCGGTTATCTCCCTGAAATTGCTACAGAAACAATAACCCCCTCCTGCCGGGACCGGCACGTGGCCTGCCCGGACAGGAGGGGAGCAAATAAAACGGCTCATCGGTGCTTGATGAAGCCGCCGGTGTGCAGCTCCGCCATGGCCTGGCGCAGCTCCTCCTGGGTGTTCATCACGATGGGTCCGTACCACGCGACCGGCTCTTCGATGGGACGACCCGATACCAGCAGGAAGCGAATGCCTTCCGGTCCGGCCTGCACGGTGATCTCGTCCCCGCGGTCGAAGAGAACCAGCGAGTGGTTGCGCGACTCGTAGACCAGCTTCGCATTCGGGTCCGCCGCCTGCTCGGTGAGTACCGCCTGCGGGTTCGACGCGTCGCGGAACGTGCCCGAGCCCGCGAAGACATAGGCAAACGCGTTGCGTTCAATTTCGACCTTCAGCCGCTTCCGTTTGCCCGGCGCGACCGAGATGTCGAGGTAGCTGGGATCGGCTGCAACACCTTCCACCGGGCCGCGATTGCCCCAGAACTCGCCGCTGATGATGCGCACGTGGGTGCCATCGTCATCGGTGACCTCGGGGATCGCGCTGGATGGAATGTCCTGGTAGCGCGGGTCGGTCATCTTAAGGCGCGAGGGCAGGTTGGCCCACAACTGGAAGCCGTGCATGCGTCCCTGCTCATCGCCGCGCGGCATCTCCTGGTGCAGAATGCCGCTGCCCGCCGTCATCCACTGCACGTCGCCAGAGGTCATTTTGCCCTTGTTGCCCAGACTGTCGCCGTGCTCGACAGACCCGGCAAGAACGTAGGTGATCGTCTCAATCCCGCGGTGCGGGTGCCACGGGAATCCGGCCAGGTAGTCCTCCGGCTTCTCGTTGCGGAAGTCATCGAACAACAGGAAGGGATCGAACTCCTTCGTTTTGCCGAAACCGAAGGCGCGCTGGAGCTTGACTCCCGCGCCTTCGAGTGTGGGTTTGGTTTCAAGAATCTGCTTGACTGCACGCAGTGACATGGTGTGTTTCCCTTCTGCCGCCGGAGGGCGTATGCCCTCTAATGGATGCGATGCGGCGGCGAATGATTCGGTCTTGCCGATGGTTCAGGCCTTTACGAACTGGACGTCGAGCGTGATGGTGATCTCTTCGCCGACCAGAACGCCGCCCGTCTCAAGCGCGGTGTTCCAGACCAGGCCGAAGTCCTTGCGGTTGATCTTTGTTGTGGCCGAAAGGCCGATGCGGGTGTTGCCCCACGGGTCCTTGCCCGGCGCGCTGGGGCCCTCGACAGTAAAGGCGGCCTTGCGGGTGACGCCGTGGATCGACAGCTCACCGTCGATGGTCAGCTCTCCGTCCGCGGTACTGGTGACGTGCGTGGACTTGAAGCCGAGCGTGGGGAAGGTCTCCACGTCGAAGAAGTCGGCGCTCTTGAGGTGGCCGTCGCGCTGCGCATCGCGGGTGTTTACGGATGCGGCGTCTATGGTCGCCTCAATGCTCGACTTGGTGATGTCGGCTTCGTCGAGCGTCAGGACGCCGGCGATGCCGGTGAATTGGCCCTTCACGTTGGAGATCATCATATGCTTCACCTTGAACTCGGCGACGGAGTGTACGGGGTCGATGTTCCAGGTGGTGACGGCGGTTGTGCTCATGGTGTTTTGCTCCTTTTGGACTATAAGATGTCGGTATATAAGATGCGTGGTGACGATATTCGTTTCAACAAATATATAATCTAAAAATCAGCTTGCCTGGCTCCGGCTCTGCTGTAGGAGTTCGGTCAGCGCCTTCAGGCGGCTGCGGCCGAGGTGCCCGAGCTGTTTGCGGTGCGTATCCTGAACGGGTTCGTCCAGCCGGGCCAGCAAATCCAGGCCTTCCCTGGTGATGCGTGCCAGCACAACCCGGCGGTCCTTGCTCTCCCGCCAGCGCTCGATCAGGGTGCGCTTCTCCAAACGGTCCAGCAGGCGGGTAATATCCGGGTCGCGGGTGATCATGCGGTTTCCGATCTCGCCGCAGGGCAGGCCGTCCGGCGCGCCGCGCAGGATGCGGAGGACATTGTATTGATTTGACGAGAGCTCCTCGGCCTTGAGCACTTGTGTCAGGTGGCGGGAGAGCATGTCCGTGGTGCGGAAAAGCTCAATATAAACGACTTCTTCGGGGCAGGGGTGCGGTTTGGTGCGTGGCGCGGGAGGCTCGTAATTGGGTGCGATTTTCATTCGAGTTAACGATATTCGTTATAACGATTTTAGTCAAGTGTGTATGTCGCCCGGTAGTCGGTAGCCCAAGGGGAACAGCCGATGGCCAATTGCGGGTCGGTGGCGTTTGCAGTGTGGGGCAGGGTTGCCGCTGAAAATCCAAGATGCTGATTCTGATGTAGTTACCTTCGCTTCGGCGCTAAGATATGCCAATGCAAGGGGTTAGTCGTATGATCCTGCAGCGTAAAGGGTTACGGGTACAGCAGCCAATAGCCGGTAGCCAGTAGCGAAAAGGGATTAGGGATTAGCCATTCGGGATTGCTCAACAGCCAAGGGCGGGGAGCCGTGGCTGCTGCTGCTGTTGGTTGTGAGCTGCTGTTGGTTGCGGGCGGAATATTCCGGGTGTGCGGGTGGTTCGGTAGTTTTGTATAAATTATTGATTCTATTGGGTGGGAGGTTTTGCGGTTTAAGGTTAAGTTGTTGATTTCGTTGGTGAATTGCGGAAGATATTGATTCTGAACGAAGTCGGCTGCGGTTGGCGGTAAGACTTTGATTTTGTTGAAGGATGTCGTAAGTTCTTTGCTTGAAAGAAGTTGCGGGTACCGTCCGGCGGGGTGGATCGGCTCGGGTTGGGGGATGGGTGCGGGCATTTTGCGGCTCCGGTGCAACGGAAAAAGGCCGCGCCCTGGTGTTGCAGGGGCAGCCCTAAAATTTTTGCTTCTCTTTCTATTATAGCGAATTGGAATAATTCAGATGCATTTCTAAGTTGCTGTTGGGATGCGAGTTAGAAGATTTATGGCTTGACAGGGGTTTGGGCCAGGGAGCTGCCAGTTAGTGAAGCGGTCAGTTAAACGGCAATAATGTGCGGCTCTTCGAGCCGGACTGGGTTTTGGGTGGGTCGTTTCGCCTGACGGCTCCACTGCGGCCTGCGGCAGCGAGGTGCGCTCCTGCGGAGCGGACTCTTTTCACTGGCCTAAAGGCCAGTGCTTCCACCGGGCCTCGCTGGCGCGAGGCGAATGGTTGGGTGATTGATCCCATGTCTCTGCGAGACATGGGGCACCCGGCGGGCGGCTGGCGCGGTGCATGCTTCTTTAGTTCGCGGCGGCCCGTTGGTGATTCAACGCGAGGAGCCGGGCCAGAATCTCCTGTTTGGGCAGGTCCGGCGGCCAGCCGTAGGCGGCAAAAACGGCTTCATCGAGGGTGCGATGGGCGTTGGACAGCCACTCGGGGCGCTGGTTATAGAGGTTGGTCAGGGTTCTGGTTCTCAGGTCATCCTCTGAGGCTCCGGGCGGATTCAGCCATGCATCGCGCAGGCGGACGAGCTCACGGGCGGCGTCGGCGATGGCTTTCACGCGGGCGTCCTGATCTTCGTGGGGTTCAGTTCCGGGCGGCCACGGGAAGGGGAAGGTGTCGAAGGTGGTGTCGGAATTGTATGAAGGATCATTTCCCTTGCCGATCCAAGAACAAGTCGCAATCGTCCAAGCTTCGTGGATCGATGACTGCAAAACACCAAAAAAGTAGTCGTCCTGGCGCGCAATGACGTGCAGCTTATGGTCGGGAATTACGTCCTTGTCTACCCATGCGAAAATGCGGTGTTTAGCGACTTCAGGTGTCGCTATATATCGGCTCAGGCTTGTTGCCGCTCTTCGTAGCCCCGGTCTCGACTCACCATGAATCCACCACCTTTCTTTCGTTCTCTTCCGCCTATTCCCGTCACGCAGAGGCTTCACTTGTTTCTTCACATACTCGAAAGGCCATTCATATAGCGCTGCTTCGGATTCGGGCATGTTCACGCCGAAGTCGATAATCCAGCCGCCCCGGTCTCTCCCGGTGAGATCCTGACCACCAACGCGTCTCTTTACAACATCACTGTTAGGACAACCATTCGGATTCAGCGGTCTTGAAAGCATTTTGCGTGCTTCTTCGGCGCTGATGTCGAATGGTCCGGCTTTCATCATTCCCAGGAAACAAAGCCCCTCGTTTTCCTTCAATCGAATGGCGTTTGCAACGTTGGACTCGGCAGTGAGATCGGCGTGAATCTGTTCGACATTTGCGCCGTCCAACTCGCGCCGGGACTCGGAGCCGTCATCGAAGCCAATCATGGAGACGCGCACCGCCGCGCCATCAAGCGCCCAGGGACGATCACTCCATGCCATGAAGATGTCGCCTGAAGTCTTGATCCGTTCAAGGACCGGACGGTTGCCCACCATGCTAATTGAGTTAGTTGCAAGCAGCCCGGCACGTTTCGCCCTCCCGGCCTCGATTTGATCGCGGGCCTTTTCAAACCAGTAAGTGACGAGATCGGCTCCGCCGGGAACCCGACCTTCATAGAGGCCACGAAGGTCTTCCACATATTTGTGATTCAGCTCGCTGCGCATCTTCTTATCCCCCAGGAAGGGCGGGTTGCCGATGATGAAGTCGGCTTTGGGCCATTCGGGTTCGTAGGGATTGCCGTCGGTGTCGTAGCGGAGAATGGCGTCGGCGTGTTCGATGTTGGCGAGCTTCTGTAGGATGGGTTCGCGATCCTCGACGACATTATGCTCGTGTCTCCACTGGAGGAAGCCGATCCACACGACAATCGAAGCCAGCTCGTGGGCATAGAACTCAGTCTCAATGCCGTAAAGCTGCCGGGGCGAGACAATGTTCGGTACGACCAGCGAGATACCCTGCTCGGCGGCGAACTTGCTTGCCTCCAGCCATAGGTCTGACATGCGGCGCAGGGCGACGTAGAGGAAGTTGCCGGAGCCGCAGGCGGGGTCGAGGATGCGTATCGATGTAAGTTCGTCGATCCAGGCAGCGAGGAGCTTTTCGGATTTGCGGTCTGTGCGCAGGCGTGCCTGACGGCTGTTGCGTGCGGCCTCCTCGGCGCGCTCGACTTCGATGGATTCGAGAATCTGGGCGCGCACGGCGGCCCAGCGCTCTTCGAGCGGGCGCATGAGCACCGGCTCGATGAGCAGTCGGATGTCTTCCTCGCTGGTGTAGTGCGCTCCAATGAGGGATCGGCGGGCGGGGTCGAGGGATCGCTCGAAGAGGGTTCCGAAGATGGCGGGCGCGATGCGGGACCAGTCGTAGTTTTTGGAGACCTCGTAGAGGATGCCAAGGTCGGCCTTGTCCAACTGGATGATGGAGGCGGTGTCGAAGAGGCCTCCATTGAAGTACTTGATAGTGTGCTCGCCGAAGATGCCGTCGGGCTGGCTCATGGCCTCAAAGAGCAGGGTGAGCTTGCGCAGAAAGCGCTTGGGGCTGAAGCGGTCCTCGCTCTGGAGAAGATTGCGGAGTACGCGGTCTGGCAGGAGCCCAATGGAGTCGGCGAAGAGGCAGAAGAGCAGGCGCATGAGGAAGTGCGCAACCTGCTCGCGGCTTGCGCCGAGATTACGTTCTTCGAGTTCGAGACGTTCCGCGAGGCGGCTGAATTGCGCTGCCGCATCCTGCGTGACCTGGGCATCGGTGCGTTCGGGGCGCAGGACACTGTTGTCTCCGAAGAGGGCGCGGAGCACGTCGATGGGAGGAAGCGGGCAGGTGGCGGTGACCTGATTGCGGTTCAGGTCGTCGAGGTTGAAGGCGTAGACGCGCTTGGTGGTAGAGGTGAAGTTGGTGTGGACCTCGAAGCGGTCGAGGTCGCAAACGACGAGCAAGGGAGGGTTGCCGAGGTCTTCTCGGTAATCGTTGAGCTGTTCGTAGGCTTTCTGGAGGTTTTTGTGCTTGCCTTTGTATTCCCAGGCGAAGTGGTCGAGCATCCATACGTCGGCGAAGCCTTTGCCGCCGCGGGTGCGGGTGACCGGCTTTTCAAAGGCGTAGCGCTCTCCGGCGGAATCGCTTGCTGCCGGATGCTTCTGGCCGAGCATGTCGCAGAGATCGATAAAGTGCGATTGCGCAGAGGCACGCTCAGATTGAGAGTTGATTTTCCAGCGGTTGACGAACTCGGCGACGGATAGCGGCATGGGTACATATGGAGTTTACAGGCTGGATGAGCAAGCTGGAACCCGCATTCATTGACCCGGCCCGGGAAATCCCATAAACTTGGTAGTTACAGGGGATGGCACATTCGCTGCATCCCATTTCCACCTAAAAGAGAGTTTAGAGAAGCACCATGGCAAATCACGTATCCTCGCTTAAG
>DATKRT010000041.1:0-15696 GCA_035532055.1 Acidobacteriaceae bacterium | reverse complement strand
CCGCTGCGCCAAAGTTAAATAGCTGAACATCGCCGTCTGCTTCTGATCGTCTCCACGCATGCTTCTGTCTTAAATCAAACCTCGGTGGAGAAAAAGTAACTCATGCATGACTTTTTCCGCAGCCTGTTTAGCCCCTGAGGGATGCGCTCAAACGCCAATATTCTTTATAAATCACGCTCTCGCCACCCGCCTCACCAGCTATCCTGCGAATAGTGGAGCCCATAACTCACCTTCTCACCGGAGCCTGCCTTAGCCGCACCGGCTTCAACCGCAAGACCGCCTACGCCACCCTGGCCATGGCGCTCGCCGCCGAGGCTGGCGACATCGACATGCTCTGGGGCTTTCGCGGCCCTGTCGCCGTCTTCCAGCACCATCGCGGCATCACCCACACTCTCATCGGAGCGCCCTTCGTCGCCCTCGCCGTCGTCGGCTTTGTCTGGCTCATTCATCGCTTCCGTAAAAAGCCACCCGCCCTCGCACCCCGCTGGGGATTGCTCTACCTCTTCGCGCTCATCGCCGCGCTCAGCCATCTGCTGCTCGACTACACCAACAACTACGGCCTGCGCCCCTTCTTCCCCTTCAACCCACACTGGTATGCGTGGAGCATCGTTTTCATCTTCGATCCCGTCATCTTCCTCGCCCTGCTCGCGTCCTTCTTCATGCCCTGGATCTTCGGCCTCACCGATCGTGAAATCGGCGTGCGTCGCACCCGCTTCCGGGGACGCGGTTGGTCCATCGCCGCCCTCATCTTCATCGTTTTTTGGTGGTCGCTCCGCAATGCCGAGCATGCCCACGCCATCGAGCTCGTCCGCAACGGCGGATACATCAGCCAGCCCATCACCCGCATCAATGCCGAGCCGTCCATGGCCGATCCCTTCGCCTGGCGCGTCGTCGCAGAAACTCCCGACTACTACCGCGTCATCGAAGTCCATACCCTCCACGACGACGTAGCGACGGACACCGCACAGACCATCTACAAGCCTGAGGTCACACCCGCCGTCGCCGCCGCCAAACGGAGCTACCTCGGCCGCGTCTATCTCGACTGGTCCATGTTCCCGCTCGTCACTGATATCGGAAACGCCCCCGCACCCGGCGCATGGCTCCCTAGGCTCGGCTGGCACACCATCGAATTCCAGGACATGCGCTTCTATAACCCCATCACCGGGCGTAGCCCGCTCAGCGCCTGGGCCTACATCGGCCCCGGCAACCACGTCGAAGCCATGTTCATGAGCGGCCACGAGCAGAAGTAGCAAGTGCCCACCAGGGCCGCATCTCCGGCGCCTTGCACCGCGCAATTTATACTGAAGTCTCTTATGAGCGATACAAACACTGCAACCCAACGCGTCGCCATCAGCGACGTCAGGCGCGTCGCCGAGCTGGCCTACCTTGAGCTCTCCACCGACGAAGAAGTCCGCATGCAGCGCGACCTCAACGCCATCCTCGACTACGTTGCCCAGCTCAATGAGCTGGACACATCCTCCGTCGAGCCCATGTCCCAGGTCTCGGAGGCTCTCGGCAACGCATCCTCCGCGCTGCGGCCAGATACGCCCGTCCCATGCCTGCCGCGCGATAGCGTCATGGCCTCCGCGCCGGAGACCGACGGAGCCTTCTTCAAGGTCCCCAAAGTCATCGAGCGTTAGCGCCCTTAATTGAAACGCCGCGCCTCTTTAACACATCATGGAAAGCCGAATGACCAAAGTAAACTCCGCACTGCCGACCATCTCTGAGCTTCGCTCCGCACTCGCCGGTCGCAAGGCCGCAGCCACGCAGGCCGCGCAGGCCTGCTTCGCGCGCATTGACGCCGACGACAAGACCATCCACGCGTACCTGTCACTCAATCGCGAAGACGCGCTCAAAACCGCCGCCGAGATCGACGCCACAGCCGCCAAAGGCGAATCCCTGCCCGCGCTCGCCGGAGTTCCCATCGGCATCAAGGACGTGCTCACCCAGGTCGGCCAGCCCGCCACCGCCGGGTCCAAAATTCTCGAAGGCTACCAGCCTCCCTACACCGCCACCGCCGTCCGCCGCCTCGCCGACGCGGGTGCGGTCCTGCTGGGCAAGCTCAACTGCGACGAGTTCGCCATGGGCTCCTCCAACGAAAACTCCGCCTACGGCCCCGTCCGCAACCCGCACGCCACCGACCGCGTTCCCGGCGGGTCGTCAGGCGGCTCCGCCGCTGCTGTTGCCGCAGGCATGGCCGTCGCCACCCTCGGCACCGACACCGGAGGCTCCATCCGCCAGCCCGCATCCTTCTGCGGAGTCGTCGGCGTCCTGCCCACCTACGGCCGCGTCTCCCGCTACGGACTCATCGCCTTCGCTTCGTCCCTCGACCGCATCGGCCCCTTCGCCGCCAACGTGCGCGACGCCGCCGCGGTCCTCCAGGTCATCGCCGGACACGATCCTTGCGACGCCACCTCATCCACCGAGCCCGTGCCCGACTACACCGCGAACATCGACGCGGGCGTAAAAGGTCTGCGCCTCGGCATCCCCGCAGAATACTTCGCCGAAGGCCTCGATCCCGAAGTCCGCCGCCCCATTGAAGCAGCCATCGAGCAGCTTCGCGCCGCCGGAGCCGACATCAAGCCCATCTCGCTCCCGCACACCCGCTACGCCGTGCCCACGTATTACGTCATCGCCACAGCGGAGGCCAGCGCCAACCTCGCCCGCTTCGACGGCGTGCGCTACGGCTATCGCGCGCCCAACTCCAACACCCTCTCCGCCATGTACCGCCAGTCGCGCGAGGGCGGATTCGGCCCCGAGGTCAAGCGCCGCATCCTGCTCGGCACCTACGTCCTCAGCGCCGGCTACTACGACGCCTACTACCGCAAGGCGCAGCAGGTCCGCCGCCTTCTCACCAACGACTTCCTCGCGGCATTTAACCAGGTCGACGCCATCCTTACGCCCACCGCGCCCACGCCCGCCTTCAAACTCGGCGAAAAGGTCGACGACCCCATGTCCATGTATCTGGCCGACATCTACACCGTCACCGCCAGCCTCGCCGGCATCTGCGGCATCTCCGTCCCCTGCGGCCAGTCCAGCGACAACCTGCCCATCGGCATGCAGATCCTCGGCAAACACTTCGACGAGTCCACCATCTTCCGCGTCGCGCACGCCGTCGAAAACGTTACCTAAGTTTTAGGTTAATTCTCAGTTTCTTCTCTTGACCGCCTATATCGCCGGGGGTACTCTTTTCTGCAGCCTTAAATATTGAGCTGTTCGCCAAGGAGAAACTTATATGAAACACCAGCATAAGTTAGATCAGATGCGGCGGTACATCAGCAAAGCTTTAACGGCAGTTATCTGTGCAGCTACAATCCTGGGTTTTGTCTCGACCACGGCCCGATCATATGCACAAACGCTCAACTGGACATCACCACTCGAATATACCCAATTCCAACTTGGAGGCAACGAAGGGGCCGGAGTCGCTGCCTGGTACCCTTACCTCTACGTAGCGATGACCGACAACAGCGGGAGCGGGGCCATAGACATCACGTACACCTACGACGGAACAGATTTCTTCCCAGCGACACCTATCAATGTCCCCTATCCGTACACCGTGGACACTCCTTATAATCCCGCAATCGCAGTTTTCAACAACGAACTCTATGCAGCTTGGGTTGACAATCACGGGGTCGTCACTTTTGCTTCAAGCACAGACGGCGTCAATTTCACAAACGTTAATGCGGGATGTAGCTCAGGATCGCTTCTCAGCGCGCGCAATCCCTCCCTGGCGGTTTTCAACGGCGACCTATATCTTGCCTTCTCAACAAATAGTACCCTGGCGGTCTGCCGCATAACCTCCAGCAACCAGACAACTGTGACTGACTATCCGAATATCGCTCTAGGGTTGCCACCTGCATTGGGCGTATTTAATAACACGCTTTATGTGGCGTATATAGATACAACCAGCAGCCACTACATCTATCTCGCCGAATCAACGAACGGTGTGAATTTCACTGTTAGCAATGCGGCTACATCAAATCACACCACCACACAATGCTCGCTGGCGGTTCACAATGGGATCTTGTATATCGGATACCGTCAAAATTCCTCAGGAAATCGCTTCTACTACACATACTCCGGCGACGGGGTGACCTTTTCAGGCCCAATTGAGGTCAACTGGACCATGGGTGGATCTCCAGCACTGGCCGTGCCGACATTGCAATATCCATCCCTCTCAGGCCACATCTTCAATGTCTTTGGGCAGAACGACACTGGTCACTACCTATTCACATCAAATGCACCATAGCTCCGTCAGGGCATGAAGGGCGCCAGGTAGCGTTCTTCATGCCAGCCTGCTGCCCTGACAGAATTCACACGCGACAAATCTCAGAAGAGGTATACATGTTAAGAAGACTTATATTCTGTATAGGCTTCATTACCATAGCTCTACCCCTAGGCTGGAGCCAGAAGGCGATTGCAAGAGGTTCAGTTGCGGGCCAAATTCTCTGCGACGGAGGCCATCCAGCCCGCCACGCGATAGTACGCCTCACGGAAGCTGGTAGTAGGCCCGACTCGCTATCAGGCGCATCCTTCCAATCGAATACCGACCTGCAAGGTCGTTTCATGATACCCGCAGTTCCCGCCGGCACCTACACTCTGTATGCTCAGCTACCCGGGTATATTCCCTCGTACAGCGATAGCAGCAGATCAACTCAGTATCTGGGGGCGGGCAATGGCAGCTCAGAGAGCAGCACAGTTCACGTCAGCGGCAACGAAATCACGAACGTAAATGTTGTGATAAACAAGGGGGCAGCTATCAGCGGAAAGGTCAGTTATAACGACGGACAACCCGCCAGTGGGATCACAGTAGTCGCCTTGGCCCTCCAGATCGGAGGCTCCCTGAGTCAGAACCAAGCAACAAACCTTGTCAGCGAAACCAACGACCAGGGCAAGTTCCGGATCGCTGGACTAGCGACCGGGCTATACACGCTGAAGATCACCATACCATCGTCAGGAAGAAAGTTTTATAAGGCGGTTTATCTAGGAGGTGTTGACAACATGGCGTCTGCCAGACAGATTGAGGTCACAGCCCCAGACCAGGTAAATGATATCGAAGTGGAGCTGCCCGCTTCATCAAATCTATTAACCCGTTGAGGCCCATTCCTGGCTAGGTGCAATCGGCAAAATATGTCCTTAACCAGCTAGAGATAGGAATCTCGAAGATGAAACCATGGAGTCACTTCAGAACCCGATCGGTTGACGGTTTCGGGTAGACCATCCTGCACACCTTCGCCACGCCGTTATTGAAGGGACAAGGAAATCCAGTCGAGGCCTGTGCCGGTAATAACAGCCACGTCACGCCGAACGGCTTCAGCCGCGAGATGCGCTGCTGGTCTGATTCATTATCTATATTTGCTTGTGCATTGTATTGCTTTGCCCATTCGTTCACAATCTTGGGATCAACGATGACCGCAACCCCTTCGTCCTTCGCATCAGCAAGAATGCTCCGCTTAGTCGTGGCTCGAAAGCCCTGAGAATCCACGCCATCCAAAAACACTAACTCTGTATTAGCTGCAAATACAGCGTCCGGCGGCGTTTTCTCACGTATCCAAACATATGCCTGTTCCCACGGATTAAGCGGCTCGGAACGGCCAGGCCATTCGATATGAGCAGAAAGAGGGTAAGTCGCCCGCTGCGCCGCATACAGCCCGCCGGAAGCGGCAGCAAGCATCACGAACAGCACCCAGCGGACCTTCTTCTGGTACCAAAGCATCTTCCCCAGCCAACCGCCAAGCAGCACAACGCCAACTACATAAATCGTGTGGAAGCTTCGAAGAAGCTGTAGCCGCACCAAGAAATAAGGACCAGATCGGTGAACGAAGAGAAACGCGACCAGAATGCTGGACAACCCCAACAGGATGCAAGCAAGGCAGAGCTTCCAGGCCCGCACGCCGCGCCCGGCGCGAGAAGCAGCCAGCGCCATCAACCCAAGAGGCGCCACTAGCCCGAAGTCCTCGTACCAGGACCATGTCCAAGGGAAGAGAAATTGGCGCACATGGTTTGAGACAGCCTCCCGATACGCAGGAGAGACCGGAATATGGACGGTAGCCAGATACAGGCACCCACAAGAGGCGACACCCGCGGCACACAGCAGAAATGCACCCCATGTCAATCCAAAGTCGATAAGAATATACAAAAGCACGAGAGCCGCGGCATATATAGCCATTAACGGATGCATTAGCCCCGTCAACACAATTAGCACCGCAGCAAACCCAAACCTACGGTCGAGTGCAGCGGCCAGGGCAAATAAGCCTAGCGGTGTCGAAAACGACCGTGACGTCACATAGGGATCCATCAGCACCAGCGCAGTCCCAGCGGCAGGCAACGTAAAGCAAGCTCCCGCAAATGCCACCGCAAACCAGCGCTCCGCTGTCTTGCTGAAGATACAGCTCCCGACCATCCAGCATGCAACCAGGAACAGATAGATCGAAACTAGATACGTCGCCAGCAGCACAATTGTCAGCGGCAAATGTGTAACTCGCACAATCTCTGCCAGAAAATGCGCAAACACTGACAGACGCGTGTTCGCAACGACAAACGGAGCATCTGGCTTGAACAGCATAGGATCCAGCAGCTTCCGGATCCCCGCCACATAAATCCCGGCATCATCCGCAAACGGATGGTAGCCGTGAACCAAAAGGACGGCGGGCACAAGTGCCGCAAGCCTGGCGAACGGGATACGAGAGCCAGCTACGTCGCCTGGCACCGCCGCGACGGGCGGATCCAAAAGTGTTTGTTGCACCATGGTTACTGAAGACTTCTCTTTTCGGGAATTACCATCTCTAGCTTAGACGGAAAACTCAGGAACCCACACGTTCCCGTCTGAATAATTACTGGATTCTCTCATGCTGCACGAAAAGAAGGCGACAAAAAACTGGCCGCCCACTCATCTGGCCACCGTACACGCATGGCTCACAGCGCGGACCGCCACGCTCATCCACCAGGGCAACTGCGACCGGCTCACGGCGGCAGTTCCTTACACATTCATCTTCTTGAAGATCCGCCCCGGAATCAGCCGGATGATCAGCATGATCACCGCCCAGAACCCCGGCAGATACACCACATCCCGCCGCTTCTCAATTGCCTTCACAATCCCCCGCGCCACCTGCGAGGGCTTTGCAAACAGCGGCCCCTGCGGCAAGTGCGCCGTCATCGGCGTCGCAACAAACCCCGGCTTGATCGTCAACACCTGTACGCCCACGCCATCCAGCCTTGCCCGCACTCCCTCCAGAAACACATTCAGCGCGCCCTTCGAGGCACCATACACATAGTTGTTTTTGCGCCCGCGGTCGCCCGCCACCGACGAAATCACCGCCAGCGTCCCCTGCTTCATTGACTCAAAGTAGTTCGCCAGCCAGGTAATCAGCGACACCGGCGACAGAAAATTCGTACGCAGCACCGCCGCCGCCTCCACGTAGCTCGCTTCCGTCTCTTCCTGCTTCCCCAGCACGCCGTGCGCCAGCAGCGCCAGATCAATCGTGCCCAGCGACTGTGCCGCCGCTGCCAGCATCGCCGGATGCGCCGCCATATCGTCCAGATCCATCACCTGCGTCGCCACGCCCGCCGCGCCGCGCGTGTGCAGATCGGCAGCCACCGCATGCAGCTTCTCCTGGCTCCGCGCCACCAGGTAGAACCGCGCCCCGCGCTCAGCCAGCAGCCGCAGCGTCGCCTCGCCAATGGCCGAGGTCGCCCCCAGCGCCAGCACCGTCTTGGGAAAGGCTCGTGTTGTCATCGTCCCGTCACCCTCTGCCAGAAGGCCGAATCGAATGCGGGATCAATGTACGCCGCAAACTTCTTCCACTGCGGATAAAACCTCTGGAACTGCTCCGCCGTCATCGTCGCATCCTTTGCCGGATACATCCGTCCTCCATGCTCAAGTGTGATCGCCGCCAGCCTTTCCAGCAGGTCAAAACTCACGTCCTCCCGGATCGGAAAATCCAGAGCCAGCGTAATCCCCGGCTTCGGAAACGACATCAGCCCCGGCGACGGCACATCGCCAAACACCTTCAGCACCGCCAGAAACGACGCCAGCCCTGACCCCGTAATCGCCTTCAGAATCTGCACCAGACCCGACTGGCCGGCCTCCCACGGCACCACACACTGGAACTGCAGCAGCCCGCTCTTCCCGTACATCCGGTTCCAGTGCAGCAGCTTGTCCAGCGGATAGAAAAACGGCTCATAGTCCACCCGCGCCGTCGTCGTCTTGCCCCGCTGCTTGTTCGCATACAGCGTGTTGAATAGCCCCACCGTGCGCCGGTTCAGCAGAAACTCCGGCAAATCCACCGGTAGCGTCAGCTTCGGTTCTTTGCTCCGCTTCAGCAGCTCCGGCGTCGGCGAGTGTTCCCCCGCCATAAAAATTCCCCGCGCAAAATTCTTTCCCGTCGACACGCAATCAATCCAGCTCACCGTGTACTCCGTCTTCGCGTGCGCTTCCGACAACGCAACAAACTCGTCAATGCCCGAAAACTTGATCCCCGTGTACTGGATCTTCCGCGACACAATCGGACGCAGCTTTACCTCCGCCCATGCAATCAGTCCCGTCAGCCCCATCCCGCCAATCGTCGCCGCATACCAGTCCGCGTGCTCCGTCGGCGTGCAGATCACCTGCGTCCCGTCCGACCGCACCAGCTCGAACCGCGGCACATGCCGCCCAAACGTCCCCGCCACATGGTGGTTCTTGCCGTGGATGTCATTCGCAATGGCGCCACCCACCGTTACATATTTCGTCCCCGGAGTCACCGGCAGAAAAAATCCCCGCGGCACCGCAAAGTCCAGAATCTCGCCCAGCGTCACGCCCGCCTCGCAGCACAGCACGCCGGTCTCCGCATTGAAGTCCAGCAGCCGGTCCATGCCGCCCGTCAGCCCCGCGCCGCGCGTCCGCAGCAGCGTGCCGTGCCCCAGCAGGCAGACATCACCATAGCTGCGACCCGCGCCCACCGCCAGCATGCGTGTCGCCGGAGGTGGACGCAGCGGAAAATCGCTGCTCCAGTTCAGAGGAACCACGTTCGCGTCAAGCTTCGGATAACGTCCCCAGCTCTCAAAACCGGGGCGGGGGGATTTCTGCTTCATCAATTGTCCTTCTCTGTCTGAGCTTATACGGTAGCCAGCGCGGCAATTACCGCAATCGCGGCGCCAATCAGCAGGCTCATGCGGTCTGTTACCGCAAAAATTACCGGGTCTTCGTCCAGTTCGCCGCGCGAGGCCAGCAGCCACACGCGAAAGATCCACAAAATCAGCAGCGGCATAATCAGCCACATGCGCGTTGGATGCCGGTACAGCTTCACAATATCCGCGCCGTTGATATAAAGCGCAAAAATCACTACCGCGCCCAGCCCGCTCATCGTCCCAAAGCTGCGCAGCTGCTCTATATCCGTCAGCAGATACCCTCGCCCATTCGCCAGCGTTCCGCCCCGCACGCGGATGTTCTCGAGTTCGCTGAACCGCTTCACAATCGCCAGCGACAAAAACAGAAAAATCGAGAAAGCCGCAAACCATGGCGAAATCCTCACCCCCACCGCGCCCGCGCCGGCCAGCAGCCGCAGCGTGTACAGGCCTGAGAGCAGCAGCACATCCACCAGCACCACCCGCTTCAGCCACAGCGAATACGCCAGCGTAGACACCAGGTACACCAGCAGCCACCACAAAAATGCATGCGGCAAAAATGCCGCTCCCGTGAACGCCGCCGCCAGCAAAACCACAACCATCCCGGCCCCGGTCAGCGCCGAAAGGTCCCCCGCCGCAAACGGACGAAGCCGCTTCCGCGAATGCCTCCGGTCCGCATCCATGTCCAGCATGTCGTTTACGATGTACGTCGCCGATGCGCACAGGCTGAAGCTCAAAAACGCCAGCGCCGCCGTCGCCAGCAGCTGCAGCTTCAGAACATGCGCCAGCAGCAGCGGCACAAAAATCAAAACATTCTTCGTCCACTGGTGCAGCCGGATCGCCTTCAGCAGCGACGCGCCCCGTGCCCCGCGGTCCTCAAAGCTTCGGCTCACCGCAATCTTGCGCGACCGTAGCGCCGACTGCAATGCCCGCGTCGGATTCGCCACCATCGCCGCGCCGCTCGCCGCCAGAACCGGCACATCCGGGCTCGCGTTGCCGACGTAATCAAATCCCTGCTCCGCGAACCGCCCGCGCAGAGTCGCCAGCTTGTTGTCTCCCGTCTGGTTGGTCGCGCCGTCGCTGGCTAACACGCCGTCAAACATTCCCAGATGGTCCGCAACCCGCTGCGCCATCCCCAGGTCCGCGCCCGTCGCAAGATAAATCTTTCGCCCCGCCGCCCGCTGTTCCGCCAGATACTCCAGCAGCTTGTGGTTCCACGGCAGATGCTCCACATCCAGCGCGACCCGCGATGTTACCTCCGCCTTGAACGCCGCCTTGCCGCCCGCCAACCACAGCGGAGCCCGCAGCAACTGCACCGGATGCTTCCTCGCCAGCAGCAACACGGAGTCTGTCAGCGTGTCGCTCTTCACAAGCGTGCCGTCCAGATCCACGCACAAAGGACGCTCGATCGTGTTCGCTAAAGTGGAAACAACCCCTGGATTCTCTGCCATGCCCTTGAACCGGATTATATGAGTTGTACGAGAACTGAAGAGAAAAGTTCGCCCCGGCCGTTCGCTTCCTGCGCGGACCGCCTCACCAACGAACCGGTTCTTAACTGGCCGCTTCTCAGCAGCTCTTCGTTCACTGCGCCAGCGCCGGCTCCAGCTCCTGCTTGCTTTCCACCGGATTCTCCGGAAAATACGCATTCAGCACATACTGCTCCAGCATGCGCTGCGTGTTGAAGTACGAGCCGTTCAGCGCAATCGTCGAGCGCATAATGCGCTGCCATTGCTCCGGCTGCTTCATATACAGCGGCAGAATCGTCTGCTCCAGATGGTCATACAGCGAATTCGCTTCGCCGTCCTCGGCGTCATGGTCGCCGATCGCCCAGCCCGTCACCCCTTCAATCCAGCCCTCAATCCACCAGCCGTCCAGAATGCTCAGGCTCGGCACGCCGTTCAGCGCCGCCTTCATGCCGCTCGTCCCGGAAGCCTCATACGGACGCTTCGGTGTGTTCAGCCACAGGTCCACGCCGCCCGTCAGCAGTGCGCCCAGCCTCCACTCGTAGTTCTCGAGATACAGAATCTTCAGCGCGTCCGAGTTCAGATGCTTCGCCATTTCAATCACGTGGCGGATCATCGCCTTGCCCGGTTCGTCCGCCGGATGCGCCTTGCCCGCATACAGAATCTGCAGCCCGCCGAACTCGTGCGCTATCTTCACCAGCCGCTCCGGATCATGGAACAGCAGGTCGCTCCGCTTGTACGTCGCCGCCCGCCGCGCAAACCCCAGCGTAAACACGTCCGGATTCAGGTCCGCGCCCGTGCGCTCCTTCACAGCGGACAGCAGCAGCCGCTTCGACTCCGCATGCGCCTCGGCAATCTCATGCTCCGGAATATCGATCGCATAGCGCAGCGCGATGTTGTCCTCGCGCCACCGCGGCATGTGCCGGTCAAATGATGCCTGGAACGACGCCGAGGTCCACGTCCCCGCATGCACCCCGTTCGTAATCGCGCTGATCGAATACTCCGGGAACATCTCCCGCGAAACCTTGCCGTGCTGCATCGCCACGCCGTTTACAAATCTGGCAAAACGCAACGCCACATACGTCATGTTCAGCAACCCGTCGTGGAAAGCCCCCACCCGCTCCAGAAGATGCGCCCGGTCCTGCCCCAGAATCCGGTAGGCCTGCTCCGATGAAAAACGGTCGTGCCCCGCCGGAACCGGCGTGTGCGTCGTGAACACACACAGTTGCCGCACTGACTCTATATCTGCGTCGCTCGCATGGTCCACGTTCCCGCCGTGGCGCTTCTGCTCCAGCAGCGCCACTGTCAGCAGCGCCGCATGGCCCTCGTTCATGTGATAAACCACCGGATCATAACCCAGCGCGCCCAGAATCCGCGCTCCGCCCATGCCCAGCACCGCTTCCTGCTTCAGGCGATGGTCGCCGTCCCCGCCGTAAAGCCGGTCCGTCAGCTTCCGGTCCTCGGCGCTGTTCTCCTCCAGGTCGGTATCCAGCAGGTAGACCGGAACCACATGTCCCGTCACCCCTTCCATGTCATACCGCCATGCCTGGATCGCCAGCGTCCGGCCTTCTATCACCAGCCGGACAATTGGCCCTTCCTTCTCCAGCAGGCTCTCCGGACTCCACGGCTGTGCCTCTTCGGTCTGGTTGCCGGCGGCATCCAGATGCTGCCGGAAGTAGCCCCGCCGGTGCACCAGCGTTACCGCCACCATACACAGACCCATATCGGCCGCGGCACGCAGCGTGTCTCCCGCCAGCACGCCCAGGCCGCCGCTGTAAGTCGGCATGGCCGGAGTTACTGCGATTTCCATGCAAAAGTAAGCAACGGGATTGCGGTCTGTTTGCGCGTGCGACCGCGACTCAAAACTCATCGGGTATTTCTCCGGATCCGGATATGGGTAAAGGCTATTTTAGCAACCAATCCCGGGGTTCTTTTCCTGAAATTGCCAACCGTCGCTGCCTTTGAATGATCGATATAAGAATCCTGCAGATCGGAGATCACCCATCTGCTGAAACCGAAGGCCCTTACCCCTGCTTGTTCGCCTCGTGTACCCCGGCCGAGGCGTGACAAAGATACGCATCGGCATCCATTCCGGTCGCTTCCTTGTATCCCCGCTGCACGCTCTCTGTGAAGCCTTCCGCACGCGCCGTCTCCACCAGGTTCACCGTACAACCGCCAAATCCGCCGCCCGTCAGCCGTGCGCCCACGCAGCCCGGCTCCTTCCCCGCCAGCTCTACCAGCAAATCGGCTTCCGGACAGCTCGCTTCAAAATCATCGCGATAGCTTACATGCGCCTCGTACATCAGCCGTCCCAGCTTCGCCAGGTCCCCGGCCTCCAGCGCATCCGCCGCCGCCACCGTCCGCGTGTTCTCCGTAATAATGTGCCGCGTCCGCTTCAACACGCCCTCCGGCATCTCGCCGCCCCACTTTGCCAGATCATCCACTGTCGCATCGCGCAGCTTCCTGATCTCCGGCCGATGCCGCCGCAACGTCGCCGTCCCTTCTTCCACTTCCGCCCGGCGCGTGTTGTACGCGCCTCCCGCATGGGAGTGCTTCACCATCGTGTTTACAATCACCAGGCTCAAATCGCGCGGAATCGGAGCCAGCCGGTACTCCAGGCTCCGGCAGTCCAGCAGCAGCGCGTGGTCCGCCGCGCCGCAGCACGCAATAAACTGGTCCATGATCCCCGTCGACGCGCCCACATAGCTGTTTTCCGCCCGCTGGCAAAGCTGCGCCATCCTCGGCAGCGCAAGCTTCACTCCCGCCAGGCTCAGCGCCGCCGCCATCGTCGCCACTTCAATCGCCGCCGACGAACTCAACCCCGCGCCCACCGGAACATCCCCATGCAGCGTCATACTGCATGCCGGAACCTGCACGCCCTCCGCCCGCAGCACGTTCAGCACACCCACCGGATAATCGCTCCAATGTCCCACGCGATTCGCCGGCAGCGCATCCGCTGCGTACTCCACCTGCTCGTCGTAGTTCTCTGACCGGATGACGATCTTCCCGTCCCCGCGTGGCGTGATCGCCGCATACGTTGCAAAGTCAATCGCCGCCGGCATCACAAAGCCGTCCGCGTAATCCGTGTGCTCGCCAATCAGATTCACGCGCCCCGGAGCAGCAAAAACACGGGGGCTGTCACCGAACCGTCCTGCGTGTAACGCCCTGGTAGAGGTTACATCCAGCATCCAGCAATCTCTCCAACCTGCATCTGTTTTCCCGGAACTTCTTTTACAATAACTCACTTACCGCGATTGTCATCCACCATTTCGCGGCCTGCCCCGGAGCCAGTATCCTAGCCCAGCCACGCTCCAGGGCCTCGGCCAGCGAATCGACTGGGGCGCTGCACGGCTCCAGCGCCACGCACTGCTGCCGCTTCTCCTGGCCCTCCGGCCAGCCCCCGTAGCAAAACCACAAACCCAGATGCGGCGTCAGCACCGCATCAAATCCCACCTGCACCCGCACGCCGGCCTGCCTGCGCTCGATCGCCGCCCAGCCGTCCGCCAGGGAGCTGAGTGGGCACGCTCCATATACTTTGTCTCCAACCTCATCGCCCGGCTTGCCCGCCCGCGACAAATCCACCCGTGCACCACCTCTGGTCTCCGCAACCGGCCACGTCACCACGCTGCCCTTCGCGCCCAGCCGTCCGGCCGCCGATCCTTCCACGATCAGCTCCCGCACTGACTCCGGCAGCACAATCGCATCGCCTTCCTCCACTGCGAACAGCGGATGCGCCGACCATACATACGGCACTTCCACCTCGCCCACATTCTCCAGCCGGTAATCAATCCGCAGCCCGCTGCCTTCCACCCGCAGCGTCCGCTCCAGCCGCAGCGGAAACACCCCGCCCGTCGCCGTCAACTTGACTTCGCACCCGCAGCGCCGCTCCACCGCGCACGGCCGTTGCCAGAACTCTCCATGGTCCGGAATCTGCACCATCCCGCCCGCGGTTTTCACCGTGCACGCCGCCACCGAGGGCAGGCATTCATCCATGCCGCTCGCGTCGCTCGCTTCAAAAGCCATCCCCGGCGTGCGCAACGCGTAGGCCCGCAGCGGAGCCTGCAACAGCTCCATCCCCTTGTAGCGCAACGAGGCAACCTTCCCACCCAACTCGGGCAGTACCGTCGCCTCCAATGTATTCGTTTTCACTACCAGACACTCTAAGCCCGCTTCGCTCACGCCATCCCCTGCATTTACTTTTTGCGCTGCAATCAAAATCTTACTCGTGGATGCTCGATTTGGGACAAATTCTCAGCCCTTACTCCAGCCGCTTGGCCAGTATAAAGTCACTGCACAACATATTCCCCACCTGGAACCGCCGCGTCCCCGCATGCTCAAATCCATGCCGCAGATAAAACGCCACCGCTGTGTCATTCGCATCGTTCACGCCCAGCAGCAGCCGCCGCTTGCCCAGCTTCCGGGCCGTCGCCTCCGACCACTCCATCAGCGCCGCGCCCATCCCCGAGCCTTGAAAGCGATGCAACACATAAATCCGCTTCAGCTCCATATCCTCCGCCGTCACCGGCGCCGGCAAATCCGGCGGACACACCACCGCATACCCCACCGCCGATCCCTTCACCTCCGCCGCAACCACCCGCGTGTCGGCATCGGCCAGCATCGCCCTGTACTTCTCCGCCGAGTGCTGCTTCCGGCAATGCGCCAGAATATCTTCCCCATTCAAAAACCCCGCAAACGCCTCCAGAAAGCTAGCCGCGCCCACCAGCGCCAGCCGCTCTGCATCCCCCGGCCCACACTCCCGCAGCTCAAACTCCCAAGCCTCGCCCATACAGCATTATTATCAGCTCCTGGTTTTTAGCTTTTAGCTTTTAGCTTCCAGCTACCAGCTTCCAGCCTTTCGCCTCCAACGGCTCGTCTTTGGCCCTTAGCTGGAAGCTGGTTTCCTGAGTCTTAAATTCGTTAAAGAAATAATTTTGAGTCTTGTATCAGGGCACGACTTCAGTCGTGCCGACAAGCTCTCAATCTCAATGGGCTTTACAGGCTGCGGAAAAACCCTGGATTCCTGACTCGCTTTTCGTTTCCGAGCGGATTTTTTGCCTTTTCGGCCTGTTGGGCCGCGAATTCCTGTTTTCGTTTTGTGCCTGAAAGCCGTTTTTATCGGCATCCAGGC
>DATKRT010000040.1:0-53002 GCA_035532055.1 Acidobacteriaceae bacterium | reverse complement strand
TGCCGATAAAAACGGCTTTCAGGCACAAAACGAAAACAGGAATTCGCGGCCCAACAGGCCGAAAAGGCAAAAAATCCGCTCGGAAGCGAAAAGCGAGTCAGGAATCCAGGGTTTTTCCGCAGCCTGTTTAGCCCCTGAGTGATGCTATTCAAATCGCTTCCATAAATCGAATTGTTGAATGAACTTCAGACTCGGGACACTAGCGCCTCATCCACAAATTCAAGGGTGCCCCATCCTATGCGCGATCTTTGCGCATAGGGTGGGAAAGATCGAATCTCAAGTCTGGCGCAGCGAAGTGCATATGCAGGAACATCAGGTCCCGCGACCAACGGGAGCGGCCAGTTAGGCTCGTTCCAGGATGGCGCCGAAGGCGCAGTTGCCTGGACGGCCAGTCCCGCATGTGCCTGGACGGCCAGTCCCGCATGTGCCCGGACGGTCAGTCCCTAGCGTAGCGGTCCCGCAAACTTCCTAAGCGCCGCCAGCGGGTACAGCGTTCCCCTCCACATCACACCGCCCTGCACAAGCGTCAGCACCATGGACCGCAGAACCGCATAGATCACCAGCAGCGCCGCCAGAGGAAACGTCAGCGCATACCAAACAGAAATCTCCGTGAACTGCCGGTAGTAGCGGTAAAGCAGAAACAGCATGGCCATCACCACCGCCGTCGCGCCCCTCATCCACCAGCCGCCGGCCAGTGCCGCAAACGGAGCCAGGCAGAACACCGCCATGCCTGCGCACGCGCCCAGCGTGACCAGAATGCGAAACCGGAACACCGCGAACATGTTCTTGGTAATGTTGCGCACCATTCCGAACGCGCCCACCGCCCAGCGCACCCGCACCAGGTCGCGCCCAAACGCCACACGCTGACGAAATCCCTGCCGCTTCACCTCAAAGCCAAGGCGCAGGTCTTCGAGCACCTCCATGCGCAGCGACTCAAACCCGCCCAGCGTGCGGTAAACATCGGCGCGTATCAAATTGAACGCGCCCACGCCAAGTGACTCCTTCGTGCCCTCAATCGGAATCCGCCAGAAGCGCGAGAACAGCGCAGACACGCCCTGGAAGAACGCAATCATCGCGCGCTCGCCGAAGCTCTTCAATATAAGCGTGGGGAAAATAACGACGTGGTCGGCCTGCTCGCTCTCCGCAAAGTTGATCGCGCGCAGCAGAGTGTCCTTCGCAAATAGAATGTCGCCATCGGTAAACAGCAACCATGGAGCCGTTGCCTGCTCCGCAGCCACCGCCATGGCGTGCGTCTTGCCCATCCAGCCTTCGGGCAGCTCGGTAATGTGCAGCACCGTCAGCTTCTTGCCCTGCGCTGCTGCCTCCGCCGCTACGCGATCCATAATCGCGCCCGTCTCGTCGGTTGAGCGGTCGTCCACCGCAAAAATCTCCGCGCTCACTCCCTGTACCGCCAGCAGCGACCGCAGCGTCGCCTCAATGTCCACCGCCTCGTTCTTTGCCGGAACAATCACCGCCAGCCGAGGCGGCTCTCTTTGCGCGCTCCCGTACTTCGCGTCCAGCACGTCCGGAATCCCGGGCAGCTTTTTGAGCGCAACCGCCGTGCTCACCACCCACAGCAATGCCACCGCCCAGGCGGTTATCCCCAATGCAAGCATCATCAATCCAGCGCCTGCACCATGCCGCGTCCCAGCAGTGTCTCGGCACGGTCAATAAAGGATCGGTCCGCGGCAATCTTCAGCTCCGTCGGCTCCAGAACCACGCAGAACTCGCCTGCCTGCTCCAGATTCAGCATCAGCTTGCCCGGTCCGGGAGCAGCGGCAATCAGCTCTTTCAGCTCGATCAGTGACGCCTCGCTCACGCGATCCAGCGGCACGCGGATGCGCACGTTCTGCGGCAGGCGGACCTTCACGTCTTCCAGCGCCGTAATCGAAGACACCGCCATCTTCGGTGCAGCGTCTTCCTCCGCGCGCAGTTGCCCGCGCACCAGCACCGGAACCTCGATCTTCAAACTCTCCGCCTGCCGCTCGTAATCTTTCGGAAAACAGATCAAGTCAATCCTGCCCACCGTGTCTTCGAGACTCGCCTGCGCATACATGTCACCCGAGCGCTTCGACTTCGCCACCTTCAGGCCCACAATCACGCCCGCAATCGCAACCTCATTCTCAGGTGAAGCCTGCCCCCGCCGTCCCGTCGAAGGCGCAGGCTTCATCTCCAGCGCCGTCGCCGTGTCCACCACGCCGGGCAGGTTGCGCAGCTTTTCCGCGTACTTGTCCAGCGGATGACCGGAGACGAAGAAGCCGAGCACTTCCTTCTCCGACTGCAAGCGCAGATTCTCATCCCAATCAGGAATATTCGGCAGATCATCGGCCTTGGACGCTGCGGGTCGATCGTCAAATATCCCGAACAGTCCCGCCTGCCCTGCTGCTTCATCCCGCTGCGCCTTCTGCGCGCGCTCCATTGCTTTGTCTACGGAAGCCAGCAGTTGCGACCTCCGCCCGAATGAGTCCAGCGCGCCCGCCTTGATCAGCGACTCCAGCACACGCTTGTTCATCAGCCGCAGATCGACCTTTTCGCAGAACTCCCAGAACGACGCGAAGCTCTTGTTCTCCGCGGACAGCTCGTCGCGCGCGGCCAGAATGGAGTCGATGGCGTTGCGGCCCACGTTCTTGATAGCTGTGAGGCCGAACCGAATGGCCTTGTCGTGCGGCGTGAAGTCGGCATTGCTGAAGATGACGTCTGGCGGCTCAACAGGAATGTCCAGCTCGCGGCACTCCTTGATGTACTTCACCACGTTCTCCGGCTTGGAGATTTCTGACGTCAGCAGCGCAGCCATGAATTCAACGGGATAATGTGTCTTCAAATACGCCGTCTGGTATGCCACCAGCGCATACGCCGCCGAGTGCGACTTGTTGAAGCCGTATCCAGAGAACTTCGCCATCTGATCGAAGATTTCAGCCACTGCGACCTTCGGATGCCCGAGCGCCGCCGCGCCGCTCATGAATCGCTCGCGCTGCTCGGCCATCGCCTCAGCGTTTTTCTTTCCCATCGCGCGCCGCAGCAAATCCGCCTCGCCAAGCGAATAGCTCGCCAGCACGTTGGCGATTCGCATCACCTGCTCCTGGTACACGATCACGCCCAGCGAGTCCTTCAGAATCCCCTCGAGCTCGGGCAGAAGAAACTCTACCTTCCGCCGTCCCCACTTGCGCTCGACGAAGTCGTCGATCATGTCCATCGGCCCGGGCCGGTAAAGAGCATTCAGCGCCGTCAATTCCTCCACAGTGTCGGGCTTATACCGCCGAAGCACGTCGCGCATCCCACCCGATTCAAACTGGAACACTCCGGAAGTCAGCGCAGTATGAAACACCTTCCGGAACGTCTCCGGGTCATCGAGCGGAACAGCTTCGATGTCCAGCTTCTCGCCTCGTGTCTGTTCGATCAGCTTCACGCAGTCGTTGATCACCGTCAGCGTCGCCAGGCCCAGGAAGTCCATCTTGAGCAGGCCCATTTTCTCGACCGCCTTCATATCGTAGGCCGTCACAATTTCGTCGTTCTTGCTGCGCGCCACCGGCACCAGCTCCGTCAAGGGGCGCGGCGCGATCACCACCGCAGACGCATGCACGCCCGCACCGCGCACCAGTCCCTCGAGCTTTTTTGCCGTATCAATCAGCTCGCGAATCTGGCTATTGCCCTCGTATGCCTCCTGCAGTTGCGGAGAATCCTTCAGCGCCTGCTCGATCGTCACGCCGATCGTCGTCGGAACGAGCTTCGCAATGCGGTCCACGTCGCCGTAAGGCATATCCAGCGCCCGCCCCACGTCCTTGATTGCCGCCTTCGCCGCCATCGTGTTAAACGTGATAATCTGCGCTACCTGCTCGCGCCCGTACTTGCGGGTTACATACTCGATCACCTCGCCGCGCCGGTTCTGGCAGAAATCCACGTCGATATCCGGCATCGTCACCCGCTCCGGATTCAGGAACCTCTCAAACAGCAGCACATTCTGCATGGGATCGATGTTCGTGATCTCCATCGAATAAGCCACCAGCGATCCCGTAGCCGAGCCGCGCCCCGGGCCCACTGGTATCCCATGGTCCCGCGCGTACTTGATGAAGTCCCACACAATCAGGAAGTATCCTGAATACTTCATCTGCTTGATGATGCTGATCTCAAAGTTCAGCCGCGACTCGTATTCATGCACCGGCGTGCGCAGAGCATCGCTCCGCTTCAATTGCCGCACCGATGTTTCCAGCCTCTTTTTCAGGCCCTCGCGGCAAATCTGCTCGAAGTAGCTGTCAATGGTGTGCCCCTCCGGAACCGCAAACTCCGGGAAGGGATTCTCCACCTCTTTCAGCTTCAAAGAACACCGCTCGGCAAACTGCATGGTGCGGCTCACCACCTGCGGCGCATGCGAGAACAGCTGCTCCATCTCCGCCGCCGACTTCACATAGAACTGGTCCGAATCAAACTTGAAGCGCTTCGGGTCATGGATGGAGCCTGCCGTCTGCACGCACAGCAGCACTTCGTGCGCGTGGGAGTCGTCCTCGCAAAGGTAGTGGCTGTCGTTGGTGGCCACCAGCGGGATCTCCAGCTCTTTCTCCAGGCGGAAGAGGTCCGCCTGGATCTTCTTCTCGAGTTCCAGCCCCTGGTCCTGAATCTCAAGGAAAAAGTTGCCGCGTCCAAAGATGTCCTGATACTGCCCTGCCGTGGACTTGGCAGCATCGTAGTTGCCGGCCATCAGGTTCTCGCACAGCTCCCCCGCCAGGCACCCGGAAAAACCAACCAGCCCCGCGGAATGCTCGGCCAGATACTTCTTGCTGATGCGCGGCTTGCGGTAGAAGCCATGCAGCGAGGCCTCAGAGGTGATCCGAACCAGGTTGCGGTAGCCCTCTTCACTTTCGGCCAGCACCAGCAGATGGTTGTAGTCGTCGCCCTGCGGGTCGGCACGATGGTCTTCCTTTTTGCAGACGTACAGCTCGCAGCCCAGGATCGGCTTGATGCCCTTCTTCTTTGCCGCCTCAAAAAAATGCACCGCACCATAGATGTTGCCGTGGTCGGTGATGGCCACTGCCTTCTGGCCAATGTCGGCCACGCGATCCACGAGCTTCTCCACGTCGCACGCCCCGTCGAGCAGAGAATAGTCCGTATGCAAATGAAGATGAGTAAATTCAGCCATAGGTATGGCTAAATTCTAGTCTCCATCAGAACCATCGACGACGCGGCTGAGCGTGGAAAAGAGGGGACAAAATTCTCAAATGGGCCGCTGCGGGCTTCAGCTGTCGCCTTGATATAGAAGGTCGCGGATCGCCTTGCGGCGCGCGGCGTCCTGTTCGTCGTTGCCGCTGCTCAAATCTCTGGGAGCCGCTTCGGCTTCGGCTTCGGCTTCGCTGCACGCAAGGCAGCGGTTGGCAAATCCCGGCTTGTCCGGGCGCAGCTCAAATTCTTCTGAGCAAACTACACAAATCTTCCTGGGAAACGGCATTGCAAATACTCCAAAATCTCTTTTTCTTTCGCGCTTATTATCAGACGGCCGTTGCGGCCCACAACCCTTGAAAGTGATCCAAAACACAGCCCTCCCAAGGCGGAAAACAGCCCATCTGGACGGCTAGTCTAGCATCTTCCGCAGGTTTTTGTAGCTCTCATGAATACTTTTAAATGGATGCCCGTAGGTGTCATCCTGCTCCACAAAATAATGCTCGACCTGGAGCCGTTCCGCCTCGGCCAAAATGGGCTTCCAGTCAATCGATCCCTGGCCTACCGGGAGAAAATGCGCGGAGGACGGGCCCGTGTTATAGGAGATCGGGAAGCCTGCTTTGCGGTCCTTCAGATGCAGCATCCGAATGCGCCGGCCCATGGTCCGGAGCATGGTCAGCGGATCGTGCCCCGCCTGCACCGCCCAGTAGCAGTCAAGCTCGAAGGACACCAGCTCTGGATCGGTCTCGGCCACCAGAATTTCGTATCCGGTTTTGCCGCCACCGTAGTCGGCAAACTCGTAGTCGTGGTTGTGGAAGGCAAAGCGCAAGCCAACGTCCTTGGCGCGCTTGCCAAACTCGTTGAACTGCTTGGCCGCCGCGCGAAAACCCTCCAGCGTCCACATCGAGTGCGGAATCATGGGGCATACCACCCACTTGAGCCCCAGTTGGCTCGCATAAGGAAGCTGCTTGATCAGCGTGTCGTAGTTGAAGTGCCCGCTCGGCGCCACCAGACCCACCTGATGAATCATGTACTCCAGTTGGGTTGCCGGAAACACATAACTGCCGGCATAGGTCTCGATCTCTGTGTAGCCGATCTTACTGATCTCAGCGAGCGCCTTGGGCAGGTTCTTCTCTGCCACATGCCGGACGGTGTAAAGCTGCACCCCGATAGGAAACTCTTCGAGTGCCCAAAGGCGGTTCCGGTTAAGAGCCAGAGCGCACGCGGCAATGGCTGAAGATTTCAGAAAATCTCTGCGCGATGTCATAACGAATCTATATTACGGAATTACGGTAAGGATCGTCATGATTTCACCGGCTATTACTGGAAATCTTCTTACGGGAGTCCTCGCGCGCATGCAAAAGATTCCCCATTGCTTCGGCCGTCCAACGGAGTGCTTCGTCGCGTGTCAGGCAGTCCGGGCACAGGCGTAGCCACTCGCCGCGCGCGTCGCAGTCGATTCCCTGCTTGGCCAGCGCCTTCACCATGACGTTCGGGGCCTTCATGCGAACGGCCAGGAAGGCTCCGTGCCGGGCATCGCCGCCGGTTACGTCCTCCACTCCGGACTCCGCGAGATAGCCGCGCAGCGCTTGCAGCTGCTCCAGTCCATACTTCCGTAAGCGGTCCACGCCCACGGCCAGCGTGAACTCCTGCCCGCTGCGCGCCTGGTACCAGGTCAGCACCGGCGGAGTCCCCTCCAGAAATGCGTCGCCGCACGCCTTCAGCAAAGGAGCATCCGGCCGCTCGAATGAAAAGAACTCCGCCTTCGCGAACCAGCCCGTGTCCAGCGGGCGCAGGCCGCTTTCGAGCGCCGCCGGAGAAACGTAGAGGTAGCCCGCGCCGGGCCCGCCACGCAGGTACTTGTAGCTGCCGCCGGTCAGGAAGTCGGCGCCCATCGCCTGCGCGTCCATCGGAATAACGCCAACGGCATGGTAGGCGTCCACCAGAAGGCGTGCGCCATGCTGGTGGCATACGGTGGCCAGATCAGAAATCTGCTCCACAATTTGCGCCGTCTGGTACATCACCTTCGACACTACGACGAGGTCCGCACCATGCACGGCTTCGGCAATCAGTGTCTGAACGCCGAATTCGCCCTTCTCGTCCGGCTCCACCCAGCGGACTTCGGCCCGGCCCAGCGCGGCATACTGCTTCAGGATGACGTCGGTCGAGTCGAACTCACCCCGCGTTGCAATCACACGAGGCCGCTCGCCCAGCGCGTTCAGCACCGCCCGCAGACCCTGTCCTGCCGCCGTCTTCGGCACCACGCAGTCGGGCCGCTCCGCGCCGATGAGCCGCGCCATGCGCCACCGGAAGGCCTCCCGCTCCGCCAGCCAGTCGTCCCAGGCATCGCCCATCTTCCGGTACCAGAGAGAAGCTGCCTCGGCCACGTCGTCGGCCATGGCGTCCAAAGGACGGCCCAGCGAGTGGTTTGCGAGGTAGATGCGCTCCGTCGCCAGCACCTCAGAGAAAAGCGGCGCAATATGCCGCGCGATTCCCTCCTCATTCAGCGGCCCCTTGCCCAGCGCCGCCACCGATGCCCGAATCTTCTCTGCCGTATTCATAGCTGTTTTAACCCCGTGCGGACGGCCAGAAGCTCAGGAAAGAACTCGAGCTCCAGCGCCTGCCGTAAAAATCCCACGCCCGACGACCCTCCCGTCCCCGGACGGTATCCGATAATCCGCTCCACCGTCTTCATGTGCCGGAAGCGCCAAAGCTGAAAATACTCCTCTACATCCACCAGCTTCTCGCACATCTCGTAGGCGTCCCAGTACTCCCGGGGCCGCTCGTAGATGCCGCGGAATACCTCAACCAGTGCTTCATTCTTCCTGTGTGGGCGGCTCCAGTCCCGCTCGACGCACTCTTTCGGGACCCCCAGCCCGCGACGGGCCAGATGCCGCAGAAACTCGTCGTAGAGGCTCGGGGACTCGAGCGACGCCGTAAGACCGGCGTGAACTGCTGCGTCGCTGGCAAAGACCTTCAGCGCGTCGCGGTTCTTGTTCCCCAGCAAAAACTCCAGCTTCCGGTACTGGCAGGACTGGAACCCCGACGCATGCCCCAGCACACCGCGAAATTCCATATACTCCGACGGCGTCAGCGTCTCCAGCACCGCCCACTGGTCGAACAGCTGCATCTGGATAAGCTTGGCACGGGAAAGAATCTTGAAGCACGGATCCAGTTGGTCCTGCTGCACGAAACGGATGGCCGCGGTTAGCTCATGAATCAGCTGCTTCATCCACAGCTCAGACACTTGATGCTGGATGATGAACAGCATTTCGTCGTGATGTGGCGGCTGCGAAAGCGGACGCTGCTGCGCCAGCAGCTCCGCCAGGCACAGATAGCCCGCGTAGCTCATGCGGCGCGAAAAGTCAGTTACGATGCCCGGATCGAGCGGGCGCTCATTCTTCTCCATACTTCCTCCGCCTGTCCCTTGCCGCTGGAATGCGCAATGGCACTCGGGCTGGCAAAAAAAAGATGCCCGGCGGTAAAGGCCAACTCAGCCGCCAGGCACAGGGAGGCATACTTCCCTCAGCAAAACATATCAGAGTGATCTCCGGCACATGCCGTTGTCAACCAGAAAATGCAGCAAAATATGAATTTACGGTGCAGCTCGCGCAACGGCACAAACACCTTCTGCGCCTGCACTTATCTGCTCCTAAATACGCAGGGAGGGCCGCTTTGGCCCTCCCTGCGTATTACTTTTTGTATGTCCTCGCTCTACTTGACTACGGACTGGAAAAGCGGCGATTGCAGCAGCGCCGTGAACTGGTCGTCCGAGCTGGAATAGCTGACCTCGAGGTCGCCTGCGCTGGAGTCGATGGTGGTGGCATCGATGGCCTGCTTCTCCGTCGGCGTGCCGCTCATCTTCTCGTACATGGCGGCAGCGTTGAGCAGCGAGGAAAGCGTCGCCGCTGTGAACGTATCGGGCGTCTCCACATGCAGAGAAAACTTCACGCCATTATTGAAGTTCATCGTGTAATACGAACCAAGCAAATGCTTTTTAACCTGCTCGTAGTCCGCAACCTGGGATGCCTGTCCAAGCAGGCCGCGCATCATGAACTGCGTGCCTTTCTGGTCCAGAATGCTCCAGAATGGCTCGGAGTCCACCTGGCTCATCTCGCTCAGCATGCGCTGATTGGTCAGGAAGTTCGGCGCCAGACCGTCGCGGGCGTCAAGCGCGGCTTTCACTGCGTCCTGAGAACCGAAAACCATAGTGGTCGGATTCAGAAACACCACGGTCATGCCACTGCGACCCATCGGATAGAGCGCGTTGGCCCGGATCATCTTGGGCTTGATGTGCTTCTTCTTGAAGTGCGCCAGGATGTCCTGCACCGAGAACTCGCCCTGGGCAAGGCCCACGGTAAGCGCGCCGCCTTCGCCATTCATCCGGAAAGCCGCGAAAGCCAGCTCGTCGATGTCGTGGTTCTCGTCAAAACCGGACAGCTTCAGCGCTCTCTCCAGTTGCTTGAGCTGCGGCGGCAGAATTCGCTCCTTGAGACCCATGGCGGCCGGTGAATTCTCCATGGTGTGGTAGTTCACAACAATAATCTGCTGCACATCGCTCGGAATCGCAGACCGCGCGTCCGTATCGAGCTGTGCCGCATGGGCCACGCCCGTCAATGCCACGGACATCACCGCTGCCACAAGTCCAGTCGTTAATTGCTTCACGTTCACTTATTTCCGCCTCCGGACGGCATTGTTACGCCGTCCCTTCTTGAGCGCATATCCCTGCGCTCTTTTTGCCTTCCAGGCTCCGGCTTCGAATCCTGTATTCCCTCGAATCCTGTATTCCCTTTAGACGTAGCCCTTGGCCTCATGTTGCCCTCGAACCCACGGCCACTGGCCACCGCATGGGCCGCTTCAGCCTCCGCTCCAGAATCTTCACTTCGGGATCGAACGCATGAAAATGACGCAGCCAGTCGCTTTCCCGCTCAGCCGCCTCCTCGGGAATCAGCCCAATAAGCTCGCCGCGCGACACCTTGACGCCGAACCGGGCCGCCTTTTCCTCCACCACCGCGTAAACCTGGCTGATGGGGGTCTTCCGGTAGTCCGTGATATTCATGGAGATCTGGGCCTCGCCGTGCGCCATGACGCCCATCGCCTTTACCCCGGTCAGCCCACCGCTGGAGGCACGAATCTCCCGCGCAATGGATCGCGCCGTAGCCACATCGCCGGTGGTCAGATAAAGATTCCACGCAATCAGGAAGCTCCGTGCCCCAACAACGGTAGCGCCCGCGGTCGGATGCAGCTCCGGGCCGCCGATGTCCGGCCGCCGCGTCACATCGCGCCTTACGATCTCACGGAGACCTTCGAACTGCCCGCGCCGCACGTCCTCCAGAAGCACCCGGTCCGGACGCGCCGCGGCTGCTTCGTAGAAGTACACCGGAACACCGTACCGGCTCCATATCTCGGCCCCCGCCTGCCGCGCCAGCAACACGCACTGCTCCAATGAGATGTCGCGCACCGGCACAAACGGAATTACGTCCGCCGCGCCGATCCGGGGATGCACGCCCTGCTGCTGCGTTAGATCAATCCGCTCCACCGCCTTGCCGACGCCGCGCACCGCTGCCTCCATCACTGCCGCGGGAGTACCCGCAATGGTGACCACCGAGCGGTGATGATCCGTGTCGAGCGAATAGTCCAGCAGAAACACGCCGTCCACCGCCATGGCGGCAACAATCGCCTCCACCACCTCCGGCTCGCGCCCCTCGGAGAAGTTCGGAACACACTCAATCAGCGGATCACTCATCGTTCAATCCCGTAACAGACTTTCTAGTGCCACCAGGTATAGCCGATCTGGAACTGCACGCTGGCATTCACTCCCGGGTTCTTATCCCCCAGCGACGAGCTGGAGATATGGACCGCATTCGCCTCAAAGTCCAGTGACCGGCGCGGCTTCAGGAAGTAGTGGAAGCCCACGCCAAACTGCGGCGTAAAGTTGAAGACGCTCGTACCGCCCGGCTGCCCGTGCGGAACCATCACGTCCGGCGGAAACTTGTGCGTGGTATAGACAAGCCCGCCCGCGCCCTGAATCCACGGCGCAAAACGCTTCCCCGGCACAAAGTTCCAGCGCAGAATGATGGGCGTAATGCTGAAGCCGGTATAGGTGCCGCCGCCGAAAGGCTCCAGCGTGTAGCCGATGGTCTGCCCGCTGCTGTTCACCACCCGCACCTGGCCCATATGCGGAGGCGGCGTGAAGGCCTGCCAGTAGGGCATCAGCTCGCCCGCATACTCAAACTGCCCGCGCAGAAACCCCTTCAGGAAAGGGTCCGTAATCACCTTGCCCAGCCGCAGGCCCGACGCGGCGAAGATAAAGTCGTTCCGGTCCGCCATCCCCAGCCCGCCCTGGTAAAAGGCCGTCAGCTCCCACGGGTCAGTCTTCAGCATCGCCTTGGCCGGAGCATCGTTGGCAACTATCGCCTTTCTTGTCTGTGCCCCTGCGCTCAATCCCCACGCAGCAGCCGCCACCACCAGCAATCCACCCAGCCAGCGCCTCGTTGTCCTCATCCGTGTCCTGTGTCTCCTTCGCAAAAGAAAGGCCGCCTTTGCCGGCGGCCCCGTCGTTCTTTTCATCTACAAGGCCTAACCCGCAACCTCTTCCATCTGTTGTGCGTCCATGTCGAAGTTCGAATAGACGTTCTGCGTGTCGTCATTGTCTTCCAGCACATCCAGCAGCCGCAGCATCTGTCCCGCCACCGGCCCTTCCAGCTTGGTATACGTTGAGGCGATCATCGTGACCTCCGACATCACCGTCTCAATGCCCGCGTCCTTCACCGCCTGCGCCACCGCTTCAAACGACTGCGGTTCGGTCACAATCTCCCAGTTCTCGCCTTCGTCGTTCAGGTCCTCGCCGCCGGCTTCCAGCACAATGTTCATCAGCTGCTCTTCGGTCGCTGCCTCTTTAGGAACGGCAATAATGCCCTTCTTCGAAAACATGAAGCGCACCGAGTTCGGCTCGCCCAGGTTCCCGCCGTTCTTTGAGAAGGCATGCCGAATCTCGCTCACCGCGCGGTTCCGGTTGTCCGTCAGGCAATCAACAATCACCGCCACGCCGCCCGGCCCGTAGCCCTCGAACGAAATCTCTTCGTAGGTCGTGCCTTCCAGCTCGCCCGTGCCGCGCTGGATCGCCCGCTTGATGTTGTCCGCCGGCATGTTCTCGGCCTTCGCCGCCGCCACCGCCGTCCGCAACCGGGGATTCCCCTCCGCGTCGCCTCCGCCCTGCCGGGCTGCAATGGTGATTTCCTTAATCAGCCGGGTAAAAATCTTGCCGCGCTTCGCGTCCAGCGCGCCCTTCTTGTGCTTGATTGTCGCCCATTTGGAATGGCCGGACATGGCAACCTCTTGATCTCTATATCGTTCGGAATCTATGCGGTGAAGCGCCGGAATAGATGCACTCAGCAGTATTCGCCCACAAACTCGAAGTATAACAAAATCAAACCACTCCGGTCATCGCGTGGCGTTAGGAATCGAGCCGTCGCGCATGGAAAGATACACTACTAACTCAGTAGCACTGAAAACGAATCCGACCGCTGATGTGCAAGGCCGCACGTCACAGCTTACGCGCCTCCAGCACTGCCCCCGTACTGCTAAAATCTACACATGACGCAGCTCGAAGTCCTGTACCAATACGACCGCCACCCGTCGGAAGCCTCCATGTCCGCCCTCGGCAAAATGCGTGATGTCTATGGCGTCCGGCGTATCAAGTTCGACGACGCGCAGAAGACCGTCCGCGTCGAGTACGACGCCACCCGCCTCAACAAGCAGGTGATCTATCAGTTGCTGCGCCGCTCCGGCCTCGACATTACCGTCGAGCTGTCGCTCCTCCCGCCGCAGCCTCCCGTCGAACCCGCTGCCGAAGCCGCACCCGCGCAGGCAAAGTAAAGTCTGCCCACCAAGGCAGGATTCTGATTCTTTTGAAGGGGACGGGCTTCAGCCCGTCCAGTAACTCAACTTGAATCTCTGGGGCTTTAGCCCCTGAGGGACATCTCTGGATCCAGAAATTCTCTTGATCCGGATCGTTCAAGGAAGATTCTCAAAGCATGAAACTCAATCTCCCCCACGGCCCCTTCCAGGCCTATCTCTTCGACTGCGACGGAACCATCGCCGACTCCATGCCGCTCCACTACATCGCATGGCGTCAGGCGCTCTCCGAGCAGGGCTGCGACTTCCCCGAGGACATCTTCTACCAGTGGGGCGGCATGCCCGTGCACGAAATCATCTCCACGCTCAACCGCCAGCAGGGCCTCAGCATGGACGTCGAAGCAGTTGCCCACCGCAAAGAGGGCCTCTACTACGAATACCTGCCCAGGCTCACCGCCGTCCCCGAGGTCCTCGACGTAATCGAGTCCGCCCACGGCGCCCTGCCCTTCGCCGTCGTCTCCGGCAGCACCCGCCCGTCGGTCACCGCATCGCTGGAAACCCTCAACCTCCTCGACAAATTCCAGACCCTGGTCTGCGCCGGTGACTACAACCGCAGCAAGCCTCATCCAGAGGGCTTTCTGCTCGCCGCCGAACGCCTCGGCGTCGCGCCCGCAAGCTGCCTCGTCTTTGAGGACACCGCCATGGGCATACAGGCCGCAACCGCCGCCGGAATGGCCTCCGTAAAAATCCTCCAGCCATGGGAACGCAAGCTGAAAAGTTAGGCCCTTCCGCGCGCCCAAATCCCGTTGCGCCACAGCCCAAAACCCTGTATCTTAAGAAAGTTCGTAGTCACCTTCCACACGTGTGCGCCCATAGCTCAGTTGGATAGAGCGACTGACTACGAATCAGTAGGTCGGGAGTTCGAATCTCTCTGGGCGCACCATTCAATCCAATACCTTACAAGCGATTCAATCATAGCCATATCCCTCGCGGAACGTAGCGTGTGACAAGGGCGCCTATGCTGATGCAATGGCCTCTCGTCCTCGGCACACGAGCGTCCCGCCAGGTACACTGCTCGCCCGGCGCAAAATGGCGACTGGTACCATAGGGCTTTTATTGCTGCGCCCCCGGCGGACGGATTCCTGTCATGGCCTCGATAAAGTGGACGGCTGGAGCTTGACCGGTACTGCAAATCAACCGCAACGCCGCGGCCTTCGCTACCATGCACCATGACAGACTGGAAGAGGTTCACCACTCTGCCGCCACTGCGAAACACCGGCCGGGCTTCTAAGGAGACTTCGTTGCTCTCGACTCTTCGCTCTAAAACCTGCATCGCACTCCTGCTTGGTTCCGCAATCCTTGCACAGGGACAAACAGCGCTGACCCATCTTGAAAAAACCTTCCAGTCGCCGCCGGACAATGCCCGTCCCATGCTGCGCTGGTGGTGGTTCGGTCCCGCCGTCATCAAACCCGAGTTGCTGCGTGAGATGCAGCAGATGAAGGCTGGCGGCTTCGGTGGCTTCGTCATTCATTACGTCTATCCGCTCGCGCTCGACGATCCGCAATCGGGCCTTCGCAATCTTCCTTTCCTCTCACCGAAATTCCTTGATGACGTCAGCTACACCAACCGCCAGGCGCATCTTCTGGATCTGCGCGCTGGTCTCTCGCTCGGCAGCGGCTGGCCGTACGGAGGCCCCAACACCCCCGTCACGCAGGCCGCCGCCGACATTCGCCAGGCACAGACGGCAATTCAGCCCGGCGAAACCTCCGTGCCCATTCCACCGCTCGAGCATGGTGAAGCGCTCATTGCCGCGTTCCTGGGACAGTCGTCACAAGCTTTCCTGGGACCGTCGTCACAAATGGATCTTCCTCCGTCAGCACAAACCATTCTTCCCCTGCCCGCGGCAGATGCAACGCGTCTAAATCTTCCGGCACACTTTCCCGCTACCAACAACACCGTCTACTGGTACATCCAGAGCCGCACCGGACAGCAGGTCAAGCGCGCTGCACTCGATGCCAACGGCTTCGTCCTCGACCACTTCTCCCAGCAGGCCGTCCACAACCATCTGAGGAAAGTCGCGGACAAGTTGATTGCCGCCTTCGGCAACCAGCCGCCCGATTCGGTCTTTAGCGATTCGCTCGAAGCCTTCGGCTCGGATTGGACACCGAATTTCCCTCAGGCTTTTCATAGGCTTCGCGGTTACAGCATTCTTCCCTATCTGCCCGATCTGTTCACTCCCGCACCAGACGCCAAAGCTCGCGCCGTCCGCCACGACTGGGGTGTCACGCTCACCCAGTTGATCGACACCAACTACCTCACCCAGATAAATAACTGGGCGAATGCCCACCACACTCTCTTCCGTTCTCAGACCTACGGCATACCCGCCGTTTCCATGTCGAGCAACAACTTCGTCGATCTGCCGGAGGGTGAAGGTCCGCAGTGGCGGCAGTTCTCCTTTACCCGTTGGGCAACCTCGGCAGGCCATATCTACGGCCGGCCTGTCATCTCCACGGAGACCTTCACCTGGCTCCATTCGCCGGCCTTTCGTGCCACCCCGCTCGATATGGAAGAGGAAGCCAATCGCTTCTTCCTCGAAGGAAGCAACCAGATTTATTGCCATGGCTGGCCCTACTCGCCGCCCTCAGCCGGCGAACCGGGCTGGCGCTTCTATGCCTCGGCTGTCTTCAACGCGCACAACCCGTGGTGGATCGTCATGCCCGGCGTCACCCGCTATCTGCAGCGCATCAGCTGGATTCTCCGCCAGGGCCAGCCTGCCAACCGCGTGGCCATTTATCTCCCGGAAGACGATGCGTGGGCCGCCTTCAAGCCCGGCCACGCCTCGCTCACCTCCATCATGTCGCGCTGGATCACCCCCGCCCTCACCCAGCAGGTCGAGAATGCCGGATATAACTTCGACTACATCGACGCCGCGGCAATCAAGGCGCGCGGCATTCACTACCCGGTGCTCGTTCTGCCGAATGTGGATCGCATGTCTCCGGCCACGCTGTCACGCATTGCGCGCTACAGCAGGGCAGGAGGCAAAGTCATCGCCGTGGGCCGCATCCCGGCGCATGCTCCCGGCTTTTTGCAGTACAACCAGATATCTGCGCAGGTATCGCTGGCCTCGCAGGCCTTCTTCCAGCATCCTGGGGCGAATGTGCGCTTCATCCCGAGTGTCAGCCAGCTCGCCCCGGCACTGCACCACATGGTGCCTCCCGGCATGCAGCTCACGCCCGCTGCGCCCTTGGTCGGCTTTATCCGCCGCAAGCTGCCGGGTACCGACGTTTATTTCATCGCGAATACCGGCAATGTGCCGGTCGACACAGCGGCTCGTTTTCGTTCGAAATATCAATCTGGCGTCTGGCTCAACCCCTACAACGGAAAAGCCACCGTAGCCATCAGCACCAACGGCGCCTGGCCTCTGCACCTGCCACCTTATGGATCGGCGATTCTGCTGCTGCACAACGGCCCTTCACCCAACGCCGCCCCTCCATTGCCGCCGCTGGGCCAGATGCATGAACAGCAGCTCGTAAACCTCAGTACCGGCTGGCAGGTCAATTTCCCCGGCCTGCACCTGCAGCACAACATGCAGACCCTTGCCTCATGGACCAATAACCCGCGGACCCTCTACTACTCCGGCGTTGCCGTTTACCATCGCTCGTTTACCATCACCGGCGGCAATCTGCATCATGACCGGCTGCTGCTCAGTTTCGGCCACGGCAAGCCGATCCCCAACCCGGCACATCACCCCCATCCCGGAACCCGTGCGTGGTTTGACCCGCCCATTCATGTCGCGGCCATCGTCTACATCAACGGTCGCCGTGCCGGTGCGTTATGGCATCCGCCGTATCAGCTCGACGTCACCGGCCTGCTCAAGCCTGGCGTAAATCAGATCGACGTCCACGTCGCCAACACCGCCATGAACGAAATGGCAGGCAAGTCCCTGCCCAGCTACCGCCTGCTCTGGATGCGCTATGGCCAACGCTTTGTGCCGCAGGATATGAAGCTCGTCCACCCGCTCCCCTCAGGGCTGCTCGGCCATATCGCCTTGCTGCGTCGGAACCAGCCATGAAATCACGCAGCCGCTTCTCATAGTTGACTGCCCGCCTGCGGCCACTCTTTGGCCACCGTGTTGAAAAAGCAAGCGGATGCCGTAAGCTGCGCTGGCTACCACTGCCGAAAAGCCGGCAACGAAGCCCATCCTGCCACCCATGGTCAGCTTCATGACATAACACCGTTGTCCTCTCTTCGAAGGGATAACTCTGCCCGCAAAAAACCTTGGCCCGCTGCTGGACGAACTCTACCCTGCTCGGGAAGCATTCATGCAGAAGCTCTTGCGGCAGCTCACCGCCTGCGGGCTGCGGATGGGGTTACTTCCTCCGCCAAGGCAGCTATGAACGCCTGCGCTTTCCCCTGGGGCAGTGATCCGGCACGAAACCATATATCTCAGCTCCCGCTCGATATGTTTTCCGCGCCTGGTTATCAGCACTTTATGCCGTTGTGCGGCTGTAGGGCCGAATGCAATGCTCTGCGCCTCTAAGGAGATGGGATGATGTAAGAAATCCTCAGCCGCCGCCTTTTCGGCCTTACGCTCGGCCATCGGGTCTGTGCCGGTGGCCAGCCGTTTGCGCGCGGTTGCGTGGCGTTCTCTGGCCTGTGATAGAGAGACATCAGGGTAGCTTCCGAAGGTCATCAGCTTTTCGCGCCCCTCAAAGCGGTACTTCCAGCGCCAGAGCTTGCCCCCAGCAGGGGTGACCTGAAGATACAGCCCGCCACCATCGCTCAGGCGATAGGCTGCGTCCTTGGCTTTTGCCTTGCGGATTACGGTATCTGTGAGCGCCACGGCAATCCCTCCAAATGCCCGCTTGGAAAAATACCCCCAGGGGAAAAGTCAATATACCCCCAAATGTACCCCCACCGGAATGTGGCTCTCATAGTACCCCGATAGACGGGTTAGAGTAATAAGTTATTTGTTTTCAGAGGATTATCGTATCAGATTGGACTTGCTAGGATGCCCTTGGAAGGGTTAATGGCGGAGAGGGAGGGATTCGAACCCCCGGTAGCCTTTCGACTACGCCTGATTTCGAGTCAGGTGCATTCAACCGGACTCTGCCACCTCTCCGCTTGCTTAGGCAAGAATCTACAGGCCTGCAGCTCTGCCGAAATCTGCCGATGCCGTATCCGGCTCCGGCTCCGGATTGCACAATCCCGGCTGGTTCACCGCAGTCCCCCTCCAGCAATGCGCAAGGCGCGCATACCGCAGGGCCATCTGTAAACTCTTGTGGCCGGACATCTCTTCCACGGTTGGAAGATCAACCCCGGCCATAGCAAGTTTACCGGTAAACGCCGGATAGTGGCAATGCCATATGAGCCGCTTGCCTTCTGCGTGCATCGACACCGAGCCACACTCGGTATCGCGCGGGAATCGTGCTAATTCTCATCCGTCAATATGGATCTGCTTCCCTGAATGTTTGCGAACGGATCGAACTTCACTTTTAACTTCTCATACTCATCCGCATACTGGGCCAGCAGCATGGCGATTTCGTCGGCAACCTCATAATCCGTATATTCCGCGCCCAACACCCCCTTGCCCCGGGAGCCTAACTGCCAGCAAAACTCCTGATTGCTGATCACAGGAGACAACAGGTGCACCTCCGGAGGCAGGCTTTTTTTCTGGTCAATAATGAACGATTGGATGCCCACGGGGCTGCCCAACTCCAGATCCACCACCGGAATTCCGTTGTTCTCCGTCCGGCTCCAATGCAATCCTACGTTCGCAACGTTGATCCCATCCGAATCTGCAACCCATTCAAAAGGTGAGCCCTTGATTGAGCATCCAAACACCGTCTGTTTCAGGCTTTGAAGGACTGTCTGCCAGTGCCTTTCGAACTCGTCCGCTATCCTTTGTCGGTTCTCGTTCTCAATCGCCCTTTCCTCTGCGGCTCGCCTCTCCTGCTCGTTCAGGTCGTTAATAAAGCTCTTGAATCTTCCCGGCATCACCCAATCTCCTTATTGCTATGGTCCTAGGCAAAACAAACACAAATACGACACAGGCTGCACGCGCGCAGCCTCAGACAATTTATCCCGGTACAGCATCCATGTAGATGCCGGTTACCATTGTACGGTGACGCGGCGGGATGGATAGCAGCGCTTCTCGCATCCGCTCTATAGCATTGGATTTATTCTGGATTGCTCTGCCGGCCACGGCAAGAAAATAACACAGTGGGGTCAGTCGAAGCAGGATTCAGCACCTTGCCCCGGTCCTCTCCCTGGCGTGCGGCCAGCCACGGAAACCTGTGCAAGCGCAGACCTGATTCCAACCCTGTAACAATACCCGTCACAGCCCAGAACTCAGGCAGCCGGCGCACTCGGCGGCGGCGTTCTTCCCTTCGGCTTGCGGCTCAGCAGGTACAGCAATCCAATCAACGCAAACAGACTCGCCATGCCGGCCAGACCCATCACCCGCAAAATCGACACCGAGTAGCGGCCCTTGCTCGGCACGTAGTTGCAGCAGTAGAGCAGCACAATGTCGCTCAGCTTGCCTATCTTATGGTTGCTCGCCTGGATCAGCGCCAGCCGCACATCCCGCGACGGATAGTTGATGCCCGAAAGGTACTTCGACATCCGCCCGTCCGGCGTCGCAATCATAATCAGGCTGGAATGCGCGAACTGATCCATCTTCCCGTCCGGCCCCGGCACGCGAATATAGTGAAAGCCCGTATCCTGCGTGAAATCGGTAATCGACTTCTGCGGCGCGGTCAAAAAGTGCACCGCGTTCCCCGCCCCCTCATCGCCCAGCTCCGTTAAAAATCGCTGCTTCGCCGCCAGCGACTCCGCAGGGGTGTCCGTCGGATCGATGCTCGCGATAATCACGTCGTAGTCTTTGCCCGCTTTGAACCCCGTCTTGTGCAGCGCCCTCGCCATCGCGCGCATCACTTCCGGACACAGCAACCCGCAGTGGTAATACACCAGTGCAATCGCCACCGGCCGCGCGCCAAAGTATTTCCCCAGAATCACATGATTGCCGTGCGCATCTATAAAGGGGTCTTCGAGCGGCAGCTTGGTGTTCAGTCTTTGCGAGATTCCCGCGTCTTTCAGGTAACTCAGATTCTGCTGGGCAGAGGAACCCAGGGGCTTGTTTGCTGAATAGGCCTGCGCCCAAACCGCATTCATCCCCGGAGCAGCAAACAGAGTGGAGGCAGCGAACAGTACACAGAGCAAAAGGCCACGGAATTTCATTTGCCAAATACCATACGCCTCTCCGCCCAGAATTGTCCCGCACTTCCTGCGCTCAAGCGCAAAGCGCCTCATCGCCGCCCCCATCCTCCTGTGACTCCCCTCACTGCACACCCTCCTCTCCCTCCGCCATGCTGAATTGCACGTCCACTTTCGCGAATGGTAGCCTCGAAGATGGACATTATCTAGCTTGGGAGACTTCCACTTACATGCAGACCAGCTATAACGGATTGCCCCTGCCCGCGGGCGGCGAGGCCATCCAGTACGCAGACGGTAAATACACCATCCCCAATCACCCCATCATCCCGTTCATCGAAGGGGATGGCACCGGACGCGACATCTGGCGCGCCTCCCAGCGCGTCTTCGACGCCGCCGTTGAGAAAGCCTATGGCGGCAAGCGCTCTGTAAAGTGGTTTGAGATTTACGCTGGCGAAAAGGCCTTCCGCCAATTCAAAACCTGGCTGCCCGACGACTCCGTAAGCGCCGCGCGCGACCTCCGCGTCTCCATTAAGGGGCCGCTCACCACACCCGTTGGCGGAGGCATCCGTTCCCTCAACGTCGCCCTGCGCCAGATCCTCGATCTTTACACCTGCGTCCGCCCCGTCAAGTACTACGCCGGCGTGCCCAGCCCCGTGAAGCATCCTGAGAAGCTCGACGTCGTCATCTTCCGCGAAAATACTGAGGACGTCTACGCCGGCATCGAGTTCCGCGAAGGCACCACCGACGCCATACGGCTCATCGACTTCCTCAACAACGACCTGCTCAAGGGCGGCAAAAAGAAGGTCCGCGAAGACTCCGGCGTCGGCATCAAGCCCATCTCCATCTTCGGAACCAAGCGCCTCGTCCGCCGCGCCATCGAGTACGCCATCGCCAACCACCGCAAGTCGGTCACCCTCGTCCACAAGGGCAACATCCAGAAGTTCACCGAAGGCGCATTCCGCGAGTGGGGCTACGAGGTCGCCGTCGACGAGTTCCGCGATCACGTCGTCACCGAGCGCGAGAGCTGGATCCTCGGCAACCAGGAAGCCAACCCCAACCTCACCATCGAGCAGAACGCCGCCCTCATCGAGCCGGGCATCGAGTTCGGCAACGACGAATTCCGCGCCGCGCTCTACGCTGAAGTAAAAGGCGTCCTCGACTCCATCGGCAAGTCGCACGGCAACGGCGAGTGGAAGAAGAAGGTCCTCATCAACGACCGTATTGCCGACTCCATCTTCCAGCAGGTCATCATCCGCCCCGCCGAATACTCCATCCTCGCCTGCCCCAACCTCAACGGCGACTACATCTCGGACGCCTGCGCCGCGCAGGTCGGCGGACTCGGCATCGCACCCGGAGCCAACATCGGCGACGGCTACGCCGTGTTCGAAGCCACCCACGGCACCGCCCCCAAATACGCCGACAAGGACGTCATCAATCCCGGATCGGTCATACTCTCCGGCGTCATGCTCTTCGAGTTCCTCGGCTGGAAGGAAGCAGCCAAACTCATCGAAGACTCCATAGAGAAGACCATCCAGCAAAAATTCGTCACCTATGACTTCGAGCGCCAGATGCCCGGCGCAACCAAAGTCAAAACCAGCGAATTCGCAACCAAAATGATCGAGAATATGTAGGACTCGCCGTCCAGGCAACGGCGCCTCCGGCGCATTCCTGGATAGGGAAGTTTTGAAGGGGACGGGCTTTAGCCCGTCCATTGAGCAAATCAGCAGACGGGGCTTTAGCCCCTGAGGCTGCACAAGAAGGAGCATCATGCGCAAAAAAGTATCTATCGTAGGAGCAGGCAACGTCGGCGCAACCGCCGCGCACTGGATCGCCTCAAAGGAACTCGCCGACGTCGTCCTCATCGATGTGGTCGAGGGCGTACCGCAGGGCAAAGGACTCGACCTGCTCGAAGCCATGCCCATCGCGAAGTGCGACTGCCACATCCTCGGCACCAATGACTACGCCGACTCCGCCAACTCCGACATCGTCATCATCACCGCCGGAATCCCCCGCAAGCCAGGCATGAGCCGCGACGACCTGCTGCAGACCAACTTCAAAATCATGTCCGACGTGGTCAGCAAAGTCGTGGCACAGTCGCCCAACTGCATTCTCATCATCGTCTCCAATCCGCTCGACGCCATGGCCCAGACCGCCTTCCGCCAGGCCAAGTTCAACCGCGAGCGCGTCATCGGAATGGCCGGAGTCCTCGACTCCGCCCGCTTCCGCACCTTCATCGCCGAAGAGCTCAAGGTCTCCGTCGAAAACGTCACCGCCTTCGTCCTCGGCGGCCACGGAGACACCATGGTCCCCCTCCCGCGCTACTCCACCGTAGCCGGAATCCCCATCACCGAGCTCATCGAGAAGTCTCGCCTCGACGCTATCGTGCAGCGCACCCGCGACGGCGGTGCCGAAATCGTCAAGTACCTCAAAACCGGCAGTGCCTTCTACGCACCGTCCGCCGCAGTGGTCGAGATGGCCGAAGCCATCCTCAAGGACAAAAAGAAAATCCTTCCCTGCGCCGTCTATCTTGAGGGCGAATACGGCATCAGCGGCTACTACATCGGAGTCCCCTGCAAGCTCGGCTCCAAGGGCCTCGAGCAGATCATCGAGATCAAGCTCACCCCCGAAGAAGACGCCGCCCTCAAAAAATCCGCCAACGCCGTCAAGGAGCTCTGCGCCGTCATCGGCGTCTAGACCACGCCGTCCAGGCACATACTCTGGGTGCCCCATCCTATGCGCAGCTTCATCGCGCATAGGGCGAGAAACCACTAAAGGCCCGCTTCCGAGCGGGCCTTTCTTTTTATCGCAGTCAAAGCTACGTTCACGAACTCGCGCTCAGCGCCTAACGAGAGCGGCCACGAATCCAACCTCCGGATTGCGGCGAAGCCGCGTGTGCCTGAACGGCGAGTTCAGCACACCAGCCGTTCCCGCTCCACCTTCAACCCGTCCAGCCGCCCCAGCAGAGTCACCGCTACCAGCTCCGGTTTGAACAGCTCGTTCGCCATCGCCCGCACCTGTTCTGCCGTCACTGCTTCCAGCTTGTCCAATATCTCCTGCTGGCTGAAGAAGTAGTTGAAGTACATCTGCTGCTTGGCCAAATTCGACATCCGCGACATCGAGTTCTCCAGCGAAAGCAGCACATTCCCCTTCAGTTGGTCTTTCGCCCTGCGCAGCTCTTCCTCCGGCATCAGCTCCCGCTTCAGCCGTCCGAACTCCGCCATCACCAGGTCCACCACCTGCACCGCCTTGGACGACGATGTCCCCGCAAACACGCACAGCGATCCCGTATCGCTATACGGATTCAGGTCGCTGTAAATCGCATACGCCAGCCCGCGCTCTTCCCTGATCGTCTGGAACAGCCGCGAGCTCATCCCGCCGCCCAGCGCCGTATTCAAAATCAGCGTCGTGTAACGCTCTTCGTCCGCCACCGGAGGAGCCGGCACGCCCAGACACAGCTGCACCTGCTCCAGCGACTTCTTGTTCCGCAAATTAATCCGAGCCGTCGTCTTCGGAGCCAAAGCCTCAAAATGGTTCTCGCCCGCCGGCAGCTCCTCGAACTTCCTCGATACCTGCTCCACAAACCGGTCGTGCTCAATGTTCCCCGCCGCGGAAAACACCATATTCCCGCCCATGAACCGCGACCCGTAATACTCAAACAGCATGTCGCGCTCAAAGCTCTTCACCGTGTCCTTCGTACCCAGGATCGGCTTGCCCAGCGGATGCCCCTTCCAGAAGTTCTGCGTAAATATCTCGTGCACCAGGTAATCCGGATTGTCCTCATCCATCTTGATCTCTTCCAGAATCACGCCGCGTTCTCGCTCAATGTCCTCCGCCGCAAACGTAGGATGCAGCACCAGGTCTGACAATAAATCAAGCGCTACTGGAACATTGTCGTCCAAAGCCTTCATATTAAAACAAATAATCTCTTTCCCTGTGAACGCGTCCAGGTTCCCGCCAATCGCATCCACCTCCCGCGCCAGCATCTGCGCCGACCGCAACTTCGTCCCCTTGAACACCATGTGCTCCACAAAGTGCGAAATCCCGTTTACCGGAGCCAGCTCATGCCGCGAACCAGAATGCACCCACACGCCCATCGCAACCGACCGCACGTGGTCCATCTTTTCCGTCAAAATTACAAGCCCGTTGGGCAAAGTCGTCCGGCGTATATTTCTCTTTTTATCCATAATATGTATGTATCTTCCTCGTCCCCATCCCATACTCCGCGACCAACAGGAGCGGCCACTTCAGGCATCTAGCGATGGCGCCTAACCCGGGGTCCCCGAGGACTGGTCTTAGTCCGTGGGGTGGTGAAGGGCACGTCCGTCTAAACGGCTAGTCCCTTCGCAGCTCCGTCTCTCAAAAACAACGGCACAAAGTACGCTAATCTTGAATCTGGATCCGGTGTCCGAATGACCTCAGGCAGGAGAACAACTCACTCCATTTTAGACGCTTCGCAGGCCCCCTGCGATCCGGCCTCCGGCCCCGCCACGCCAAGACCTCTCTTCGGCCTTTCCCATCATCAACTTGCCTCCGTTCTGGCGGAATTTTCCACACCCGGCCAGCCCGTCCCTTCTAAGCCAACTCCTACTCCGCGACCAACGGAAGCGGCCACCGCGACCCGCCCGGCGATAGTAAGTCTGCCTGGACAGCCAGTCCCCGAATTCCGCACCCGCCAGCTCGCCCGCGCCCTCTACCGCCAGTGGATCGGCTCCATCGACGAACTCACCACCTTCCCCAAAGACCTCCGCGCCCGCCTCGCCGCAGCCAACTACGCCGTCGCGCTTCCCCGCATCGCCCAGACCTTCACCTCCACCGACGGCACCGAGCGCCATCTAATATCCATGGCCGACGGCCAGACCGCCGAAACCGTCTGGATGCCCGAGGGCGACTCCGGCGAGTCCGGCGACGGCAGCGACGCCGCCCGCCATCACGACGCCACCCTCTGCGTCTCTTCGCAAATCGGCTGCGCCGTCAACTGCCGATTCTGCCTCACCGCACGCCTCGGAATCATCCGCGACCTCACCCCCGGCGAAATCGCCGGCCAGGTCGTCGCCGTCCTCAAGCGCCACAATGTCCGCATCGGCCGCGACCGCATCAACCTCGTCTTCATGGGCATGGGCGAGCCCTTCCTCAACTACGACGCCTTCATGGCCGCCGTCCGCCTGCTGGTTGAAGAGGTGGGCATCGCCCAGTCGCGCATGACCGTCTCCACCTCCGGCATCGTCCCCGGCATCGAGCGCTTCGCTTTAGAACCTGTAAGACCCAAGCTAGCCATCTCCCTCAACGCGCCCAACAATCAGGTGCGCGAGCAGCTCATGCCCATCAACCGCAAGTGGAACATCGACCACCTGCTCCGCGCCATCCGCCAGGTCCCGCTCCGGTCAAAGGAAAAGCTGACCTTCGAATACGTCCTCTTAGGCGGAGTCAACGACCAGCTCTCCCACGCCGCAGAGGTCGTCCGACTCATCCGCCGAGCCAACCTACCCGTCAAGGTAAATTTAATAGTCTGGAACCCTGGCCCCGGCATCCCCTACACCATGCCCAAAGACGCCGACGTAGCCGCCTTCCAGCAACACCTAATCCAGAACCAGATCCCCGCCTACATCCGCCGCCCCCGAGGACGCGACATCTACGCCGCCTGCGGCCAACTCAAACAAACCGTCGAAATCACGCCTGCACCACCCGTTTAACCCTGCCGGGTGCCCCACATCTCGAAGAGATGTGGGAGCTATGCGCCTCAAGCTGCATACAAAAGCGCCTTGCCTTGCTCAATACTCTGCAGGAAATAAGGGTTCCGAATGGCGGACTCGACAACCAGATCAACTGGTCGTCCTAACAACAGTTCCAAAGCCGCCTTGAAGCCGAAAAACGCGTTGGCGTACTCGTCAGACGGCAGTCGGGTGCCGACTGCCCCACATCTCGAAGAAATGTGGGGCAGTCGCCAAAATTTAGGAGCAATTACCGGATCACCCATTCCCGCGCCACCCCGATGTGATAAACGTGGAAGCGGCCTGAAAACCACCCCAGTCCGTTCTGCCAATCCCGTCCCGGAGGACTCCGCCCGTCGTGACCGCTCTCAAGTCCGCCCGCATTCTCTTCGCAGCACTGCTCCTCGCAGCACTCCCGCAAATCGCCCTCGCCGCCACCCATGCCGTCATCCTACCGGGCGCAGTCTGGCACGACACGCAGGGCCACGTCATCGAAGCGCACGGCGGAGGCATCCTCCACTACGGACACACCTGGTACTGGTTCGGAACCGACCGCAACCCCGCACTCGACGCCACCAGGCGCTATGTAAGCTGCTATTCCTCCCGCGACCTGCTGCACTGGACCAACCGCGGCCATGCGCTCGTGCTGTCCGATCCGGAGCACCTCGGCCCGCACTGGGTCCTCGAACGGCCCAAGGTTTACTACAGCCCTGCCACCCACAAATTCGTGATGTACATGCACCTCGACGACGCGCACTACAAATACGCCCACGTGGGCGTCGCCGAAAGCGCTAGCATCACCGGGCCGTTTCACTTCGTCAGCAGCTTCCGTCCGCTCGGTCTGGAGTCTCGCGACATCGGCCAGTTCGTCGACGACGACGGACAGGCCTACCTCATCTTCGAGTCGCGCCCCTCAGGCGGCTTCTACGTCGCGCGACTCTCGCCCGACCGGCTTTCCGTCGAAAAGCCCGCCGTGGTATTCCTGCATGCACCATTGGAGGGCGGCGCGCTCGTGCACTCGCACGGGCTCTACTACGCGCTGGGCTCGCACATGTCGGGATGGGCACCGAATCCCAATGTCTACGCCACCGCGCCAAAGCTCAGCGGCCCCTGGACCAGCTTCCGCAAGATCGCCCCCGCATCGCCCAACACCTACGGCTCGCAATCGACCTTCCTGCTTAAAGTGACCGGCACAAAAGAAACGACAGTGATCTTCATGGGCGACATCTGGAAGCCAAAGGCCCTCTGGGATTCGCGCTACCTCTGGATGCCGCTCAACATGAAGAGCGGCGGCATGCTGCTGCCCCCGCCGCACCCGTGGACCATCAACTCAAAAACCGGCGTGGCCCGTCTCGCAAACAAATAAGCCGGGCCGCCTCACCTCCGCCACCGATTCGGCACCGAGCTTCCCGTCGTAACCTCCTGCGTACTGCCGTCCGGCATGGTGATCGTCGCCGTCAGCGTATACTCCCCATTGCGGCTCCAGGTGTATGCGTACTTGTAGACCTTCCCATTCGGATACGTCTGCTGCGTCAGCACGTCGTTCGCATAGGTATTCTGCACCAGCACATGACCCTGCCCATCCAGAATCTCCGTCATCCATGATCCCTGGTAGTTATAGTGGCGCGCCTGCCCGTCTGAATCCACCACATCCGTCAGCATTCCGGCGCGGTTGTATGTGTACTTCGCCCAGTGCCCCGCGTCGTCTTCGGCCTTGGCAATCCGCGGTCCGCCATCATAGGTGAACTTGATCCAGTGCCCATGCGGCGTCTGAATCTCCATCAGGTTCCGCTGCCCATCGCGCTTCAGCTCCAGCTTGTTTCCCTGCGCGTCCTTGATCTCAGTCGCCGCGCCCTGCGCCAGGTTCTTCGCCGAGAAGGACTCCGGAAAGAATATCTCTTCCCCGTCCGTCAGCCGCAGCGTCCATCCATTTCCGTTCCAGTTAATCGTCGACTTATAGAACCGCGTCGAGGTCTCCGTATGCTGATACACCGCATCGGCATATCCTGTCCCCGGCGACACCCGTTCGTAGTAGACAGACTCGCCGTCCGCCAGCATCAAATCCATAAAGGTGTACGGATTCCGGGTCCCCAGCAGAGCAGCATCATAAGGATGATTCGTGTTCTTCCCGAACTCCTCCACCCGGTTCCCGCCAACCCAGTCCACGCTGTTATAGGTGCGTGTCAGCGGCACATCAAAAACATCGTTCACTTCCAGGTCCGTCTGCCGAACCTCAAAAGCCCCAAATCGCAAATCTACTTCAACCTGGTCCACTGCTCCCTTGTGGCTCGTAGGCGTCGAGCACCGCGTCAGCTCCGGCTTCTCTTTTGGAGCATTGAGCGCCGTAAGCATGCACGGATACGTCCCATCCAGTGTCGCAGCCGGAGCCTCGCCATGCAGTTTCGTCTGCACGAGCTCCCGCAACGCCGCCCGTGCCACTGCCTGCTCCTGCTGCTTTCGATGGCCATACCAAAGCGCCAACGCCGCCGCAATGCCCACAGCCACCAGCGCGGTCAGCAGCAAATTACGATTCGCTCTGGCTCTTTCCTTCCGGGTAACGTACATCGTTTGTCTCTCTCACTACCGGAGCACCAACCTCGGCATCTCAAATTATCGGCCACGCCAAACAATTATTGAACCGGCACCGCCTGCGCCACCGCTTCCCCGTCCGCTCGCGGATCGGTCGCGCCAAAATGCACCGGATTCCCCACATCCACCTCCACCGCATTCCCGCGTCCCATCGTCTGCGAGTAGCGCGGCAGCACCGTCACCACGTCGCCCTCCGCCCACAACCCCGCAACCACCGCAGGAGACACGCCGTCCTCAATGTCCACGTCGCACCCCGCAAAGTCGCGCTTCGTAAACCTCGCCGCCCCCAGAGCCGCCTGTATATTCATCCCAAAGTCCACCACGTTTGACACGAACTGCGCATGCGCCTGCGCCTGGTTAAACCCACCCATAATCCCAAACGCAATCTTCCGCTTCCCGTTCGTCATAAACGCCGGAATAATCGTATGCAGCGGCCGCGTCCTCGGCCGCAGCGTATTCGGCCTGTCCGGCCGCAGCGTGAACCCCGCCCCGCGATTCTGCAGCACAAACCCCGTTCCCGGAGCCACCAGCCCGCCTCCAAACGCGCCCGCGTTGCTCTGGATCAGCGACACCTCGTTCCCGTCCTTGTCCACCACCGCCAGATACGTCGTGTCGCTCGCCTGATGCGACAACTCCGTCTTCAAATCCGACGGCAGCACATGGCACGCCGCCTCCGGCCCAATCAGCTTCGCGCGCTTTGCCGCCAGCGCCTTCGATATCAGCTCCTCCGTCGGTATATGCGTCGCCCGCGGATCACCAACATACCGCGCCAAATCCGCATACGCCAGCTTCTTCGCCTCGATCTCCACATGCAGAGCCCGCACCGAGTTGTGCCCCCACTCCGCAATCGGAAAATGCGCCATAATGTTCAGCATCGACAGCGCCGCCTCGCCCTGCCCATTCGGAGGCATCTCGTACACCGTCCATCCGTGATACGTCGTGCTCAGCGGCGTCTGCCACTGCGGCTCAAAATCCGCCAGATCGTCCGCCTGCATAAACCCGCCCAGCCGCCGCTCCAGCTTCAAAATCGCCTCCGCCACCGGCCCCTTGTAGAACCCGTCGCGACCCTGCTCCCCAATCCGCTTCAGCGTCGTCGCCAGCTCCGGATTCTTAAACAGCTGCCCCGCCGCCGGAGCCTTCCCGCCCGGCAAATACACCCGCGCAAAATCCGGACTCCCCGCAAACGGCATCCCATACGTCGCCCAGTTCTCCGCATCCGTCGTCGGAACCCCAAACCCCTCCGTAGCCAGCGCCACCGCCGGAGCCAGGTCTTCCGCCAGCGGCAGCTTCCCCCAGCGGTCATGCAACGCCACCCACCCGGCCACCGTCCCCGGAACCGTAACCTCATCGATGGTCCGCATGTGGTCCAGCCCCTTCGCCTTCAGCGCAGCAATCGTCAGGTCCTTAGGAGCCCACCCGCTCGAGTTCAGCCCATACAGCTTCTTGTCTTTGTTGATGTAGACCATCGCGAACAAATCACCGCCCACGCCATTCATCATCGGCTCAACCACACCCAGAGCCGCATTGGCCGCAATCGCCGCATCCACCGCATTGCCACCCTCGCGCAGCACCTGCGCGCCCGCCTGCGACGCCACCGCCTGCAGAGTCGCCACAATCCCATACTGCGACATCACCATCGACCCCGCATACTCCCGAGCCGGATCCATCTGCGCCCCACTCACCGGCAACACCACCATAGCCGCCGCCATCCACATCACCACCAGCTTTTTCAACGCGTCGCGCATCACCCCTCCAACCCCGTAACCACGATAAGTCGTTCGCGCCAATCGCACAAACCCTCTCGGCGCATGATTTCACTGAGCACTATGGCATCACCCATTCCATAATGATGGTGATAATGTTGCCCATAGCTATCAACCAAAAGAATCGTGACTTCGGATGGCAACCCAAATGGGACGTTTTGACAGGTGGTTGGGGCGGAAGCCACCCTCCACGTCGCAGGAACCAATATCTGAAGCGCAATTGGTACCGGCCAATTGGGCAAGCAGCCAGGCACATCTGGCCCTACTCGAAAAGTTTCTATCAGCGCGTGAAGTCAAAGACTGGTTTCTTGAGCTCTGGGCACCAGCATTCGGGACGAATCCACAGCGCGTTATCGATGGGCTGATTGCGCATGAGGCACTGGAGCTCGCGCCCACAGTAGCAGACCTCAAGATGATGCTGTCGTCGCGCGGATTAAAGATTAACGGCAAAAAAGCAGAACTTATTCAACGACTACTCGAAGCCGATCCGAAAGGCATGGAAGTACGGAATGCGCATCGAATGATCCTGCGGTGCACGCCTGCGGCAAGTCAGGCAGTCTTAAGATGGAAAGCTGAACAAGTGAGAGCTTTTGAGACGGCGTCAGACAGCGTGATTGCTGCGCTCAGTATTGGGCATTTCGAAGCGGCAATTCATACTGCCGACGCGTACCGAAAGAGCAAGTTTGAACCTCCCGTCCACCCGGCGCAGGAGGCCATGACAATAAAGCCCGTGCCGCGCTCCTTAGAGGAACGTGTAAAGGACCTTGCGACGGTTTTCACCATGCGTCCAAAAATCCTGAACGAACTGCAACCGGAGCAATGGGAAGGTCTCTATCTCAATTACGCAGTTCGGGAGTTACTGGGGCACACAGCACCGGAAAAATGTATGCCTGGATTTACGGAAGAAGACCAGGACGACTGCGAGGACGACGACCGTGAATCGCCAGAAAAACGTGTACCCGGCTCCACGGGCATGAAAGCCATGAATTCGGCGACGGCTACGCGAATGCTGAGTTTTTATGTCAAACACCAAAGCGATCTTGCGCGAATGCGTGAATCGGGTGTAAAAAAGGCCAAAATCGTCGGGATCGGGGGTTGCGAGGCGTGCTTGGCTCTCAAGGACAAGACCTTCCGTCTCGACGAGCTGCCTGAACTGCCATACAAAGACTGCACGTGCGATCTCGGATGCCGATGCACCGCCGTAGCAGTCTTACCATGGTCGGAAGGGCAAACCTGATATTGTATCTTTCTCGATGGAGATTCGAGAGGCCCGACCCTAGCGCTCTTCTATCTCGACTGACTCTTCTACAGCCTTGCGAATCCCATCAGGAGTCACCTCCACGACGCGCCGGTTGATCCGTATTTGCCGAACACGGGAATGACTTTTCAGCCGGCCGTACAGCCAGCTTGAAATGACATTTACTGCGACAGCACTCACGGTATTGCCGATGGTCACAGCGATGGTCGATAACGGAGCCGAATCGAAGGCGAGAGTAGGCTCCTCTACCGGCACATCAGGGGGCAGGAGCTCAATGCTGGCACCTCCGGGAACGGCCCTCGTCATTCCAGTCACAATCGTGTTCGTCTCGAAAACATCAGAGACGCAATGGAGCGGTACCTCGACCTCGAAAACCATGCAGTCACCCTCCTATTTACTTTCCTGCGGCGTCTCTCGCAAAGTTCACAACGACTGTCTTGAGCCCGCCACCGGCAGATGGCCCGATCGTACCCGGTCACTTTTAGAATCTGTGCGCAGCAAGTTCCGTGCGCGGCGTATCTGGCGGGATGGTGATCCAGCGGCTTTATGTTCAGAATCTACGGCGGCTGCGTTTGTCTCTGTTCTCCTCCAGCCAAGCATTCACGTCTTTGACATCCCACCTAGGGCTTCCGCCTACGTTCATGGCCGGTTCTGGAAATGGCGTAAGGCCCACGGCTTCGTTTTCTACGTCGGATGGTGTTCGCGCGTTCATCGGAACGCAAGTTTGAAACTCCCCTGGGGGACACGGGGACCGCGCGCCGAGATTAATCTTGCGCCAACGTTCAAACGTGCTTCTGCTAACGCCGAGTCTGTTGCAGATGTCACCTGCTGACGACAACATGGTTTGTGAGATGTTGATCTCCCCCATCAGAACCCTCCGAGCTTTGACAATTTCAACGTATCATAATGCCGGGTGCCACCGTCTCGGAATTCCCGACAGGCACGGAAAGCCGGGTGCCCCACATCTCCCGCTTTTGGAGATGTGGGAAAGCAAGGCTCCCAACCCGCGATGTATCGTTAAAAGATGCCGGCTGAATCCCCTCACCAAACCCGGCTCAGCTTCCTCACACAAAGCACACACTACGAATCCCGCGCAACGGAGTGCGGCCAGCCGCCACCCAACAATTACTTCTTCTCAAGCCCCCGCACAACCGCCAAAGCCTTCTTCACATGCTCCGGCGGAGACAAATGATCCGCCTCGGAAGAAAACGCCGACACAATCTTGCCATCTTTGCCGATCACGAACGTAGTCCGCGCAAAAAAGCCATGGTCGATGGCGACGCCGCGCACATCCTTCGCCCCCGCCTGCCCCGGAGAGGCCGTCACGCCATACATAGCAGCAATCTTGCCGTGGGGATCGGAAGCCACCGGGAAACGGCCCGCGCAATACTTCGGATCGGCCGAGAACTGATCGAGCCGCGCGATGCTGTCTTCCGACACGCCAATAATGCTCGCGCCCGCGGCGGTGAACTGGTCCTTCTCCTGGGCAAACGTGTGGGCCTCAAGATCGCACCCACCGGTATAGGCCGACGGATAAAAATAGACCACCACCGGGCCCTTTTTCAGCGCCGCCTCCAGCGAGAAATGGAACTGCTTGCCCGCCAGCGACGCAGGCGCAGAAAACCTGGGCGCGCGGGCCCCTGGTTTGAGGGCAGCAAAAGCGGGTATGCAAAGTACAGCAGAGACCGCCAGGCCAATGACAAAATTTTTCTTCACGAGAATCCTCCCTGTCAGCTAAAACTCAATGCGCGAACACAACTCTCTAGCAGAAACAATGTCAGCAATAGAGGATAGCAGAGCGGCAAGACAGGTCGTTTGCACACAGCAGACATGGAGCACAGAAAGAACCCGCCCCGGACACCTGGAGCGCCGCCACCCTCATCCTCAAACACTAAATCTCCCCCAGCGCCCTCGCCCAGCACACGAACAAACTCCCGCACGGCATGCCACCCCGGCAAGAACCGGCACTCCGAGATTTACACTTTAGTAATGCCACCCCCAAATGACTCAAATATTAGTACTTGACTTGCAGTCGTGGCCATACTACATTTTTGAGAATTTACCTGGTCCAGGGTCTCGAACCTCGGACAAGGAAAACAATCAGGCTGTAAGTTTTTGGATCCATTTCTGTTTCTGTAAAAATTCAAAACTACTTTGGTGCAGTTGGAGGTTCGTGAATGAGTAGAAAATGGTTTTCTCCGCGGGTTCTTCTACCCGTTTTAGGCGGGGTGTTCGTTGGCGCGGCATGTATGCTGCACGCACAAACACCATCAATGAGCACAAACAGCGCAGCCGGTGGATTGCGCTACCTCACACCCGGCCAGCCGCCGGTCATGATTCATCCAACCGTCGCAGCCGCGGCAGAAGCCGCGCACGCAGCCCACGGACACGGCGGCGGAAGCACCAGCGCGAACCTCTATTACCATGGCGGAACCGGCGGCATTGGCGTCGAAACCGCACCCAAAATCTATCTCGTCCTGTGGGGCTCGCAATGGAACAACAACGACCCCAGCGGCGAGGAAGCCCTTCTCGTCAGCTTCTTCAAAGGCATTGGCGGTACTCCCTGGATGAACACCGTCACCCAGTATTGCCAGGGAGTGGCCAGCGGCACCTATTTCTGCAACGGATCAGGCACCCCGGCCGGCAACCAATCCGGCATCTTCGTCGCTGCATGGTATGACAATGCCACCGCCGCGCCTTCCAAACCGTCACAGTCACAGCTCGCTGCTGAGGCGGCCAAAGCCGCCGCTTTCTTCGGCAACACAAGCGCCGCCAGCAACGCCAGCGTGCAGTACGTAATCGCCACCTCGCATGGCAACAACGCCAGCGGCTTTGGCACCCAATATTGCGCCTGGCACAGTGTCACCAGCACCTCGGCCGGCAACATCGCTTACACCAACCTGCCCTACATCACGGACGCCGGCTCAAGCTGCGGAGCCAACTTCAATGGTCTGGGCCCCAACGCCGGTATCACCATCGTCGAAGGTCACGAGATGGGTGAGACTGAAACCGATCAGTTCCCAAGCAGCGGATGGCTGGACGCCAACGGCGCCGAAATCGGCGACAAATGCGCATGGATCTCCTCCGGCCAGGGCGCATCGGCTGACATCACCATCTCAACCGGAACCTTCCCCGTGCAATCGCTCTGGAGCAACGCCTTCAACAGCGATGCCGGCGGCTGCGTGCTGTCGTATTAGCAGTCAGCCACAATCATCCACACCAAAAAGAAGGGCGGCCTCATGGCCGCTCTTCTTGCTTTGAGCATCTTTCCCCCTTTATCCACACCTTCCACATTCACCCCCGCATTTCCACACAGAAAATCTCGCTTAACCCCTTGCGCGCCCATCATTCAGGAGTAAGGTTGAAAACAACGGAGGAGCAATCTTCCAGAAGAAGAGAGTAGACAGGAACAGCTGGACGCGGGAACCGGAAACGGGACTCGCGGCGGGATTCGGAAACGAGACCCGTGCGGATACCGGAGACGGCATCCGCAACTGGAACACGGCAACGGATTCCAGAGTGGCCGCCGGAAACGGAAGCCACGGTGAGCGCCGGCAACGGAGCTCGCTCAGGGGCCTGGCAACAGAGCCCCGCGGTCGGGAAACCGGTCGTGAAGCCGCAAGCGGGCAACCGCGAACGGCAGGCGGTTCAAAGAAGCTCTTACATTGAACGCCACATCGGAAGTGGCCGGGAAGCGCGGGGTCAAACCCGTACCCTCCCCTGCTAACCCGGAGCGGCAAGTAGATGTGATCCGGAAGCCGAGCCGGATCTTCGACAAATACGGACAGAGAGGGCGATCTCCCGCAAGGGAAATCGCCCTTTCGCTTTACCCCCTGCCTTTTATCGCTTCACCCGGTGCAGCACCGTCGGAATGTCCTTCGGCAAATGCCAGTTCGGATTCCGCGACGGGTCCGACCCGTCCGGCGGAGGACCAATCACCGGCTGCGGCCCCTTCGGTTTCTCCGGCTCAGACAGGTGCCACGGCAGCTTCAGCGTTCGCTTCAGGTCGAGCTGCCCATCCTGCACCGTTCCCGCGTAGCTGCTCATCCCCGCTGTAAACGACACACGATTGCCCTCCACCTTGCCGTCCGTAATCGGAGTCGCCTTGTCCCCCGACCCAAAGAATCCGCCGACCCCGTTCTCCACCGTGCCCGTCAGCTTGCTTCCCTGCTGCCGCAGCGTGTACACCGTCGAGCCGTTGCCCACCATCATCGCCACCAGATCGTTCACGCCAGCCTTTTGCGGAACCGGCCGCCACAGCCCGGTCACGCCTTCGCCCACCGGAACCTCGCGCTCCCACACCGCCAACTGCGGACGCAACTCCACCCGATTGGCCGCAATCGTCAGCCGCGCCGGAGTCAACCCCGGCGACGTCGCCTCCACCGTGATCGTCCCCGCCTTCTTGGTCGACTGCACAATCCCCATGCACAGCCCGGAGAACGCCTTCCGCGACGAGCCCTTGTCCGGCGCGTGATCGGTCGGGTCGCCGTTGCCTGTGCCCATCAGCTTCCCTTTGCCCACCACGCGGAACGTCACCAGGTTATCGGTGACCGGCACAACGCGGTCCTGCGCATCGCGGACTTCCACGGCAAACATGGCCACGTCCGCGCCATCCGCGGAAACATCCTTGCGGTCCGACATCATCACCAGCTTGGCCGCGGGCCCGGTCGTTTCGCGCTTCGCCGTCATCGTCACCTTGCCGTTCTTATAGCCGCGAGCCTCAATCGTGCCCGGCTCGTACTTCACGTCCCACGCAAGGTGCCCGTTCTTCTCCATCGCCTTCGTGCCCAGGCTACGCCCGTTCACCAGCAGCTCCACCTTGTCCAGGTTGCTGTAAACCCACACCGCGATCTCTTTTCCCTCCAGCCCCGTCCAGTTCCAGTGCGGAAACACATGCAGCACCGGCTTGTCCGTCCACCACGCCTGGTAATAGTAGAACGTGTCCTTCGGGAAGCCGCACGTATCAATGATTCCGTACTGCGAGCTGATGTTCGGCCACCCGTCCGGCGAAGGCTCGCCGCGATAGTCAAACCCCGTCCACACAAATCCGCCCGTCATCCACGGATTCGCATCGCAGAACTGCCACCAGCCAATCGCGGAGGCGCGCCCTGTCGTCGTATACGGATCGTAGGAGTCGACATACCCTTTTTTGAAGTCGGTAATGTATTTGCCGCGCGTACACACCGCGCTCACCGTCTCCGTGCCGATCACCGGCTTCTCAGGATGCGCCTTGTGATACGCCGCTGCCTGCTGGTCCATGTAGTTGTAGCCGATCACGTCGCACACCGCCAGGCCGCCGGTTCCAATCGCTCCCGTCGGCGCAATCGACACCGGCCTTGACCCATCCAACTCGTACGCCAGCGCCTTCATCGCGCCAAGAATCAGCACGCCCCGTTCGGTGTTCGCCACCCGCTCTTCATTCCCCATCGACCACATAAATACGGACGGATGATTCCGGTCGCGCCGCACCAGGTCCCCAAACTCGCTCATCCCCTCCGGATTCGACGACATCATCCGCGTCTCATCAAACACCAGCATCCCCAGCCGGTCACATGCGTCCAACAACTCCGGCGTCGGCGGATTGTGCGATGTCCGCAGCGCGTTGCAACCCATGTCCTGCAGACGGCGCACCCGGTAGTACTGCACTGCATCCGGCACCGCAACACCTATCCCCGCGTGGTCCTGGTGGTTGCAGGTTCCCTTGATCTTCACGTGCTTGCCGTTCAAAAAAACACCCTTCTCCGCATCAATCCTGATCGTGCGAATCCCGAACGGCGTCTCGGAGCGGTCCACCACCTTGCCTCCCACGCTCACTTCCGTCACCAGCTTGTACAGGTTCCGCTCCTCCAGCGACCACAACTGCGGCCGCTTCACCACTATCTCCTGCACATACGTCCGGTCGCCCAGCTTCGCAATCGACCTCTCCGCCGACGCAGCCTTCCCTGCCGGCTTGCCCGCCGGATCCAGCACCGTCGAAACCACCTGCGCGTTCTGCGCGCCATGGCTGTGGTTATCCACCTCCGTGCGCACCGTCAGCGTCGCGCGCCCCGGCTCAACCTGCGACGTCACAAACGTGCCCCACTTCTTCACATGCACCGGATGCGACTTCACCAGCCACACATGCCGGTAAATCCCCGCGCCTTCATAGAACCAGCCGTCGCTCAGCGTCGCGTCCACGCGCACCAGCAGCACATTCTGCCCGCCCGGATTCACAAAGTCCGTCACGTCATAGCTGAACGGATCGTAGCCGCCGTTGTGCTGGCCCACATAAAAACCGTTCACCGCCACCATCGTCCCGCGATACGCACCGTCAAACTCAATCATGATCCGCTTGCCCGCGTCGCTCGCCGGCAAATCAAACGCCCGCCGGTACCAGCCCACGCTCGTGTCCGGATAGTCCCGCCCAAGCGGATAAAACCCCTTGCTCAGCAGCGCCGGATCATCCGTGAACGGCAGTTCAATCGCCCAGTCGTGCGGCAGATTCACCGGCGTCCAGTCCGCATCATCAAACGACAGCGAGCTCGCAGGCAAAAAATTCCCCGTCTTCTGGAAGTTCCCTACCTGTCCCTTGCCGAAATCAAAGTCCTTCGTCGGATCATTCGCATTCCCGAAGTGAAAGCGCCACCCGAAATCCATCAGCAGCCGCTCCCGGCCCGCGCCCGGCACTTCGCCCTCGCGCGGCGCGCCGTCCGACGGAGAAATCAAACTGTCATCCGCCTTATCAATGTCCATCGCCCTGGCCAGCGGACCCATCTCGTGAGCTGCCACTGCAACTGCCGGAACCATAAGTCCAGTCTTCAATACATCACGTCGTGAAAACGGTTTCATCTCGCCCCCAAGTATGTGTCTTGTAGTGCTGAAAATGCATGCGCCTGTGCTGATTTAGCCCCGAACTCTCACACGGCCATTCTGGGCGACGCCAGTATACGCACACCGATGTGGAAGCGGCAATGATTCTTCTTTGAGTACCCAAATCTACGCGCTTCATCCCCACGTAGCCAGCCGGACAGCCATGCCCTATTGGCGGTTGCCGGTTATAAGCATTGGCTCCCTCAAAAATCTCTTAGCGTCCGCCCGGCAACCGACGCCCGCAGCGCATTCAGCACCGCCAGCAGATCAATCACCTCCTGCCCAATCGCGCCCCATATCGGCGGAAGCAGCCCCGTCGCCGCAAACGCCATGCCTATCGCGCTTAGCGCCATGCCGCCCACCGCGCTCTCCAGCGCAATCCGCCGCATCCGCATGCCGATGTGCAGCAGCTCATCCACCCGGCCCAGGCTTGGCTCCAGAATCACCACCCCCGCCGCCTCCGCCGTAATGTCGCTATTTTGTCCCAGCGCCACGCCCACCGTCGCCGCCAGCATCGCCGGCGCGTCGTTAATCCCGTCACCCAGAAACAGCGTCGGCCCCTGCTCCGTCCGCTCCCGCACAATCGCCAGCTTCTCTTCCGGAGTCAGACCCGCCCGCACATCCTTGATCCCCACAATCTCCGCCAGGTGTTGCACCTCTGCATCGCGATCCCCCGACAGAATCATCAGCTCCGTCACATCGTGCTTCGGCCGCAGATGCCCAATGAACGGCTTGCTCTCCTCCCTCGGCCGGTCGTGGAACCGGATCAGCGCCCCCACTTCCCCATCCACCAGCACCACACACTCCAGCCCGCTCGCGCTCTCCGGCAGCGCCGCCGCCTGCTCCGGCCGCAGCTTCTTCCGTCCCGTCACTGCCACTTCCCTGCCCGCAACCACACCGCGCAACCCCTCGCCCGGCTTCTCGCTGATCCTCTCCGCGCTCACCAGCGCAATCTTCCGCTCCTGCGCCGCGCGCAAGAGCGCTCCCGCCAGCGGATGCTTCGAGTACTGCTCCAGGCTCGCGCTCAGCCGCAACACCTCTTCCGCCTGCGCCCCGCCCACGCACAGCACGTCCGTTACTTCCGGCTCGCCGTGCGTCAGCGTTCCCGTCTTGTCAAAAAACATCGTCCGGACCGTGCCCACCTGCTCCAGCACCACCGGCTTCTTGATCACAATGCCGTGCTTCGCCGCCAGCGAAATCGCCCCAATCACCGCCGTCGGAATCGCCAGCAGCAGCGGACACGGCGTCGCAATCACCAGCACCGCAAGGAACCGCTCCGGCTGCCCGCTCAGCAGCCATCCGCCCAGCGCAATCACCACCGCCACCGGCGTGTATACCGCGCCCAGCTTGTCCGCCATCCTGCGGATCGCCGGCGGATTCTCCTCCGCCTTGCGCATCACGTCCATAATCCGCGCATACCGCGAATCCACCGCCAGCTTGTCCGCCACAATCGTGACCGCCGCGTCTTCATTCAGCGCGCCCGAAATCACCTGCGACCCCGCCACCTTGCGCATCCGGAACGGCTCGCCCGTCAGGAACGACTCGTCCATCGTCCCCGAACCCTCCAACACCGTCCCGTCCACCGGGCAAATCTCATGCGGAAACACAATCAGCCGATCGCCCACGCGAATCGCGTCCACCGCAATCGCAACCGTCCCGCCGTCCGTCACCCTGTGCGCCACGCTCGGCATCCGCTTCGCCAGCGCATTCAGTACCGACGACGCTCTCCGCGTCGCATACTCCTCCAGCGCCTGCCCGCCCGAGAGCATCAGCACAATAATCGTCGCCACCAGCAGCTGGCCCATCACCGCCGCCGTCACAATCGATAGCCCCGCCAGAAAATCCGCGCCGAACTGCCGCCGCCACAACTGCCCCAGCAGCACAATCACCAGCGGAACTCCGCCCGCCACAATCGCCACCCACAGCGGCAACGCCGAAGCCGAAGCCGAATGGCCCAGCGCATAGCGCGACACCAGATGCAGCACAATCGCGCCCAGCGCCAGCAGCGCCGTCACCCATATCCACGCCCGCTGCACCCGCTGCCACCGCGTCATTCCCCGCCGCGCCTTGTCTTCTTGTGCCATAGCCTCAGCCGTATCGGCCCCGGCGCACACCTCCGCGCAGACCGCCTCAACACCAGCCTCACAGCAGACACACTACTCCGCATGTGCCCACCATCACCACTAGCCCAATATATTTAGAACGGATTGACGCTCCGTCGTCCCCTGGAAAAAAGAATCCACTGCAAGCGTCTCCTTGTTACCTTGCGGACTACCGCCCCATCCCTCAGTTGCTATCGCCCTTAATCTCCGGGATGTTTGTCCGTCGTCGCGGGAATGCCAAGCGGCATGCCCACGTTGCGATTCGGATAGGGAGGCGGAGGAACCATATGGAATGGATGCGCCTTCAGCTCGCGCATCGCAATCGCGACCGCTGCCTCAAGCTGCGGGTCCTGCCCTTTACGCCAAAGCTCAGGATTCATCGTCACCCGCACATCCGGGGCCACGCCATGATTCTCCACATCCCATTTCCCATTGGGGAAATAGATGGCTGAATCCGGCGCTGTCACCATGCTGCCGTCCATCAACGCCGGGTATCTGTCGATCCCTACCAGCCCTCCCCAGGTACGCGTACCTACCAGCTGTCCCACATGCTGCTGCCTGAAGATGTACGGCATGTAGTCGCCGCCCGAGCCGGCAAAATGATTGATGATCATTACCTTCGGCCCAAAGATCGCCGCGGGGGCTATACCGGTATGGTTTTGACCATAACGATTCACCCAGAAACTGAGCAAAGGCTGCTGCAACTGGTTAATCACGTAATTGGCAAGATCGCCGCCGTGGTTGAATCGCTCGTCGACTACCGCTCCCTGCTTGCCAATCTGCGAATAGAAGTACCGGTTGAAATAGGTCCAGCCTCCGTTTGCGGTGTCCGGCAGATAGATGTACGCAAGTTTGCCGTCGCTCAGCTTATCCACAAGCATTTGATTGCGGTGGACCCAGTCCTCTTTGCGCAGCGGCATGGCGTGGGGCACCGGCACAACAGTGACCTGGCGGGAATCCGTTCCGTCAGGATTGGCGGCAACGGTCAGGACAACCTGCTTGCCTGCGGTGTCCTGGAAGAACGAGTAGAGATTGTCCGTTCCGTACAGGGGGCGGCCGTTCACCTCGAGCAGGTAGTCGCCCACCTTCACATTCACGCCCGGCTGTGTGAGCGGAGCGTGCAGCCCCGGGTTCCAGTTTTCTCCGCTGTAGATATGCGAGAACCGGTACCGGTTGTGATCGACCGTGTATTCCGCTCCAAGCAGGCCAACGGAGGTTGGTTTTGGCCCATGGTGGGAAGCGACAAGGAACATGTGGGAAACGCTCAGGTTGCCCACCATATCGTGGAAGAGATACATGAGATCGGAACGGTCTTCCACTCCCGGTAAAAACTGCGCATAGTACTTCTCCGCACGCGGAAGATCCAGCCCATTGAATTGCGGCGAATAAAAGAAGTGCTGTTCAAGGCGCCAGACCTGGCGATACATCTCGCCCCACTCACGGTGCGGATCGACGTAAACCTTCAAGTCGCCGGTGTTGAGCGTCGTCCCGTCCGTGGGAGCAATCTTCGCCTCTGCTGGCACAATCCGCCATTGTGAGTGCTGCTCGATCAGCATCTTCTTGCCATCTGCCGACATCACAAAGCCGTCGATGCCTGCCAGCACCTGTTTCGCCTTGCGCTTCTTCATCGAGAACCGGTAAACGGTAACTCCCGGATGGTCCGGCAGGTTTTGGCTCACGACGGGACCTGCGAGTAGCCATAACACTCCCGGAGCCGACGCTCGCAGATCCTTATAGGAACGCGGAGGCATCGGCAGAGCTAGAATGCGCTCGCTCAGTCCCTCAAAGTCGATTGTGACCTTCGCCGGTTTCTCCGGCTTCTTCTTATCCTTGTCGGAATTGGTTCCCTTTTTCTTCTTCGAAGACTCAGGCTTCGTCGCCTTCTCTTCACCCGGCCTCGGAGCCAGTGGCGAAGGAATGTCCTTGCGCAGCACGACAACATACGCGCTATAAACCGTCGGCTGATCGATGGAAGAAAGATCGCCTACCGCAGCACCTGGATTTGGGTTTGTGCTGGCCAGGAAGTAGAGATACTTCCCTGAGGGATCGAACTGCGACAGCCGGGCATCGCTGCCGGCAGGAGTGATGCGCGTGGATTTACCCGATGCCAGCGAATAGACATCGATCGCATGCAGGTGGTTGGGCAAATCTGCGGTATAGGTGAGCCACTGGCTGTCTGCTGACCACGCAGGATGGAAGGAACTATATTGTTCGTCGTAATAGCGCGTTGCCACCAGCGTCATCTTGCCGGTCTTCACATCCACAATCCACAGGTGCTGTGCGATATCCGAGAAGGCGATAGCGCTGCCGTCAGGCGACCAGACGGGATCGAAGTAAAAAGTGGGATGTGCGCCAAGGCTGATCTTGTGGACGGAGCCGATTCCATTCTGGGGACTGATATACAGCTCATTCTCGCCCGATGCGTCCGAGAAAAAGGCGATCTTGCTCCCATCCGGAGACCACGCCGGATAGCGCTCGCACGCGCCGGTTGTATTGCTGATGTCCTGCGCGCTGCCATGCTTCGTGGGAACCGTGACGATATCGCAGTGCGCCTGAAAAACCGCTCGCACGCCATGCGGCGAAATATCGGGATTCCGCAACTGCTTCGCGACAGTCTCCCAGCGCGGGTGCGCCGCTGGAAAATCCACATGAACGGCAACATGGATCTGTTGAACCTTGCCCGACCTCACATCCACCAGAAAAAGCTTCCCCATCTCGGCATAAACAATTGCAGGATGTGAAGTGTTCAGCGCGCCGGCCGTCGCTGTAAGGATGTCGTGTCCATCCTCCGGCGAAATCGCCTTCACGGTTTTAGAGCCCACGTCATACCGATAAAGCCGGAAGTGCCCGCCGGTGCGGTCCGAAAGGAAATAGACCGCGCCGCCAATCCACATCGGATCCTTGTTATTGTTATTCGCGCCGCCTCGCGGCAGGCTGGTCACGCTCGAATCGCTCAGCTCCGCAATGCGAATCCGCGGCTGCATCCCCCCGTGATAGTGCTTCCATGCTTCAAACCACGGATGGTTCCGGAATGGCACATACGCGAGCCGCTGGCCATCTGGCGAATACGAACCCTGCGTCGCCCACGGCAACGGCAGCGCGCTCGGCATGCCTCCCGTCACAGGAACCGTCAGCAGCCGGAAGTAAAGCGGGTCAACGCTCAAACGGGTCGACTTGAACAGTACCTGCTTGCTGTCATTGGTCCAGCCCACAGTCACATTCGGGCCGGGGTGCCACGTCAGCCGCTGCGCCGGCCCGCCCTCCGCCGGCATCACGTACACATCCTCGTTGCCGTGCGGCGCACTGGTAAACGCCAGCAGCTTCCCGTCAGGTGAAAAAATCGGCGATGTGTCGTGCTCATCTCCCGGCGTCAGCCGATTTGCAACTCCTCCGCTGCGGCTCACCGACCACAGACTTCCTGCATACGAAAAAACAATCTGCGTCGCATCAACTGTCGGATGCTGAAACAGAATGGGCGCAGTTTGTGCCTGCACAAATGAGAAGCCAAGCAAAAGACACACTACGGACAGAAAAAGACGGGTAAGCAGAGAACGCATCAGATCTCCCTTATTTTTGAAAACACGAACCAATCAACCGGCTGGGAGCATCGGCTCCTTCCGCATTCATCGGGTCTCACATCGCCAAACCGCGACTCGACAAACAGCGCGACGAAACGCCCCATCCCTGGCCGAAACGTTAATATTACATCGCGCGAAACCGTGACGACATCGTGCCCGCGGAGTCTATACTCGCAAATCATGAGAAAGATCATACAGCGCATTGCTCTGCTTGGTCTCGCGCTTGGGGCCCCCGCGATCTGTTGCAGCCAAATCAAGGTCCCTTTGCCACACTGGAGCGATCCGGTAAACTCCGATCGCATCTTGGCGCAAAGCCCAATCCAAAAGAACCTATCCGCTGGCCCCGTTGCCAACTCTCCCTTTTCTACCCGCACCTCGATAACCGTGACAGGGATTCTGCTGGTCGGGCAGTGTCAGGATTGGCCAGGCGAACCACCGAAAGAGAGAGCTATGTGCCCTGAAGGCTCATCGCAATGGGGACTGATTACCGCCACAAAGCAATACTCAGTCTTCGGAGATACTCGCGCCTTCAAGAACTATGAACGCCAAAGAGTCACCGTAACTGGAAAGGTAACGCCAGTGGCGGGAAATGCTCCCCTCGACAGACTTCAGGTTCAGTCCCTCGCTCTCAGCTCGATAGGCGAACACCAGATCCGACAATGGCTTGAGCAATTGAGGTCGAACCCGTGGAGCGAGCCTGAGAATACATGCAATCCGACCTGTTGGCAGTACCACCTTACGCCGCCGATGATTCATATTCTGCTCGCGGGCCCTGCTGCGCAACACGTCTTACTGAAATATGTGAATGATCCTCAGATCAAGGATCAAATCATCTTTCTTTTAGGAGGAGTCGGCAACCGAGACGCTATCCAACCGATTATCGGTGCCATGGAATCCCCAAACGAGGCCCGGCGGAGCGCCTACGATCGCAAAGTCAACCTCGCAGCCAACCTTGCTCTCACCAACATCACGGTAAGTGGCGTCATCTGGCATCACGGCGGCGGAATCACCCGAGACAACTGCCCCAATGATCCAAAATCGTGTTGGTCCGCATGGTGGCTCCAACACCGCGACACCTTCGACATTTCAAATACATACAACAGACGGTATGTGAACTACCCCAATTACGGCATCTATCAGGACCCTGACTCATTTAGCTCCGAGCGCTTCATCCAAAACGCCAAGCAATAACTGGAAATCTTTCGCCGGGTGCCGCGGCTGCTCCTGGTCTCGCCTTTGAGACCAGGGCGAAATCGAATCCCCACCTGCCATCCACTCGCCTCGCTTCAGCGAGGCCCGGTGGAAGCACAGGGCATCGGGGTCCCCGACGCGCGGTACATGCGAGTTGGGGTGATCTTCAGCCCTGTGAATAAGCCGCGCCGCAGGCGCACACCTTGCTACCGCAGAGCCTGTCCTGAGCGAAGTCGAAGGACCCGAGCGGAGTCGCAGACGAAGCGAGATCCACGAATCGTCATCCGGCTCGCAGAACCTGCCCTGAGCACGGCCGAAGGGGCCGTACCTTGTCCGCGCGCCAAAATCTCCCCGCCAAGCCCCAACCAACCGGGCAACCCACTCACGCCCGCTCCTCGAGCAAGAATCCCCTTGACAACCCTCTACTCAAACGTTTAAGTCAATTCTGTAATCGCTACCATGTTATTTTGGTTTCACAGTGAAAGCCCAAGCAATGAAACTCCTCCAATTTCAAAAGAAATTCCCGGCCACCTTCGCAGTCCTGTTCGTCGCTCTCTGCCTGCTGCTCCCGCTGTCGCTCCCGGCGCAAACAGCGCCCACTGCGCCCTCCGAACTCACCGGCGTCGTGCGCAACGCCTCCGGCCTGCCCATCCCCAACGCCGCCGTCCGCATTAAGAGTCCCGCCGGCACGCGCACCAGCAGCACCAACGCACAGGGCGTCTTCCATTTCCCCAACCTCGCCCCCGGACGATACTCGCTCACCGTCCGCGCGCCCAAACACGCCGCAACTCCGGCCGCGTCCATCGAATTCCCCAGCCCCGCGCTCGCGCTCACCCTCTCGCCGCAGAACGCCCTCGCCGTCGCCGCCATCTCCGGCGCTGCCGCCAACGCCGCCAGCGGAGGCGAGCAGCTCTCCAGCAAATCCGTCAGCGAACTCCCGCTCAATGGCCGCGACTTCAGCACCCTGCTGCTGCTCGCCGCCGGAACCATGACCGATGTCAACGGAGCCACCAACTTCACCCAGCAGTTCGCCATCAACGGACAGCGCGGCGTCGAGGCCACCTTCGCCCTCGACGGGGCCGACATCAGCGATCCGGAAATGGGCGGAGCCGCTTTCAGCAACTTCAACGTCGACGCCATTCAGGACATACAGTCCAGCTCCGGCTGGATGCCCGCCTCCATCGGACGCGGCGCATCCGGATTCACCAACATCATCACCCGCTCCGGCAAAAGCGGCTTCCACGGCTCCTTCTTTGAGTTCATCCGCAACTCCGCCCTCGACGCCCGCAACTACTTCGACCACCCCTCCATCGCCGAGCCCGGACGCATCCCGCCCTTCCATCGCAATGAGTTCGGATTCACCAACGGCGGCCCCGTCATCCTGCCGCATATCTACGACGGCCGAGGCCGCACCTTCTACTTCACTGAATATCAGGGCTTCCGCCAGGTCCTCGGAACCACCCAGGTCATGCCCGTACCCACCATGGCCGAGCGCGCCGGATTCGACACCGTGACCTATCCCGACGGCAGCACCGACACCCTCCACATTCCCGTCGACCCGCAGATCGCCGCCGTGCTCGCGCGCTATCCCAAGCCCAACGACCCCACCGGCGCTTTCGGAGACCGCACCTACGCCGCGCCCTCCAACGTCGCCACCAACGCCGACCAGTTCTCCATCCGCATCGACCAGAAGCTCGGCGAAAAAGGCCAGTTCTTCGCGCGCTTCACCTCCAACAACATGACCGGCCCCACCACCAACCCTGACCAGACTCTCCTCGACCCCAGCTTCGGCGTGCAGTACCTAGACCGCCAGCGCAACGTCGCCTTCACCTACACGCGCACCGAGTCGCCGCGCTTCCTGTGGTCAACCTCGTTCAGCATCACCCGCACCACGCCGCTGCTTAACACGCCCAACCACACCGATCCCGCGCTCAAATTCGTCGACGGCCTCTTCGAGGGCTTTAACACCGCCGCCGGCTCTGTCATGTCCGCCTACGGAAACCTCTTCCAGCTCCAGCAGAACTTCTCCTGGACCGGCAACAACCACAACTTCAAGTTCGGAGGCGAAGTCCGCCTCAATCGCGACTCCACCTTCTTCGGCATCAGCCCCAATGGCGAATACGACTTCGGCGGCGGCACCGTCTACTCGCCCACCTTTATTCAGTCCCAGAGCGGCACCCACAACATCCAGCCCGGAGACCCGTTGCCGAATAGCCTCAGCAGCCTCCTCATCGGCTATCCCTACAGCTACACCGTCGCCGTTGCGCCGCCCTACTTCTCCAACGGCCCACACATCGGCCCCGCCGCCATCAGCCGCAACGACTTCAACTTCTACTTTCAGGACACCTGGAAGCTCAACTCGCGCTTCACCCTCGACTACGGCCTCCGCTACGAGCTCTATACCCCCATCACCGAGCGCGCCCATCGCACATCGAGCTTCCTCCAGGTCAATCCCCCCCAAGGCGCCCCGCAGCAATACGTCATCAACCCGCAGCCCGGCTATCAGTTCGGATGGAACGGCTGGGGCCCGCGCGTACAGCTCACATGGAACGCCCCGCGGCACATCCTCGTCCACGTCGGCGGAGCCATCACCGTCATCCCGCCCAACATCTGGCAGGACAACTACCTCACCGGCTCCACGCCCTTCGTCGTCTACCCACGCGTCAACGACGCAAAGAACGCCGAAATCTCCTACGGCTTCAAGATCACCCCAGACGAGCTGCCCCTCACCTACTCGACCTCCGGGCAAAACGTCTTCGCCAGCGGCAACTCCAAAGACGTTCCCGCCAACACCGTCATGGACGTCAACCGCTACGAACATGACCTGGCCGCGCTCTCCCCCGGACACCAGCTCTCGCTGCTCAACATGAGCGCCATCGACCGCCGCTTCGGCGACGGCTACCTCCACACATGGACCCTCGGCCTCGAGCGCCAGTTCGGCGCGCTCACCGCCGACGTCGGTTACGTCGGCACCTCCGCCTCTAATCTCCCGCGCGTCTCCTACCCCAACGCTTTCCCCGGCGCTGCCCCCGGCTTCGCCCCCTACACCAGCTTCGACAGCTCCGGCAACGTCACCGGCGGATTCGGCTTCGAGTCCGTCATCACCAACACCTCGCACTCCTCCTACAACGCCCTCCAGGCCTCGCTCTCAGGAACCGTCCCCCACGGCGGCCCCGGCATCCAGGCCGGATACACCTGGGCCAAGTCCCTCGACGACGTCAGCAACCTCATGGCCGGAACCGGCTCCACCGGAGCCGTCGTCCTCTCCGCGCCGCAAAACCCCTTTAACCCCTCAGGCGACCGCGGCGTCTCCGACTTCGACGTCGCCCACGCCTTCACCCTCAGCGCCGGACAAAACCTCCACCTCGAAGACGTCAGCTTCCTCCGCCCGGTCAACAAAAAGGCCACCGCCGGATGGCAGCTCCTCAGCATCTCCACCATCAGCAGCGGCTCGCCCTTCACCGTCTATTCCGGAATCCAGCAGACCGGCGTCGGCACCGCCGGCTCCGACCGCCCCGACCAGATCGCCAAACCCGATCTCTCCACCGCCGGCAGCTCCACCCGCCGCCGCGAAGACTACTTCGGACGCGGCGCCAACAACGGCTCTTTCTTCTCCATCCCCATCAACGTCCCCGGCGGCACCGGCCCCAACTCCGGACGCTTCGGCACCCTCGGCCGCAACTCCTTCTTCGGCCCCGCCTACTACGACTTTGACTATGCCGTCATCAAAAGCACGCCCTTCGGACACCGCGCCAGCGGCATCGAAAAGGGAGACATACAGTTCCGCGCCGAATTCTTCAACATCTTCAATGTGGTCAACATGGGACTCCCCGCCAACACCATCAAGGGATCAGGCTTCGGCATCATCTCCAAAACCGCAGGAACCTCCCGCCAAATCCAGTTCTCCCTCAAACTGATCTACTAATCGCATCACATGGCGGCCACTGCACAATCGCATTGGTACTCCATTGGACACTTTACTCCTTGATAAAAGGTGTCCATTGGAGTACAAAGGAAATGTGCATACGGTGGTGGAGACTCCCTCGTACCTCAAGGCCGCTGAGGCAATCTTCACGCGGGCTGAACGCGAGGACATCGTCGCCATGGTCGCATCCAACCCGGAGTGCGGCGAATTGATCCCGGGAACAGGTGGTTTCCGCAAAGTGCGATGCGGCCGTTCAGAAATGGGCAAGCGTGGAGGCGCACGAGTGATCTACATCCTGAGAAACGAGAGCTTCCCCGTCTTTCTCATTGCGGCCTACGCCAAGAACGTAAAGGAAAACCTCACGCAGAAGGAACGTAACGAACTCGCGAAGCGTGCAGACGAAATCTTCAATGCGTACAGGAGAAAACCATGACCATGTTCAAAGACCTCATGACCGGACTCGATGAAGTCGAAGCCTTCCTCGCGGGCGAAAAGACCGGCTACAAGGTCAACGTGCCTGCCGATGTGGACGTCAAGCGCATCCGAAAGCGGCTGAACATGACCCAGGCCCGCTTCTCCGACACCTTCGGCTTCAGCCTCGATGCCGTCAAGCACTGGGAAGGCGGGCGCCGCACCCCGGAAGCCTCCGCGCGCGCTTACCTCACGGTCATCGCAAAAAATCCTGCCGCCGTCATCGCGGCCCTGCGCCCCGCAGCCCGCAAACGCACCAGAACTACATCTACGAAGACATACGCGCGCCACGGTCTCGCTAAGTCCCCTTAACTCACCCTTCCATTTCCACAGCTTCCACAGCTCCCCCTATATTTCCACACACTTTATTCGTCAAACCCCCTTGCAAACGTCGATTGAGAAGCGCATCTTACAAAACAACGGAGGAGAAATTCTCCTGAAGAAGAGAGTGGACAGGGGTAGTTAACTGCGCTTTCCGGCAACGGAGGGCGTAGCGGGAACCGGAAACGGAACCCGACGCGGATACCGGAAACGGCATCCGCGACTGGAACCCGGCAACGGTTTCCAGAGTGGCCGCCGGCAACGGATGCCACGGTGAGCGACGGAAACGGAACTCACTTAGGGGCCTGGCAACAGAGCCCTGCACCCGGGAAACCGGATGCGAAGCTGAAAGCGGGCAACCGCGAATCGGCAGACTGCTCAAACAAGCTCTTACGTCGAAAGCCACAGTGAAAGTGGCTGGAAGGTTGTGGGTCATGCTCACGGCTGACTGGTTAACCCGCCGAGGCAAGTAAACGTAGTCCGGAGCCGATTCCGGATCTTCGATAACTCGGATAGAAGGGGCGGAGACTCGCAAGAGCTTCCGCCCCTTCGCTTTTGCGCCACGCCCACACTATGGCGGGACGCCGGCTACCTGTGATCTTTCAAGACGTTGCTCTTATAAAGAGAAAGAAAAATCAGTCAGGGGCCGATGCGATCAACACACCGGCCCCTGCCCACGTTGTATTAGCTGACGCCTTACTGACAGGTGCAGCCCGTAATGTTATCGCTGTCCAACGTGACCGCGCCGTTCCGCGCCAACGCCCTGCCTTCCAGGTTCACGCCGGTGGTTATTGTGATTGATGTCAGCGCCATGATATTTCCCTTGAATACAGAGTTCGTTCCCAGGGTCGCGGAGCTGCCAACCTGCCAGAAGACATTGCAGGCCGAGGCATTGTGGGCGAGGATAATATGACTGCCACTCCCCGTCGTGAGCGTAGACCCGATCTGGAAGATGAACACCGCGTTCGGATTACCCTGAGCATCGAGTGTCAGATCTCCGGTGTTTGCAAGCGACGACGTTGATGTATAGACGCCCGCGGTGAGTGTCTTCCCTGCCAAATCTCCAGCCTCGGTAGTGCCTCCCGATCGTCCGGCAGCATCTACATACGCATTCGCTAAGGTACTCTGGGCCAGGGCTGCTGCACCGTCAGCAATATGGATCGTTCCGCCGCTCGTTAGTTGCCCCGGCGGGAATCCCGTCACAGATGAGCCTGGGCTGACTCCAACATCACCGGAGATAGTGGTTGGTCCGGTGTTGGTGACGGTTGAACCAGCCAGAACTGAGAAGTTCCCTATGTTAGGGCAGAGTGCCACAGGCTGGGGTCCGCTGCTTTGGCCCGAACAAGTAGTAAAGGTCTGACTAAATGGAGGATTCAAGGGCACACTGCCCATGTCCTGGGCCCCGGTGGTCACAGTAATGGTATAAGTGGTATTCGTTGCCAAGCTAGCTGTGGGAGTGAAAGTTGCAGTCTGAGTAAGAACGTCATAGACGACGGTTCCCGCCACACCATTAATAAAGAATGTGCTGGGATTAATGGTAAGTGAATCCATCTGCTCATTAAATGTGACAACGATCTTCTGGTCGAGTGGAACGCAAGTTGCACCCGGAGCAAGATTTACTGCGACAACATACGGTGGAGAAGTATCTAAGGTTGCGCGAGTGGCAAACGAGAAAACGAAGGGCGCGGCAAGTGGAGTCCCGCTCGTGTCCTTGGCCCCAACGGTAATAGTCGCGTTATACTCAGTATCGGGAGCGTAAGGAGCGGAAGACTTGAAGGCGGCTATCTTATTGGTTGCGTCGTAAGTGACCGTGCCTGTCACGCCTGCAACCAAAAAGGTGCTCGCGTTAATGCTCGCCGGATTCATGGCCTTGCTGAAGACCACTGCGATCTCGCGGTTGGTGCCCACTCCGTTGGATTGCGGAACCACCGCCAATACTGTGGGAGCAGCAGTGGAAGCAGTCACTGCGTTAACCAGGCCGGGACTATTGCCACAGCTTATGAGAAAAGTCGCTATCAGAAGAGCGGCTGGTATCGTTGATATCTTGAAGATCTGGCGGGTTGACATACAGTTCCTTTCTAGCATTGATATCCGGCTCCTTTCACAGTGCTTGGGTGACACTCGGTGAAAACATACCCGATAGCCAGAGCCAAGTTGTTTAAGAGCAAATACATATATGTTAGAAGACACACTTGGGCCAAGCCCCAAACGAATAACTTCGTCTTCAGAACTTGTTGCTATAGATCGGCACGAGCGTACAGTGCCCCCAAAAATGGGAAATTTGGTATCGCCGATAGCCTATCGATTAATCCTCGGCACTCTTTCGCTTCACTACTATCCGGCTGGCTTTACGTCAGTCGGCCTTTTCGATAAGTTTTTAGAGGTACTGGCTGATGCTCAAGTTGCTTGGTCAAAATTGCACGCTTCGAAATTTCCATCAGGAAGTTCGATTAGTTGAACAATGTTAATGATTTAGGCCCTGTAGTTGGAGCGAAAATAATATTTGACGATAGTGCCCGGATGCACCATCCTTAACCAGACACCGATATATGTAGTACGTTTTTCTGATGACGGCTGCAGTCCACCCGCCCGCCTCTCAGATTCTCCGCCCCAAACAGCGCTAGGAACTTGTTGAAAAGCTAACTCGAACCGGAGGATCGGCCCTCAGGGGCTAAAGCCCAGGTTGATTTTCCGGCATTTACGGCACGACTGAAGTCGTGCCTTGACACAAAGCCAGAGTTTTTCAACAAGTTCCTAGGAACCCGTGCCCCACATGCATTTCCAACTCCTTTGGAGACGCCTTCCCCTGCCCCTTTAAAAACACCTGCCAATACTTAACGGCCCATCAGCAGCATTGCCGGCGTTTTTACCGCGAAAGTACCCGCCATCACACCACTTCGAACATCTATGGACACTCAGACAAAGAATGCTATAGCCTTGTCGAGGAATTTCTTCAGGGGGTTCAGTCGTTGTCTACTCAATCGTTTAAGTTTGCTGCTCTCGTTATTTGTCTCGCTGTCGCCGCA
>DATKRT010000039.1:0-13696 GCA_035532055.1 Acidobacteriaceae bacterium | reverse complement strand
GGGTATCGTTTTCTTACGCATGAAGAATTGGATCAATCTGGCGCTTGCCGCTGTGCTCGTCTGCATGCCTGCTCTGGCCCAGTCGAACCCTGACAACTCGGCAGAGAACCCCTACGCCGGCAGCATCCAGGCTGTGCCGCTTACGCCCGGCGTCCGCCAGCTCTCGCTCGCCGACGCCATTGACCTCGGCATCCAGCACAATCTGGCCCTCAACCTCGCCCGCTACAACCAGCAAACGGCAGACGCCGAAAAGCTCCAGTTGGAGAACTACCTGCTGCCCAGCATCTCGCTGCACGGCGAGGTCGGCTTCCATCAAATCAACCTCGCCGCCAACGGCTTTCGCCCCTCGCTCATCACCCAGTTCGGATACCCGCCCAGCCAGGCCAGCTCCTTCCCGCTTGTCACCAAGGTGACCTCGCATATCGGCGAAATCAGGCTTACGCAGTCGCTCTTCACCTGGTCCGGATGGGACGCCTGGCGGGCCGGCAGGGCCAATCAACGCGTCGCCTACTACAGCAAGGAGTCCGCGCTCGGCGTCGTCATCCTCAACATCGGCGACACCTATCTCCGCATCCTTGCCGACTCCTCCCAGGTCGATTACGCACGCTCGCTCCTCAACACCGACCAGCAGCTCCTCTATCAGGCGCACCTGAAACATCTCGCCGGAATCGTCCCCAACATCGACGAGCTCCGCGCCCGCGTGCAGTTTCAGCAGCAGCAGCAGCTCCTCATCGCCGCGCAAAACACCCTCGCCAAGGACAAAATCGCCCTCAATCGCCAGATCGGCCTTGCCCCAGCGCAGCAAATCCAGCTCACGGACGCCACGCCCTACTCGGGACTCACCTCCATGAGCATCCCGCAGGCGCTCCATCAGGCCTTCGCCAACCGGCAGGACTACCAGCGACTCCGGCAGCAGATTATTGCCGCCACCTTGGAAGCTCGCGCCATCCGCCACGAGCGCTATCCCAGCCTCACCTTCGAAGGCAACTATGGCGTCACCGGCGTCTCCGGACTCGTCACCCACGGTACCTTCGTGGCCATGGGCACCCTCAACATCCCCATCTTTCACGAAGCCAAATTCCGCGGCGACGCGGACGCCGCCAAGGCCCAGGTCAGCGAGCTACTGTCCCAGATGAACGATCTCACCGGCAAAATCGACCAGCAGCTCCGCGACAGCCTGCTCGACGTCAAAACAACCCGGCAGTTGGTCCAGGTCGCCAGCAGCAACGTGGACCTTGCCTCGACCGTCCTCGATCAGGCCACCCTGCGATTCAAGGCCGGGGTCGACGATAACCTGCCTGTCGCCGAAGCTCAATCCACCCTTGCACAGGCGCAGGATCAGTACGTCAACAGCGTCTATCAGTACAACCTCGCCAAGCTTTCGCTCGCCCGCAACCTCGGCATCATCGAAACCCAGTACAAAAACTACGTCCCCCAGGTCGATGTCCACCCATCCGCCCGCTGAGGCCATCCGAGGCCCGCTGCAACCCAGAAGGTAACCCTCTCCACCCGTAGTTGGGTGCAACAAAGCATCCAACCCTGAGAAGATAGAAGCTGCAGTTGTAACATTTGGTCTACCAGCATGTTGAAGGTTATCTCGTCTCACGTTTTTCTTCGTCACCGTCTTCATCCCGGGCTACTTGACACATTCCGGAAGGCGGGCGCTCAGGGTGTCGAACTTTTCGCCGCGCGACAGCACTTCGACTACACCAACCGCGCCGAAGTCCACGAGCTGGCCTCCTGGTTCCACACCAACCCCACCCAGGCCTTCTCCATGCACGCCCCGCTCTTTCCCGACCACGAGATGGGCCGCGCCGGCGCGCCCTCCGTCAATGTCATCCATCCTGAGAAGTCACGCCGCATCAATGCCATGGACGAAATCAAGCGCGCCCTCGAAGTCGCCGAGCAGATCCCCTTCAAGTTCCTTGTCATCCACCTTGGCGAACGCGAGGACACCTGGACGCCCCGCTCCCTCGAGTTCTCCATCACCGCGCTCGAACACCTCCGCGCCTTCGCCAACCCACTCGGCGTCAAGCTGCTGGTGGAAAATCTCCAGAACGAGGTCACCCGCCCCGCCAACATCCTCGAAGTCCTCCGCGCCGGACACCTCCGCGACATCGGCGTATGCTTCGACGTTGGCCACGCGCATCTGGGCGAGGGAGTTGCCGCCACGCTCACCGGGCTCAAGCCGCTCATCCGCTCCTCGCACCTGCACGACAACCACGGCGAACGCGACGAGCATCTGTGGCCGGGTGAGGGAACCATCGCCTGGGATGAAGTCTTCAGCGAGCTGAAGACCGCGCCACAAACGCCCGCCGGAGTGCTCGAAATTCACCACTCCTTCGGCGAGGAGCCGGAGATAGTCGCTCAAAAGGCGATGAAGGCATTTGAAAACTTTTAGAGAACAGCATGACTGAAGACATCAGCACAGAAAATGCAACCGCCGCGGCTACTGGAGCCGCCCCTGTCACCACCATCGCCAGAATCGGCGAACACGAAGGCGCCAGCGTCACCCTCCAGGGCTGGCTCTACAACCTGCGCGAGAGCGGCAAGCTCCTCTTCCCCATCTTCCGCGACGGCACCGGAACCATCCAGGGCATCGTCCCCAAAGCCGCCGTCCCGCCCGAAGTCTTCGAAACCATCAAGGGCCTCACCCAGGAATCCTCCGTCATAGTCACCGGCAAAGTCCGCGCCGACAAGCGCGCCCCCGGCGGCTATGAGCTTGACGTCGAAGGCATCGAGGTCGTCCAGCGCGTCCCCGAGGACACGCCCTTCCCCATCTCGCTCAAAGAGCATGGCACCGACTTCCTCATGGAGCACCGCCATCTCTGGATCCGCACCCCGCGCCAGGCCGCCATCCTCCGCATCCGCGCCGAAATCATCAAAGCCGCCCGCGACTTCTTCGACGAACGCGGCTTCGTCCTCACCGATCCGCCCATCCTCACCCCCGCGGCATGCGAAGGCACCAGCACGCTCTTCCCCGTCGATTACTTTGGCGACGAAGCCTATCTAACCCAGAGCGGCCAGCTTTACATCGAGAGCACCGCGCTCGCGCTCGGCAAGGTCTACTCCTTCGGCCCCACCTTCCGCGCCGAAAAATCCAAGACCCGCCGTCACCTCACCGAGTTCTGGATGGTCGAGCCGGAAGTCGCCTTCTGCGACCTTGACGGCCTCATGGAGCTGGCCGAGCAGTTCCTCAGCTTCATCGTCGATCGCGTCCTCACCCGCCGCGCCGCCGAGCTCAAAGTCATCCAGCGCGACGTCACCAAGCTCGAAGCCATCCAGGCGCCCTTCCCGCGCCTCCGCTACGACGACGCCGTGGCCATGCTGAACGACGCGCACGCCAAGGGCCTGCTCGAAAATCCCTTCGAATACGGCAACGACTTCGGCTCTCCCGATGAAACCTACATCTCATCGCAGTTCGACCGTCCCGTCATGGTCCACCGCTATCCTGCCGACGTAAAGGCCTTTTACATGGAGCCCGACCCCGTCAACTCCAAATACGCCCTCTGCGTCGACGTGCTCGCGCCCGAGGGCTACGGCGAAATCATCGGCGGCTCGCAGCGCATCGCCTCCTACGACCTGCTCAAGCAGCGCATCGAGGATCACAAACTCCCGCTCGACGCCTTCCAGTGGTATCTCGATCTGCGCCGCTACGGCTCCGTCCCCCACTCCGGCTTCGGAATGGGCATTGAGCGCGCCGTCGCCTGGATTTGCGGCCTCGATCACGTCCGCGAAACCATCCCCTTCGCCCGCACCCTCAACCGCATATACCCATAAAGAAAAATCAGCAGAAAGCTTTTAGGCTTTTAGAAAAAAATCAGCAGAAAGCTTTGAGACTTATAGAAAGAAGATCAACAGAAAGCTTTTAGAACTTATAGAAAAAATCAGCAGAAAGCCTTCCCATGTCGAAAGCAATCGAACCCGCCGCTGTCGAAAAATCCTACAAAGGCGTCCAGTCCCTCCCGCCGCGCAAAATCAAAATCATCGGTGTCCCGCTCGACCTCGGAGCCGCCCGCCGCGGCGTCGATATGGGCCCCTCCGCAGTCCGCGTCGCCGGACTTGAAGCCCGCCTCGAAGCCCTGGGCCACGAAGTCAACGACGCCGGCAACATCGAAGTCGCCATCCCGGAAACGAAGCATCTCGGCGAGCACAACGCCCGCTATCTCACCGAAATCACCGACACCTGCACCAAGACCGCTGAAATGGTCGAGCACGCGCTCGAAGAAGGCATGATCCCCGTCATCCTCGGCGGAGATCACTCCGTGGCCGCCGGCAGCGTTGCCGGAGTCGCCGCCTTCTACCGCAAGCAGCACCAGCGCATCGGCCTCATCTGGATCGACGCTCACGCCGACCTCAACACCCCGGAGACCTCGCCCAGCGGCAACGTCCACGGCATGCCGCTCGCCGCCCTCGCCGGACTCGGCCCCGCGTCGCTCGCCAACATTCTCGGCTTCAGCCCCAAGGTTCAGCCCGAAAACATCGTCCTCGTTGGCGTCCGCGACATCGACGCCACCGAAAAGGAAAACATCCGCCTCGCCGGAATCACCGAGGTCTACACCATGCGCGACATCGACGAGCGCGGCATGCGCACCATTATGGAAGAGGCCCTGCGCGCCGCCGGACGCGGCACCGCCGGCTACCACATCTCGCTCGACATGGACTGGATCGACCCCGAAGACGCACCCGGCGTCGGCACTCCTGTCCGCGGCGGAGCCACCTACCGCGAAGCCCACCTCGCCATGGAAATCATCGCCGACCACGGCCGCATGCTCAGCTTCGAAATCGTCGAGGTCAACCCCGTCATCGACGAACACAACCGCACCGCCGATTTAGCCGTCGAACTCATCTCCTCCGCCTTCGGGAAAAAGATTTTGTAAAAGCCATCTACTAAAGGCCATAGGGATTCCCAAAGGAGAGCATGGAGCGCTGCAATCATCAAAAACAATGTTGAAAAATGCCATTTATTACCCGATAATTAACTGGTAATAATGGGGTACCAAATGGCAAGACCCAAGAGTGCTTCGCGCGGTCTTCGATTTGAAGTTACACTTGCTGAACAGTCCGTAGACATCCTCAAGGAGTTAGCCACGAGGGGCATCTACGGAAGAAGTCCATCCGAGGTTGGGGGGCGATTCATTGAGCAAGCCCTCCAGCAATTTGTTGAGGCACCCAAACTGACAACGAAAAAGACATTGGCACGTCGATAATCCGATGGCTAAGCCTCGACTACATCTCGCAAATGCTCCAATAGTGGAAGCATTGATTGATTTTCGGGTTCTACCTCAAGCCCAAATAGCAGTAGACGAGCTTGGCAGTATGAACGCTGAAGTCGGTATGGAGTATTCCAAGAGAGAGCAGATAAATGTTTTCAGTACTCGCTTGGATTTCAATGAAGGGCGGTCCCCCCAAGCTGTTGCTGCTCACTCAAAAGTCGGCTGGCTGTATAAGAGTCAAACGCAGGTCGCCCAATTCCGGTTGGATGGATTCACCTTTAGCCGCCTTGTACCGTACACAACATGGGAGGGCGTTTTTGAGGAGGCAATGCGACTGTGGAAGATTTACGTGCAAAAAGCCCAGCCCGTGCAAATATCCAGAATGGCAGTTAGGTATATCAACCGCATGAAATTGCAGGGGCCCGCAACACTGAATAGCTATTTGACAGCCCCACCTGAACTACCCGAGCCGAGCCCTCAGTCCATTCGTGATTTCCTGTGCCGAATCCTTGTGACTGACTCAAAACGCAGCGCATCAGCGGCGGTAATCCAAGCACTAGAACCACAGTTTGAGCCATCATCTATCTCTCTACTACTCGATATCGACGCCTATCTTGATCGCCTTACATTGGACCCCAGTGATCCTTCTATACCTGAGAAGTTTGAATCTCTGAGGCAACTCAAGAACGAGATCTTCTTTGCCTGCATCACCGAACGAACCGCGGAGATATACCAATGACGACAGTTCTCGTACCGCCGAACGGGGTCTCGAGCCTCATCTATCCAACTAGATCAACCGCCAAGAGCGAGTCCGCCGAAGTCTTGGTAAAGATGCAGGAAGACATCCGGGAACAAATGCTTAGAAGCTACTTGATTGGTAGCAGAGCCAATCAGGCTCTTGCCGAGATTGAGGCTGTCGAAAATGAAGCCAGCTTCGATGGCTGGGACGGATATGGCGGAAAAGCTCTCGATCCAAAAGCATGCGCCGTCGCGACTTGTTTTCTTGAAGCCTTACCTACAACAACACCGATCCCCGAAATCAGTGCGGACAACGACGGCGACGTCGCGCTCGACTGGATATTTGGGCCCCGAAAGGCTCTGACCGTCAGTATCGACGCTCGAGGCCGGTGCTCATTTGCCTGGATGCGCGGACAGAGTACAGTTCGGGGAACCGATTGGTTTACAGATGAAATTCCTGCAAACATTACCTATGCGCTGGCTCAGCTCACTGCGTAATTTTTTGCGCGTTAACGGGGAGAAGACGGAGGCCCAAAAATCCGAGGGCTACGAACTTGAGCCTCACGATCTAGTCTCTCGATTCATCTACTCATCAAGAGCCTTCAGCGCGCAGCACGGTTTTGCCAAGCCGGGCGCCTTCAACCCGGAGCCGTATTCCAAGCTATCTGTATTTCACTCCACAGGGCTCTCCGACAAGGAAATTTGGGGAAATGGCCGGAAAACCTTGAGTGCCCAGAGGGGACGAGACAAAATCTACTGCCGCGCCGACCTCTCTGTCGCAATATTCATCTCGCACCTATTGAAGGTAATCCGAGATGACGACCCGTTCGAGAGGCATACTTCCGTTGTTGGCTGGCCAAATAACGCAAACCCCGATCAGAGAAAGGCTGACGTCAAGGCCATCTGCTTAGAGCTGAGTCAAGATCCCGAGGTTAAGCTCGTAATCCCTCAAAAGCCCATCACAAAGGATGATAGCGAACCCCTAGCCTGAGAATTGGCTCTATTTCGTTAATTCAATCTAGCGTCTAATCTGAAGTATCGCCTCTCGCTATTTCAGAACTTGAAATTAGCAATCCCGGTCCCACTGAATTCCGGATTCGGCACCCAACGCATTAAGATCAGAGCAGTTACTATGCCTAAACTCCGCATCGGCGTCCTCTTCGGCGGTCGCTCCGGCGAGCATGAAGTCTCGCTGCTCTCCGCCGCCTCCGTCCTCCAAGCCATCGACCGCAAAAAGTACGAGGTCGTCCCCATCGGCATCACCAAGGCCGGCCGCTGGGTCACCTCCTCGGACGCGCACCGCCTGCTCACCGGCGACTCCACCGCTCCCGAGCGCCACCTCCGCGCCGGGGACCCCGACACCACCACCTCCGCCGCCGTCCTCGCTCGCGGAGAATCCGTCATCGTCCCGCCCGTGCCCTCCGCCGGCCCCACCGGATCGCTCGTCCCCTTCGAAACCGAGGCCCGCACCCTGCACCCCTCGCAAAGCGCCCTCAACCTCGACGTCATCTTCCCCGTCCTGCACGGAACCTTCGGCGAAGACGGCACCATCCAGGGCCTCTTCGAGCTGGCCGGAATCGCCTACGTTGGCTCCGGCGTCCTCGGCTCCGCCACCGGCATGGACAAGGACGTGATGAAGCGCCTCTTCGCCGCCGCCAAGCTGCCCATCCCCAAACACGTCAGCTTCCTGCGCGCCGACTGGGAATCCAGCCCCAAAAAGACCATCGCAGCCATCGAGTCCGCGCTTCGCTACCCGCTCTTCGTCAAGCCCGCCAACCTCGGCTCCTCCGTCGGAATCACCAAGGCCCACGACCGCAAGGAACTCACCCCCGCCATCGACCTCGCCGCCGGCTTCGACCGCAAAATCGTCGTCGAGCAGGGCATTGGCGGCAAAAAATCCAAGGCCCGGGAACTCGAAGTCGGCATCCTCGGCAATGACCGCCCCCAGGCCTCCGTCGTCGGCGAAATCATCCCCGGCAAGGAGTTCTACGACTACGAGGCCAAGTACCTCACTGAGGGCTCCAACCTCATTCTGCCCGCCAAAATCACCCGCGCTCAGACCCGGCAAATCCAGCAGATGGCCATCGCTGCCTTCCGCGCCTGCGACTGCTCCGGCCTCGCCCGCGTCGATTTCCTCATGGACCCTGGCAAGTCTCAGCGCATCTACCTGAATGAGATCAACACGCTGCCCGGATTCACCTCCATCAGCATGTACCCTAAACTTTGGGCTGCCTCCGGCGTCTCATATAAAGACCTCATCGACCGGCTCATCCAGCTCGCTCTGGAGCGCCGCGCCGAAAAAGACCGGACGAATTACAGCCGCTAGCGGAACATGAACCCCCGAAGCGGTGTCAAAATAAAGGGGATGCGGCATGTGCGGACCTGTTGCTTGTCCATAAGGATGCCCCGTCGTTCTCTCATTGAAAGGAACCATGCCGCCGATGACATTATTGGATGCCCCCCAGTACAACGCCCGCCGTGAGCGCCGCAACCGTAACTTGGGTATCGCCGCCATCGTCGTGGCCGTCCTCGTCTTCATCGGAGGTATCTCCTTCTACCTCGACATGCCCTGGCAGCTCTGGCACTGGCCCTCCGACCACCACGTCAATGTCTTCATGTCCACCGTCGAATCCGGCAATCTGCAAAAAGCCTTCGGCCTCTGGAACAACGATCCCAACTGGCAGCAGCATCCGCAGCAATACGCTGCCTACAGCTTTGCGGACTTCCAGAAGGACTGGGGATCGGCCAGCGACTACGGCGTCATCAAGTCCCACAAAATCGTCATCGCCAAATCGGTAGGCAACGGTGTCGTCATGGGCGTCGACGTCAACGGCGGCAAAACGCCCATCTTCCTCCGTGTCGATAACGCAACCAAAACCATCGGCTTCTCGCCCGTCGAACTCTACGTCGGCCCCTGACCACGGCCCCTGACCACGGGCCCTGACCACGGCCCCAACCCGGCTCCCGATCGCGGCCTTTTGTAGCCGCCGTCCGGGCATCCGGACCGCGCTCGTTCAATTCCACTCCATAGGAGGCTCCACACCATGCATCAGCGCACTCTCGGCTCACAAGGACTGAAAGTTTCTGCCATGGGACTCGGCTGCATGGGCATGTCCGAGTTCTACGGCCCCCGCGACGAAACCGAATCCATCGCCACCATTCATCGCGCCCTCGAGCTCGGCATCACCTTCTTTGACACCTCCGACATCTACGGCCCGCAGACCAATGAAGTCCTGGTCGGCAAGGCCCTCCGCCCTCATCGCGACAAGGTCGTTATCGCCACCAAGTTCGGCATCGTACGCGACCCCGACGGCGCCCGCCACGGCATCAGCGGCCGCCCCGAGTACGTCCGCCAGGCCTGTGACGCCAGCCTCAAGCGCCTCGGCATCAGCACCATTGACCTTTACTACCAGCACCGCATCGACCCCAACACCCCCATCGAGGACACCGTCGGCGCCATGGCCGAGCTCGTAAAGGAAGGCAAGGTCCGCTACCTCGGCCTTTCGGAAGCCTCCGTCCAGACCATCCGCCGCGCCCACGCCGTCCATCCCATCACCGCACTCCAGACCGAGTACTCCCTCTGGAGCCGCGACCCCGAGGAGGAAATCATCCCCACCCTCTGCGAACTGGGCATCGGATTCGTTCCCTACTCGCCCCTGGGCCGCGGATTCCTCACCGGACAAATCAAGTCCCCCTCCGACCTCGCCCCCGGCGACTGGCGCGCCGGCGCGCCCCGCTTCCAGGGCGAAAATTTCCAGAAGAATCTCGCGCTTGTCGAGAAAATCAAGCAGCTTGCGGCCCGCAAAGGATGCACCCCCTCACAGCTCGCACTCGCCTGGGTGCTCGCCCAGGGCAGCGACTTCGCCCCCATCCCCGGAACCAAGCGCCGCAAGTACCTCGAAGAAAACGCCGCCGCCGAAGGTATTTCGCTCTCTCCCGCCGACCTAGCCGAAATCGACGCCATCGCACCCCGGGGCGTCGCCGCCGGCGAACGCTACAGCGAGGGCGGAATGCGCGCCGTCAACATTTAATGTCCTACCCCTCGGGCCGCCCGCGCATGGCAAACACCCTCCCGCGCGCGGGCGCCGCGATGTACACTATTTTTTAGAATCATGATGTCTGGCTTCTTCCTACGTCTCCGCTCCGGCCTTGTCCTTTTGCTTGCGCTTTCGCTCTCTGCTGCCGCTCTGGCGCAGACCAAACCTGCTGAAAAGTCGTCATCCCAGCCTCAAAGCCAAACGGGTTCGCAGCCACAGCAGCTGCCCAGTATCCAGGCAAAGACCAAAAACGGCAACACGCAGTACACCATTCAACAACAGGTCAACGAAGTCGACCTCGTCTTCACCGTCACTGACAAGCACGGACACTTCATCAACAATCTGCAGGAAAGCGACTTCGCCCTGCTCGACAATCAGCGGTCACCCAAGCGCGTCTTCAGCTTCACCCAGCAGACCAATCTGCCTCTGCGCCTCGGCGTCCTCATCGACACCAGTACCTCCATCCGCCGGCGCTTCAACTTTGAGCAGCAGGCCTCCACCGCCTTTCTGCTCCAGACCCTCCGCCCCCAGAGCGACCGCGCCTTCGTCATGGGCTTCGACGTCACGCCCGACTACAAGCAGAACTGGACCAACAACCTCGATCTGCTCACCCAGGGCATCAACGCGCTCCGCCCCGGCGGCGGAACCGCCCTCTACGACGCTCTCTACTCCGCCTGCCGCGACAAAATGCTCGACGTCGCCCGCGGCCAGATGGCCGTCCGCAAGGCCATGATCCTCATCTCCGACGGCGACGACAACCAGAGCCACGCCTACCTCGACGACGCCATCAAGGAGTGCCAGCGCGCCTCCACCATCGTCTACACCATCAGCACCAACACCAGCCCCAGCCGCGACCGTGGCGACGACATTCTGAAGAAGATCGCCGAAGCCACCGGCGGACGCGCCTTCTATCCCCAGCGACTCGAAGACATGCCCATCAGCTTCGCCGCCATACAGAACGAGCTCCGCAGTCAGTACGCCCTCGTCTACGAGCCGGCCGACTTCCAGAACAACGGTGCATTCCGCTCCATCTATCTCTACTGCCTCAACCGCCGCTACAAGGTCCGCGTCATGAAGGGCTACTTCGCCCCCAAAGGCTCGCAGGCGCAGTAGGTCTTCGTTTTTTGCTTTTACGCGATCCAGCGCTCCATACCACGCTGCTTTACACTTTGGGCCAGCTGATCCATCTGCTCGCGCGACGTAATCACACGGCCCTCCCCGCGTTGCAGTGACGCCTCAGCGGCCTGTACTGCGGCCAGTATCTCCAGGCGGCGGCGTTCGCGCTCTTCCCACAAGGACATCGCCTGCTCGATCGCCTCTTCCGGCTTTTGCAAGCGGCCGCTTTCAATGCCTTCGCGGATGAAAGCCTCTTGTTCGGCGCTAAGATGAAGCTCCATGCTTCTCCTCCCAATCAATGTCAACTACCCCAGCATCTCCACCAATCCCGCCTCATCAATCACCTTCACGCCCAGCTCCCGAGCCTTGTCCAGCTTCGATCCCGCATCTTCGCCCGCCACCACATAATGCGTCTTCTTGCTCACTGATCCCGACACGCGCCCGCCCGCAGCTTCAATCTTCGCCTTCGCATCTTCCCGCGTCAGGTTCGGAAGCGTCCCCGTCAGCACAAACGTCAGCCCCTCAAGCTCGGACGATTTCTTTCGCTTCTCTGCAGTAAACGTCAGCCCCGCCTCGCGCAGCCGCTCCACCAGAGCGCGGTTCTTCGCCTCGTCAAAGAACTCCCGAATCGCCTGCGCCACCTTCGGCCCAACCTCATTCACCCGCTCCAGCTCTTCGGTCGAAGCCTCCATCAGCGCGTCCATCGATCCGAACTCCTCCGCCAGCAGCTGCGCCGTCCGCTCACCCACAAACCGAATCCCCAGTCCGAACAGCACCCGGTTCAGCGGCTGCTTCTTCGACGCTTCAATCTCCTCCAGCAGCGTCTGCGCCGATTTCTCCCCCACGCGCTCCAGCGTCAGCAGTTGCTCTTCCGTCAGCCAATACAAATCCGCAATGCTCTTCACCATCCCGCGCTCCAGCAGTTGCACCACCACCGCCTCGCCCAGCCCTTCAATGTTCATCACATTGCGCGCTGAAAAATGCAGCAGGCTCTCCCGCAGCCGCGCCGGACAGTCCACATTCACGCAGCGATAATCCACCTCGCCCTCAACGCGCACAATCTCGCTGTCGCACACCGGGCAGTGGGTAGGGAAGTGGAACTCCCGCGTCCCGCGCGGATGCTCCCTATCCTCCACCACCTCCACCACCTTCGGAATCACATCGCCGCCCCGCTCCACCTTCACCCAGTCGCCCATCAGCAGCCCCAGCCGCTCGATCTCGTCCGCGTTGTGCAGCGTCGCCCGGCTCACCGTCGTCCCGCCAATAAACACCGGCGTCAACACCGCCACCGGAGTCAGCTTGCCCGTCCGCCCCACCTGCACCTTGATGTCTTCGACCTGCGTGATCCCCGCGCGCGCCGTAAACTTGTACGCCACCGCCCATCGCGGAGCACGCCCCGTATACCCCAGCCGCCGCTGCACCTCCGCCGAATCAATCTTGATCACCACCCCGTCAATTTCGTAACCAAGACTGTTACGTTTCTCCTCGGCGCGCTGGATGAACTCCATCACCTTCTCAATGTCCTGCACCGCCTCGCGGTGCTGATTCACCCGGAACCCCGCCGTCGCCAGCGCCTCCAGCGCCTCCGACTGCTCCGGCAATAAGTCCTCGCCCGTCTCCGTCAGCAGAAAATACGCGTAGAAATCAAGTCTGCGCTGCGCCACAATGTTCGGCTCCAGCGTGCGAATCGTCCCCGCCGCCGCATTCCTCGGGTTCGCCGCCGCGCTCAGCCCCTGCGCCTCGCGCTCCTCATTCATCTTGCTGAAGGCGGCAAACGGCATCACCACCTCGCCCCGAACCTCAAAGTTCCCCGGCAGCTTCGCGCTTTCCAACTTTTTCTTTGACACCGACAGCGGAACCGACCGTATCGTCCGCACATTTCCCGTCACGTCCTCGCCCGTCGTCCCGTCGCCCCGCGTAATCCCGCGCATCAGGTAGGCCGCCCCGTGCGCACCCGCCCGGTACTGCAGCGCCATCGACAGCCCGTCCAGCTTGTACTCGCACACATACGCAATCGCCGCGTTCTCGCCCGCCAGCTCCCGCGCGCGCCGCGCCCAGTCCCGCAGCTCCTCCTCGCTGTTCACGTTGTCCAGCGACAACATCGGCCGCGAGTGCTCCACTTTCGCAAAGCCTTCCTTCGGCTTGCCTCCCACGCGCTGCGTCGGCGAGTCCGGCGTCACCAGATCCGGATGCTCCTCCTCCAGCGCCTTCAACTTGCGCATCAGCGCGTCATACTCGGCGTCTGTAATCTCCGGCTCATCCAGCACGTAGTACCGGGAATCGTGGTGCCGGATCGTCTCCCGCAACGCTTCGATCTTCTGCTCGGCAGCCGCTTTGCTCATGGCAGGATTCTACTCACCTGGGCGGCCCGCTTCCTACACGCGCCTCGAAATGGAGCCTCGTATCAGGGCACGACTTTAGTCGTGCCGAAAGAAGGCTTAACGTCAGGGGGCTTTACAGGCTGCGGAAAAACCCTGGATTCCTGACTCGCTTTTCGTTTCCGAGCGGATTTTTTGCCTTTTCGGCCTGTTGGGCCGCGAATTCCTGTTTTCGTTTTGTGCCTGAAAGCCGTTTTTATCGGCATCCAGG
>DATKRT010000038.1:0-18795 GCA_035532055.1 Acidobacteriaceae bacterium | reverse complement strand
CGTTGCTACAGATACTTTCGGTCTCAGTATTCGAGAAAATACAGATCTCTTGTGCATTTCAGCCCCTCGATTACTCCGAAAATCCATCAAGCGTCGCCAACCAATTGAACTTGTTTGAAATTTAACCGGACACTACTGATGTCAACACACACGCACATACGCTATGTATTGAACCTCCAGGGCTGTAGCGGCAGATTTCCTTTAGTAGCCGCAAGGGGCGCGGCTCCACGACATAGTTGCGGTTCCAACCAGCGGCTTTGCGCTTCTTAGGCAAACTCTTGACGCTGTTTCTATCCATGCGGAACAAGTTCAACGCGAAGCTTCGCAACAATGCGAAATTGGCTACGGTAGTGCGCGACCAAATGGCAGGAGCGTCTTAGCGGAAAGCGACATTCAGTCAACCATGGAACTCGTTCTCGATACCCCAATGCAGTCTGGCCGCGCGGGGAATCTCGCCCACATTCGGCGCAAGTGAAGTGATGGCATATCGTGTCTCGATTTGCGCCGTACTGCCCAGTTCGCAGCGCGGTTCGATCTTTTGAAATATCTACGAGACGAGTGCATTGAGCAGCATCAGGTGTTGCCCCTTTGGAGCCGTTGCGCCCCGCTCCCAAACTCCCCACGTCCCCGCGTCTATCCCAAGCTGCCGGGCGGCTTCTTTGATCGACCAACCCATTGCACGGCGCTTGGCCAGCATGCGCTCGGGCAATGTTTTAGATTCCGGGAATGGCTCGTAGCCCAAGAACTGTAGAATGGCGGGCATGGATTCAATCGACGGCTCGGTATGGCCCTTCTCCCAGTTTAGGACCGTCCAGGGGTTGACGGCTAGCCAATCGACTGCCTGCTTCTGGGTTAGCCTCAGTTCCAGCCGTCGCCTCCTGACGTGCTCTCCCAAGGTCCGTAGTTCAAAAGCTGTTTCCTTTGGTTTTAGTGCCTTAAGAGTGATGGGCACGAATTGCAAAAGAGCAACGCGTCCCTGCATGTGCGGATATCTGGGGCACTACAATGGACGTTGTCACTGCACGCCTGACCAGGTACTCCGCTATCGCAGCAAAATCTCCGGTCCACTTCTGGATCGCATCGATATTCATATCGAAGTGCCCGCGGTGCCGGCGGAATATTTATCGCGCGTGAGTAGCGGTGATTCGTCCAGCGTAGTTCGCGCGCGCGTGGAAAAAGCTCGCGCCAAAATGATCACGCGTCAAGGAAAAGAGAGTGCACGGCTCACCACGCGCGAGATCGACAGTCACTGCGCACCCGATGCAAAGGGCGCGACGCTGCTGCAGCAAGCGATCAGCAGGTTGGGATTATCAGCGTCAGCGCGCGCATATCATCGCATTCTCAAGGTTGCGCGCACGATTGCAGATCTTGCGGGTGTGGAACGCGTCTCTGATGCCCATGTAGCGGAAGCGATTCAGTACCGGGGATTTGATCGAGCGTAAAACCCAAATGACCGGAATTAACCCTTTATAGATAGTCCGTTCCGTTTTCCGTGATACCGGTCATAGCTGGCAGGTAACCCCAACGACAGAACGACATCGCGACATTAATGCGCGTCTCAGTTCTTGACTGGACACAAGCGTGTCGTCTATCTTATTGGCGGTAAAACCAAGCAATTATCGAGATGCTCAGTCTTTCCACAACAGATGCCCAAGTCGGGTTGCCTTCGCCTTAAGGTAGCGGGAATTGTGTTCGTTCCAGCCCACCAGCAGCGGCAGGCGCTCCGTGACGGATACGCCGTGGTGCTCGAGCGCCACAACCTTGCGCGGGTTGTTGGTCATCAGGCGTACCGAACGGATACCCAACTCACCCAGAATAGCTGCGCCGATCGCATAGTCGCGCATATCGGCCGCGAAGCCTAATCGGTGGTTCGCCTCCACCGTGTCTGCGCCAGCGTCCTGTAGACGGTAGGCCTTGATCTTGTTGAGCAGGCCGATGCCGCGGCCTTCTTGCCGCAAATAGATTAGTGCCCCACGCCCTTCCTGGGCGATAGTTCCCAAGGCGGCTTCCAGCTGCGCGCCGCAATCGCAGCGTTGACTGAAAAGGACATCCCCGGTCAAGCACTCGGAATGCATACGCACCAGCGCCGGAGCGCCGTCGTTAACACGCCCGATCGTCAAGGCGACATGCTCCCGGTCGCTGCCAATCTCCTCGAAACCATGTAGATCGAACTCGGCCCAAGGAGTGTGCAATTTGCAGGAGGCGACAAGACAAGCAAGCGCCGACTTACTGCGGAGCTTTTTGCCATCACCGAGTGTGGCTTCAACGGGAGTGATCATTGCGTCGCCACCCAGATTGCAGACTGAAGCGGCGAGCGGGTCGAGCGATCGTCTTGCGCTTGGCCACACCGTTTGTGTCCACGGTTTTCTAAATCGTTCCTCAATTGGCGCGGCCACTACGCCCGTTCGCTCGATAAATCGCGGCACGCCACGTAGTCGAATGAATGACTGCCCGTATCCACGCCAAGGTAGCGACCGTCGTAGTGCACCAGCGGCAGCCCCCCATTCATGCGCGTAACCCTGACTTCGCCAATTACTATGCGATGATCCCCGCCCGCGTACGTATCGATGAGCTTGCATTCCACCACGGCCAAGGCGTTAGCTAGCACCGGTAACCGTGTAGGGGAGCTCAGATCGTAAACAATGTGTTTGAATTTTTCGGCGCGCCCTTTCGATGCGAAGGTTCGAGCTAGCGTTTCCTGTCCCCGGCCCAGAACATTGATTGCGAATGTACCACTTTCAAGCAGCGGGCCCAAAGTATCGGATTTTTCGCTGACGCAGATGAGGAACAATGCCGGTTCGAGAGAAAGACAGACGACTGCGCTCATGGTGAGGCCATAGGGATATCCCTTCACGTCGCACGTGGTTACGATCGTCACTCCCGCTGCCAGTTGGCGCGAACAAGCTCGCAATTGCTCCAGGGATACGACTCCATTGTTGTTCATGGCGCTATTTCTGTTCTGTGTCCCTGAAAAACTCTTGTCGGCTCAAGCAAAGCAGCGCTCGCGCTGGTTGAAGGTGGTGGTTGTCTCATCCATTGCCTTCCCGACGCTCAGCCGACCTTGCCCATGGCCTTTTCACAAGCCTGGATAAGCGCCGGCACCACTTCGTACAAGTCCCCTATGACGCTGTAGTCTGCTTCGCCATGAATCGGAGCCTTGGCATCGTTGTTGATGGCCACTACCGTGCGTGCTCCCTTCATGCCGACGATGTGTTCAATCTGTCCCGAGATGCCACAGGCGATGTACAAATTAGGTTTGACGGTCTGGCCCGAAAGCCCGATACGCCTATCCACGGGCAGCCAGTCCACATCGCCGGTCAGCGGTCGCGAGCCTGCTAGCACCCCGCCCAGCAGCTTGGCGAGCTTCTCCAGAAGTTGAAGGTCTTCCATTTTCTTCACGCCGCGCCCGGCGGAAATGATGACTTCCGCCTTGGAGATGTCCACTTGACTGTGCGAGCGCGGATTCACGCTCATTGTCTTGATTCGCGGCGCAGGAAGCTCAACCTGCAGTTCTTGGATGCTGCCATGCAACTCGGAGACCTTCTCCGCTCTGGGAAAACGCTTGGGCGGCACGGTAACCATGCGCGGCGCGATGTTGAGCAATTGCCGCGACACGAATCGCCCGCCGTACACCCGCCGATCGACGCTCAAATTGCCCGCGTCGTCCATTTCCAGCGCAACGCAACTGCTCGCGCAAGGAATCTGCAGCATCTGCGCCGTGCGCGCGGCCAATTCGGCGCCGGTGCGCGTGGCGCCTACCAGCACGACGGCGGGGGCTGATGCGCGAATCGCCTCGCACAGCGCGGTTGCTATCGACTCATCCGGGACGATCCCATCGCCTTGTGAGTCACGCACGGCTAGCACTTCGTCAGCCCCGCGCGCTAATCCTTCGTCAAGCAAGGCCTGGGCATTGCGGCCAACGGCCGCGACGATCAGCGGGCGATGCAAGCGCGATGCGAGTTCGCGCCCCAAAGTCAGCAGTTCGCCAACCGTTTCTGGGTTCTCCGAGAAAAGGAGAACCCCGCCACTTCCGCCGTTTTGGTGTGTGGCCATCAGAGCGTTACCTCCCCATCGGTGCCCAAGCGGCGCAGCAACTCCGCCGCGATCTCATCGGCAGATTCGCCTTTGATCGTGACCTGTTTGCGCGCGCTCGGTGGTGAAAACACGTCCAACACTTCTACCGCGGGAAAGGCCTTCAGCTGATCAATGTCAAGGCCGGTGAGCTCCGCCAGAGTCAGTTCGACCATCGGCTTGCGCCCAGCCCCCATGATCTGCAACACCGTAGGCATTCTGGCGGTATTAATCTCTGTGCCAACAGTGACAAGCGCTGGAACATTCACCTCTAGTGTCTCGGATCGATCCTCAATCGCGCGCTCAGCACGCAACACACCGTTCAGCAGGGTCAGGCCAGTGGCATAGGTGATCGCCGGTAAGTTCAAGGCGGCAGCCAGACGCGGACCGACCTGTTGGTTGTATTCGTCGGCAGATGCTTCGCCACAGATCACAAGGTCCCATTGGGCGAGACTTTCGCGTGCGGCGATCGTGCGCGCCGTTGCGGCAAGCACCGTTGCGACGCGTAAGGGGTCGCGGGCCAGCCGCTCTTCGTCCTTGACCAGGTAGACCGCAGCTACGCCCATGGCGAGGGCCTTGAGCACGACGTCCTTGGGCGGCAATTGGGCGCAAAGACTCATCGCGACAGCGCGACCCCCGTGCTCCGCGGCAAGCTGAAGCGCCGCCTCGATGGCATTCTCGTCGAAGGTGCTGATTCGAAACGGTGAGCGCTTCAGATCCGGCCGGCCCGTCAAGGGCTCGGCCTGCAACTGAGCGGGATCCGGAACGAATTTGACGCAGACAAGGATGCTCGGTACCGATGCGATGCCCGCCGCCGTCATAAGCGCTCCTTCATCTGATCGCGGTGCTGGTGGTTGCCGCTCGCGCGCTGCGCCGCTACATCCTCCTCGTTGAGCGCCTCGGCGACGATCTCCGCGATGTCTCTTACCCTGACTCCATTGCCTGCGACCGCCGACTGCGTACCTTGCTCGAGCATCTTGATGCAGAAGGGGCACTCGGCCACCACAGTCTGCGCACCCGCCTGTACCGCCTCCCGGATGCGGATCACTCCTGCCGTTTCTTTCTTAGGAGCGTCGTACCAATAATTTGCACCGCCCGCGCCGCAGCAGAAGCTTTGCTCTCGGTGGCGCGGCATCTCGACAGTATCGGCCCCGTGGACTGCCCGTAGAATCTCGCGCGGTGCATCGAAGATTCCATTGTATCGCCCGACGTAGCACGAATCATGGAGTGTGGCCACCGAATGGGTATCGGGTTTGAGCCGAACCCGGTCTTCGCGCAGAAGTTGTGCAATGAGCTCTGAGTGGTGATAGACCTCGAAATCGGCGCCGAAGCTCGGATATTCATTCTTCAGCACATGGAAGCAGTGGGCGCAATGAGTCACTATGCGCTCCACCCTATGGCGTTTGAGCGTGGCAATGTTCTGCAAGGCGAGTTGCTGGAACAGTCCCTCTTCGCCTAGGCGCCGCGCTGCGTCCCCCGTACACGCTTCTTCCTCGCCCAAGAAGTTGACCTCAATACCGGCGGCCCTGATGACCTTGGTGGTTGCCTTGACGATGGCGGCGATGCGCACGTCATAGTTGGCCGCGCATCCGGTCCAGTACAGGTAACTCTTCGCGATGGGGTGCATGTTGGTCCGCAGAGACTGTGAGTGGCTGGTTTGCATACGCTGTGTTCTGTCTACGGTGCGGTGTCTGCCGCGTTCAGTTCTGCGGCCAGCCGCGAGCGGTTCGCCGGCGGCAAGCCGTAGGGATTGAAGCTGCGCCCGAGGTTGCCAAGAAACTCGATCTGACGCTTGTCGATCTGTTGACGCGTCACCAGTTCGCGGCGGAATGGGACGATGTAGTCAACCGGCCGAATCAACACCGGGCAGGCCTGTACGCACGCACCGCAGGTCGTGCAGGCCCACAGTGCCGGGGCGGAGACGTCGCCCGAAGCGAGGAGATCGGTCCGTGAATTACGCGCCATCTGCATGCCGCGCAAGCCTTGGACCAACTGTCGCGGCGACAAGGCGGTGCCACTGGCGAACGCCGGACAAACATTGTCGCAGCGTCCGCAATTCGTGCAAGCCATCAGTGCGAAGCGTTGCGCTTCGTTCAGGTCAGCCAGCGTTGACGCACCCACCTTTACGTCGAAGTTGCCGCTGGCCTCGATCTCCCGAAGATCGAAGGGTGCGTCCAGCGCCAGTTTCGGGTGACCCGGATGAACCATCAGGTTCAACGGTGCGGCCACCGAATGGAGGAAAGCGAAATAGGGCAATGCGGCGATGAGCGTGAACGCGACGACAGCGTGGCTCCACCACAAGGCAAGGTAAGTCGTCTCCCCACGCTGCTCTAGACCTAAAGCGTGCAGCGGACCGGCCAGCTCGTTCCCGATGAAGGACCAATCCGCCCAGGGCACCGGCCTGAGCGTCAGCCTCAGACCCTCCAGAATGAACCCTGTCGTGCCCATGTAGAGCAGGCCCACGATCAGCAGCACGAACTGCCACTGCATGCGCCGCTGATCAGGGCCGGTACTACGTAGCTTGATCAGCCGCCAGGCAAGTGCGGCAATCAGACTGATGACAAAAACGAGGCCCAGAGCATCCAGCAACGCCTTAAAGTACAGATAGGGCGAGCCGGACAGGATTCGCACGCCCAGCGGCCGCAACACGTCCCAATCCAGCGCGACTACCGTAGTCCCGAATAAGAGCGTCAGAAAGCCGTAGAAGATACCCACATGCGGCCAGCCGCGGGGTCGGTGTGCGACACGCCTTTGCAACAGACCGAAGACCAGAAGACGCCGCAGTCCGCCCACGATGCCGCCCGGCCCTGCAATTACAAGCCTCACCAGACCCGACGCGCGCAACCGTAAGTAAAGACCGACGCCGAAGGCGATCGCAAATGGCATAAACACAAGGTACATGACGACGTCGGTCCCTGGCGGAACGAGACCGAACGTCTGCCGGATTGGCACCACTTGCAGCCTCCAAGGCGAAACATTGATTGCGCCGACCCTGGGCTACATACCCAGGGTCAGCGGTGCGCGCATGTTCGCGGTCGTTCAGCCCGCGGGCGGGGTCGCAACTACGCCGATACCCTCCATATTCTTGGTGAACTCGATAGCCTCGTTATCCATCCAGGCACGCGGGTTGAAGCTCTTGTCTGCGATCATGCCCCAAATCTTGCGCCGCTGCATACCCATGTTGCCGGCGTCGTAGATCGGGAAGCACAGCATGTCTCGCATGTACTTCTCCAACGGATGACTGCGTCGGTCGTAGCTGTTGACACCCATCACGCGCATGCAGTCATAGACGATTTGCGTGCCGACTTCGCCGCAATAGATCTTGGCCATCGCACCCAGGCCCTGGTTTTCAACGTCGTGCAGGTCAGCGTAATAGCCCGCCTTGTAGCAAAGATAGCGACAGGCTTCGATGCGCATTGCGATGTCGGTGAGCATGTACCCGACGTTCTGGTGGTAGATGATCGGGTGCGTTCCTCCTGCGGTGTACGTCTTGCACCAGTTCAGCGTGTACTCGTAAGCAGCCCGAGCGGTTCCCACCGCTGCGATGCCCGCCACCGGGCCTGACCAGGTGAAGTCCTTGCTAACGATGAGGTCACCGTTGCCCACAGCGAATACGTTCTCTTCGGGTACGCGCGCATTGTTGAATCGGATGTCAGAGTTCAGATTGAGCCGCTGGCCCATTTTGTCGATCGACGGCTCGTAGGTCACGCCGGGTGTACCGCGCGGGACCAGAATTGCAGACAACCCACCCTTGCCACCTTTGGTGCGGTCGGTTCGCACAAGAACGGTGTTGACGTCCGCGCCCTTCATGTCCCATCCGGCGGCGCTTGACGGCCAATACTTGCGACCATTGATGACGTACTCGCCGTTCTTGAGGTCCGCAGTGACCTGAATGCCGGCCTTTGGATCGGGGCTGTCGAAGCCCGCCGTTCCACCAGGAGTCCCGGCCGGCTCCGACACCAGCCAACCGGCAAGAAAGCTCTTCTTCGGATCACTGCAGGCCATCGTGAGCCATTTCTTCTTTTGCGCCTCGTTGCCGTACCACACAAGGGGCATCAACGCCAGTCCGTTGACGAGCAGAACACAACCGAAGCCGGGATCGATGGCGCCGATTTCCTCGACCGCGATCAGCACGTCAACGTTCGACAGCCCACCCCCGCCGTATTTCTTCGGCAAAAACCCGGTTGCAAATCCCATCTCGTAGGCCTTCTCGTAGGCCGGCTTGATCATCTGGAAGCCCTTTTGCGGGTCCGGTTCCGCATCGGCCGCTCGAACCAAGGGTTTCAGTATGTCCTGCGAAAACTCGCGCGCCACCTTCTGAAGCGTTTTTTGTTCCGGTGTCAATGAAAAATCGATCATTTTCCTTCTCCTTATGTTGAGAGTTAGCAGGCTGTTGAAAAACGGTCCGAGCGCTCGAAAACACCTGTTTTTAGGTGTACCAAAACCCCTCCCCATCCCGAAAACATCGCTCGTAGCGTATTTTGACAACTCCGCAATTTTTGTAGCGACTTGGTTAATGCGCTTTTCAACAGCCCGTTAGACTCGATTGATGTCTGTTTTTTTACCCGTACACTAATGATTTCTGAAGTAACTTAACGAAGGGAAATCAATCATTGATTGCTCCTCCCAATGTTGGGTTAGACTCCATTTATACCTTTTTTAACCGGACACTACTGATTGCCAAAGTAACTTAGCAGAACTGTTCTGGCAGGCAATTGGGATGTTTACCTAGATGCCCGGCGGTTGTCCCTGATTGATCCGGCGGGGTGGCCTGTTAAGGTTGCATTGCCCAGTGGAGCGATGTCGGCGAAATGATCTCGGGAGGCGAAACGATGTGGTATGGTCTTGTGGTGCTGGGAGGGGCGCTGACGGCAGCATTGATCGGTTTCGCGGTCGCGCATCTCCGCCTGCGCAAGATGGGGCAACAGATCCGAGACAAGGAGGCCGAGCACCAGGGCGTGCTGGACCGCCTGACCGAGAATGAATACCGGTTGCGCGCCATCATCGAGTCCGTGCCGGAGTGCGTGAAGCTCCAGGCCGCCGACGGCACCGTCCTGGAGATCAACCCGGCAGGGCTCAGGCTGGTCGGCGCGACGCGGCCGGAGGACATCATCGGCAAGCGGATCTACTGCATCGTGGCACCGGAATACACCGAGTTTTATCGTGAGAACATGCGCCGCGTCTTTGCCGGGGAGGCGGTCGTCTATGAGTTCAAATCGATTACCCTCAAGGGCAGAACGAGCTGGATGGAAACCCATGCCGTCCCACTGCGGGATAGCCGGGGCGCGATCTATGCGCTGCTCGGCATCACGCGCGACCTCACCGAGCAAAAACACGCCGAGGAGCAGGCGCGCCTTTACCAGACGGAACTGGCGCGCGTGGCGCGCCTGTCCACCATGGGCGAGATGGCCACCGGCATCGCCCACGAACTCAACCAGCCGCTCTCCGCGATCGCCAACTTCGCCCGCGGCTGCATTCGGCGGCTGCGCTCGGGCGGCATGGATCCGGGAGAGCTCGTCGAGCCGCTCGAGGAGGTCTGCCAGCAGGCGGAGCGCGCCGGGGAAATTCTTCGGCACGTGCGTGATTTCGTGCGCAAGAGCGAATTGCAAATGAAACCGTCGGACATCAACCAAATCGTGCGCGCGGTGGTTAAGTTCACCGAATTGGAGGCGCGGCAGCAAGGCGCAACCGTGAGACTCAGTCTCGATGCCGAGTTGCCGCCTGTGCGGGCCGACTCCATCATGATCGAGCAGGTGATCTGCAACTTGGTGCGCAACGCAGTCGAGGCGATGGCCGAGGCGGATTCCCCGCGGCGCGAGATTACCATCCGCACACAACCGATCGACGGCGACACCGTCGAGATCAAAATCGGCGATACCGGGCCCGGCATCGCCGGAGCGGTCATCGATCAGGTGTTCGACCAGTTCTTCACTACCAAGCAGCAGGGCGTCGGCATGGGGCTTTCCATTAGCCGATCGATCATCGAATCGCATGGCGGCAGCGTTAGCGCCGAGTCTGGGAGAGATGGCGGCGCCACGTTCCGCTTCACTCTGCAGACTAGCGAACAGCACGTGAGCAGGCATGAGCGAGCCGACAGTCTTCATTGTTGACGACGATCAGGCGGTTGCTCGCAGCCTGCGCTGGCTGATCGAGACCGTACAGCTCAGGGTGGAGACTTTCGCCTCGGCCCAGGAGTTTCTCGACAGCTACGATTCATCGAAGCCGGGCTGCCTGATTCTAGATGTGCGCATGCCAGGTATGAGCGGCGTGGAGCTGCAGAATCGCCTGGCGGCACAGCCGATCCATGTGCCGATCATCTTCATCACGGGTCATGGCGACGTGCAGGTGGCGGTACGGGCGGTCCAGTCCGGCGCTTTCGATTTCATCGAGAAGCCGTTCAATGATCAGGATCTGCTCGATCGCATCCAGAAAGCGATCGCCTTCGATTACGAGCGGCGCGGCAAGGGGGCACAACGCGCGGAGCTTCATGCACGCTTTGCCAGTTTGACTCCCCGCGAGCGGGAGGTGCTGGATTTGGTGGTAGAGGGGATGTCTAACAAGGCCGTCGCCAACACGCTGGGATTGAGCGCGAAGACCGTCGAAGTTCATCGCGCCAAGGTGATGGAGAAAATGCTTGCGCGGTCGATCGCCGACCTCGTCAAGATGACCATGCAGGAAACGGCGCTGCGCTGAGCTCTAAGGGATAACCCCTACCGCGCTCTGGGATGATCCGGATTACAGAGCGACTTGAGACTGAGTAAATTCCTTCCATGGGTGCGGGATGGCCGGGCTCCCCGGCACCGCGAAGACTCAAGACGGAAAGGAATGGATTCGGCGCCATGCGAGGCCACGAACTGACGGCATTGCTGTTCTGCGCGTTGTCGCCGTTTGCGACCGGTGCGCACGCCCCCGCCGCCGCTTACGCGCCGGTGCGGCAGCAGCCGGCAAACTGGCCCAGATTTTTCCGTATGGAACACCGACAGTGGACGTGATAAAGGCCGTTGCGCCGATGAGCGAATAACAGCCTGCGGACACACACGGCGTCGGCCATTCCGATAACGACTCAACTATTCAACTCACAGGAGCGACACATGGACGTACGTGCAGCTGTTGCCTACAAGGCCGGCGCCCCCCTGACCATAGAAACGGTGCAACTCGATGGCCCGCGCGCGGGTGAAGTGCTGGTGGAGATCAAGGCCACGGGTGTTTGCCATACCGATGCCTTCACATTGTCGGGCGACGATCCCGAAGGAATTTTCCCGGCGATTCTCGGCCACGAGGGCGCAGGCATTGTCGTGGAAGTGGGCGCCGGCGTGACCAGCGTCAAGCCGGGCGATCACGTGATCCCGCTGTACACGCCGGAATGCCGGCAGTGCGAATACTGCCTTTCGCAGAAGACCAATCTATGCCAGGCGATTCGCTCCACACAGGGAAAGGGCCTGATGCCGGACGGCACCAGCCGCTTCAGCATCGGCGGGAAGCAGGTGTTCCACTACATGGGCACGTCGACCTTCGCCAACTATTCCGTGATGCCCGAGATATCGGTAGCAAAAATTCGTGAAGATGCGCCTTTCGACAAGGTCTGCTACATCGGCTGCGGCGTCACCACCGGCATCGGTGCGGTGATCAACACTGTCAAGGTTGAGGCGGGCGCCAGAGTGGTGGTGTTCGGTCTCGGCGGCATCGGCCTGAACGTGATCCAGGGCGCGCGCATGGTGGGTGCTGGCATGATCGTCGGCGTCGACGTAAATCGGGGGCGCAAGGCCTTGGCGGAAAAATTCGGCATGACGCATTTCGTCAATCCAACGGAAGTCGAGGGCGACCTCGTGGCCTATCTGGTCAACCTGACCAAGGGCGGTGCCGACTACAGCTTCGAGTGCGTCGGTAACGTCAAGCTGATGCGCCAGGCGCTGGAATGCTGCCACAAGGGCTGGGGCGTCAGCACCATCATCGGCGTGGCCGGCGCCGGGCAGGAAATTTCGACACGACCGTTCCAACTGGTCACCGGCCGCGTTTGGAAGGGTTCGGCTTTCGGCGGCGCCAGGGGCCGCACCGACGTACCGAAGATCGTTGACTGGTACATGGAGGGCAAGATCAACATTGACGACCTGATTACCCACGTGATGCCGCTAGAGCGGATCAACGAGGCCTTCGACCTGATGCACGAAGGCAAGTCGATCCGTTCGGTCGTCACGTTCTGATTTCCAGATCGTACCCGATCGTCCCGCTACAACCGGAGAAACGCGGCTGTGCTCGTGAATGCCGAGGGCGACCGACCTGAAAAAATGGTGATCACTACTGTTACCCAAAACAAATGCTTCGACGGCATGCAGGGGGTGTATAGCCACGCCTCGCCGGAAACCGGTTGCACCATGCGTTTCGGCGTTTTCATGCCGCCACAGGCGAACAGGGGTTCAGTTCTCATACCAGTACTCTACTGGCTCTCAGGGCTGACCTGCACCGAGGAGAACTTTATCGTCAAGGCTGGCGCGCAGCGCGTCGCCGCCGAACTCGGCATCGCCGTCGTTACCCCGGACACCAGTCCGCGCGGCCTCGATCTTCCGGGTGAAGCGGATAGTTACGACTTCGGCCGCGGCGCGGGTTTCTACGTGGATGCGACCCAGGCGCCGTGGTCGCAGAACTACCGCATGTACTCCTACATCACGCAGGAATTGCCCCGGCTGGTTGCCGCCAACTTTCCTGTCGATCCGGCGCGGGTTGGCATCTTTGGCCATTCGATGGGCGGACACGGAGCGCTTGCCCTGGCCCTGCGGAATCCCCAGCGTTACAAGTCGGTGTCAGCCTTTGCGCCGATCTCTTCGCCAATGCGCTGTCCCTGGGGCGAGAAAGCGCTAACCGGATATCTCGGGCCTGATCGCGGCCCCTGGCGCGAATACGACGCCACCGCCCTTATCGAAACAAGTGGCTGGAAGGGACCACCTCTTCTGGTCGACCAGGGTACGAAGGATCAGTTTTTCCAAACCCAACTCAAACCGGAATTGCTGCGCGAGGCGTGCGAACGCGCGGGCGTGGCTCTCGACCTGCGCCTGCGAGAGGGTTACGATCACAGCTACTTCTTCATTGCCAGCTTCATCGAAGACCATCTCAGGTTTCACGCGCGGAATCTCTCCCTGAAAGGCCCCCTACCCGCGGAATTTCAGACAGCGATTCCGCGGAATTAGGCAAACGGGGCGCCGGCTATCCCACAGGTGCCGTATGGAGCGCACAAGAATCCAGTGCCCCAAACATAACCTGCCGTGCGGAGGGACAAACGACGGGCCATGCAGGCAGTTGCTGTGGATGTGTCTTATGCCTTGGCTTTGCTCTTGGCGACGTGCGTGGAAATGGCATCCATCAGGGCGGGCGACAGGCAGTCATACGGCTCCAACCCTAGTTGCTTCAGACGTGCTCGAACGGCAGGCATTTGAGCCGGAGGGGTACCCGTTTCGATGATGGATGAAACAAACGCCGCGAATTCCGGCGGCGACCAGCCTCCGGTGTTGGAGAGTTCGGTGTGGACGAAGTCGAGGCCGTAGAATGGATGGGCTTTGTTCTCGATCCGGCCAAACATATGAACACCGCAGCCGGTGCACGCATGGCGCTGAATGGTCGCGCTGCTGTCGACGATCTTCAGTTTCTCTTCATGGGCAGTTACCTTGAGCTTGTCTCGTGAAACGACCGCGACCTGCGAAAACAAGGCGCCTTTCGGCTTCCAGCACTTGCTGCAGCCGCAGGCGTGATTGTGTGCCGTCTGCGAGCTGATCGTCACCTCGACCTGGTTGGCAGCACATTTGCAACGGAGTTTACCTCCGGCAAAACCTGGCGCAGCTGGTTTTATCCCGGCATCTATCGATGGGTGTATCGTTGCAGGATTGCTCATGAATTGTTTCCTCCTCCACTATAGGGATGGGTTAGCCAAAGGACAGTTCGCCTCAGAACACTATTTTCGTGTGCCATTAATCGGGAACAAAATGCAGTGTTCCCTCGTTAAGCTGAAGCGCCGAATGAGGGTGCTTTCCCGTCAAGACAAGCGCAATTGGTGCCTCCACTTGCTTATCGGAAAATAAACCGGATGACCCAGTTGGACAATCAGGATGAATACCTAGAGACATGAAGGTTGTCCCTGACTGGTACTGTCAACTTAACACCGATCAGTAGTGTCCGGTTAAATGTGTATTGATTCGCGTGAAAGCCAATACTGGCGCGGCTTTTCAGCCGATTGTGCTTGGTGCCGATTTGAACTTTGAATCCTCATTTTTGTGTAGTTTCCCTTGGGTGATATTCCCTGGGGCGAGACATGAATGTCGGCAAGACGTTGTTTGCGCAAGTAATGGAGTTCATTCCGTGGACGAGTTTTACGCGGATCGTGGATCGATACTCGGGCAATGCCGGGGTGCGCCGCATGAGCTGTGCCGACCAGTTTCGCGTTATGGCATTTGCGCAACTGACCTGGCGCGAAAGTCTGCGCGACATCGAGGTCACCCTGGGAGCCAATTCCAGCAAGCTCTACGCGATGGGATTGCGTCACGCAGTTCACCGCTCCACCTTGGCCGATGCCAACGATTCGCGCGATTGGCGCATGTGGTCCGATCTCTCGGCGTTGCTCATTCGTCGTGCCCGCAAGCTCTACCACGACGAAGATTTGGGATTGGATTTGACCAATACGGTCTACGCACTGGACGCGACTACCATCGACCTGTGTCTGAGTCTGTTCGATTGGGCACCGTTTCGCTCGACCAAGGCAGCCGTCAAGATGCACACGCTGTTGGATTTGCGCGGCGCCATTCCTGCCTTTATTCACATCAGCGACGGCAAGATGCACGAGGTCAATGTGCTCGACATCTTGCTGATCGAGGCAGGGGCTTTCTACGTGATGGATCGGGGCTATCTGGATTTCGCCAGACTGTACCGACTGCATCAGGCTGGCGCCTTCTTCGTCACGCGCGCCAAGCGTGGAATGGATGCCAGGCGCGTGTACTCTGCCGCGACCGACAGGGCTGCAGGAGTCATCTGCGATCAGGCCATCGCGATGAACGGCTTCTACATCTCCAAGGACTACCCCGAGCATTTGCGGCGCATCCGTTTCAAAGACCCAGAGTCGGGCAAGACCTTGGTATTCCTCACCAACAACACAACCTTGCCCGCATTGACCATCGCCGCGCTTTACAAGAATCGCTGGCAGGTGGAGTTGTTCTTCAAATGGATCAAGCAACATTTGCGAATCAAGAAATTCCTGGGTACGAGCGAGAACGCGGTCAAAACGCAAATCTGGTGCGCCGTATCCACCTATGTGCTTATCGCCATTATCAAAAAGGAACTTCAACTCGATGCCTCGCTATACACGTTGCTACAGATACTTTCGGTCTCAGTATTCGAGAAAATACAGATCTCTTGTGCATTTCAGCCCCTCGATTACTCCGAAAATCCATCAAGCGTCGCCAACCAATTGAACTTGTTTGAAATTTAACCGGACACTACTGATCCGCGATGATCTGAAACACATCCAATTGGCGCAATTGTCTAGCCCCAACGGTCGTGTCTGGCAGGTGACCGAACCGTCTTCAGATGCAGCTAAGCGATTGAAAGCGCTGACAATCCAACCACCAAAACCGATCCTGAATCTGGATTGAGCGCCTTTCTGACCTAGATACACGCCAATTTCGGCAATATCGCCGAAAGCCTTACGCCACGCGGCTTTCCGTGGGGTGTGTTACTGGGCGGTGTCAAAGTCGGGTCAGGGCGCGCTCGCGCCTCCGTGAAGCAAGGGTTGGGTAATGACCGGCCCCAAGTTTGCCGCCTTGCACGAGCGCGAGCTCACCGGCCTGATCGACACTCTGGCTCGCCAGCGCGGTGAGCTGGTCCGGGTCCTTACGGCGCTCGTCTCGGACCTCGAGGGCTTGCACGCACCGATCAAAGACAACGAGGGCGACCCGAGCGAGCACGACGCGGAACGCGAGGACTATTTCGGCCCGTTCACGTGCTACTACGACGAGCACGAGCAATGGCTGTGCGAAGGCGAGGGCGTGCGCGTGTGCTGGCCCAACGCTCGCATCTCGCTCGCGCAGGCGAAGAAACTCCTGGAGGCGCTCGCGTGAGCGCCGATGAGACACTTGCCGCCTGGCGGGCCCGCCTGCGGCACGCCCTCCGGGGGCGAGAACCTGCTGAAGCACGCCGGGCGCGTGTACGTGATCGACGTGCACGCGCCTGAGCGGTTTGCGAACGGCGCGCTCCGCGGGCGCGTCTACCGGTTCGGGCCGGGAGGCCTCCTCGACATCGGCCGCTACAAGATCGCAGCGGACGGCATGACCGGGTTGCCTTCTTGCATGGCTCCCCGTCACGCTTACCTCACTGAGTTAGAAATATTTGTGGGTAAAGGGTGGGGCTAGCTACCCGACGATTTCAAATCCCCGTCTCACCACCCCGGCAGCGGGTCAAGCGGAAAGGGCGTGATTGCCGGGTGCGCAGCCGACGATGCGGGCCTTGCCAGCGGCCTTCGCTTGGTACATGCGCCGATCGGACAGGGCCACCAGCGAATGCCCGTCCGTAACGCCGTCCGCGAGCCACTCGGCGATCCCGATGCTGTAGGTCAGGGGCTTGCCGTCCGGTTTTCTCAGCGCTGGGCTGCGGCTGCGGATCAACTGCGCGGCCTGCGCGCAGTCCGTATGTGGCAGCAACAAAATAAATTCCTCCCCGCCCCAGCGCAGAATGGCGTCGCTTTCCCGCAGGGCCGCGTGCCAGCCCTGCGCCGTCTGCGCAAGCAAGCTGTCGCCGGCGGCGTGCCCCGCCGTGTCGTTGACCTGCTTGAAATCGTCCAGATCCACAAAGACCAGCGCGAGCGGATAACGATGGCGGCGCGCCAGCGCCAGTTGCAGCGCGACCAGCTCGGTCCCGCTCCTGCGGTTGAATACTCCAGTCAACGGGTCGATGACGGACTGAGTGAACAGATCGTGCATGAGCTGCAGTTGGCTTGCGGCGGAAAAGATTCCGACCGCGGCCACCAGGATCAACAGCCACAGCACCGCCACGGCGTTGAAGCCCGGCATCATGAAGGCGTGATCCCCAATCACGGGAATACCGGAGATTGCCAAGAGCGGCAGCACCAGCACGATGTTCTCCCTCACCGTCAACGGGAAAACGCTGACGCCGGCCACCAACACGAAGGGAAGAAAGGCGTACCCGCTCGCCGCGACCGCGCCCACTTTGCTCAACGACGCGTCCCAAAGCACCGCGTGCGAGAACAGAAAGAACGCGGATGGAATCAAAAACAACACGGCCAAAGCCATGTAGCTTTGCCTGAGCGAGGCCGCGCGACGGCAATACAGGGCCAGCGCGGCGAACGCCAAACTGGTGGTGACCCGCCCCAGCGCCAGGCTCTGCCACACCGCGTGCGGGAATGCCAGAACGTCTATCGGTATCCAAAGCGGAGTGAGCACCCCAAACAGGGTGGCCACCAGCATGGTTCGCAGCAGGATGAAACGGGCACGCCGGTGTTCGAATACGGCGGAATGCTGACTGGTACTGAATAAGCCTTCCAAGTCGCCAGGCTCCGCGGAAAAAAAGCCGCTCAGCAGGCGGATCCACCAGGCGGCCTGTTTGCGGTTCTCGGAGTCCGGCTTGCCCTGCTGGGATTCGGCCATCGGGTCGTCCTCGCTGTACATCGTGTCCTGGGAAAGCAGCTGAGACATCTTGACGTTTGCTTCGCGCGATGGCGCGTAACGGCGGGTCGCGACTCGGGCATTCGAATGCCCCATCCGGGCCTCCCCGCAATATCGGTCTGCGCCTTCTATTATTGTCCATGCTAAAGTCATGGCTTAAAAGATGTTTGGTGCACGCCGCGCTTCATTGTGTGTTTGTGGTAACGGGTGTCTGATCGCCTGATGCGAGCGATCGATTCCCATCCCGGGACTGCCGCGTTGCCGGACTTGCTCCAACTTGTTCGCCACGCAATCGATACTGCCATTCGATGTCTTTCCGGTATCGATAATGCGTCGTCGATTCCGACTGTCGTGCTGAACGTTTGCAATCGGCTGCGCGAGGTTGCGCTTGACGACGCGGCCGCACATCTGGTTGCTGTGATTGGTTGCTGTGATCGACAGTGCCGCCGGTAAACTCCAGCAGCACATGCGAGCTGCGCAAGGCTCGGCGAGTGAACTTTGCGATCCTGACGCTTCTGAAATCGTGCTTATCAAAGGTCTGTGGGAGTTGGAGTCGTGGCTCGCCCGCCTCGCCGTCCGCAGGGATATCGTTGGATCAGATTGACCGGTCCCGAATTCGCTCGAAAGTCCCGCGTGGCATTGGGCCGCGCGGCTGCAAAATCGTGGAGGATCATCGCGCTACGGCAGCGATGCACACGCGGGCCCGGCGCAAATCGCGACTCCGCGGCTCGAAGTGGGAAATAGTGCGGGTCTAGCTCGAGCAAGCGGAAGAAGCGCGGCAGGCCGTGGCACACACCTGCAGGAATAGTTCGCGCATATCTTGGCGTCGCTGGGGTTCGATCCATTTAGTGACAACTTGAAACCCGCGTCCTAAGGGCGCGGTTATCGCCTAACTGGCTTTGCCTGTTAGCGCCTGCTCATGCGGGTTCGGCCTGGGCGAGGTTTTCGGGGCGGTGCACCGCAACGAGCGCGCCGCGCAGCCCTCCCGGTAAAGGCGCCATTCGCTCGAGCGCCGCTTGGGGCCGGCCCACGGCCTCGCAGATGCGCGCCACCGCATCGGCAAGATGGC
>DATKRT010000037.1:0-5498 GCA_035532055.1 Acidobacteriaceae bacterium | reverse complement strand
GGAGGCCGCACACGAGCAGGAGCGCCATCAGGCAACCCGGTCGCGTCGCTTGTCTTAACCCGGTGAAAATTACCGATTTCGCACTCATCGTTACTCTCGACGGTCCTTTGGTTCCCACGACCAGGCCGGTTCATTTTTCTGCGGCGGCCGCGGTGACGCGCCGGGCGGTGTGGTGACCGCGCCCTGGTTGGCTTTGAGAGCCGCGTAGGCATCCACTACGTCAGGGGGAAACGTCGGCATGAGCGCTTCCAGCTCGTGCAGCAACCCCGCGACGAGCTCCGGATGCAGTTCCGCCACATCGTAGCTCTCAGCGGGATCGAGAGCCACGTTGTACAGCTCAGGCCGCGCCAACCACGCACTCCTCTTCGCCGCGGTGCTCCGGTCGTTGATGTAAACCTCTCCGCCGATTCCCTGTGCCACACGCAGCTTCCACTCCTGCCGGCGGATGCAGTGGATATCGATTCCACGATCACCCATGGGACTGAAGTAGAGAATGGGCTTTTGCTCCGTTGCCCGTTTGCCCTCGAGCAGTACCTCTGCTTTGTCGGCGCCATCTAGCGGCTTTGCCGGTGGCTTGAGGCCGCACACAGTGCTGAGCGTCGGCACCACGTCCAGGTTCGAACACCACTCGTCGACGACTCTGCCGTGGCCAATCACGCCCGGCCACTTGGCGAGAAACGGCACACGAAATCCGCCTTCAAAGGTGGACGCCTTACGGCCGCGCAGCGGGCCCGGACAGCCCTGGTACCAGGGGCCGTGGTCGCTGGTGAAAATCACTAACGTGTCGGAAGCGAGACCTTTCTTCTCGAGCGCCTGCATCACCTCACCCACGCTCCAGTCGATCTCTGCGATGGCGTCTCCAACATGGCCGAAGTGTGTCTTTCCCTCGAACCGCTCCGACGCGCGGGCCGGGTCGTGCGGATACGAGAACGCCATGTAGAGGAAGAACGGCGCCTCGGTTTGTTGCTCGATGTAACGCGTCGCTTCTTTCGTGTAGAGCGGCGTCAGCTCCTTACGTTCCGTGTCAGGCTCCAGAATCGTTGTATCCCGGATGAGCGGCAGCGGCTTCATATCCACGCTGTAGGGGACGCCGTAGAACGAATCGAATCCACGGTTCGTCGGTAGATATTCCGGTTTGTCGCCAAGGTGCCACTTCCCGATGGCTTTGGTCTTGTATCCCTTGTCGTGAAAGAGATTGGAGAGCAGTGTCTCATCCAGCGACGTACCGGAGACAGAGTGCGGGCCGAATGCGCCGGTGGTGTTGCTGCGTGTTCCGTAGCGTCCGGTAAGCAGGCCGGCACGTGACGCCGAACAGATGGGATGCGATGCATTGAAGCGCGAGCAGCGCAGTCCTTCCGCGGCCATCGCATCGAGGTTTGGCGTGGGCAGGTTCGATCCGTAACAGCCGGGATCGCCGTATCCCAAATCGTCGCAGATCATCAGGACGACGTTCGGCGGACGCCGCCGATTGCGGAAGCTGCCAGTGGCAGCATGGCTTTCAGGTATTGCCAGGGCCGACACCGCACTGCTCGCCGCCACACCGGAAGACACCATAGCTAAAAAATCACGACGATTCATCGATTGCACCTCAACATAAGCTCACTTCCATTCATTGCAGATGAACATCACTCTGTTTCATTGTCTCGCGGCGTTGCCGATCAGCCGCACGGTTACGATCTGGTGTGGATGCACCGTGAACCGGAAGCTGTGCACTCCCGATAGTTGCAACTCCTGCTTATCGCGCTCCACCGCGTCGGTCTCGATTGCGTGCGCAAGGTTGACCAGCGGAACCTGTACCTCAACCTGCCGCTCCGCGCCGCCGAGATCGAGCATGCGGAGGATGGTACCGTTGCCATCTTCCGCCGGCTTCCAGTCTTCTACCAGCAGATCGGGATCATCGATATTCAGGTAACTGGCCTGTGTAGCGCCTGAGCGAGCTGGCGGAGGCAGGGCCTTATCCTGTCTGGTCACCTCGTCCAGTTCGAGGGGTGTTGCTTCTTCCCATCCCATCCGGCTCAGCGCGGCTGCGTCCGTGGACGCGGCGCTGGTGACCAGATAGCGAAGGCGCACGTGTCCGCCCTGCTCGGCATTGTAGTTCGTGCTCCAGTAGTTATCCATCGCGTAGGAGAAGATCGTACCTGGCCTGGTTCCGAAATGGCTGGGCCACGCGCCGCGATAAATATCGCCGAGCGTAACGAGCGGCACATCGAGCGGCATCACCGTGCCCGACACGCCGTCCTGCTCCGCCGCGACCCAGTGTTGCACTGAGAACCACTCGTGGCCAGCGCCCGGATACATATTCTTTGCCGGATCTACGACGCCGTTCTGAATCTCATATTGGAACCGCGGATGATCCATCGCAAACGGGAAGGCGAAGTAGACAGCCTCGCGACTCCGCACCGCCCTCTTATCGATATCCTCAATAAACTCGATCTTCTTCTCATTTTCGAAGAGCCGGACCTCCGTGGTGATGGCCGGCGTGTTCGTATCCGAGGACTCCATGCGCGCAACCCATCCGTACGGCGCCCGCGTAACCGAAAGCAGATGGCCGTCGTGCGCTCCATCCACTCGCAGCTTGGGCTCAAGCTGCACCGTTCGATACTGCAGCAGCGTGTTCGGTCGCTGGTCGCCGCCGGAGACGTAGAGATACTGTCCGAAGCGGTAAGGGCTCTGCTGATTCACCAGCTCGCGCTTGAGCTGCTTGTCAAAGATGCTGCGCACAGCGCCGCTGACTGGATCAAGCTCGACGCGATAGTAGCGGCTCTCCAGAGTGGTTGCTTGCTTCGTTTCCGCAACAGGCACAGGCTCCTTCGACCGTGCGAGCTCGTAGACCTTATAACCGAAGGCCGGTACATCCGTAGCCTTGAACCGCACCTTGGTCAGCTTGGCGCTGTCGCTCACCACTTCCACCGGAACAGTCGCGCCCGTGGTTGAATCCACAATCTTGCGCCCTTTTTGGAGATCGAATGTCACCAAGGCGCTCCGCTTCCAGTTGAGCATGTTGAACACGATCAGGCTACCGCGCCCGGCTGGAATCGCGTTCGCAAGGCCGGCCATACTGTTGCGAGCCACATAATCGGCGATCTGGCGCGCATCGATCGCGTACATCTCCTTCACCTTTGATTGCCGTGCGGTCTCCTCGCTGCTCGGATCGGTGTAACTGTCATGGGAGTCCCAGGTGTGCTCATCCATCAGTACGAGGTTCTTCCACATGCGGTCCAGGTCGGTCTTATCCGCAGCCAGCCGCGGATTAACCAGTGAGGTCAGCGTAGCCAGCTTCTCTGCCGAAGGTGCGCGACTCTCGTTTCTGCGCTCCATGGCCGCGTAGCGCGCGCTGGCGGCGATGCCGTCTTCCCAATATGGGCCGCCATCTCCGCTGACGGTGGGAATCTTGCCGCCGAACTGATCCGCAATGTGCTTGAGCGCAGCGTAAAAGCCAGAGTAGCGCATCTTGGGATATGCAAACTTGCGGTTCCACTCGGCAGCCAGCTCGGCTTGTTGCGGAAAGAGGTCTGTATTCTCCTGCTGCGTGCCGAAGAGAATCACCGCATCGGCCCGGTAGCTCGGATGCTCGTAAGTCTTCAGAAACACCGGAATGGTCTCGCGCCCGGCATTCACCTCGGGTGGAACGCCAAACAGAATTCCACCCTCCCAGTAATGACGCCCGTACCAGAACAAGACTTTGCCTCCATCCGGCCCTACCCACCAGAACGGGGAGTTCTCATTCAGCCGTCCCTGAATCAGCACGGGAGCGCGCGTCAGGTGGCCGTTCGGTCCAGCTATAAAATACCGGATGCCTGCCGCTGCCAGAATGGAGGCATAGGACCACGAGTAGGATGGGACGTCGCTGATGTCTGCATAATTGAAAGGCGTCCCGTGCAGGCGGCTGAACTGCGCGCTTGCGTAAAGCGACCGGATCAGCGTCTCAGCGGTAGGAAAGCCGGTCAACAAATTGGCATACTCGGCCGGGATAAACAACTGTCCGTTCTTCATCGCGGCAATCACTCGCTGCTGATCCGCGAGGGAGCGGGTTTTCATGAACTGATCAAGATCCCACGATCCATCCACGCTATAGCAGAAGCCTGGATACTGCTTAGCCAGATCCATCCCTTCGTCCATTGCCTGGGTCTGGATGGCCGCGACCTTGGGCTGGTAGTCGGAGTAACCGACATCGAGATGTATATGGGGCACAAGATACAGCGTCCACTTCTTCTGCGGATCGATGGTCTGATCCTTGCTAAACTGGCGCCCCCCCATTTTCCACACCAGATGTGCGCTGGTCCCGGCGGCAAACTCCGGAATTGAAAACTCAATTCGCTCCTCGCCGAAATCCTCGCCACCGTGAAGCTCTTTACTCCAGTGATTGCCGCCAACGGTTAAGTCCACGCTGCCGCTTGAGCTGAATTTCTCTCCGCTGCGGATGTACACATCCACAAGTTCCTTCAGGCTGCCGGGCTGGCCCTGATAGAAGACCGTAGTGACCATTGCTGCGGAGGATGGGCCGGGACGGTCAGAGGCCGACGCCCGATCAAGCTCGATGGCATCATAGGTCAGGTTCGCGTCCGCGATAGCCCTATCTTTCTCCTCGATCACCTGAAACGTAATTTGGTTGGAGCCGGAATGCAGATAACTCCCCGGAAAGTTAAAGGCGACATCCGCGGGAGCATGCACCGACTGGAAGGTGTCGTCCGAGTCACCCATGTGCGCATCGAGCGGCGACTCCAGGTAGAACATTCCGCACTTGCCGTCGATACAAACGCGGAGGGCGGGCACGCTGTGGCTTTCGATGAGGAGCGACACATGCAGACGGTAGGCCGCGGCCGGCGCATCCGGAATCGTAAACCGGATGGCACGCGGCGCGGCCGCGATCGCTTCACTGCCTCCCGAAGAAGGCACATTCTCCGCGGCTGGCTGACTTCCATACCACTTAGCCGCCGCATTCGCGGCGCTGGCATCGACCTTCACTGGCTCGCGGGGCGCTCCCTGGGCAAACTCATTTGAGGCGCCGTCAAAGACGCCCAACCGAAAGACGGTTGCCGGGCTTGTCGTTGTTTGCCCAAATGTGCAGGCGCACATCGCGACGATGCCGCTTACTAAAGCGCTCTTTACTGAACTATTCAACTTGTCTCACCATCGAAACGCGCGGCAGCCCATTCCGCCGCAGCTGCTCCGCCTCTTTCTGGACTGGCCTCGGAGTTACTTTGTTTCTTTCGTCTGGAAAAGCTCGGAGCCATTCGGGATCAAAGCTTCTCCCCGATCCCGAATGACCGCCTCACATTGCCGGCGGTTGTCCCTTAACTACCGCATTCCCTATAGGCGCGGGTATATCGAACATCCCTGCGAGCGCGGGGCTGCAATCCCAGGAATACAGTCCGCTGCTCGGAGTAACGGCCGAGGGATCATCGGGCGTCCAATTGTTCCACATCACATCCTCCGAGTTGCGAATCCTCCACGCCGCCGCGACATTCGCCTGCGCCCAAGCTAACTGCCTGCGGTCA
>DATKRT010000036.1:0-5889 GCA_035532055.1 Acidobacteriaceae bacterium | reverse complement strand
CTTTGCGCACTGCGCGTTTATTGCGGAGACGCCGCTCGACGAGGTGGGGGACGACGAGCGGAATGTGCGGGTGCTGAAGAGTTTGGTAAGCTGATTTGCCGCTTGTGTCGTTGTACGGTACAATCGGGCAACAAGGAAGGTAAGATGATTCTCGGGTTCCGGGACCGCTGGCTGCGGGAGTTCTTTGTCCACGACCAGGCAAGCCGCAACATTCCGCCGGAACTGGAATCGAGATTATTCAGGAAGCTGCAACTGCTGGATGATGCCATGTCGAATGCGGATCTCCGGATTCCGCCGAGCAACCATTTCGAGAAGCTGCGGGGTAGCCTAGCTGGGTGGCATTCCATTCGGGTCAACGAACAATGGCGGCTGATCTTCCAATGGGATAGTGCGAAGGGTGAAGCCGCCGAGGTCTATCTCGATGATCACAGTTACCGCTGAGGTGTGGACATGCTGAAGACGGAAAGAAAACCCGTGAGCGTCGGCGAGATGCTGGTGGAGGAGTTTTTGACTCCGCTTGGGTTGACGCAGGGAGCTTTGGCTCAGGCGATGGGCGCGCCGCGCAAGTTGGTGAACGAGTTGTGCAACGACCGCCGTGCGGTAACCGCGGATACGGCGCTGATGCTGGCGCGCGTCTTCGGCAATAGTCCGGAGTTTTGGTTGAATACACAGCGGCGGATGGATTTATGGGAGGCGATGCACACGCCAAAAAGGCGGGAGCGCATCGAACGAGCAAGAGAATTGAAGCCCGTAGCATAGACGCCGAGTTGTTGATTCAAGTGGAGCTAACCATCGTCGATCTCGCGCTGGTGGCCAACCTTAAGCACCAAAACGACGAGAAGGTTGTCCTCGAAACGGCATATGAGCCGGTAGTCGCCCATGCGGTAGCGCCACAGGCCAGCGAGGTTCATGCGCACCGCCGTCTGTTTACCGGGGTGCAATGCGGAAAAGTAGGTAGCATTATGCTACCCTGAATGCATGAGTCAGCCGGTCAAGTTGTCGGATGCGTTGGTGCTGGATGCCCGGATTGCGGGGGATGCTCAGGAGCGCTCGATCGCGGGGCAAGTCGAGTTCTGGGCCAAGCTGGGACGGTCGGTGGAGTTGCTGCTCAGGGGCGGTCAGGTGGCAGCATTGCGCAGAGGAGCGGAGGTTCAGCCGCTTTCGGAGGCGCTGGCTTTGGTCGATACCCCGGCAGGACGAAAGAGGGTGCAGGCAGTTCTTGCAAGCCGCCCCTATCCACATTTCAAGCAGTGTCCCGGCCGTCCGGGTTTGCTCATTCGCATTGAAGAGGATGGGACGCAAACAGTGGGCCGGTTTGTAAATCGAACCTTCATCGCGGTGGACACCGCGGAGCGCCGGGACACCAAGGCGACGCGAAGCGCAGCTTCCAGATCCGCACGCCAGCAGAAGGGACGAGAGGCATGCGCCTAAGCTCGCTCCTCGACCAGCGGCCTATCGTGGTCGCCTTGGCGGGGCCGAATGGCGCGGGGAAGAGCACATTCTTCGACGCCCATCTGACGCGAACCGGATTGCTTTTCCTGAATGCGGATGTGCTGGCGCTATCCCTGGGGATCGATGCATATGAGGCCGCAAATCTCGCCAACAAGCTGCGCCGTCAACTGGTTGAGCAAGGAGAGAGCTTTATCTTCGAGACTGTCTTTTCCGATCCCGTGGGAGATAAGCTCAAGTTTCTGAAAGATGCCGAGAGGGCGGGATATACGGTCCTGCTCATTTTTATCGGCATATCCGGACCCGAACTCTCCGATATGCGTGTGGCGATGCGCGTTGCGGCGGGCGGCCACGATGTTCCGGCAAAAAAGCTGGTCGAACGGTTTCCCCGAATTATGCATAACCTGAAGCGAGCTCTGGTTGAAATCTCAAACGTGTGGGTCTATGACCACAGCGAACTCGACCGAGGATACCGCTTGGTGGCGAAAGTGGAAGAGGGCGGGAAGATTGAGCTCCTCGGAGACACTCCCACGTGGCTGCGCCCGCTGCTGCCCTGATCCGAATGCGTCTCCGTTTACACTTGAAGGGTGATGGCCGAAGAAAAAGAACTGCGTTACGATCCGGCGGCGATTGAGACGAAGTGGCAGGAACGGTGGGCCGCGGACCCGAAATTGTATGCAGCCGAGCCCGCATCCTGCGGCAAGCCCAAGTATTACGTTCTGGAGATGCTGCCTTATCCCAGCGGGCAGTTGCACATGGGGCACGTGCGCAACTACTCGATTGGCGATGCCTTGGCGCGGCACATGTGGATGCGGGGCTATAACGTGCTGCACCCCATGGGCTGGGACGCCTTCGGGTTGCCGGCGGAGAACGCCGCGCTCAAGAACAATACGCCTCCGCGCGAGTGGACGCTGGCGAATATCGCCGCCATGAAGCGGCAGATGCAGCGGCTGGGGCTGGGCTACGACTGGGCCACGGAAGTGACCACCTGCCTGCCGGATTACTACCGCTGGAACCAGTGGTTCTTCTTGCGCATGTATGAGAAGGGGCTGGTTTACCGCAAAAAGAGCAAGGTGAACTGGTGCCCGGAGTGCGCCACGGTGCTGGCCAATGAGCAGGTGGTGGACGGCTGCTGCTGGCGGCACGAAACCACGCTGGTGGAGCAGCGCGATCTGGAGCAGTGGTTCCTGCGCATCACCGCGTATGCCCAGGAGCTGCTGGACGGGCTGGACAAGCTGGAGGGCTGGCCGGAGAAGGTGCGCACCATGCAGCGCAACTGGATCGGGCGCAGCCAGGGAACGGAGGTCGATTTTTTCCTGGAGGGAGGAACCGCAGGTCCTTCGACTGCGCCGCTCGCAGAGAATGCGAGCGGCTCCGCTCAGGATGACAGTGTTATGAGGATTCGCGTGTTTACGACGCGCGTGGACACGATCTTTGGCGCGACCAGCGTGCAACTGGCGCCCGAACATCCGTTGGTGAAGGCTTTTTGCAGCGCCGATCCGGAGTTGAAGGCCAAGGTAGACGGGCTGATCGAGGAGCAGAAGAAGGCTCGCGAGGCCGGCAACGTTGGAGCCATCGAGAAACACGGTGTTCCGGCGGGACGCTTCGCCATCAATCCTTATAACGGCGAGCGGGTTCCGGTGTGGGTGGCCAATTACATCCTGATGGACTACGGCACCGGCGCCATCATGAGCGTTCCGGGGCACGACGAGCGCGACTTCGAGTTCGCAACCAAGTACGGGATTGAGATTCGCCGGGTGATTGCGCCCGCAGAGCACGGCGCAGAGGAGCCGGCGCTGCCGTTTACCTCGGAAGACGGCGTGCTGGTGAACTCCGGCGAGTACAACGGGCTGAGTTGCGACGAGGCGCAGAGGAAGTTGCAGGAGATCGCTGCCAAGAAGGGTTTTGGCGAGGCCACGGTGACCTTCCGCCTGAAGGACTGGGGCGTGAGCCGGCAACGGTATTGGGGCACGCCCATCCCCATGATTCACTGCGAGCGTGACGGGCTGGTTCCGGTGCCCGACGAGCAGTTGCCGGTGGTGCTGCCGGAGCAGGTGGCGATTACGCAGCAGGGCGGATCGCCGCTGGGGCGCGTGCCGGAGTTCGTGAACACGACCTGCCCCAAGTGCGGCGGGCCGGCGCGGCGCGAGACCGACACCATGGACACGTTTGTGGATTCGAGCTGGTATTTCTATCGCTACACGGACGCGAAGAATGCCGGCGCGGCTTTTGCTCCGGCGACAGCGCAGTACTGGTTTCCCATCGACCAGTACATCGGCGGGGTGGAGCACGCCATTCTGCACCTGATCTACTCGCGCTTCTGGACGAAGGTGATGCGCGACCTGGGACTGATCGTCAACGACGAGCCGGCGCGGCGGCTGTTCACGCAGGGCATGGTGATCAAGGACGGGGCCAAGATGTCGAAGTCGAAGGGCAACGTGGTATCGCCCGACGACATGGTAGTGCGCTACGGCGCGGACGCCACGAGGATGTATGCGCTGTTTGCCGCGCCTCCGGATCGGGATTTGGACTGGCAGGAGGATGGCGTGGCCGGGGTGAGCCGCTTTCTGGGGCGCGTTTACCGGTTGGTGATGAAGTACGCGGTGATGGCTAAGGAAGGGACTGCCGATTCCCACCCTTTCCGCAAAGAGCGCGGAAAGGATGGGGCACCCTCAGCAGGCAGCGCCACGGAGCAAAGACTGGTGCGGAAGCTGCACCAGACGATCGCCAAAATCACCCAGGATTTTGAGGGCCGCTGGCACTTCAACACCTGTGTGGCGGCGATTATGGAACTGGTGAACGACCTGCAGGCCGCGGATGCGGAACTGGCGTCGGGTGAGATTCCCGCTGCCGTGGTGGATGAGCTGCTGCGCTCGCTGGTGCTGCTGCTGGCGCCGTTTGCGCCGTATCTGGCGGCGGAGTTGTGGGAAGAATTGGGCGAACAGGGCTCGGTATTGCGCGCGCCGTGGCCCGTGGGCGATCCCAATCTGGCGAAGGAAGACGAATTGGAGATTCCCGTGCAGATCAACGGAAAGCTAGTGACGGTGGTGCGGGTGGCCGCCGATGCCGATGCGAAGTCGATTGAGGCGGCGGCGCGAAGCGACGAGAAAGTGCAGGCGCGCACAACGGGCAAGACGGTGGTGAAGGTGATCGTGGTGCCGGGCCGGGCCGCCAACCTGGTGGTGAAGTAGATGGCCGCGCCGGTGCGCGGGACCCAGTCGCTGGTGGCGCAGATGGGGTGGGTCATCAGACGGCCGTGGCTCTCGCTGCTGGAGGTGGGCTGGCGCTGGCTCTTCGGAATTCCCCTGCTGCTGATCTGCTGGCAGCAATGGCAGCAGATTCTGGTTGCGTATCCGCTTGCGTTTTCGGGGTTCAACTCAATCGATTCGCAGAATCCATGGGTGGCTGCAGTGCAGCTTGCCAGCGTGTGGTCGTTTTACGCGCCGCACGTGATGGCCGTGCTGCGGTGGCTGGCGCCTGTAGCCGCGTTGGCGTGGATGGTGGCGTCGGGGGTGGGCCGCAACGTGATTCTGAAGCGGATGGAGCCGGAGACGCCCTTTCGGCCAGTGCAGATGGTGGTGTTGCAGGCGGCGTGGCTGGCGCTGCTGGCGGTGACTTGCTGGGGGTGGTTTCGCTCTGTCGAATGGGCGGCGGCCACGCACATCACGAGCGGCGGCGAACCGGATCTGGTGGGTTACGCGATGTGGGTGATCTTTCTGTCGCTGGGGTTCTTTGCGGCGTGGGCGCTGGTGAGCTGGGCGATGACGGTCGCGCCGCTGCTGGTGCTGCTGGAAAGGCGCTCCACGCTTTCCGCTCTTGGTGAAAGTCTGCGGCTGGGCAAGGGGTTCAGCAGCAAGCTGGCGGAGACGAACCTGGTGATGGGCATTGTGAAATTGATGCTCATCGTGCTGGCCATGGTGTTTTCCGCCGCGCCGGTGCCTTTTGCGAGCGAGTTAGGCAACGGCGCTCTGCGCACGGCGGTGGAAGGCTCCACTGTCTTTTACTGCCTTGCCAGCGATTACTTCGAGGTGGTGCGGCTGAAGGGGTATGTGGAGTTCTGGAAGGTGTTTCGGGGCAGCAAATCCGCGGAAATGAGCGTGCGCTGAGGAAGCTGCGCGCAAGCACGCCGCAGGGGCTATACGCAGCGCCGGAAATGCATGCGTATCAGCATTGACCAGGGGCTAAAGAGGCTGCGGAAAAAGGGGAAATGGAAGGGGAATCTGGAGAAAAACTTTCCGCAGGGCCTAAAGGCCACGTTGATTTTGAGGTACTTGCGGCAGTCAGGGCTGAAGCCCTGACCCTGGAGTTTCTACATTTGCCTGGACGATTGTTCGCTGAGGCAACGGGGCTAACAGGTCTGGCATTAAATTATTGTGTAGACAGACCGACGTAACTAGATTACATTATTCCTGAGCTTATACTCAGGAGCCCTCCATGAAC
>DATKRT010000035.1:0-5187 GCA_035532055.1 Acidobacteriaceae bacterium | reverse complement strand
AAGCCGGAGCCCAACGGCCAGCCGGGGTTTCTGCGCATCGACACGGTGCACCAGGGCGACAGCCCGCAAGGCAAGGGCCTCTACCATATCAATGCCGTCGACGAGGTGACGCAGTGGCAGGTGGTGCTGGCCACGCCGCGCATCTCCGAGGCCTGGCTGGCTCCGCTGCTCCAGCAGATGATCGCCCAGTTCCCCTTCCTCATCCTCAACTTCCACACCGACAACGGCTCGGAGTTCATCAGCAAGACCGTCGCCGAGTTGCTCGGCAAGCTGCTCATCGAGCAGACCAAAAGCCGCCCCCGCCATTCCGGCGACAACGGCCTGGTGGAAACCAAGAACGCTGCCGTCATCCGCAAGCACATCGGCTGGGGGCATATCCCGCCCATCCACGCCGCGCCCATCAACCAGTTCTACACCGGCTTCCTCAACCCCTACGTCAATTACCACCGGCCCTCGGCGCAAGCCGAAGTCCACATCGACGCCAAGGGCCGCAAACGCCGCCTCTACAAGCAATGGCGCACGCCGCTGGAAACGCTGTTGGCGCTCCAACAGCCGCAGCCATTCCTCCGCCCCGGACTCACCGTCGCCGCGCTGAAGCGCGTGGCTCGCTCGATGAGCGATACCGAGGCTGCCGAGCGCATGCAGCAAGCCAAAGACAAGCTGTTCGCGCAGATCGCAAAGACCGCATGAAAACCCGGCAGCAGTGGAAGCGGACCGTGGAAATGACGGTTTGTGCAAAGCTCGGAAAACGATGGAACTGTTTTCCGCCCTTCCCACAAACCTTGGAAATCGATAAAGCCGATTCCCACATTTCCACCGCCGCGACTGCGGCTGGATGAATCAAACTATTCCCGAAAGGACAAAAACCCGCCTGCCCGAAATCTACCCCCTTCAGGCTCATCCCTGGATTGGAAAAGACTGCAGCTCTTGTGCGAGAAGGAAGAATAATACAAATGCCTGATGGTTTTTTTGGGACATTCGTGTCTAGTCCGCGACAGAAGTGGTGTCCGTCCTTGGAGGAGGGCACTACTGTCGCAGGGTAGCGGCATCGATGACGCAGTGCTCACGGCCCGACATACCCGTAAAAACCAGGCTATCCGTGGAAATGTCGCTGTGGGGCAGCGGTTGAGCCAGCTGTCGTGTGCAGCAGCAACAATATCCAGGCGTTATGGACCGCCGCCCACCTCTGCGGCAAGCCAGGCTGAAGTACTCCGGGATCGGATCGCTGTTTGCGAGATTTCAGCGCGGGAAAGGAAAGAAGTGCGCGGTTTGCAACCGGGCAGCTGGCGGGTGAAAGCATGACGGGCGGTTGTTCGAATCAAAGTCAGATGCTACTGCGGCTGACTTTGCCGCAACTGATCATGCATTTGCTGTAGTCGCTGCAGAGTGGTCTGCGTGCGAGTACTGTCGTCCTGTTCGTCTAAAGAGGGAACAGGAGCGATAGCGCCCGGACCTAAAGCATTCGGAACAGACGGCTTCATCTCCAACTCTGGCTGCTGAGGTTCGTCGCGGTCAGAGGAAGGAACCTTAGTTGGATTGACCGGGGCGATCGCAGGAGCATTGCTGTTCTGAGCAGTGAGAAGCAACTTGCGAGGCGTGCCGTCGATAGCACCGCCCACCATGATGAAGTTGTAGCCAGAGCCGAGGAGAAGATCGGCAAGAACGTCACGCGAATTGCCAGGGCCGTAAACGCCAAAGACGCGAGGCCCCTTGTCGAGCCCATTGATGGTCATTCCGCTGATGTTAGCCAAGTCTCGCAGGATTTGGGTCAGGTTAGAATTGTTCGCCTCTACCGTAAGCTTTCCGTCCCTGAAGGTCACCGTCGCGGGCTGTGTAGCTCGGTTGGATGGTGGCGGCAACTTGTCCATTCTCCGGCCATGCGTACTTGCCGAATGTTTGCGTGCAGTCGCTGATCCATCAAGTGCCGGATGAGATGTGCTCGTTACCACGCGCGTATGAGAGACATTAGGCTCAGGGCGAGGGATCCGTGTCTCCTGCGCGCAACTGGCATGTGCGGAGCAGAGCAAAACGGCACAGCAACTGAAGATGATTGCGCGGTAACTTACCAGCATCTTTTCACTCTCGACGAAATACATGAGTAATTCCTCTTTGAGTGCTGTATTCGAACGCCCTATTCGCATCATATATCAGTAGGCTTGTAGAGATTGTAGTTTCGCAAGCCTAGCGACCGCCACGGAAGGCTGCAGCCATGGTACTGAGAACAACCGGCGTGCGAGACGGCTTGGTGCTGCTTCTAACAATTGCAGGCGCACTGCTGCCTCTGGCCGCGACGGCCGCTTCCTGCAAGACCCAGGCGCAAATGACGATTGCGCAGCGCGATGCCTTGTCGAGTGCTGCCCGTACCATGGTTGGCGAGGTGCAAAGCGGGAACGTGGAGGCTCTTCGGGCGAATACAATTCCTGCGGTTGCTGCTGATTTCAGTGGGATTGCGGATTCGATCGGCACTGTGAAGCCTCTCGTGCAGCAAGCAGCCATTACTGTCGATAGTCTTTATGCACTGGACGCTTCGAGCGACTCTTTGGGAACCGCACGTACAGATTTTTATTGTGGAACGCCGGTTGTGGCATTGAGCTTTACTGATCTGCCACCCGGAAGCTACGCATTGGTCATCCTCCACGCCACCGGCGTACCACAGCCGCAACAAATTTCCCTGATTCTGTCCGAAACAGCTCAGCATCGCTGGATGCTCGCTGGTTTCTTCAGCAGACCAATGTTGGAAGCAGGTCACGATGGCCTCTGGTATTGGGCTCTGGCGCGCAATTACGCACGACGGAGCATGAATTGGAATGCCTGGCTCTACTATCGAACTGCTGCCGATCTTCTGGATCCGGTGGAGTTCCTGTCCAGTCCCAATCTCGAGAAACTGAAACATGAAGAAGACCTTATACAGCTTGATAGTCTTCCCGGCATCAAGCCACTCCTGCTCGATGCGCATGGTTCTGTGCTTAAGGTGACGGCGATCGGCACCACAGCCACATTCGGTGCGCTGGACCTCGGTGTCCACTACACTCCTGACGCCGCACAGACAGTCCAACTGCACGATCCGTACGCTGCGCGGAGGCAGGTTACCGATGTGATGACGGCGCTGCTGGCCTTACACCCTGAGCTGCGGGAGGCTTTCCATGGCATTTGGGTGCAGGCGGATGGAGAGTCCGCATCTCTCTTTGCGTTGGAATTGCCGATGGACCAGATTGTTCCCGGGGTACTGCTGCCAGCAACAAATTCGAAATCGGCTGTCCGATAGTAGGAGGGGCCGCGATGATGATTTTTCGGACGGAGATGTTAGGGGTCGCGAAGCACCTTAGGTCGCGACACAAAGACGGCCTGAAGAAGTGGCGCAGGAGGGAATTAGCACTGGACACTTGCTTCACGGATGACACATCACACTTATTTGCTTGCATGCGCTTCATATGGATGAAGCAGAAAAACCAATTGCTGGTGTTCGGCCATTCTTCTATGATCTCAAGCGTCTTCTCGATATCGCGCACTCTCCGGTCCGCTCCTTTGGTGGCCTTGCTGCTGCTTGGCTGCAGTGGAGCGTCCTTGCTCTGCCAGATGCAGTCCACATTGCCCACGCAGTCGCAATCCGCAATGCCCGCGGCCATGCGCGATCCTACGAGTCCGGAGGTTCAGCAACGCCTGGATGTGGACCGCGATCCGATTCCCTCGCCCGATCCTGAAGACAACGCACCTGTGAGCACAGCGTCGCCGCTCGCTCCAGGCAGGCCCGGCGAGATTCAGAAACGGCAGGACGGTATCTACACAATGCACGAGGATGTGGATGAGGTTCTGTTGAACTGCGCGGTGGTAGATGAAAAAGGCCGATCGGTCACGGATTTGAGTCGCAGCGACTTCCGGATCTGGGAAGACGGCGTTCCGCAGACTGCCATCTCGTTTCTGCACCAGGACTTGCCGGTATCAATGGGCATTCTCGTTGATAACTCAGGCTCGATGCGCGACAAGCGTGCAGCGGTCAATGCGGCCGCCTTGGACCTGCTAAGCGCGTCAAATCCGCAGGATGCGGCATTTATTGTAAAGTTTTCCGATCGGGCCTACCTCGATCAAGGCTTTACCTCGGACATCCACGCGCTGAATCGAGGGCTCTCACAATTCGATTCCAAGGGCACCACAGCCTTGTACGATGCGGTGGCCGCTTCGGCGGACGAACTAACCAACCACGCGAAGCACCCGAGGGAGGTGCTGTTGATCATTACCGATGGAGCGGACAATGCATCAAGACTGAACCTGGAACAGGCCATCCGCCGTGTGCAGAACCTGGGAGGACCAGTGGTCTATTCCATCGGGCTGCTTTTCGGAACCGACAAGGAGGAATCGAAGCGAGCGAAAAATGCTCTTGAGCGGCTGTCGCAGGAGACGGGCGGGATTGCTTACTTCCCACATTCCTTGCAGGATGTGGACAGCATAGCAACGGAAGTCGCTCGCGATATCCGGAACCAGTACACCATTGGCTACCATTCCACCAAGCCGGCCAGCCTGGGGGGCTACCGGGCTCTGCGCGTCGAAGCGAAAGCACCGAAGCATGGCAAGTTGTTTGTGAGGACCCGCAAGGGCTATTTTGCTAAGAAACCAGCGCCGCAGCACACACAAACGGTGCAAGAAGCCAAGCGGTGATGGGGTGACAGCCAATCGTACCGTTAATTGCTCAACAATTCTTCCTATGAGATCTTTGCGTTGTGGGTGCCGCCGGGATGGACGCCAAACTCGGCGGTAGGGAAAACGGTTCGGCGAGATTTCCACCCGTCGCATCATATCTGAATTGGGCAGCGAAAAGGAGGGGCCGTTCGCGGTCCCTCTTTTTCATTGCGGTCCTAACGATCAATGCAGATGGAAGTCCACTTCGATCACGATCTGCACCGGCACGGGATGTCCCTTATACATGGCCGGCTTGAACTTGTACTGCCTTACAGCTTCGATGGCCTTTTCCTCCAACCCCATGCCGAGATGACTTGCCAGGCGGACGTCTTGCGGGTTCCCTTGCGAATCGACGATGAGTCTGATCGAGACGTTGCCCTGATAGTTCGCGCGGCGAGCGTCCTCTGTGAACTCCGGCTCAACGGAGTGAATGACCTGCGGTGCGCTCACGCCTCCGCCCACGCTCATGAGCCCGCCGCCATAGCCGCTGCCGCTGCCCGGGCCTACTCCGCT
>DATKRT010000034.1:0-14388 GCA_035532055.1 Acidobacteriaceae bacterium | reverse complement strand
CACTGACCTCTTTGCCCGGGAAGATGGGGGGATAATAATCCCCACGCGTGATCGCTCAAATCGTGACGGTGATACGCGGCTCGTGACTGCATTGCCTATTAGTTTCGCACAATACGCAGTCTCGTGACGACACTATCTAGAGTGTATCTGCGAACTACTGTTTAGTTCTGCGTGTGCGGGTAGTCGACCTTTACCGCCACGATTTCGTACGGATGCACGGGAACCGTAACCCTGTTCCCGGCCACGGAAAGCGCCGGCCCTTGAGGCTGCTCCAGCAGATTGGTCTCTGTTGCGCCCGTGGCTCCCGGAGGCAAGGAGATCGAGATATTACCCGACTTCCCTGCCCACTCATACAAGTGGAAGACCAGTGCGTTGGAGTCCTCGGCCTTCTTCATCGCAGTCAGCACCACGTTGTCTGGCGTGACGGAAACGAAGGAGTGCCGCGCACCCATTTCGCCGGTGTGAGGCTCAACCTGCATGGCGCTGAGCTTAAAGTTGAAGTCGTAGCCGTGACGCACAGTCATCGCCTGCTTCCAGGTACCGGAATGCGGATAGAGCGCATAGTCGAAGCTCTGATGCCCACGGTCGGCATTCGGGTCAGGCCACGTGGGTGAGCGAAGCAGCGTAAGCCGCAGCACATTCCCGCGCGCATCGTAACCGAATTTGCAGTCGTTGATCAGGCTGAAGCCGTGCTGGCCATCGCCCAGGTCTGCCCAGCGCTGCGCCGGAACCTCGTACTTCGCATCCTCCCAGCTGTTGTTGCGGGTGGTGGGACGCTGGATGCTGCCGAAGGGAATTTCATACGTCGCTTCGCTGCTTGATGCGGCAAGCGGGAATGCTGCCTTCAGTAGTTCATGCGTCTCGTGCCAATCCACATTATTTTTCACCACGACCTGATCCGCACCGTCGGTCAGGATAATGTCCTGAACGAACTTTGAGTGCGCAGTGTGATGGGTGACGCGGATGACGGCACGCAACGGTGTATGGTCGATCAACTCGACCGAGTCGGCGGTATCCAGCCGCATCGGAGGCTTGTCGTAGGTGCCCGGCTGGATGTTCCAGGCATCGTACTGCTTGGGAAGATCATGGAAGAGCTGCAGTTCATTCCCGCAGCTTCCCGGAGTGAGCGCTTCAAATCCGGTCTTCTTGTCAAAAAGGCTGGTAATGCAGCCACTCTTCTTATCGACCGTGACGCGAAGGTTGGCATTCTCAAGCGTAAGCCCGGAGACTTTGAGGTCCGTGGCAAACTTCCGCTTGCCGGGAACAACATGCAGAACCTCATATCCCAGCGACGGCGCATCCTTCACATCCACAAGCAGCTTGAAGCTGTTTGTCTGCGGATTGGAAGAAAGCACCTCGGACGGCAGCACATGGTTTGCGGCATCGAGCACCGAGACGGTCGTCTCCGCGCGCGGCATCTGAACGCTCACTGTGACCAGGCCGTTCCGTTGCCAGGCAAGCGGATTGAAGACCAGAACCGGCACACCCGCTCCGCTGGTATTGATGCGCGAATCCAGTGTGCTCATGGCCTTGGTGGAAACCTGGTTGTCCTCCCAGTGCACGACATCGAAGTCCTTCTGGGCGTCCTTGTAGACGACTCCAATGCCTGAGCCCGCTGCCAGATCATGGAAATCATTGAAGGTGACCTTCTTCCATGCATCGGTCAGCCGGCCGTTCGGATACGAGTTGCCATCGAGCCAGGCGAGTGACGCCACTTTCTCGGCATCGAGCGTCCACTCAGGAGACTCGCGCAAATTGCGCTTCATCTTGGCCTGCGTGGTGTAAGTGCCGCGGTGGAACTCGAGATAAAGCTCATCGTCCCAGGTCGGAATGGCAATCTTGCCGGTTACCGGTGTGGGCGGATGATAGCCCTCGGCGACTGTCTTGTAGTCCCAGGTGGGCGAGTTTGGAGCAAGCTGCTTCTGAACGGACTCGAAGTAGGTCAATGCGGTGCCAAACTTCATCTTCGGAACCGCCATGTCGGTCGTGGCCCAGTGCATTCCCTGGTCCAGCATGGCGCGCGTGGGACCACCACCGTGATCGCCGACGCCGTAGAGGTCCATCATATTCAGCATGCCCGGAGCATACTCGCGAGCCTGCTTTAGATCGGCTGAGAGGCGAATCGGGCTCAAGTTGGTGTTGCCATAATCATGCGGGAAATAGGTAAGAACCTTGCTACCATCCGGCGACTCCCACCAGAACAACTTGAGCGGGAGCTTGTTCATGTCGTTCCACGCCATCTTCTGCGTGACAAAGTAGTCTATTCCAGACTTCTTGTAGATCTGCGGGAGCTGCCAGTTGTATCCAAAGGAATCCGGATTCCAGCCAATCTTCACATCCACGCCATAGTGCTTCAGATACCAACGCTTGCCGATAAGAATCGAACGGGCCGTCGATTCCCCGTCGGGCAGGTTCAGGTCGGGCTCAACCCACATGCCGCCGACCACTTCCCAACGGCCCTGCTTAATCCGCTTCTTGATCTGATCATTGAGTGCCGGATACTTGTTCGCCAGCCAGGCATTGTACTGGGCTGCCGATTGCGTATAGGTGTAATCCGGGTACTCCTCCATCAACTGAATCGCAGTCCCAAACGTGTCCTTTACTACACCGACGGTCTCTGTCCACGGCCACAGCCATGCGGCATCGATATGAGAATTGCCAGTGACATGGAAGGTAGCTTCCTGCATCAGCGGCCGCAGTGCATCAAGTTTTAGCTGGGATGCCTTCAGCGAGGTATCAAAAGCCGTCTGGTTGCCCGCGTCCAGGGCCTTCAGGTCAACCGTGGAAATGGCCTGGTTCAGCGTGGCCTCGTCGGCGGGAATGTGCTTGGACAGGCTGGGAATCAGCAGAGCGTTCGAAATAAACTCAGCCCGCAGGTCCTCTGGATTCGGCCTGTTCTGCGCAAAATCAATCTTCATCACCGAGCCGGCAAACCGCTTCTTGTCCACCGTCGCAAGCAGCTTGACGGCCACAAGGATCTTCTGACCCGGCTTTGCTTTATCAAACAGCACGATCGGCGCAAGGTCATTGCCCAGAGCCACGCGGCGGCCGTTGAAATAAATGATCTGCGGCATGGGGCCGTTGGCATAGGCGCGGAACTGGAACCATATCCGCGTGCCGGTCAGGTCGTAACCATGCAGCGTCTTCGGCACCTGAATCCACTGGCGAAACCAGGCTCCCTCGTAGGGGCCCACAAATCCGGGCTTGACCACCGGCCAGCTCGAATCATCGAGCGACGGGTCCTCGCCGTGCGGCACATTTCCAGCATGAAAGTGCCAGGTCCCCGCGGGCAGCGTGTTCAACTCATCGAGGCTCGTGATCACCTGCTGCTCAGGCGCAGGCAAGGACTTAATTGCAGATTGAACAGCCTGTGCATTTGCTGGAGCCGTGGAAACGATACCAACCAGTGATAGAGTGGCGATACAAAGCGAGGCGGGAAATAACTTCAAAACTTTAACCTCCGCGAACAATGTCAAAATTATAACCGTAAAAACATGCCTCACGACGAGTAGCACCCGCCGGGGAATTCCGGGCTCTTAAAGATACAGCCTTCAACCCGGATTCAGCTTCTACGGCCACCGTCCGCAGTCGTATGGGTGGGAGCATTATCCAAGGTCTGCATATCGACCTCTTCCATGCCCGGCGGCGGATATTCCAGCTCCGCAAAAAAGAACCTGTCCCCTCCGGCTCTTTTCGCCCGATACATCGCGGAGTCGGCCAGCCTCCATAGAACCTGTGCGGCGGTTCCGTCGGTTGGATACATGGCGATTCCAAGGCTGGCAGCCAGGTGGATCGAGTGGCCGTCAATCATAAGGGACTGGCGGAAGCTATCGAGTAGAACCTGCGCGACATGGGCGGCATCGTCCGGGCTCTTGAGCTGGCCCAGCAAAACGATGAATTCCTCCCCTCCGGATCGGGCCATGGTGTCCGTCATACGCAAGCGCTCACGAAGCGCCGTCGCGACACGTTGCAGGCAAATGTCCCCGACGTGGTGCCCGTAGGTGTCGTTGATCTGCTTAAACCGGTCCAGATCCATGCACAGTACGGCCGCCTGCTGTCCCAACCGTTCCGCTGCGGCCAGCATCTGCTCCATCCGGTCTTTCAGGAGGAGCCGATTGGGTAGTCCGGTCAGAATATCGTGGTGCGCCTGGTAGACAAGGCGCTCGTAGAGTTGTTGACGCTCCGTAATATCCTGCACCAGGGAGAATCGAGCCTTCCGGCCGTCGAAGTTGATGCCATGCGATGCAACTTCAACCTGAATTTGCGACCCGTCCTTTCGGATGTGTGTCCAGGGCCCGGAATACAACGTTCCCTTCCCCACATCCTTAAGGCGGTGCTCCAGACGCGGCACATCCCCTGGCGGACGAATGTCGCGCAGGGTTTTGGTAAGAAACTCCTCTTCGGTATAACCGTAATGCGTCACCGCGGCTGCATTGACTTTGAGGAATGAGAGCGTCCCCTGATCGAAGATCCACATGGGATGAGGATTGCCGTCAAACAGCACGCGGTACTCTTCGCGTTGCCGGGCAGTTTCAATCACTTCATCTTCCAGCAGCGTAAGAATCATCCCAAACTCGACAAAGTACTTGGGCAAATTCCAAAGCTCGGCCGCAATGTGCACGGTCGGCAGATAGGCAGCTACCGCAACGGAGATCGGGAACACAGTGGCCCAGGCCACCAGCCCAATCGTCGCCGTGATGACACCCATGGACCAGCGACGGAAACCATACCAATAAATAAGGGCGTTGAGCAGGTATATCTGCGCCAAAGCTGCATTCACGCCGGGTATGGCTCCGCGATGCGCAATGTCGTGGTCGGCCCAGGCCAAGATCAGAATTTCGCACAGCGCAGACGTAATCATCACGAACAGCTTCGAGCGCCAGCAACGAATGAAAAAGAAAAACAGGGCCAACTGCATCAGCAGGAAGGAGCCTGCGAGCGCGGCAGAGCTCCTGACCCCGAACATGACCAGAAAAATGTACAGAACAGGGGGGAGGGTGAGCAGCACCTGCATGCCAATCTGGTGCCCCGATGACATTCTTTCCGTTGACGAAGCCAGCAGGAAGCACACGCCGCCGAGCAAAAGGGCGGACACACCCAAGGCAGCATTCAGATTGCCGCCGAAACCGGTGACTGGATTCAAAAGAAACAGCGCGAAATGCGCCAGGATGAAAAACCAGCCCGCAATCCAGTACTTAAGGCGCAAAGTTCGCCGGGTTCGATAGATAGAACCAAAGAGCAGCACAAGCAGCCCGAGTATTAAAATATCGAGAAGCGTACTTTGCATAAATCGTTTGGTATTCCCTATATCGGCGAAATGCGACACACCCACAGACGAATTGTGGATTATCGTAAAAATGACGCTCAGTTACAAAAGAAACATAGAAATGCCCAGACTGCTGGCAGAGAGTGGCATGGTGGGCAGTGAGGGACTCGAACCCCCGACTTCCTGCTTGTAAGGCAGGCGCTCTAACCAGCTGAGCTAACCGCCCTCGCTACTCCTCAGACGCAATTCGTGTCGTGCGTCTATCCTATGTTATTTTAATCCTAACAGCAGCAAAGTCATTTGCGCGCAACATCTTGTCCTGACTCGCTGATCTGTATAGATTGAACGGTTCGTGACTCATTTCATCGTAAACGCCGACGACTTTGGTCTCACATTTGGCGTCAACCAGTCCATTTCTGACCTTCATCCGGTTGGCGCTCTATCCTCAGCAACGCTCATGGCTGTTGCGGATCACACCGCAGCCGCCGCAGGAATCGCCACACTTCATCCGGAGCTTGGCGTCGGTTGCCATGTCGTTCTGGTCGACGGAAAACCGGCCTCTCCACTCAAAAACCTGCGTGAGCTCGCTTTACCCGTCGGCACCTTCCGCCCCACTCTGGGAAAATTCGTCTTCGATCTGACGCGAGGCAGCATTCCCGAAATTGAAATCGAGGTCGAAGCCATGGCGCAGATCCGCCGCCTGCAGGCGCTTGGCGTCCGTATAACTCACGTCGATACCCATAAGCACACGCACATGTTCCCGGGCGTCTTACGCCCGCTGCTGTGCGCCGCGGCAGCCTGTGGCATTCGCGCCATCCGCAATCCCTTTGAGCCCGACTGGGCCTTGGACGCCACTCCGCATGCTCCCCTGCTCCGGAGCATGCAGGTGCGGCTGCTCCGCTCCATGCAAACAACATTCCGGAGACTTGTCGAGGAGGCGGGACTGGTCACAACCGACGGCTCCATCGGAGTACTCGCCACAGGCACTCTCGACGCGCCAACTCTTAGGTCACTACTCCGCGCAATGCCCGCCGGCACCTGGGAACTGGTATGCCATCCCGGATATTTCGACAAAGAGTTAGGCCGGGTGAGCACCCGCCTCAAAGAGTCCCGCTCCGTCGAGCATGCCGCGCTGCAGGAGGTCGTGCCCCACTTCCTTCGCGAACATCCCGAGGTCTCGTTCATCAACTTCGCGCAAATGCCGCAAGGTAAACTATGAATCACCAGGCCACAGTCAGGCGTCGAATAGCTACGGTTCAATCAACATGAAAATCGGAATTACCTGTTATCCCACCTACGGCGGCAGCGGAGTTGTCGCAACCGAGCTTGGCATTGAGCTGGCAGCAGCCGGCCATCAGGTCCACTTCATCACCTATTCGCAGCCGTTCCGGCTCACCGGACGCGAGCACGGCATCTTCTATCACGAGGTCCCGGTTTCAAACTATCCGCTCTTCGAGTACCCGCCTTATGATCTTGCGCTGGCCACGCGCATGTCTGAAGTGGCGGCCTATTACAAGCTCGATCTGCTGCACGTGCACTACGCCATTCCTCACTCCATTTCCGCGTATCTGGCGAGGCAGATGCTGGCGGAGCGCAACCACCACCTGCCCTTCGTAACCACGCTGCACGGAACCGACATTACCCTGGTCGGCCTGGACCACTCCTATTTGCCCATCACCCGCTTTGGCATTGAACAGAGCGACGGCGTCACAGCCATCTCAAAATACCTGCGCGAAAAAACCATACGCGAGTTCCGCGTAAAACGCGAGATCGAGGTCATCCCCAACTTCGTGAATTGTGATGTCTACACTCCGCTGAGTGAAGAGGCGCGCCGCGAAGGACGCGCACAGTTCGCTGAGCCGGGAGACAAACTCCTCCTGCATCTATCGAACTTCCGCCCCGTCAAGCGAGCGATCGATGTGGTGGAGGTTTTCGCGCGTGTTGCGCGAGCCCTGCCCGCGCGGCTACTACTGATCGGCGATGGCCCGGACCGCTCACAGGCCGAATGGCTCGCGCGCCGGCTAAAGATTCAGGACCGCATTCACTTCCTTGGCAAGCAGGCTGGGGTCAGCTATCTGCTCCCCCTGGCCGACCTGATGATCATGCCCAGCGAACTTGAATCTTTCGGGCTGGCTGCGCTCGAGTCCATGGCCTGCCGCGTGCCGGCGATAGCCACCGCGGTTGGCGGTGTGCCGGAGCTGATCGAGGACGGCGTCAACGGGCGGCTGTTCTCTGTTGGAGATGTGGAAGGCATGGCGCAGGCAGCCATCGATCTGCTCTCCGATGACAAGAAATACACCGCCATGGCCAACGCTGCACGGCAGACAGCACAAACGCACTATTGCGCCTCCAAGATCATTCCGCAATACGAGGCCTACTACAAGCGCGTGCTGAGTCGCGGTATCACGTCCTGAGGTTCGCCTTCCGGGGTTTCCCATACCGGAATTGCCATCGTAACCTTGGTTCCCCTGCCCGGACGGCTGGTAATGTCAAAAAGCGCGGCTCCTCCGAACAACACATCGAGGCGCTCCCGGACATTCTTCATGCCGATACCGGTTCCCCGCAGTACGCCGCTGGAATGCGACCTGCCGGGAAGAATTCCCACGCCGTCGTCTTCCACCTCAATAATCATCCGGTCCAGCTCGATCCGGCTGCGCAGAGTAATGGTTCCACCGCTGATGCGCGGCTCCAGTCCGTGCTTGATGCTGTTCTCAATCAATGGCTGCAGCAGCATGCTCGGCACGGGCAGGTCCAGCGTGGCGGGGTCAATCTCCTTCACCACGCGCAGCTTTTCCGCGCCAAAGCGCACCACTTCAATTCCCAGGTAGTCATCCGTAAAACTCAGCTCATCCCGCAGCGGAACGTAGGAGTCCCGATCCTTGAGCAGCGCCCGCAGGATATTGGCCAGCTTCACGATGAGCTCTCGCGCCAGCTCCGGCTGGAACCGTACCAGCGACGCGATCGAATTCAACGTATTAAAGAGGAAATGCGGATTGATCTGCCGCCGCAGCGCATCCAGGCGCGCCTCCAGCAGCAGGCGCTTCTGCTCCTCAAGAAAGCGCTCGTTGCGGATGGCATTCCACACCTTCAGCGGAATCCCCACCACCATCGCCGCGCAGGTCCACACCGCCAGGCGGATCAACCAGCTGTCCGTGAGCAGAGCGAACAGCTGGTGCGGGTAGAGCTGCGCCAGCCACTCGCGGCATATCTCCATGCCGATAATCAGGATCAGCAGCAGAATCTGGCGGTCGAAACGCGGCTTGCGCAAATTGCGGCGAATCCAGCGATAAATGCTGAGGTCAACGAACGGCGAGAACGACCAGACTTCTTCCTGCTCGACAAACTTGCCGAAGATGCCGGCCGTAATCGCCACGGCCAGGTCAAACGGCAGCGACAGATACTCGTGGTGCAGCATGGCCGGCACCGAAAGTGCCACGGCTCCGACAATCGCCGCAAATGGCCCCAGCAGGATACCCAGCAGGATGGTGGTCTCAAAGGACAGATCGGCAGCCAGAAAATTGGGGACGACCACCCGCACCCACACGCCCAGCGCCAGCGGAATCACAATGAATGCCAGCAGCCCCAGCGTCTGCGCCGGCCGGCGTTTCTGCATGAAGAGAAGGTTTTGGAACTCACGCGAACGGGCCAATGCGCCGGACACGGCAGCAGCCACCCCCAGCTTGACCAGCAGCGTGATGAGGATGAGTCTGGGCTCGATCACGCTCTTACTTTACTCTTACCGGGAAGAAATACTGTCGGAAAGATGCCCCATCTTTTCGCGCTTGACCTTCAGGTACTCGCGGAAGGTTTCTTCAGGCTCAATCTCAGCGGAGATGCGTTCAACTACCTTGATGCCAACCGTCTCAAGCGCAGCGACCTTTTCAGGATTGTTCGTGATCAGCCGTACCGCCCCGACGCCCAACAGCTTCAGAACCGCCCCGGGCATTTCGAACTCCCGGCAATCCGGCTTGAATCCAAGCTTCAGGTTCGCCTCAACCGTATCCAGCCCCTGGTCCTGCAGCTCGTAGGCCCGCAGCTTCGCCATCAGGCCAATCCCACGGCCCTCCTGCTGCTCATACAGCAGAATGCCGCTACCCGCGTCCGCAATCTTCTCCAACGCAAGCTCCAGTTGCTGCCGGCAGTCGCACCGCAGGGAGTGAAATACATCGCCGGTCAGGCACTGCGAATGGATGCGCATGATCGGCGCCTGGGAGAAGATATCGCCCATCACCAGAACCACCGCCTCCTCTGTTCTGGCCTCAGGAATAGCCGTAGTGCCGCGGCACGGCTCTGGGCCAACCACGGTACCTTCGAACCCCAGAATGCGGAACTGACCCCAACGGGTAGGGAAATCCGCATCCGCAATCTTCCTGACGTTTTCTAAGGGCATAGTCCCATTATAGATGCGGAAACGACCCCAAAAGGTGCGGCTTGTCACTCAGCCGTATTGGCTGGCTCGCCCTGTTTCTTCGCAACTCTTCGCGGCGCGCCAAACAAAATTACATCGTAATGCGATATACTTTATTTTGATCGTAATGCGATATAAGGCGGGATCATCACCAACATCGGAGTCTGACCCAGGGGCAGACGACAATCTTGTGCATGATCTGGCGCATTTTCGCTATGCCCTGCGCAGGTTTCTTCGTTTCAGCGAAGATGCTGCGCGGCAAAGCGGAGTGACTCCCCAGCAGCACCAGCTCATGCTGGGCGTAGCTGGCTTCACGGGCCGCGGCTCCGCTACGGTATCTGAACTTGCCGAGTTTCTGCAGGAACGGCCACATTCCGTGCTCGGGCTGATTGAGCGTGCGATACAAAGCGGCCTGGTTCGCCGCGTACAGGACAAAGCCGACCGCAGGGTTGTGAACGTGATGCTCACTGCACGGGGAAAGAACATCCTGGCCAGGCTGAGCCAGCTACATCAGCAGGAGGCGCTGCGAGTTCAGCAGTTTCTCGCAGAAAGAGTTGCCATAGGTTCATTGCAGGCATCGCAGCGAACCAATACCCAGAAGTGATCCCAGCTCGCCGGAGAGACACGCTGAAAGACCTATTAAACAAACTGCACGGTACTCGCTCAAAGCAACGGGCCAGACTTCGCGTGCACCCGTTGTTGCATCGCTGCTCATCGCTGGTGCGCGAGGATCTCATTACCATTTACTCGCGTGATCTGAAGAAGTGGCTGATTATTGCCCCGCTTATCGGGATTGCCACCGGTCTCGCAATCACGGCCATCGCAGTCATTATTCTCAAACTGATCTGGCCCGGCGTGCTTGGCTACTTTCTCAGGCACACTTGGGCGATTGTTCCCGTCATGACACTGGCTTTCGCGGCAACTGGCCTGATCATGCAGTGGTTCACGCCGGATCCGAATGAGCACTCGACCGAAGAGGTGATCCGCTCGTATCACCAGCATGAGGGCGCGATCGACGTGCGCTCGTTCTTCCCCAAGCTGGCTGCGGCCATCACCACCGTAGCCTTTGGTGGAAGCGCCGCGCTCGAGGGGCCCAGCATTTATGGTGGAGCTGCAATTGGGTCGTGGCTCTGGAACAAGCTAAGGCGCTTCAAGCTCGATCGGCGCGACCGGAGAATCATGCTGATCTGCGGCGCTGCCGCGGGCATGTCGGCAGTGTTTCGTGCCCCGCTCACCGGCATCGTATTTGCTTTGGAAATGCCCTATCGGGACGACCTGGCGCATGAGGCTCTGGTGCCCTCACTCATCGCCTCGGTCGTCTCGTTCGTCACACTCACGTCGTTCATGGGCTCAGCGCCGCTATTCAACTTTGCCGGAGCCACGGCCTACCGACACAGTGACCTCTATTGGAGTGCACTCCTGGGGTTGCTTATCGGCCTGCTGGCGATGGCGTTCGTCGTCACTTTCCGGCGCGCGCGCACATACTTTGTGCAGCTCGCAATTCCGCACTGGATCAAGCTCATGATGGGCGGCTTTTTGACGGGCCTCTGCGGGCTGCTGTTCCTTCATCTCTATCCCGGCAACCTGGTCCCTCTTGGCCCCAACTACGAAGCCGTCGGAATCATCCTGACCCGGCACCACACGACACCGGAGCTGCTTGTCTTTAGCGCCCTCAAGCTCGCAGGAACGATCTTCACCCTTGGCAGCGGTGGCGTGAGCGCCATGTTTGTGCCGCTTTTCCTCACGGGAGGCGCGCTCGGGGTGGCCTTCGCACAGTCTGTGGTTCACAGTCCGGTCTTTGGACTCTATGCAGCCGTGGGCATGGCGTCCTTCATCTCTGCCGGATACAAAACACCGCTTGCCGCAGTCGTATTCGTCGCTGAGGCGACCGGGGGGCACGCTTACATCATCCCGGCACTTATCGGCGGAGCCGTGGCCTATGTGGCTTCGGGGGACGCATCAGCTTCCGGCGACCAACGCCTGCATGAGGGTGCCGAGGCCTAGGCAGCCCTGCTCGACGCGCGTGAACTTCAGGCTGAATCCACACCAATAAGAACAGCCCGGCACTGGCCGGGCTTTTTCAATCAGCATGCGTCCGTCCTACAGTTTCTCGTAGAACTCGCACGCGGAGCAGGAGATGTACATTCCGCCTGGAATGCCGCGCTCCCGATCCTTGACCCGCTTCGTAATGCGGGTGGGCTTGCTGCACTTCGGACAGTCTGTGCTCTTGGTGGTATCCATGACCTTCTTGCGGTCCGCTGTTTTTGCAATTTTCGCCATGACGGCTGCTTCTCCTCAGAAATCTTGAAAGGTGCGATCGCTTGCGATGCGCACTGCGCCGGACTTCACGTTTTTGCACCCTGTTTGCTTCCTCGAACAATTTTCGGGAGGGATTGGGGCGGATCGGAAAGGCTCCAGTATCGCTCCTATAAGTTTACATCAAGAGCGGGGGGGGACAAGGCAATACTCACCTCGTACCAGCATCGCAGGGAGGACGATCCGTTCTATTGAATCATGCTCCAGCGGCTCGCAGTCGAGAGAAGACCCGTGCCGGAGTCGCGGACCACCACCCGGACACGATAGACACCCGGCGGCACATCAAATCCGGTTTTTATATTCATGCCCTCAGCCATTTGTTTGAGAACACGGTCCCGCAGGTGCAGCGATATTTCCATCTTTTTACCCTGGAGATAATTGCCATTGATGTCGAACAATCCGCATACCAGCGTCAGACTATCTACGCTGGTGCTGTTCACCCTGCGAAGGTTGATTTCATCTGCGTCGATATGAGTCGTCACTGTGAGTTCGGGATGAACTCCGGCTTCCGTGGAGTAGCCCACTTTGAGCGCGATTGGGAACTTTTGCACCTGGTCCCCTGAGAACAGCGCCTGCTCAAGTTCCTCGGAAATCTGCTCTCCGGTAGTGGCGGCGGCAGGGCCTTCGGAATAGCCGCGACGAGTCTGCAGCGACCAGCCATGCCGGTGAATCAGTACTACCTTCAGGCGATGATAGCGTCCGGGATGCTTTAGGTCTTCGGGTCTAAAGCCAAGCTCGTATATATATTCAGGCAGTGCAGCGAGCTGGTCGAACCCACCAGTCAGATTATTGCTGTCGCGGAAAAACTCACCCCCGGTGCCGTAGGCCAGTTCAGCCAATACGCTACTTTGCTGGAGTACGGCCTGACGCAGATAAGTACTCTCCATCTGGCGGACATCTGGACTCGAGGGTCCACCTGTGTTGTCGGCCCCGGTTATTCCGGTGTAAAGCCCCCTGGCATCCAGCGCATTCACTACGACTTTTTGCTTAACTGCGAGGTCGACGATGGTTTCCTGGTCGGAGTGATCCCGGCCGGTCAAAAAACCCGGCGAGACCAGAATGAGGGTCCTGGAGCCCGGCATGGCTGCGAGACGGCGCACCGCCAACCGCACTGCAAGTAATGATCTGCGGGTGTTCTCGTCTCCACTTTCGACTTCACGCCGAGCAGCAAGCTGGGCCTGAGTTCGCGCCTCTCCTATGATATTTCCGGGAGCATCCTGCGCCGCACCCGGGCCGGTGTTCGGTGCGAAGCTTCCGGAACTCGTGTGGAAGAGACAACTTAAAGTGTCCAGGGTCGCGGCATCCCAGGCAGGGGTCTGGCCGCTTAGAAATTTCCCGTCGCTTCCGAATTCGTAGAGAATTCTCTTCGCAAGGTAATAATTCATGTAAGGACATTGCGTGCCGCCAGCGGTGAATCCCGGTTTTATTTTGTTCATCGCCCTGCTTAGCTCTTCTGCATCGCCAGTGAATTTGGTAGTGACCTCTCCCGAGGTGGTGAAAACGGCAGCGCGGTCGCCCGCCTCCATGCCGGAAGCAAGATGCTTTTCGGCCGCTTCCCTCACCTGGATCAGATCACCCGCCTTCAGATGCACGTCGTCGAACAAGTAAGCAAAATAGTGCCGCGGGGGCAAACCTGGGGCGTTGCCGGTCGATGCCTGACCGAGCGCGGGGCTGCCATGCGCCCGCTTGCCGGCGGAGTTGATTTTCATGCTGAAGGTCGTGATCTTTTGCAGCTTGCCGTCATCGAATATCCGGAAATCCCCACGCTTGAGCGAGCCGATAGCTTTCCCTTTCTTGTCGCGGACTACTACGGGAACCATAACCAGGTTGGCCCTCTCCTTAAAAATCGGGACTTCCTGCGGCGATTGATCGGAAATCTCCGCGTCCCTGACGCGAGAGGGGGCTCCTATAGTGGCAGCTGTGGGTTTGGGGACCTGCGTTTGCGCGCTCAAGTAAGATGACCAAAGTAGTATGACCACTTCCGCGATAGCTACGTGGTATATCTTCGACATGAGGCCCTCTTCCGGATTCAGGTAGCTTATTCATCTTTACCACCGGCGGGATCCGTCAGCACAGCGCTTTGGTTACAGGTTCCTCCGTATTCCACCTACGCTGGACATCCTGCCATTCGGCCAACACTTCCCCCGCTGGCTGTGTAGGGAATTTGTACCCGCAATTGAATTCGCGCTGCCCGGCGCACGAAGTATAGGGCGGGAAATACTTCCCGCCCTATCTTCGACCAGCTGGTCTTAACGTCTGCTAGGAACTTGTTGAAATAGGTACCTTTGTGCGACGGAGATCTGATGGCATTCGTCTAACAGGTATGCGTGGAGATGAGCGGATTCAGGACGGGATGTTCAGCTATGTTTCATTGGAGCAGCGAGTTCCACAGGATCAT
>DATKRT010000033.1:0-35633 GCA_035532055.1 Acidobacteriaceae bacterium | reverse complement strand
CGCCTGCTAAGGTCCCAAAGTTACAGTTAAGTGGGAAAGGAAGTCGGAACGCCCAGACAGCCAGGAGGTTGGCTTAGAAGCAGCCATCCTTTAAAGAAAGCGTAATAGCTCACTGGTCAAGCGGTCCGGTGCCGACAATATAACGGGGCTAAAACTGTACACCGAAGCAGCGGATGCACACGTAAGTGTGCGTGGTAGGAGAGCATTCTCAACAGCGGTGAAGTTCGACTGAGAAGACGGATGGAGCGTTGAGAAGAGACCCTGCCGGCATAAGTAGCGATAATGAATGTGAGAACCATTCACGCCGAAAGTCTAAGGTTTCCTGAGGAAGGTTAATCCGCTCAGGGTTAGGCGGTCCCTAAGGTGAGGCCGAAAGGCGTAGCTGATGGACATCCGGTTAATATTCCGGACCTCCCAACTCTCGTTTGACGATGGGGAGACGCAGAAGGATAAGCAGGACCTCATATGGCTATGGGGTTCGATACGCGTAAGCTGGTTCCGATAGGCAAATCCGTCGGAGCTTAACAGTGAGGCGTAAAGCAGTAAGCCGTATGGCCGAAAGCTGCTGAGTCCACACTGCCGAGAAAATCCTCTAAGGAGAGACGTTGGGAACCGTACCACAAACCGACACAGGTAGACGAGGAGAATATCCAAAGGCGCTCGAGTGAAAGCTTGTTAAGGAACTCGGCAAATTAGACCCGTAACTTCGGGAGAAGGGTCGCCCACCTCTGGTGGGCCGCAGTGAAGCGCGTACGGCGACTGTTTAACAAAAACACAGGTCTCTGCTAAGTCGAAAACGACGTATAGGGGCTGACTCCTGCCCGGTGCTGGAAGGTTAAAGGGAGAGGTTAGGACGCAAGTCCGAAGCTTTGAACTGAAGCCCCAGTGAACGGCGGCCGTAACTATAACGGTCCTAAGGTAGCGAAATTCCTTGTCGGGTAAGTTCCGACCTGCACGAATGGAGTAACGATCGTACGACTGTCTTAACGAGTTGCTCGGCGAACTTGTAGTACCGGTGAAGATGCCGGTTACCCGCAGCTAGACGGAAAGACCCCGTGCACCTTTACTACACTTTTACTATGATTTATGGTTCTTGCTGCGCAGGATAGGTGGGAGGCTTTGAGACCAGATTCTCGGATTTGGAGGAGCCACCGGTGAGATACCACCCTGCGAGTGCTGTGAATCTAACCTGCTCCCGTGATCCGGGAGAGGGACATAGTAAGACGGGTAGTTTGACTGGGGCGGTCGCCTCCTAAATTGTAACGGAGGCGCGCGAAGCTACTCTCAGACTGTTTGGAAATCAGTCGTCGAGTGCAAAGGCATAAGAGTGGTTAACTGTGAGACCTACAAGTCGAGCAGATGCGAAAGCAGGCCTTAGTGATCCGGTGGTTCTGTATGGAAGGGCCATCGCTCAACGGATAAAAGGTACGCCGGGGATAACAGGCTGATCGAAGCCAAGAGTTCATATCGACGCTTCGGTTTGGCACCTCGATGTCGGCTCATCGCATCCTGGAGCTGTAGAAGGTTCCAAGGGTTAGGCTGTTCGCCTATTAAAGCGGTACGTGAGCTGGGTTCAGAACGTCGCGAGACAGTTCGGTCCCTATCTGCTGTGGGCGTAGGAAATTTGAGGAGGGCTGTCCTTAGTACGAGAGGACCGGGATGGACGAACCTCTTGTGTTCCAGTTGTCATGCCAATGGCACAGCTGGGTAGCGAAGTTCGGTTGTGATAACCGCTGAATGCATATAAGCGGGAAGCACGCTCCAAGATGAGATTTCCCTGAAGGGCCCAGGAAGACCACCTGGTTGATAGGCTGGAGGTGGAAGCGCAGTAATGTGTGTAGCTTACCAGTACTAATCGCCCGTTCGGCTTGTCCATAGAATTAACTCTGCGCAGTACAGCCGCAGAAGAACATTCAACAGGCCTTGTAACAAGCCAGTCGATTTCGTTGCAAAGTATCGGCAGTTTATGCCGATTGATAATAAGAAAGTTCTGTGGCGCCAGCTTGCTGCATCAGTTGTCCGGGAGAAATTGCCCGTGGACAAGATTCGGCTGCGGGAGAAAAAGCCCGCCAAGCGCCTACCAGGTTTCAAAAGACGCACGTAACTGTTTGTGTCTTCAAGTTTGCCGGTGACCATACTGCGAGGGTCCCACCCGTTCCCATCTCGAACACGGAAGTTAAGCCTCGCTGGGCCGATGGTACTGCACGCGTAAGTGTGTGGGAGATTAGGTGATCGCCGGCATAATTATCAAAGCAAAGCCCGCTTGTTCAAGCGGGCTTTTTGCTTTCTGTCCCACGGGTTTGCTTTATTCGGCATAAATCATGTATGCCATTTGTTTACTCATTGGTTAGAGTGGGCTGGTAAACCCGAAATCAAAGTTCCGTTCATCCTTTGCCACGCGTCCTCTAGAATGGGGCATAAGTTTTTGTCATGACTCGTAGTATTGATCCTCTGGTTTTTCGCCAGCGAATGTTGTCTTGGTTTGATGAGAATGCTCGTGACCTCCCTTGGCGGAGGTCCAAGGACCCGTATGCCATCTGGGTCTCTGAGATCATGCTCCAGCAGACTCGGGTCGCCGCGGTCATCGATCACTATGGCCGTTTTATGCAGAGCTTTCCTACGCTGGACGAACTGGCGGCTGCACCGGAAGATCAGGTTCTCGCGCACTGGAGTGGACTTGGTTACTACCGCCGCGCCCGCCTTTTGCGCAAAGCCGCGCAGTTTGTCGCCGAGCAAATGGGCGGCAAGCTACCCAAAACCGCGCTTGCACTCCGTGTTCTCCCAGGCGTAGGAGAGTACACAGCGGCGGCGATTGCCAGCATCGGCTTCGGTGAGTCTGTCGCCTGTGTAGATGGAAACGTGGAGCGCGTTTTATGCCGCGTAAACGGATGTCCAGAAGGCCACGCAACGCCCAGCAAGAGTCGCACAGAAGCCGCCCAGCTGCTCGATCCAAGTCGCCCTGGTGACTTCAACCAAGCCATGATGGAGCTGGGTGCCCTGGTGTGTCTTCCGCGTTCTCCCCGTTGTGTGGAGTGTCCTATACGGGAGCTGTGCCAGACGCAGGGCGAGCACCCGGTGGCGGAACGGAAAAAGATGCTCAGCCGCCAATTGACCTACGCATTTCTGGTCCGGATCGCGAAGGAGAGAAAAGCACGTACCCACTCCGTGCAGGTTCTGTTGGAGAAGCGGCCGGCGGAGTCCTCCTTAATGCCCGGCATGTGGGAGCTGCCCGAGCTCAGCGAGGAGCGCACGCCCAAAGAGAAGAAGGTTCTCACACTCCGTCATTCCATAACCGATACCAACTACTACGTCATCATTTATGAGTGGGCCGCGAGTGAGCTCCAGCATCTTCCCATACGGGAGAACACAAGGGAATGGTTCCTGGTCAACGATCTTCTTACTCTTCCGCTCACTGGTCTTGCTCGCAAGACTCTGCAGCGCCTACGTGCCTGGCCCGGGTATGACGCCTACGGGCCCGTGGTCAGGTTCGACGAGACACTGGCCGAGCCGCCTGTACGGGCTGGATCCGCGGGCTAAGCCTGAAACTTTCGGTTTGCCCCTTCCCTGGTCTGCCCCTCAACCTAGAGTGCACAAAACGGGTTTTGCATGTCGGATCCGACATCCGACCCGAGACGCACTAAAATCTAAATAGTCCGGCGGGTGCTCGTTAGTAAATTCCAATTGTTCAGGTAAAACGTGATCCTTCGTCATAAAAGTCTAATGCTCCTGTTGCCGTGCTTCACGCTCGGTGTACTCTTCAGCGGATGCGGCAACTCGCAGAAGCCCACTGCAAGCACCAATGCATTTGACTTCGGTCAGGTAGTGGTGCCCCAGACCTCCACGCGCGATGTTGTGACTATCACCAACAGCGGGAGTGCTACGGCCACGGTGTCGGCCAAGATCAGCGGCGACTCGAGTCTGAAGCTTGACCCCAGTCTTTCCTGTGGAACCTCGCTGGTGTCGGGTGGGACCTGCTCGGTGGCGGTGAGCTTTACGCCTACCACGTCCGGGTCGGTCAGCGGCACGCTGTCCGTCACTCTTTCAGGCGGCAGCACGTCGCAGCAGAGTGTCGGTCTGAAAGGCTTGGGAGTGCAGTTATCCGGCGGCCAATCCCTGGTGACTGCGACATGGAATCCCGTGGTTGCGCTCTACAGCTACCAGCCGAATGTGCAGGGGATGGTCCACGTGGAGTTTGGTCCGGACACGAGCTACGGAACGATCACCTCTTCCGTTGCCACGCCTTCCAGCGGCGGTCCGGTCCAGATCTTTGTGGCCGGAATGAAGCAGAACACGACTTACCACATGCGCGCCGTGGTCAATGAAAGCGACGGTACGATCGTGGACGACCAGGACCATACCTTCACCACGAGCAGCTTCCCCGCAGATATGCTCCCTACGTTAACGGCGACGACCGCGGCGGGCCAGACGCCACAGCCCGGGATCGAACTGGCCGACGCCACCAACAGCACTACCAACAGCAACTATCTCGGGGCCTACGCTACTGATTTGAGCGGCAACATCATCTGGGGATACGACTTTCCCGACCGGCCCTCGAAGTACACCATTATTCAGCCCATCAAGCTGCTACCCAACGGGAACTTCATCGTCGTGCTCTCCTATCCGTCGCAGTTTATCCTGCCCGGGCAGGGTGTAACGCTCACCCCGGCCGACGAGAGCGTTGACCTGATTCGCGAGATCGACCTTGCGGGCGATCCGGTGGCGCAGCTCACGCTGGACAGTTTGAACGCTAAGCTGGCTGCCGCGGGCTACGGCAACATCACGCTGACCGGCCTGCATCACGACGTTACCATTCTTCCCAACGGCCACATGATCCTGATTGGGAGCATGCTGAAGTCCTACAGCAATGTGACCGGGTATCCGGGAACCACGAACGTGCTTGGCGATGTGCTTGTTGATCTGGACGAGAACTTCAATGTGAGTTGGGTATGGAGCGAATTCGATCATCTGGACGTGAATCGCCACCCCATTGCGTTTCCTGACTGGACCCATACCAATGCCGTTGTCTATTCGCCCAGCGACGGCGACCTGCTCGTCTCCATCCGTCACCAAAGCTGGATCATCAAGATCGACTACCAGAATGGTATAGGTTCGGGAGACGTTCTCTGGCGGCTCGGTAATGGCGGCGACTTTACGCTTATTGGTGGAACCGCACCGGAGGACTGGTTCTACGGCCAGCACGATCCTTCTTTTGTCGGCAGCGCCACTTCGGGCCAATTCTCGCTTACGATGATGGACAACGGCTACGGGAGGATTACATCCGGCGGCTCGCAGTGCACCAGCTCAGGATCGGCCTGCTACACCACGGTTCCGGTCCTGGCAATTGATGAAGTCGCGAAGACCGCTACTATTTCCTACAGGCAGATGGTTCCCGCATCCCAGTTCAATATTTGGGGCGGCAATGCAGAGGTGCTGGCAAACGGCGACCTGGAATATGATCTTTGCGCGGAAGGGAATGGTTCGGAAGTAGACGAAGTCAAGATGACCAATCCCGCGCAGGTTGTCTGGACACTCAAGGAATCGGGAGCGAACCTGTACCGGGCGCATCGTATTCCAAGCCTTTATCCCGGGGTCCAATGGTAGCGCCACTTCGATAGGGTAGAGGCAGGAGAAGAAGCATGGGTCGAGCATACCTGGCGGTATTTCTGCTTGCTGCTGCATCAGCCCAAACAGTTCCGGTGCTTCACAAGCGAAGTTCTGATGTCGCCGCGCCGCCGCAAACCCAGGCGGCAAAGGGGTATTCCACGCTGCCTGCCCGTGCCTCGGGCGAGTACGAACTGGACGACGACGGATCTATTGTCCAGATCACAATTCAGGACAACCGCCTGACCGGGTACATCACAAAGATGCAGGACTCCGCCGCCCTCACTCTTTTCTTTCTAAAGACATCTATCCAAGGCAGCCGCGTAAGTTTTATCACCAGCACAGTGCACAATATGCACTACATCTTTAAGGGGGAGATCGTGCGCGGTAATGCGGCAACTCCTGATCAGCGCGGCTTTTACCAGATGGTGGGCGAACTGACCGAATACCGGGGTGACGTCAAGAGGCGCCGCAAAGTCTATCTTAAGTCCACGCCTCGTAATTAGTTCCCTAACCCTGTCGCGCATAGGCGGTTGCCCATGCGGCCTATCCCGGATACTCTCAGTACGATATGTTGCTGCGCCATTTTCATTACCTGCGCCGGGCAGCCTGGGCGGCTTTCCGTCACAATATCCTTGGCAACTCCAAGGCCGCAGCCTACTCTGCGATCCTCAGCCTGTTTCCCGCACTGCTGGTACTTACCACCCTGCTTGCGTTTCTTCCTGTCGCCAATCCGGTACGTGGCGACATTCGCCTGGCCTTCAGCAGCATACTTCCGGCAGACACCATGTCGCTGGTACAGGTTTATTTCCAAAGTGATCATGCGCGGTCCATCCGCATCATTGCCACGTCACTTTTCATCACTGTGGCAGCGGCAACCGGCGTACTGCTCGCGCTGATGGAGGGTTTTCGCCGGGCCTACAAGCTTCCACGCGATGAGTGGAACTTCTGGAAGGAGCGCTTCGTCGCCATTTCACTTGTTCCCGGCACACTTGTGCCGATGATCTTTGCCACCATCCTCGTCGTGTTCGGACACGCCATCGAGCATTGGATGATTGAAATCGTCGGCCACGACCTGCGCTTCTGGGTTGTTTTCTTCTGGCGCATTATGCGCTGGGGACTTGCCATGGCAACCAGCGTCACCATGCTCGGTGTCATTTATCACTTCGGCACGCCGGGTCCGCGCCCATGGAAGCGTGTGGTTCCCGGAGCACTGATGTCCACCGTCACATGGTTTCTGGTGACCCTTGGCTATGGATGGTACGTTACCCGGCACGCCGATTACTCCGTAGTGTATGGTCCGCTGGCAGCCAGCGTGGCCACGCTGGTGTGGTTGTACATGGTTTTTATCAGTATTCTTATGGGGGCTGAATACAATGCGCAGATCTTTCCCATACATCGCTCCAGCGACCCGGACGACGGCCCAGAGGCTGATAAACTTGAAGATGGTTACACGACTCAAAATGCAGTTGGGGGATAGATGAACTTTACGCTTACCGGATCGAGTTCGAGTGCAGACTCACCTCGCCGGGCGAAGATTGTAGGCACGCTGGGGCCGGCGTCAAACACAGAGACGACTTTTCGCGCACTGTTGCGCGCCGGACTCGACGTGGCACGACTTAACTTTTCGCACGGCACGCATCCGGAAAAGCTCGCACTGATCGAGATGGTGCGCAAGGTGGCCGCAGAGGAAGGCAAGGAAATTTGTATTCTGGGTGACTTGCAAGGGCCCAAAATCCGTACCGGAAAGCTTGAGAATCGTACCCCGGTACAGCTGGAGACAGGCAAAAAAATCACCATCACACCTCGCGACATTCCCGGAAACGCCGATGTTATTTCCACCACATTCAAAACGCTTGCAGAAAATCTTACATCCGGAGCCCGTATTCTTCTCTCCGACGGCCTTATAGAGCTTAGCGTAACCGCCGTTAAGGGAGATGATGTTGAGTGCGAGGTGATCAACGGCGGCCTGCTGGGAGAGAACAAGGGAATCAACCTGCCCGGGATTCCCGTGCGCGTTCCTTCGCTCACGGAGAAGGATGAGGTTGACCTCGAATTTGCCGTGAAGAATGGCGTGGATGCCATCGCTGTATCGTTTGTCCGTACGGGTGACGATGTCCGGATCGTCAAGCAGCGTATCAAGGCACTTTCCGCCGATACATGGGTCATTGCCAAGCTTGAAAAGCCGCAGGCCATTGAGCATCTTGAAGAGATTCTTGAAATTGCCGATGGCATCATGGTCGCCCGTGGCGACCTCGGCGTGGAGGTTCCTCCGGAGAAGGTTCCGGCCATACAGAAGCACATCATCCGTCGTGCATCCGCGCATCGCAAGCCGGTCATTACAGCCACGCAGATGCTTGAGTCGATGATTGATAATCCCCGGCCCACGCGCGCCGAAGCCAGCGATGTGGCCAATGCTGTTTATGATGGAACCGACGCCGTAATGCTCTCCGCCGAGAGCGCCGCCGGTAAGTATCCAGTTGAGGCTGTAACGATGATGGGTCGTATCGTGGTTGAGACCGAGTCGCAAATCCGCGAGACCGGCTCCTTGCACGATGTTCGTCTTAGCACGCGGCTGTCAGTTGGGGAAGCCATCTGCGAGTCGATGGCGCACGCAGCGCAGGATCTTGACGTCAAGGCGATTGCGGTCTTTACCGAGACCGGAACCACGGCGCGTCAGCTTTCCAAGTACCGTCCCGCGCCGCCCATCTATGCCTTGTCCAGCGTCACCGCGGCCATCAACCGCATGTGCCTGCTGTGGGGTGTTCATCCCATCCGGTGCTCCAAGGCCAACACGACCGAGGAAATGGTGGATATGGTCGAGCGTCTGCTTGAGCAGAAGGGGTATGCTGCGCCGCAGGACATCATCGGCATAGTTGCCGGTACGCGCACCAAGACCGGTTCAACCAACTTTCTGCGTCTGCACGTGCTGGGCGACAGTCTGGGTGCTGTGCACAAGCAGCAGGCCCCGGAAGAAGCTATCGCGCGATAACCCTCGCCAAACTGGAACGCAGCCGGTGTTTTGGTCCCATAAATTACGCCCGATGCCGAAAGGCGTCGGGTTTTCCTTTTTCTCTCGCCTTATTTTCTAAGACAATAGGCTAATGGGCCGCATCCGCATCCTTACCGATCAGGTCGCCAATCAGATCGCAGCTGGCGAAGTCGTCGACCGTCCCGCGTCGGTGGTCAAGGAGCTCCTGGAAAATGCGCTGGATGCGGGCGCCACAAAAATCGTTGTCGAGGTCGAAGGCGGAGGCCGCAAGCTGATCCGCATCTCCGACAATGGACAGGGCATGGTGCGCGACGATGCGTTACTGGCTTTTGAGCGCCACGCCACCTCCAAGATCCGCTCCAGCGATGACCTGCTCACCATCGCGACCCTTGGCTTTCGCGGGGAAGCGCTGCCCTCGATCGCATCGATTGCGCGTGTTGAAGTGGAAACCCGCGCAGCCGGCGAGCCGGGAGGCACCCGCCTTGAAATCGCAGGTGGCAAAATCTACCGCGTTGAGGACTTTGGTGGTCCACCGGGGACGACGATTACGGTGCGCGATCTGTTCTTCAACACCCCCGCGCGGCGGAAGTTCCTGCGGGCAGAGTCAACTGAACTTTCTCACGTAACCGCCCTGGTTACACACTATGCGCTCGCCCATCCCGGCAAGCACTTTGCGTTGCACTCGGCCAGTCATGCCCTGCTCATCGCTCCGCCGGTACAGAAGTCATCGGAGCGCATCTTCCAGGTCTTCGGCCGCGACACGCTCGATCAACTCATTCCCGCTGCTGCCGAGCGGCCCTTTGATCGCGCTGGTCTGCCTGAACCTCCGCCGTGGAGGCGCGATGAGGACTACAGGGCGCCAGAGCCGGGCTTTTTGCGTGTTAGCGGATTTGTTTCCAAGCCCGAGCTGCAAAAACTCAATCGCAACTCCATCTATGTCTTCGTGAATCATCGCCTTATTCGCGATCGCCTGATTCTGCATGCAGTGAGCGAGGCATACCGCAACGTCATTCCGCCGACTTCATTCCCGGTCGTGCTTCTGTTTCTTGAAATGCCGGCGCATGAGGTCGACGTAAACGTTCACCCTGCGAAGACCGAGGTGCGATTCCGGCAGCAGTCCTTTGTGCACGACTTTGTGCGCGACAGCATTCGCAATACGCTGGTTAAGGCGCGCCCCGCTGCCGAATTCCTCTCAGCGCTCAAGGCCAGCGCCAATGCCACGCCCGCGCTTATGCCGGACGTATCTCCATTGCCCAACGCGGACTCCGAGCAATTCGAGGACCTCCGCGATTCCGAGCCGCCTGTGCGTGCTGAGGACGCGGCGGTCTACACAAAGGCCGAGGCACACGTTGCGCCCGACCTTGTATTAACCGAACCACAACTCCCGCCCGAGAGCGCTGCTCTGCCATTCGCGGCAACGGCAGCCGCCAGCCTGCTGGATTCCAGAGACGGTCCACAGCAGGACGCCGATGCCACCAATCTGAATGCGCTTGCCTCGCTCAAGCCTCTGGGCCAGCTGCGTGAGTCGTTCATTCTGGCAGTGAATGACGAGGGTCTCTGGATCGTTGACCAGCATGTCGCGCATGAGCGCGTTCTGTTTGAGAAGCTTCTGCGCGAGCGCAAGGTGGAGCGCGTCGAGCGGCAGCGCCTGCTGATGCCGTTGCTCGTCGATCTGCTGCCCCAGCAGATGGTCCTGTTCGCTGAGATCGCGGATGAGCTTGAGCGCAACGGCTTTGAAGTTGAGCCTTTTGGCCCACACACGATTGCAGTCAAAGCCGCGCCCATGGGGCTTGATCCCGGGCGTCTGGAACGCATGTTGATGGAAGTGCTGGAGCAGGCCGGAGACCCAGCACAGCGTGAGAACATGGAGACATTCCGTTCACGTATTGCCGCGTCCATCGCTTGCCACTCGGCCATCAAGGTCAACATGCCGCTCGACGCACAACGCATGGAGTGGCTGCTGGGCGAGCTGGCGAAAACTGAGCACCCGACCAACTGCCCGCATGGCCGCCCCATCGCCCTCAAATACAGTTGGAAGGATATTCAGAAGGCATTTAACCGCATTTAGTTCTGCCTAAGATGCGATGATTCCGCGCCCCGCAATCGCAATGTTGTCGCGGTTCGCGCCTTTTACCAGATACATCATCGTGTCGGCCGAGCGGATGATTTCATGTAACGTAGCGCCGTCCTCCGGCCATGTAGCCACACCCAGGCTCGCCCGGATCTCCAGTGACAGCACGTTGCCGAAGCACCGTTCGCGCATATTTTTCAGGATACGTTCCGCGACATGCTGCGCCGGCCGTTTGCCCGCTCCGGGAAGAAGGATTACAAACTCATCGCCGCCGTAGCGGAAGACAATGTCCTGCCGGCGAAGGCCCGCGCGCAGTGTCTGCCCTACTTCCTTCAGGATGTGGCTGCCCACCAGATGCCCATGTTGGTCGTTCACGTCCTTGAAGTGGTCGATGTCGATGAAGATCAGGCTGAACGGTGCGCTGCCGCGAGCAACGGGATCGGCATAATCCTCCAGAACGCGATAAAGATGACGCACGTTGTACAGCCCGGTACAGTCGTCGGTGATCGTCAATTCCTGGATACGTTCCATCGCGCGCGCATTGTCGATGGCAATCGCGGCATAGTCGCACAGTACGTGCAGAAAGGAGATGGTGTAATCCGTCAGCGTATCCAGCTGGCAATTAAACAGCTGGATCACCCCCAGCGTGCGGTTGCGCGACCGCAACGGCATGCAGATCGCAGAGCGGATCCGGAAGCTCGGTGAAGCGGCAACCTCCTCCGCCAGCGTCGTAAAACGGGGATCGAAGCGGGGGTCTTGGCTGACCTCTGGAACAATCAGGCTTTCGCCGTGTTCGGCCACCCAGCCGGCCAGCCCGTGCCCCATCGGCACGCGCAGGTCACGCATGTCCGTTGAGGTATATCCAACGGCGACGGCATGGTACAGATCGTTTCGTGCTTCGTCCACCAGCAGCAGAGACCACGTCTCGGGCTTGAAGAACTGTTCCATCTGCTGCATGATCGCCCGCAGAATCGCGTTGCGGTCGAGCGACGATGTAAGCGCCCGCGCGACATTGTGAAAAACCAATAAGTCGCGAAGCTTGGAATCAGTTGCGAGTGCGGCGTAGGCTGGGTCGGGGATTGAACCTGCGTTCTTCATACTCGGGGGGCTCGTAAACCTTACGTGTGATTGTTGCACACTGAGATGCTCTCTATCCCGGCGGAAGATGCCCAAAGGAACAGGCCAGGCTCAGGGAGAGAATCTCATTCGTTACCCCCCCCTGGCCCAGAAGGAATCCCGGTTTAGTGTAAGGCGAAGGACGCAACCATCGTCAGCCCGAACGCGATCACTGAAATAAGCGTTTCGCATACCGACCATGTCTTCATGGTGTCGATGACGCTCATATTGAAGTACTCCTTGACGAGCCAGAAGCCACCGTCGTTGACGTGGGAGAAGATGAGCGAACCGGCCCCGGTGGCGATGGCCAGCAGCTCGGGCTGCACATGGGGGCTGTGCATCGCGATGGGCGCGACGATCTGCGCGGCGGTCACCATGGAGACGGTGGCCGAGCCGGTGGCCAGGCGAATGAGGGCCGCGAGCATCCAGGCGAGAAAGAGCAGCGAGATGTGGCTGCGCAGGGCGAGCGCGACGACGACATGGGAGACGCCGCTGTCGAAGAGGATGCGGCCGAAGCCTCCGCCGGCGCCGATGAGCAGGGTAATCATGGCGGTGGGCGCGAGGCACTCGTTGGTGTATTGCAGGATGGTCGCGCGGGAGACGCCTCGCATTTTGCCGAGCGTGTAGAAGCTGAAGAGGGCTCCGATGAGGAGCGCAATATCGTCGTCGCCGATGAAGTTGAGGATTTGATTGAGCGTGGTGCCGGGGCGGCTGATACCGTTAGCGGCGCTGCCGATGAGCATGAGCACGACGGGCAGCAGGATGGTGAGCAGCGTGATTCCGAAGCTGGGCAGGCCGCGGCTTGGGTCGCGCTCGGCGAACTGCTCCGCCATGGGGTTTTCATCGGGAAGATGAATGTGCGGCGCGATGATTTTGGCGTAGACGGGGCCGGCAATGATGGCGGTGGGAATTCCGATCAGGAGGGCGTAAAAAATGGTGCGGCCGACGCTGGCGTGGTAAATGGTGACGGCGAGCATGGCTGCTGGATGCGGCGGCACCAGGCCGTGCACGACGGAGAGTCCGGCGACCAGCGGCAGGCCGACGAGGACCAGCGAAGTTTTGGTGCGGCGCGCAACCGTAAAGGCAATAGGAATAAGGAGAACAAATCCGACTTCAAAAAAGGTCGGCAGTCCGATGATGAGCCCGATGAGGACCATGGCCCAGTGCACGCGCTTTTCGCCGAAGAGACGGATGAGGGTATAAGCAATCTGGTCCGCGCCGCCGGACTCGGTCATCATTTTGCCCAGCATGGTGCCCAGGGCGATGATGACGGCGATGTGTCCCAGGGTCGATCCCAGGCCCGCTTCAAACGAGTGAATGATGGTGTGCGCGGGCATGCCGTCCACGAGGGCAAGGGCCAGCGAAACTACCAGCAGGGTAATGAAGGGATTCAGCTTGACTACGGCAATCAGCAAGATGAGGCTGATGACGGCGACGACAGCGGAAATGAGCAGGAAAAGGCTGTGGGCGTCGATCATTGCCCTGCCTTATACGCTACGCAGTCAATCTCCACCTTGCAGTCCACCACCATGCTGGAGACCACACAGGCGCGGGCTGGCGGATGTTCCCCGAAATACTCGCGAAACACAGCGTTGAAACCGGAAAAGTCCCGGGGGTCGTCGATCCACACGCCGCAGCGGACCACATGCTCGGGGCCGTAACCGGCCTCCTTCAGAATGGCCAGCAGGTTCTCAATGGCTGCGCGTGCCTGCGCGGTAATGTTGCCTGTCACCAGCTCGCCATCGCGCATGGGCACCTGGCCGGAAACATAAAGCCAGCCGTCTGCCTCCACCGCCCGGGAAAAGGGGAGGTGCTGGCCGCCGGTTCCTTTGCCGCCTTCGGCGCCGTATCTCTTCATCGTCATAACTTGCTCCTTACGGTTGCTGAGGCGCGGGGCAGGAATCGCCCGGCGCGTTTCTCGGTGACTCCTCCGACTGTATAGGATTGAGCGCCGTTGACCCAGACGGAGTGAACTCCAACGGCGGGTTGTTCCGGATCGTCAAAGGTGGCTGCGTCGCGGATCGTCGCCGGGTCGAACAGCACCAGGTCCGCGAAATAGCCTTCGCGAATCAGGCCGCGCCTGTCCAGACGGAAGTTCTGCGCGGGTAGCCCGGTCATTTTGTGGAGGGCTTCTGCCAGCGGGAACAGCTTCTCTTCGCGGCTGTAACGGCCCAGAACGCGAGGAAAGGTTCCCCAGAGCCGGGGATGCGGGTGTGGGTCGAGCGGCAACCCATCCGAACCAATCATCGTTGCCGGATGCCGCAGCACGCGCCGCACATCGTCCTCTGACATGCAGTGGTAAATGGCCCCCGCCGGTTGCAGCCGCCGCGCGGCATCCACCTGCGGCAGCCCCCACTCGTCTGCGATCTCCGCCAGCGTCTTGCTGGCCATCTCCGGATGTGGAGTGCTCCAGGTAACGGTGATCTTCACCCGCTCGTCCACCTGGCGCAGATCCAGCGTGCTGGAGCTCGCCGCATAGGGATAGCAGTCGCACGCCACTGGATGCTCGGCGCGCGCCGCATCCAGAGCAGCCAGAATCTCCGTGCTTCGCCCCCAGTTGTCCACGCCCGCGCATTTCAGGTGCGACACAACGATTGGCACCCGCGACCTTCCGCCGATTGTGAAGGCCTCCTGCAGCGCCTCAAGGACGGCTGCGGTCTCGCTGCGCAGGTGCGTTGTGTAGATGGCCTCCGCCGCGGCCAGCGGCTCCGCCAGTGCAATTACCTCATCCGTGGTCGCGGCATTGGCGGAAAGATATGCCAGCCCTGTGCTCAGGCCCAGCGCCCCATGCGCCAGGGCTTCCTCAAGCTGCGCACGCATGGCAGCTACTTCGTCCGATGAGGCTTCGCGGTCGAGCCTGTCCATATGGTTGCTGCGCAGTGAGGTGTGCCCGACCAAAGCCGCAACGTTGATCGCGGGCCTGGCTTCTGCAACGGCTGCGACATAGGCGGCGAAAGTCGGAAACCGGAAGGCTCCGGCGTTGCCGAGCAGATTCATCGGGTCGGGCGGGTCGCCCTTCAGTTGCACCGGAGCAGCCGAGATGCCGCAGTTGCCGGTGACCACAGTCGTGACTCCCTGCGAAATCTTCGGCTGCATTTGCGGCGAGCGCAGCACTACGGTGTCGTCATGTGTATGGGTGTCGATGAATCCCGGCGCGAGCGCCAGCCCGTTGGCTTCTACGGTCGCCGTGGCATCGCAGACGAGCTTCGGCCCTATGGCCACAATTCTGTCGCCGGAAATGGCAACATCGGCCACCTCCGGCTCGGCGCCGGAGCCGTCGTAAAGCATTGCATTGCGTATCAGGGCGTCGCTGCGAAGCATGAGTGTTCCTTCAGGGTAAAAGGGAACGACCGCAGAGAAAAGGGTATAGGTTAAAAAAGGGAAGTTTTCCGCGAATTTTCTTATCAAAATACGGAGCACGCATGGTTGAGTTGAACAAGGGAGTGGGTTTTGGTGACGCGCCGCAAAGCTGGAACATTCTGCGCGAGGAGGTGAGCCTGCCCTGCGCGGTGCTTTATCAGGACCGTCTGCGTCACAACCTGGAGTGGATGCGCCAGTTCATCGCGGCCTACGGAGTCAAACTGGCTCCGCACGGCAAGACCACCATGGCCCCGAGGCTGTTTGCCATGCAGCTTGGTGGCGGCGCGTGGGGAATTACGCTGGCGACCGCGCACCAGTCCGCCGTCGCGCACGCACATGGAGTGCGCCGCGTGCTGATGGCCAACCAACTGGTGGGCCGCGAAAATATGGCCATTGTGTCGCGCCTGCTCGAAGACTCCGGCTTCGAGTTTTACTGCCTTGTCGACTCCGTTGCGAATGTTGAGCAGCTTGGCGCATTTTTCCACCAGCGCGGCCAACGCCTGCGCGTGCTGCTCGAACTGGGCATAGCAGGCGGGCGCACCGGCGTACGCGACGACGCGCAAATGCAGACCGTACTCGCTGCGCTTGACCAGCACAAGGATTCACTGGAGCTATGTGGCATCGAGATGTACGAAGGCGTGCTCGAAGAAGAGGCCTCCATTCGGGCCTTTTTGCAGCGCGCCGTGTCAGTGACACGGCAGATGCTTGCGGAGGACTGCTTCCGCAGCACGCCGGCACTGCTTTCAGGAGCAGGCTCCGCCTGGTATGACGTGGTTGCCGAGGAATTTTCTGCCGCGAAGCTCGGCGACGCCGTCGATGTCATCCTGCGCCCCGGCTGCTACCTCACGCACGACGTGGGTGCCTACCGTGCTGCGCAAGAGCGCATCACCGCAAACAATCCGGTAGCGCAACGCATGCAGTCTGAGCTGTTGCCGGCCCTGCAGGTGTGGGCTTATGTGCAGTCACGCCCGGAGCCCGAACGCGCCATCCTCGCCATGGGCAAGCGCGATGCGGCCTTCGACTCCGGCCTGCCCGTGCCTGCGTTTCACTTCCGCCCAGGCGGCAACGCGCCCGCTGCCACGCCCGCGCATTGGGCCGTCACCAAATTGATGGATCAGCACGCCTACATGCAGGTCGCCGTGCAGGACGACGTCCGCGTGGGCGATATGGTCGGCTTTGACATCGCGCACCCCTGCCTCACCTTCGACAAGTGGCGCACCCTGCTCATCGTCAATGCCAACTACGACGTCGTCGATACCGTTGAGACGTTTTTCTAGCTGCTTCGCCTCGCGATCGCGCAGCGCACGTTTATTGCAGGTCGAGCGACGCGGAAAGTGGAAGGTCCTGCGAGGACGAGCCGGCCAGGATCATATATTTGCCGGGCTGGATGCGCCACGCATGGTTCTTGATCGACCAATAGGAAAAGGCGCTAGCATTCAGACGGATCGTGACTTCGCGTGATTCTCCTGGCGCCAGATGGATTTTGCTGAACCCGTTCAGTTGGCGCGGAGGCTCATTGCCTTCCGACAGGTTGGGAAACCCCACATAAACCTGTGCGACTTCTGCCCCGGCCCGATGCCCGGTGTTGGTGACGCGGAAGCGAACTTCGGCGGAATGGCTTCCCGCAGCACCGGGAGCAACCTTAAGATCGGAAAAGGAAAACGTAGTGTACGAGAGCCCGAATCCGAAGGGAAACAAAGGCTGGGCATTGTGCGACTGGTACCAGCGATAGCCAACCTCGATCCCCTCGGTGTAATGCACGGCATGACCGTCGCCGGGGTAGCTGGAAGGGTTCCGTGCGGGCGTTTGCGCCACGCTTGCCGGAAAAGTGATGGGCAGCTTGCCTGACGGATCGACATTGCCGAACAGAACATCGGCAACGGCATCGCCGTCTTCTTCGCCCGGATACCACGCCTCGAGCACCGCCGCCACCGAGTGCAACCACGGCATCAGAACAGCCGAGCCGGTCTTGAGAACCACGATCGTGCGCGGATTCGCCGCCGCGACGGCCTCGATGAGCGCGTTCTGCACGCCGGGCAGCTCAAGGCTTTGATCGCGTCCCTCGCTGTCGTTGTCGCCGACCATCACAATGGCGACACTGGCGCGTTTCGCTGCCGCAACCGCTGCCTGGAGGTCGCAGCCGTCGAGCACATCCAGGCGGTCATGAACCATGTGCGTGGCGATTCCATTGGCGGGCTCAATCGTATAGAGCGGAATGACGTGCGAGCTGCCGCCGCCGCCGGTGTTGGCGCGCACGGCGTACGGTCCGATCAGCGCGATGGACTGCAGCGTCCGGCCGTCAAGCGGAAGCAGGCCGGAGTTGTTTTTCAGCAGAACCATGCCCTGCTCCGCCATCTCCCGCGAGGCCTTGCCGTCCTGAAGCACAGGGATGGGCCCCGGCTTGGGCTGAGGGCCGAACAGGCCGAAGCGGATCATGGTCGCGTAGCGGCGAATCAGCATGCTGTTGATCGCGGAGATGGGCACCGTGCCCTGCTGCACGGCTGCCTTCAAGGCGCTGCCGAAGTATTTGCCGGTGGGCATCTCGAGGTCCAGACCGTTCAGGGCGCTGGGTACGGTGCTGTGCACCGCGCCGTAGTCGGACATGATGAACCCCTTGAAGCGCCACTCGTTTCGTAGAGCATCGGTCAATAGCGGTTTGTTCTCGCAATTGAAGGCTCCATTCACCTTCGGATAGGCGCACATCACAGAAGCCACATCGGCCTGCTGCACCGCTGCCTTAAATGCCGGCATGTAGATCTCGCGCAGGGCCCTCTCGCCAACCCACTCGTCGATGTTCGTGCGGTGGGTTTCCTGGTTGTTGGCGAGGTAATGCTTCACGTTGCCAAGCACGTGCTCGCTCTGGATGCCGTCGATGGAGGCCACGGCGAGGCGGCTGTCGAGATACGGGTCTTCGGTGAAGCTCTCGAACGAGCGCCCGCCCTGGGGATTGCGGATGATATTTACGTCGGGGCCTTCCAGCAGATCGGAGCTCAAATCGCGAGACTCCCGCGCGGCCAGGGCGCCGTAGCGGCGGGCCAGACCCAAATTCCACGAGGCGGCAACCGAGATTGGGGCGGGCAGAGCGGTGGCACGAAGCTGCGGAAATTGCTGCCCCGGGCCGGCGCCGGCGGGGCCGTTGGTGATTCCAAGTGGAGGAATGCCAAGGCGGGGCACTCCGGGGACATAGCGGTAGTGTTCCGGAGTATGAATGCCGTGCAGCTGCGCTATCTTTTCGTCCAGAGTCATGCGCGCAACGAGAGCCTTGGCGCGCGCAACGGCGTGATTCGCCGCTTGTTCAGAGGAGGCGGAACGCGTATGGACCTTGCGCGCCGTGGCTGCGGGCGCTTGCCCCTGTGCTGTGCCGGCAAAGAGAAGCATCAACACCACAATCGAGGCAATGGAATGCAGCTTCAGGGCCCTTCGATCTGCACCGGATCCCTGGACTCCACTGGTTTCGTATCCCGCTCTGCTTCCGCTGTTGCCGACTCCACTCATTCAGATCACCTCACATTGCCTGTAAAACAAAATCCTTGAGCATTTTAGATGATTACCGTTTTTGCCACCCTGCTTTCCGGTTGCCCTGAGGCAGCAGGGACGGTATGATTGAAGAGATGAATTTCCGCACCATATCGGCGTGTTGTTGTTCGGCTTCGAGCCGGACTGGCTGTTGTTGACGTCTACGCGCAGCGCCTGCCGACTCGAATCCCACCCATAGCTGGTGGGATTTTTATTGCTACCCACATCGTTCATCAACCCGCACCAACACAAACTTGCTGAGAGAGACATGACTGACACTGTTCCATCCGCTGACCGCGCAGCCGCCAACGCCTCCACCCCCGCCGCCCCCGTCAAGGAGACGAAGGCGCAGAAAATGGAGCGCCTCAAGCACGAGCGTAACCCATGGGAAGCCTTCGACGATGTGCGTCGCTTCGCGCGCGAAGGCCGCGCCAGCGTACTGCCGGAGTGGGCCGGGGCCTACTTCAAGTGGTGGGGCGTCTACACCCAGGGAGACGGCGTGGGCGCTGTCGGTGGCAAGGGTGGCGAGGGCCTCACGTCTGAGTACTTCATGATGCGCATCGGCATGCCGAACGGCTTCCTTACCTCGGCACAGCTGCGCGTCATCGCCGATATCGCAAAGAGACACGGGCGGAATCTCGCCGACATTACAACGCGGCAGAACATCCAGCTCCACTGGCTCACCATTGAGTCGCTCCCGGAAATTGTCGCAGCGCTCGACGCCATCGGCCTCTCGCCGCGTGGTGCTTGCGGCGATGTCGTCCGTAATGTCACCGGCTGCCCGCTGGCCGGCATCGACGCCGAGGAAATTACCGACGCATCGCCCATCGCGCACGAAATTGCCCGCACGCTCATCGGCAACAACGAGTTCGTCAACCTGCCGCGCAAGTTCAAGATTTGCGCGACCGGCTGCTCCAGCTGGTGCTGCTACCCGGAGATCAACGACGTGGCCTTCACCGCAGTCCGTCGCGGCGATGAAGTTGGGTATGCTTTGCGTGTCGGTGGCGGTCTCTCCAAGGAGCCGCACCTTGCTGTGAAACTTGACGCCTTTATCCGCCCCGAGCAGACGCTGGACGCTGCGCGGGTCATCGCTGAAATCTTCCGCGATCAGCAGGGGCTGCGCGAGAACCGCGACCGCGCGCGTATGAAATACCTTTTCCTGCGCGAAGGCTGGACAGCAGAGAGCTTTCTGGGGGAAGTGGAAACGCGCCTTGGATACAGCTTTGAGCCCGCGCCTGCCGAGCAATTGCCGCCCGACGGACTCCGCGACCACGCCGGAGTCCACGCGCAAAAGCAGCCCGGGCTCAGTTATATTGGCGCTTCTGTGCTGCGCGGGCGCATCACTGGAGATCAGCTTGCTGCTGCCGCCGAGCTGGCCGACCGCTACGGCGTGAACGGCGGCGAGCTGCGCGCCACCGTGATGCAGAACCTTATTTTTGTGAACATTCGTACAGAAGATGTCCGCGAGCTGGTCGACGAGTTACACGAGATCGGGCTACGCGTGGAAGGAACCGAATTCTGGCGCGGCACCATCGCGTGTACCGGAACCGAGTTCTGCAAGCTGGCCATCAGCGAGACGAAGGGTTTTGCCCGGTGGCTGATTGAGGAGCTGGAGGAGCGCCTTCCCGGCTTCGACCAGCAGATCAGGTTGCACGTTACCGGCTGCCCCAACAACTGCGGACATGCCTGGATCGCCGACATCGGCCTCGAAGGCAAAAAGGCAAAGTACAACGGTGAGATGGTCGATGCTTTCAACTTCTCACTGGGCGGTGCGCTGGGTGAGCACGCTGGCTTCGCCCGACTCACCGGCTACCGCGCTCCGGCAAGCGAGGTTCCCGCGGCCATCGAGCGGCTGCTGCGCGGATACCTTGCCGGCCGTGACGAAGGCGAGAACCTGCGCTCCTGGTTTGCGCGGCGCGAGGTCTCCGATCTCCGCGCGCTGCTGGAAGAGAAACAGGTTCCGGCTTTAGTCTAGGGGCCTACACCAATTCCATGACGGCGGCGAGCGTATGAGTCTCTTTCCTGCATTTATCAAGCTGGCCCGACGCCCCTGCCTTCTGGTGGGCGCGGGCGCCGTCGCGCTGGAGAAAATCGGCCCGCTGCTCGCTGCGGAAGCGAACTTGCGCGTTGTGGCTCCAAGCGTGCGCACGGAAATACAGGAGCTGGCTGATGCCGGCCAGTTGCAGGTCGTGCAGCGCGAGTGGTCGCCGCATGATCTGGACAATACCTTCATGGTCATCGCCGCAACCGACGACCCGGCCGTCAACGCCGCTGTCTATGAATCCGCGGTCGAGCGCAACATACTTTGCAACTCGGTTGATGATCCGCCCCACTGCGATTTTTATTTCGGCTCCATCGTGACGCGCGGCGACCTGCAAATTGCCATCTCGACCGCCGGGGAAAGTCCCGCACTCGCGCAGCGTCTCAGAAAAGAAATCGACGCGCAGTTGCCCGAGGACTTTGGCGCATGGCTCGCAGAGACAGGACGCCTACGCCGCGAAGTCCTCGCCAACGTCCCACCCGGCGAAGATCGCAAGCTGCTGTTACACCGACTTGCGCAGCGCGAGGTATGCGGCTCTGCGGCCTGCGAGGCCCGCAGCGAGGCCTTCGGACGCGCCGTCAAAGGCCGTGTCTATCTGGTCGGAGCCGGTCCGGGCGACCCCGACCTGCTCACTACGCGCGCCGCACGTCTGCTCGCCACGGCAGATGTCGTGCTGACCGACGACCTGGTCCCCGGGAAGGTGTTGTGGTTGGCAAGTGCGGAAGCTCTGGCGCAGAACGTGGGCAAGCGCTGCGGCGCAAAGAAGATCACCCAGGCCGAAATCAACGCACTTATGATCAGCAACGCCCGCTCGGGCCGCTCGGTCGTGCGCCTAAAAAGCGGAGACCCGCTTGTCTTTGGCCGCGCCGCGGAGGAGATCGACGCGCTCCGCGAGGCCGCCGTCGAGTTCGAAGTTGTTCCCGGAATCACATCTGCTTTCGCCGCTGCTGCTGCGCTCGGCCTCTCGCTTACGGACCGCCGCGCCTCTTCCATCGTGCAAATCTCCAGCGGTCATCACGCCACTGGAGGCCCGCCGGCCATCCCTGAGCCCACGCGGGTCGTGTATATGCCCGGCAAAGACTTTTCAGCGCTTGCTGCCGAGTGGCGCGCGCAGGGGCTTCCCGGCGATCTGCCTTGCGCAGCCATCTCGCATGCCGCGCAGCCCGACCAACGCATCATCATTACCACGCTCGACGATCTGGATGGCGTCAATCCGGGGCCCGCGCCCGTACTTGTTGTCGCCGGATGGGTGCTCAAGAATCACCCGCACTCGTCGCGCAATAGCCCAAACTCCACAATCATGAGGTAGCCTGTTTGCACAGGCATTCTTCATGATTACTTCACGGCGAAATTTTCTGGCTGGTTCTGCGCTGGCGCTCGGCGCAACGTATCTTCACGCAAACGAAATCCCGGCGCCTCCACCCTATGGAGCGTTGCCCAACGCGCGGCAGCAGCGGTGGCAGCGCATGGAGACCTACGGTTTTCTCCACTTTGGGGTGAACACTTTCACGGACAAAGAGTGGGGAGCGGGCGACGAGAATCCAGACATCTTCCACCCCACCGATTTTGATCCCGACCAGATCGTGACTTCAATGAAGGCCGGCGGCATGCAGGGCGTGATCCTCACCTGCAAGCATCATGACGGCTTTTGTCTATGGCCGACGAAGACAACGAAGCACTCCATTGCTTACAGCTCATGGCGCAACGGCAAGGGAGATATTGTTCGCGATATCTCCGAAGCCGCGCGTCGTCACGGTCTTAAGTTCGGCATATACGTCTCTCCCTGGGACCGCAATAATGCGGCTTACGCCACGCCTGCGTATCTGCCCATTTATCGCGAGCAGATCACCGAGCTGCTTTCCAACTATGGTCCGGTCTTCGAGGTCTGGTTCGACGGCGCCAACGGCGGAACCGGCTACTACGGCGGCGCGCGTGAAAGGCGCCACATCGATGCGCACATCTACTACGAGTGGCCCCGTACCTACGCCATTGTGCGCCGCCTGCAGCCGGAGGCAGTTATCCACGGCGGAGACACGGACGCGGACATCCGCTGGGTGGGTGACGAGAAGGGCATTGCGGGCAACCCATGCTGGGCCACCTTCTCGCCGGACAATTCCGTTGACGGCGGCAACACCCATCAGTTGATGACCGGCACGCTGCACGGCACGCACTGGATGCCCGCCGAGTGCGATGTCTCCATCCGTCCCGGCTGGTTCTGGCACGCATCGCAAAACTCGAAGGTCAAGAGCCCGAAGGAGATCCTCGACCTCTACTACCAGTCCGTCGGACGCGGTGCAAGCCTGCTGCTCAACGTGCCGCCCAACACAAAAGGCCAGCTCTCGCCCGAGGACGTCGCTTCGCTCAAGGGCTTCCATGAGCTTGTCGAGTCTACTTTCTCGGACAATCTCGCCCGGCATGCGCGACTGAGCGGTTCCAATGTCCGAGGTAACGAGCGCCGCTATGCGCCCGCAAATCTCTTGAATGGGAGTCCGTACAGCTACTGGGCCACGGACAATACCGCCACCACGCCCGACCTCAAGCTGGAATTTCCGTCTCCGGTTACATTCGACGTCATCCGTCTGCGCGAGTACACCGAACTCGGCCAGCGCATTGAGGACTTTGCCATCGAGGCTCGTGTGAACGGCACCTGGACCCAGATTGCCACGGATGCCAGCGTCGGCATCAGCCGCCTCATACGGCTCGACAAGCCGGTGACCACGCAGTGGGTCCGCCTGCGCATTGTGGAATCGCCCGTGCCCATCGCTCTTTCAGAGTTTGGGCTTTACGCTGGCCCAGCATAGGCACGACGCTCAACTCCGCTACACTTATCAGTTGGATTAAGGGGGTGTGGCGGATGGTGCGTGCGGCTTGGCTCGTTCTTTTTCTTGTAGTTTCTCCGGTAGTCCCGGTGCTCGGAGCCACCACCCACAACCTTGATCGCTATGCCGGGCAGTACCGCCTGAATGACGAGCCGGAGATCGTGCTCTCGGTCTTTCCCGCGGGCAACCATCTCACCGTCGAGTGGGCCCGTATGGCCGCCACGCCTCTTGCTCCGGATGGCGACAATGCCTTCATTACGCCTGATGGCGAGTCGCGCTACATCTTCACCCTTAGCGACGCAGGCGCCGTCACTGGCTTTACCCGCGAGCAGCATGGCCACACTCCAGGCATTACTGTGGAGGTTGCAACAAAGATCAGCGGCACTCCCGTGCACAATCACTTCCGCCCCTACAAGCGCGAAGAAGTCATGATTCCCATGCGCGACGGAGTCAAGCTGCACGCTGTCATTCTGCGTCCTGTTGACCAAGCTGGCCCGCTCCCTTTCATCCTTGAGCGCTCGCCCTACGGCTCCGACTGGGCGGACTCCGACTCCATCAATGAGCGCTTCAACATCATGGCGCCAGCCGGATACATTTTTGTCTTCGAGGACATCCGCGGCCGCTACGGATCGCAGGGCAAGTTCGTCATGATGCGCCCCGTTGCTCCGCACCACGATCCGCGCTCCAGCAACCCCAAATGGATTGATGAGAGCACCGACACCTGGGACACCGTCGCCTGGCTCGTCCAGCATGTGCCCGATAATAATGGCCGCGTGGGCGTTATCGGCATCTCCTACCCCGGCTTTCTTGCGTCCGAGGCCGGGATCGATCCCAACCCTGCGGTCAAGGCAATTTCGCCGCAGGCGCCCATGACCGATGTCTGGCTCGGCGACGACTTCTTCCATAACGGAGCCTTCCGCGAAACCTACGGCTACGACTACGTTCTCGGCATGGAATCCAGCAAAAAGAACGCCTTCGGCAAGCTCGACGAGGATGCTTACACCTACTTTCTCAACGCCGGATCCGCGGCCAAGGCCGGAGAAGAAGGCGGTCTCACGAAGCTACCTACGTGGAAGGCATTTCTACACAATCCCGCCTACGATCAGTTCTGGCGGGTGCGCGCCGTCCAGCCGCATCTCACGCGGGTGAGTGTTCCTACACTCGAGGTCGGCGGCTACTGGGATCAAGAGGACATGTGGGGTCCGCAGGAGCAGTACGCCGTCCTCAAACCACATGACGCAAAGCACGAGGTCTTCCTGGTGCTCGGGCCGTGGAACCACGGCGAGTGGGTCCGTACCACGCGTCATCTTGGCGTGGTCGATTTCGGTTCTGCCACCGGCGACTGGTTTCGCGGGAATATTCAGGCTCCGTTTTTTGCCTACTATCTCAAGGACCAGCCCGGCTTTCATCTCAAGGATGTGGCCAGCTTCCAATCCGGTACCGACCACTGGATGCGCTACAACGCATGGCCTCCCCATCGCTCCGTTGACCGCGATCTTTATCTTGCGCCCAACCATACGCTCACCTTCGCTAAGCCGGCGGATGCCCGCGCCTTTACGCAGTACATCTCCAACCCGGCTGATCCGGTGAACTACCGTAAGCGCCCGATTGAGGCCACCTACGCTCCCACCGGATCGCGCTGGTATACCTGGCTGGCGCAGGACCAGCGCCCTTACGATCATCGCGGCGACGTCGCTGTTTGGGAGACGACCGTGCTTACCCACGACGTCACCGTTACCGGAAATGTTATCGCCGATCTCTTCGCATCAACCTCCGGAACCGACAGCGACTGGGTGGTAAAGCTTATTGATGTCTATCCGCCGGACGCGCAAGAGAAGCAGATGGACAACTATCAGCTGATGATTGCCGAAGAGATTTTCCGTGGGCGCTACCGCAGCAGCTTCGAGCATCCCCACGCAATCACGGCGAACAAGGTCGAGGAGTATAAATACAGCCTGCACGCCGCAGATCATGTTTTCCTCAAGGGGCATCGCATCATGGTGCAGGTGCAGAGTACGTGGTTTCCCCTCTACGACCGCAATCCGCAGACTTTTGTGCCGAATATCATGACTGCAAAGCCTTCGGACTACATCAAGGCCACACAAAAGATTTATTCCGGCTCGCATTTTATCCTCCCCATCGCACCAACTAAGCCGTAACCACGCCAGCTTTTGCGTAAAACAGGCTGGCATAGAACTGTTGTTTGGGGTAACAATTACGCATTCGGCGAAAGCCTGGCACGAGGCACTTCTCTTCGCTCCGCCTCTGCACTTCGAAGGCTAAGGAGAGATGCGATGCCAAAGTACGTTATTGAGCGCGACCTACCGGGCGCGGGCGGCCTCACCCCGGATCAATTAAAGGCTGTCTCGCAAAAATCTTGCGGCGTTTTGAGCAACCTCGGGCCCTCCATTCAATGGATCCACAGCTACGTTACGCAGGACAAGATCTACTGCATTTACATTGCGCCGGACGAGGATCTCGTTCGCGAGCACGCTACACAGGGGGGCTTTCCTGCGAACCGTGTTTCCGAGGTCCTCACCATGATCGACCCCGTCACTGCGGAGTAGCGGCTCAAGTGTCCTGACACCGTCAGGATGCTCGCCCGTCACCCGCAAAAACAGAAAAGGCCTGCCGTGAAGGCAGGCCTTTTCTGTGGGATGTCCCGGCTACTACAGCGTTGAGCGCGGCTTCACGGCCATCATCTGTACTGGTACAGGATTTCCGTTCGCATCCACCAGGCCGGGATTGATGACCTTGGTGTCCTGCAGCGTGCTTGCGTCAATCAAGTGAACCAGATTGTCTCCCGAAGTGCCGATGAAGAAGATCGTGTCGTTCGGAGAGAATATTCCTGCCACCGGAGATTTTGCTGAGCCCGACAGTTGAATGTTCGACATTGTTCCCGGTGATCCTGCCGTAGCCGAGGGTACATAGTACGGCAGTACGCCCGCCGCCGTTGGTGAGGTGTAGGTTACAAATGCAAGCTGTGAGTTCGGGTCCACAACCACCTGATCGATCTCCGACGCAGTCACACCGAGCGGAATCTGGTTAAAGGTGGGATTCAGCGCGATGCCCGTATTGGTAGTAGGGCAAGCCCCGGTCGGAATGTTGACGCTGATGTCAGTAAGGTTGTTGTCCTTGGCGTCGGCACCCAGAATATGCAGACCGTCATCCGTCGCTGCCAGTTGATCAGTCTGAACGCCCACGCTCGCCGCCTGAGGGTAGTACACAGGTTCGGAGGCGCTGGTTGTGTTCGGGCAGAATCCCCATGCCGTCGTCGGTGATCCGGAAACAAACGGCCCGATGCTCGGCACCGTAATCGCCAGGTCTGCGCCGCAGAACGGATCGAAGGTTCCCGACCCTGGCGTGTTGTTGCTCAGGTTGCAGGTTGAGGGGTTTGGCTGCGTCGGACCCGCAGGAGTTGTCCCGGCCGTATAGGTGCTCCATCCAGTTGCTTCGTTGTAGACATAGAGGGCATCCGGACCCACCACATATGCATTCTTGCTGTCCGGCGAGAATGCAGCCCGTGTCGCCAGACCGCCAATGCTGCTTGTAATGCCGCCGGCCCCCGAATACAGGTAAATTACATGGCGAAGCTGGTCATTAATAACCAGATTTGCGCCGTCAGGCGAGACCGCCAGCACGACGCCGGGCACAGAAGGGTCTTCCTTCGCAAGCTGGTTGTTCACGGTGTTGTAGGCCATCAGTTCGCGATAGCTGCCGAAGTAAAGCGTGGTGCCTGTCTGGTTCATCACCATCGAATTCGGTGGATATGGCAGGCGCACCGGCGAGCTTGGTGTGCCGGTGGTCAGGTCAATTGAAGAGAAGAACTGCGACTGCGTCGAGGCCATCCAAAGGACATTGCTGTTGATGCCAGGGGAGGTGACTTTGAGGGTGTTGCTCACAACCGGCTCGCCGGTTCCGAATATGCCGATCTGGCCGATGGGAGCCGGATTGCACGACGTCGATTGGCAGATCGCGTTAATGGATGCGTATCCAGGCCAGAGCGCGCTTACCTGCCCTAGCGAAGTAACGCTGAATTCCTGTGGCTGCGTCGCAGTGTAGTCGAGCGTCAGTCCGTTTAACGTCGCGCCCTTCGTGTCCTTAATTACGGCGCCGATATTAAGCGGCGTGCCCTTCTTGATGGAGATCGGTCCCGTGCTGTCTCCATTGAGCGAAAGGGCAATGGACATGGGCGGGCAGGTGTAGAAGTATCCTGCTGCCGATCCGGAGCTTGTTTGAGACACGCTCGCATTAATAATTGTTGCGCCGGGCATGTTTGCCGTAGTCGCGCCGTTCACGCCCGTGCCCGTCACGCTGGTGTTGTTGATGTTCACCACGCTCGAAGTTGTGGCTGTGTAGGTGATCGTTCCTACATCCGCCGCGGGGATATGGTATCCATTGGGTCCCAGCACCTCAACTGTTGGCGAGCCGCCTCCGGGTGGGGGGAACGGGCTCAAGACCGGTCCCTGCGTGTTTTGCGAGTAGCACGCGTTTTGTGCTGCCGCCGTTAGCGATATCGAAGTTATGGGCGGATGCACATAAATGGGTACAGGGTTACTGGAAACGCCACCCGCTGCCACGGTCATTTGCACCACGCCGCAGTTGGTTGATGTACAGGCATCTGTGCTGGAGCTGGCAGGTGGAGTGCAGATCGTGTAGTTGGCAATGCCGCCTGGACTGTTACGATTCCACGTGCCGCCGCAAATCTCGCCAGAGGGAGATACGTCGGCCAGCAGCAGATTGCTGCTGCCGTAGTTGTATCTTGGAACGCTGGCGGTTTGGCCCTTGCACGTATAGGCGATCGGCGTGCCGAGTTGTGCAGTCTGGCCCCAGGCGAGGGAAAAGCCTGTTGCCTCCGGCTGAAGGGTAATCGATGCGACGTCGCTGACTTTCGGGCCGTATCCGAGGCCATTGCAATAGTGGCCCACCGGAGTGAGGCAACCCGTCATCGAGAGTCCTACTGGGAAGGAAAGGACAAGTAAAGCAAGAAGGGCGAAAAACCGCTGCATGCAACCGAGTGTAACAAAATGCAAGGCGTTCGGGCATGGTCATGCAGCCCCTAGTCGGGCTCAGGGATTCCGCGCGTGTTTTGCCGGGGCTAAGGGATATTCCCCGAGGGCCGCCAACCAGTCAGGGCTCAATCCGTCCAATTGGATAGTGGCACGTCTTTAAACGGCGGCTAATCGGGCCATCCCGCGTTCTTTCGCGCCTGCGCCCCGCTTGTCCCTGCCGTCTTCGTTCGTTTGACGCAAGTAACACCTCGGGCCTGACCGCTCCTCCGGGAGGGGATATCGCAGGACCCGCGATTTTGGAGTGAAACCAATGAAAATGTTTGCTCTTCGGTTGTCAGTTTCGTCGAAGGCAGTGCTGGCTGTTGCTATGCTTCCTCTTCTTGCTCTGCCGGCTCTTGCAGCCACCGGCAGTTCCGCGGATCATCAGCAGCTAGTTAGCGCAAATGCCCAATTAACCACCAGCCTGAACACCAAAAAACTCAGTCAAGGTGCGCGCATAACCGCAAGGCTCACCAGTAATGTAAAAGCAGCGGGTTCAGTGGATATACCCAAAGGCAGCGTGCTGATTGGCAAGGTCGAGCATGTAAGCATGTCCAGAGATAAAGGGCCGTCAAAGCTCAGTATCGTCTTCAATCAAGCACGCTTGCACAACGGGCACACTGTACCTGTCAAGGCAACCTTGCTTGCCGCATACCCCAGTGCAAGTTGGGGCTCCGATGGCAATGCGGGCGGCTCGTATACGTGGGAACAATCGCATATCATCCCCAATGACCAGAAGGTAGACCAGGAGCCTGGGACTCTCAGCCACATCGCCATGCAGAGTGCGGTGCAAAGCCCTGTATCCGGTGTGTTTACCAGTAAAAACCGCAACATCAAACTGCACCGTGGAACACGGTTCCAACTGGCCATTGCTCCCATGGCCAAGAAAGGCTGATCGCAGCTTCCGGGAAAGCGGCGGGTGATCAGACACGAAACAGCCAGCAGGTCAGCGCAGTTTATTTATGCGCTGGCCTGCTGGCTGCTATAGCTGCACGTCCGATCGTGGGCCTTTACGGCATATACTCTTCGAACCATCCCAGGGCCCGCTCCAGCACGTTGATGCGATCTGCCGGTTTCGAGAATCCGTGTCCCTCATCCGGATATACCACCAGTTCCGACGGCACGTGCTCGTACTGCAGCGCATGCCAGAACTCAAATGATTGCGGTGCTGGACACTCACCGTCCCGAGCGCCCACCACAATCAGCGTCGGCGTTTTTACGTTCTTGATGTAGTTGATTGCCGAGCTTTTCGCGTAGGCCGCCGGATCGTTGTACACCGACGCCCCGAAGTAGGGAATCATCCACTTATCAATCGAGTTCTCGCCGTAGTAGCTTTTCCAGTCTGAGATACCCGCCCCCGCAACCGCCGCCTTAAAGCGGTGCGTCTGTGTGATCGAGAACATCGTCATAAAGCCGCCATAGCTCCATCCCGTAATGCCCACCCGGTTCGGGTCCACCGGCGCCATTTTGATGACCGTGTCCACGCCCGCCAGAATGTCGCGCAGATCGCCGTAGCCGAAGTCCTTGCGATTGGCCTGCGTAAACCGCTCGCCCTCGCCGTAGCTGCCCCGTGGATTCGGCATCAGGACAAAATATCCCAGCGCCGAGAACGGCGCCGGCCCATAGCCTGGGTACGGCCATCGCGGAAGGTTCGCGTATGCCGGCCCGCCATGCACATACACGATCAGCGGATATTTCTTGTGCGGATCGTAGTTGGCGGGGTATAGGAGCCACCCATCTATCCGGTAACCCTGATTCGTCCATCCCAGTGATTGAGCCTCTCCCCACGCCGGTTTCAGTTCGCGATTCAGTCGGGTGATCTGAGTAAAGTTGTCACTTCCCGCATAGGGTTTCGGGCTCCATGTCCATACTTCCGGCGGAAGATTAAACGAGCTTCGGATCATTGCGGCCGTGCCGTTGTTTGCAAACGACAGGTTCATCATTAAGCCACCGGCGCCTACGCTCTCCGGAAGAGTGAAGTCAATGGTGCCTTCGTCGTTGCTTGTTCCATCGGGCAGTTTGAGGTGGTTCAGGCGGGTTGCTCCCGAAGCAATCTCAGTGAATTGAATTTCCTTGTTGCTCTTCCAGTGAATCCACGTTGGCGTAGTCGTCAGATCCGGCGTAAGGTCCTTCGCCGCTTCTCCTGTAGACGGCATCACATAAATGTCGCCGCCCGTCACTCCCTGGTCCGACATCAGGCCGCCGATAAGCGCAATCTCTTTCCCATCCGGAGACCACCGTGGCACCGCAATCTGCAAGCCGTGCAGCGGGCCTGTCGTGGTGTTCGGGTCAAGCAACACCTTCGGTTGGGGATACACGCGGCACACTGCAGGGGGTATGCAAGAGGCTTGCAGTGTATACAGCTTCGCGGTCCACCAGTTGTCCTCGCCCGGAGGCACGCCCGCGATAAAAGCCAGTTTCTTCGCGTCCGGCGACCAGTCAAATTCGTAGACGTGCAGGTTCGCCGGAGTCGCCTGCCAAAGCGCCCCGCTCTTCGCGTCCACCGTCGCCACCCGCTGAACCTCAATGCCTTCCACGCCGATTACCCCCGCTGGGGGCTTCATAGCTGCCAGCGCTCCCGAAGGCCGCGTTGCGCCCTTCACGTAAAGAAAGGTCAGATACTTGCCGTTTGGCGAATAGGTCAGGCTCTTTGCGTAGCCGTCCAATTCGGTCAGCAGGACCGGCGAAGCCTCCGCGCTTACGTCATCGGTAAAGATCCCGGTCTTATGATTCGTTGTGCAGTTGGAGAAGAACGCCAGCGTCTTTGAGTCGGGGGACCAGGCAATGCCGCCTTCGTTCCCGGTCATGCCGCTCCCGCAAGCCGTAATATGTTCAGTCCGGGCCGGATCGCGCAAGGGGGCCACGAGGATGCCCTCTCTGTCCACTGTCCAGGCAATGTGTTTTCCGTCCGGCGAGAGCCGCGTTTCGGCGATGTACTTTACCTGCTCCAGCGAGTGAATAATCGCGGGAATCTTCGGGTTGCTGTTTACCGGACTGGTTGCGAGGTTCGCGGGAGATTGTCCAAATATGGGAGCGACAAGAAGTGAGGCGCAGGCGGACGCAAGCAACAGGCAGCTGGTTTTCATGGTGATCTGGAGTATACGGGAAGCAGGAGCGCCCAAAGCAGGCTTCGAGGGCATATCCTAACCCTTGGTTCGCACGGATCCCTGATCCGGTCCGCAAATTTTTCCAGCAGATTTTTTCCTGTTAGGCCGGCCTCCCCGTTGACGGCGGGTTGCCGAATTGCTAATCTTAAAGGGTTCGCCGACTCGGGCTGTTTAGTGTTTATGTAACGATGCCTGCCATGAGTACGGGAACGGAAAATCACAGAATGGCAGGCGGCAGTTCCGCCCAGCTTAAAGAGTCTGTGAAATCCCTGCTGAAGGATGGCAGGGACGGGTCGCATCGGAGTCCGCGACACTCGCTACCTTGGCGAGCTATGCGGGCCGGAACCAGCGAAACGGAGTTGGCCATTTTGAATAAGCCTGTCGTTTAAGACGGCTTTCAAATTGCGCGCGGCCACCGTCGCGGTTCTCGTCTGGGAATTGAGTAAGGCAGACGCGGAGCAGGAATCCTGTGACTTCGCACCTGAGGCGCGCCGTGCGCCCCGGCAGGTGTGCGAAGGGATTCCCGGTCGCGCTGAAAAATTGAAACGGTTTGGTTTGGTAAGGAGTTAGCTTTGCCTACATTTAGTCAGCTAGTAAGGAAGGGTCGGACAGCGCCGCGGTACAAGACGGCCTCTCCCGCATTGCAAGGCTCACCGCAGCGGCGCGGAGTTTGCACTCGCGTATATACGCAGACCCCGAAGAAGCCGAACTCGGCGCTCCGCAAGGTCGCGCGTGTTCGCCTTACAAACGGCATTGAGGTCACGTCGTACATTCCAGGTGAGGGCCACAACCTTCAGGAGCATTCGATTGTGCTCATTCGCGGAGGCCGCGTAAAGGACCTGCCGGGCGTGCGTTATCACATTGTGCGCGGAACGCTGGACTCCGCTGGTGTGGTCAAGCGGACCCAGAGCCGGTCGAAGTACGGCGCCAAGCGCGCCAAGGTCGCCAAGAAGTAGCCGTGGTTGCCGGGCTTTGAGTCCGGTGCGGCTGTCCTAGGCAAGGCTTTCGCATGGCGAGGGCGGAGTCGCGGGGTCAACAAAGTTTGTTAGTAGCAGGAAATAAGGAACACTTATGCCGAGAAAAGGTCATATCGCCAAACGTGAGGTCGCTCCTGACCCCGTGTATAACTCGACGCTGGTCACCAAGTTTGTGAACTCCATGATGTGGGGCGGCAAGAAGTCTACGGCGCAGGGCATCTTCTACACCGCCATGACGAACCTTGAAGAGAAGGGCGGCAGCGATGCGTTGACGCTTTTCAAAAAGGCGGTCGAGAACTGCAAGCCGCTACTCGAGGTCAAGACGCGACGCGTGGGCGGAGCAAACTACCAGGTTCCCATTGAAGTGAACCCGGAGCGGCGCACCTCGCTCGCTATCCGCTGGCTGGTCAATTATGGCCGTGCGCGCGGCGAAAAGGGCATGATTGACAAGCTCTCGGCCGAGCTGCTGGATGCGGCCAACGGGCGCGGCGCGGCGATGAAGAAAAAGGAAGACATTCACCGCATGGCCGAAGCGAACAAGGCGTTCGCTCACTATCGCTGGTAGCGCATTTCAGCCGGAAGTCAGCTGAAAAGCTGAAGGCTGATTGCAAAGTTCAGGTTTAACCGCGGGCTTCGGCGCGCGAAGGATTGAGGGACTACAAGTGGCTCGCCAAGTACCATTAAATCGCTGCCGGAATATCGGAATCATGGCGCACATCGACGCCGGAAAGACGACGGCGACCGAGCGCATTCTGTTTTACACCGGCATCACGCACCGCATTGGCGAAGTGCATGAAGGTACGGCGACCATGGACTACATGGAGCAGGAGCAGGAGCGCGGCATCACCATCACCTCGGCTGCCACCACCTGCACCTGGAACAATACCCGCATCAACATTATCGATACCCCCGGCCACGTTGACTTCACCGCTGAGGTGGAGCGCTCGCTGCGCGTCCTCGATAGCGCCGTCGCGCTCTTCGATTCCGTCTCCGGCGTGCAGCCGCAGACTGAGACCGTGTGGCGTCAGGGCGATAAATACAAGGTTCCCCGCATCTGCTTCGTCAACAAGATGGACAAGGCCGGTGCGGACTTTGAGCATGTGATCGAGACCATTCGCAAGCGCCTCGGCGCGCGTCCGGTGGCCATTCAGATTCCCATCGGCGCGGAAGCCAACTTCAAGGGCGTCATCGACCTGGTCGAGATGCGTGCCATTGTCTGGCATGATGAGACCATGGGCGCGAAGTACGACATCGAGCCGGTTCCCGCCGACCTGCTGAAGAAGGCTGAGGCCTTCCGCGTGCAGCTCATCGAGACCGTCGCCGAGCACGATGACGACATGCTGCACAAGTTCCTCGAGGGCGAGACGCCCACGGCTGAGGAATTAAAGAAGGCGTTGCGCGGAGCCACTATCGGCATGCATGTCTTCCCGGTGCTGTGCGGCTCGGCCTTCAAGAACAAGGGAATTCAAACGCTGCTTGACGCGGTGGTTGATTATCTTCCCAGCCCGCTGGATGTTCCGCCGGTCGAGGGCATTGATCCTTACGATCCGTCGGTCGTATTGGTCCGCGAAGCAAAGGATGAGGAGCCGTTTTCGGCCCTGGGCTTCAAGCTGATCAATGACCAGTACGGCAAGCTTGGTTTTATCCGCGTGTACTCGGGCGTTCTGAAGACTGGCGACACGGTGCTCAATCCCCGCACCGGCAAGACGGAGCGCGTGGGCAGGCTGGTCAAGATGCACGCCAACAAGCGCGAGGACATCACCGAGATCTATGCCGGAGACATCTGCGCGTGCGTGGGCCTCAAGGAATTGAAAACCGGCGATACCCTGTGCGCGCCACAGCATCCCGTCGCGCTGAGCGCGATTGATTTTCCTGAGCCGGTGATTTCGGTTGCAGTGGAGCCGAAGACCAAGGGCGATCAGGAGAAGATGGGCATGGCGCTGGCGCGACTGGCCGACGAGGATCCTACCTTCAAGGTTCGTACGGATGAGGAGTCGGGGCAGACGATCATCAGCGGCATGGGCGAGCTGCACCTCGAAATACTTGTCGACCGCATGAAGCGCGAGCACAAGGTCGAGGCCAATGTGGGCGAGCCCCGCGTTGCTTTCCGCGAAACCATTCGCAAGACCGCCGAGGCGGAAGGCAAGTACATTCGCCAGACGGGCGGTTCGGGCAACTACGGCCACGTGAAGATCCGGTTGGAGCCGAACGAGCCGGGCAAGGGCTTTGAGTTCGTCGATGCGATCAGGGGCGGCGTGGTTCCCAAGGAATACATCAAGCCGACCGAGCAGGGAATCAAGGAAGCGCTGCACAATGGCGTGCTGGCGGGATACGAGATGGTGGACTTCAAGGCCACTCTGTATGACGGCAGCTACCACGATGTGGACTCAAACGAAATGGCCTTCAAGATTGCCGGGTCGATGGCCTTCAAGGAAGCGGCGCGCAAGGCGTCCCCGGTGCTGCTGGAGCCGGTCATGGCGGTCGAAGTCACGGTCCCGGAAGAGTACATGGGAACGATCATCGGCGACATCAACTCGCGGCGCGGCCGGATTGAAGGCATGGAGCACGCGGCGGGTTCACAGGTCATCAAGGCCATGGTTCCGCTCAAGGAGATGTTCGGATACGTGAACGAAATCCGTTCCTCCACGCAGGGACGGGCTTCGTACTCCATGCAGTTTGCGCGCTATGAAGAGGCTCCGCGAATGATTTCAGAAGAAATCATCAGCCGGAACCAGGGCAAGTAAGGACAAGCGGAAATCCTGCTTTTGAGTTTTGGAAATTTCAGAAGTTGCGGGGCCTTCGGGCTCCGGTAGTCAAGAACGATTTGAAGGAACGAGAGAGGAACTAAGCGATGGCGAAGGAGAAGTTTGACCGGTCGAAGCCGCACGTGAACGTGGGGACGATAGGGCACATTGATCACGGGAAGACGACGTTGACGGCGGCGATCACGAAGGTGTTGTCGAAGCATAACCCGAACAACAA
>DATKRT010000032.1:0-26270 GCA_035532055.1 Acidobacteriaceae bacterium | reverse complement strand
TGTGTCGGCAGAGCGGGAAAGGCATTTGGCACCTCAGTTCGGTTAAAGGGCGGTCGGTTAAGGGGCGGCCGGTGGTCTGTTGCCGGGTGATTTGCGAAAAACCAAGTTCTTGATTCGGGGTTGGTTACGGGCGCTTCGGCGATAAGTCTCTGCTGCGCAATGGGTTATTGGTATGTTTCTGCAATGAAACGACTTACGGGTGAACTGTCTTCGGAAAACGGGACTGGCCGTCCAGGCAGACGCGCCTACGGCGCCGGTGTGGATCGGGACATGTGTGGCCGCTTCCGTTGGTCGCGGGCTGGGATTGGGTCATGGTTCTTCGGAAAAAGGGAAAGGCACAGCGCGGTGGCTGTGCCTTTCAGGTGTGTCAGTTGGGGAAAATCTCTCTTATATTAAGGATAGCAAATTCGGATAAATAAAATGCATTTGTAAGTGGTTGATGGGGTGGGAGTTATACGATTTACCCCTTGACAAGGGCTGGGCGGGCGGAGGCTTTGCGTGGACGAGCTTTGATTCGGGTGGGTCGTTGCGCCTGTCGGCTCCACTCCGGCCTGCGGCAGCAAGGTGCGCGCCTGCGGCGCGGGGTCTTTACGGCACCCTTCGACTCGCGTTGCTCACTCAGGGCAGGCTCATAAAGCCGTGCCCTGATACTTTATGTGGCCCTTCCGGGTGGGGATTTCTGGTATTGCCCGGGGCTTCTGCCGGGCCTCGCTGGCGCGAGGCGGGAGGTTGGTAAGGGTAGATTCAGCCTTTCCCACCCTTCGCGCGATGGAACTGCGCGAAGGATGGGGCACCCGGCGGAGTGCGGGGGAGAGTAGGCGAGATACTTTCCACATCTCTTCGAGAGTGGGGCACCCGCGTACCCGCGCAAAGAGCGTGCCGGATCAGTAGCGGGACTTGAGCTGGTAGGTGGCTCCGAAGTTGAACTGGAAGGAGTTGCGCTGGGTTGGGGGGACGGAGGGAGAGGGGTTGTTGAGGTAGCTGTCGATGGTTCCGACGGAGAAGCCGAGGCTTTTGTAGAAGGGGATGCCGATGGTGTTGCTTTCAGTGGCGGAGTAGGCGCGGAGGTTGTTCCATCCGGGGATATAGGCGACCTGCTGGCTGAGGCTGACGCCGCGCGGTAGCTTGAGGGCATAGACGCTGGCGAAGGTGGAACCGACGAGGTTTTGATCGGAGTTGGAGGTGGCGTCGAGGAAGGACTGTTTTTCGTACTGGATGGTGGCCTTGAAGTCGAGGACCTGCCTGGGGTGTTTGAGGACGGTGGCTCCGATGCCGCTGCCGTAGATCTGCTGTAGGTCGAGCCCCTGGCCGAAGTTGTGGTCGAAGGAGGTTTGGGCGAGGGCATAGAAGCGTGGCGAGAAGTATTCGTCGCGTTCGGCGTCGGCGTGATAGATGGCGCTTTTGGAGGAGGAGGAAGGGTAGTAGACTCCGCCGGCGGTATAGGCGGACTGGATGATTTTGCCATAGGAGCCGCTGAATCCGATGGAGGTGCGGTTGATGGAGTCGAGCCAGGAGATGGTGGGGACGGTGCGGATGAAGGCGATGGCGCCATGGAAGGTGTATTGCTTCTGGGTGGCATCGACGATGGTGGCGCCGGCGGTGATGGCGCCGTCCCAGGCGGAGAAGAAGCCGGGGTGTCCGTAGAGCTGCTTGTTGAGGGTGGTGCGATCGACGATGTACTCGGCGCTGTTGACGGGGATGGGCTTGATCATGGCGTTGTTGGCGGGGTGCACGGTGATCAGGCTGTCAGAGACGGAGATGGCGCCGACGGGGAGATTGCGAGGGACCTGTCCGCGTCTCGGAGTGATGGTTCTGTCGAGGATGGCCATCTGGGTTTTGGAGCGCAGAGACTTGATTGCGGACCAGGGGACGGTGACGTCGCCGAAGATGACGCTGTGGAAGGTGACTTTGCCGCCGACTTCGCGGAGGAAGTAGCCGGTGAGCTGGTCTCCGTTGGTGAAGACGATGACGTCGGTGGGCGGCATCGAATATTTTTTTTTGGGGTGTTTTTTTTCCTGGTGGCCGAAGAGGGTGGGTGAATCGGCGGCACGGGAAGGCGCGGCGCAGGCGAGAGCGAGCAGCGCGATGAGGGCGGCGAACAAGGCAGGGCGGAGGGTAACGTGCGAGGACATAGGACTCGGCTTCCTGGTTCCCGGAGCGGGCGATCTGGCTGAGCCTCATTCCTCTACGGGAATGAGGGCGAAGGCGGCACGATACGTGTTCGAGGTAATTTTTCTTATTTTATCGTGCGCAGGGGAGCGGCCATGAGGAAGAAGTGGGCCGGAATTGCACGGACGTACCAAGCTTGATGCGGGAGGAGTGGAGTGTTCATTACACAGGCGCCCCCCACGCGGCAAACGAAGAGGTTGTGGCTGGGCGGCGGGGATTGCTGTAACATTCCGTTGTTGTTGAGAGCGGCAGGTTTCGCGTGCCCAAGGTCCGGTTTAAGCAAGCCGAATGCGCAGAAGAGTTCGAGCAGATCCATGCGTTGAACCATCGAGTGTTTGCCGAAGAGATTGCGCAGCACAGTCCCCACCCCTCGGGGCGGCTGGTGGACCGTTTTCATCCGCAGAACAAGTATTTTATTGCCGTCGCGGATGAGGCGGTGGTGGGGATGGTTTCGGTGCATGGCGGCCCGGAGTTCTCGGTAACGAAGAGGCTGCCGGAGCCGGAGGTGCTGAAGGGGCTGGCCTGTCCGCTGGAAGTGCGGCTGCTGGCGATCGATGCGCGAGAGCGGAACGGCACGGTGCTGGCGGGGCTGCTGTGGCAGGTGCATGAGTATGCGGTGTCGCAGGGTTTTTCGCATCTGCTGATCTCAGGCATTACGGAGCGGGAGCGGATGTACCGGAAGATGGGGTTTCGCGCGCTGGGGCCGCCGGTGCCGGATGGCGCGGCGAGTTTTATTCCGATGGTGAAGACGGTGGGCGGACAGGCACAGGCTCAGGTACAGGCGCAGGCACAGGTACAGGAGCAGGTACAGGAGCAGGTACAGGCGCAGCGGCGGGTGGACCTGCATGCGCGGCACTGGAAACGGTCGGCTGGCGGCGCGGGGTGCGGCGGAGGAAGCGAGCCGATGAGCCTGATGCCGGGGCCGGTGTGCATCGATGCGCGGGTTGCGCGGGCGTGGGCCTTGGCGCCGGTGTCGCACCGGTCAGAGGCGTTTGTGGACCGGTATGAAGAGGTGCGGGCGGGCCTGAATCGGCTGGTGGACGGGATGGGGATGGAGGCGACGGTTTTTCCGGGGGCGGGGACGCTGGCGAATGATGCGATTGCGGCGAATCTGAAGGCGATGTTTGGCGATGCGGAGGGCCTGGTGCTTTGCAACGGCGAGTTTGGCGAGCGCATTGCGAAGCAGGCGGCAGGAGCGGGGCTGAAGTTTGCGCAGATGCGGTTTGGCTGGGGCGAGCCGTGGCAGCTTGCGGCGGTTGCGGGCGCGCTGGAGCGAAGGCCGGCGTGGATTTGGGCGGTGCATCTGGAGACGAGCACCGGGGTGCTGAATGATGTGGAGCGGCTGCTGGAGCTGGCCGATAAAGCGGGGAGCGCGGTGGCGCTGGATTGCGTGAGCAGCCTGGGCGCGGCGCCGATCCGGGACAGGACGGGCAGGGCGCTGCTGGCGAGCGGGGTCTCGGGGAAGTCAGTGGGATCGTATGCGGGGCTGGCGTTTGTATACCTGAACGGCGAGTGCCGGGAGCGGCTGCGGGGCCGGGCGCTGTGTCCGTCGTTCGACCTGCTGCGGATGCACGCGATGCGGGGGCCGATGACGACGGTTCCGTCGCCGTTGCTGCTGGCTCTGCAATGCGCACTGGAGCTGCATTATGGATCGGCGGAGGCGGTTGATCGCCGGCTGGGGGAGTATGCGGCGCTGGGCGAGCGGGTGCGCGGCGGGCTGCGGGAGGCGGGGATCGATCCGCTGGCAGGGGAAGAGACGGCTGCGCCGAACATTACGACGTTCGCGCTGCCGGACGCGGCGTTTGTGGAGATGTGCCTGGAGGCGGGCTACCAGATTGCGCACGAGTCGCCGTACCTGCAGGAGCGGGGCTGGGGGCAGATTGCGACCATGGGGGATGTGACGGCGGCTCGGCTGGAGGGGCTGTTTGAGGCATTGGCTGAGACGCGCAGCCATGCGCTGCTTCCCGTATGAAGCCGAATTTCGCCCGTTTTGGCGGGGTTGCTGGATTTCTTCTAGAATTTAAGTATGTCGATATCACGTGAGCAGGCTCTGGATTATTTCCAGTCCGACGATTTGATTGGTTTGGGGATGGAGGCCAATGCGGTGCGGCGGAAGCTGCATCCTGAGGGCGTGGTGACCTACATCATCGACCGCAACATTAACTACACAAATTTCTGCACGGAGTACTGCACGTTCTGCGCGTTCTACCGTCCGCTGAAGGGCAAGCTGGCGAGCGAAGGGTACATTCTGGACTTCGAGACGATCTACGCCAAGATTGCCGAGACGCTGGAGATGGGCGGTACGGGCGTGCTGATGCAGGGCGGGCTGCATCCGGACTTGAAGATTGAGTGGTTCGAGCGGCTTCTGAAGGGGATCAAGCAGCGGTATCCGCAGATTTGGCTGCATTGTTTTTCGGCGTCGGAGATTCTGGCGATTGCGGAGTACAGCGACCTGACGGTGCGGGACACGATTGCGCGGCTGCGGGATGCAGGGCTGGATTCGATTCCGGGCGGCGGCGCGGAGATATTGGACGATGAGGTGCGGCACAGGATTGCTCGGCTGAAGTGCGGGACCGAGGACTGGCTGCTGGTGCACCGGACGGCCCACCAACTGGGCATGCGGACGACGGCGACGATGATGTTTGGAGTGGGCGAGACGTTTGAGCATCGCGTGAACCACTTTGAGCAGGTGCGTCGGCTGCAGGAAGAGACGGGCGGATTTACGGCGTTTATTCCGTGGAGCTTTCAGCCGAACAACACGGCGCTGGGCGGACGCGGCTGGGAAGAGGCGACGGCGGTTGAGTATTTGAAGGTGCTGGCGATTTCTCGGCTGTATCTGGACAATATTGAGAATGTGCAGTCGAGCTGGGTGACGCAGGGGCTGAAGGTTCTACAGATGGGATTGCGGTTTGGCGGGAACGATGTGGGGTCGGTGATGCTGGAGGAGAACGTGGTGAAGGCCGCGGGGACTTCAAACTGCACGACCGAGGAAGAGCTGCGGCGGGTGATTCGCGACGCCGGGTTCAAGCCGGTGCAGCGGGACACGCTGTATCGGACGATGTTTTTGAATTAGCGCGGCGGCTTTAGCGGAGCAGCGTGTGATGTGGTCGAGGTCTTCTCCGATTGCGATTTGCGTTCGCTGAGGATTCAAGGTCGCTGACGCCTTGCCACGGAGCCGGCTGCGCAGCGATCTTGTGGGCGCAGGGGCGTCCGCCTCTAATGCGTACGCATCTATACCGAAGAAGGGACTCTTCTCTGAGGAAAAGAGTTCCTTTTGGGGGACGGTGAGCCGTTGGCGAAAAAGAAGGCTGCGGGAAGCTTAGGGCTGGCATCCGTCACGGCAATTGGCGTGGGGGGAATGATCGGGGGCGGCATCTTTGCGGTGCTGGGCCTGGCGATCTCGGTTTCCGGTCATGCGGTGGCGCTGACGCTGGCGGTTGGCGGGATGATTGCGCTGCTCACGGGCCTGTCGTATGCGCAGATGGGGTTGAAGTTTGGCGGCGACGGAGGCAGTTTCACCTACATCCAGAAGGGATTTCCGGAGGCGGCGTTTGCCGGTGTCGCGGGTTGGCTGCTGGTGGCGGGCTATATCGGGACGCTGGCCCTGTATGCGACGGCCTTCGGCGACTATGGAGCTACGCTGATCGGGGGTCAGCATCCGGTAGTCTGGATTGCGCGGGTGCTGGCGGGGGCGGGGCTGCTGATTTTTATGGGCGTCAACCTGCGTGGCGCGAGGCTTTCGGGCGGCCTGGAATTGACCGTGGTGTCGATCAAGCTGACCATCCTTGTGCTTTTTGCGGCGGTCGGATTGTGGGGCATCCATATGGCGCACTTCGAGCCGGTTTTCAATAAGGGTGTGATGCCGTCGCTGGCGGCTGTGGGTCTGATTTTTGTGGCGTATGAGGGGTTTGAGCTGATCCCCAACGCGATTGATGAGATGAAGGACGCGGCTGACCAACTGCGTCCGGCGATTGTGATTGCGATTGTGTTGACCACGGTGCTCTATGTCCTGGTGGCGATTGCGGCGGTAGGGAACCTGACGCTGATCCAGATCCAAAAGGACCAGGAGTATGTGCTGGCGGTGGCGGCGCAGCCCAAGCTGGGGCATGCGGGATTTTTGCTGATTGGCATTGCGGCGGTTCTCTCGACGGCCTCGGCGATCAATGCGACGCTGTTCGGAGCGGGGCGGCTGGCAAAGGTGATGGCGACGCAGCGGGCGCTGCCCGCAGTCTTTGCGCGCGAGAGCAGCGGGCGCCGTGTACCGTATGTATCGCTGCTGGTGCTGACCGGGTTTGCGCTGCTGTTCACAATGCTGGCGCACCTGAAGCTGATCTCGGCATTTGCGAGCGCCACGTTTTTGCTGATTTTTCTGGCGGTGAATGTGGCGGCGCTGCGGTTTGCCAAAGAGATCAAGCTGCATTGGGTGCTTCCGGCGGCCGGAGCGTTGATGACGGCGGCCGCCTTTTGCGTTCTGGTGTGGCATATGTGGACCAGCAGCCGCGTGGATCTGTATTGGCTGGCCGCGTTTTACGGGGTGGCGATCGTGGCCCAGATTTCGCTACAGTGGTGGCGGCGGTTGCATCAAACTGCACGACCGAGGAAGAGCTGCGGCGGGTGATTCGCGACGCCGGGTTTAAGCCGGTGCAGCGGGACACGTTGTATCGGACGATGTTTTTGAATTAAGTGGTTCGAAGCTGGCCATGAGGAGACGCAGCGTGTCTGGAACGAGCAATACATTTTTGAATCGACGGGATGTGGCGCGCGGGGCAGTGTTTGGCGGGGCTGCGCTTTTATTTGCCGGTGCGGCTCGCGCGGATGCGGTGCCGGAGCGCGGCCTGTTGCAGGGCCGCGAGCTGGGAGCGGTGGGCGATGGCAAGACGGACGATACGCTTGCGTTGCAGAAGGCGCTTGACCTTGCAGCGGAGACGAGCAGCGCGGTGTTTCTGGCTCCGGGCGTGTACCTGACTGGCGAGCTGCATGTGCGGCCGGGGATTGCTCTGGTGGGGGTTCCGGCATGGAACTATGGCGGCCCTGGTGGAACGGTGCTGCGGCTGGCGAAGGGCGAGTCAAAGTGCCTGCTGAACCTTACGGAGGCGCGCGGCGCAACAATAGAGGGGCTGGCGCTGGATGGCGGCGGCTTGGGCCAGAACGTCCATGGAGTTTTTACCGATCGAACCAAATGGGGCGAGCACGAAGACGGGTTTCGCATTGAGGGATGCCAGATTGCGCGCTTTACCGGCGACGGCGCGCGCCTGATGTGCGTGTGGTGCTTCAGCGTGCGGCACTCGATGCTGGCGTACAACCACGGCGATGGGCTGAACCTGCGGGGCTGGGATGGGTTTCTGCTGGACAACTGGTTTTCCGGCAACGGACGCGCGGGCTTTGCGGCGCGGCGGGAGAATGCTTCGGTTACATTTACCGCCAATCGCATTGAGTGGAACCACGAAGAGAACATGCTGGTGACTGGCGGCGATGGATACCAGATCACCGGCAATTTTTTTGACCGCGCGGGAACATGCGGTCTGGCGCTGCGCAAGAGCCGTGTTCCGTGCACGCAGATGACGGTTACGGGGAATTTTTTCAAGCGCAGCGGCAAGCTGGCTGATGGTGCGAGTGAGGAGTCGGCGCAGATTGTGCTGGACGGCGCGAGGGGTGTGACCTGCGTGGGGAACAACCTGCAGGCGGGTCGCGACGATGGGAACAAGGGCGTGTATGGCCCGGCGTATGGGATTGTCTACACGGGGTTGCAGGATTGCGTGATCAGCAACAATGTACTGTACGATGGCGCGCTGCGGAAGTTGCTGTTCGACCAGGGTGGACATGGCGATGGCGTGGTGGTGAAGGATAATCCCGGCCGGCTTATGGCGGCGAAGGGTTGAGCTGCGGCGCGGGTTAGCGAGGCGGCGATAAGGTGCGGCCCGTTGGGCCGGGCTTTGATGCGGGTGGGTCGTTGTGCCTGACGGCTCCACTCCGGCCTGCGGCAGCGAGGTACGCTCCTGCGGAGCGGGCTATGCGGCACCCTTCGACTCGCGTTGCTCACTCAGGGCAGGCTCATAAAGCCGTGCCCTGATACTTTACGTGGCCCTTCCGGGTGAGGATTTCTGGTATTGCCCGGGGCTTGTGCCGGGCCTCGCTGGCGCGAGGTGGGAGGTTAATGAGGGGGAGATTCGATCTTTCCCACCCTACGCGCGATAAAGCCGCGCGTAGGATGGGGCACCCGGCGCTCACGCACCGCCCAGGTGATGTGCGCTCAACCTCGCCTTGACAATGCCTTCTTCCTTATCGAGGGGCACCCGGCTCTCATTGAGGGTTTACTTCGTAGCGGGGAGCGGAGGAGATCGTCGCAACTTAACGGCTATATCAATGTTCTGCAAGGGGGTAAGATGGAGCTTTGTCACAGGAGTGGTCCTGTAGCCTGGGGCAGAAATCTGATAGAAGACATCGACATTTGACGGAACAGGCAGGTTGAGCTGCGTGATTTGAGGTGACGCGGTATTGGCGGCCGATTTGATGAATAGATTGTTCTTGCTCAGGCCCGGTATAGCCGACGACAGCCGCCACAGAGTGATTGAGGCAGATGGAATTGGCTTATTGGTTTCGGTGTCCACGGCTGAAATCTTACCGATATATGCGGCCTTGGGCCCAATTCTTACGATCAATCCGTCGAGCGAACTATTGCATGTGAGCGTAACCTGCAGGGGTTTATGCTCAATATAAAAAGACAATCTTGTATCGGGGTAGCCAGCATCTCGCTTGGTCGCAACAACCCAATATCTTCCAGGATCGTATATTTGTATCGTGGAATGAAACAGTCCTTTTCCGTCGGTTTCGACAGGGGTCCTAACCAAATCTCTCAGGGGCGGGCCCTTTTGTTCTGAATTTACCTTTACCTCTATGAAGCTAACTGACGCACCTGCGACGCGCTTGCTAGCTTCGTTCATTACACTTCCCGCAACTGTGACTTGACATTGACATAGCGTCTCTATGGGTAGAATTAGGCTTACGGCAATGGCTACCAAGCAATATCTTGTCGTGAACATGATGCCCTCTATGGTTTAATAACGGTTCCCTTTGGCATCCCGTTGCTCGGAGGTATAGCGTATCCATTAATTTCAGTGGCATTGGTATGTATATATCCGGTCAGCGTCATAAATGTTACCCCTGGATTAGGACCGGAGCCTGACGGCGCACACCATTGCCAATGATCAGTAACATTTAACCCACACCCAGAGGGTGTGTAGTTTACATACCAACCCCATAAATCGTTAAATTGCCCGCTGCTTGATGTTAGGGACTTCCCGTCACACGCAGTGGTGATAAGTGGAGGATTCGGTTCCGACTGTGAGCAATTCCATCCGGACCACGTCATGTTCTCCGCTATTGGTATATTAGCTGCTGCTGACCCATCTTTGTTCTGAACCAAGTAAGTTACGTCGCGTACTGGAGTTCCATCGGGTAGCTGTCCTTGGAAATCGTTCTGCACAATCCCTTCAATAGCGCCGTTCAGCAGAATGGAAGCCGTATTGCTTCTGGCGCCGTTTGCTGTGACGCTGATGTTGTTGTTGCCGATGGTTGAACTGTATGCGACGCTGACGGTGACGGTGATTTTTGAATCGGTTGCGGACAGATTGGATTGGGTGACCCCCGACGGAAGGTTGACAGTTGGACTCGATCCAAAGCCAGTCCCGTTGATGGTCAATTGGACGCTACTAGAGCCGATCATGATTGTTGAGGGCGAGATGCTAGTAATGTAGGGGACCGTTCCCGACCCGCTGCCGCTTCCGCCGCCGTAGATGGGGCAGGACGGGTACGGGCTGCAGTCATTCGCATAGACTGGTTCGTTTGAGATAGCGCCCGTCACAGTGAAGTCACCCCCTGAGACGCCCTGAACCAGGCCGGCCTGAACGGTGGCTACGCTTGTGTTGCTGCTATTCCAGTAGGCTTGGCTTGTCAGATCGTACTGAGTTCCCGTGTTCCACTGAGCTATCAAGCGCTCCTGTGTTTGGCCGCTGACGGCGACAGCGAAAGAAGCCAGCGAAATTGAATAAGCCGTTGCTCCGTCGCAAGTAGTGCACGTTTGGTTGCACGTCGCCTTGCGAACGTTATAAACGCCTGAGTCTACGGCGAGCAGGACGTGCTGATTTTCCGCCTCAAGGCCGAGTATCTTGGCGCTCCCCTCCTGCACGCCTGCGGGAATGATGTTTCCCTCGGGGTCGGAGCCAGAAGTGGCGATGATCTCGGAAATATCGAACATCTTGGTTGCCCGGGGGCCAAGTGTCATCACGTCATCGTAGTGACCTCCGGCGAAGATGAGCCGGAAGATGAAGGTCTGCGCTTCGTCGGCCGGGTTCCAGATCGTCACCATGGTGTCGTCGCCGTTACTGGTGCTCCAGTAGGAGAGGTTCTTGCCCGCGCTTTTTTCAATCCCGCGCGGAGCAACCTCGAAAACGTACGTGTCTGTCTGGTCAACGCTGCCTGCGGCCATCAGCAAGCCCGTCTGGCCCTGAGTGTCAAATACCAGGTTCACGCTTCCGCTGAAGTTCTTCAACCCCGCGGAGGCCAGCAGCGAAGGCACGTCAAGGCTGTAGGTCTGCCAAGGAAGCAGGCGAATGGGCGGAAGCTGGAAGGACGCCGGCGCGGAGCCCTGCATCCACCACAGGGTTGGCGTCGCGGTAATCGGCGCATTCGAGATATTGCGGAGCACCGAATACGGCGTGAATACAGTTCCGTCGGGGAAGCTCATCCAGGGGTCAGCCGGACCCGTCATCAAACCCAGTTCCGCAATGCTCTGGGGTGTGACCACATGGGTCAATTGGGGCGGCTGGCGTATTGGCTCTGCGAATGGCAAGTCCGCGGAAAAACCGACGCCAACGTCCTCAAGTCCGCCATTGATCAGCAGTGCATCCGGCCCTCCAACATAACTGACGCGAATGCCGCCTGCTGTGTCGGGCGTTGCCAGCAACTCCTGGATATCCAGTGTCGCCATGCCTTGTGGCGGGACCGCGATCGTGTGGCTCCCCAGAACAGCCGCGTTGTCGTCCTCGATTTTTACGAGAGCGTTGATCGGCTGCAGAGTGGTATTTGCCAGCGTGAGAAAGCCGGTCACGTTCTTCCCTGCTTCCACCACATTCCCTCTCTTACCTGCGATTGCGTGGCTTTCTCGGCACGAGAGGTTAAAGGTCCGGGCGCGGCAAAGCCGAAGCTGAATACCAGGCTGCGCGTCACGTCCACCACTCGTATGAAGGCGCAGACGGGGACCCAAGGCCAGTTGTATTGAAGCTCCACCCAGCCGGAAAGCGTCGCCAAAGGAGCAACTCCCATGCTCTCCAGGCTGGCTCCGACGTCCACCTTGGCGATGCCTGATGGCGCTAGTTGTACCGGAGCTAGCTGGTATTTTGTGCCATTGCTGAGGTACAGAACGGGCGTGATGGTGACCGAAGCGTTCTCCACGACGTTCTTCAGGTAGATGATGGACTCATCATGGGCATCGACAATCCACGGGCCGCCGGCGATTGAGCCGGGGACCGGTACCAGTGGTATTGTCCTCTTCGCTCGCGGTGCAATTGGGTCATGCGGAGCGGATATTTTCGACTGCTGGGCAAGAGTTAGTAAAGGCAAGAGGATGCCAGCGGCGTAGCCAAGCGCGATGCGAGCAATGCGATTCAGTCCGATGTGAAGGCCCATATCCCGTTCCTCCGACAGCATGATTGAACTGCGTTAAGGAACCTGTGCAGAAGTAGCTCGGTCTGAAAAAGGCGGGAAGTACGGAAAGCACGTCAAGAACAGAGGATCGCGTTGGCGAATTCGCCGGAACTGTCGGCGGAGGGCTCAAATGCGGTTCGACTGAAATACTTACTCTCTACCCCCCCCCGGTTGTCAAGGACAGAGTTGTGGAAAAGGTCCTCTAGTTCGGGCGGGGGTGGGGCGGAAATTGTTCCACGGAATTGGGGCTTTGTTCCACTGGGGAGGGCGGTTATACTTGGTTGTGCCCGTCTGGTACGTCCATCAAAAACAATTCAGGAAGGTGATGCAGAAATGTCCTCCAAGTACATTTTTGTGACAGGCGGAGTTGTATCCAGTCTCGGTAAGGGATTGGCTGCGGCTTCGATCGGTTGCTTACTCGAAAGCAGAGGGTTGCGCATCAACCTGATGAAGTTTGACCCGTACCTGAATGTCGATCCGGGGACGATGTCTCCGTTTCAGCATGGCGAGGTGTTTGTGACCGATGACGGGGCGGAGACCGATCTCGACCTGGGGCATTATGAGCGGTTTACGCACGCGCACCTGTCTCGGGACAACAACCTGACGACGGGGCGGATCTACGAGCAGATCATTACGAAGGAACGGCGCGGGGACTATCTGGGTAAGACGGTGCAGGTGATTCCGCACGTGACGAACGAGATAAAGAACGCGATGCGGAAGGTCGCGGCGACCAATGACGTGACGATTGTAGAAATTGGCGGGACGGTGGGCGATATTGAGTCGCTGCCGTTTCTGGAAGCGATTCGGCAGATGCGTCAGGAGCTGGGGCGCGACAATACGGTGTTTGTGCATGTGACGCTGGTTCCGTGGATTAGCGCGGCGCAGGAGCTGAAGACCAAGCCGACGCAGCACTCGGTGAAGGAGATGCTGTCGATTGGGATTCAGCCGGATATTTTGCTTTGCCGGACGGACCGGTTCCTGTCGCACGAGCTGAAGAGCAAGATTGCGCTGTTCTGCAACCTGGAAGAGAAGGCTGTGATTACGGCGAAGGATGTGGAGTCGATCTATGAGGTTCCGCTGACGTTTGCGAAAGAGGGCGTGGACGCGCTGGCGCTGAAGTATTTGCGGATTGAGACGAAGGAGCCGGACCTGAGCCGCTGGGAAGAGATTGTGCGGCGGTCGTATAACCCGGAGGATGAGGTCTCAATCGGGATTGTGGGCAAGTATGTGGAGTATGAGGACAGCTACAAGAGTCTGAAAGAGGCTCTGGTGCACGGGGCGCTGGCGCACAACCTGAAGATGCGGGTGACGTGGGTGGAGGCCGAGGGTCTGGAAGGTAAAGACTACGAGAGCCAGCTGGCGGGTTTTGACGGGATATTGGTGCCGGGCGGGTTTGGCAAGCGCGGCATTGAAGGCATGCTGAACGCGATCAAGTATGCGCGGGAGAAGAAGGTTCCTTATTTTGGAATTTGCCTGGGGATGCAGACGGCGTGCATTGAGTTTGCGCGGAATGTGTGCGGGCTGGCGGATGCGAATTCGAGCGAGTTCGATCCGGCGACGGCGCACAGGGTGATCTACAAACTGCGCGAGCTGACGGGCGTGGAAGAGATGGGTGGAACGATGCGGTTGGGCGCGTGGCCGTGCGTGCTGCAGCCGGGATCGCTGGCGCAGAAGGCGTACGGAACGACGGAGATCAGCGAGCGCCACCGGCACCGGTATGAGTTCAACCGCGAGTATGAGGCGCTGCTGACGGGCGCGGGGCTGCGGATTACGGGGACGACTCCGGATGCGACGTATGTGGAGATTGTGGAGATACCGGAGCACCCGTACTTTTTGGGGTGCCAGTTCCATCCTGAGTTCAAGTCGAAGCCTCTGGAGCCGCATCCGTTGTTCAGCGCGTTTGTGCAGGCTAGCTATGCGAATCGGGTGAAGGCGAAGAGCGAGGCCGGGACTGAGGCTGGAGTGGAAGTGAGCCGGGACTAAGGGCGCAGCAGGATTGCGTCTTTCGCGCGGGATTTGAGTGCGCGGTCGAAGGTCACGAGACGGACTCCGGCGGCGGCAGAGAAAGCTGCGAGATAGGAGTCGGCCCATTCCTTGGGCGATGATCGCGGCTGCCGGCTGATAGAGCGAAAGACTTCTTCAAGGCGGTCTGGTTCGTCGTGGAGTGCGGCAATGCCTGTCGCGAGCCATGCGTCATATTCTTTCCATGCTTCAACTTGAGTCAGCACTTCGTTTCCCATGACTGCTTCAGTGGTCAGCAGGCGAAGAAAGCCGAGTTGCGTGTAACGGCAGAAGATGAGACGGGTGTCTTCGACGCTGCGGAGCCACTGCACCGCCTGCATGTGGTGCGAGTGACGTGTGGACGAGAGCGCGATCCAGACGTTGAGATCAGGGAAAACCGATGAGGTCGAATATGCGGTCATTGTCGAGGTCGAGGGTTCCGGGTTCTTTGGACTTGATGATGGGGAGGCGGATGCGTTTTGTGGAGCCTAGTGTCCGCCGGGTTTGCGGGCGGAGTTCGACTTCGACGCCACGCAGGATGATCTCCTTGACGCTGCGGCCCTCCTTTGCGGCTTTGCCTTTCAGCTCGCGGTAGAGGGCGTCGGGAATGTCGACGGTGGTGCGCATGGTTTTAGCCTACCATATTTATGGCAGGGATGGTTTACTGCGTGACGATGCGGCTGGCGAGATCGGGGGCGAGGGACTGGAAGTGCATATCCTGCAAACCCAGGTCCCAACGGCAGGGACCTGGGGCACCCGGCAGAATCCTCGAGTCGTACGGAATTACCTCAACTCTTTGGGGGTTTCTTCCGCAATGTCAACTGCCCGCCAGCGCATTGAATTTCAATTTGATCCCCTTCATTCAGGTTCATTTCTTCGCGCATGAGTTTGGGCAAGGTTATGCCACCATCTTCGTCAATGATTACTTTGGACGTTGAAGGACTTGGCGTGGAATTCATCATGACAATTTACCACTCTAAATATGGCTCTTAACGGCTTCATTTATTGCCAGGAGTGTTTCCAGCACCGTTTTGAGATTCTTCAAGTTGAGGGCGTTGGCTCCGTCGGATTTGGCCTGGGCTGGGTTGTCGTGGACTTCTAGGAAGAGTCCGTCGATGCCGGCGGCGACGGCGGCGCGGGCGAGCAGGGGGATGAATTCGGGCTGGCCGCCTGAGACTCCGTTGGCGGCGGAGGGGGTTTGGACGGAGTGGGTGGCGTCGAAGACGACGGGCGCGAGGGCGCGCATGATGGGGAGCGAGCGCATGTCTACGACGAGGTTGTTGTAGCCGAAGGTGGTTCCGCGCTCGGTGAGGAAGACGCGGGAGTTGCCGGACTGGGTGATTTTTTCGACGGCGTGGCGCATGTCCCAGGGGGCGACGAACTGGCCCTTTTTGACGTTGACGGCGCGGCCGGTTTTGGCGGCGGCGACGAGCAGGTCCGTCTGGCGGCAGAGGAAGGCGGGGATCTGGAGGACGTCGACGCCTTCGGCGGCGATGGCGCAGTGGGCGGGCTCGTGGACGTCGGTGAGGACGGGGAGTCCGGTGGCCTCTGCGAGGCGGCGGAGGATGGCGACGCCTTCGACGAGTCCGGGGCCGCGGAAGCTGGAGAGCGAAGTTCGGTTGGCCTTGTCGTAGGAGGCCTTGAAGATGTAAGGGACGCCGAGGTCGGAGGTGATGCGCTGGATGGCGTCTGCCATGGTGCGGACGTGGGACTCGCTCTCGATGACGCAGGGTCCGGCGATGAGGAAGAGTTGGCCTGATCCGATGTGGACGGGGCCGATTTCGAATTCGTGGCTCACATGGTTATTGAATCACGGACTGGCTGTCCGGGGCACACGCGCCTCCCCACCCCGCGGACAAAGAGCAGTCCGCGGGGGCCCCAGTCCGGCGCCATTGCCAATCAAGCTTTTGATCCCGCTCCCGTTGGTCGGGTATCCGCATGTTTGTGCTCACGGGCGAAGGGTTAGTTTTGGCCGGGGAGTGCTTTGGCGCGGAGTTGGTAGTCGACGAGGAGGCCCACGCCGATGGCGAGGGGGATGAGTCCGGCGGCGGCGATGGCGAGGACATTGTGCTGGTGGAGGATCCAGGTGAGGGCGAAGGAGAAGGCGATGAGGCCGATGCCGGTGAAGACGCAGGCGATGCCTCCGGTGCGTATGCCGTGGGCGATGCGGAGGCGGGCCTCCGGGCCGGTCGGGCGTTCGGACTCAGGCTCGGGAGGCAGGGGCAGGCCCTTGGCGAGATAGGCCATGCGCTCCTCGCTGCGGAGCTTGTTGGCGTGGTACAGGAAGAACTGCTTGATGAGCACAATGGCGATCACAAAGGCAAAGGGCGCCCACAGAATAACGAAGGGTGAATTAGCCCAATTCATGGCGGAATCCTTTCAAACTTCGCCAGCCTTAGACCGTTGAGTGGCGGGAAAGTTTCACGCGCGGGAGTGAAACTTTTGGCGCAGACTGAAGTCTGAGATGGTTCCATGGGTGCGCCTGTCCAGTTCGAAGCGGTGGTGCGGGAGCACGAGGCGTTTGTGTTCCGGACGCTGGCGCGGCTGACGGGCGGGGGCGAGCATGTGGAGGACCTGGCGCAGGAAGTGTTTCTGCGGCTGTACCGTGGGCTGGAGGGGTTTCGCGGGGATGCGAAGCTGACGACGTGGCTGTACCGCATTACGCTGAACGTGGCGCAGGACGAGTGGAAGCGGCGGAAGAAGGAGCAGGCGACGACGTCGTTTGATGATCCGGATGCGGGGTGGGCGGAGCGGATTTCGGGTGGTGAGGACGACGCGGAGCAGATGCTGGGCAGGAAACAGGTGATGACGGCGGTGAATGCGGCACTGGGCGAGTTGAGCGAAGTGGAGCGGGCGGCGATGGTGATGTTTCACCAGGAAGAGTGCACCTATGAGCAGATTGCGGTGGTGCTGAAGCTTCCGCTGAATACGGTGCGGACGCATCTGCACAGGGGACGGCAGAAGCTGAAAGAGAGATTGAAGGAACGTCTTGGAGATCGGAGGCGGGTATGCACGACGACATGAATTACGAGGCTTTGCAGCGTGCGATGAAGCAGGGGCGCGAGTTGAACGCGGAGGAGCAGGCGCACGTGAGCGGCACGGATGCGTGGCTGGATTCGGCGGTGGTGAAGGCGCTGGAGGCGAAGCCGGAGGTGCGGATTCCGGAGGGGTTTGCGGCGCAGGTGATGGCGGGATTGCCGGAGAGTCCGGCGGCGCCGAAGCGCGCGCGGCGGTTTGTGGCGCCGTGGGGATTGATTACGGCGGCGGGGCTGGTCGGCGCGGGGCTGGTGGCGGCGATGGTGGCTGATCCCGCAGTGTTACGGACGCAGATGGGGATGATCTTTGAGGGATTGGTAGCGGCGGAGATTGCGGGGATCGCGCTGTGGCTATCGCTGGTGCGGCAGAGGGCGGGTTAGTTAAGAAGCGGTTGACTGGTGAAGCGGTCAGTTAAAGTTAGGTTAGTTAAGAAGCGGTTGCTTGAGAAGCCGCGCGGCGGACAGTTATGGCGGGGAGAGATTCAAATGCGGGTTCTTCGACTCCGTATGATGCGCTGCCGCGCATCATAACTTCGCTCAGGATGACAAATATAATGTAAATAATTATAAATAAACAAGATACAATTCTGATATTCTCTATACGAGTCCTGCACAGATACGAGGATTGAAGAACTTACGGAAAAATCCTACACGGAATCTGCACAGAACGAGTCAAACGATGGAGGCCAATTATGGCATTCGTCACCGAAAAAGAGGAGCTGAAGCCGGGACTCATCATCTTCCGGCGCGGCGATGTGGAGCATCGCATGTGGTATTGCCGCATGAAGATGCCGAAGGCCGACCGCTATAAGACGGTTTCGCTCAAAACCTCCGATAAGGAAGCGGCGCGAGAACGCGCCTTCGATCAAGATGCGGATGTGCGGTTCCGCATCAAGCACGATGTTCCCGTGTTCAATCGCCCCTTCCGCGAGGTTGGAAGAGAGTACCTGCTGACCCAGGAGGCGCGGGCGCAGCGAGGCGAAATCAGCAAGGCGCGTCCTAAGAAGGTCCGCGCCATCATTGAAGGCGCTTTAGACAAATATGTAGGTTCCACGCAGGTTCACCTTATCGGTGATGAGCTTTGGGGCGGCTATCCGGCGTGGCGGCGGGTGAACGGCGCGGGCCGCAATAAGCGCAACGGCGTTCGGGAGGTCAGCGAAGAGATGGCCCAAGCCTTTGCGGACCATGAAGCCGAGCGCCGCACGAAGGTGCAACACACGCTTGGCATCCGGGTTTTGAAACCGATTCAGGTCAAACCTTCCGATGAACGGGTAGTTCCCTTTATCAGCGATTCCACCATCCGCTTTGAGATGTCCATCTTTGGCGCAGTGATGAACTATGCCATCAAGAAGCGTTATGTTCCCGCAAGCCAGCGTTTCGATGAGCGCCCGAAGCTCAAGACGATGCGGCGGGATGAGTTCACGCTGGAGGAATACCGTAAGCTCCACACCGTAGGCCGCAAGTGGATTGGTGAAGCCGACAAGCCTTCGAGTGTTTGGTATCGCACTGTCACTTACAACATGATTCTGATTGCCTGCAATACCGGCATGAGGCCAGCGGAGATGAAGAATCTCCGCTGGCGCGACATTATGCCAGCGAAAGACCGCGAGGGACGAGAAATTGTTGTGCTGTTTGTACAGGGCAAAGGCAAATCCCGCAAGCTGGTTGCGCCTAAGAGTGTTGGAGATTATTTAGAGCGCATCCGCGCCATCTCGAAAGCCACGGAACCAGAGGATAGAGTCTTTACCAACATCACCGGCAAGCCCGCAAAATCTCTTTACACCAGTCTGATTGCCGACCTTCTAAACGCGGCGAATTTGCGCGAAGGAATGCAGGGCGTTCCGAGATCGACGTATTGCTTCCGGCACACCTACGCCACGCTCCGCTTGCAGGAGGGTGTCGACGTGTATTTCCTTGCCGAGCAGATGGGAACCTCTGTCCACATGATTGAGGAACACTACGGGCATGTGAACACCATCAAGCACGCAGACCGTGTGTTGCAGGGCATGGCGGGATGGGAGTTGTCGCATCCGGAAGTGGACGTTACCAGGGCTAAAGCCGCAAAAGCGGCGGAGACGCACGATAAATCCAAGAGAGGTCAGCACCGCAGAACAGGCTGACCGTGGAATCCTCCCGAAGCCGTCTTTGGCCGGAGCCGCTGGCGAAGGCTGGCGCAGGGAGTTGGATATTCAATCCCTCTTCGGATATTGGTTCTGATTTGCCGCTGCCCCGCCGGGGCGCTCTTAGCGGCAAATCTTCGCGCACGAGCCGCCGCTGGCGGCTGTCCTTCGCGCGCTTTGTGCTTATTGGATGAAGGGAACTCCGCAGGCCGTGAGAGCATAAATTCCTCTCAGCCCATCCCCAGCAATACTCCTCAATCTTTGCCAGGATGAAGCTATCCGGCTAGTCAGCCCTCTCCTCGTATTCGGCAATGATGCTGTCATTCGTGTGCGCCAAATGTTGAAGACCGTTAATTTCGTTCACGCTGTCATAGGAAATGAACGTACAGCTATCAGCCAGCGGTCCCCTATCCAGCAAAGAAAATACTGGCCGCTTCATCTCTCGAAAGACCTTTTCACGACGCTCATCCGGCGCAACGATATGCAACCGAATATCCATGTTGGGTTGAAGCGCGAGCAAATCAGCCATCCGCAACAATCCCGAATACACTGCCGTCGTATGTTCCACCTCAAATGCTCGCGCTATGGACCTGCCTTTAAGCCATAGAATGTCAATCAACTCTATGGTGTCTAGTGTGGTGTTGTCGTAATTCAATGGAAGATCGTCAATCATAGCGGCCTGCTCCGTCGTGCTTAGAAATTCGCAGACGCGGCCTCGATCCGCACGGGGAATCCATACTTTGAAACCCATGATTGAGCCAATCCTTGCGAGCTTGGCCTGAATTTGAATGGACTGCCGAGAACTAGGTTGGCTAGGTTCAGCGACTACGTTGTCTTTATCTTCGAGTTCGTCGTCGTCACTTGGAACAGTTACCTTGACCTCGCCTTCGATTGTTTTGATCGTCCGATCTCCCGACCATTGTTCTTTTAGAGGCGGCTCATAAAAATCCAGGATTGCGTCTGGTTGAGCGGCTTGCAATCTGCTACGCAACTCGACCAGCTTTTCGTCCAGTTGCCGATCACTCCAAGACGAAATCTCGCGTGGTGGTGCAACAGCGAAGCCTCTGAGAATTTTCCGTCGATCATTATTGGAAGAAATCCTCTCTACTCTGTCGGGAAAGCTGAAGAATCTGAGCATGTGCCGGAATTGACGACTTCCTCTTCGTGGAACAGAATCTATCCAAACAAAAAATGCGTCGTAGTCCTGGAATACCCTCTGCCGTTCGGCCTCATCGTGTTTCTTGAGATCACGCACAATAGAAATCAAATACTCCAGCTCATCCGGTCGATAGTTATTGAATCCAGGGCCGCCCGATCCAATGCCGACAAGTACGTCATCATTAAGAAGCGGATGGGAGGGTGGAAATTGCTCACCAGACAAATTCCATAGCTCCATGATCTGATGCCGCTTGGTCCTCGGCTTTACATTCGATGGAAACAATAGCAATGCCCAAAGAAGCTCGGCGGTGAGTTGCTGCGCCGATGCACTAGCACTTGCCAGTTGTCGCTTCAGCTTCGTCAGAAAGTCGTCGCCGCTTAAATCGGGGTGCTCCACAAAGGCGTGAAACACCTCATCGGTCAATGCGGCCGTCCAGAGAGATTTACTCGGAACAAACATGGAGCCATCTCGAATAAGGCATTGCCGTATCCAAAGCTCGGCGGCGGACAGAATCGGTGTTGTGTCGCGCTCATTATTGTGACGCGCCATCGTGACAGCCTCACTTTCATGTAAATCAGAACTGCTTGGATGGACCTATTATTCACGATTTAGGGGGAAGGCTGCTTCGCCCTTCCCTCGCTGCAACCGCCCATAGTGCCGGGCGTCTTCCGCTTCCCATCCATGCGGGGCCTTTCCTGCCCCGCAACGCCCCTCCCTAAAACCATGCGGAAGTAGACCGAAATTTCTTCTTTTATCCAGTGCCCCCGCTTCATACGGCTTTATGGCAGAGCCGGTCGGAACCCGTCAAGGGTGTTCGCTGACGCTCCATAAACGCGCACGAGCAGCGCGCCCTTGACCGAACCCGCCTCACCTCTGCCCGCCGCACAAGACATGAAGCGGGGGCACTCAACAAAAGGAATTTGGTTGAGAGCCAAAGGCGAAATGCCCTCCTTCAGAATCTCGCCCCACGCGGGCAGCACAGGAGAGCAAACGTCATGGCATACCGCAACCATCGCAAACCAGCCAGCAGGCCGAGTATTTACCAGGCCGTTACCGACCGCATTATCTCCAGCCTCAAAGCGGGCTTGATTCCGTGGGAGAAGCCGTGGAAGACGCCGCGCTACGCAGGCGGCCCATTTCCGCGCAACTTCTACACCGGCAAACCTTACCGGGGTATCAATGTTCTCTTGCTTTGGTCGAGCGAATACAAATCCCCGTTCTGGCTTACATTCAAGCAAGCGCAGGCATTGAAAGGCACGGTTCGCAAGGGTGAGCACGGAACGCAGATTATCTTTTACAAGCAGCTTCCCGAACATGCAAAGGAAGACGACGAAGCAGCGGGCGAAGACGAGCGCGTGCCCTTTGTTCTCTGCCATTACACGGTTTTCAATGTGGAGCAGTGCGACGGTCTCACGCTTCCTGAAATCTCGCAGCCTGCCATCGCGCCGGAGATTGACGAAGACGATGTTTGCGAAAGCATCGTAACCGGATGGGAAAACCGCCCCGCACTCCATCTCAACAGCCTCACCGAGTACCGCGCTTATTACCGGCCAAGCACTGATTCCGTCCACATGCCCACCCGTAGCCGCTTTGTGGATGCGCCGCACTATTACAGCACCTTATTCCATGAGCTGATTCACAGCACAGGACACAAAAGCCGCCTCAATCGCACCTTTGGCGACCATTTCGGAGATGAGCTTTACAGCAAAGAAGAATTGGTAGCAGAGATGGGAGCCGCTTTTCTTAGCGCTATCGCCGGTATCGCCAACGAGCACACAGACCGCAACACCACCGCATACATCCAGAACTGGATTGAAAAGCTGGAAGAGGATAACCGCCTCATTGTTCATGCCGCCGCCAACGCCCAGAGAGCCGTGGATATGATTCTCGGCAGCACATTTGAGGAAGAGAAGGAGACAACCGAAAACGCCGGGAATGCCGCTGTCAGCGGCATTCCCGCAGCCGTTGCGATGAATATCGCTCCGGCGATCTACGGCCAGGCTCCTCTCTGAGCAGTGGCCGGAATGCTTATCGTGCTCTCAGGTACGCCGAAGGCGTGACAATGCGCGTTCCCTTGTATGAGCCGAGAGTCAATAAATCCTTGTCGCCTGCAACCAGAAAATCTGCTTTGGCGAGGGCCGCGCACTCCAGAAACATATCGTCGTCGGGGTCCCGGCATTCCTTCACCGTGCCCCGAATCTTCACGCGGACGCCACGCGCCAGAATCGCTTGCAGCGCCGCCGCTGCCCGGTGTTGTTCCCAGGAGAACTTTCCTGTCAGGACGCGCACGATTTCCGCGTCAATCTCGTCACAGGTGGCAATCACGTCTTCGCTCATCGCTTTTTCAAGCGCCAACGTCGGCGTGCCGCGAGCTTTCGCAAATTGAAGCGCGGAAATCCAGACGTTTGTATCTACGACGACGATCACCCGTTAGACCGTACCTTGCGGCGGCGCGACTTCTCTGCACGCACTTCTTTAATGAGCCGGGGCACATCGGCTTCGGTGTAGCCCTTGGGATTGCGGCCCGCCGCATACTCGCCCAACTCATCCAGCGTCGTTCGCGCCTGCTGCGCAGAGTACGTGCGGAAGGCTTCGCGGAATAGTTCGCTCATGGTGCGGCTGTCCCGCTGTGCCAGCGCCTCTGCCCTTTGTGCGAGTTCGGGTGGCAGACTGATTGTGTAGACCTTCGATTTCCTTGCGGTCGCGGTAGCCATATCTGCAATATTACAGTGTAATGGAGTCCATTACAAATGGAAGCGTTTCGCCTGATGCCGGGATCGCGCACCTGACAATCCACTCAGAATCACGACAGCCAATATTACAGCGATAGACCGCCGATTGGATTGGTAGAACGGACGTATCATCCCGTGGCGCTGTACCTAATTGTCCGCAACTGTCTCTACCTTTGCGAACAAATTGACAATTGTAATTACCTTCACGGACCAAGGCTAAACACTACGCTGATCTTCGTCTGAACTTGTGTAGGCTGCCCGTTCAACAAAAACGGTCTATATCGCCAAGTCTTTACAGCATCTAGCGCGGCCTGCTGAAGAAGCGGCGGACCGCTGACCACGCTAAGATTTTCAATCGTCCCATCCCTAGAAATTGTCGCTTGGAGAACTACAGTCCCTTGAATTCTTGCTGCCTTGGCGATAGCAGGATAGATGGGCTGCCGGCCGGCGATTCTACTGCCAGACACCGCGCCAACAAGCGGCGAACCATTTCCCATATCAGCAGGGTTTGAAGATTCGCCGCCTTGTTGCGACTGCTGACTTGTCTGTGCCGCCAGAGATTGCCTTAAGGTGACTGGCTGTGCATTCGATATACCGGGAGCATCACTATAAGCGGTGTGTGGATCGGAAGTTGTCTGAGGTGCGATCTGGGGAGATGTAAATTCTGCATCTCCTGTCACTGCTGGGTGCTCAGCCGTAGGCAGAAGCCTATTTCCGTTCAACTTGAGTTCAAGGATCTGCGGAGTTTCCGGATCAGCCATTGAGTCATTAGGGCCTACGGTGAGCATATTTACAGTGATGATGCCTCCGCTGATATTTATGCTCTTGACAACGGAATTGTACCCAAGCTCCTTGGCTGCCGCGCTTTCACCATTCCCATTAAGATTTGTAACGGCGACCAAAACCTGGGGTGCTGCACTTCCAGGGCCTTCAAACGTGAGGACTACCGCAGCATCATCGATTCCGTCCCCGTTTAAATCTCCAAAGGCAACATGCTCCTTATCGAGAAAAGCATTCCAATCTCCAAATGAACCTTTACCGTCTACGAGATCAACGGTGCTTGTGCGTCCTCCGAGTTCAGATAGCGCATCCCCGATCTGGTAATGCATATTTTCGAGAGAGGTAATCGTCAGGCCAGCAGGGGTTGCAGAAGTAACTGGCGGGCTCGGCGTTGATGTAGCTCCTTGCGTTGTAGATTGTGTCGAATCCGTTGTGGATTCTGCCGACTGATTAAAGGCGTTCTGCGCCGCCAGCGGAGCCGAATGCGAAGAATCAGTTGCAACTTCGGCAAGTAAGGGAAATAAGATCAAAGCTAGTACTAATAGCGACGTTATCGCGACAAATCTGTTAACTCTATCCATTCGCGCTGCAGATGGCACATTATCGTCGGCATCATCGGTAAATGATTCAGCGCCCTGATAGGTGCCCTGTTCCGCCGATTGTCCCGTACGCCGTTTTGCCAAGGCCGCTTTTCTCCGATCCCTCGAAGCAGATAGCGCATCCTGTACGTAATAGCCCCAGTGGGTTTTTATCGCAGCATGACGTTTGTGGCCAAACACGAAGGCAGCGATGACAACACCGATGTTGTACAAAGTGTATGCAGACACAAACCCGGCACTGAGATCTATCCCGGAGAGAAAATAAATAAGCGGACATCCAATAAATGCTGCCAGAAGAGCCAGTAAGCCGGGAATATACACACGCTTCGATGCAGAACTTACTCTTGAATTGATTGCTGCTGCAGTACTCTGTCTCTCCCAATCGACAGGAAGGTCATCATGACTCTGCCTCAGCACGTTTCGTCCATCAGTCCAGAAATTGTAGATCTTGCCCGAGTACTCAAATTGTGCGTGACAAACAGGAACGAGCAGACTGCACGATGATTTGTTAATGCTGCTTGACCAGTTCCAATCCTTCTGCTTATCTCCCTGGCCACATTTCTCCACCGCCATATCTATTTGGGCGTTCAAGACGGACTTAATCCTGCTGGAATAGACGTCGTCCTCAGGCAGAAGAAATGGTCTGGCTGGGACACTAGTCAGAAAATCTGGCGAATATTCGGTGTCATCTATCGAAGGAGTATCTTCTATTAGGCTGCGGACGTGCTCGTTGTCGGAATCGCCAGCGTAGCCCAAAAGCGAGAAGTTATCTGAAGCAACGCCAGACATCGGACGCCAATCTGTTACGGTTCTGGTCTTCATAACATTTACTTGGCGATAGTACTTCTTTCCATTAACGTAATAAGGCTCGTTTTTCACGGCCATGTATTCTTCACTTCGGTTGTATCCGAAGGACGCTGTCCAATTTGCCGTAAAACTGCCCCAGAACCAATAGACTGGCTCATACACCAGTTCCAGCGTGGCAATTTTCCCCTTCACAATCAGGTCGTCAGGTGTAAAGTCGCCGGAAACCATGTAATCCTCGACAGCAGCAAGAAGGGCTTTCTTGTCCACCGTGAGAGGAATGATCCTATCCGCTTCGACCGGCAGTTCGCTCTCATTCTTGATTAAAGCCAACTGTGTGCTGCAATACTGGCACTTCAGTGTCTGCGTTCCTGGCGCGTATTCAAGGTATCCTCCGCACTGTTCACACTTTGGTCCATCCGGTATTTCATTGACAGTTCCGCAATAGGTGCATTTTGAGGACGGGTCCGTATCGTCGTATTCCAATGTCGAACCACATCCACGGCACTCAAGTTTAGAATTGCGTTCGGCCATAACAGGCTCTCCAAAGAAATCGAATTCTAAGCGCTAGTTCTTTCTGCACGTAAAGAATGCTCACGTTGAGCAAGTAGCACTTCGGCAGAGCAAAGGAGCCTCGATACCTCGTCAGGCCGGGAGAGATTGGATTTCAGTTGCCCCAAAACGGCATCAATCTCTCGATTTTCCCCAGGCTCCGCTGAATGTGATTCGTTCGCTGCGAACTGGACCTTCTCTGCGAAGCGCTCCAAGGACTGTCGCACGTCGCTGTTATCAGCCTGAAGTTGGAGTGATTGCAGCAATGCAAACCAGTTGGAGCGGGCATTGATGCTTTCCAATTTCGTTTGGCTGGCCGCGGCGGTAACGACTTGTGTGGATGCCTTGAGAATGGCGAAGCCGATAATACAGACACCCAGCCATGCAAGGCATACAGCCCAGGAGGCCCTGTGCCAACAGGCAAACCCTAAGCCGACGGCTGAAGCTGCAACTACGAGAAGCAGAAACCAGAATCTTCCTAGGAACTCGTTGAAATTCGCCGCGTCGTAGCGTCTTTCCTGGCGATTTGCGCTTCTTCCCGGATGAAATCTGTTTGCAATGCAGGTCTGGCCAGTGTTTATAGGGTGTTGCAGGGCTTTCGGAAGCGATCCCGAGGG
>DATKRT010000031.1:0-27691 GCA_035532055.1 Acidobacteriaceae bacterium | reverse complement strand
CGACCATTGCGTGGAGTTAGCCGGCGTGCTCTGCGTGGTCTTGGCGACGACTTCGGCAACCTTCTTGGCGGTGATCGTCGGCGTGCGGCCCGGTCGCGGCGCATCCTTTACCAATCCGGCCACTCCCTGGGCCAGAAACCGGCTGCGCCATCGGGAAGCCATAAGCGGCGCCACTGACATGTGCTCGGCGATCTGCTTATCTTGAAGTCCGGCTGCCGCAAGCAAGACGATGCGGCAGCGCTCGGCCACGCGCACCGGCGTGGTCCGCCGGCGCACAAGATTCTGCAATTCCGCCCGTGCTTGCGAACTCAAATGGATCGCTGGCGCTACGCGCATATAGGTCACCTCAACTGTATATGAGATGACAAATGCTATTATAATAGATTCTATTTCTGGCGGACTACTCTAGCGGTCTTACCGCATCCGAGGCGAGTGCACCGTCTTCCATTGTGAGAGAGAAATTCATAAGTATCTAGCCAGAAGTCCTCAGATTGTCAAGATCGTGGGGAGGATCATGAAACTCCAATTTGCATTTCCTTCTGCGTGGCCGCTATGCACCACGACCTCTGACCAACGACAAACCAGCACGTACAAATCCATCTAAATCCTCACTCAATTAGAGGATTGTGCTCATGTCTGGGATGCACCTCAGGCGTGCTAACACCCCGTGCAATGTTTATAGCATAGCTCATTGGAAGCGCAAGTGACACCTCACGCAGCGCGTTATCCTAATGGTTCCACGGTACTCCCGGAACCTTGCCAAACCCAGTGCCCCATTCAAGTCCGGGTTTGGCTTTTGTGGGCGGGTCACTCCACGTTGCTGCCGCTCATCACCGCAACCAGCTTCCCATAAGGACGCAGCTTCATTTCGTGGAACAGCACCACCGCCGTCGTCACCGCGCCGCTCGGCTCCGCCTTCACACCCGCCTCGCCCAGCACCCGCATCGCCTCGCGAACCTCGTCTTCACTCACCGTCACAATGTCATCCACCAGCGCGCGAACGTGCGCAAAATTCAGCTCGCCCAGGCTCTGCGTCCGCAGCCCGTCGCAAATCGTGCGCGTCGTCTTCTCTGCCGGCCACGTCACCAGCTCGCCAAGCCGAAAGCTCTCCGCCGCATCGCCCGCCAGCTCCGGCTCCACGCCAATCACCCGCGCCTCCGGCTTCAGCCCCTTCACCGCAGCCGCCACCCCGCTCAGCAACCCGCCGCCGCTCACCGGAGCCAGCACTACATCCACGTCCGGCAGCTCTTCCACTATCTCCAGCCCCACCGTCCCCTGCCCCGCAATAATCCGCGCATCGTCATACGGAGGAACCACCACATACCCAAACTCCGCCGCCAGCGCTTCAGCCTTCTCCTTGCGCTCCAGACTCGCCGGCCCCACCATCACAATCTCCGCGCCCAAAGCCTCCGTCGCGCGCCGCTTCAGCTCAGGAGCGTTCCCCGGCATCACAATCACCGCCTTCACCCCCAACGCCCGCGCCGCATACGCCACACCCTGCGCATGGTTGCCGCTCGAGTAGGTAATCACCCCTCGCCCGCGCTCGTCCGCCGTAAGTTGCGCAACGCGGTTATATGCCCCGCGCAGCTTAAAGCTGCCCGTAGCCTGCGCCCCCTCATTTTTTATGTAAACCTCGCCCGCGCTGTCCTTCAGGCTCAACCGCACCAGCGGAGTCCGCACCGCCACCCCGCGCAGCCGCTCCGCAGCCAAACGAATGTCTTGCAATGAAACCAATGAGTCCATATTCGACATAAAAACCATAGTAATGTTTTCTTAAACTTCAATTGTAGCTACAAATGAAGTACCATGGATATTGCAGAATTTGAGTGGGACGCGAAGAAAGCCGCCTCAAATCTCCGGAAGCACGGCGTCTCCTTCCCATTCGCATCCAGGGCCCTACTCGATGAACATCGTATCGAGCAGCTCGACGACCGCGAAAACTATGGCGAAACCCGCTTCATCACAATCGGGCTCGTTGCAGACTTCGAAATCGTGGTCATCTACACGTTACGGGAAGAAAACATCCGAATCATCTCTGCCCGAAAGGCCGATCTACATGAAATCGAAGCGTACTGGAACAGTTAAGTTCAAACTCGACCCGGACAATCCACCCCTGCTCACTGCAAAGCAGAAAGAGGCTTTGCGGAACCGGCCCATCGACTATTCCGATATCCCATCGCAAATGGGAATGACCTGGACCCGCCCCGGCGAACTTGTCCCCACGGAGAACAAGCAGCAGATTACTCTGCGCCTCGACGCCGACGTGCTCATGTTTTTCAAGAGGACCGGCAAGCGCTATCAAAGCCGCATCAACGCCGCCCTTCGCGAGTACGTAGCCGTCCACAAAAAGGCGGTCTGAAGAAAGACCGCACAGCGGGCTTCTTTGCTGACTTGCCAACTCGCTGACTTGCTGCTTCCCTATATCTCCAAAATCACCGGCATAATCAAAGGCCGACGGCTCGTGTTCTTCTGGATGTACCGCTTCAGGTCGATCCGGATCTTCTCCTTGATCACCCCGTAGTCGGCCTTCTCCTCCGCACTCGAGTTCTCCAGCGTCTGCGTCACCACCTGCCGCGCCGCGTCAATCAGCCCGTCATCGGCCACAAACCCGCGCGTAAACACATCCGGTGCCCGCTCCACCTTCCCCGTCAGCTTGTTAATCGTCAATATCGGCAGCACAAATCCATCCTCTGACAAGTGCTTCCGGTCGCGAATCACAATGTCTTCCACCACATCGCCCGCCGACCCGGAATCGATGCACACCCGGCCCGCCGTCACCTTGCCCGCCTTGCGCGCATCCGCGCGGTCCAGCTCCAGTATGTCGCCGTTCTCGATCACCAGTGCCAGGTCCACCACACCCACGCTCTGCGCCAGCTCCGCATGCTTCTTCAGGTGCCGGTAGTCGCCATGCACCGGAATAAAAAACTTCGGCTTCAGCAAATTAATCATCAGCCGCTGCTCTTCCTGGCTCGCGTGTCCGCTTACGTGGATCAGCCCCGACGCGCCATCGTCATAAATCACGTGCGCATCGCGCCGGTACAGGTGGTCAATCACCCGGTAAATGCTCTTCTCGTTGCCCGGAATCACCCTCGAGCTCAGCACTACCGTATCCCCCGGCAGTATCCGCGCATGCTTGTGGTTGTCCACCGCCGCCCGGCTCAGCGCGCTCATCGGCTCGCCCTGCGTCCCGCTGATCAGGATCATCACCTCTTCCGGCGAGTAGTCCCCAAGCTGTCCCGGATGGATCAGCAGCCCCGGCGGAACATCGATGTAGCCCAGGTCCTGCGCCACCTCGCTCGACTCCACCATCGACCGCCCCACCACCGCCACCTTGCGCCCGTGCGAGTGCGCCAGTTCCATCGCAATCCGTATGCGGTAAATCGACGACGAAAAGCAGCTGAAGAACAGCTTCTTCTTCGTCCGCGAAAAAATCTCATCCAGCCGCGGCTTTACCGACCACTCGCTCGGCGTATAGCCCGGCCGGTCCACGTTGGTCGAGTCCTGCAACAGCGCCAGCACGCCCCGCTTGCCGTACTCCGCAAAGCGATGCAGGTCAAACGCATTCCCGTCCGGCGGCGACAGGTCAATCTTGAAGTCGCCCGTATGCACAATCACGCCCACCGGAGTCTCAATCGCCAGCGCCACGCAATCCACCAGGCTGTGCGTCACCCGAATCGGCTCAACCGTAAACGGCCCCAGCCCGAACTTTGCCCCCGGCCTGATCTCAATCAGCTCCGAGTCATCCAGCATCTTGTGCTCTTCCAGCTTGCCTTCCACATACGCCAGCGTGAACTCCGTGCCATACACCGGAACGTTCAGTTCCGACAAAATCCACGGTAGCCCGCCAATGTGGTCTTCGTGCCCGTGCGTCAGGATGATCCCGCGCACATGCTCTTTGTTTTCCACCAGGTAGGTGATGTCCGGCACCACCACATCCACACCCAGCAGCTCCGACTCCGGGAACATCAGCCCCGCGTCGATCACAATAATGTCGTCGCCATAACGGATCGCCAGGCAGTTCATCCCGAACTCACCCAGACCACCCAGCGGAATAATTTGTAATTTCGTGTCAGTCATTTGAATCTTTAATGCTATCAGGTGCAACGCGCCAGGGGACCATCCGGCCGGCTATTCAAGCTTCGCCTGATCCAAAAAACCTCAACCCGCCTCAATCCGCCCCTGCCCACTCCAAACATTCCCGGCATTCCACGGAACCTCCCGCCCGCCGCCCGCGCCTCACACTCAGCGTCTGCGCCCTGCTCGCCAGCATCATCCCCGCCATGCGCGCCGCCTCCGTCAATCCCGTCCGCGCCCTCCGCACCGGCTAAAGCTCCAGCCGCTAAAATATCCGCTTTTTGCCGCCGTATGACTTAAGTGCATGCTTTTGAAGCGAAGCGCCTGCAATGGTTTAGGAGAAACGAGGTACCGTATCTGCTGACGAAGTTACAACATGAAGGCCATCCAGTTCCTCTACTATTGCGTCGCCATAATTGCCGCCATCGTGGCTCTCTGGACATATCGCAGCAATTCCAGAAGAGAACGGGCAAAATGGGCCGTTCAACTGTACGACAAATTCTACGAAACTGATCACTACAAGCCGATCCGCGAAAAGCTTGACTGCGGGCCTGATACAGCCGCCGATGTTGTCCAGCTTGCGACTCAGGAGTCACCCGAGTTCACCGACTACCTGAACTTCTTCGAGATGGTCAGCTATCTCGCCAAATCCAAACAGCTCTCAAAAAACGATGTGCTGAGCTTATTTCAGTACTACCTCCAGTGCTTGAAAAAGCATGATGCGGTGATGACGTACCTGAACAATAAAGAAAACGGCTTCGAGCAGTTGAGGAAATTCCTGAGGGATAATAACCTTGAGTCAACCGGCCCATGAGCGAATACCTGTTTGCATACGGAACACTGCAGCCCGATCAATCGCCCGACGAGATCGTTTCAGCCGTGGCCCGGCTTCGGCCCGTGGGCGAAGGATTCGTTCGTGGAAAACTCTACGATTGCGGGGATTACCCGGGCGCGGTACTCGATCCGTCTTCCAAGGGAAAAATATCAGGAACAGTGTTTCGCCTTCCAAAAGACGAGACTGTCTTAAGAAAAATCGACGAATACGAGGAATTCGACCCGAGAACTCCCGATAAAAGCCTCTTCGTCCGCAGGCTGCATACCGTAGAGCTTGCAGCAGGAAAATCCTTACAGTGCTGGGTCTATGTGTACAACCAAAAACCGAAAAAGGCACGAGCACTGACCGATGCACGAACCTCAAAGCTGAGAGCAAATCGAAAACAAGCCCGCCAGGGCGCTGCTTAACCCGCTCACTTCCTACTACCGCCGCTCCCCTTCGCATCGGCCCGCGGCCAATACTCGAACTCACCCTCTTACAGCTCGCCGCTCAAATCCCCCGCACCCGCTTTGCCGCGACTGCCCTGCATCATCGCTATCGAAATTCGATACAATGTTCCCGCATTCCACTCACAGGAGCGCACACATGCAAAAGCAATCCGTCGGTCTTCTCTCGCTTCGCATCCTTGTCGGTTGGGTCTTTTTGTCGGAAGGCATCCAGAAGCTGCTCTTCCCCTCGACCCTCGGAGTCGCCCGCTTCGCCCGCATCGGAATCCCCTTCCCCGCCTTCTCCGCGCCCTTCGTCGGCACCGTGGAAGCGGTCTTCGGAGCCCTCGTTCTCGTCGGCCTCTATACTGCGCTCTCAGCCATCCCGCTGCTGGCCGTCATCTCCACGGCCATCTGCACCACCAAGATTCCCTTCCTCATCCACCACGGCTTCTGGGCTGCGCTCCACGAGTCCCGCACTGACTTCTCCATGCTCTTCGGACTCATCGCCATCCTCTGCCTCGGCCCCGGCCCGCTCTCCCTCGACGCCAAACGCCGCCGGCCTGACCATCCGCTGAACGGCTGAAGAAACCTGCCTGACTCCCCTTGCTTCTCCTGCAATACCGCGCGAAAGCGAACGGTCTACTCCGTCCCGCGCAAGCTTCCCGACCAACGGGAGGGCCACAAATCTCAATTGCAGCAAATTGGCGGCGACGCCGCGTGTGCCTGGACGGCGAGTCCTAGCGTAGCAACTCCTCCAGCGCCAAACTCAGCTCCGTCTTCTCATCGCGGTACTTCACAATCACCGGAGTGTACACACTCAGCCCCCACTCCGCCGCCTTGCCCTTGGTCACCGCCCGCGCGCCCGGAACCACCACCGCGCCCTCAGGAATAATCAGCGGCCTGTCGCCATCCGCCCTCAGCACCTCGCCCCGCACCACGTCATACACCGGAGTCCCCCGCGTCAGCACCGTTCCCGCCGCCAGCACCGCCTTGCGCCGCACAATCGTGCCTTCATACACCCCGCAGTTGCCGCCCACCAGCACATCGTCTTCCAAAATCACCGGGCTTGCGTTCACCGGCTCCAGCACCCCGCCAATCTGCGCCGCCGCGCTCAGGTGTACGCGCTTGCCAATCTGCGCGCAGCTTCCCACCAGCGCATGCGAGTCCACCATCGTGCCCTCATCCACATACGCGCCCACGTTAATGTACATCGGAGGCATGCACACCACGCCCTTCGCCACATACGCGCCCGCCCGCACCGCCGACCCGCCCGGCACGATGCGTATCCCCTCCTCCGCCGTAAACCGCCGCAATGGATACGTGTGCTTGTCCACAAACGACAGCCCGTCGCCCCAGGTCGCCAGGTGCCCCAGACGAAACCCCAGCAAAATCCCGCGCTTCACCCACGCATTCACCCGCCAGCCCGTCTCAGATGCAGCATCCGGCTCCGCCGCGCGCACCTTACCCGTCTCCAGCGCCTTGCGCAGGCCTTCAAACGCCACAATCGCGCCGCCGTCGTGCGCACCATCCGCGCCGACAGCAAAATACTTCTCTATTTTCTGGGAAAGTTCTTCAGTGTTCACAACCGGAGTCTATCAAAGCCCACAGCCGCACACCTGCAAGCCGTGCCCAGCAAAGGCTGCCGTTCCAGCCTCTGGCTTCAACCGAATTTCCTCTCCGGCCAGCGGGAGGACCACCGCCTCCAGCGTTACGAAGCCGCCAAAGGCGCGTTTGCCTTGACAGACAGTCCCGTCACCGCTCCCGCCCCGATCACCGCAATCGACGAATCCTCCGTCAGTATCTCCAGCGAGTAGCCCTGCAGCGGACTCATCTTCACCATCTTGTACAAGTATTCCTTCAGCGTCGCCAGGTCCAGCCGGCTGATGTCGCGCCCGGTAAAGTAAAACCGCCCCGGACCTTCCAGATGAATCTGCGTCGCCGTCGCCGCCGCCAGCGCCTTGTGCCACAAGTCCACAAATTCAGCGCATCGCTTGTCGCCCTTGCGCGCGTGCTCAAAAATCTCATGCGGCTCCAGATCGAGAAACCGCAGCCGCATCGCGCGATGCCCCATGATGCCCTCAAGATGCCCCTTGCCGCCGCACCCGCAGTAGTTCTCCCGCGGATCGAGCGTCACCACCGTGTGCCCACCCTCCCACGGCTCAGCCGTATTCGGAAAGCGCCCGAAGCCAATCCCGTTCCCAATCGTCCACACCCGTATCAGCCGGTCCAGGTGTCCGCGCGTCGCCGCCAAGCCCGCCGCAACCGCATCCGCGTCGTTCAGCGTGGTCACCGCATAGTCCAGCCCGCGCGCCATCAGCCCATTCTTGATCGAATCCGCCGCCTTCGCGCCCTTCAGTTGCGGCAGGTTCGGCGAATCCTCCACCACTCCATTGCGAATCATCCCCGGCATCGCCACGCCTACCGCCTCTACGCCTGAGCCCTTCGGCGCCAGCGCCGCAACATACTCGCAGATCTTGTCGCACAGCGCATCCGCCGGCATCTCAATCAGCGCACCTTCGTCATCCGCATCTCCGACTCTCGCTTCAGGAAATTGACGAAGCTTTCCGACAACCTTGTGGTCATCAATCAGGCCCGCCACAATGCGGTCCGTCATTACTACCCCGACGGTCTTTGCCATCGATTCTCCTCACCACCATCTGTCTGAAGGGGACGGGCTTTAGCCCGTCCGCAATCGCTTCTGCTTCCAACGCGGCTTTAGCCGCTGAGGAATCGTTCTTCCAAACCGCGCTTGCGCACACGCCTAGTTGTCGAACCGCGCCAGACGGTTAATGCCGTTAAACGCCGCGGCCTTGTAGCACTCGGCCAGCGTTGGATAGTTGAACACGCTGTCAATAAAGTAGTCCACCACGCCGCCCAGCACCATCACCGCCTGGCCAATGTGCACCAGCTCCGCCGCGCCCTCGCCAATAATGTGAACACCCAATATCTGCCGCGTCTCGCGATGGAAAATCAGCTTCAGACGCCCCGTCGTGTCGCCCCGTATCTGCCCCCGCGCAATCTCGCGGTAATACGCCACGCCCACCTCATACGGAACGTCTTCTTCCGTCAGTTGCTCTTCCGTCTTCCCGATAAACGAAATCTCCGGAATCGTATAAATCCCGTAAGGATAAAAGCTCGGGTTCGACTGCACTACCTCGTCGCCAAACGCCCGCTCCACCGCGATCCGCCCCTGCTCCATCGACACCGACGCCAGACTCGGGAACCCGATCACATCGCCCACTGCAAAAATGTGCGGCGTCTTCGTCCGAAAATCCTTGTCTACCGGGATCCTTCCCCGCTTGTCCGCCTCAATCCCCGCCGCCGCCAGGTTCAGGTCGTCGATATTCCCCTGCCGCCCTACCGCATACAGCAGCGCGTCGCCGGAGATGCGCTTCTTGCTCTCCAGATTCGCCACCACCGTCCCATCGGCCAGCTCTTCCACGCTCTCCACTTCCTCGTGCAGCCGCATCGTCACGCGGCTGTCGCGCAGGTGGTAGCTCAGCGCCTCTACAATTTCCTGGTCCGCAAACTCCAGCAGCCGCGGCCTCTTCTCCACCAGCGTCACCCGCACGCCCAGAGCCGCAAACATGCACGTGTACTCCACGCCAATCACGCCGCCGCCCACCACAATCATCGTCTTCGGCAGCGCCTGCAGCTCCATGATCTGGTCGCTGTTGATAATCGTCCGCCCGTTAATCGGAACCTTCGGCGAGTCGGCAGGACGCGTCCCCACCGCAATCACAATGTTCTCGGCTTCCAGAATGTTTTCGCCGCGCCCGCCCGTCACCTTCACGTGATGGTCGTCCACAAAGCTCGCCACGCCCGTCATCACGTCCACGCCGTTGCGCGACAACTGCGCATCCGTCACGTCAATCTCCGTCTTGATCACGTGCTGCACGCGAAAGGCAAGGTCCTGCATCGTGATCTTTTCCTTCACGCGGTAGTTCATGCCGTAAATCGAACGGTAGTTGTAGCCGGAAAGATGCAGCACCGCCTCGCGCATCGTCTTGCTCGGAATCGTGCCCGTATTCACGCACACGCCCCCCACCACGTCCCGCATCTCCACCAGCGCAACGTTGCGGCCCTTCTTCACCGCCGATACAGCCGCGCGCTGCCCCGATGGGCCCGAACCAATCACCACTAAATCGTATTTCGCCATGTTCTCCGAGGGGCTGTGCCTGTTTAAAAGCTACTATGCGATATCTTAACCCTCGTATGCGGAATGCAATGTGAAAGCATCGTGGCCCAGAGTGAGAGAAGACGGCGCGAACTTTCCAATAACGACGGGCCACACCATGCGGAATCAGGCTTGCCGCATCGGCTCTGTATGGAAAGCTTCGTATCAGGGCACGTCTGCTGTACCAAATACTCCGAAAATAGCTTCGTATCAGGGCACGTCTTCAGTCGTGCCATAAATACTTCGCGAAGGGATGGGCTTTAGCCCCTGCAACCGGTTATTTTAGGTTCTGACCCACAGCCGAGTAGGAAAACCCATGCTCCTCTACGCCATCACCGACCGCACCCAACTCCCGGGCCCCAGCGACGCCGCCCGCCGCGCCGCCCTCGTCTCCCTCGCCGCCGAATGGGCAGCCCGCAACATCGACTACATCCAGATTCGCGAAAAAGACCTCGCGCCCGCCGACCTGCTCTCACTCTCAACAGAAATCGTCGCCGCCGTCCGCACCCGCAGCACTCACACCCGCATCCTCCTCAACGGCCCCGCAACCATCGCGCTTGAAGCCCACGCCAACGGCATCCATCTCCCCGCCAACGCACCGCTGTCCGCCGCAGCCGAGGCCCGCGCGCACTTCGCCTCTACCGGACGCGACGCCGTCATCAGCTACGCCTGCCACTCACGCGACCAGGTCATCCGCGCCCGCGAAGAGGCGCAACTCAACCTCGACGCCACCTCCGCCAACACCCTCATCCTCTTCGCGCCCGTCTTTGGAAAAAACATCTCCGGCGAAGCTCCACTCCCCGGCCAAGGCCTCGAAGCCCTCCGCGCCGCCGCAGAAGCCGCCCATCCCATCCCCGTCCTCGCATTAGGCGGCATCACCCACGACAACGCGCAATCCTGCCTCGCCGCCGGAGCCGCCGGCATCGCCGCCATCCGCCTCTTCCTCACCAATAACTGGGAATCCCTGAAGTCAGCACATCTCTAATGAATAAGTCAGAGATTTTTATTTAGATGATGTCATTCTGAGCGAAGCGAAGAACCTGCGGTTCTTGCTTCTCCACAAGAAATTCCAGAGGCTCCACAACGTTCCATATCTTTACAGGAAGCTTTATGCTTTCGAGCATGAGCAAAGCTCCTTATTCAGTTTCGATAGTTCTGGATCGCGAATTTGGCGCGCGTCTTCGTGAACTTCTGGAACTAGGCCCTGTATGGGTCGTAGACACCGATTCCAATCGCGATTCAGCACAGAAGCTATGGGCAGAATTTCCTTCTCGAAGTCACCTTGACGGGATTACCGTTTTCAAAGCCGCACTCGAAGCATCTCCCACACAGATGCTGATTGGCGAGATGGATAGCATCGATTTGCACCATGGCGTATATTCCGCAGATCCTGCCTACACAGTAGTCAATGTCGTCGGATGCAACTTGACTCCTGAAATTCAAGAATCTTTAGCTCGTTTGGCTTTAATTCCTTCAATCGCACCGATCATGGATTCCGGGCAACTCGGCCTCTGCCACCGCGTTTGAGCGAATAGAACGCCCGCCAATTTCGCTCACTCCCTATAAATCAATCCTCGTCCCCAGCACCTTCAAAAACTGCGCCAAAAACTGCGGATGCGCAGGCCATGCAAACCCCGTCACAAAATTCCCATCCGTCGTCGCTCCATCCGGAGGCAGATCTACATACGTCGCCCCCGCCAGCCTTACCTCCGGAGCGCACGCCGCATACGCCGAAATCTTCTTCCCCTTGATCACGTCCGCCGCCGCCAGCACCTGAGCCGCATGGCAGATCGCAGCAATCGGCTTGCCCGCATCCGCAAAGTTCCGCACAATCCCCAGCACCCGGTCATTCAGCCGCAAATACTCCGGAGCGCGCCCACCCGCAATCATCAGCGCGTCGTAGTCGCCTTCCTTCACCGCGTCAAACGTCGCGTTCAGCGTAAACCGGTGCCCCTGCTTCTCCGAGTAGGTCTGGTCGCCCTCAAAATCATGGATCGCCGTCTTGATCGTATCCCCCGCCTTCTTCCCCGGACACACCGCATCCACCGTGTGCCCCACCGCCAGCAAAGCCTGAAACGGCACCATCACCTCGTAATCCTCAGCAAAATCCCCCACCAGAAACAAAATCTTCTTCACCGCCATAAACACCTCTCCACCAAAAATTCATACCGCCTCCCTAAAAGATGCGCCTCGCCGCCCCACGGTGCAAACGTACTGCCCCATCCGTGCTACACTTAAACCACGCTCAGTTGTTTGGACTGTGAGCCGTTCTCGCTTTCATCCAGCAAGACCGCCTTCGAATAGATTTCCCCCAAGCCCCTCAGCGTAATGGCCCGATACGAATTGTTCCATCCGGCCAGGCATGACACGCGCAAGCGTGACATCCGAAACGTGAGCGTGCGGCAGAGTCATAGCAAAACTCCCCTACGTAAGAAAAATCATCCTCCCCGCACCCTGACAGGATCAGGCACCGCCGGGAACCATCCACGCCCGCAGGACGCGCGTACTGAACTACGCGGATGAACGCGACCGCCGGCGCAAGGACTAAATTGAACCAGTTTTCCGATTTCCAAATCTCCGCCAACCTCAAAAAGCAGTTGGCCAATGCAAATTTCATCACCCCCACCCCCGTCCAGGCGCAGGCTATTCCGCCCGCCCTTGAGGGCCGCGACGTTCTCGCCACCGCCCAGACCGGCACCGGCAAGACCCTCAGCTTCCTCATCCCGCTCATCGAGCGCATGCCCCAGGGCAAAGGCTGCTCCGCGCTCATCCTGCTCCCCACCCGCGAGTTGGCCATGCAGGTTGAGCAGCACTACCGCAAGCTCACCGGCAGCTACAACTCCGTTGCCCTCGTCGTCGGAGGCATGGCCGAAGGCCCCCAACTTCAGAACATCCGCAACGGCGCGCGCGTCATCGTTGCCACCCCGGGCCGCCTTGAGGACTACCTCCAGCGCAAGCTCGTCAAACTCAGCGGCGTAAAAATCCTTGTGCTCGATGAAGTCGACCGCATGCTCGACATGGGCTTCAAGCCCGCCATCAAGCGCATCGCAGCCGCCCTGCCGTCCGACCGTCAAACGCTCTGCTACTCCGCCACCCTCAGCCCGCAGATCAAGGAAGTCGTCCGCGACTACCTCAAGAATCCCGCGCGCATCGAGTGCGGCTCGGTCCTCAAGCCCGCCGAAAACGTCGAGCTGCAAACATTCGAGGTACCCACCGATAAAAAGCAGGAGCTCCTCGAGCATCTCCTCGGCAGCAACAAAGGCAGCTTCCTCGTCTTCGTGCGCACCAAGCACGGAGCCGACCGCGTCGCCCGCCGCCTCTCCCGCTCCGGACACTCCGCCACGCAGATCCACGGCGACCGCTCGCAGTCCCAGCGCAACGCCGCTCTCAAAAGCTTTGCGCAGGGCCATCACCGCGTCCTCGTCGCCACTGACGTAGCCGCCCGCGGCATCGACGTCGCCGACGTGGCCCACGTCGTCAACTACGATATGCCCCGCGAGGCCGAAGACTTCGTCCATCGCATCGGACGCACCGGTCGCGCCTCCGCTAAAGGAATCGCCTCCACCTTCGCCGCTCCCGACGAAAGGCACATCCTCCGTAAGATGGAAAAAACTCTCGCCATCACCACCAAGCACTTCCGCGTCAAAATCAACCAGGGCGCCATGCAAACCGCATAAACATCGCCTGCGCGGCGGGCAGGACTCGCCGTCCGGGCACAAGCAGCAAAAGAGCGAGGGAAATTTCCCTCGCTCTTTTGTTGCCATAAATGCGTTGAACCGCGACACGCCCAAAGTTCGAAGGAGTGACTTCGCAAGACTCTACGTCAGCGCGCAGCGCTTCACGAAGAGTAGGGCTTCACTGCGCCAGCGCTTTTTGCGTCTGTACAACGGGAGGTTTTTTCTCCCGTTGTGCAGACGCGTAAGCCCGTGCGGCAAGCCGGGGTCCCCAGCGAGCGGTCTTTGCTCGCTGGGGTGGAAGCACCGCCCGCCGCGAAGGCACCGCCGGAGGCAGAAATCTTACGCCGCCACATCTCTCAACTCCCGCACCCGCTTTCCGATCGCGTACTTTAGAGCCTCGATTCCCGCCCCCGTCACTGCGGAAATCTCATGGAACTCCAGCTTCTTCCGCTTGGCCATGGCTTTCAGCTTTTTCAGCTTGTCGGGGTTCGCGACATCCACCTTCGATGCGACCACCATCATCGGCTTCTCCGCCAAACCATGCCCAAAGCTTTCCAGCTCGTTCAGGATGACCTTGAAGTCTTCCACCGGATCAGGCCGTGCGCTTCCATCGCTCACATCCACCAGGTGCACCAGAATCCGTGTCCGCTCAGTGTGCCGTAGAAACTGCACGCCCAGCCCCGCGCCGTTATGCGCGCCCTCAATCAGCCCCGGAATATCCGCCACCACATAACTCTCTTCATACGGAGCCTCCCCGATCTGCACCACACCAAGCTGCGGCTGCAGCGTCGTAAACGGATAGTCCGCAATCTTCGGCTTCGCTGCTGAAATCCTCGAGATCAGCGTTGACTTCCCCACATTCGGATAGCCCACCAGCCCCACATCCGCCAGCACCTTCAGCTCCAGCCGGTACACCCGCTCTTCGCCCGCCTTGCCCAGCTCGTGCTCCCGCGGAGCCTGATGCGTCGGCGTCGCAAAGTGCTGGTTTCCGCGTCCGCCGCGTCCCGCCTTCGCAATCACCACGCGCTCGTCCGGAGTCGCAAAGTCATGCACCAGCTCGCCCGTCTCCGCGTCGTAAAGCTGCGTCCCTACCGGAACCTTCAGCACCACGTCCTTGCCCTCGCGTCCCGAGCAGTTTGACCCCATCCCATGCTCGCCGCGCTCGCCCTTGTGCTCGGGGTTGTAGCGGAAGTAAAGCAACGTGTTATGCCGCTGTGTCGACTCCATAATTACGTCGCCGCCGCGCCCGCCATCGCCACCGGAAGGTCCCCCGCGTGGCACAAACTTCTCGCGACGGAAGGCCATGCAGCCATTACCTCCGTCACCCGCTTTTATCCGAATTTTCGCTTCATCAATAAACATTTGTCTTATTCAGTGTAACGAATCAAGTACGCTGCACTCACGAACTCCAGCAATCGGTGACCATAGAGCATTTCAAGATGCTTTGTATCAGGGCACGACTTCAGTCGTGCCGTAAACCCACAGCCGCATCGGGGCTTTAGCCCCTGTCGCTTTGCGGCCCCAACCCAGACACTCCCAGCCAGGAAAGGAGGGTAACCCGCATGCGCATCCAATTTAAACCCCGCCGCGCCCTCCTCTTTCCGGTTCTGCTCCTCTTCGCCGCGCTCGCCTTCGCCCAGTCTGGCACCGGAGGCTCCATCGCCGGACAGGTCGCCGGCATTGCCGGCAACAACTTCCGCGCCCTCATCATCATCCGCAACAACGCCACCGGAATCCGCACCTTCACCCGCAGCGACGACCACGGCAACTTCCGCTTCCCTGAGGTGGCCCCAGGCATCTACTCCGTGCGCGTCTCCGCACCCGCCACCGCACCATGGGAAACCTACAATGTTGCCGTCGAAATCGGACGCACCACCATGATTGCGCCGCGCATGTCCGTCGCCCTCCGTGACTACGACCATAACCAGCCGCAAAAGCGCCCCCAGGTTGCTCTCTCGCCCGCCGTCCGCGACAACATCGCTCCCCAATTCATCTCCGACCTCCCCAGCAGCTCCAATCACTGGTCCCGCTTCGCCGGCCTCGCCGCCGGAGCCACACCCGTCGTCACCTCCGGAAGCTCCGGCGCCCCTTCCATCAGCTTCCGCGGCCTCAGCCCTACCCTCAACAACATCACCGTCGACGGGGCCGACAACACCCTCGCCTTCAGCGGCAGCGAGCGCGGCGCGGTCGGCTCCGGATACGCCATGCCCCACAACGCCATCAGCCAGTTCCAGGTCAGCACCTCCAACTACTCCGCCGCCAATGGCCGCGCCGCCGGAGGCATCATTCATTCCATCACCCGCAGCGGCGGAAATTCACTCCACATGGAAGCCTCCTTCCGCGACCGGGACGCCGCCTGGGGAGCCTTGAACGCCTTCGACAAGGTCATGCAGCCGCTCCCCGCCGGAACCCGCATTACACCCACAGGTCAATCCGTACAGTACCTCAACGGACAGCCCATCTACTGGGTCGACTCGCCCTTCCGCGCTCCCGACCGCCGCCTGCAAATGGGCTTCAGCGCCGGCGGCCCCATCCGCCGCAATAAACTCTTCTGGTTCTTCGCGTCCGAGTACTACACCCGCAGCCATCCCGGCATCGCCCGCGCCAAGGAGCCGCTGACCTTCTTCGCCACGCCCTCCGCGCAAACCCTGCAAACCCTCGGCGCACGCATTCTCACCAGCACCAACCCCATCTACACCAACTGCGCCGCGTCGCCGCCCGACCCCACCGCGCAGGCCGCATGCGCCTACACCGCCGTCCTCAATCAGTTCAGCCAGATCCTCGGCTCCGTCCCCCGCACCGCACACCAGATCAACCTCTTCCCTAAAATCAACTGGCGCGTGAACAACCGTATCCATCTCACCGGACAGTACAACTACATGCGCCGCAACGCTCCCTATGGAGCACTCAACGGAGCCACCGAAACCTACGGCATCGGCAGCTTCGGCAACAGTACCTCCAGCGAAAACACCGCCCTCGCCACCCTCGAATACTTCCTCACCCCCAGCATCATTGACAATCTCCGCTTCCAGTACAGCCGCGACCTGCTCTCCCAGCTCGCCGTCTCGCCCACACCGTTTGAGAAACCCTTCGCCGCCAACACCTACGGCCACGCCCCGCTCGTCTCCATCGACCGCAGCGCCGGATTCGCCTTCGGCACGCCCTCCAACCAGGCCAAATCCCAGTACCCGCTCGAAACCCGCCAGCAAATCGTCGACGCCATTACCTGGGTGCATGGCCGCCATGCCTTCCGCTTCGGCTACGACTACAACCACGTCACCGACTCCCTCAGCGGTGTCAGCAACGAATACGGCGAGTACTCCTACTCCTCCGTCGCCAACTTCGTCGCCGACTACCTCGCCCCCAACCACTGCGACGGAACCACCACCGGCGTCGGCAACTATCCTTGTTATTCATGGTTCCGCCAGACCCTCGGCTCCTCCATCTGGCACTTCTCCACCGCCGACTACGGAGCCTTCTTTGCCGACGAGTGGAAGCTCACCCCCCGCTTCGCCCTTTCGCTCGGCATCCGCTATGACTTTGAGCGCCTGCCCAACACCAACTCCGCCATCGTCAATCCCAACTTTCCCCAGACCGCCCGGCTTCCCAGCGACCGCAACAACTTCGGACCCCGCGCCGGCTTCGCCTGGGCACTCACCCGCTCCGCCCACACCGTCCTCCGCGGCGGCTTCGGCCTCTACTACGGACGCGTCTCCAACGCCACCGTCTTCAGCGCCCTCACCTCCACCGGATCGCCTCGCTCCGCACGCAGCTACTACTACCGACCACTCGACGCTGGCGCGCCACCCTTCCCCTACGTCTTCGCCGCCAATGAAACCCCCTACGTCAACCCCGCCGCGCCCGACGCCTTCCGCTCCGCACCCAACGCCGTCTACTTCGACCACCACTTCCAGAACCCGCAGGTCGATCAGGCCAGCCTCTCCCTCCAGCAGCAACTCGGCCGCCGCACCGCCGTCACCGTCTCCTGGCTCGCCTCCTTCGGCCACGAACTACCCCAGTTCCTCGACACCAACATCGACCTCACCCACGTCGGAACCATGCACTACATCCTCAACTTCAACACCAATCCCACTCACCTCGGACCCATCCAGGCCCCCTTCACCGCACCCTTCTACTTCGCCCGCGTCAACCCCGCCTACGGATCCATCACCCGCATCCTCAGCGAATCCAACTCCCGCTACCAGGCCGCCGTCGTCCGCCTCCGCCGGCGCATCGCCCGCTCCGTCACCCTGAACATCGCCTACACCTACGCCCACGCCATCGACGACAACCCCAGCACCTCCGCCTTCGCCAGCTTCAATCACGTCTACGACCCCGCCAACCTGGGCCTGGAGCACGGCAACTCCAACTTCGACATCCGCCAGCGCGCCTCCGGAGGCGTCATCCTCCACACCCCCTGGCGCTTCGACGGCTTCTTTGGCTCCCTCCTCAACGGCTATATGCTCTCTTCCTACGGATCATGGCGCACCGGCCGCCCCTACTCCATGCGCACCACCGGCTCCATCCCCGTCTCCGAGTGTTCCTATCAGCAGTACGAGCAGTACGGCGGCGTCTATGGCGGAGGCGCAAACTGCGTCACCGACACCGTCAACTCCGGCGGCTACATCCTCAGCTCCAAAGTCCCCATCCCCGCCATCGGCTCCGGACTCAACGGCTCAGGCGGACAAACCATCCTCCCCCAAATCGGACGCAACACCTTCCGCTACCCCGGCACCGTCAGCCTCAACCTCCGCGCCAGCAAGCGCACCTCCATCACCGACCGCATCGGCGTCGAGTTCTTCGCCGAAGCCTTCAACATCCTCAACCACCCCAACGTAACCAACATCCAGACCATCGGATACCGCATCACCAACGACCCCACCCACACCGCCACCGCCAACCTCACTTATATGTCCGGCCTCCGCACCTACAAAACCACCCTCGCCAACGGCAGCAAGCAAAAAAACCTGATCCCAGGCCCCACCGCCGGCTTCGGAGACATCACCGCCACCAACAACAACGCCCTACACAGCGCCCGCCGCCTACAAATAGGCTGCAAAATCTACTTCTAGGCACCACCCGCCACGCACACATTGTTCCTCAAAGCCCCTCAATCAGCGACTTGGCGATTTGGCGTGAAGCAAGACTCACTCCAGACGCAACGGGCGTTCCTCACGATGAACCAAAGGTCGATCACCCCTGCGCCCGAATCCGATTAAAACTCTTTATTGGCGATGCCTTTGACCCCTCTAGGCTATTATGAATTGACCATCAAAGGGATACGATGTGCATTGCCGAAGCCAAAGTGCAGACAACTGAATGTCCTCCCTTTCTGAGGTGGGCGGGGAGCAAGCGCAAGCTTCTGCCCAAACTGAGGACCTTCTGGACAAATGAGTACAGGCGCTACGTTGAGCCTTTCGCAGGGTCAGCCTGCCTTTTCTTTGGCGGGTGGCCCATCCATCGCTTCTGCTTTCCCTCCCCAAGCCACAAACTCGGGGTGCCCCATCCTACGCGCCGTCCTTGCGCATAGGGTGGGAAAGTACGCCGCCAATTCCGGCACAAACACTCTCATGCCAAACGAATCGTTACCCGCCCGCGACTTCGGCGAAATATAGGCGGGTGGCCCACCCGTCGTTTTTGCCTTTCCTACCCAAGCCACAAACTCGGGGTGCCCCATCCTATGACGCGCGCACAGCGTGCGCCATAGGGTGGGAGAGTAAGCCGCCAACTCCGGCACAACTACGCTTAAGCCAAACAGAATCGCAGCCCACCAGCGACTTCGGCGAAATATAGCGAAATTAGGGAAATTATGAAAATCGCATAACTTTCGCCCCCCACCCCACCATTGACTCCTCCTCCCCCAAGGCATAAATTCAAATCCCCTGCAAACCAGCCTCAACGCAGGACATGAAACCTCGCCCGCGCATCTGCATCAGAGCCTATGTAGCTGAACGAACGCACTCTGGAGCAACGGTTCGAAAAGGAAGATCACCATGCACGTAACTCCCACCACGCCTTCCATCACCGGCCCGTTCCAACAGTTCGCGCCCCTGCCCGCGCCCGACCAGCAGCTCCCGCCCCTCGGCTCCAACCTCAAAGTCCTCATGGTCTGGCCCCGCTTCCTGCCTTCCTTCTGGGGTTTTGAAGGCGTCCTCAGCATGCTCCCGGAAAGCTCCGTCATGCCCCCCCTCGGCCTCATCACCGTCGCCGCCCTCTGCCCCGCCAACTGGCAAATCCGCCTCCTCGACCGCGCCTTCGAGGACCTCCGCGACGAAGACCTCCTCTGGGCCGACCTGGTCATGGTCAGCGCCATGATCGCCCAGCGCACTGACACTCTTGCCACCCTCGACCGCGCCAGCGCCCTCAACCGCCGCACCTTCATCGGAGGCCCCTGGGCCAGCAGCGAGCCCAACCTCCTCCTCGCCCACGCCGACCATGTCCTCGTCGGCGAAGCCGAAGAGGTCTTCCCCGCCATCGCCGCCGCGCTCGAACAGGGCACCGCCAGCCGCCTCTACCGCGTCGACGACAAGCCTGACATGACCAGCAGCCCCATCCCCCGCTTCGACCTGCTCCGCCTTAATAAGTACACATCCATGTCCATCCAGTTCTCGCGCGGCTGCCCCTTCCAGTGCGAGTTCTGCGACATCATCACCATCTACGGACGCCGCCCCCGCGCCAAAACTCCCGCCCAGGTCACCGCAGAGCTCGACGAGCTCCGCCGCCTCAAATGGCGCAACGAGGTCTTCATCGTCGACGACAATTTCATCGGCAACCAGCACAAGGCCCTCGCACTGTCACTTGAATTAAAGGACTGGCAGGAGCGCAACAACCATCCCGTCTCCTTCTATACCGAGGCCTCCATCGACCTCGCCGACAAGCCCGAGCTGCTCGCTGCCATGGTCGCCGCCAACTTCATGTACGTCTTCATCGGCATTGAGACGCCCTCCGCCGAAGCCCTCAAAGGCTCCCGCAAATTTCAAAACCTCCGCGGCAATATCGGCGACCAGGTCACCAAAATCCGCGCCAGCGGCCTCTGGGTCCTCGCCGGCTTCATCGTCGGCTTCGACTCCGACGACGAAACCATCTTCGCCCGCCAGCTCGAGTTCATCACCCAGACCGGAATCACCTGGGCCATGGCCGGCGTCCTCCAGGCCCCGCCCACCACCGCCCTCTACGACCGCATGAAGCGCGAAGGCCGCCTCATCGAGGACAGCCAATCCACCACCAACTTCAGCCCCCCCAACTTCCGCACCTCCATGCCGCTGCTGCCGCTGCTCCACGGACTCGCCGGCCTGCTCCGCGACCTCTATGCACCACAGGCTTACTTCGGTCGCGCCTTCCGCTCCCTCAACTCCTGGCAGCCCCGCCCCTCGCAGCAGCCGCCAACCATGGGGCTGTCCTACGACCTGCGCGCACTGTTCTCCTCCATGTGGCATCAGGGAGTGCGCTCAAACTACCGCATCGCATACTGGCGCTTTCTGTTTCTCGTCATCCGCAAGTGGGCCTTCCAACCCGCCAAGCTCTGGCTCGGATTCATGGTGCTCATGTCCGCCCATCACTTCCTCAACTACGCGCTGGTCGCCGCCGCCGAACTGGAACAGCACTGCCGCACCCTCGCCAAAACACCCGCCGGCTCCCAAGGTGAGCACGGGAGCAAACGCGGCAGCGCGCATGAGCCGGCAGCAGTCATCGGCAACGCAGCCCGCGCCTAAGCCTCAGCCCGCCAGCACCTTCACTCCATATGCCGGCAGCTCAAGGGAGCCGCTCACAGGCCCGCCGCCCGATAGCTCCCGATACGTCCCACCCAGACGTATCGACTGCGCCTTGCCCGTGTGATTCAGAATGTACGTCCAGCTCTGCCCCGCCGATTCACGGCTCGTGATCTCAACACCTGCGGCAGCTTCGTGCTTCAACTGCACCCCGGCCGCGCCCAGCAGAGTCAGTAGCACGCGCCCAAGCTCCGGCGCGTCCAGGTGGCACCCAACGTAAATTGCCTTCCCCTTGCCATAGCGGTTCAAGGTGATCGCTGCTCTGCCCACATACTGGCCGTCCGCATAGGTGGCCAGTGTCTCCGCCGAGTCCGGCTTCAGAATGTCCGCCCAGATTTGGCACTCCGCCTTCGGCCCCGCAAGCATTCCGGAGAAGCCCACGCCTCGCTTCAAGCCATATATCGGCTCGTAGTCGTACACCTCGCAGCCCATCACGTCGCGCAGCAGTCCCGGCAGCGGAGTACCCACAATCCGGCTGTACTCATCCTTCACGCCCAGCCGAATACCCGCGATAAACGTCCCACCCTGCTTCACAAAGCTGCGAATCCGCTCCGCCTGCCCCCGTGAAACGATGTACATCGTCGGAGCACACAGCACCTTGTACTTCGACAGGTCCTGCTTCGCGTCCACTATGTCCACTCCGGCCTGCGACGCCGCCAGAGCGCCGTGCCACATCATCATTTCGGATACGTACTTCAGCTCCGGCTGGCCCGGCTGAATCGTCAGCGCCCAGTCTGCATCCGAGTCATAGCACAGCGCTATCTCCGCCTTGTAACGTGCGTGTAGCGCTGCCTCACCTAGTGCCTTCAGTTCCCCAATCGTCGCGCGTATCTCGTCAAAGCCCGGGCTCGGTGTGCGATCGTACCGCAGCATCCCGTGCCAGTACTCCTCTGCTCCGGACCGCGCCGTGTCCCACCGAAAATAATTAATGCCCATCGCCCCGTGCGCCATCGCCTGATACGACCACAGTCGCAGTTGCCCCGGCTCCGGCTGCGGTGAAAACGTCGGCTGTCCGGCCTTCCCCGTCTGCTCTTCCATCACCATGAACGGCTCACCGCCCTTCACGCTGCGCATGTAATCGTGCGCAAATCCAACCGCGGTCGCCACGCCTTCCGCGGCGCTGCCGCCCTTATGTCCGCTATTGCCCATTTGGGTCGCAAAGAAACCCGGATAATTGTCCGCTGCCACAAAGTCCAGGTTGCGATACAGCTCACGCATATCAATGTTGTCCACCAGACCGCCCACATTGTTCGTCGTTATGAACTGGTCCGGGCACATCTTCCGCAGAACATCCAGTTGCCGCTGCAAAAATCCAACATTCGCCACCGTCTGATAACGGTCATAGTCCAGCGCCCATCCAGGATTCGGCGGCGCTCCGCTGGGAAGCGGCACCGGTATCTGCGAGAAATCCGAATAGGTATTGCTCCAGAAAACCGTCCCCCACTTCTCATTCAAATTCGCCAGGGACCCATAGCGCCCGCGCAGCCATTCCTCGAACCCCGCCCGGCAATATTTGCAGTAGCAGCGTGCGCTGCTACCCAGCGTCAGCTCGTTGTCAATCTGCCACCCAATCACACCCGCGGCATGCCCGGCCGCCGCCGCCATCTTCGTCGCTATACCCACTGAAAGCTCACGGTAAGTCGCATTCGTTGGGCACGTAAACCTTCTCGCACCCGGACTCAGCGTCATCCCGTGTTCATTCACCATCAGGATCTCCGGATACTTTTGCGAGAGCCACGGCGGAGGTGCCGCCGACGGAGTCCCCAGAATCACCGCAATCCCGTGCTTGTGCAAAATCCCGATGCTGCGCAGAAGCCAGTCAAACTTGTAGCTGTTCTCTTCCGGCTCCATCAGCGCCCAGGCAAACTCGGCCATCCGCACATTCGTAATTCCAGTCGCCGCCATCTCCTCTGCGTCCTGCTCCCACAGCCGCTCCGGAGTCTGGTCCGGGTAATAGTCCACCCCAAACAAAAGATGCTGCTTCGTGCGCATCGTGCCCAGCTCAAACCCCGCCAGCGCCTTCAGGTCACTCCACGCTATAGCCGAAGCAATCACTGCGCTGCTCGACAACACAAATTCCCGTCGATTCATCCCTCTCTCCTTCGCAATCCTATGAGCCGCATAGCCGGCAGCTTGCGTTCGCAAAAAATAGCAAACCGCAACCGCAACCGGCGCGAATACCGGCTAATACTAGCACCCTGATTCATACACCGTAGATGCAAAAGAAAAGGCAGAGCCGGGGCTCTGCCCGTGATGCAAGCGCATGCTCGCGCTCCCCAACTCCTCGCCCGGTCCGCGCTGCATCACCGCGCGCTACTTCCCCTCGCACATCTCCTCAAACAGCTCCCGCACCTGCACCCGAGCCTGCGCCAGCGCCTTCCGTCCCTCCGCCGTCGCCATGTACACCTTCCGTCTGCGCCCCTCCGCCACACGGGACTCCGGCTTCAGCCAGCCCTTCCGCTCCATGCCGTGCAGCAGCGGATACATCATCCCCGGCCCCAGCCGATACCCATGCCGCCCCAGCTCCTGCATCATTCCCAGACCATACACCGGCTCTTCCGCCGCATGATGCAGCACATGCAGACGCACCAGCCCGACATACAACTCCTGGTTCTTCGCCTTTACAGCCCGCTTGGCACTCATCCTCTTGTTGTCAGTCCTCGCACCCTGCAGCACACCGCCCATCAGCGGAATCCACTATTCATCATCCGCTGCCCCTCAAACGCCTGCGTCACCCCAGGCGGACTCTTGTCCTTCCCCCATGTCCAGTACATCCCCACATAGGCATAGTTCTCCGTCTGCCCCGCAACCGAGTGCCCATACGCGAACAAAAATTCCTGGTTCGGATTGTGCTTGAAGTGGTACACGCCTCCCAGATCCACCATCGTCGACGACTGGTACTGCGGTGGCGCCGGACCCTCCCCCCCGTGCGCAAACACCTCGCCCCCAAACTCCAGCCGCTCGCCAAACGTGTACTTCACCAGAAATCCCCCATACGGAAAATCCCTGAAACCCGCCTGCGAATTCACCGTCTCGCCCGCACCGCCGTCCAGCAGCCAGTGGCCGAAGTTCTTCTGCAGCCACAGCGGCAGCCGATACCACGCCTGCCCCACTCCCAGCCCTTTATCCGCGTTGCCCGTAGGCACCTCTATCATCGTGAACGTGCCGATCTGCGGTATATATTTTGACTCCTTGATATACGCGATCTTCGCGCCCAGCTCCATGTCCGTCAGCCCAAACTCCGTCGGCCCCGCGCCTGCCGGATAATACGCCGCATGGTTCAGCGGAGCCGCCACGCCCCACGGCAAAATCACATGCAGTTGCACCCTCGGAACCGCGCCCCAGTTGAACTCAAACGCCGGCCCCACGGAATCCATCTCCACCGGCGTACCGTCCGCCGCGCCAAATATGTAGAACTCGTAATGATGCAGATCCACCGGCACCGGATCGTCCGTCTGGTACGGCGGCCCCTGCGCCCACAACCCCGAACCGCACGCCGCGAGCAGCACCAGCACTACAACACCCGCAACCTTACGAAAACTCTTCATCCCTACACTCACAAAACAATTAAGAATCCACAAACCCGACCAAACGCTGCCTCAATCGAGCGCCCATAATCGAACTTCGATACTTACATGCGCTCCCGATCGGGTCAACCACCCCAACAGTCGAAACCTCCTCCATCCCCAATCTCACTAGCGCTTTGTTTCCTCCTCTCCCTCGCAAATACCCTCTGCCCGGTGGAGATCACCACTGACCACACCATAGCTGACCGCGCCACCAGCTAGAATTAAGACCATGCCCTTCACCGAACAATACGACGTGGTCGTCGTCGGCGCCGGACACGCCGGCTGCGAAGCCGCCATGGCCTCCGCGCGCATGGGCCTGCGCACCGCATTGTTCACCCTCAACCTCGACCTCATCGCCCAAATGTCCTGCAACCCCGCCATCGGAGGCATCGCCAAGGGCCATCTCGTCCGCGAAGTCGACGCCCTCGGCGGCATTATGGGCGAGGTCGCCGACGCCGTCGGCATCCAGTTCCGACTCCTCAACACCTCCCGAGGCCCCGCCGTCTGGTCCCCCCGCGCCCAGTGCGACAAGCAGCAGTACCGCACAAAAATGCGCGAAGTCCTCGAATCCCAACCCAACCTCTACATCAAGCAGGCCGAGGTCATCGACGTCCTCTTCGAAAACGATGACGCCACCTCAAGTGTCAAAAATAATGATGTCATTCTGAGCGAGCGCGAAGCGCGAGTCGAAGAACCTGCGGTTCCTCAACGAGCCACAGATGCTTCACCGCGACCAACGGGAGCGGTCGGGTGCCCCACATCTCGAAGAGATGTGGGAGAAAATCTGGACGGCCAGTCCCGAGTCGTCGGCATCAAGCTACGCGACGGGCGCACCATCCGCGCCCACGCCACCATCATCACCACCGGCACCTTCCTCAACGGACTCATCCACTGCGGCGAACAGCAATACCCCGCCGGACGCTCCGGCGAGCCGCCCGCCATCCTGCTCGGCGAAGCCCTCAAGCGACTCGGCCTGCGCGACTGCCGCCTCAAAACCGGAACCCCGCCGCGCCTCGATGGCCGCTCCATCGACTGGTCGCGCTTTGAGGAGCAGCCCGGCGACGCCGACCCCACCCCCTTCAGCTTCCGCACCAAAACGCTTCCGCAGCGCCAGGTCTCCTGCCACATCGCCTACACCACGCCGGAAACCCTCCGCATCATCCGCGAAAACGTCCACCGCTCGCCCATGTATAGCGGACAAATCGAGGCCGTCGGCCCGCGCTACTGCCCCTCCATCGAAGACAAAGTCGTCAAGTTCCCCGACAAGGAGCAGCACCAGTTCTTCCTCGAACCCGAAGGCCTCAACACCCATGAGGTGTATGTAAACGGCATGTCTACCTCGCTGCCCATGGAGGTCCAGGCCGCCATCGTCCGCTCCATCCCCGGCCTCGAAAACGCCGAGATGCTCCGCCCCGGCTACGCCATCGAGTACGACGCCATCGACCCCACCGAGCTCGACCGCTCCCTCCGCGTCAAAAAGTTCTCCGGCCTCTACCTCGCCGGACAAATCAACGGAACCTCCGGCTACGAAGAAGCCGCCTGCCAGGGAATCATGGCCGGCATCAACGCCGCCCTCTTCGCGCAGGGCCACGCGCCCTTCCATCTCGACCGCACCGAAGCCTACACCGGAATCCTCATCGACGACCTCATCAGCAAGGGCACCAACGAGCCTTACCGTATGTTCACCTCGCGCGCCGAGTTTCGCCTTCACCTCCGCATCGACAACGCCGACCGCCGCCTCACCCCGCACGGCCGCCGCCTCGGCCTCATCAATGACCAGGCATGGCAGGACTACGAGAGCAAGCAATCCCGCGCCGTCGCGCTTGAAAAACTCCTCGCCACCCGCAAAATCAACCCGCAAAAAATCGCCGCCCTCCTGCCTGAAGCCGCCGCGCTCGGCAACCTGCAGGGCCAAACCTACGCGCAACTCCTAAAGCGCCCCGAAGTCACCATCGAGAGCCTCTTCCCGCTCATCCGCGAAGAGCTCGCCGCCCTCAACGACCCCACCCTCTTCGCCGACTGGCTCTCAAATAAAAACGATGCCATTCTGAGCGAAGCGCAGCGAAGCGAAGAGTCTGCTTTTCCTCCATCCCCGCCACAAATCGAGGGTGCCCCATTCTTCGCGCCGCTTTTGCGCGAAGGGTGGGAAGGATCGAATTCCACCCCACCCACGGATGTCATTCTGAGCAAAGCGCAGCGAAGCGAAGAATCTGTATTTTCTCATCCCCTCACAAGCGTCGGCCCTACGACGCATGACGGCCAGTCCCTGCGCTCGTCAACCCGCAACGAACTCAAGTCCGTAGAAACCGAAATCAAATACGCCGGATACCTCGACCAGCAGAAGAAGTCCATCGAAAAACTCAAAAAGGCCGAGCAGCGCATCATCCCCGACTGGTTCGACTACACCGCCGTCAGCGGACTCTCCCGCGAAATGCAGGAGAAGCTAACCCGCGTCCGCCCCTCCACCATAGGCCAGGCCAGCCGCATCCCCGGAGTAACCCCCGCCGCCCTCACCTTAGTAAACGTCTACATCCAAATCCAGGCCTCCACCCGCGCCCCTTCTGAACATCTGTAAGGTTTTAATAGGTTGCCGGTTGCCGGGTGCCGGGTGCCCCGCATCTCGAAGAGATGTGGGAGGGATGCCGGCCAGCCTACCCACAGCCGGGTGCCCCATCCTACGCGCAGCTTCATCGCGCGTAGGGTGGGAAAGATCAAATCTCCCCTCACCCACCTCCCGCCTCGCGCCAGCGAGGCCAGGCAGAAGCCCCCGCAATCCAGAACTTCCCCACCCCGAGGGCCACGTCAAGTAACAGGGCACGGCTTTAGCCGTGCCGTAAAGCCCGCTCCGCAGGAGCGTACCTTGCTGCCGCAGGCCCAAGCGGAGCCGATCAGGCGAAGCGCCTGAAACAATGACAGAGCCGACCGGATTCCCGGCACGCGGTCTTTGCGTGCTGGGGTGGGAATAGGCGAAACGACCCCAACGAACCACGACCGGCCCGCAGGGCCGCACCTTATCCGCCTGCCCAAAAGCCTCGCCGACCCCTGTCAAGAGGAAAATCTCATAACTAACTCCCTTTCAACCACTTACAAATGCATCTGAATTATCCCAACCTGCTACACTGGATATAGCTGAAATTTCATTCAACGCAAAGAGGCGCAGCC
>DATKRT010000030.1:0-348835 GCA_035532055.1 Acidobacteriaceae bacterium | reverse complement strand
ATCGTCTCCACGCATGCTTCTGTCTTAAATCAAACCTCGGTGGAGAAAAAGTAACTCATGCATGACTTTTTCCGCAGCCTGTAAAGCCCATCTGTTTTTCGCCATTTACGGCACGACTGAAGTCGTGCCCTGATACAAGACTTAAAATCATTTCTTTAACGAATTTAAGACTCAGTACACTAGCGGACTTCGGCGGCGATTTTTCTTAGGTCGGGGAGGATGTTGCCGAGCGGGACGGCAGCGGCGTCGCGGGTTCCCAGCGCGAAGTACAAGTCGCGATAGTGCTTGTAGAGGCGGTTGTAGATGGCGACGGCGTCGGGCTGGGGCGTGTAGGTGGTGAAGGGCAGGCACATGGCTTCCTGCGCGGCCTCAAGCGTTGGGAAGGCGTGCGCGGCGAGCAGTGCGAAGATGCCGGAGCCGAGGCTGGTGGGGGTTCCGTTGGGAACGAGGACGGGCTTGCCGAGGACGTTGGCGTAGACCTGATTGAGGACCTTGTTGTTCTGCGGGATGCCTCCGGCGTTGATGACGCGCTCGACGGGGACGGCGTGCTCGGCCATGCGCTCGAGAATGATGCGGGTGTGGAATGCGGTGCCTTCGATGGCGGCGAAGAGCTCGTCCTGCGCGGTGTGGATGAGGTTCCAGCCGAGGGTGACGCCGCCGAGTTCAGGATTGACGAGGACGGTGCGGTCGCCGTTGTCCCAGCTGAGGCGCAGCAGGCCGGTTTGTCCGGCGCGGTATTGCTCAAGGCCCTGCGAGAGCGCGGCGACTTTGGTTGCGGCGCGGCGGGCGATGGCTTCAAAGATGTCTCCCGTGGCGGAGAGGCCGGCTTCGACGCCGGTGTACTGCGGATGGACGCTGCCGGGGACGACGCCGCAGACTCCTGGGACGAGCGTGGGCTGCTTTTGCATGGCGATGATGCAGGTGGAGGTTCCGACGACGTTGACCACGTCGCCCTCGCGGCATCCTGCGCCGATGGCGTCCCAGTGCGCGTCGAATGCGCCGACGGGGATGGGGATTCCGGCGCGCAGGCCGAGGGCCTCGGCCCATTGCGGCGCGAGGTGTCCGGCGATGTGGTCGGAGGTGAGGTAGTCGCCGTCGAAGCGGTCGCGGATGCCGTCGAAGAGAGGATCGAGTTTGGAGAAGAATTCCTGCGGAGGCAGGCCGCCCCACTTGGGGTTCCAGAGCCACTTGTGGCCCATGGCGCAGACGCTGCGCTTTGCGAGCCGCGCGTTGGTGATGCCGGAGAGCGTGGCGGCGACCATGTCGCAGTGCTCGAAGGCGGTGGCGAAGCGGGCGCGCTTGTCGGGGTTGTGGCGGAGCCAGTGGAGGAGCTTGGCGAAGCCCCACTCGTGCGAATAGACGCCGCCGCACCACTCGATGGCTTCGAGGTTTTCCGCGTGGGCGAGCGCGGTGATCTGCTGCGCTTCCTCCTTGGCGCGGTGGTCGCACCAGAGGTAGTAGTCGTCGAGCGGCTGGAGGGCGGCGTCAACGGGGATGACGCTGGAGCCGGTGGTGTCGAGCGCGATGGCCTCCACCTGCGCGCCGTCAATGCCGGCTTCGGCGATGGCCTTGCGGGTGGCCTGGGCGAGGGCCTGCATCTGGTCGGCGTGGGACTGTGTGGCGTAGTCGGGGTCTTCGCGTTTGCGGTGCAGGGGATATTCAGCGGAGGCGGTGCTGAGGCGACCACGCGTGCTGTCGAGCAGCGTGACGCGCACGCTGAGGGTTCCGAAATCTACACCTGCGACGATGGCCACTGCGTGTTACTCCTCGGGCTCGTGGTGGTACATCTCCCAGCCGAGGTAGCGCGAGGCGGCCTCGTACACCGGACCGGCGGTCTGCGAAAAGTTGGCGGCGACGTGGTGCTCGAAGCCGGTTTCGCAGATGTAGCGCAGGAGCTTTTGCATTTTGGGGATACGGACGACGCCGGCTCCGCCGAAGGTTTCGAGCGGGTCCTTGGTGAACTCGCCCTGGCCGACGTAGCCGCGAATTTTTCCGGTGAACTCGTCGGTAGAGAAGCGGGCGTAGGACATGGCTCCGGCCTTGACGCGGCCGACGACGGTGCCGTAGGTGTTCTCCTTGCCGACGGTACCGGCGATGATGGCCTGGAAGTCCATGATGACGTCGGCGAAGAAGTGCTTGGGCAGGTTGGCGCAGTGGAAACAGACGGCCTTGTCGGGGTCGTCGCCGTAGTTGTTGTTCCAGTCGAGCAGGGCGCTTGGGGTCTGGCTGGCGAGCGCGAGGGCGTGCATGGAGAGCGTGCCCATGACGTCGGTTTCGCAGGCGGAGGGCAGGAGCTGCTCGCTCATCATGCTCATGACGGTGCAGGGCACAATGCCGAAGAACTCTTCGAGGGCGGTCCAGCACTGGACGGCGGAGATGGTGCTCTGCGTTTCGCTCATGAAGGAGTCGATGGATGCTCCGAGCTTGGCCATCTTGATGAGGGCGGGTTCGGGGACGTGGCCGGTCTCAACATATTTGCGAATGAGCGCGAGCTTTTGCTGCACGGCGTCGTCGGCGTCCTTCATGCGGTCGATGCGGCCGAGGACTTCAGAGAGATCGATGGTGATGACGGAGATGCCGGAGCGTTCAAGAAGTTTTTCGCTGTAGCGGACGGTGTTGAAGGCCTGCGGGCGCGCGCCGAGGGCGCAGATGCGGAGGTTGCGGAATCCGTCGACGACGCGGCAGACGGCGGAGAACCATGCGAGGTCTTTCCTGAAGGCGTCGGAGTCGGGCTGTACGGTGTGCAGGCCGGTGATGGAGTAGGGGATTCCGTACTGCATGAGGTTGTTGCAGGCGGACATTTTGCCGCAGAAGCTGTCGCGGCGGTGGGAGATCTTCATGATGTCCTTGCGGTCGGGCGTGGCCTGCACGAGGACGGGAACCTGAAGAGTGGAGTAGCGGATGGCGTCGGCGATGCCGCGCTCGTCACCGAAGTTGGGCAGGGTGACGATGATGCCGTCGATCTGGTCGCGGTGCTGGCGGAAGAGGTCTCCGCAGCGGCGGGCTTCTTCGTGGGTTTCAACCGCGCCGTACTTGGACTGCTCGGGGCTGAGGGCGATGACGTTAATGCCGGCTGCCTTAAGTACGGTCAGCATTTCATCGCGGCCCTCTTTGGCAAGGTGGTCAGGGAAAAATCCGCGATTTCCTACAATGAGTCCGAAGGTCAATTGTTTTTTCATGGTGTTATTTTCTCGAATTTGAAGGCTCAGGGTTAAAGATTAACGGTGACGACGAGGCCAGTAGCGGATGGTATAGATAAGCCCGGCGAGTCCCATCAGCGCGCCCCACCAGATGGGTGCATGCAGCGAGTAGAGGACGGGCGGATGGGCGAGGGGATGGCTGAGCTCCCAGAGGCCCTGTCCGGTGATGATGATTCCGTAGATGAGGAACATCACTCCGCAGAAAAACCAGATGGACATTGTTTCGCGCATGGTGTTTGCTCCTACCAGAATATGATGTTGAGTCCGACGAATACGGCGAAGATAACTCCGGCCCATACGATGGGCTTCTGATACCAGTGTTCGTCGTACTCTTTTGGAATCGTGGTGGCGCCGTAAACCAGGCCGACCAGTTCTGAGTCCGGTTTGGGCTTGGTCATGAGGCTGACACCAACGGTGACGATAACGCATGCCGACCAGGCCCACATAGCGCGGTAGATGTTTTCGGCCATTTCTTTCGCGTCCGGAGAAAACGCCACATAGCGGAGTGCGTGAGGATCGAACTTGACCCACAGCCACAGGCCGATGGACGTCACCGTACCGACGAGCAGCCCCCAGAATCCAGCCGCCTTGGTGGCGCGTTTCCACAGCATGCCGAGGATGATGGTGCCGAAGAGCGGTGCGATGAAGAAGCTGAATAGCTGCTGCACGTAATCCATGATGGAAGCGGCGTGCTGCACGAGGTAGGCCGTGCCGATCGAAACCAGCACTCCCAGCAGGGTGCACCAGCGGCCCATCTTGACGTAGTGCTGGTCGGTGGCGTTCTTGTTCAGGAATGCGCCGTAGATGTCGTAGGTCCAGACGGTGGAGAAGGCGCTGACGTTGCCGGCCATGCCTGACATGAATCCGGCGATAAGGGCAGTGACGCCCAGGCCGAGGAGTCCGGGGCCGCAGTAGCGCACCAGCATGAGGGGCAGCACTTCGTTAAAGGTGTGCTGGCCGGTGTGCAGCGCTACGGTTGTCCCGACCAGCTTGTAAGGCAGTACGCCGAGCGCCAGCAGTCCGGGCAGGATCACGATGAAGGGGACGCACATTTTAAGAGCGGAGCCGAGGATCGGCGCCATCTTGGCGGAGCGCAGGTCCTTTGCTGCCAGCACGCGCTGGACGACGAGGAAGTCGGTGGTCCAGTAGCCAAAGCTGACGACAAAGCCCAGCCCGAAGACGATACCAACCCAGTTCACGCCCATAGGGTTGTTGTGGAAGTGGCCGAGCGTGCTCCAGAGGTGGACATAATCGTGCGTGTGCAGGCGCTCGAAGATTTTAGTTTCGAGTTTGCTCCAACTGCCGACTTCGATGAGGCCGAGAATGGGAATGAGCAGCGAGCCGATCCAGATAAGGAAGAACTGCAGAACTTCGTTGTAGATGGCCGAACGGAGCCCGCCCAGCGCGACGTAGACCGCAACGGTGATGGACGAGACCCAGATGGAGAAGTTGAGGTCCCAGCCGAGTACGACCTTCATGACCACGGCCATGGCGTACATGTTGATGCCGCTCATCAGAATTGTCATAAAGGCGAAGCTGATGCCGGAGAGCGCGCGCGTGGCGGGACCGTAGCGGAGATTGAGGTATCCGGGGACGGAGTTGACCTTGGAGATGTAGTAGAAGGGCATCATGACCAGGCCGAGGAAGAGCATGGCCGGGATGGCGCCGATCCAATACCAGTGCGCGGCGAGGATGCCGTATTCGTAGGCGGAGCCGGCCCAGCCCATGAGTTCCAGCGAACCGAGGTTGGCGGAGACAAAGCTGAGGGCGGCGATCCACATGGTCATCTCGCGGCCAGCCATGAAGAAGTCTTCGCTGGTGTTGCTCTCACCCTTCAGGTAGAAGCCGATGAAAATGACGATGGCGAAGTAGATCGCGATCACCGCGATATCCACGGTGCTCAGGTGGACGAGGTGCGCCTTGGCAGGATCCGCGGCAAACATGGCGAGTAAAGTAAGCGGTTTCATCGGTCGAGTTCCTTAAAAATACGCGGGAATGCGGATACCTGTCTATTTCGAATTATTTTGTCCATAGGTTGCGTTGGGTCCGTGCTTGCGGAAGTGGTGGCGGTCGAGCAGTGCCTGGGAGATTCCACCACATGCCGCGTTGAGCGAGGTGGTGTAGTAGGCCATGCGGGCGACAGACTCGAGAATGACTGCATGATGCGCGGCGTCCATGGGGGTTTTGCCCCAAGCAAAGGGTGCGTGACCGCGCACAAGAACTCCAGGAACGGCAATGGGGTCAAGCCCCCTGAAGCGGCGTGTAATGGCCACTCCGGTGTTGAGGACGTAGTCCCCGGCGACCTCTTCATCGCTGAGTTCGCCGGTAACGGGAACCGGGCCGTAAAAGTAGTCGGCGTGTGTGGTGCCGTAGGGGGGGATTTCGCGTCCGGCCTGGGACCACGCGGTGGCGTACTCGGAGTGGGTGTGGACGACGCCGCCGATGGCAGGGAACTCACGGTAGAGATGCAGGTGCGTGGAAAGGTCGGAGGAAGGGTGGAGCGAGCCCTCAACAATTTTTCCGCTGAGGTCGGTCACGACCAGATCGGAAGGCTTCATTGATTCATAGGGGACGCCGCTCGGCTTGATGGCGACGAGTCCGGTTTCGCGGTCAATGCCGCTGGCATTCCCGAAGGTATAGAGGACGAGTCCGCGGCGGACGATCTCCAGATTGGCTTCCAGGACTTCAGTTTTCAGACTTTCAAGCAATGCTCAGGCCTCAATTCTTTTGAAGGGAAATAGTGCCATACGGATAAAGCGATTTACCAGAGATTTTTGCTCAAGACGTTTTTTTTGTCCGGGACCCTGTCATCACCAACAAAGTCCACCAGCCACTTTATAGGAAACCGGCAGCCGTGGGATTGATTTTCCGCAAGAGAATACCATCCTGAACGGTTCCTTGCTTGCCGCGTGAAGTGGAGGAATCTGTGCTATAGCTGCCGGGCAAGAACCAGAGTAATGTCGTCGGGCTGTTCCTGTCCGCCGATCCAACTGCGGAGGGACTGCATTACCTGCTCGGAGATGGCCTCCAGAGGCAGATGGCGGTGACGGCGGACGACTTCGATGAGTCGCTCCTCGCCGAACTCGCCGAATTCATTTTCCGGCTCGGTCACGCCGTCGCTATAGGCAATCAGGATGTCGCCGGGATGGAGATGCTCTGCGCCCTGCTCGTAGGTCATGTTGTCGATCAGCCCGACCACCGTGCCGCCACGGTCGAGGCGCACCACGGAGTCATCGGCGCGCAGCAGAAACGGCGGGAGCTGGCCTCCGTTTGAATAGACAATGCGGCGCGAGTCTCCGTCATAGTGCGCAAGGAACAGGGTGGCGTATTTTTCCGGCTGGGTGCTGCGGTACAGGTGATGGTTGAGCAGGGCCAGCATGCGGCCCGGATCATCGATCTGTTTACCGAGGAGGACCACTTGTTCCCCTTCGAGCCGCGTGTAAGCTTTGGCTGCCGCGGCTGCGCCCTCGGAGGTCATCTCTTCGCCGGCAAAGCGGAAGGCGCGCACGGCGGAGTGCAGGGTGGCCATGAGCAGCGCGGCGGAGATGCCCTTGCCGCTGATATCGCCGATGGCAAGGCCGAGGCTATTTGCGCCCGAGAGCAGAAAGTCGTAGTAGTCGCCGCTGACGGTGCGGGCCGGGTAGCAGGCGCCGTGCAGCTCCAGCAGGGGCAGGCTTACGGTGCTGCGGGGGAACAGGTTGGCCTGTACCTCCTGGGCAATGGCCAGCTCGCTCTGCATGCGCTGCTTCTCGCGCTGCTCTTCGAGCAGGCGCGCCAGCGAGGCGGTCATGTTGTTAAAGGAGTGGCTCAGCGCGGCCAACTGATCGTTGCGTTTCACCTGGATGCGGTGGGTCAGGTTGCCCTGATCGATGGCTTCCGTGGCCTGGTACAGGTCGCGCACCGACCCTGTAATGGTCAGGTTCAAGCGGACGGCCAGGAAGAAGGCAAACATCTCCAGCAGGCCGAATGCAATGGCCAGGCCGATGAAAACATCGCGCCAGATGGGAACCGTGTTGAGCGAGGTGATAAAGAGTCGCTTGTACAAAGCTGTCGGCCGGGAGTCCACGCGGGTAAAGGTGGGAAGAGTTTTACCGGTCTGCCAGTTGTGGGTATCGAGCGGCGCGATGAAGGTCACCAGTAAGTCATAGAAGTGCAGTGGCGGCGGAATGGAGCCGCCGGTAATCGCACGAATTCTCCCCGTTGGATTGGACGGGTTCACATCCTGACCGTTGATCTTCACCCCGACCGGTGCATTGATCGAGTGGCGGGAGAAGGTGACCCTGGTACGGGGTTCCGTGGCCTTCTGATTGCGCAGATTTACATCAGGGATGATGGTGACGGCGCCGAGCCCGCGCGCGATCTGCTCGACGTTCTCTTTTTGCAGCGGGAGACTGGTGACCGTAGTGATGCTGGTTTTGTCCACCGTCTCCGTGTCCACTGCCCGCAGAAACAGCGCCCCGCGGTCCTCAACCAAACCGCTGAAACTGTTCTGTACCCAAGTGGGCAGATGCTGAATCGCGCCGGAATTGAACACTGCGGGAAGCAGCCGCAGGGGCTGGCCATTCTCGAATGCGGCAAAGGCAATACCGGTGCGCGGACGTTGTGGGTCCGTGTCGTCGAATTCCGGCAGGGTGATGGAAGCGGCCTTGGGATTCGCGGCAATCGTGTGCGCGGCGCTGATGGCAAAGGCACGATTCTCTGACGCGATGTGCGCCTGCTCGAGTTCAATGACGTCGTTGGCGGCGAAAATGGCGAATTGGCCGGAGAACACGTAGAGCAAAACGAGCGCGAGGGTCGCAAACAGCACCACCGGCGTAAGGCCCATCAGCAGATAGGTTACAACCAGGCGGTTGCGGACCTTCCACAGTACGCGGCCCATAAGCCAGCGCCAGAACAAAGGAATGCAGAAGATGACCAGCAGGAAAAGTGTGAATCCCGCAAGAGCTTGAAAAAACGCCCGTGCGTTACCCGGCAGCACTTGGGCAATGAGGAAGATCAGATACGCCAGCAGCAGCCAGAAGGCAATGCGGTGAATCTTGCCCCTTGGCGGGTCGCGACGGAGCCGCTGGAATACGCCGACTTCGAAATTGCGCAGGTGTCCCATGGGTTGCGATGAGTTTATCTGATTACGCGGTGGGCGAAAAAGCAGGCATCCGTGTGGCGTAGAGCAGCGCCGGACGGTGGAACCCGGATCAGCTTGCGATTTTTTCGCCAGACTCCTTGTAGTGCCGCTCCTGCAGATCGGCCTGTCGTGCCAGGCGAAGCGTATGTCGCGTGGCGGAGAATTGCGCACCGGCAAGTAGGATGAGCCCGGTGATGAAGGCCCAGATCATGAGTCCCACCGACACGGAGAAGGGGCCGTAGGCGGCGCTGAGGTTAAGCAGCGGCAGGACATGGACGTAAATCGTCTTGGCTCCTTCCCAGAGCAGTCCGGCAACGATCGCGGTAGGGAGCACCGCCCGCACGGGCAGCTTGCGGTTGGGCAAGATCCAGTAGATGAGGAAAAAGATGCTGATGCTGAAGATGGCGGCGGAGATGCGCAGGATAAGGCCCCCAAGTAATGTGAAGACGGCGCTCTCAGTGCTGCCGTGAAACGCAATGGCCAGCAGGTGGCCTTGGGCGGCGGTGAAGACGATGGAGAAGAGCGCGAGCAAACCGACGCAGAACGCCAGCCCGAGGGAGATGAGTTGATTGCGCAGATAGCTGCGGTTTTTTTTGACCTGCCAGACGCGGTTCAGGGCTACTTCCAGCGGTAGAAAGATTCCGGTAGAGGAGATCAGCAGGGCGATGATCGAGATGATCTGCACCCCGCGGCGCGGATGCGCAAGCAGGCCCATGTTGCGGACGATGAAGTCCTGATGCGCGGGGAGGAAGTAGCGAAGCATGTCCGTCAGGACGCCTTCGATGCGCGGCGAGTGAAACAGGGCGCGCTCAATGGTCCAGGTCATGACAATGAAAGGGAAGAGCGAGAGGATGGTGTTCGCGGCCACGCTGAAGGCGTAGGTGTGTACCTCGCTTTGCGCAAGGTAGCGGGCGAGCGAGACGGCTTGCATACGCAGGCCGGATGGCCGCCGGGCGGGCGGCGGCTCAGGTTCGAGTCCGGTGTCAGGAACCGGCTCGTGCCGGGGATCGATAGATGGAGTGTCTGACATACTTCTCTCCTGATGCTAAGGCATAGGACGGAATACGGGGTGGGCCGGTAATCACGCACCGGGTACTTTGGGACAGTGATCATTCGTAATCGGCCGCTTAAGTAATAGAGCGGAAAAAGATTTTTCTTGATTTGAACGTGAATTCCTGCGATATATACATGACTCAGTTTCTATCTTTTGATCGGAATCATCTGAGTTAGGGCCCATTTAGTAAGGAGTAGGCATGAAAGAAAATGGTGTAGTTAAGTGGTTCAACGGTGCGAAAGGCTACGGATTTATCCAGCGCTCGACAGGTGAGGATGTGTTCGTTCATTTCTCTGCGATTCAAGCGAATGGATACAAGACGCTGAGCGAAGGTGAAGGCGTTACGTTTGAATGCCAGCAGGGTCCTAAGGGACTGAGCGCGGTCAACGTAGAGCGCACAGTCTGACGAGCGGCAGTCTCGTGCGCCGCTGACGGGCTGGAAAGCAGTTGCCCCGGCCGGCAGAGTCCGATCCGGGACGGTGGGCTAAAAAAAGCGGATCAGCCCAGTAACGGTAGTTCACGAATTCCGATTCAATCGATTTAAGTTCTCCGCCGCGTCACCCCCGGCGCTAATCTATTAAACCGATTTAATATATTCTCCGTGCATCTAATCGTTCCTATATTGAATCGATTTAAATAAAGATATTCTGGATATCTTCCCGGTAAGCTCCCTCTCCTATCTTCCTATCCATATCTTAGAAGAGGGGCGCGTGTTTACCTTCCGGCGAATGGAAATATTTCACCCAGAATTCATAGCGGGTTTTGCTTGCCAGTGGCATCGAGCCGGTTCTGGTTCCGATCTCCATGGTCGAGGGCTTCGACGGACTAACCGCCGTCCATTGCGGCAGGCCGGAACCGTTGGGATCGCCCGTCGCCGCAAAATATTTCAGATACGACGACGCCGTCAGCGAGATTTCCCGGTCGTGTGACTTCCAGGGCCGGTTGAGCACATTCAGATTGCGGAAGAAGTAGGGCAGTTCGCCGGAGTGGAAGGCCCCGAACTCCGGATGCTGCGGCCAGGGAATCGCGTGATCGAAGAAATAGGTGAATACCGGCCCCTGGTGGTGCTCCAGGCGCTGGCTGGCCCACAGAAACATCGAGACGCGTTCCCGGTCGCGGCTGCTTTCGATGATCGACTGCCGCATTTGCGCCAGTGTGCTGCCCGGCGGATAAAGGCGCTTGAACCCGGCTGCCAAGGGGCCATAAAGGCGCGCCATTAGAGCTTGGTAATCGGCAGCAGAGTGCAGTCGCGGCATGGCCAGCCAGTAATCATTTGCCTGATTGCCGGTGATAACCGGAACATCATTTCCGGCCGCGGTGCGATTCATGGCGGTGGGCGCGGCGGGAAGCACCCACCCGTCCACCGCGACACCGAAGCGTATGGGGGGTTGTCCGGGCGCAGGCAGCAACTCTGCGGCAGGAATCGCACGGAGCTGCTTCAGGCTGGTTGCGTGGTGTTCCGCGGCAAACTTCACGCCCTCCTTTTCAGCCGCGGCCAAATCTGAGGCGGGTTCGGCAAGTCCCAGACCGCTGTCTGCCTGGGCGTGTTCAAACAGCCCATATGCCAGCGGAGATTCCAGCAGCACGCCAACGCTGAACGCTCCTGCGGACTGCCCCCAGACGGTTATCTTTTCAGGGTTGCCGCCGAAAGCGCGGATATTGCGCTTCACCCATTTGAGCGCGGCAATCTGGTCAAGAATGCCGTAGTTGCCCGAGCTGTGGTGGGGTGATTCTGCGGTAAGGCCGGGATAGGCCAGGAAGCCCAGCGCGCCCAGCCTGTAGTTGATGGTCACGATGACCATCCCGGTCGAAGCCAGATGTGCGCCGTTGTAGACCGGGACTTCACCCGAGCCTTCTACAAATCCTCCACCGGGGATGAAGACAATGACGGGAAGGTCGGCCTTCGCGGAGACGCGTGGCGTCCACACATTCAGGGAAAGGCAGTCTTCGCTGACCTTGTTCTGCACCAGGAAGGCAGGCGTCCACGGGCCGAAGGTTCCATGCAGGCGCTGCATGCAGCTCGCGCCGAACTGTGTTGCCGGGCGCACGCCCTTCCACGCAGCCGGCGGCATCGGCGGACGCCAGCGCAGATTGCCGACCGGGGGTGCTGCAAAGGGAATTCCCTTGAATGAGCTGATGTGCGTGGCTGGATTGGTGACCCCGGCGAGCTTTCCAAACTGCGTCGCGACAAGGGGGTGGGTGGATTTTGCGGGAGCGGCAGCTGCGGCGGTAACGGTAAGAGCAAGGCAGAGGGAAGAGGCAAGGACGATGTGCTTCGTCAAGAGGCGGCGGAAATTTTGATGCACGATGGAACTCTCCTGAAAACTCACGAGAGAGTATATCGAGATGCGGCGGTGGGCGCGGCTATCCGGCGGGCAATTCGGCGGGCAGTTCGGGCGAGTGATTTGCCGTGAGCCGCGTGATGGCCCACTGCGCCGCCTGGCGCAACGCGGGATCGTCGTCCATCGTCCATTCCTGCAGGCGCGGCAGGAAGCGCGCCAGCCCGCTGTTGCCCATGGCAATGGCCACGTTGCGCCGGAACCCGGCAAATTTTGCGCGTTTGACGGGCGAGCCAAAGAACCACTGCCCGAAGTCGGCCTCGCTCATCGCCGCCAGCCAGTCGAGCGCCGGATTGACGAGGGCCGCGCGCGGCGCAAGCTCGGGGTCTTCCGCGCGCGGGGCATGCGCTCGGCGCGCCTTTTTGTTCCAGGGGCAAACATCCTGGCAAATATCGCAGCCGAAGACCTGCCGCCCAATGCCCGCGCGCAACTCTTCGTCAATCGCGCCGCGCTTCTCAATTGTCAGGTAGGCGATGCAGCGTGACGCGTCCATCTGGTAGGGCGTCAGCGCCTGGGTGGGGCATGCGTCGATACAGCGCGTACAGCTTCCGCACCGGTCTGTTGCCAACTGCGGCAGGGAATCGGGCCCAGGCTCAAGAGAGGTCAGAATTACGCCGAGAAACAGCCACGAGCCGAGCTGCTGATTCAGGACGCAGGTGTTCCTGCCTGTCCAGCCGATGCCCGCCAGCCGTGCGTAGACGCGTTCGACAAGAGGGCCGGTATCGACATAGCAGCGCGACTCAAATTCTCCGAGCTGTACTTTGAGCGCGGCCTCAAGCTTTTCCAGCCGCTTGAGCAGGACCTTGTGATAATCACTGGGCCGGGCCGGGCCGCCGTCCTTCTGCGGCGATCCTGTCTGGGATCCGGTTTGGGCATAGCGCGCAATCCATCCTGTCCCTTGGGGTGTGGGGTCAATCGAGCGCGGCTGTGCGGAGCTGTAGTCGGCGGCGCACACGACTACCGACCTGGCCCAGGGAAACACCGAATGCAGCGAGGCGCGGATCAGCTCGCCCTGCTCATTGCGGCGCTTCAGGTACTCCATTTCGCCTGCCGCGCCGGAGGCAATCCACTGCGCAAATCGCTCGCGCTGGCTGCGGTCTTCCGCCGAATCCTCCGCGGGCGCGGGCGCGACTCCGGCAAGCGTGAACCCCGCGCTGCGAGCCAGCGAATCGACGAGCGAACTGGAAAGATAGGGCATCAGGATGGTTTGGCAAGGGCAAATCAGCGCACCAGTGCTGTTCGCATCATAGAGGATCAATGAAATTGGGAGGATCGATGAAATTGGTTCGGGAATTGCGGCTCAACAGATAGAATGGAGAAAATCTCAGCATCCACAGGCAACGGAAAGTATGGATTTCGAGCAACTGCGGACCTTTATGGAAGTAAGCCGACTGCGCAGTTTTTCGCGCGCGGCGGAGAAGCTGAGTGTCACCCAACCTGCAATCTCCGCGCAAATTCGCACGCTGGAAAACGAAGTGGGCGCGCGGCTGTTTGACCGCGACGGGGGCAAGGTTACGTTTACGGCGGCGGGTCGCGTTTTTGAGCCCTTTGCCGAGCATTGCCTGCAGTGCCATAACCACATCATGGTCACCGTGGGCGAGCTGCACCGCACGCCGCGCGGCGAGATCTCCGTGAGCGCCAACGAGGCCACCAGTCTGTATGTGCTGCCCACGGTCTTCGCGCAATTCAAGCGGCAATACTCGCGCGTGGGTCTCAGCATTGTCCGCGCCGATCGCATGCGGACCGTGGAGGCTGTGCTGAGCCGCGAAGTGGATTTCGGCGTGGTGTCGCTGCCTGTGAAGGACGCGCGCCTTACCGTGGACACGTTGCACCGCGACGACGTGGTGCTGGTGGCGCCGGCGGAGCATCCGCTGGGCGCGCGCGAAAGCGTCCAACTGGCGGATCTTATGCCGTATCCCCTGCTGTTGCCCAAGCAGGGACGCCAGCGGGACCTGATCGACGATCTGTTTCGCACCAACGATCTGGAGCCGCGCATCGCGATGGAGGTCGAGTCGAGCGAGTTGCTCAAGCGGCTCATTTCCGCCGGGCTGGGCATCGGATTTCTGCCGCGCGGCAACGTGCAGGAGAACACCAAAAACGGCACGCTGAAAACCATCAAGGTGGAAGGCGTGCGGCTGCATCGCGAGCTGGCGCTGATCTACCGCAAGGACAAGACGCTGACGCGCGCTGCGCATGTTTTTCTGGAGATCGCCACCGGACGCCCGCGCCTGCACCAGCCCGCGCCGGTCATGGGCAAGACGCGTGTAAAAAAGCAGGCAGGGTAGCAAGCCCCACGACGCTATGGGCTGAAGCGCCCTGGGGCCGGCAGCCGCCGGACTGGTTACTGCTGTGGCTGTTTCTTCTCGACAGCGCGCTGCGCCTTGCGGGCGGAGTTCCACTTCAGGGCCGCATAGGCCAGGTAGCTTAACTGGACAATCCAGGTAACGGCGTAGGCGGCGACGAGGTGACGATGGAACATCGGATTCATGCGGTCTCCAGTGCCACATCTGCGGCTTGTTGATCGGCGATTTGCTGGCGGCGCTCGGCGGCGTAGCGCAGGGCCACAACAAAGCAGCCCCAGGCCACCCATCCGGCCATGTTCCACCAGAGAGCGGGCATCATGCTGGGCGCCAGTCCGGTGTTCGGTCCTCCAAAGAAGACCGGAGCCGGGTGCTGCGTGCGCCACCAGCGCGTGGACATATAAACGATGGGAATGTCGGCAAAGCCGAAGATGGCGATCACCGCGGCCAGCACGCGCATTTCAGGTCCGGTGATGAAGCGGCGCACCAGCAGGTACGCAACGTAAATCAGCCACAGAACCAGCGTGGTGGTCAGGCGTGCGTCCCAGGTCCACCAGATGCCCCAGGCGGCCTTGCCCCAGATGGAGCCGGTGGCCATGCCGATCAGGCAGTAGACCACGCCCATCTCAGCCGAGGCCAGCGCCAGAGCGTCCGTCTTGATGGCGCGGTCGGGATTACGGTTGCGGATGGCGAGATAGACGACCGAACAGATCAGGTTGAGGGTAAAGAAGACGGCCATTCCGCACCACGTGGGCACGTGGTAGTACAGAATACGCGACAGGTTGCCCTGGTTCGCATCCGCAGGGACGACATACATGGCAACGCGGTACCCATTGGCCAGAACGGCGAGCGTTGCGGCGACCCATAACCAGCGGAACAACTTCATCATCACTCCTTATTTTCGGTTCAAAGGCTTTGAGATTGCAAGAAATCAGTGTATTTGGAGCGATTGTAAAGGAAGAGGGTTTCCGTGGGCAGTACCTCGCGTGTAAGTTACCAATTAGTTACTATCGCAGGGCAAACTTTTTGTCAAAGAAAAAACTTCCCAACTGTGCTACCGCTGGAGTAAAAAGATTGGCCATGGCTTGGCTTACCCTTTTTGTCGGCGGCATTATACTCCTGGCTGGTATTTGCGGTCAGTGCTTCGGAATGCAGCGCAAAGCTCCAACGCATCCTGCGGATAAACGCGTAGGCATGATGGTTGTGACCATCGGCTCCACGGTTGTGGGCCTGTGGCTGATAGCTTTCTCAGTCGTTCACCTGATTCACCTGCATGCGGTTGGTCGCTGGTAGGCTTTCCTTGAACCATGAAGTGTTTGATCGGGTGCTGCGCATCACACGAAAGATGCGCGCGTTCGTGGTGTGTCCTCTACGTTGCCGCCGGCAGCCCGTAAACTAACAGCATGCATATGTTGGACGGCAAAACCGCACTGGTGACCGGCGCGGCCAAGCGCATAGGACGAGCCATTGCCCTGGCGCTCGCGGAAGAGGGCGCGAACGTGGCCATAACCTATCGTGACTCTGGCGAACAGGCGGCGGCGACCGTGGGTGAGATGGAAGCGCTGGGCGTGCGGGCCCTGGCTGTGCGGGCCGACCTGCGCAAGCCTGACAGCGTACGCGAAGCTGTATCGAAGGCGGCCGCCGAGCTTGGCTCAATCGATATCCTGGTAAACAATGCAGGCCGGTTTGAGACGTCCGAACTCGAGAACATCACCGTTGAGCAATGGGACGCCATGTTTGAGACAAATACGCGCGGGCCTTTCCTCACCGCGCAGGCCGCGCTGCCGCATCTGCGGGCGGCACACGGGCGCATCATCAACATTGGCTCGCTGGGCGGCATGCACCCCTGGCCCACGCACGCGCACTATTGCACATCCAAGGCGGCGCTGCACATGCTTACGCACACCATGTCGAAGGCCTTTGCGCCGGAGGTGAGCGTGAACTGCGTGGCTCCCGGAATGATTGTGAACGGCGAGGTTTCCGCCGAATATGAGCACTTCGCCCGCAAAACGCCGATGCAGCGCAATGGAACCCCGCAGGACGTGGCCGCCGCGGTCCTGTTCTTCGCCACCGGCCCGCATTTTATTACCGGACAAATCCTCGGTGTGGACGGTGGTCTGGGCCTGTAGCCGGGTTGGCCTTTAGTCTGCTTTCCCGTCCAGCCGGTTCAGGATGCGCGCCATCTGTGTGTCGTTGTCATATCCGGAGCTCACCGCGCGAACTCGCGCCCGCGCGGCAATGGCCTCACGCAGGTCCGGACGTCCGAGGTAGAATCGCGCCTTGTCCGCGCACTCTTCCAGCGACGAAAAGAACACCGCCTCCTTGTCTTCCTCAAAGAGCGCCTGATGGCCGGGGGTGCGGACGGCGAGCAGGAAGCTGCCACAGGCGGCAATCTCCACGGCTTTGTGCGCAATGTCGTCCTCGTTGCTCTCCGTTACAAAGCTCAGGTTAATCGCGGACCGCCAAATCCCGGACCGGTAGTCGTCCGCAGCCAGATAGCCGCCCAGGGTAACGGCCTTTTGATCCTCCGGGGTCAGCGCCTGCTCCCAGCGGCTTCCATTCACAAAGACGGGAAGCTTATAGTCGCGTGCGAGGCCCAGCAAAAATGCGGGCCGCTGCTCGTAGGGGAATCCGATATAGGAGACTGCGCGGTCGCGGTTGTTGTCGTTAAAGCCGTGCGGTGGTGGGAAGTGCACGGCCGGATCAAAGCTGAAAAGGGTTCCGATCCAAGGCAGCCCCCATGCGGAGTATCGTTCCACGTCGGCCTGGCGGACGAGGCAATGCAGGTCCGCCTTCCGCAGCACCTTGCGGAACTGCATCCAGCAGCCGTCGTTGCGCGGGCCAAACGGCGCGTCCTGCAGATAGAAGACAATTTTGGCCCCGGTTTTCCGGATTGCGCGCATGGTCGCCCGCGTGAAAAAGATCGGCTTATCGAACCAGACCACCTCAGGCCGGCTGGTCCGGACGGCCTTCACCAGATCGCGATTGATGCGCGCCACCAGCGGCCACACCGGATACCGGAAGCGCAGCCAGTTCTGGTAGCGATTTTTCGGCGTGTACGGCAACACATTGAAGGCATGCATGTCTTGCCCAAGCCGGCGCAGCGCGCCAAAGCGATAGGTTGCCGTGCTTCCCCCGCCGAGGTCGGAAGCATACAGAATTCGCCGGGAGCGAGGAAGAGAAGCAGCCATAAGAAGGATGATAACGGTTGGCTCGATTGTCGTCTCTGTCACAGATTTCCCCACCCGCCTGAGGCGTAAACTAACCCTTGGACAATTGACGCTAGTGTCCTGAGTCTGAAGTTCATTCAACAATTAGATATATGGAAGCGATTCGAGTAGCAGCACTCAGGGGCTAAAGCCCATCAGTTTTGCACCATTTACGGCACGACTGAAGTCGTGCCCTGATACAAGACTCAAAATCATTTCTTTAACGAATTTAAGACTCAGTACACTAGAAGGGGATTACAGTGGATCATCAATACATAGAGCGCGTCGTCGATCTCACCGAGCCGGAAGCCAATCAAATTTACAACATGAGCGTTGACGAGGCGCGGGCGCACGTCCTCAGGGGCGCGCCGGACGCGGTCCGCGGCATTCATGGATCGTTCGCTCTGCTGGCCCGCGATGGCAAAACGGTGCGGATGGCCCGCTCGCTCGACCGCCCCATGCGCTACTTCCTGGCCAAGCGCAGCGAAGGTCCCGCGCTGGTCGTGGCGCATCGCATTGACGCCATCTACGACTGGCTGAAGTCCGAGGGTCTCGACAACCAGTTTCATCCCAGTTACACGCGCATGGTCCCGGCGCACTACATCGTTGAAATTCAGCTTATCGGCTGCCCCGACCCCGACCCCGTCTACACGCGATTCTTCACGCCTGTTTCGGGGTCTCTCTCCACCAACCTGGATGAGATCGGCAAGACCTACATCCGCGCACTGGCCGAAGAGATTTCGCAATGGCTCAAGCATGTTCCGGAAAAAGAGCCGGTCGGCGTCTGCTTCTCTGGAGGCATCGACAGCGGCAGCGTATTTCTGACGACCTACTACGTCATGCAGCGCTTCGGCATGAATCCGAGCCGGCTGAAAGCCTTCGTGCTCGACCTTGGCCGCGGCCCGGACGTGGAGCAGGCGCGCGCATTTCTCGAAGCGCTGGGCCTTGGACTCTTCCTTGAGCCCATCGAAGCCGACCCCGCCAGCCTGAGCACCGAAGAGACCATCCGCATCGTCGAGGACTACAAGTCGCTCGACGTTGAGTCGGCCACCATGGCGGTTGCGCTCTGCCGTGGCATTCGCGAGCGCTATCCGGAGTGGAAGTATCTGCTTGACGGCGACGGCGGCGACGAAAACCTCAAGGACTATCCCATTGAGGAGAACCCTGAGCTCACCATCCGCAGCGTGGTCAACAACCAGATGCTGTACCAGGAAGGCTGGGGCGTGGGCAAGATCAAGCACTCGCTGACTTACAGCGGCGGCCTCAGCCGCTCGTACACGCGCACCTACGCGCCCGCGCACTCTTTCGGCTTCTCGGGTTTCAGCCCCTACACGCGGCCGGAAGTGATTGCTGTGGCCGAGGCGATTCCGTTCATCAAGCTGACGGACTACAGCGTGGAGCGCTTGTATGAACTGAAGGGCGAGATTGCCGGGCGCGGCGTGGAAGCCGTGACCGGAATGAAAATGCCGGTCTTCCCCAAGCGCCGTTTTCAGCACGGAGCCATCCCCGTCGACACCCTGCGTAACCGCTTGCCCATGCACGAAGCCGAGTACCGCAAGCAATTTCTCTCCATGTACCTCTGAGGAGTGCGGTGACGTTGTTCTATCCCGAGAGCGCGACGGATCGCGACCGTTGGATTACTGAGCAGCGGCCCGCCCGCGCCATGCGGAACCCGCGCGAGCCGTACGGCTTTTTTGTGGAAGACGAGTATGCGCCGAACGGCGAGGCCCTTCCGGTAGCCACCATTTTTCTTACCAATCGCGAGTGTCCCTTCCACTGCGCCATGTGCGACCTTTGGCGGAACACGCTCGAGGAGCCGGTGCCCGCAGGCGCAATCCCTGCACAGATCGACTTCGCCCTCGCGCGGCTACCCGAGGCCCGCATCGTCAAGCTCTACAACAGCGGCAGCTTTTTTGATCCGCGCGCGATTCCCGTCGAGGACTATGCCGCGATTGCCGAGAGAGTCCGCGGTTTCGAGCGGGTCATCGTGGAGTGCCACCCGGCCTTTGTCGGCGAGCGGTGTGTGGAGTTCCGTGACTTGCTGGCCGGCAAGCTGGAGGTTGCCATGGGGCTTGAGACCGTGCATCCGCAGATACTGGAAATGCTTAACAAGCGCATGACGCTGGACCAGTTCGCCGACGCCGCCGACTATCTGCGGAAGAACGGGATCGAAGTGCGCGCATTCATCCTGGTGCAGCCGCCATTCATGCGGCCGGAGGAATCGCTGCACTGGGCGCAGCGCTCACTCAACTTTGCCTTTGACTGCGGAGCCACCGCAGCTACGCTGATTCCCACACGGGGCGGCAACGGAGCAATGGAAACCCTTGCCGAAGCAGGGGCGTTTGCTCCGCCGGACCTCAGCATTGTGGAAGCCGCCGCAGAGTACGGCCTGCGTCAGAGCCACGGGAGGGTCTTCCCCGGGCGGGTATTTGTGGACCTGTGGGAGGTGAAGCGCAAAGCCGAGTGCGCGGCTTGCTTTGAGGCGCGCCTGGAGCGGCTGCGCGCAATGAATCTGCAGCAGAAGGTCATCGTCCCGGTAAGCTGCGCGGCATGTGGAGGCAGAGTTGAACGAGCAGTATGACGTTGCCGTGGTCGGCTCGGGTTTTGCCGGATCGCTCACGGCGATGATCGCGCATCGGCTGGGCCTGCGCACCGTGCTACTGGAACGTGGACGGCATCCGCGCATGGTTATCGGCGAGTCGTCGACGCCGCTCTCCAATCTGTTGCTCGAAGAGCTGGCGGTGCACTATGACCTGCCTGCGCTGCGCCCGTTGAGCAAGTGGGGAAGCTGGCAGCAGAGCCATCCCAAGCTGGCCTGTGGGCTGAAGCGCGGCTTCAGCTTTTTTCATCACACGCCGGGCAGCGCAGCAACGATTGAGCGTAAGAACCAGCTGCTTGTCGCCGCAAGCCCCAACGACACCATCGGCGACACGCACTGGTACCGCGCCGACTTCGACGCATTTCTGGTGCACGAAGCCCAGCGCCAGGGGGTCGACTATCTTGACGAAGTGGAACTGCGCGAATTTGCCGAGCAGCCCGACGGTGCTGTTCTGCGCGGCTCTCGTGACGGGAACGAACTCCACATCACCGCACAATTTGTTGTGGATGCAACGGGCCAGCGCGGATTTCTACATCACGCGCTCAATCTGGGCGAGCTGCCGCTGCCGGGGCTACCCGCCACGCAGTCCTTATATAGCCACTTTCGCGGCGTGCGGCGGCTGGACCAAATGAACGCCGTTACGCTCGACGCGGCACCGCCCTATCCAATGGACGACGCAGCCGTGCATCATCTTTTCGATGGCGGATGGATCTGGGTTCTGCGCTTCAGCAACGGCATCACCAGCGCGGGCATTGCAGCGACCGATGAACTGGCCGGCGAACTTCGGCTGGCCGAAGGCGCGCCCGCCTGGGATCGCGTCCTCGCCCGGTTCCCAATTCTTCAGCAACAGTTCGCACAGGCAGAAGCCGTTCAGCCGTTCCGTCACCTGCCGCGCCTAAGTTTCCGCAGCGCGTCCATCACGGGACAGCGCTGGGCGCTGTTGCCCTCGGCGGTTGGCTTTGCCGACCCGCTTCTCTCGACTGGATTTCCGCTTGCGCTGCTCGGCGTGGCACGGCTCGCGGAAATCTTCGAGCGCCACTGGGGCAGGGAAGAGTTTGCCACGCGGCTGGCCGACTACGCCGCAAAGACCGACGCTGAATTGTTTGCCGCATCGCGGCTCATCGCTGCGCTGTACGCGAACCTCGATAATTTCCGTGTGTTCTCCGCGCTCACGCTGCTGTACTTTGCGGCGGTGAGCTACGCCGAGACGGCGCGGCGGCTGGGCAAGCCCGAACTGGCCCCATCGTACCTGCTGTACGACCAACCGCAGTTTGGCGCTGCCTGCACAGAAATCCTCGCGCGCGCACATGGGCTTCGCTCTGCAGCCGAGTCAGATGACCTCATCGAATCCATCTACTGCGCCATTGAGCCGATCGACGTCGCGGGGCTCACTCATCGTGACCGGCGCAACTGGTATCCGGTCGAGGCCGAAGACCTGCTAGGCGCGGGTCACAAAGTGCAAGCGAGCCGCGACGAAATCATTGCAATGCTGAAACGCTGCGGCTTCGATCCTGCTACTTTGCCGGCGTAAGTACAAAGTGGATGGGCTGTGCGGCGAGGATGCCCTTGCCTTCCTCAACCGTGAGGAACTGGTCGGGCTTGATGTCCTTGATGGTGTCCTTGTGCCCGCTCGGCCAGTCGATTACCAGTGTTATGCGCTTGTTCGGGTCGGGTTTGCCCAGCCCAAACGTGAGCGGCAGCTCGCTCTGCGACAGATAGCTCGACCCGCTCTTCACCATCTCATCCTGATGCTGCCCGGTGGATGTGGTCAGGTATACCTTTGCGCCGATGCCGTCGCGGTTTGAGCGCGTGCCCACGGTCTTCACGCGCAGCATGTCGTTTTCGTTCCCGCCGTCGTTGCGCAACAAGCGCGCGGGCCCGCTGCTCACTGTGAGCACCAGGTCAAGGTCGCCGTCGTTGTCAATGTCGCCGTAGGCGGCCCCGCGTCCCACAACCGGCTGGCGAAACGCCGCGCCCACCTGGTCGGACACATTCTCAAACTTGCCGTGCCCCATGTTGCGGAAGAGCAGGGGCGGCTCCGCGTAGCTGAGCGAAGGCTGTGTGACGGCGATGTCGTCGGCCACATGGCCGTTGTAGGCGAAAATGTCGGGACGTCCGTCGAGGTTGTAGTCGAAGAAAAACGCCGCGAAGGTCAGAGGCTTGAAGGACGGCGCGCCAATGCCGGAAGGGTTGGCATTGTCTGTGAACAGGCCCTGTCCGTCGTTGTGGTAGAGCGCCATGCTTTCGTTGGAGAAATTGCCGACCAGCAGGCTCTGCCGGCCCGATCCGTCGTAGTCCGCCGAGTCCGTGCCCATTCCGGCGCGCGCCTTGCCTGCATCGCTGAAGGCCACACCCGCGGCAAAGCCCGTCTCAGTAAAAGTCCCGTTGTGGTTGTTGTGGTAGAGCTTGTTGGGCTGCGTGTCATTGGTGATGAACAGATCCATCCAGCCGTCGTTGTCGTAGTCGACCAGCGCAATGCCCAGCGCCTTGTCCGTCGTATCGTAGAGCCCGGCCTGTTTGGTCACGTCCTTAAATCGTCCGTGGCCGAGGTTGTGGTAGAGCGTAATGCTCTCGCCCTTGTACAGCTCCGGCGTGCAGTAGGACTTGTGAACGCCGTCGAGCGAGCAGCGCTGGTCCTTGGCAATCGACCAGTCCACGTAGTGGTCCACCACAAGGTCCAGCTTGCCGTCATTGTCGTAGTCCACCCACGCGGCGCTGGTGGAGAAGCCACCGGACCCGACCCCGGCCTGCCTGGTTACGTTTTTGAATGTGCCGTTGTGCTGGTTGTGGAAGAGGTAGTTATGCCCGAGGGCGGTGATGTAGATATCGTCGTAGCCGTCGTTGTCGTAGTCGCCCACGGTGCAGCCCATTCCGTACATCGGCACGTCGAGCCCAGCCTGTTTAGTCACATCGGTAAAGGTGCCGTTGTGGTTGTTGCGGTACAGTGCCGGATACGATTTCTGCTTCCCGTGCCCCGGCCAGTCCTCAGAGTTGACGAACAGAATGTCCTGCCATCCGTCGTTGTTGTAGTCGATGAAGCACACGCCGCTGCCCATCGTTTCCGGCAAATACTTCTCGCCGAACGCGCCGTTGTTGTGGACGAAATGAATTCCGGCCTGCTTCGTGATGTCCGTAAAGTGGATGGGGCCGGTGGGACGCGCGGGCGCTGCGGGTGAGGAGGCTGTTGTGCGCGGCGCGGACGATGCCGCCCTGGAAGGCGATTTGTGCGTAGCCGCCGGCTGGTGCTTGCAGCCTGTGATAACGAGCGCAGCAGCAAGCAGGGCGTAGAGGGCAGGGTTTCGTTTCAGAGCGATCAATCGTGTTCCTTTGAGCAATTTCCTGCGCACGGGTTACGGATGGGCCATCCCGGAAAAAGTAGCGAGCGCCGGTGCGGATGCCGCGGCAGCCTTTGCGCGACGCCCATCAAGCCACATCTCAATCAGCATGGCAATCGGGCCAATCCAGAACAGCGCGTACAGTTCAGCATATACACTCTGGTCGAGCCGGAAGAACATCTCCAACAGCGCGATCAGGAAGGCCACAATGCACTGGCCTTTCCTGGAGCGCACGGTGGTCTTGGGGTCGGTGATCATAAAGAAGATGAAGAGCTGATACTCGGGCCCGGTAAGCGGCGAAATCTCCGACAGCACCGGCTCGTGAATCATGTGTGCGCGAATGACCGCCAGCACGAGGAACGAAATGACATATGTCACCGTAATGTTGAAGCGCCGTGCTCGCAGCATGACGATGGTTCCAACCGCCCAGATGATGAGCACGGAGGCCATGTTGTTGCCCCACTGGATGCTGAGCATGGCAACGCTGGTGGGCAACAGAAACAGCACGGTGCTTATGCCGAAATTGGATGGATTGCAAAGATGGCGTCCTTTGTAGCGGATGACGTACTTCGACGTGATCGCCAGGGCGGCGGCTACAGCATAGGGCCAGAACGCGGGTGAGCGCAGGAGAATGCCAACGCTGATTCCGGTGATGTATGCGCTGGCCAGGTTGAGCCACTTGCCCAGGAAGATGCGGCCGAGGACCAGCTCCGTAACCATCGCTGTGCCGATGGCCAGCAGCGTGCGCTCGTAGCTCTCGAGAACGCCGAAGGAGAGCTGCCCGCCGAGCAGGATGAGGGTGATGAACACCGGCGGCACATAGCGATTGTTCAGCGTGAGCCATGACTTCCAGTCGGGTGGCTTGATGCGGGGCCGCGCGGAAACTGCGGCCGCGGAGTTACTCATTCGGGCTCCTTGATGTGGAGAAGCTTATCGGGAGTCAGGTTGTCCAGCGTCTGTACTGTACCGGACGGCCAGTGAATGACCGCCTTCTCGATCCTGGGGTGCTTGCCCAAGCCAAAGTGTAGCCGCAGGTCGTTTTGCGCGGCAAACCCGTTGCCGCCTTCCACCTCCTGAATCTGTTCCTGGCCGTTCCAGTAAAGGGTCACGCTCGCGCCGATCGCATCGCGATTGCTCCGGGTGCCTTGCAGGGAAAACTCGATCCATTTGTCCGCCGGATTGACATGATCCTTGTAGATCAGCAGCGGGCCATTCTGGTTCGCCACTATGACGTCCAGCGCCCCGGTGTTCCACAGATCGGCAACCGCCACTGAGCGCCCGTCGTGCCGGTCCGTCACGCCCACGGCGCGGGCCACATCTTCAAATTTGCCGGCGCCGTCATTCAGCCAGACGCGCTTCTGCTGGTAGCCGGAGAGGCTTCGGCCATCGAAGGCCGGCCAGTTCTTGGCGTCGCCGATGATCGTGCTGTTGCCTCCGGCGACCTTGGCGAAGTCGTACCAGTAGCTGCGAGTCCGCGACAGGGAAACGTATCCGTTGGTTAGAAAGAGGTCGAGGTTGCCGTCGTTGTTGAAGTCGCCGAACTGCGCGCCAAAGCTCCATCCGCCCAGTTCCACGCCGAGGTCACGCGCCAGATTTTTGTAGTGCAGCGATTTCCCGGACGAGGCGCCATCCTGCGGCACCCACATGTTGTTGCCCTGGATCAGCACGCCGGGCTCGGAAATGTTGGAGACGTAGATCGAATACCTGCCCTGATTGAAGATGTCGCCGAATGCCACGTTCATGCCGCTCTTCGGCGCGAAGCCTACGCCGGTCTGCTCGCCGGCTGCGTGGAAGTGCCCGCCGTCATTGAGGTACAGTTCGGAGACGCCGTAGTCATTCGCGATAAACAGGTCCGGGTATCCATTGCCGGTCAGGTCGGCGGCACCGGAGGCCAGCGCCCAGCGCCGGCTCTTGATGCCCTCCTGCGCGCTCACTTCGTCAAAGCGTCCGCCGCCCAGATTGTGGAAGAGATATTTTCGTCCTCCGTTGTCGGCATATTCAAAGCTGTCGGGCATGATCTTTGTGGTTTTCAGGTGCCACAGATCAATGTTTTCGTTGTAATAGCCGCCCACAAACAGATCCAGCTTCCCGTCGCGGTCGTAGTCGAACCACAGCGCGGTGTTCGCGTTCATCCACTTCGGCAGCCCGGCCTTGGCGGATACATCCGTAAACCCATGCCCGTGGTCGTTGTGGAAGAGCATGGGCTTGCCCCACTTGATCAGGAACAGGTCAGGGTAGCCGTCGTTGTCGTAGTCGCCCCACACCGCGCCCATGGAAACGCCCGTGCCCGGTTTGTTCACATTGGCAATGCCGAGTTCGGGCGCAACGTCGGTGAACGTTCCATCATGATTGTTGCGGTACAGCGCGTTCATGCTGCCAATGCGGCTGTTGGTCACGTAAATGTCCGGCCAGCCGTCGTGGTTGTAATCCACAATGGAGACCGACGCGCCCATCGACGCCACTTCCGGCATGATGGCCGAGAGTTTGGGATCGAGCCTGGGTGCCTCGTGGATGAAGTGCACACCGGCCTGTTTCGACACCTCGGTGAAGTAGAAGCCGTAGCGGGCCATCGCGGTTTTCTTATTCATTTTGCTGGCGTCCGCCTGTTTTTTTGCCGACACGTGGTTGAGGATGACCGGAACCGCGATCAGGCCAACAAAGAAAACTACGAGAATTATGCGTGCGATGGGGCCGCGCTTCATTGGCCGAAGGTACTCCTCAGAGACTGCTCAAATTTGTAAGGGGTTACGTAGCGGGTCTGGTAGGTCTCCCAGTCCTTCGGGTGATGCCGGTAGACCCACTCCTGATCGAGCGGTTTCGGCGGCGAGTCGTACACGCGCCGCGCATGGTAGGGGAGCGGCAGCACGGTCTTCGCGTACTCGGTGTTGAAGTCGCCGTCCTTGATCCATCCGTCGCCGGCAATCACGTAGTCGCGCACCCATCCCGGCGGCGGAGGAGGCAGCGCCTTAAAGCGCAGCGCCATCTCGTCGCCGGCGTTCATGATCACGTAGCGGTCATCAATCTTGTTCAGCAGCGGGCTAACATCGCCGTAGCGCGTGTAGTAGCCCGACAGGTCGCGCCAGATCTGCGTCGTAGACATCAGGTGGTTGTACTCGGGAATCTCCGGCGACGATACGTTGACCTTGCGAATCTTCGAGTAGCCGCGATAGTGCAGGTTCGCGTACTCCGGCGCAAGATGCGTGATCTTCAGTGGCGTATTCGGCAGACCCTGGGCCCACTCGATCTGGTCCCAGTAGATTTCGAGATTTGTGCTCAGACGCACGCGATGCGGCTGCCCCGGTTTAAACAGCCCCGTCAGGTTGATCAGGCATGTCTTGTTGCGTCCGGCAGGGAAGCCGAGGTTCTTGTCCACCACGCGCCACTTGCCCTTCGCATCCATTACAGACAGGCTCAGCGGCTTGCCCAACTCGTGGCGCCCCTGGCTGATGGCCACGTTGATGGTCGAATCCGACGGATGGATCCAGCCCTTCGCAACCAGGTAGAGCGGCCCGCTGGTGGGCAGGTCCGGCCCCAGGTCAATGTCGACGTAATGATCGCGCGTCACGCCCTGGTACTGGCCCAATCCAAAATTGTCAAGATACTTGCCGTCGAGCGAGCGCAGCGTCTGCGTCACGTCGTCGCCGTTGTCGTCCACGGCACGAAGAATTGGATGGGGCGTGCCCGTTGCCGTAATGGCCAGCTTGACGGGAGGCACCACAAACCGCTCATCGGTAAAGACGGACGTGCCCGCCGGATGATCGACCACCATCAGCGACAGGTAGTCGTAGTAGTAGGTCTCCCACAGCTCTCCGGTAATGTTCAGGTCATAGGCCCCGTCGCGCGGAACCAGGTCGCGGCCCGGAATCTTGTACCACTCGGAGGTGGCGGCAATGGCGGCTGTGCCAAGGTTGTTGATGCGCAGTCCGATGGCCGCACCCCACGGCACCGTGTCCATCACAAAGTTCATTTTCTTGCCGTTCCACGCAAACAGGAACGGGCAGGAGCCCTTCAGACGCTGCTCGGTCAGCACTTCCTGATCGCTCTTCAGCGCAAACTCCGCCGTCACCGTGCCGTTCGGCCAGCCAATGCGCGCCACGTCGGTCAGGGTGTGTGTGCCCAGCCCAAAGTGCAGTTGCGGACCGTTAATGGGCAGCGTCTGGGTCAGCAGCGCGGAGCGGATCTCCACCTGCCCGCCGATGCCGAACGAGTTTACCCGCTGGTCGCCGGTGGCGGTGCGCGCTTTGGGGCGAATCGTCTGCCAGTGATAGTGCATGGTTCCGTGGTTCAGCGCCTCAATCGCCTGCCCCGTTGCGGTCAGGCCCAGCAGCGCCATGCGTCCGTTGTCCTCGACGTCGGCTAGGTCAAACACCTGCGGCGGCCCCGCAGGCTTGCTCAGCAGGTTGTAGTGCCCGGATGGGTCGGCGAGCCAGATCAGTGCGCCATCCGGGCGGCTTGTGGATGGCGATACCTGCGCCAGCACCAGATCGATGGCGCCATTGTTGTCGATGTCGGTCGTGTGCAGGCGGACATCCCCTGCCAGCGTCTTTGCAGGATCAGGTACGTGCGCCAGGACGGCGGTGGTCCATCCGTTGCCGCTGGGAGTGCTGGAGAGCCGCTCGATGTTGCCGTTCGGCAGTACCGCGACCAGATCTAGCAAGCCGTCGCTGTTGATGCCGGCTGCGGCAATGGCGTCAGCCGTGGCGAATGCGCCCGGAACCGGCCGCTCGGCAAACTTGCCCGCGCGCTGGTTCATGAAGACGTGCAGATGGCCTGCGCCGTCCAGGATGGCCGCGTCGGGGTTGCCGTCTCCGGTGAGGTCGGCCCACACAAACTGCCGGATGCCGGAGATGCCGGCAAAGGGATGAATGGGAGTAAAAGTGCCGTCGCCGTTGTTGCGCAGCACGGTGGGCAGGCCGCTGGCCTGGCCGAGCACAATGTCCAGATCGCCGTCAGCTTCAATGTCCACGGCCCACGCGCCGGTGTAGCTCGCGTCGTAAATGGAGCGTGGCAGCCGGGTGTTCGGCGTGACGTCTTTGAACTTGGTCGGATTTAGCTGGCGCATCAGCGTAAAGCCGCCCGCGCCGGCCAGCGCAATGTCCGTCTTGAAGTCGTAGTTGTAGTCCAGGGGCAGAATGCCTTCCGGCGTAGGCGGAACCGCGTTGGGGCCACCGGGAAAACCGAAGGCCGCGCCGGAGGACAGCCGCACCTCACGCCCATTGGCGGCAACAACCGTCGGTGCGCCCTGGCCGTCGAGCGAAAGCGAACCGATCCAGGTCCAGCCGGCGCCTTCGAGGTGCGGAACCGTCTGCGGGATGAAGCGGATGCCGGTGTCGGCGGGTGCGGGCCTGGAGGACGGCGAGGGCAGCCGCAGGAAGTGTGTGAAGGGCTGCGCATCGTCTCCCGGGGCGGGCCGGATCACGGACAGATCCGCGCGGAAAGCGGGAACCTGCATGAGCGAGTTGCGGAGAAAGACGCTGCGCATCGCGGCAGCACGCGGCTCCGAGCTGGCTGCGGCTGTCTGAAGCGCGGTGAGCTCCTGCTTTACGTCAGAGGGCCAGGCGGTGCTTTGCGCGGCCATGCTGCGGACGGCGGTTTGCAGTGTGGCGGCGTCTCCGCGCTTGGCGGCCACGCGGCACAGCTCAACCAGCGCGGCCAGGTTATTGGGCTGGCCGGTCAGGATTTGCTTTACCAGAGTCTCGAATTCCTGATCGCTGCCCGCGGCGCCCTGCCGCTCAATTTCAAGGGCCAGCGCGTAGTCCGCGCGCAGGTATTTTGGGTCGAGCTTGACGGCCTCGCGGTAGTTGTTGATGGCCAACTGCGAGTCGCCCTTGGCCGTGCCGAGCAGGCCCAGCAGGTAGTAGATGTGGCTGTTGTCCGGGGCCAGGCTGCGCGCCTTGTCCAGCCGCTGGAAGGCCGGGCTGAAGTTGCGCTGGCGCAGCGCCAAAATGCCCCAGTCGGCCCATCCCGCGGGCTCGCCGGGGGCAAGCTGCGTGGCCCTGGCAAGAGAAGTCTGGGCCAGCGCGTCATTGCCCACCTCAAGCGCGGAAACGCCGACGTAGAAGGTCGAGACAAGATGCGCGTAGTCCGCTGAGCCAGGCTTGGGCAGGCCGCTGTGCGAATGGCATCCGGAGAGAAGCAGGGTGGCCGTCAGCAGAGATGCGACAGCCGCGACGAGGGGGCGGTGCAGGTTCTTCATGCGATCCTTCATTTTTTCGGGGCTGCTATGAAGATATCGCATTGTGAATGGGCTGCATGCGGCGGTTGGCCGGGTGTTCGGCGGTTGGGGCCGGGTCTGCAGCAGCGCCGATGGTCGGGAATGAAGTGTTCTGCTCAAGCTGGCCGGCAAGTTCAGCGCTCAAACGGCTGAGTCACGGTAAAAATGGCTTCCGATTCTGTCTTTTAACTTGTGGAACGCTCTCTAATGTAGAGACTGCCGCGCAGGGGTGTCTTGCATCCCCGGTTGGAGTCGCAGGTCAACCTTCTGGTTGAGTCCCGGCCGGGTGCGGCGTGATAGGCATTACACGTCGAAGGAGGAGGTATCCGGCCACCCCGGCGACCAGCGAGGCGATGAGCACCGCGGCCTTGGCGGCGTCCAGATGTGCCTGATCCTCAAACGCGAGCCCGGCGATGAACAGGGAGACGGTAAATCCGATCCCTGCGAGCACGGCGACCCCGGCAATTTGCCGCCAGGTAACAGATTTTGGCAGGCGCGTAATGCCGAGCTTGACCGTAAGCCAGCAGGCAGTCAGGATTCCCAACGGCTTGCCGAGGAGCAGGCCGATCGCCACACCCCAGGTCACCGGGCTGTGCAGCAGCAGGCTCCATGTTCCGGCAGAGAAGGTAACTCCGGCATTTGCGAGGGCAAAGAGGGGCAGCACCAGAAAGGCGATCCAGTCATGCAGCATGCGGGTTACGCGGTCGGCGGGCGACTCTGTCTGCCACACCAGGTACTCCAGCGCCCCCAGCACGCGCGTGGCGCGGGCCGTGTCTCCGGCTGCCTGTGCTTCGCGAAACTCAGTCATGGTCTCCATGCCCAGATCGCGGAAGGCGCCCAGCGAGACGCGGGAGCTGACCGGCACGAGCAGGCCGAGAACCACTCCGGCAATGGTGGCGTGGACACCTGAGCGCAGCACGGCAAGCCATACGCCGAAGCCCAGAGCCGCATACAGAATCTGGCGGCTGATGCCGATCTTGCGGAACAAAAAGATCAAGCCGATCAACACAGCGGCGAAGAACAGATATTTGAAGTGGAGGGTATCGGTGTAGAAGACGGCAATGACCGCGATGGCTCCGATGTCGTCGGCAATGGCCAGCGAGAGGAGAAAGACCTTTAGCTCCGGCGGAACTCCCCGGATGAGCGCCAGGACGCCGAGGGAGAAGGCAATATCCGTGGCCATGGGCACGCCCCATCCGTGGGAGCTGGCCAGGCCATGATTTAAGGCCACATAGAGGAGCGCGGGGGCCACCATGCCGCCAAGTCCGGCAAAAACCGGAAGCGCGGCGCGGCGCGGGTCAGAGAGTTCCCCATGAACGATCTCCTGCTTGATTTCCATGCCCACCAGGAAGAAGAAGAGCGCCATCATGGCGTCGTTGATCCAGGCGTGCATGGGCAGGCTCAGCCCGGAGAGCGTGATCTCGATATGCCAGGCGTGCTGGTAGGAGTCGCTCCATGGCGAATTTGCCCAGACCAGAGCGGCCACGGCGGCGATCAGCAGGAAGGCGCTACTGACTCCCTGCGTATTGATAAACTCCTGCACCGGCAGTTGCAGGGTGCGCGCAACCAGTGATTGGCGCATATGCAGCTTGAGAGCGCCCAACGTTCTTGCCGGAACAGCCATTGCCTCTATGGTCGCCGGACTAGCCCGCTAATGCAACGAGACGGACTGCGGAAGCAGCAGCGTGAACTGGCAGCCACTGCTTACCGGCGAGCAGAACAGGATGCCGCGGCGCAGCAGTTTCGCCGTCGAGCCTTCAGGGAACTGGCCGGTAAAGTCTACCTTCCTGATCGAGTCCGCTGCGGAGCGCAGTTGCTGGTCGCCGTGGATGAATTGCACATCGTCCACCTTGCCCGGCGACAGCAGCACAAAGAAGTCCGCACTGCCTTCCGCCCCCGAAGGTTTGGGCACGGAGTAGGTCCGCATCTTGCCCAGCTTCTGGCCCGCGTCACCCGGCGGCGGATGGAATCCCTTCGCCTTCATCCGCTTCATCAAGGCGGTCAGCGCGTCGTCGCCGGACGGGTCGGGCGTCAGCGTCGCCGCCGCCAGCGCCAGAGCGTCGGTATTCACGGCCTGCTGATACTTGTGTTCCTTTTCGTATATCTGCGCCAGGTGGCCGCCTACTTCCGAAGCCTGCGATGTCACCCAGGCCGCGCTCACGTAGCTCTCCGCCAGCGGCAGCTGGCCCTCGCGGAAGTACACCCAGCCCATGGTGTCCCACGCGGCGGTCAGCAGATTGACATGCGCAAGGTCGTCGTTGCTCAGGTTGCCGAGGGAAATCTGAGCCGTCTGCTTGTTCAGCTTGTCCACAGCCTGCTTGATGCTGGACTCGGCCTCGGGCAGTTCGAAATTGAAGTCGGCCATCTCGTAGGCCGCGTCGTTCAGCGTGCCGGGATCAGTTGTGCCCTTCAGCGCCTGCTTCAGGTTGGCCGTCGCGGCGTCCTTGTTGCCAGCCAGCAGTTCCGCGCGCCCTGCCTGGATGTGCATTTCGCGGTTGTCCGGAACCTGCTTGACCGCCGCCTCATACAGTTTTGCCGCCTCGGCATACTTTTTCCGCAGAATCAGCAGATACCCAAGCTGCGACTCGGCATCGGGATTTCCCGGCAGCGCCTTCAGCTCATCGCGGAGCGTCTGGATGGCATCGTCGTACCGCTTGAGCTTGTACTGGATGTTCCACATCTGCTGCCATGCCTGCGTGCTTTCAGGGTGATATGTCACCTCTTTGCGCAGATCGACGATGGCCTGGTCCAGATTGTTCGACATCATCTCGAGATACGCGAACTCGCTCCACAGCCCCGGCTGCCGCGGATTGAGTTGTTGCGCCTGCTGCAGGTTGGTGCGCGCGTCCACATAATTGTGGTTTGTCAGGTTGGCGGCCGCCGTCTGCATCAACTCGATCGCCTCCGGATTGCTGGGCGTAGTGTCCGGTTTGACGGCTGCGTCCGAGGCCACCAGCTGGATGTACTGGTTCTCGTCGTCATCCACGTGCTTGATGAACTTGCGGTAGTCGTCGGCGCGGTCAATCGGCAGTTGGCGCTTCAGAATCGTCAGCTCGCGCGCGGTGACGAACTTGTTGCCGTTCAGGCTGTAGTTTGCCGTGTAGATGGCAAAGTCCGTGGTGTAGCTCACGGAGTGCGGCAGGACCGCGGTGTAGTCCGGCGGCAGCGCAATCGTTGAGGTGTGCGTCTCCTTGCGCGGCGAGCCCAGCTGGATGGGCGTGGTCGGCTTGTCGTCGCCAATGCCGCTGATCTCCACCGGCATGGTCAGTGGCAGAATCCGGCGGTCGTCCCAGTCGGCATATTTCTTCTGCTTGTAGTCGAAGGAGAAGATGAACGGCGTGGTTGTGTCCTCCGGCAGGCTGGCGTCAAAGTTGCTGACGTCGCCTCCAAAGCCCATGCGCTGCGACATCCCTTGCGCCGCCTGCTGCCAGTGGTCGCGGGAGATGGTATGGAAGGCCTCGCGGAACGCGACCTCAACATCGCCACGCAGCTGGAAGGTCAGATGCCCCGTCAGGGTGCCGTTGCTGTCCATCTGGCCGGTGCTGGTATAGACATCCTCGAACGGATACGGCGCATTGGCCGGTGTCCGCAGCAGTTCCGGCGATCCGTTGGTGGGGATCACCAGCGCTTCCTTGTCGCGAATCTGCGGCATCAGGTAGCGGTACGGCGTGACCTCGGGCGTGCTGTCGAGCCAGATGATGCCCTTGGGCAGCGACACCACCGTAATTACGTGGTCAAACTGCGACGGCGCAGGCAGATCAGTGTGCAGCCTCATCGTCGTGCCGATCAGCGCCGGCCAGGCATCGTACCCAGCGGCCTTCAGCATGGCCGAGAGCAGCGTGTGCTTGTCCTTGCAGTCGCCGTACTGGTTTTCGAACACCGTTTCCGCTGTGTGCGGCTGGTAGCGGCCAATGCCAAAGTCCACGCCGATGTAGCGCACCTGCGTTGAAACAAAGTGGTAGATGGCCCGGATCTTCTCCTTGTCCGTGGTCTTGCCCTGGATCAGATTGTTGACCTTGGCCTGAATGTCCGGCGTCACCACCTCGCGGCCCTTGGCCAGCCCCGCATACCAGTCGCCCACCTGCTGCCAGGTCTTAAAGGTGGTGTATGAGATGTCTGGCAGGGCATTGGGATCCGGCGTCGGCGGCTTCAACTTGGCGGTGGGTGTCAACTGGGAGGTATGCCAGACGTAGATGGTGCGGCCGTTCTTTTCGGATACCGTTGGCTTGTAGCCTGAGTCCAGAATCTGGACATACTCGCCATTCGGATAGGTCAGCGTAAACGACTGATCGAGTACCACCGCTGCGTCCGGAAAGTTTGCCGCGCCCCAGAACTCGTTCGGGGCCGAAGCCTTCCGGATGGTGTAGTGGATCTTGTACTCCAGCGTGTCGCCCGCGCTCAGCGACTTTACCGGAATCTGCACTTCGCGCTGGTCGCTGTATAGCGGGGCAATGCGCGTCACCTGGGTGGGCATGTCTTCCACGCTGTCCGGCGGAGTCACCACCACGGTGCCGTTCGGCTTGCGCACGCGCACGTAGTCAATGTTCAGCTTCTCGTTGTCAGAGGCGTAGGCGAAGGTAAGCAGTCCCGCCTGGCGAACGCCGCCGTCTGTCTGCACGCGTTCCACCACCTCAAGAGTCTTGTCTCCGGTGCCGTCCGCGTTGTAGTTGGCGACGGTCGCAATCTTCCGGTACACCACGGATTCCTTGTCGTACTTGCCGGGTGAAGCGGAGTCAGGCGCGGACGCGGTCTTCGCGACGGGCGCATTCGGCAGCGCCGGGGTTTTCTCCTGCGCATACAGTGGTGAGAGAAACAGGGAGGCGGAAGCGAGAAGGGCAGCAAAACCAGAAAGGCGGAAACTCATCTAACTCTATATTTACTTCCAAATCGTGCTGGAAGCCACAGAAAAAAGAATTCGCTGATTTATCATCAAGGTGGATATTTCATTTCAGGAGAGCCTAAGCAATGCGAGTTGGTCTGTTGACGGGTGGCGGAGACTGCCCGGGTCTGAATGCCGTTATTGGCGCGGTTGTGAAAAAGGGAATACAACACTACGGCGACGAGTTCGTCGGCTTTAGTGAGGGCTGGCGTGGAGTAATTGAGAACATCACGGTGCCCCTGACGCTGGAAACCGTGGACGGCATCATCACCAAGGGCGGCACCATCCTGCGCACCTCGCGCACCAACGTCCGCAAAATCGAGGGTGGCGTGGAGAAATGCGTGGCCACGCTCAAGGCCAACAAGATTGACGCGCTGATTGCCATCGGTGGCGACGATACGCAGTCGGTCACCAACGCGCTCATCCAGGCCGGCGTCCCCGGCGTGGGCGTTCCCAAGACCATCGACAACGACCTCAACGGCACCGACGTGTGCTTCGGCTTTGACACCGCGGTCAGCATCGCCACTGAGGCCATTGATCGCCTGCACACCACGGCCGAGTCCCACAACCGCGTGATTGTCTGCGAAGTCATGGGCCGCGATGCGGGCTGGATTGCGCTGACCGCCGGAGTGGCCGGCAACGCGCATGTGGTTCTGGTTCCGGAGAAGCCGATCGACCTGGACCACGTCTGCAATTTGCTGAAGTACAACCACGACCACGGCAAGAAGTACGGCATCGTCGTTGTCGCCGAGGGCGCCAAGCTGCCCAGCGGTGGTCAGGCGATTGTAGGGACCAAGGTGGACGCGTTCGGCCATGCGCAGCTTAGCGGCATTGCCTCGGCGCTGGCGGAAGAGATCGAGAAGAAGACCGGCTACGAGACCCGCTCGGTCAACCTGGGGCACACCCAGCGCGGGGGAACACCCTCGGCCTACGACCGCATGCTGGCGACCCGGTACGGGCTGGCGGCCATCGACATGGTTCACAAGGGCGAGTTTGGCCGGCTGGTGGTTCTGCACGGCACGAAGATCGAGAGCATTCCGATCGCGGAGGCCATCTCAACGAACCGGACGGTGGACGCGAGCTTCCTTGAGATTCTGGATGGGCTGGAACCTAAGGTCTAGTACTGCCAACCTGGGCAAGGAAATGATTTTGGGGCACAGCTTGCGCTGTGCCCCAAACTTTTGCGTGGTGATTTCTGTGCGCGGCTTAGTGCGTGCGATTGGCCCGCTGATTACTCGGCGTTCAGCACGGTCTCGAACAGCAGCAGGCTAATGGTGGTGAAGATGACGTCGTATCCGGCGAGCATTTTGATCCATAGCGAGGGGTCGGAGTCGCCGCTCAGAATGGCCGTGATCGCCAGCACCATGGCCAGCAGCGCGGGCATGAAGATGGGGAACAGGATGAGCGGTAGCAGCAGCTCGCGGTTGCGGGAGCGGATGGAGAGCGCGGCAAAGAAGGTTCCGTTGATCAGGATGGCCCAGGTGCCGAGCGGCACGGCCAGCAGCAGCAGCCAGATGTTTCCCAGCGCGCGCAGGTTATAGAAGATAGTGAAGAGCGGGGCCAGTAGCAGCTCGACCGCACTGACGAAGAGGAAATTCGAGATGACCTTGCCGAGGAACAGCGCCGAGGGCGGGGCCGGGCTCATACGGTGCGCCTCCAGCACGTTGTTGCGCAGCTCGCGTGACCAGGCCTGGTTGAGCGCGCTGACGGAGGCAAACAGAATGGCGACGCAGAGGATGGGGCCGGTGATCTGGCGAGAGAGCGCGCCCGCCGGGTTGAAGGCCAGGCTGAAGATGACCACCACCAGCAGGGAGAAGAACAGCATGGAGTTGATGGCGTCGCGCGAGCGCCACTCAATGCGCAGGTCTTTCAACAGATGCAAGAGAGCGAAGGGCGTTTTCATGCGCGGGCGTCCTTGGTGAGGCTGGCAAGTCTGGCTCCGCTTGCGCGGGCGTTCGCGGCTTTGAGGTAGTCGGCGGGGGACAGCAGAATCTGCACGCCGCGGGTCCCGGCGGAGACGGAGATAACGTCGAAAAGCTCAAGCGTTTCATCGACGTAGGCAGCGAAATCCTTGCGCGCGCCAAAGATGGTCACTCCTCCGCGCACGTATCCGGTGAGCGGCTCGACCTCCTTGAGCGAGGCCATCTCTGTCTTGCGGGTGCCGCTGGCACGGGCCAGTTTCTTGAAGTCCAGCGCGTCGGGGCCGGGGACGACGGCGAAGACGTGCTCACGGTCGCAGGTGGCGCAGAGCAGGGTTTTGAAGACCTGCTCGGGCGGCAGGCCGATTTTTTCTGCAACGGTGAGGGCGGAAAACTCTTCCGGCTGAACGACGTAGTCGCGCAGCTCGTATGAGATGCCGAGGGAGTCGAGATAGCGCGCGGCGTTGGTCTTGTTTATGGCTGGGCTCATGGCCGCACCATTTCCGGAAGTCCGGACCCAGCCGGATCGGGTTCCGGCTGCCGAGCCACAAGGGACTCGACCGCTCCGGCCTTCAGTGTGAGCAGGTAGTCGGCAATGGGCTCGGCCAACTCGCGCTGGTGGGTGGTGAGGATGATGGTTTTGCCCGCCGCCCGCTGGATCTGCACCAGGGCCAGCATTTGCTGCGCGCTGGCGGCGTCCATGTTGGAGAACGGCTCATCGAGCAGCAGCAGGTCGGGCTGGGGCAGCAGCACCCGGGCCAGCGAGGTCCGCTGGCGCATGCCCTGCGAATACTGGCCGACCGTCCGCTCCAGCGCCGGATCGAGGCTGACCGCTTCGAGCGCTTCATGCGGCTTGAGGCAGGGCCGGTCGCGGTACAGCCCGGCGAAGTATTGCATGTTTTCAAGGGCCGTGAGCTCGTCGTAGAGCATGGACGCGTGGCTCATGTAGCCGATGCGGTCGCGGGCGTCGAACGGCTTGGGTTGGTCGAAGATCCGCATGGTTCCATGCGTAGGCCGGAGCAGCCCGGAGAGTACCCGCAGCAGGGTGGATTTGCCGGCCCCGTTCTCGCCCAGCAGGACGTAGGTGCGGCCTGCCTCAAACGCAAGCGTAATCTTGCGCAGCGCTACGAAGGTACCGTAGAGCTTGGAGACGGAGTCAAGTTGAACAATGGAAGCCACGTTGAGGGAAGTATATCCAGACCCAGGGCCTCAAATTGTGCTCCAGATCACAGGCCTAAGTCTAGCTGATTGCTTACATGGCCTTCGCAGGGGTCACAACCGAGGCTGTGGCCTGTGCCGTGGCGGTATTCTTCGGCGGAACCGGAGCGTACTTGGAGGCGCATTTGGCCTGCACTTGTGTGGCATGGAAGACGCCGTCGTGCCCGTAGGTGCCGATGGCCAGAGCGAGGGCGTTGTCCTTGAAGGTGTCGGGAACCGGGTCCACGCCGGTGTAGGAGACGTGCAGCATGTCCTTGGTCTTGGTTTTTTCGACCAGGACAAAGTCCACATGAGTGCCCGCGCGCTGAATGGAGCCGGGTTCGACGCTGCCGGCCACGCGGAGATGGCGCGTGTAGGCCTTCGAGCCCATTGCCTGCAGCTCCTTGATGGTGACGTAGTAGCTTTTGTTGGATCTTACCCCGGTGATGGCGAGCCACGAGATGACCGCCAGCACGACTACGACTGCAATGCCGATTCGCCGTCCCTGATTTTTGCTCTGCATAGGAATGTATCCAGTGTATGACTCGCGAGCGGGAGGATGCAAACGGATTTTCAGGGCGGATGGTGCATCCCAAAGGCAGGGATGGCCAGGGTGCGGGTGGTGGGCCGGGCTGCCGGTAGTACGGCATCAATTTATAATCCGAACATTGAATCGATACAGAGGTGAAGCATGACGAGCAGCGGCCCTACGCAGAATGCAGCATTGGAGATCCTGAAACCACGCGCCGAATGGCTTGAGAAGCGCAAAACAGAGGCGGCCCGCTCGGGTGACGGAAATTTCTCGCAGATGCACTTTGCGCGCAAAGGTCTGATTACCGAAGAGATGGAGTACGTTGCGAAGCGCGAGAGCATCTCGGCCCAGTTGGTGCGCGATGAGATTGCGGCCGGGCGGCTGATTATTCCCGCGAACATTAACCACCCGGAGCTGGAGCCGATGGGCATTGGCGTGGCGACGCGCTGCAAGGTGAACGCCAACATTGGCAACTCGGCGGTCACCTCGAATATTGAGGAAGAGCTGCGCAAGCTGCACATGGCGGTGCAGCACGGGGCGGATACGGTGATGGATCTGTCGACGGGCGGCAGCATTCCTGAGATTCGCGATGCGATTCTGCGGCACTCGCCGGTGCCGATTGGGACGGTGCCCATTTATGAGGCGCTGAACCGGGTGAAGAAGCTCGAAGACCTGAACATTGATGTGTATCTCGAAGTCATCGAGGAGCAGGCGCAGCAGGGCGTGGACTACTTCACGGTGCATGCGGGCGTGCTGATCCAGTATGTTCCGATGGTGGCCAATCGCATTACCGGTATTGTGAGCCGGGGCGGCGCAGTTCTGGCGCAGTGGATGACGCACCACCACAAACAGAACTTCCTGTACGAGAACTTCGACCGCATTGTGAAGGTCATGGCGAAGTACGACGTGAGCTTCTCGCTGGGCGACGGTCTGCGTCCGGGCAGCGTGGCCGATGCCAGCGACGAGGCGCAGTTTTCCGAGCTGAAGACGCTGGGCGAGCTGACCTCCAAGGCATGGGAGAGCGACGTGCAGGTCATGATCGAGGGTCCCGGGCATGTGCCGCTGGACAAGATCAAGGAGCAGGTGGATAAGGAAGTGGAGTACTGCTTCGGCGCGCCCTTCTACACTCTGGGGCCGCTGGTGACAGACATTGCTCCGGGTTACGACCACATTACGTCGGCGATTGGCGCGGCCATGATTGGCTGGCACGGGGCGTCGATGCTGTGCTATGTGACGCCCAAGGAGCATTTGGGGCTGCCGAACGAGAAGGACGTGAAGGACGGCATGATCGCCTACAAGATTGCCGCCCACGCTGCGGATATTGCCCGGCACCGGCCCGGAGCGCAGGACCGCGACGACGCCATCAGCTACGCGCGCTACACCTTCGACTGGGAGAAGCAGTTTGCGCTGTCGCTGGATCCGGAGACGGCGCGGGCCATGCACGACGAGACCTTGCCCGACGACTACTACAAGGAGGCGGCGTTCTGCTCGATGTGCGGGCCGAAGTTCTGCTCCATGAACTGGTCGAGCAAGGTGGACGAGTTCAACAAGTCGGTGCATGGTCTGGAAAAGAAGGACCTGAGCGAACTAGTGACCATCCAGGCGCAGCAACTGGCGGCGAAGAGTTAGACTGCTACCCGCATGAAAGTCTTTCTAACCGGTGCAACCGGATTCGTAGGCGCGCATGTCGCCCGTCATCTGGCGGAACAGGGCGCGCAGCTGCGCCTGCTGGTGAGGCCCACCAGCAATCTTGCAAACATCGAGGGCCTGGGCGGCGAGACCGTAGTCGGCGACCTGCTGCAGCCCGAGTGTCTGCGGACCGCGATGCGCGGCTGCGATGCCGTGATGCACGTGGCGGCGGACTACCGGCTGTGGGTGCGCGATCCCAAAGCGATGTACGCGGCGAATGTGGAAGGCACACGCGCCCTGTTGCGCATTGCCGGCGAGGAAGGTGTGCCGCGCTTTGTCTATACGTCGAGTGTGGCCACGATGGGCTTCAAGGCGGATGGGACGATTGTGGATGAGAGCACGCCGGTTTCCATCGACGCCATGATCGGGCACTACAAGCGGTCGAAGTTTCTGGCCGAGCAGACCGCGATTGAGGCCGCGCGGGCGGGGCAGCAGGTGATCATCCTGAATCCGACCACGCCTATCGGCGCGCAGGATGTGAAGCCCACGCCGACGGGACGGATTGTGGTGGATTTTTTGAACCGGAAGTTTCCGGCGTATGTGGATACGGGGCTGAACCTCGTGGACGTGTCTGAAGTGGCTCGCACGCATTGCGCGGCGCTGGAAGTGGGGAGACCGGGCGAGCGGTATATTCTGGGCGGCGAGAACCTGACGCTAAAGCAGATTCTGGACAAGATGTCGGCGATAACCGGGCTGCCTTCTCCAACGATGAGGGTGCCGCATGCGGTGGCGATGACGTTCGCCTTCTTTGATGAGACGATCACGGGGCACATGCTGGGCAAGGAGCCGCGCGCGACTGTCGAGGCAGTGCGGATGGGCAAAAAGAAGATGTTTGCCTCGTCTGCCAAGGCGGAGCGGGAGTTGGGCTTCCGCAAGGTCCCGGTCTATGAGGCGTTGCGGACCGCGATAGATTGGTTCCAGGCGCATGGATATGTGGCGGCGCAATGAACCGGATAGGAATTATCGCCGCGCTGCCCGGAGAGCTGAAGCCTTTGGTGCGCGGATGGCAGACACGCGAACACAATATGTGGGCCGGAGAAGTTGCCGGCTGCGAGACCGTGGCCATAGCCGGAGGCGTGGGCGCAAAGGCTGCCCAGCGTGCGGCGGAGCGGTTGTTTGCTGAGGTTGATGCGAACGTGCTGGTCTCCTACGGATGGGCCGGCGCGCTGACCTGTGCGGTGAAGCCGCCGACAGGATGCGTGATTTCAGAGGTGGTGGATGCTGTAAGCGGGGAGCGCTTTGTTACCGGAAATGCGGATGGGTTCCGGTTGATTACGCTGGACCATGTGGCACACGTGGATGAGAAACGCGGCCTGGCGCAGAAGCATCAGTCCACATTGGTGGACATGGAGGCGGCAGCGGTGGCGCGGGCCGCAGCAGCACATGGAGCCTCGTTCTATTGCTTTAAGGGAGTCTCGGACGGGTACACAGACCGGTTGCCGGACTTCAACCGTTTTATGAATGCGGACGGCGAGATGCGCATGGCCGCATTTGTGGCCTATGCAGTGACGCATCCGCAATATTGGGTTACGCTGGCGCGGCTTGGCCGGAACAGCAGCGCCGCAGCACAGGCGTTGGCAAATTTAGCGAGTGATGGCTTGAAGCATTTGCCGTGAGGCGAAGCAGGCAGGCAAGTTTCGCAGTAGAGTGGGAACGTGATGGCGAAGACAATTCCAGCAACGATGCGGGCCGCAGTGTATCGCAGCATCAACGAAGTACGAGTAGAAACGGTTCCGGTCCCGGAGATCGGTCCCGGTGAAGTATTGATTCGCGTGGCGGCGTGCGGCATTTGTGGCACCGACCTCAAGAAGATTCACACCGGTTCACACAGTGCGCCACGCATCTTCGGGCATGAGACGGCGGGAACCATTGCCGCGGTCGGCTCCGGGGTGGGGGGCTTTGCCGCCGGCGACCGGGTGATGGTGTTTCATCACATTCCTTGTGGGCAGTGTTACTACTGCCGCAAGAAGACCTTTGCGCAGTGTCCGGTGTACAAGAAGGTGGGCTGCACGGCGGGGTTTGAGCCTTCGGGTGGAGGCTTTGCCGAGTATGTGCGCGTGATGGACTGGATTGTCCAGCGCGGACTGGTGAAGATCCCCGACGGTGTGCCTTTTGAGCAGGCGGCATTCGTCGAGCCGGTGAACACTTGCTACAAGGCGATCAGGAATCTGGCCCTTGCTTCGGATGAGACCGTTTTGGTGATCGGCCAGGGGCCGATTGGGATTTTGCTGGCCGCGCTGGCGGCACGCAGCGGTGCGCGGGTGCTTACGTCAGACCTTTTTCCTGAGCGGCACAAAATTGCTGCGGGCTATGGATTGTCGCGACCCATCGATGCCGGGAAACAGGATGTGATGGGATTAACGCGTGCAGCAAGCGAGGGGCGCGGGGCCGACGCCGTAATTCTTGCGGTCGGTGGCAACTCGCTCATTAAGATGGCGATGGACGCCGCACGGCCGGGCGGACGCGTGCTTTTGTTTGCGCAGACCCAGCATGGCGAAGCGGTGATTGATCCGGCGGCGGTCTGCATGGACGAGAAGTCGCTGGTCGGCTCATACAGCGCATCGGTGGAGATGCAGGACGAAGGCGCGGCGCTGGTATTTGGCGAATATAACAACGGTTTTGATTTGACACGGCTTATCTCGCACAGGTATTCGCTTGAAGATGCGGAAGAGGCGATTCATGTGGCGTCGAATCCAGGGCCGGGCTCAATGAAAATCTTCATCGAACCAGAAGCTCCAGAAATACTGCAAGTCTGAGAAAATAGAAGCGATGGCAGAGGAGATGACAGCCGCCGTTCTCTACGGCAAAGAGGATGTCCGCATTGAGCGGGTTCCCGTGCCAGTGGCGGGACCGGGCGAGATCGTGGTGCAAGTGCATGCAGCGCTGACCTGCGGGACCGATTTGAAGGTCTACCGCCGCGGCTATCATGCGCGGATGCTGACGCCACCTGTGCCGTTTGGGCATGAGCTGGCGGGAACTGTGCACAAGGTTGGCGAAGGGGTGGACGACTTTCACGTGGGCGACCGCGTGGTGGCGCTGAACTCCGCGCCGTGTGACGTGTGCTACTTCTGCAAGAACGATCAGCAGAATCTGTGCGATGACCTTCTGTTCAACAACGGGGCGTACGCGGAATACATTCGGATTCCGGCGCGCATCGTGGAAAAGAACACGCTGCACATTCCGGAGGGATTGCCCTACGAGCACGCGGCGCTGACCGAGCCGCTGGCTTGTGTACTGCGGGGCTTGGACGAGTCTGCGCCGAAGCCGGGCGATTCGGTGGTTGTGATCGGCGCCGGGCCAATTGGACTGATGTTTATGCACGCGGCTCAGATTGCCGGTCTGCACGTGATCGCTGTGGTCAAATACGAAGACCAGATTGCGGCGGCACGGACATTTGGCGCCGAGCAGGTGGTGCAGACGACGGCGACGGACGACCCGATCGCCGCGGTGCGGGCGCTTACGCCGAACCATCGCGGGGTGGACCTGGCGATTGAGGCGGTGGCGATGCCGCTGACGTGGCAGTGGGCGGTGGATATGGTCCGCAAAGGCGGGACGGTGAACTTTTTTGGCGGTCCGCCATCCGGCACGAAGGTTGAGTTCGACACCAATCGACTGCACTATAACGACATTACGATGAAGGCGAGCTTCCATCACACACCGGCGACGGCCCGGAAGGCCTTTGAGCTGATCCGGAGCGGGAAATTCAAGTGCCGCGAATACATTACAGGCCGGGCCTCACTCATTGAAGTAGGCGATGTGTTTCGCAACTTAATGACCCGGACGACGGATATCAAGACAGCAATTATTCCCTGAGGCCGCGATGACAGCAAGCACCGCACAACTGATCGAACAGGGTTGGGCCGCGCTGCCGGTGGAGTATCGCATGCCGCCGACGCCGCCGACGCTGGAGGAAGCACGCGCCTGGTGCCGCCGGCTGACGGAAACGCACTACGAAAACTTCCACGTTGCGTCATGGTTTCTGCCGAAGCGGCTGCGCCCGCATTTCCATGCGATATACGCCTACTGCCGCGTGTCCGATGATCTGGGCGATGAAACGGGTGACCGGGAGCAGTCGCTGGCGCTGCTGGACATGTGGGGCGAGGAGTTGGAAGCCTGCTACCGCGGCGAGACGCGGCACCCGGTGTTCGCGGCTCTGGCGGAGACGATTCGCGCGTGCGATATTCCCATACAGCCGTTTGCCAACCTTCTGGTGGCCTTCCGCAGAGACCAGCGCAGGGTGCGTATGGAGTCGATGGCGGAAGTGCTGGACTACTGCAAGTACTCGGCGAATCCTGTTGGGCAACTGGTGCTGTATGTGTGCGGGTACCGCGATGCGGAACGGTTTCGGCTGTCGGACCATACCTGCACGGCGCTTCAGTTGGCGAACTTCTGGCAGGATGTGCGCGAAGATTATGCCCGGGACAGGGTCTATTTCCCGGTAGAAGACATGCGCCGCTTCGGAGTGGACGAAGCGACGATTGCGGCAGGCAAATTTACGCCGGAGTTTCGCGAGCTGATGCGGTATGAAGTGGACTATGCGCGCGAGACCATGGGCAAGGGGCTGCCATTGATCGGGATGGTAGACCGCGAGCTGGCGGTGGACCTGGACCTGTTTTCGCGGGGCGGGTTGGAGATTCTGCGCGCCATTGAAGAACAGGACTACGACGTGCTGCGGGCCCGCCCTGTGATCTCAAAAAAACGCAGGGCCGCTTTGATGGTGCGGGCGCTGACCGGCAAGGTTTTAGGGCGCGGCCTGGCGCAGCAGAGACCCGCCGCGTGACTGTTGCCGAAGCCTACGAGATTTGCAGACAGATCGCCCGTCGCGAGGCGAAGAACTTCTACTATGCCTTTGTCGCACTGCCCAGGCACAAGCGCGATGCCATCTGCGCGGTGTACGCCTTCATGCGGCATGCCGATGACCTGTCGGATGACGAGTCGCTCTCCGTCGCCGAGCGGAGGGTGCGGCTGGGAGCCTGGCTGGACGCATGGCACGGTGTGCTGCGCGATGAGGTTACCGACGATCCCGTATTCCTTGCCCTCGCGGACGCACGGGCCAGATTTGAGATCGCTCCGGCCCTGCTGGATGAACTGGTGGAAGGCACGGCGATGGATCTGCAGCGGGTGCACGATGCCGACCAGTATGACACCTATGCGACCTTTGACGAGCTGTACCATTATTGCTATCTGGTAGCGTCCGTTGTGGGGCTGGTGTGCATCCGCATCTTTGGCTACCAGGACCAGCACGCGGAGAAGCTGGCGGAGGAGACCGGGATTGCCTTCCAGCTCACGAACATTCTTCGCGATGTGAAGGAAGATGTGGAGCGGAAGCGCATGTATCTGCCGCTGGAAGACCTGCAGCGGCATGGTGTGACCCTTGAAGAACTGGCAGCCCTGCCTACGCCGCTCAAGCCAAATCAGCGGCAACTGCTCGAGTCCATTGCAAAGCGGGCGGAAGCATATTATGCGTCTGGCGAAGCGCTGCTGCCGCTGATCGATGCGGATGCGCGTCCGGCGCTGCGGGTGCTGATATCGATCTATCACCGGCTGCTCCAGCAGATCGAAGGGAGCTACTACGAGGTGTTTGCGAAGAGGGAATCGGTTCCGACGTCGACCAAGCTGCTGATTCTGGCGCGTGGGATTGTTCGCGTGGCGGCGCATCGGCTTGGAGCGGGAAAGTAGAAATATGCCGCAATCAGTCACCATTGTCGGCGGAGGCGTTGCAGGGCTGGCAGCCGCGTGCGCGCTGGCGGACAGTGGTTCCCGGGTTACGCTGTTGGAGCGGCGCCCCTATGTGGGCGGGCGTGCGTCATCCTATGTGCATCCGGGCACGGGCGAGGTGATCGACAACTGCCAGCACATTCTGCTGGGCTGCTGTACCAATCTGATTGATCTGTACCGCAGGCTGGGTGTCGAGGACAGGATTTTCTGGTCGGGAGCAATCACGTTTATTGAGCCCGGCGGGCGGCGGAGCACTTTGTCCTCGACCGGGATGCCCGCTCCGTTGCACACCGCTGTTTCGTTTTTGGGGGCGAAGTGCCTGACCTTTGCCGAGAAGCTGACGGTCGCGCAGGGGATACTTGGATTTTTGCGGGAAACGCCGGGAGACAGCAGCGATAACTTTGCGCAATGGCTGGTGCGGCACAGGCAGACGCCGCGGACGATTCAACGATTCTGGCATCCGGTGCTGGCAAGCGCTCTGAACGAGGACCCTGAGTATATTTCAGTGCGCTATGCGGCAAAGGTGTTTCGCGAGGCGTTTCTGTTTTCCGCTGAAGGCGGACGAATGGGGATTCCGAAGTTACCACTGAGCGAGCTGCATGCGCATGCGATCCAGTACATTGAGTCACGCGGTGGTGAAGTGCGGCTGAGCACGTCCGTGGATGGGTTTGAGCCAGACGCGGAGCAGTGGATGGTGCGAGCGGGGCAGGAGTTATTCCGTAGCGACAGAGTGGTTTTGGCGGTGCCATTTGAGGCGATGCAGACACTGCTTCCGTCGCTGCCGAAGAACGAAGCGAGCGAGGCTCTCCGCGCAGACCTCGGCGAGTTTCATCATTCGCCTATCACCAGTGTGCATCTGTGGTTTGATCGCGAAGTGACAGACCTGACGCACGCGGCGCTGCTGGATACGACAATCCAGTGGATGTACAACAAGTCCGCCTTGCAGAGCGATTCGCGGCAGGATGCAGGCACCTATCTGGAACTGGTAATCAGCGCGTCGAAGGCATTGGTGCCGATGAAACGGCAGGAGATCATCGACCTCGCCATGCGGGAGTTGGGGATTTTTTTCCCGGAAGTCAGGCGGGCAGCGCTGGTAAAGGCCGCGGTGACGAAGGAAGTGCGGGCGACATACTCCATTCGCCCGCTGCTGGACCGCGTACGCCCTGCGGCGCGGAGTCCATGGCCGGGCGTCTACCTTGCGGGAGACTGGACTGCCACGGGCTGGCCTGCCACGATGGAGAGCGGCGTGCGCAGCGGCTACAGGGCAGCCGAAGCGATGGCCGAAGACTGCGGCGAGGCGCGTAAGTTCCTGGCGCCGGACCTGCCCCCGACAGGATTCATGCGCTTGTTTTCGTAATTTCTGAAGTGGTGCGATGCCGACTTGCTATGATGGCGCGTCAAACTTTATGGGTGGAGGCCGCATCTATCCTGTAGATAGCCATGGAAAATACCAAAACTTTTCAGCCCATTGAGAATTACGGCGTCATCGGGAACATGCACTCGATTGCACTGGTGAGCACCGACGGCAGCATTGATTTTCTTTGCTTCCCAAGCTTTGATTCTCCGACCGTGTTTGCCGGGTTGCTTGATCCTGAGCGAGGCGGCCAGTTCTGCATTCAACCGCAGATGAAAGAGATGCGGACGCGGCAGCTCTATCTGCCGGACACGAACATTCTGTTGACGCGATTCCTTTCGGACAATGGAGTTGCCGAGATCACCGACTTCATGCCGATTGTGGAAGACGGCGACTTGCAGCGTTTCGGCCATCACATTCTGCGCATGATCAGTGTGACAAAGGGAGAAGTGCGCTTTACGATGCGCTGCGCGCCGCGGTTTGACTATGCTCGCTCAAAGCACAAGACGACCCACAAGGACGGGACGGTCTACTTTGAGCCTGAAGCGGTGGAATGTCCCGGGATGGCGCTGCATGCAACGTTTCCGATGAGGATTAACGGCGGCGATGCCACGGCGGAGTTTACCCTCAAGGCCGGTGAGTCGGCAACGGTCGTTTTCGGGGAGGTTGCGGAAGAGCAGGCAGCAGGCGCCGATGTGCTGGCTGAGGAAAATGTGCAGCGACATTTCAGCGAGACGGCGAGCTTCTGGCGGGCCTGGCTTGCGCAGTCGAAGTATACGGGGCGATGGCGGGAGATGGTGCATCGTTCTATCCTGATGCTGAAGCTGCTCTGCTGCGAGGAGTATGGATCGCTGATTGCCGCCCCCACATTTGGATTGCCCGAGCATGTGGGCGGCGAGCGGAATTGGGACTATCGCTACACCTGGCTTCGGGATGCGTCGTTCAGCCTGTATGCCTTCATTCGCATGGGATTTGTGGAGGAGGCCGAGGCTTTTACCCAGTGGATTCGTGACCGGATGCATGACGACACGCAGCATGGCCCATTGCAGATCATGTACCGGCCGGATGGAACCAAGGACCTGGAAGAGAAGATTCTGGATTCGCTGCGCGGCTATAAGGATTCCCGTCCGGTGCGGATTGGCAACGGAGCATACGAGCAACTGCAGCTGGATGTGTACGGCGAGTTCATGGATGCGGTCTACCTGTCAAACAAATACGGTGATGGAATTTCGCATGATGAGTGGATCAGCCTGCAGAGAATTCTGGACTGGCTGGCAGGTAACTGGGACCGTCCGGATGAAGGGATATGGGAAGTGCGCGGAGGGCAGCGCGAGTTCCTGCATTCGCGGCTGATGTGCTGGGTGGCGTTTGACCGCGCGGTCCGTCTTGCAGACAAGAGATCCCTGGCCGGACCAATAGAAAAATGGCGCGGGATTCGGGACGCGATTCACGATGACATTTATCGGAACTTCTGGAATGAGAAGCTCCAGTGCTTTGTACAGTCGAGGGGCGCCGATGTCGTCGATGCCTCGGTGCTGCTGATGCCCTTGATGCGATTCATCAGTCCAGTTGACCCGCGCTGGCTTTCCACGCTGAAGGCGGTGGAAGAAAACCTGGTGGAGGGCAGCCTGGTATATCGCTATAACAATGCGACGGAGTCCATCGATGGGCTGAAAGGCAAAGAAGGCAGTTTTACCGCGTGCTCATTCTGGTACATCGAATGCCTGGCGCGCTCTCACCAGACGGGTAAGGCACGGCTGCTCTTTGAAAAGATGCTGGGCTATGCCAATCACCTGGGACTTTATGCGGAAGAGCTGGGCTCAAGCGGGGAACACCTGGGGAATTTTCCCCAGGCCTTCACCCATCTCGCTTTGATTTCGGCGGCGACGTTTCTGGATCGGGAACTGGACGGGAAAAACAATGTACCGTGGCGTTAGTGGCCGCCGAGCAGTGGTTCAGGGCGCCAGGTAGGCAGTGCGAAGAAAATTGAAGTTGCCTGAGGGCGAGGTGTGCACGCCTTTAAGTCGGCGCGTGTGGACGATGACCGTGTCCATATACCAAAGGTTGATGGTGGGCAGGTCGCGGGCGAGGATCTGCTGCACTTTGGCGTAGTCGGCGCGCTGCCGGGCTTGATCGAGAGTGTTCGAGGCGTCCTGGATCAAGGCATCGAGCTGGGGGTTGTTGTAAAAGCCGCGGTTGCCGCCGTCGGGCGGGAAGCTGCTAGCGGAAAACGCATAACGGAAGATGTCGGGCTGTTCGTTGCCGCCGATCCAGCGGGATGGCGCCATTTGAAATGCGCCCCGCGTAAGGTCGGAGTAGAAGGTAGCGAACTCGTAACTGCGCAGGTCAAGCGCAATGCCGATCCGCGCGAGCTGCTGCTGAAGAGCAACGGAGAGCAGACGGGTGGTTTCGTCGGTAGAGGTTTTCAATCCAATATGGAAGCGAATGCCGCCAGCGCCACGCTTGTATCCGGCGTGGTCGAGCAGGGCATTGGCGGCGGCGGGGTCGTAGGTGTATTGCTGGACGTCGTTTGTCCAGGCCCAGTGATGTGCGGGCAGCAGACTGTTGGCGGGATGGGCAAGATTGCGCATCAGGGAGTGAATGATGAGCGGACGGTTGATGGCCATGGCAATGGCCCGGCGAACACGCAGGTCTTTGAGATAGGGGGCGCGAAGGTTGAAAACCAGGAACTCAATTTCAGAGCCGGGTCCGTCCTCCACAACGAGATTTGACCTGTGCCTGAGCGCTTCGACCATATCCGGGGAAAGCGCGTTGACGGCAACATCGGCCGAGCCTTTTTCGAGCTCAAGCGCACGGGTGGTGGCATCGGGGACGACGTTGAATCTGATGCGCGCAATGTGCGGCTTGGCGCCCCAGTAATTCTGCGAGCGCACAAGAATTACATTCCTGTCGACTGCCTGGCTTACAAGCCGATAGGGACCGCTGCCGATGGGATGCTGCCAGAAGTCGCGTCCGCTGCCGTAGGGTACGATGCCGATGGCGTCGCTGCAGAGGTTCCAAAGCAGGCCGGGGTCGGGCTGGCTGAGATGGATGATGACGGTGGCGGGGTCGGGGGCGTCGATGCCGGCGATGTTTTTGTAGGCACCGGCTTTGATGGAGATGATGGTTCCGTTCAGAACCGAGTCAAGAGTCCACTTGACGTCGCGCGAGGTGAGCGGGCGGCCATCCTGAAAGTACACTCCCGAGCGTAAGTGAAAGACGTAGGTGAGTGGATTGGGCGTCTGCCAACTTAGCGCGAGATCGGGGTCGAGCCCAAAGTGGTTGTTGCGCTGCACAAGCGAATCGAAGATGAGCGCATCGACTCGTTCCGCGACGGCATCGGTTCCGACACGGGGATCGAGACTGTTGGGACTGTTCTCGATGAGCATGACAACCGTGTTGGCTGGAGGTTTGGATCGCCCGCAGCCGGACAGCATGACAGCGATCACGGCGAAGACGATGCAGAGGGATCGGCGCAGATCAGGCATAGGTGATCTCGCCCAGGATGGCGGGGCGCGAAGCTCCGGTGGCCGTGGGAATGTTGCCCGGGAGGCGATGCCAGGTTTGCCAGGCGAGGAGCGCAAAGGCAACCGCCTCCTTGGATTGCGACGGAAGCCCGGCGTGGTCACTGGTGATTATGTTGCAGGGGGCCATTTCGAGGCGGTCGCGGAGCATGCGCATGAGAGTGAGGTTGCGGGAGCCGCCGCCGGAGACGATGAAGTCCACGGGAGCGTTGCCCGTGAGCGGTTGCGCAAAACGGCAGTAGGCACGGGCAACGCTCTCGACGGTGAGTGCGGTTGCGGTGGCGACGGCGTCTTCGGGGGAGCCTCCTACCGCACGGCAGGCTTGAAGGAAGTCTTCGGTATAGGATGCCCCGAATTGTTCCCGTCCGGCAGATTTGGGTGGACAGAGTGTGAAGTAGGGATTGCGTAGAGTAGCGGCGAGGACCTTGTCCAATACGCGGCCCTGCGCTGCAATTCGTCCGCTTGCGTCGTACTTTTTGCCGAAGAGCTGAGTCATCAGTGCGTCGATGACCATGTTGCCGGGGCCGGTGTCGAAGGCGATGACGCCACTTTGCGAAGCGCCCGCGGGGACCACGGTGAGGTTTCCGATGCCGCCGATGTTCTGCAGGACGCGCGCGCGCTTTGGGTGAGCGAACAGGACGTAGTCGAGCAGCGGGACGAGCGGAGCGCCTTGTCCGCCAACTGCCATGTCTGCCGGGCGGAAGTTTGAGACGACGGGTACGCCGATCTCTGTTGCTATGAGCGCGGGTTCGCCGAGCTGCCAGGTGCAGGCGAAGCGGCGTCCGGCGTAGGTGGAGGGAGTGGCCTGATGGTAGATGGTTTGTCCGTGGCAGCCGATGAGGTCGAGCTTGACGGGATGCAGCTTGAGCGCGGCGCGCACGGCCTGAGCGTAGGCGATGCCGAGACGCCAGTTGAGGCGGGCGAGTTCGGCGGTGGAGGTATGCGGTGCGTTCATTGCGGCAAGTACGGCTTTGCGCAGGGAGGGCGAAAATGGGGTTGTGTGATGCGCGAGGAGCTTGATTTTGGGGGCAGCGGCGGAGGGGGTAATTCGGACGAATGCAACGTCGATGCCGTCGGCGGAGGTCCCGCTCATGATGCCGGCGATGGTCATGGCGCGCGGGGCGGTCACTGGAGTTCTCCGGTGAATTTGAGGACGGCGGTGCGGATTTTTTGAATTTGCGCGGCGGATGCGGGGCGCGGCATGCGTGCATCGAGCGAGCGGTGCTTCCATTCGAGAATACGGCGGTACGACGACGCAACACGGCGGCGGAAGGCGGCGGAACGCTCGGCTTCGGAGAGAACTGCTTCGTAGGCGCGGAGGATGAGCGATGGATCGCGGCAAATTTCAATGAGGTCGGTTCCGGCGAGGATGGCCTTGATGGCGGCGTCTTCGATGGATGTTTGCGTGAGGATGCCGCCCATTTCCATGTCGTCAGAGAGCACGAGGCCGCGATAGCCGATGCGCTTTTTGAGGATGGTGGTGATCCAGAAGGGAGAGATGGAGGCTGGAATTCGGTCTTTCGTGCGGGGATAGGCGGCGTGGGAGACCATCATCATGGGCAGATGGGGCGCGAGCGCGCGGAAGGGTGCGAGGTCCTGCGCCCAGAGATCGCTCCAACTGCGGTTGATGAGGGGCATGGCGTGGTGCGAGTCGAGTGTGCCGCCGCCGAGGCCGGGGAAGTGCTTGCCGCAGCCGAGGATGCTTTCGGCTGAGAGGCCTTCGACAAAACGCTGCGCGTAGGCTGCGACCGCTGCTGGGTCTGGGGAGACAACGCGGCTGCGCATGACGGATTGAGATACGGGCAGGGCGAGATCGAGCACCGGGGCCAGCACGACGTTGAAGCCGATGGCTTTGGCTTCGCGCGCGATGAGACGGCCGTGCCGTGCGAAGTGGGCTGGTTTGCCGGATGCGAAGACGTCGGCGGCCGATGGCATGGGCGCGATGAGGTCGCGGAGACGGTCGACGAGTCCGCCTTCAAGATCGACGCAGCGGAGAAGCGGCGCGCCGGAGATTTCGGTTGCTTCGCGAAGCAGGCTGGTGACCTGCGTTGGTTCCTCGATGTTGCGACGGAAGAGGATGATGCCGCCGGGACGGATGAGCTTGAGCCATGCGCGTTCGAGAGAAGACAGCTCGGAGCCTTCGACTCCGGCGATGATGAGCTGGCCGACCTGTTCGCGGAGGTTCATACTTTGGCGCTCCCATCTCTGGCAGATCCGGCTTTGATTTCGGTTTTGAGTTCGTCGAGCAAGCTGAGCGCCTGAAGCGGGGTGAGGGAGTTGACGTCGGTCTCCTCCAGGCGGTCGAGGATGCGCTGCGAGAGCGGCGTGAACATGGTCATTTGCAGCGGGGCTTCGGTTTCGACGGCCACGTTTTGACGCTCGGAGCGTTCATGCTGCCTGAGAACCTGCCGCGCGCGCTGGATGACCTGTAACGGAAGTCCGGCGAGCCGGGCAACATCGATTCCGTAGCTCTTGTTGGCGGGGCCCTCCTCGATGGAGTGGAGGAAGACGATGCCCTGCGGCGATTCCTTGACCGCGGCGCGCAGATTTTTGAGGTGCGGGAGCTGCTCGGCAAGGATGGTGAGCTCGTGGTAATGCGTGGCGAAGAGGGTGCGCGCGCCGACCTGGGCATGGAGATATTCGACCGTTGCCCAGGCAAGTGCAAGGCCGTCAAAGGTGGAGGTGCCGCGTCCCATTTCGTCGAGCAGGATAAGGGACTGTGGCGTGGCGGTATTGAGGATGGTGGCAGTCTCGGTCATTTCGACCATGAAGGTGGAGCGTCCACGGGCCAGGTTGTCGCTGGCTCCGATGCGGGTGTAGACGCGATCGACGATGCCGTAGCGCATGCGCTCTGCGGGAACGAAGGAGCCCATCTGCGCAAGGATGGTGAGCAGCGCGGCCTGGCGCAGATAGGTGGATTTGCCGCCCATGTTGGGTCCGGTGAGCAGCAGCAGGCATGCGGATTCGGTGTCGAGATAGAGATCGTTGGGGACGAAGCGGCCCGCGCCGGCCTGATCCATGAGGTTCTCGATGACGGGATGGCGGCCGCCGATGATTTCGAGGACTGGTGCGGACGCGAGGATGGGCTGGGTGTAGTTCCTGAGCGCGGCGAGGTGGGCAAAGCTGGAGAGCAGGTCGATTTCCGCAAGCAGAGCGCTGGTTTTGCGGATGCGCCCGGAGTTTTCCATGACGCGTTTGCGCAGGTCGGCAAAGATGCGTTTTTCGATCTCGACGCTGCGTTCCTGCGCGGTGAGGACTTTGGTTTCGTAGTCCTTGAGCTCGGGAGTTGTGAAGCGCTCGGCGTTGACCAGGGTCTGCTTGCGCTCGTAGTCGGCGGGTACGTTGGCGAGATTGGATTTGGTGATCTCGATGTAGTAGCCGAAGACGGAATTGAATCGAACCTTGAGCGACTGAATGCCGGTGCGCTTGCGCTCGCGCTCCTCAATGGCGGCGATGGAGGAGCGTCCACTGTGGCTGATGGCGCGAAGCTCGTCGAGTTCAGAGTTCACGTCCTGAGCGATCACTCCACCCTCGGCGAGCGTGAGCGGAGGCTCCGGGACGAGGGTTGCGGTAATGGCGGAGCTTACATCATCAAGAACATCCAGGCTGGCGTGCGCCGACTGCCAGAACGGGCTTTGGAGTTGCGCGATGTGGTTCTTAAGCGAGGGAAGATGGGCCAGGGAAGCAGCGAGTGCGAGGACATCGCGCGGCCCGGCGCTGTCGAGCGAAATGCGCGCCAGCAGCCTCTCAAGATCGAGGATGCCGCCGAGGGACTGGCGGATATGTTCGCGGAGAAGGAGGTTGTTTTTGGCAGCGGCAACAGCCTGGTAGCGCTGCTCGATCTGGGCGGCTTCAAGCAGGGGGCGCAGGATGGATGCACGGAGGAGGCGCTTGCCCATGGGCGTACAAAGACAGTCGAGTGTGCGGAACAGGGTAGTCTCTGAACCGCCCTCACTGAAGATGGGTTCGAGCAGTTCCAGGTTGCGCACCGTGACCTGGTCCAGGTGCATGTGCTGGCTGCGTTCGTAATAGCGGATGGTGTCGACGTGGCTGGCATCGTTCTGTTGCGTGTGGCGGACGTAGTGGACAATCACGCCGGCAGCGACAGCCGCCGCAGCGTGGTGTGTGAGTCCAAAGCCATCGAGCGAGGCAGCACCTAATTGCCGCTGCAGCAGAGGTATGGCGTAGTCGGATGTAAATGCCCAGTCTTCCACGGCCGAGCGGGTGCGGATGTGCTCCAGGGCGGATGCAATTGGGTGATCCCCGTCCAGGGGTGCGTTGGATGCCGCGAGGACTTCGGTGGGGTTGAGGCGGGAGAGTTCATCGGCACAGACGGCAGCTCGGTTCGCGCCGTTAAATTCTGTGGCGCGGAAGTCCCCGGTGGAGAGATCGAGGTAGGCGAGCGCTACCGTATCCGGGGCAAAGTGAACCGCGGCAAGGTAGTTGTTCTGGCTTGACTCAAGCGCCGTGTCGATTGCCGTGCCGGGCGTGAGGACACGGGTAACGTCGCGGCGGACGATCTTTTTGGTGAGTTTAGGGTCCTCAAGCTGTTCACAGATGGCGATGCGGTAACCCTTGCGGAGCAGACGGGAGATGTATCCCTCGGCGGCATGCCAGGGGACGCCGCACATGGGTATGGTGCGTTCGCGGTCGCGCGCGGTGAGGGTGATTTGCAGTTCGCGTGACGCGGTTTTTGCGTCGTCGAAAAACAGCTCATAGAAGTCGCCCATACGGAAGAAGAGCAGGGCGTCAGGATGTTGCTGCTTAGCCGCCCAATACTGGCGCATGAGCGGGGTCTGCGCGGCGGGTTCCTTCGATGGATGAAGTTCTGACACGGATACGCCAGCATACCTTGAAGGGCATAGAAAGGTGTAGTTCAGTACAGAGTGGACGGTATACTAAGTGGTACTATTTCGCTTTTAAGGCACGCATGTTTCTGGAATGGCTCCGAGTTGCGGTGGTTCTCTACGGGCTGGCTTCCGTAGCGACGCTGGTTGCAGTTTTCGGTAATCGCCCGCGATGGCAGCGTCTGTCGATCTCGCTCGCGGTGGCGGCCTGGTTGTTCCACGTGGTTTCCTGCACGGAGATGCTGGGCGACGCGCACCGCTGGATGCCTGCCGGGATGCACGAAGTGCAGTCGATGCTGGCGCTTCTGATCACGACGGCGTTTCTGCTGATCGCCTGGCGATATAGGACACTCTCGTTTGGAATATTCGCACTGCCGCTGGCGTTTTTGCTGACGGTTGTACCGTCGCTGGGGTTGGACAGATATGCTTTCAAGTCTCCGATGATCCGGAGCGGATGGCTGTTTGTGCACATCACCGGACTGCTGGCCGCGTATGCGGCGCTGATCTTCAGCCTTACGGCGAGTCTGTTGTATCTGGTGCAGGAACGGCGGTTGAAGAACAAGAAGGCCCCTGGATTCCTGAACTGGCTGCCTCCGCTGGAGACAATGGATCAGATCGCCCAGACGACTCTGGTGCTGGGTTTTTGCGGTCTCACGATCGGGCTGTTTGCCGGATCGTTGATTGCGCAGGAGATATACGGCGCGCGGTATTTTGCCGATCCGAAGATATGGCTTTCGTTCCTGATGTGGGGACTGTACGTTGTGCTTCTGTTTGTCCGGCGCAGCAAGGGCCTACGCGGGCGGAGGGCAGTGTATGTGTCGTCGCTGGTCTTTCTGGCGATGCTAAGCGTCTGGGCGGCGAACGTGTTCAGTTCTGTCCATAGGTTTAGTGCGCCATGAAGATACTGCTGACAGGTCTGAATCACAAGACGGCTCCGGTTGAGTTGCGGGAGCGGTTTGCCATCGCTTCGCATGATCTGGCCGCAGAGACCCAGGCTCTGCTGGAGCATCCGGGAATTTGCGAGGGGTTGATACTTTCCACCTGTAACCGGGTGGAGGTGCTGATTTGCTACGAAGGCGATGATCTGGACGTAACGAAGTACCTTAACGAACATTTTTCAGTAGATACAAAGATGCTGGCGCCGCACCTTTACGAGTACCGCGATGGGGAGGCAGTCAAGCACCTGTTTCGAGTAGCGGCGAGCCTGGACTCGATGGTGGTGGGAGAACCGCAGATTCTGGGGCAGGTGAAGGAGTCCTATTCGGCAGCCCGGTCGGTTGGCGCTGTTGGCCCGGCACTGGAGAGGCTGCTGCAGAGCGCATTCACAGCGGCCAAGAAAGTCCGGTCGGAGACGCAGATAGGAGCGTCATCGGTTTCGATTGCATCGGTTGCAGTGGATTTGGCGCGCAAGATTTTTGGCTCTCTTGAAGGCAAGCGGGTTTTGCTGGTGGGAGCAGGGAAAATGAGCGAGCTGGCGGCCCGGCACCTGATGCAGCAGGGGGCAAAGTCGCTGCTGATTGCGAATCGCACGCACGAACGGGCGGTAAGGATGGCGCAGAAGTTCAATGGGCATGTCGTTCGGTTTGAGGACCTGCATACACGCGCCGATGAGGCGGACATTCTGATTACGTCGACGGGTTCTCCGGAGTTTTTGATTCGCACGCCACACGCACAGCAGTACTTGCAGCGGCGCCGGAACCGGCCGATGTTTTTGATCGATATTGCGGTGCCGCGTGACATTGATCCGGAGATCAATCGGCTGGAAGGAATCTTCCTGTACGACATTGATGATCTGCAATCGGTTGCGGCGTCGAATCTGGCCGACAGGGGCAGCGAGGCGAAGCACGCCGAGGCGATTCTGGAGCAGGAGGTGGTGCGCTACCAGAAGCGGCTTGAGACTCTGGATGTGGTTCCGGCGCTGGTGGACTTGCAGGCAGCCGCGGAAGAGATGCGCCAGGCTGAACTGCGGAGAAATCACGGGCGGCTGAAGTCCTTGAGTCCGTCTCAGATGGAGATAATCGAGTCGATCACGCGCAGTCTGATGAACAAGTTTCTGCACCAGCCGTTGCAGACGCTGAAGGCGGCTGCGCGCGAGGGCGATGCGGCCGCGGTCGAGGCCATCCGGTTGGCGTTTCAACGCCAGAGCGGGCGCGAGGACAACGCGCAAATGGCGAACGAGAAGGGCAAGAGCGGCGAGTCTGAATCGCTCATTTCCAAGCATTGATGGCAAATTCCGGTACATTTCGAATCGGTTCGCGAGGCTCGCAGCTGGCGCTGTGGCAGGCAAATTACATTGCGGCCCGGCTGCGTGAGCAGGGGCACAACGTAGAGATCGAGATCATCCGCACGACGGGCGATGCCATGCAAAGCGTGAGCTTTGCCCAGGTGGGCGCAAAGGGCATGTTCACCAAGGAGATTGAAGAGGCCTTGTTCGACGGCCGCATTGATTTGGCAGTGCACAGCCTGAAGGACCTGCCGACGACGCTGGCCGAGCCTTTTGCGTTGGCGGCGATTCCGGAACGGGCCGACCCGAGGGACGCCTTTTTGTCTGCGCAGCACAGGAGTTTTTCTGCTCTGCCGGGCGGAGCGCGGGTGGGGACGAGCAGCTTACGGCGTCAGGCCCAGTTGAAGGCGCTAAGGTGTGATTTGGAGTATGTGGAGTTTCGCGGAAACGTCGATACTCGGCTGCGCAAACTTGCCGAGGGACAAGTGGAGGCAATTATTCTGGCGTCGGCGGGTCTGGACAGGTTGGGACACGCGGCGCAGATCCGCGAGCGGTTTCCGGCATTGGTTATGTGTCCGGCGGCCGGGCAGGGAGCCCTGGCGATCGAAACCCGGGCCGATGATGCGGCTACGATGCGGGCATTGCAGTTTCTTGACGATGCCGCAACGCGATTTGCCGTGACTGCGGAGCGGGCTGCGCTGGCTGGGCTGGGTGGCGGCTGCCAGGTTCCGATCGGCATTCACTGCGCGGCAACGAGCGAAGGCCGGGTGATCGCTGGAGTGGTAGCTTCGCCCGATGGGTCAAGTTTGCTGAGGGCCGAGCTGGAGCACCAATCGGACTCAAGTGCAGAACACCTGGGCGAGAAGCTGGCGAAGCGCCTGCTGGAGCAGGGGGCAGAGCGTCTGTTGCAGGCGAGTTTGCCGTGAGCCAGGCAGGGCCGCTCGCGGGCAAACGGATTCTGGTGACGCGAGCGAGGCACCAGGCCGGGCAGCTCTCAGCGGAACTGGCCCGGCTGGGCGCAGAAGCGATTGAGATTCCAGCCATTGAAATTGCGCCGCCGGACTCATTTGAGGTCCTGGATGAAGCGCTGGGGCATCCCGGCCATCATGATTGGCTGATTGTGACCAGCGCAAATGCGGTGCGGGCGATGCGGGACCGCTGCGCCAAACTGAGAATCTCACCTGACAGGCTCTATGTATGGAACGTTGCCGCGGTCGGGGCGACCACGGCGCGCGCACTCGATGGTTGGGGGCTGCAGCCTTCCGTTACTCCCAGAGAATACGTGGCGGAATCTCTAGTAGAGACGCTGGGTGACAGGACGCGGGGCAAGCGCGTGTTGATTGTGCGGGCGGTGGTGGCGCGCGATGTGATTCCTGAGGCCTTGCGGAAACACGGGGCGGAGGTCGCCATTGCCGAAGCCTACCGGACGGTGATTCCGGAGGGCTCAGTGAAAAGGATTGCCGAAGTTTTTGCAGGTGCTGCTCCGGACGCTGCGACGTTTACCAGTTCCAGCACGGTGACGAACTTCTTCCAGCTATTGCGGGCCGCTGGATTTGAAGATCGGCCGGAAGGGATGCGGGCAATCTCGATTGGGCCGATTACCAGCCAGACCCTGCGCGACCATGGCTGGGAGCCGGCAGCGGAGGCCGATCCGCATGACGTGGCAGGATTGGTGGCGGCGGCGGTTCGGGCGCTTGCCTGAATGGTTAGTGACTGCTCCAGGTTTTATCGGGGGCGTTGCACAGCGATTCGAGAGAGCAGTCGGCACAGCGCGGTTTGCGGGCGATACAGACTCTGCGTCCGTGGTGAATGAGTTCGTGGGAAAACTGAATCCAGTGGTCAGGGGGAATGATCTGCATCAGGTCCTGTTCGACCTTTTTGGGATCAGTGGATTGCGTGAGGTCAAGACGGTTGGAGAGGCGCAGGACGTGCGTGTCGACAACGATGCCCTCAGCGATTCCGTAGGCAACGCCTAAGACGACGTTGGCGGTTTTGCGGGCCGCTCCGGGGATGGTGAGGAGCTCGGCCATGGTTTTAGGGACTTTGCCGCCAAATTCGGAGACAAGTCGCTTCGCTGCTCCTGAAATGGACTTGGCCTTGTTGCGATAGAAGCCGGTGGATTTGATTTCGGTTTCAATTGCGGGAAGCGATGCCTGCGCCATGGCCCTGGGAGTGGGGAACTTACGGAACAGTTCTGGCGTGACCATATTCACGCGGACGTCAGTACATTGGGCCGACAGAATGGTTGCGACCAGCAGTTCCCATGTATTGCGATGCTGAAGGGCGCATTCGGCGTCAGGGTATGCGGCCTGGAGGCGGGCAAGCAGGTCTTTGATGCGTGCGGGCGCGAGGTTGTTTTTGCCCGCTGACTTCTTCGCCGACACCTTCTTTGCGGGCCGCTTTTTGCTGGCGGCTGCTTTTGCAGTCTTCTTAACACTGGATTTTTTCGTGGCGGATTTTGGGGCCGCGGACTTGCCACGCGCCGAGGCTTTCTTGGTTTTCATGGAACGATTCTACGAGTCTTTGGAGGAAGCGCCAGCTTCCAACTGCGCAATTCTGGCGAGCATCGCGTCCACCGTTGCCTGGATTGCGCTGAGGTCGGATTCCAGCCGCCGGAGCTGCTCATTTGGAGTGGGTGTCTGGAGCGGCTCGGGAGGTGCGGGCTGAGTTGCGGGTTCGCCAGAGAGCAGATGGGCGTAGCGGGATTCCTTTTCGCCGGGGCGGCGGGGAAGCAGTGTGACGAGCGCGGGGCGGGGTTTCGTTCCGGGGTCGGATTGAGGGCGGGCAAGGCGCTCGAGCGCGGACTGCACGGAGGCGATGTCTTCGAAGGCATAAAGGCGGTCGGAGCGGTTGCGGAGTTCTCCCACCGTCTGCGGGCCGCGCAAGAGCAGCAGGCAGAGGGCGGCGATCTCCGGTCGGCGCAGGTCAAGGACCTGGCGAGCGTGATGCTCAAATTTAATGACGCGGCTGTCGTGGACGCGACCCGCCAAGTCCAGATCTTCCAGGTGGGAGAGTGCCTGGCGGACGGCGATCTCGTCGAGCTGCATGACGGGATCGCGGCTGGATTTCTGGTTGCAGGCGTTCACCAGCGCGTTCAGCGAGAGCGGGTAATAGTCGGGGGTGGTGATTTCCTTCTCAATGAGCGAGCCGAGCACCCGCACCTCGATTGCATCCAGCCAAAACTCCATCCCATCCTCGCGCGCTCTTTCGCTGCGCTTCTCAATCCTAACAAAGCGGCGGTGCAGGTATACTTGCCTTCGGATGGCCGCTATTTTTAGCTTTATCGTTGCTACTATTTCCGCTTCCGGCTATCTGGGAGTCGTCCTCCTGATGGCCATTGAGTCGGCCTGCATCCCGCTGCCATCCGAGATCATCATGCCGTTCGCGGGCTACCTGGTTTACACAAAACAGCCCACCCTGACCGGGCATCTGACGCTGCTTGGAGTCGCCATCGCGGGGGCCATCGGATGCAATGCCGGGTCGGTGGTGGCGTACTGGATCGGAGCCCTTGGGGGGCGTCCTTTTATCATGCGCTACGGGCGCTTCGTGTTGCTGAACCAGCGCGATCTGGAACACGCAGAGCGCTTTTTCGAGCGCCGCGGGGCAATCGCGGTGGTTGTGGGGCGCCTGCTGCCGGTCGTCCGTACCTTTATCGCGCTGCCCGCCGGAATCGCCCGCATGTCGCAAGTCCGTTTCCACGTCTACACGTTTCTGGGGTCGCTGCCGTGGTGCTACGCGCTTGCATTCGCCGGCGTGAAGCTGGGAAAGGCCTGGGACACGGATCCGCGATTCAAGGCGATCTATCACCGCTACCAGCTTGCTATCGAAGTAGTGATCGTCGCGGCCCTGATCTGGTTTGTGTGGACGCACTGGAAGAACCGCGCGCGTCCGGAAGGGGCCTGATTGCCATTGGGCCGCATAAATCCGCGCTTGAGCCCGCCCGGTTTGCCAAAGTTACTCCCTGAGGGTGAGACTAGTTATTTGGGTTCAGCAATATTTTGATGGAGAGGAAGATCAGGAAAGCAATGTCAACTTCGGAGACTGCGAAGGCACAGCCGGCGCAAGGAAAATTGGGAGTCATGGTGGTCGGCATGGGAGCCGTTGCCACCACTTTAATTGCAGGAGTTGAGGCGGTCCGCAAGGGGCTGGCGAAGCCGATTGGCTCGCTGACTCAGATGGGAACGATTCGGCTGGGCAAGCGCACCGATAACCGTACGCCACTGATCAAGGATTTTGTGCCGCTGACCTCGCTGGACGATATTGAGTTCACCGGCTGGGAGATTTTTCCCGAGGACATGTACGAGGCGGCGAAACACGCGCAGGTGCTGGACAGCGAACACCTGAAGACCATCAAGCCGTTTCTGGAGTCGATTAAGCCGATGCCGGCAGTGTTTGACCAGTACTATGTGAAGCGGCTGAACGGCACACACATCAAGAAGGGCAAGAACAAATGCGATCTGGCGCAGCAGGTGCGGGCCGATATCCAGAACTTCAAGTCGAAGGTGGACCGGGTGGTGGTGATCTGGACCGGCTCGACGGAGATTTTTCTGGAGCCGAGCGCGGTGCACGAGTCGGTCGCTTCGTTCGAGAAGGGGCTCGTCGATAACGACCCGAATATTGCTCCCTCGCAAATTTATGCTTATGCGGCACTGAAGGAAGGGATTCCGTTCGCCAACGGCGCACCGAATTTAACCGTGGACCTGCCGTGCATGATCGAGCTCTCGAAGCAGACCGGCGCGCCGATTTGCGGCAAGGACTTCAAGACCGGGCAGACCTTCATAAAGACGGTGCTGGCTCCGGCTTTCAAGTCGCGAATGCTGGGCGTTGCCGGTTGGTATTCGACCAATATTCTCGGCAACCGTGACGGCGAGGTGCTGGACGATCCCGAGTCGTTTAAGACGAAGGAAGAGTCGAAGCTGGGGGTTTTGGATTTCATCCTGCAGCCGGAGCTTTACCCGGACCTGTACAAGGATATTTATCACAAGGTAAGGATTAACTATTATCCGCCGCGTGGTGATAACAAAGAGGGTTGGGACAATATCGACATCTTCGGGTGGCTTGGCTATCCGATGCAGATCAAGGTTGATTTCCTTTGCCGTGACTCGATTCTGGCGGCGCCGCTGGCTCTTGACCTGGTGCTGTTCCTTGACCTGGCGCAGCGCAGCCCAGAGCTCAAGCACCTTGGCATTCAGGAATGGCTGAGCTTCTACTTCAAATCGCCGCAGAGCGCGCCGGGGCTGTATCCGGAGCATGATCTGTTCATCCAGTCGATGAAGTTGAAGAACACTTTGCGTCATATCCAGGGCGAAGAGCTGATTACGCACCTGGGGCTGGAGTACTACGACTGAGTGCTGGGAACTTGCCGTTCAGGCACACGCGCCCTTCGGGCGCCATCCTGGGATGAGCCTTCGTGGCCGCTCCCGTTGGTCGCGGATTCCCACGGACGGTGGCTTCGCGTGGCCGCTCCCGTTGGTCGGGGATTGAGATGTGCGGCAAATGAATTTGCGGTCAGCAATCGTATGGGTTGCTGACCGCTTTTCTTTTGCGTCGAGGGACGTTTGGCTACGTTGAATAGTCGGCGTTGATGTGGATGTACTCGGTGGTGAGGTCGGTGGTCCAGAAGCGGCATTGACCGCTGCCCACGCCAAGCGCAATGCGAATAGTGAACTCGCGGTTTTTAAGGTAGGCATGAGCGCGCTGCTCGTCGAAGTCGGGGACGCGTCCGCCATTTTCGCAAATCTGCTGATCGCCGAACCAGATGGCGATTCGTTCCGGCTCGACCTGTGCACCTGAATAGCCCGTAGCGGCCATCAGGCGGCCCCAGTTGGGGTCGCAGCCGGCCCAGGCGGTCTTGACCAGCGGAGAGTGTGCAATGGCGCGGGCGACCTTAAGCGCGTCGGCATCGCTGGCCGCACCCTCAATCTGCAACTCGACGACATGCGTGATACCTTCGCCGTCAGCGACGATTTGCTTGGCCAGCGAGGTGCAGACGTCGCGGAGAGCTGCTGAGAAGGCCGAATCATCGGGCTGGACCGCAGCCCCGCTGGCTCCGGAAGCGAGCAGCAGGACGGTGTCGTTGGTGGAAGTGTCGCCATCGATCGAGATGCGGTTGAAGCTGCTCTCAACGGCTTGGCCGAGCATGGTATTCAGGTCGGCGGGCGTAATCGCGGCGTCAGTAAAAATATAGACCAGCATGGTGGCATGCGGCACAAGCTGCGGGAAGATCATGCCCGCGCCTTTGCAGACGCCCGCGATGCGGACGGTTTTGCCGCCGATCGTGACGGTAGCCGCCGCCATTTTGGGCCGGGTATCCGTGGTGAGAATGGCACGCGCAAAGGCGGCGAAGTGCTCGGAGTCGGCGGCGAGGGAGCGGTCGATCTGGGGGAATGCGGCGACGAGTTTTTCCGCAGGCAAGGGAACACCGATGATGCCGGTCGAGGAGGGGAAGACCTCATGTTGGGCGGCGCCAAAGGTGGTGGCGGCAGAATCGCAAACCGCGTTGCAGGCGGCAAAGCCGAGTTCCCCAGTCGCGCAGTTGGCGTTTCCGGCGTTTACAGCGACGACGCGGACTTTTCCGCCGCCTTGCTCAAGATGCCGCGCGCCGACTATGAGCGGAGCGGCCTTGACCCGGTTGGCGGTGAACATGGCGGCGGCGCTTGCCGGCTGATCCGCGACGGCAACGGCAAAGTCGGGCTTGCCGCTGGGCTTGAGTCCGGCGGTGACCGCGGCGAAGCGGAAACCGAGCGGAAGAGCTTCCTGCGGAAGCAGGAAGTTGTCGATGGGAAGAAGAGAAGTTTGAGTCATGTGCTGATTTACTTTATCAAGGGTGCTCGCCGCACGGGCACACGCGCGCTTTGCGCGCCATCGTGGCGCTGGCCTATTTCTCCGTTCCCGCTGGTCACGGTGCTGGTCGTTGGCGTTCGTAAACGGCTTGTATGCTGAAAAGATGAACGCTGAATTTCTACAAATGGAGCATGTGAACGTGGCGCGCGGAGACGCGGTGGTGCTCCACGATATCAACCTCGACATAAGAACCGGTGAGCACGTTGCGATCCTGGGACCAAACGGCTGCGGCAAATCCACACTGATCAAGACGATTACGTGCGAGTGCTACCCGATTGTGGCTCCGGAGACTCGGATTCGCCTGCTGGGGCGGGAACGCTGGGATGTTTCGCAGCTGCGGCAGCATCTTGGTGTGGTGGAGGCGAATCTACCGGGTGAACGGACCGGGGTGACGCGCGGAATGGATGCGGTAGTGGCGGGGTTCTTTTCGGCTTCAACACTCTGGCCGAATCTGCATGTGACGCCGGAGATGCGCGAAAAGGCTTATGTTGCGATGGAACGGATGCAGGCCAGGCATTTGGAAGGAAAGCTGGTGGGTGAGATGTCAGCAGGGGAACAGCGGCGCATTATGATTGCGCGCGCGCTGGTGCATGCGCCGGGAATGCTGCTGCTGGATGAGCCGTCGAACGCGCTGGATATTGCCGCCCAGCGGGAGTTGCGTGAGGCGCTGCGCAGTGTGGCCCGTCATGGGACAGGGATTCTGATGGTGACGCATCATCTGGCCGACATTTTGCCGGAGACCGAACGCGTGATCATGATGCGGGAGGGCAGGATTGTTGCCGACGGGTCAAAGGACGAGCTGATTGATGCCGGGCAATTGGGAACGCTGTTCGGGACCGACGTGCATGTAACCCAAAAAGACGGCTACTGGCACTGGTATTAGGGACTCGCCCTCCAGGCATACGCGCCCTTCGGGCGCCAGTTTTGAACGGGCTTTCGAGGGCCCTCGCGTTGGTCGGGTTTGAAGGTGCTGTTGGCGGTGAGAATTCTCGTCCAGAAGGAAAGGCACGGCTTGCGCCGCGCCTTTCCTTCTGTCGTGTTGGTATGTCGTGTTGGTGGAGTTTGCTTAGCCGATGAAGTCGATCTTGACGGGGTGTGGAATGATGCCGCGCTCGTGGCCCATGTTGAGAAGTTTGCGGATGGCCTCACGTCCGTCGTCGCCGTAGTTGAGGGTGCGTTCGTTGACGTACATGCCGACGAACTTGTTGGCCAGGTCGGGGTCGAGGTCGCGGGCGAACTGCATGGCATAGGACAGGGCTTCTTCACGGTGTTCGAGTCCGTGCTGAATGCTCTCGCGCAGGGCGCTGGTGACGGTGAGCATAAGCTCATCGCCCAGGGAACGGCGGATGGCGTTTCCGCCAAGAGGCAGCGGAAGATTGGTTTCTTCGCGCCACCACTGGCCGAGGTCGAGGACCTTGTACAGGCCGTTCTGCGAATAGGTGAGCTGGCCTTCGTGGATGATGAGCCCCGCCTGATAATTGCCGGCCAGCACTTCGGGGATGATGCGATCGAAGGGGACGACAGCGGTTTCGACCTCAGGCGCGAAGAGCTTGAGCGCCAGATAGGCCGTGGTCAGTGTGCCGGGGATCGCGATGCGTACTTTTTTGACTTCGTCGAGCGAGAGAGATTTGGGGGCCACGATCATGGGACCATAGCCCTCGCCTACAGACCCGCCGCAGGCCATCAGAGCGTAGTTGTCCTGGAGGTAGGGGTAGGCGTGGAAGGAGATGGCTGTGACGTCGTAGTAGGCCTCGTTAATGGCTTTATGGTTGAGGGTCTCGATGTCGGTAAGCACATGGGTGAACTTAAGGCCGGGACGGCGGACCTTGTTGGTCGCGAGGCCATAGAACATGAATGCGTCGTCCGAGTCGGGACTATGCGCGATACGGATCTCACGCACATTGGTGGGGGTAGAGGCAGATTCAGTAGGAACAGAAGGTGTAGCGCTCACAGCAGGTTTTGATCCTTTCCAACAGAAACGGTTACGGTCTTTCAACAGATAAATTCTTGCAGGGGCTTAATGATCGCCCGGTTCTATGCTTCGACGCCTGTGCGGGTCCGCAGACGATAAAGCCCGGTGACGATTGCAGCGGCGAGTACAACCTTGAGTGCGTCGCCGGCGACGAACGGCCATACCGTCATCTTGAGCGAAATGCCAAGGGACTGATGCAGAGTAACAGCGAACCAGAGGGCTCCGCCGGTGAAGTAAACAATAGCGCCAGCGGTTGCGGCAAGGGCCGCCCACGTAAAGGTCTTTGCGCGCCCGCTGCGATAGAGCTTGCTGACAAGGACAACGGCGAGGGGATAGGCCCAGAGGAATCCAGCGCTGGGGCCGAGCAGAGCAAAGGCTCCGCCAAGCCCGACGGGTGCAAAGACGGGCAATCCGGCAGCGCCTTCAAGCAGATAGGCCGCGAGAGTTGCGAAGGCGACCGCAGGATCGAGCAGCAGGCCGAGCAGCAGCACCGCCATGGGTTGCAGGGTGAAGGGAACAGGAGTGATGAACAGCGGCACCGAGACGTGTGCGGAGATGGCCAGCAGGGCGCTGCCAGCGATGACAGACAGAGTGACTCGTGCTGCGCGCGAGGCGGGCAGCCATTGAGGTGTGGCCTGAGTTACCGCTGTATGTGATTGCGACATGAGTGTGCTTTCTCCGCGAGTCTTTAGTCGTTCTGGTTGGTTGAGTCTTCGTGCGGCAATCGAGCTAATTGGAAGGAGTCTCCGGGTTGTGGGTCATGGCTTCGGATATGACGTCTGAGCGCCAGCAGGGTCAGGATCAGCGCGACAAGACTTAGTAAGAAAACCGCAAAGAGTACGCGCATGGCCACTCACACAAGGATAGCAAAGCGGATAGCGGTTCGCTATGACAAAAGGGCGGCGTTCTCCACAGTACTACCGAATGCTTGCAAAGTCATTGCTTTTGCAGACATGAGGGTCAGCAAAGGTGATCAGGGAGGCGTCCGGCCAGGATTTTACTTTGAGCGTGTTGCCGAAGTCCATGTAGTTGATTTCGTCGTTGGCTCCGATGCGGGTCCAGCCGGAGGCGTTCGTCAGGCTTGGGTTTCCGGTGCGGGCGAAGTGAATCCACGTGGTCATCATGGTGTCGGAAAGGTGGTGATCGAGCTCAACGTAGTGCGTGCCGGGTTTGCGTGTGTGTCCAAAGACGTAAGGCAACTCGGCGGAGTGGAATGCGCCCAGCCCTGATTTTTCCGCGGATGGGCTGACGCGCGAGAAGCGGTAGAGGAAACCGTGCGTGTCACGAGCGAACAGGAAGGTGCTTTGAAGGAATACGGCGTCTGTGATGAGGTGGCTGGCTGCGTGGTGAGCCTGCGCGGGCGTGGAGGGGCCGTAGTAGGCGAGAACGGTTTTGGCGCAGGGTGCGAAGTTGCGTTGAACCCATGCGGTAAAGCTGGCGGTGTTGTCAGGGTGGTAATGCGTGAGGAAGAGATTGGCTTCGTTCGCATTGGTTCCGGCCATGGTGGGGAGGTGGAGGTAGCGTTTTTCGGCGTAAAGTTTTGCGGGCTGAGCTGGGATGACGTATCCGTCAACAATGGGCGCCCATGGGACCTGAACGCTGTTGGGATTGTTGAGTGAGGTTTCGGGGCGCAGGCGTGACCGTCCCGCGCCTCCGGGGCCGAGGAGTTTTTTGGCGGCGGAGTTGGCGCGTTTGATGATTGCGCTATCGCTCAGGCCCTGAAGACCGGAGATGTGCGGGGTGACGGCGAGGCCGATGGCTTCCATGCTGGTGAGCCCGGCGTATTCCTTATGCAGTTCGGGAGCGGCGGTAAAGAGGATGTCGGGACTTTCGAGGATGGCCTTGTCGAAGAGGTCTCGTGCAAGAGGGGAGACCATCAGGTAGCCGATGCAGGATGCGCCTGCGGATTCGCCGAAGACGGTGACGTTGTGTGGATTGCCTCCAAAGGCGGCGATGTTGGCGCGTACCCAGCGCAGAGCGGCCATCTGGTCGAGGAGTCCGTAGTTGCCGGATGAGTGGTGTGGCGAGGCCGCAGTGAGGTCAGGGTGGGCGAAGAATCCGAAGACGCCGAGCCGGTAGTTGATGGTGACGACGACGGCGCCGCGCATGGCGAGGTTGGTGCCGTCGTAGCCGGGTTGTGAACCGGATCCGGCGACGAAACCTCCGCCGGGAATGAAGACCATGACCGGGGCGGCGATTGCGGGGTGCAGGTTGGAGGTCCAGATATTGAGGTACAGGCAGTCCTCGCTCATGGCGGAGGCCGGAATTTGCGAGTAAGGCCGTTGCATGCAGGCAGGGCCGAATTTGGTTGCATCGCGAACGCCCTGCCAGTGCGCAGGAGGCTGTGGAGGATGCCAGCGGAGCGGACCGATGGGCGGCGCGGCGTACGGGATTCCTTTGAAAACATAGGGGCCCATGGTGGTGACGCCACCGACGAGTTCTCCCTGAGCGATGCGGACGTGAGGCGGCGCGGGTTGGGCAAGAAGGTTGAGGGGAAGAAGCGCAAGGAATAGAGAAAGCAACGAGATTCGCATAGTCAGCCAGAGCAGGCGCACCCATATTAGCGCGATTCGTGGCGCTGTGTGCGCAGGGTGAGGTAGTTTTAAGATTCAAGAGTATGTTTGCAAAGGCACAGCGGATACATTTCATCGGGATCGGCGGGATCGGCATGAGTGGAATTGCCGAGATACTGCTGAATCTGGGCAATAAGGTGAGCGGGTCAGACCTGCGGCGGAGTGCGGTGACGGAACGGCTGGCATCGCTGGGAGCGACCGTGTTCGAAGGCCACGCGGCCGCGAATGTGATTGCGACGGATGTGGTGGTGACCAGCTCGGCGGTGAACGAGCGGAATCCTGAGGTAATTGAAGCGCGGCGGCGAAAGATTCCGGTGATCCAGCGGGCGGAGATGCTGGCGGAGCTGATGCGCCTGAAATACGGCATTGCCGTGGCGGGAATGCACGGGAAGACCACGACGACGTCAATGCTTGCGACGGTGCTGGCGGCGGGCGGCCTTGATCCCACGGTGGTGGTGGGCGGGCGCGTGGCGACGATGGGATCGAATGCGCGGCTGGGCAAGTCGCAATACCTGGTGGCGGAGGCGGACGAGAGCGACCGGTCTTTCCTGAAGCTGTCCCCGATTTTGAGCGTGGTCACGAACCTGGATCGCGAACACATGGATTGCTATCGCGATATGGAGGACGTGGAGAACGCCTTTGTGGAGTTCATGGACCGCGTGCCGTTCTACGGGGCGTGCGTGGCGTGCTGCGACGATCCGCTGCTCGAGAAGATATTGCCGCGCGTACGGAGAAAAGTGCTCACGTACGGGAGCAGCTCGAAAGCAGACTTTGTGCTGCGGATGCTTCCGCCTTCGGGCAAGGCGCGGTCGTGGTTTGAGGTTGCGTCAGGCGGCAATGTGTATGGGCCGTTCGAACTGCATGTTCCGGGGCAGCACAATGTGCTGAATGCGACGGCGGCGGTGGCGATTGCGGTGCAGCTTGACGTAAAGCCGGAGGCGATCGCTGAGGGCCTGAATCATTTTCGGGGAGTCGATCGGCGGTTTGAAGTGAAGGGCTGTGTGCGCGGCGTGACGGTGGTGGATGATTATGGGCATCACCCGACGGAGATTCGCGCGACGCTGCGGGCAGCGAAGGATTGCGGCTACCGGAGAGTCCATATGATCTTCCAGCCGCACCGCTACACGCGGACGCGCGACCTGCTGGTGGAGTTTGCGACCTCGTTCGGGGACGCTTCGACGGTGGAGATTCTGGACATTTATGCCGCCAGCGAGGAGCCGATTGAAGGGATTACGTCTGAGGCGCTGGCCGGCGCGATTGGGCAGGAGGGCGTGGAGTATGCCGCCTCAACCGAGGAAGCGGTGGCGCGGGTGGTGGCGCGTGCCGAAGATGGGGATGTGATTCTGACGCAGGGCGCCGGAAGTGTGTCTGGGATCGCGCCGAGGGTGCTGGAAGGACTCGCCGTCCAGGCGCACGCGGCTTCGCCGCCATCCCGGAACTGACGGTTGTGGCCTTCCCCCTGGGCGGGGGATTGCTGCCCATGCAGGAGTGATTCCGCGCTTGTTGTTGTGGCCGCTTAATACTCGACGGAATCCAGAAAAAGGCCGCGTGCCGGGGCGGTGGCTCCGGCGGCGGAGCGGGAGCGTCGGCTGAGGATGGCCGGGATGTCGGCGGGGGCGATGTGGCCGCGTCCGACGTCGAGGAAGGTCCCGACCAGATTGCGGACCATGTGGTGGAGGAATCCGTTGCCGCGGACTTTATAAATGAGCAGGTCAGCTTCCTCGATCCAGCATGAAGAAACGAGGGTGCGGACGTTGCCAGGCTGGGGTTCCGGGCCGGATTGGCGCTGTGAGAGGTCAGGATCGGTGGCGGCGAAGGAGGTAAAGTCGTGCTCGCCGATGATGAGCGAGGCGGCCTGCTGCATTTTTTCCACATCCAGAGGCCAGTTGAGGGCGTAGACGTAGCGGGTGAGCCACGGGGGGCAGATTTCTCCGCGAAAGAGGCGGTATTCGTAGGTCTTGGAGCGAACGCTGTGGCGGGCGTGGAAGTCCGGGGCAGCGTGCTCTGCGGTGAGGACGCGGATGGGGGACGGCAGGGTGCGGTTGAGCGCGCGGAGCAGATTTTGCGGTGGAATGGGCGCAGCCAGCGCGAAGGAGGCGACCTGGGCGCGGGCGTGGACTCCGGCGTCGGTGCGGCCGCTGCCCTGGGGCAGGGTCCACTCGCTGGTGACGCGCTCGATGGCTGAGGCCAGCTCGCCCTGGATGGTGATGAGGCCGGGCTGGACCTGCCAGCCGTGGAAATCGGTTCCGTCGTAGGCGAGAGTGAGCTTCCAGTTGGACATTTTTTTAGGGCATCTTGCCAGGTTTTCTAATGGCATCTTCTCAAATTTTCAAGAAGTTCTGGGTCTTTTGTGGGTGTTCGAACATCAGAATTGCTGCGATATACTCAGGCTTGATTTTTAGCGGAACGTTTGCAGGGAACGAAGCCGGAGCGGTTCGCGTATAGATGACAGGCTGGTGAGGGTACCGGTATACGGAGAATACCTGCCTGTACGGGCGGTAAGGCGCTTGATGGCATACATTTACGAAGGGCGCGCGAAGCCGACGCGCCGGTTGCATTTGTGGAGAGGGTCGAATGGACTTGTTTGAGGAGTGCCCGGAGGCGTTGCACAAAGGGTCAGCGGGAAGTGTGAGCCTGTTTTCGAAACTACGTGCAGCCGCTGTTGTAAGTATTGTGCTGGCCGGAACCATGCCTGGATACGCGCTGCAGCCACTGCAACAGAATACGCAGCAGGCTTCCGCGGCTACGGCACCGCAGACCGGAGACGCGGGATTGCCGCAGGAACCCAAGCCGAACTTTACCCAGCCGCTGTTCATGCGTCCGGGAACGATTGACTTCAGCAAGCCGCGTGGCTACTGGATGAATCCGCTGGCTCCTTATACGGCGGAGACGATTCCGGAGGCGAACTTTCTGAATTCGCCGCACCTTACTGACCTGATGAAGGACGGCAAGATCTACCTGAGCCTGAGCGACGCGATCGTGCTGGCTCTGGAGAACAACTACGACATTGCCATTCAGCGCTACAACCTGAATATTGCTGACACGGATATCCTTCGGGCCAAGGCCGGGGGGAGTTTGTTTGGCGTGAACAGCGGTCTGGTGACGGGTACGCTGGGCAGCTCAGGGCAAACGGTGACGGGTGGTGGCGGGCCGGGTGGTACGAGTGTTGCGTCCGGTGGGGCGGGTTCCGGGGCAGGCGGTCTTGCGTTGACCACGAATGGGGGCGGACCGTTGCCGGAGAACATGGATCCGGTACTGAGCGGGACGGTTCAGCTGGAGCGTCAGAAATCGCCGGAGCAGAACACGATTTTTTACCCGAGCGGAGCGCTGAACCAGAATACAAACGAGTATAACTTTGCTTACGACCAGGGATTTATTACGGGTACAGCGCTGAAGGTGTCCTTTAACAACACCTATTCGACATCGAACAGCTTTTTCAATCCTTACAGCCCGGCGTATCAGACGACATTCAATGCGCAGATAACGCAGCATTTGCTGCAGGGCTTCGGATGGGGCATCAACGGGCGCTTTATTGTGCAGGCGAAGAATAACCGCCGGATTGCCGACTCAGCGTTCCGCCAACAGCTTCTGTACACCATCAATCAGGTGGAGAACATCTACTGGGGGCTGGTGAGCGCGTATGAAGACCTGCAGGCAAAGGAGCGTGCCGTAGATCAATCAACCCAACTGCTGAAAGACGATGAGAAGCAGTTGCAGGTGGGAACGCTGGCTCCGCTGGATGTAGTAAGCGCGCGGAGCGGACTGGAGACGGACCGGCAGGCGCTGATTTCGTCCGAGAGCAACCTGGAATACCAGCAGTTGCTGATGAAGCAGGCGATCACCCGCAGCCTGGATGATCCGACTCTGGCCAATGCGCCCGTGATTCCGACGGACCGGGTGAGTCTGGCGGAGACACCTGAGGAGCACAAGCCGATCGATGAGCTGGTGCGGCAGGCGGACGCCAACAGTCCATCCATTGAGCAGGCGCTGCTGACGCTGAAGAACGACAAGATTACGCTGAAGGGCGAGAAGAACGGTCTGTTGCCGACGCTGGATGCGTACGCGTTCTACGGTGCTTCGGGATTGGGCGGCATGCAGAGTCCGGACTGCGTTAATTTTCAGACGGGTCAGACTTGCTCTCCGGGTACATATTCGCCAGTAACTTACGGTACGGCCTTCTCAAACCTGTTCAACAGCAATGGTCCGAACAAGGGGATTGGGTTCAACCTGAGCATCCCGATTCGCAACCGGGTGGCGCAGGCGGCGCAGGCGCGCTCCATGCTGGAGTACCGGCAGGCACAGATGCGGCTTCAGCAGCTCTATGTGCAGACCCAGATGAAGGTCATCAATGCGCAGTATGCGCTGACGAATGACCGTGCGGCGGTGCAATCCGCGAGGGTAACGCGGGACTATGACCAGCAGAGCCTGAAGGCCGAGATCACCAAGCTGCATCTGGGTGCTTCGACAACGGCCAATGTGCTGCAGCAGCAGCGCACCCTGGCGACGGCGGATAGCCAGCTGATTTCCGCAACGGCAAAGTATGCCATTGACCGGGCGGCGCTGGAGGAAACTCTGGCGAGCACACTGGATCGCTACAACATCTCGATTGTGGATGCTGCGGCGGGCAAGGTGAACACGATGCCGTCGATTCCGGGGATTGTGCCCGCGAAGCACGAGTCGACGGTGGTAGTTCCGAACCAGCAGCAGAACCTGCGGCAACAGGAGCAGCAGAAGCCGGTTCAGGTACCTCCAATGAGTAATCCGCAGAAGTAGGGCCCAATAAAAAGCTGCAATCCGGCCCCGGCGTTTTGCCGGGGCCGGATTGCTTGTGGATTTGAGCTCCGGTTTTGTACGCACGAGCCCGCCCCTCCTGATAGAATCTATTGAATCCACTCCTTGGAGAAGTGATGCAGGCGATCATTGCGCTCGAAGACGGGCGCATCTTCCGCGGTGAGGGCCACGGCGCCAAAGGCGAATGTTATGGCGAGGTGGTTTTCAATACATCTCTTACCGGGTATCAGGAAATTTTCACCGACCCGTCCTATGCGGGACAGATTGTCGTTCTAACCAATCCTCAGATCGGCAACTACGGAACTAATTCGGCTGACAACGAAGCCAATAAACCTTACATTGAAGGGCTGGTAGCGCGGGAGTTCTCTCCGATCTCGTCGAACTGGCGTTCGCAGCAAGTAGTGGATGAGTATCTGGAGCGCTTTCAGGTTCCGGTGATCTCAGAGATCGACACCCGGGCGCTGGTGCGGCATTTGCGGACGCACGGCGTGATGCGGGGCGTGATCTCGTCGATTGAGACGAACCCTGATGTGTTGGTTGAGAAGGCGCGGTCGATCCCCAGGATGGATGGGACGGACCTGGCCAAGGTGGTTTCAACCAAGGCGAGGTATGAGTGGGAGTCGGACGGGCCTGACCCGCTGGATCAGCCAGTAGTCGAGGAAGACGGCGAACCGGCGTCTCCTCCACAGGCGCCCCATTTGCACGTTGTGGCGTACGACTTCGGAATCAAGAGGAACATTTTGCGTATGCTCGCGCGAGAGGGCTGCCGGGTAACGGTGGTTCCGGCGGAGACCTCGGCGGAGGATGTGCTATCGCTGAATCCGGACGGCGTGTTCCTGTCGAACGGGCCGGGCGATCCGGAGCCGGTGACCTACGCACAGGAGAATATCCGCAAACTGGCTGGGCGGACGCCGATCTTCGGGATTTGCCTGGGGCATCAGTTGATGGGGCTGGCGCTGGGCGGCAAGACGTACAAGCTGAAGTTCGGCCATCACGGCGGGAACCATCCGGTGAAGCAGATGGATTCGGGCAAGGTGGAGATTACCTGCCACAACCATAACTTCGCGGTCGATCCCGATTCGATGAAGGTGAGCGATGTGGATCTGACGCACATTGACCTGAATGACAACACGCTGGAAGGCTTGCGTCACAGGACGATGCCGCTGTTCAGCGTGCAGTATCATCCGGAGGCGAGCCCCGGTCCGCACGATTCGAATTACCTGTTCCGCGACTTCCGGGTTCTGATGGAGGAGTGGAAGGGATGAGCGGGTTTCCAGTTCGAGTTTCAATGGCGTCGGCTGAAAGATTTTTATGGAAACGACTTCATTTATGGAACTGAACTTGGCAGACTTCGATCCACCACAGCCCATCCCGCGATCTACCGCTGGGTTATTGAACGAGATGGCAGACGAGTAAAGGCTTATATCGGCGAGACCGAGGAACTGGGCAGGCGGTTATACCAATATCTGAAACCCGGCCCAAGCCAGCGAGTGAACTTGCGTTTGAGAGAAGACTTCTTAGAGGCTCAGTCGCAGGGAGACAGAGTTTTGCTAGAGGTGCTGGAATTTGAATCTTTTGAAATGAATGGCATAGATATTTCTTCAGAGGCGCTACGTGGGAAATTTGCAAGGCGGTTTTTGGAGGCGCTGATGTGCCTCGAGTGCGAAGAAGGCACGGAGTCAATGAATCGATGACGTTCAGCCTCTTTGAAGGAGGGACGGGCTTTAGCCCGTCCGCAAGAAGTGTGAAATTGAGGGGGCTTTAGCCCCTGAGGGTGAGAATATGCGGCCAACCAGAGAAAGAACGCAGAGGAGAGAGCAAACCTACTTTGTCAGTTCTCAGACTGGACAACGGAAGCCGTTCTTTCGCTATGAGCGGTGGGCAGCATTGATGCAGGAGGTGTTGCAACACTATCGAGGCGGTTCTTATTTGCTCCATGCCTATGTCATAATGCCTGACCATTTTCATATTCTGATTTCTCCCAAGGAAAGCCTAGAAAGAGCAATGCAGAACATCAGGGGTGGTTTTTCTTTCAGAGCGAAGAGAGCCTTTGAATGGAATCAAGATATTTGGCAAGCAGGCTTTTCGGATCATCGCATTCGAGATAACGAGGACTGGAATCGCCACATTTTATACATTCTCCACAATCCGGTTAAGGCCGGACTTTGTGAGCGATCAGAAGATTACAAGTATGTAGTTGCTGATTTAGATCCCGCACCTCAGCGGCTAAAGCCGCTCTTGTCGGGAAGGCTGGACGGCGGGGCTGAAGCCCCGCCCCTTCAAAGTTCGAAGAGCATAGCCTTGCCCCTTCAAACCTCTAAGAACATAGCTCCGCGCCTTCAAAGTTCTAAGAGCATAGCCGCACCACTTCAAAGATTTAATTGAGCAAAAGAGAACTGAATGCCACGCAGGAATGACATTACGAAGATTCTGGTGATCGGCTCGGGGCCGATTGTGATTGGGCAGTCGGCGGAGTTCGACTATTCGGGCACGCAGGCGTGCAAGGCGCTGAAGGCCGAGGGGTATGAAGTGGTGCTGGTGAATTCGAATCCGGCCACCATCATGACCGATCCGGAGCTGGCCGATCGCACGTATATTGAGCCGCTCACGGTGCCCTATCTTGAGGTGATTCTGGGCCTTGAGTCGGAGATGCTGCGCGACCAAAAACGGAACGGCGGGGGGCGCGGCGGGAAGTTTGCGCTGTTGCCGACGGTGGGCGGGCAGACGGCACTGAATCTGGCGGTGGCTCTGGCGGATGCGGGGATTCTGGACAAGTATGATGTCGAGCTGATCGGCGCCAAGCTGGAGGCGATCAAGAAGGCGGAAGACCGGCTGTTGTTCAAGGACGCGATGACGCGCATTGGGCTGGATATGCCGCGGTCGGCTCTGGTGAACAACATTCGCGACGGTGTGGACTTTGCGGGGAAGATCGGATTTCCGGTGATCATCCGGCCTTCGTTCACGCTGGGCGGCTCAGGCGGTGGCCTTGCCTATAACCGCGAAGAGCTGATGGAGACGCTATCGCGGGGGCTCGATCTTTCTCCGGTGCATGAGTGCCTGATTGAAGAGTCGGTGCTGGGCTGGAAGGAATATGAGCTGGAGGTGATGCGGGACCTGGCGGACAACGTAATCATCATCTGCTCGATTGAGAATATGGACCCGATGGGCGTGCATACGGGCGACTCGATTACGGTGGCTCCGGCGCAGACGCTGACCGACCGCGAGTATCAGGCGATGCGCGATGCGGCGATTCGGGTGATGCGCGAAATCGGCGTGGAGACGGGCGGATCGAATGTGCAGTTTGCGGTGCATCCGAATACCGGACGGATGACGGTGATTGAGATGAATCCGCGTGTGTCGCGGTCGTCGGCGCTGGCGTCGAAGGCGACGGGGTTCCCCATTGCGAAGATTGCGGCCAAGCTGGCGGTGGGCTACACGCTGGATGAGATTCCGAACGACATAACCAAGATGACTCCGGCGTGCTTTGAGCCGACGATTGATTATGTTGTGACGAAGATACCGAAGTGGCAGTTCGAGAAGTTTCCGGGAGCGGATGAGAACCTGGGCCCGCAGATGAAGTCGGTGGGCGAGGTAATGGCGATTGGGCGGACCTTCAAGGAATCGCTGATGAAGGCGCTGCGGTCGCTGGATACGGGCAAGAAGATCGGGGCCGAGGTGCTGGAGCCGCGCAGGCTGACGCAGCGGCTGGTGACTCCGCAGCCGGAGCGTCTGAGCTATGTTCGGTATGCCTTCCGGCAGGGGCTCTCGGTGCGCGAAGTGGCGCGCATGACGGCGATGGATCCGTGGTTTCTGTATCAGATCAAGGAAGTTACGGAGACCATTGCCAAGGTTGGCGAGCAGAAGGCGGAGACGATTTCTCCGGAGCTGCTGAGGAAGGCCAAGCGGCAGGGTATCTCGGATGAGCGGATTGCTGAAGTCTGGGGCGCGCCGACCAATGAAGGCGTGGCGGTAGTGCGGGAGTTGCGTAAGCAGCACGGCATTCGCCCGGTGTTCAAGCTGGTGGATACCTGCGCGGCGGAGTTCGAGAGCAAGACGCCATATCTTTACTCGACCTACGAGGAAGAAGACGAGGCTCCGCCGACTGCGAAGCGGAAGGTGATCATTCTGGGCAGCGGGCCAAACCGCATTGGGCAGGGCATTGAGTTCGACTACTGCTGCTGCCATGCGGCCTTTGCGCTGAAGGACGACGACTACGAGACGATCATGGTGAACTGCAACCCGGAGACCGTCTCGACCGATTACGACACCAGTGACCGGCTGTACTTTGAGCCGCTGACGCTGGAAGATGTGCTGGCGGTGTATGAGCACGAAGCCTCGGGCGGAGCGGAGATCGGCATGATTGTGCAGTTCGGCGGACAGACTCCGCTGAACCTGGCGCTGCGGCTGAAGGCGGAGGGGGTACCGATTCTGGGTACGTCGCCGGAGTCGATTGACCTGGCCGAGGACCGGAAGCGTTTTGGGAAGCTGCTGGAGGACCTGGAGATTCCGCAACCCCCTGGGGCGATGGCAACGAGCGTGGAAGAGGCGTTGGCGGGCGCGGAGCGGGTTGGATATCCGGTGTTGGTGCGGCCCTCATATGTGCTGGGCGGGCGGGCGATGGTGATTGCCTACGACAGCGAAGCGGTCACGCACTACATGAAGGAGGCTGTGGAGTACTCGCAGGAGCGTCCTGTGCTGGTGGACCACTTCCTGGAAGACGCCGTCGAGGTCGATGTCGATGCGCTGTGCGATGGCAAGGACGTAGTGATTGCCGGGATCATGCAGCACATCGAAGAGGCGGGGATTCACTCGGGCGACTCGTCGTGCGTGCTGCCGGCGGTGGACCTGGCGGCGGATACGCTGGAGACGATTCGCACCTACACGCGGAAGCTGGCGCTGGCGCTGAATGTGGTGGGACTGGTGAACCTGCAGTTCGCCATCCAGCGCAAGACGGGGCAGCCGTCGAAGGTGTTTGTGATCGAGGTGAATCCTCGGGCGTCGCGTACGGTGCCGTATGTGTCCAAGGCGACGGGTGTGCCGCTGGCGAAGATTGCTTCGCGCCTGATGACCGGTAGGACGCTGCGGGAACTGCTGCCGGAGCAGACCGCGTCGGGGCTTGATCTGCAGACGGGCTCGTACTTCTTTGTGAAGTCGCCGGTGTTCCCGTGGAATAAGTTCCAGGGAGTAGACACGGTGCTGGGGCCGGAGATGAAGTCCACCGGCGAAGTGATGGGCGTGGCGGACAACTTTGGCGAGGCATTTGCCAAGGCGCAGATTTCTGCCGGGCAGAGTCTTCCGCTGAAGGGCGCGGCGTTCTTCAGCGTGAACGACAGGGACAAGGCGCAGCTGGTGGAGTTGGCGCGGCAATATGTCGAGTTGGGCTTCCACCTGGTGGCGACGGAAGGCACGGCGAACAAGCTGGAGCAGGCCGGGATGGTTGTGGAGCGAGTGTACAAGGTGAAGGAAGGCCGCCCGAACGTCGTGGACCTGATCAAAGGCGACCGGATACAGCTGATCATCAACACACCCCATGGGCAGGACACCTTTTTTGATGAGAAGGCGATCCGGCGGGCGGCGGTGCTGCAGCGGATTCCGACGATTACGACCATGGCGGCAGCCCGGGCCGCGGCCGAGGGCATTGAGGCACTGCAAAGGGAGGAAACCACGGTGTATCCCCTGCAGCAGCTGCATGCGGCGCGGGACTTGCCGTCCGGGCACACGCGCTTCGCGCCATCCTAGAAGTTGCAGTTTCGGCAACTCCCGTGCGTCGTGGGCTGGGTCTCACATGCGGCTCCGGCCCGCCTGCTCTTGTTTACAGGACGAAGGGGACGAGGGCGCGGGGCCGACGGATACCGAGACAACGCAGTATCCGAGCCAGAAGGGGCCGATTCAGGGATGGATAAAGCCAATCATTGCGAGCACTCCGAGTAACCGCCATGGAGTACGCAACGAACGGGCAGGTAGTTTATGTCTGTTCTGCGGAAAGAAGGATGCGGAGGTCGCGGAGATTGTTGCCGGTACGTCCGGTCACGATGGTGTCTCCGAGGGATGTGAAGAGTGGGCAGGCATCGAATTGGATGAAGGAAGCTTCGGGGTCAAAGTTGTAGGCGCGGGCGCGCTCAATGGTGGTGGGGTCGGCGATGGCTCCGGCGACCGGGCTGTTGCCGTCGATGCCGTCAGACCCTGCGCTGAGCACGGCGACAGGAGCATCCGGCGACTTGGCCAGCTCGAAGGACGTAGCCAGTGCGAATTGCTGATTGCGGCCCCCGCAGCCGATGGGGGGATGAAGAGTAACGGTGACTTCGCCGCTGGAGAGAAGGCAGACGCGCGGATGGTCCGGCCGCAGGTTGCGGAAACGCTCGAGCAGATAGGCGGCGGCGTCACGGTAGTCCCAGTCATCGCAGTTGTTGTCGGTGACGGTGTGGTAGCCGAGGGACCTGGCGTGATCACGAGCGGCGTGAACCAGATCCTGGTTGGAAAGCAGGGTGTCGAAGCGGTTGTGCGGAATGGGCTCGTTTGAGGGTGGAGCGGCGTGCGCGAGGTCGAGCCGTTCGAAGAATTCACGGACTGTCTTGGGGAACTTCTCGAGGAGGTGGTAGCGGTCGAGTACGTCCCGGCACTCCTGCGGTGTGGACTGGTTGGGAAGCGTGGGTGAAGAGGCGACGCTGCCGATGTCGCTGAGGGGGACGTCGGCAAGAACCAGGGAGAGCTTTTCTGCTTCGGGTGCGGCGAAGGCGAGTCGCCCGCCCTTTACTGCGGAAAAATACTTGCGGACGATGTTGATCTCAGTGATGGGCGCGCCGGAGGCCACAAGGGTCTCGTGGAAGGCGATAGTGTCTTCGAGCGAGACGGCGGGGTCTAGGGGCAGCTCCAGCAGGGCGGAGCCGCCGCCGCTAATGAGAAAGAAGACGAAGGTGTCCTTGTCCGCACGATGCAGCAGGTGGAGGGCTTCGCGCGCAGCCTTGTACGACTCGGCGTTGGGAAGCGGGTGACCGCCGGCGTAGTAGCGCAGACGCCAGCTGTGGTGCGCGGGAACCTCGGGCGCACAGCAGATTCCGCGTAGGTGGGGCTTGTGGGGGAGACGCTCCAGAAGCACGTTCGACATGGTAAGGGCCGCCTTGCCGAAGGCGATGACGAGGACGCGCTTGTAGTCTTCGAGCGGGATGGAGATCGGTTCGGCGCGGGGCGAAGGCTGGTGGATGAGGGTTTTGCCCTCAAAGCGTATATGCCGGTCAAAGGCTGCCGCGACGTTACAGGCTTGCAGGGCATGGGAATAGATGGCGGAGGCATCGGCGTGGAGCTGGTCGAGAATGATCTGGGAAGCACTCATAAGAAACGGTTTTGGACCCAGGAGCGGATGGCTTCCTGAACCTCTACCAGCTTACCTGCAAAGAAGTGATCTGCCTCATTAATCCACACCATTTCTGCGTGTGGGGCGGCCGAGGCGACGGCGGATTCGACCTGGGCTTGCGGGCCGTACTGGTCGCGGGCGCCGCTGATGAAGAGCTTGGGTATGGCGCAGTGGGCGAGGAATTCGTAGGTATAGTCGCGGCCTTCGGCATGGACGGGCAAGCCGAGTGCGACGGCGCCACGGACGCGAGGGGGTTTTGAATCAACGGCTGGACAGACGGCGCGGAGCCCGACGTAGGAGCCGAAGGAGAATCCGGCGAAGATCAGGGGCAGGCCGAGATTGCGGTCGAGCCAGTCGAGTGCGGCGCGGACGTCGTCCTGCTCGCCGCGGCCGTGGTCGTGGACGCCCTCGCTGAGTCCGACGCCTCGGAAGTTGAAGCGGAGGACGGGCAGGCCGCAGGATTGGAAGGCCTTCATGGCGTGGTAGACGACCTTGTTGTGCATGGTGCCTCCGCCGAGGGGGTGCGGGTGGCAGAGGAGGACGGCGTACTTTGCGTCGGGCGCACCGGTGTTGAGCAGGGCTTCGAGACGTCCGGCGGGGCCGGCGAGGTCATCGATGGTGCGGACTGCGGCGGGGGTGTGGGTCATTTACTGATTAGTCAATAAATTCGACTTCAGATGAACTGCTGATCTTCATTCTACTGGGTTTAGCGGAGGGCGGCTGTGTAGCCTCATCGAAATGAAGAAGATGCGGCCAAGTTTTCCCGGATCAGGAAATTAGAGGCATTTCGGTACGCGGATTACGGTTTTGTGCGAGCTCCGACGACTGTTGTTTCTTTCTCTTTCCAAGAGGAACAACGTCTTGAAAGGTCTTGAAAGATCACAGGTGGGTCACATCTTCCGTGCCTGTGAGAAATCCCGAGACCTGGGGCGCTCGGCGGTGCTAGGCTACGGGGATTGCGATGCTATTGAAACAGTATTATCTCGGGTGTTTGGCGCATGCCTCTTATTTGTTGGGGGATGAGGAGAGCGGCGTGGCGGTGGTGGTCGATCCGCAGCGGGATGTGGAACAGTACATTGCGGACGCGGACAGGTTGGGGCTGACGATTCAGCATGTGTTTTTGAGCCACTTCCATGCGGACTTTGTGGCCGGGCATCTGGAGCTGCGGGACCGGTGCGGGGCGACGATTTATCTGGGCGCGCAGGCCAAGGCGGAGTATGCCTTTGTGCCGATGGGGGACGGCGATGTGCTGGAGTTCCCGGGCATGCGGCTGGAGGTACGGGAGACTCCGGGGCATACGATCGAGTCGATTTCGATTGTGATGTATGACCTGAAGAAGAGCGAGGAGGAACCCTACGCGGTTCTGACGGGGGACACGCTGTTTATTGGCGATGTGGGCAGGCCGGATTTGCGGGCGTCGCTGGGTTGGACGGCGCAGGCGCTGGGCGAGCACCTGTATGAGTCGCTGCACGGGAAGCTGATGACTCTTCCGGATGCGGTGCTGGTGTATCCGGCGCACGGGGCGGGGTCGCTGTGCGGGAAGAAGCTGTCGTCGGAGACGGTGTCCACGATGGGAGAGCAGCGGCGGCTGAACTATGCGCTGAAGCCGATGACCAGGGAAGAGTTTGTGCGGCTGGTGGTGGCGGACCAGCCGGATGCTCCGCCGTACTTTACCTATGACGCGATCCTGAATACGCGGGAGCGGGCGACGCTGGAGAAGAATCTGGAGGCGGCGCTGCGGCCGGTGGAGCTGGCGGAGGCGATCAAGCTGCGGGACGGGGGCGCGCAGGTGCTGGATGTGCGGGAGCCGGTGGAGTTTGCGCAGGGGCACCTGGCGGGGAGCATCAATATCGGGCTGGGCGGGGAGTATGCGACGTGGGCCGGGACGGTGCTGGATCGCGACAGGCCGATTGTGATTGTGGCTGATCCGGGGCGCGAGACGGAGGCGGCCATGCGGCTGGGGCGGATTGGATTCGATGCGGTGAAGGGGTATCTGCGGGGCGGGATGGTGGCGCTGGCGGGCAAGCCGGAGATGATGCGTCGTACGGAGCGGGTGAGCGTGCTGATTGCGGCGGAGGACCTGACGGAGAGGGATGCTCCGGTAGTGGTGGATGTGCGGACGCCGCGGGAGTGGGCAGAGAGGCACATTGAGGGAAGCGTGAATCTGCCGCTGAACCATTTGCAGGAGCGAATGGCGGAGGTGCCGCGCGGACGGAGGATTACGGTCCACTGCGCGGGCGGTTACCGGTCGTCGATTGCGGCGAGTCTGCTCCATCGGGAGGGGATTACGGACGTGACGGAGATGGCGGGCGGGATGGCAGCATGGGAGGCGGCGCAGCTGCCGGTGATTGCGGAAGGATAGCGGGCGCAGAGCTGCTGTGGGTGCGGATGCGGCGTTGGTTCGAGGCGTAACTCATGTGCTTGCAATGAAGAGTGGCGGGTCGTAGTATCGCGGTAAGCGGCTGGCGCTGACTCTGCGCGGGATATCGCCAGCGAATACAGACACCACAATTTCCATCAGGCGCGATGAGGGCGCGCTCCATGCCCGAGTTGAAGAACAGTATCTCTGAAGGCGAGGTTGTCGCCGGGAATTACCGCATTCTGGGCGTGGCGGGGTCCGGCGGGATGGGTGTGGTGTATCGCGCTCTGGACCTGAAGCTGGAGCGGACGGTGGCGCTGAAGTTTCTGCCATCGGAGCTGAACGCGAACCCGAAGGACCGGGAGCGGTTTTTACGCGAGGCAAAGATTGCCTCATCCCTTGATCATCCGAATATCGGCACCATTCACGGCGTGGAAGAGACGGCGGACGGGAAGGCATTCATCATTATGGCCTTCTACGACGGAGTTTCGCTGGCGAAGATGACGCAGGGCGGGCCGATGCCAGCGCACCTGGCGATCGATATTGCGATGCAGATGGCGAAGGGGCTGGGCGAGGCGCACTCGCGTGGGGTTGTCCACCGGGACATCAAGCCGTCGAATGTGATGATGACGTCGTCGGGCGTAGCGAAGATTGTGGACTTCGGGCTGGCGCACGCGACGAGCAGCACCAAATCGACGCAGACGGGCATTGCGGGCACGGTGGCCTATATGGCTCCGGAGCAGGCGATGGGTGAAAAGGTAGACCATCGCTGTGATATATGGGCTTTGGGAGTGGTGCTGACGGAGATGCTGACGGGGGACCACCCGTTCCAGGGCGATTCGATGGGGGCGCTTTTCTTTTCGATCCTGAACAACGCGCCACAGGGAGTGGACACGCTGCATCCGGCGCTGCAGCCGGTAATTTACAAGGCGCTGAGCAAGGACGTGAACAACCGGTTCGAGTCGTGTGCGGAATTTCAGGCGGCGCTGGAAAATGGCAAGCAGAATATTTCGCATTTCGGGGATGTTGATCCGGACGCGACGGTGAAGCTTTCCGGCTCGGTACTGCAGAGGTCGCGCGAGGCAGCGCAGACGCGGAGGCTGCGGGAAGAGGCGTCACGGTCGGCGTTTCGTCCGGCGCAGCAGAAGCGGGGTTGGATGACTCCGCTGCTGGCGGCGCTGCTGGGGCTGGCGGTGGTGTTTGGCGTGGCGTGGTTTGTGCCGGGACTGCACAGCCGGGTGGCTCCGCTGCTGGGGGGTGCTCCCGCGGCGAAGCATATTGCGGTGCTGCCATTCGACAATATTGGGAGCAATCCGGAGAACCAGATGCTGATTGACGGTCTGTTGGAGTCGCTGACAGGGCGGCTGTCGAACCTGGATGTGGGGAACCAGAGTTTGTGGGTGGTTCCAAACAGCGTGGTCGAAAGCAGCCATGTAACAGACCCGACCGCAGCGCTGAAGGCGCTGGGTGCGAATCTGGTGATCAAGGGCGCGGTGGAGCGTGACGGGACGGACATTCATCTTACCGCGAACCTGATCGACACGAAGACGCTGCGGCAGATCGGATCGGTGGATGTGGATGATCCGGCGGGCGACCTTTCAACGCTGGAAGACGAGACGGTTGCGAAGCTGGCGCAACTGATGAACATCAAGGTGACGGCGGGGATGCTGCGGAACACCGGCGGCAGGGTTGATCCGGCGGCGTACGAGGACTACCTGAAGGCGCTGGGTTATATAGACAGGTATGACAAGCCGGGGAACCTGGATGATGCGATAGCGGCGCTGAAGCAGTCGACACAGACGGACCCGAATTTTGCGCTGGGGTATGCGGCGGCGGGCGAGGCATACCGGATGAAATACAGGGTAGACAAGAACCTGCAATGGCTGAAGGAGGCGCAGGCGTTCAGCCAAAAGGCTGTGGAATTGGACAACAGCATTCCGGCGGTCTACGTAACGCTGGGGCAGATTCATGACGATCAGGGGCAGCATGATCTGGCGGTGCAGGAGTTCCAACATGCTCTGCAACTGAACCCGAACGACGCTTCTGCGCTAGTGGGGATGGCGAAGTCGTACGTGAGCGCGGGCCGGATCGCTGATGCGCAGAAGGCGTTTGAGAAGGCTGCGGCTCTGGAGCCGAACAACTGGTCGGGGTACAACGATCTTGGCCAGTTCTTTGACGGGCAGGGGAAGTATCCGCAGGCGATTGCGGCATACAAGCAGGCACTCCAGCTTACGCCAGATAATGCGGAGTTGTATTTCAATCTAGGGGCCGCGTATCTGGATCAGGGTGGCGGACCGTCGCTGAAGCTGGCAGAGCAGATGCTGAATAAATCGATTGCCATGAATCCAAGCTATCCCGCATATGCGAATCTGGGACTGTTGTATATGGAAGAAAAGCAATATCCGGCGGCGGCAGCTGCGACGGAGAAGGCGCTGCAGTTGAACGACAAGGACTACATGGTGTGGAACAACCTGATGGAGTCCTACGAAGGCGCCAAAGAGAGAGGCAAGGCGGAGGTGGCGCGGCGGAGGACGGAGCAATTGGCTGAAAAGGTCGTTGCGATGAAACCACAGGATGCGCTGGCGCAATCCACGCTGGCAGGGCTATATGCTCAGGACAAGGACACAACCAAGGCGGAGTCGAAGATTGCGACATCGCTTGCGCTGGCTCCGAATGATCCGAATGTACTCTCAAATGTAGGCGAGGCCTATGAGTTTTTGGGAAACCGGACTAAGGCTCTCGAGTATATTGAGAAATCGATCGGCAAGGGGTATGCGATCGATTCAATTAAAAATGATCCTAACCTGCAGGCGCTGGTGGCGGATCCGCGGTTCAAGACAAAATTCGAATAGGTCCCCCATGATGCCGGCTGCCTGTGATGCCGGTTTACGCGGTGCAACCATGATGGAAACAAGGAGAGAAACATGTCAGAACCTCAAAATTGGAACGTTAATGTTCCTGGAGACCCGAACCTTCCCAATGTAAAAGTGAACGACACGGTCACAATCATATGTGAAAAGGATGAGGGGTTCACCTGGTGTTATACCGACGACAATGATCCGCAGGTCTTTGCGGATGGGTTTCTTGCTGACGGAAGCTATGCAAAGGGTACTTACGGGCCATATGATGCCGTAAATGCAGGCTCTATCAGCTACGACGGGGTGCTCGGACAAGACAAGCCGTGCACTCCGCAAGGTGCGAGAGAAACGGTGCACACGATCACTGTAAGCAGCTAGGGAAGTGGGATGTCTTACAGGACAGGCTCTGCTTTGGCGGGGCCTGTGGTGTTTTTGGGGAGAGGTGTTACTCGATGCCGAGCTGTTTGCGGGCGGCGGGGGTGATGCGGTGCGGCGTCCAGGGCGGGTCCCAGGTGAGAGTGACGGTGGTCTGGCTGAGCTGTTGGAGTCCGGCGAGGCGGTTTTTGATTCTTTCGATGATCTGCTCGTGCGCGGGGCATCCCTGCGAGGTCATGGTGACGTCGATCTCGACCTTCTGGCGCGGGAGCATGCCGGGGGCGTCGGGGTCGGGCGCGAGCGCGACGCGGTAGACAAGTCCGAGATCGACGATGTTGACGGGCAGCTCGGGGTCGTAGACATCGCGAAGTGCGGCGAGGATGTCGGGTTCAGTTAATTTCTTTACCAAAGATTCATCCCTCGGCGGCTAAAGCCGCAGTTCTTTTTTCACACTCAATGGACGGGCTGAAGCCGGTCCCCTTCGTGGACAGCATGGTTGGCTTCCGAGACAGTTTAGTGGGTGCGCTCGACGAGGTATTGGGCGACGGCTTTGAGTCCGGCGGCGGCGGAGCCATAGGGGGCGAGCTCGGCGAAGGCTTCGGTGATGAGGCGGGCGGCGTCGGTACGCGATGCCTCGATACCGAAGACGGCGGGCCAGGTGGCCTTGTCGCTGGTGAGGTCCTTGCCGGCGGTTTTGCCGAGTTGCTCGGAGGTCTGGGTTACGTCGAGGATGTCGTCGATGATCTGGAAGGCAAGTCCGGCTTTGGCGCCGAAGGCGGTGAGGCGCGCGGCGTCTTCGGGAGTGGCTCCGGCGTAGATGCCCCCGGAGACGATGCTGACGCGGAGGAGCGCTCCGGTTTTGGCGCGGTGGATGGCGTGGACGCTTTCGGGCGTGGGCTTGGAGTGCTCGCCTTCGAGGTCGAGGACCTGGCCGCCGATCATGCCTTCCACGGTGCCGGTGGCTTCCGCGATGAGGCGGATGATTTCGACGGCAGCGGGCGCGGGACACTGGAGGCCGGCGAGGGTTTGATAGGCGAGAGTCTGGAGGGCGTCTCCGGCGAGGATGGCGATGGCTTCTCCATAGACGACGTGGCAGGTGGGCTTGCCGCGGCGGAGGTCGTCGTTGTCGAGCGCCGGGAGATCGTCATGGATGAGGGAGTAGGTGTGCAGCATTTCAATGGCTGCGGCGAGGTCTTCGACTCCGGCAGGGAGTGTGCCTGCGGAGACCATGCGCGCGGCCTCGTAGACGAGGACAGGCCGGAGACGCTTGCCTCCGGCAAAGGTGCTATGACGCATGGCGGCGTGAATGGATGCGGGCACCTGCGAGGCGGGCGGCAGAAGACGTTCAAGGGCGCGGTCTGTCAACTCGACGCCGGAGTGGAGGATGTCACTGAGCTGTAGTTCGGCTTGCATGTCGCTCCATGATACCGCGACGGAGCCATGTTTTTGCGGCCAGAAAAAGCCAGAGCATGAGAGCGATGAGGGAGACGATGCGTTGTCGCCGGGGCTCATGGCACGAGCGTGAGGGTGTGGGTGGTCTGCGCCTGCACGGCGGCGTCGCTGTATGGCAGGACGAAGGTTTTGCCGTTGTACCAGTAGGGCCACTGGTCGCGGTAGTACGGGCTGAGCGGGTCGCCGGACTGGCCGAGGACGATGTTCTCAGTGGCGGCGCCGGGGTTGGCCCAGTCGATGGTGAAGCGCTGCGAGGGGCCGAAGGAAGAGCCGGACTGGAGGACGGTGGTGGTGTCTCCGGGCATAGGCAGCGGGCCTACGCCGATCCAGCGGCGGAACCATGGGAGATGGCCGAAGAGCGGATGTTCGATGTGGATGGTATGCGCTTCGCCGTAGGTCCAGTGATGGAGGTCGAGGGGAGCGGTGGCGAGGGCCTGTTTGACGACGGCGGCGAGGAAGTCGTCCCAGGTTTTGTAACCGGGCGGGAGCCAGCCCTGCGGGTTGTTGGTGATGAACTGCTCCTGGGCGAAGCCTTTCTCGTCCCAGCGATACAGGCGCCATGCTTTGCCGAGCTTGGGGCGGAGGATCATGGGCCAGAAGGCGGCTTTCGCGGCGGAGACGATGGCGGCGGCGGGCGAGTTTGCGCTGACCCGGCCCTGCCAGGTGCGCAGGATATTGGCGGCCTCGCGCTGGCGGCGGTCAGTATTTTCGGCGTGGTCGATGGCGTAGGCGAAGCGCTGGGCGAGCTCCTGATCGACGGCGGAGTAGACATCGGTCTGGAGGGTGAGCATGTCGGCGGAGGTGAGGTTGTTTTTACCGGCGAGCCACTTCCAGATGCGCTCGTTGCGGTAAGGATCGGCCCAGTCGTCGCTGATGGGGTAGGGGTATCCGTTGGGAGTCATGCGGGAGTTGGCGGTGGCGATGATGCCGTTGGGCGGATCGAGCGAGGAGGGGAGCTGGTCGAAGGGGATATAGCCATTCCACTCGTGGTTCGAGTCGGTGATGGGGACGTCCATGAGGCCGTTGGGGCGGTTGGGAATCTGGCCGATGGCCTGGTAGCCGATGTGTCCCTGATCGTCGGCATAGACGGTGTTGAGCGAGGGGCTGGTCCAGCGACTGAGGGCGGCGCGGAAGCTGGTCCAGTCGGAGGCGGTGTCGAGGGCGAAGAGCGGGATATTGTCCTCGGGAACGTCGTAGACGCTCCAGCGGAGGGCGATGGTGCGGGTTTCATGCGGGATGAGCGGGGTGATGACGGGGCCATGATCGGTGCTGGCGACGTCGAAGGTGACGTTGCTGCCGCCCCGCACGCGGATGGCCTCGCGATGATGCTCGATGGGGCGCCACGTGCCGTCGGGCGCGCGGTAGTTGCCCTGCGCGTTGGTCTGCTCGACGTAGAGGTCCTCCATGTCGGCATACATGGCGGTGAATCCCCAGGCGATGTGGTCGTTGTGCCCGGCGATGATGAAGGGGACTCCGGGGATGGTGAGGCCGGCAGCATGGAAGCCGGGTGCTTTGAGGCCAGCTTCGTACCAGATGCCGGGGATGTTGTAGGGCAGGTGCATGTCATTCGACAGGATGGGCTTGCCGGAGGCGGTGTGCGCACCGGAGACCACCCACTCATTGGAGCCGGGGACGCAGCCGGGGCAGCGGATACGGAAGCCTTCGACGAGCTGGCGGAGCTGAAGCAGGTCATTGACGGAAGGCTGGGGCAGGGAGGGCCGGTTGAGGCGGGACTGGCTTGGGTCGAGCGGGACTTCAGGGACGAAGGAACTGGGTGAGCTGAGATCGGGCGGGGGCTGCGTAGGAGGATGGTCGCGCCAGGAGCCGATGGGGTAGAGCTGCGCGGCGAGGGTGGGACCGAGGCGGGCGACGACGTGCTCGCGGTCAAGCTTCATGTCCCAGCGCTGGTCGAGCAACTGCACCATGTCGAGCATGATGAGCGCGGAGTCGACGGGCTGCCAGGGCCGGGGCTTGTACATGAGCAGGCGGAACTCGGCGGGGAGATTGTCCTCGTGGGTGTTGATGAAGGCGTTGACACCGCGGGCATAGTCCTGGAGGTAGCGGCGGTTGGTGTTGCTGAGGTTGGAGACCATGTGCTCCGCGGTCTGGCGCATGAGCAGGGTGCGCTGCATGCGGTCGTGCTTGACGTAAGAAGGACCGAGGATGGAAGCAGTGTTACCGGAGGCGAAGCGGCGGGCCATGTCCATTTGCCAGAGGCGGTCCTGCGCGGTGACGTAGCCCTGGGCGATGAAGAGATCGTCGAGGTTGGCGGCCTGGATTTGGGGTACGCCGTGATGGTCGCGGCGGATGATGACGGGAGCGGTGAGGCCGGGAAGGCGAAGCTGGCCGTCGAGCTGGGGGAGGGATTCGCGCATGGCATGGCGGAGCCACAGCGACCCGGCAAACAGGCCCACGCCAGCAAGGAGAGCAAGCAAAAGGAGAGTGCTGATTGACAGCCACAGAACGCGGCGACGGCGGACTCGCCGTCCGGGCACACGCGCTTCGCGCCATTCTCGACCGAGCATTCTTGGTGCTCCCTTTGGTCGCGTTACAGAGCGGTCTGAATCCTCAGTTTCGAGGTCGTTACCAGAAGACATCTGTTGATGATTATCGCCGAGAAACGGGGCAGTGTGGGGCTGGCTGCCCGTGCCGATGCTTGAACCCCGGCAGGCGAAGGTCGCGCCTGCCGGGAGAGCGGATGGCGTCAGCTTGCCGGGGGCAGAGTTGTGGACTCCGGAGGAGCGGAGGATGCGGCAAGGCGGTCGTGGATCCATGCGGGGACCCAGCCTTGTCCGGCGAAGGGGGATTTGACACGGCGTCCCCACCAGAGCCACATTCCGAGGACGATGAGGAGAATAAGCGGGATGATGTAGAGGCTGCCTTCGGGGCCGGTGGCTCCGCCGCTCCAGAGGATTTTGCCGACGGGGTGCTCGCTGAAGAGATGACCCTGTACGTGGAGTCCGCTGTCGGAGGTGCCGTAGAAGAAGGACTCGCCCCAGTCCCATGCGGCGTGGAAGCCAACGGCCCACCAGAGCGAGCCGGTGTACCAGAGGCTGAGGCAGAAGACGAGGCCAATGGCTCCGGCGGAGAAGAGACCGACGGGGGACTCGCCGGGGTTGGCGTGGTGGCCAAAGCCGAAGAGGAAGGAGAAGATAAGAGCGCTCCACCAGAAGCCGATGCCGCGGGTGAGGGTGAACTGGGGATAGCCGCGCATGATGGACTCCTCAAAGATGCCGACGAGGAGGAACATGAAACCCCAAAGGAGGCCGTACTTGAGGATGGCGCCGCCGTGGATGGTGAGGCCGTCGAAAACGAGCAGGTGCGAGGCCCAGAGGACCAGGACGAGCACGGAGATGGCGATAAAGCCCCAGGCGAGTCCAGAGAAGAAGCGGACAGCGCGGGCGGCAGCCTGATAGCCGTAGGCGAGGATGGATTTGCGTTCGATGAGGGCCATGACGCCGGTGGCTACGACGATGAGAATGACCGACAGGCCTTCGCCGAGGATGCCTATGCGGGGCGTCATTATGGCCATGTGCTGATGCGGATGCGAGTGCACGAGGAGGCGCATCAGGTGGCTGATGACAAATCCGGCGGCGAAGATGACGGCGGCGAAGATGAGGATGCCCCATCCGGCGCGTATGAGTCCGTTGGGAGCAACGAAGATTTTGCTAATACCGCGCTCGGTCGGCGGGGGCGGCGCGGGAGGGAGCGAATCGAGAAATAAATCGGGAGGCGGTGCTGGGGATGGTTCCTGAGATGGGGATAAAGATGATTCGGGATTGTTATTGGGTTCGTCCAAGGCTCCTCCTGATTGAAATTGACATCTTACGTGATGGGGAGGTCAGAGCGCGACAAGATTTGTGCGCGAGGACCAGGTTTTGCAGCGGGCGCCTTGACATTGCGGGCGGTCCCGACGATTCTAAACAATCGTCTTCCTTTTACATTTTTTCCAACCCTTAACTTTTATGGAGTATGCGAGTTTGAACGTTCGCGTTTTCTACCACGACAAGTGTTTCGACGGGGCCTGCTCGGCGTCGCTGTTTGCGCGCTTCCACCGGGAGTGCATCACCAAGGATGCCAGCTACGAGTATTGGGGGCTGGTGCACCGCGCTGGGGCGCTGTTCAACGAGGCGGACTTTACCGGCGATGAAAACGCGATTGTGGACTTCAAGTATTCACCGTCGCCGAAGATTACGTGGTGGTTTGATCACCACCTGAGCGCGTTTTTGACGCCGGAGGACCAGCAGGACTACGCGCAAGGGCTGGCGGATGGGCGGTATGCGAACCGGCGGTTCTATGACCCGGAGTACATTTCGTGCACCAGCTTCCTGGCGCATATCGCGGAGACGAAGTTCGGATTTGACGCGAAGCCGGTGGCCGAGCTGGTGAAGTGGGCGGACATTGTGGATGGGGCGCGCTATGCGAGTCCGCAGGCCGCGGTGGAGATGGCGGAGCCGGCGATGAAGCTGACGCTGATTATTGAGTCGACGCAGGACCCGAAGTTTATTCCGAAGCTGATTCCGCTGCTGACGTCGATGCCGCTGGAGGATGTGCTGAAGGAGCCGTTTGTGGCGGAGTTGCTGCCTCCACTGCTGGAGCGACATGAGGAAGCGGTGGCGCTGATCCGGGACCGGTTGGAGTCAAAGGACGGAACGATCTACTTCGACATCAGCGACCAGCCGATGGAGGGCTACAACAAGTTCATCCCTTACTATCTGCATCCGGAGGCGACATACTCGATTGGATTGTCGAAGTCGTCGTTCCGGACGAAGGTGTCGGTGGGGTCGAATCCGTGGACGAAGGCCGCCCCGGAGAAGATGGTGAACCTGGCGGCGATCTGCGAGCGCTACGGTGGCGGCGGACATGCGCGCGTGGGTGCGATCTCGTTTTCTCCAGACAAGGAAGTTGAAGCGCGCGAGGTTGCGAAGGTGGTTGTGGCGGAGCTGCGGAGTAAGAACCCGGACTAGCCGTCCAGGCACACGCGCTTCGCGTCTTCGTAGCGCGAACGACTTTGGCCCTCCCGTTGGTCGGGAGGGCTATTTACTTTACAGATAGATGGATTGTTGAGCGTGCTACGTGGTGGGCTGAAATTTTGGTTAGCGGCCGTGGCTGCGCATTTGGTGGGCGATGGATTCGAGGAAGCGCTCGGGTTTGTCTTTGAGCGCGATGGCAGACTCGGGAGGCACCTGCATCTTCTCTGACATTTGTGCGGCTAGGCGTTCGGCGAGGCGGGCGCGGGTGTCGAAGTCCATGTCGAGGACGCGGGAGAAGAAACGCTCGATGACGGCTAGATCTTCTGGGGTGAGGCGGGTGATGGCATCCGCTGGGAGGGTCTCGTTCGGCGGCGCGAAGGGCGATTGCGTGGACGGGGGCGGCGTGAAGGTGTCTGGAATAAGGGTGTGGGCGGTGATGGTGCGCGCTCCGGCGCCGCCCCAGAGCGGCTCATCGCTGGGGCGCTCATGGATGACGATGGTGGATGCGGCGAGGTCGCCGAGACGCTGGTGACGGCGTGTGCAGAGCATGGAGATGACTCCGACGAGGTAGAAGCCGGGAAGCGAGTCGATGACACGAATGAGGTTGCGCGTCATGGATTCAAAGAAGGTGAGCTGGCGGCCGGACTGCTGGATAACGCGGATTTTGCAGAGACGCTTACCGGGCGTCTGTCCGTTCCAGAAGGCCTCAAAGAGTGTGAAGTATCCCCAATACAAGAGGAAGTTGAAGAGGATGAAGGCGGCGAGGAGCCATTTCTCTGCGGTGCTGGAAAGCTCGCCCACGGGCGTTTTGGGCGCGGAGGTGGCAATGAGGAAGAGGATAAGCCCGAGCACAAAGTACAGAATTCCCTGCAGGACGGAGTCGGTGAGTATGGCGAGAAAGCGGCTGCCGATGCCGGCGACGGGAAAGCGGATGGAGACCTGCTCGGGTGTGTCTATATTCAGCAGGTCTGGGGTAAGCTGGTCAGGACTTATGTCCGGACGTACATTCGGGGAGCCGGGCAGCGGATTCGTGAGCAGGTCGGACATGGTGTGCAGTTAATTACGGTGTACTACCAAGATGATCTCGAACAGGTGGATTGAGCAACGACAAAATTCGTGGAGCAGGCTGGACGCACTGACTCGGCAAGTGGAGGCGGCCGGGCTGCGGGTACTTACAGGCACGGAACTGCGCGAGTTCGGGCTGCTGTACCGGCAGATTGCGGCGGATCTTTCTGCGGTGCGGACTGACCGTGCGGCGGGCACGCTGGAAGCATATCTGAACGGGCTGCTGAGCCGGGCCCACAACAGGATATATTCCGGGCGCAAGACAGGGTTTGGAACGGTGGCGCGGTTTATGTGGCAGGAATATCCGCGGATTTTCCGGAAGCAGTTCCGGTATGTGCTGGTGTCGTTTTTGTTGTTTGCGGTGGGGCTGGGGCTGGGGACGCTGCTGACGCTGGCCAGGCCGGAGTTCATGCACTTGTTTCTGGGGCCGCAGATGGTGTCGACCATTGAGCACCACAAGATGTGGACGCAGTCGATTGTGGGCATGAAGCCGCAGGCCTCAAGCGCGATTATGACCAACAATATCGGCGTGAGCTTTATGGCGTTCGCGGGTGGCATTACAGCGGGAATTTTTACGATCTATCTGGAGTTTTTTAACGGCTTGCAGATCGGCATAATTGGGACGGCTTGCGCGCAGGCCCATATGTTGAAGGACCTGCTGAACTTTGTGGCGGCGCACAGCGCGCTGGAGCTGCCGAGCATTTTTATTGCGGGCGGCGCGGGTTTGCGGATTGCGGCGGGACTGTTGTTTCCGGGAGTGCTGAAGAGGAAAGACTCGCTGGCGCTGGCCGCACGGGAGGCGGTGCGGCTGCTGGCGGGCGTGGTTCCGCTGCTGGTGATGGCGGGGCTGCTGGAGGCGTTTTTGTCGCCTTCGGGGGCTCCATTTGGCGTGAAGCTGGCAGTGGGCGGGACTTTGTTTACCGGGCTGTGCTTTTGGCTGGCGGAAGGCGGCCGGGGTGCTGGCCGCACAGCACACGCGGCTTCGCCGCCTTCGTAGAACTGGCTTGCAGTGCCGCTCCCGTTGGTCGCGAAGGGAAGCGCCGATCGTAAGGCAATAAAACTCAGACGCGTAGGAAGTCGCAGTATAGGAATTGCTGTGTGGCTCCGGCGGGCGTGGTGTGGTCAATGAGGGCGCTGTGCTGGAGTGTGAATTGCGGGCCGAGTTCGGCGGAGAGCGAGTCGGCGCTGTAGCGTGCTGCGGGCAGGCCGCTGCATTTCTGCGGGCCGTCGGGGCCGAAGGTGGCGAGGATGAGGTGTCCTCCGGGTATGAGCGCGGCGGCCAGGCGGGAGATGTAGGACTGGCGCTGGGCGGGTGTGGTGAGGAAGTGGAAGACGGCGCGGTCGTGCCAAAGGTCGAAGGTGGCAGGTGGCAGTGCGTGCGGCGGAAGATCGGGCTGCGCGATGTCGGCGGCAAGCCAGCGGACGCGCGACGCGGCTTCAGCGAGAGGTGAAGCGGCGAGGCGGGCACGCGAGCGGTCGAGCGCGGCAGAGGCGATGTCGAGGATGGTGAGGTTGCGATAACCGGCGGCGAGGAGGTCGTCGACGAGGGTGGACTGTCCGGCTCCGATGTCGATGATTGCCGAGTCGCGGGAAGGCGTGGCGCGGGTGGTCCACTCAAGCGAGGTGTGCAGATGGGGTTGGTACCAGCTTGTCTGCTCGGGGGATTTCGAGATGTGGACGGACTCCCAGTGTTCGCGCAGGTGCATATGGGAATGGTACGGCGGCGGAGGCAGGTTTCAAAGGCGAGACCTGGGGCAGGCCGGCGCGAGGCGAGAGGTTGGTAGGGGAGGATTCGATCTTTCCCACCCTACGCGCGATAAAACTGCGCGTAGGATGGGGCACCCGGCACCCGGCACCACGCCACTACTGAAACAAGGTGGCAGTTCTGGCGAGCACGTCATCGAGGATTTCGGGGGGGAGCGATTCCACTTTTCTGCCGCCGCGCGCGTGCAGATCGAGCACACGGGGCTGGTCGCAGCGAACTACCCCTGTGGTGCGTATGCCGGAGAGGGGAACGGCGAAGCCGATGCGGCGGGCAAACTCTCCGCCGCTGGTGATGGGGAGGACCACGGGCAGCCGGGTGGCGTGATTGAAGGCGGAGGGAGAGATGATGAGAACAGGGCGATGGCCTTGTTGCTCATGTCCCTGCGTGGGATCGAGCGACACCATGTAAATGTCGCCGCTATTCATAGCAATTCCCGACCGACGGGCGGAGCATCGACCCATTCTCTTTCCTCCGGCGGCTGAGGCTGAGAATAGTCGGAGGCAGCCAGCAGCTCATCGAGGGTGTAACGGGGCCTAACCCTGGGATCGATAACTAAACGCTCTCCATCGATGGCGAGGCCGACTGTGGCTCCGACCTCAAGATGAAGCAGGTCGAGAATGGCGGGAGGCACGGCGAGCATGATGGAGCCGCCGACCTTGCGCAGATTTGTGGTGTGCATGCGTCGCCTCCTGAATTATATATAAATATAACACATTTATTTTATTGTTTTCAAGAGAGTATTGGTCCGGCCGTGGTGAGGGTGTAGCGGAGCAGCGCGGGTGGGTGCGGGAGAAGGGTGAGGGAGCTACTAGACCAGAGTGATTGGGCCGGGATATCTTGCGAGGATTGCGTCGTCGGTGAGGAGGGTGATTCCTTCGACGATGGCCTGCGCGACGAGCAGGCGGTCAAAGGGGTCTTTGTGGATTGAGGGCAGGGCGTCGATGGCGACGGCGTGCTCGCTGAGGATGGGGAGTTCGATGTATCCATTGTCGATGAGGCCGCGGCGCAGGGTGCGGGCATCGACCTGGAAGTCGGGGCGTTTCAGGGTGCTCTTGATGGCGATTTCCCAGAGGCTGGCGGCGCTGAAGAGCAGTTCGTTGTCTGGGTCGGAGATGAGTGGGCGCGCGCTGCGGGGGATACGGCGAACACTTTCGGCCGCCCAGAGTAGCAGGTGGGTGTCGAGTAGAAGCTTCACTCCTCACCCTCGAACAGTTTTTCAATTTCGCGGGAGCCCATGGTGTTGAAGTCGTCGGGGATTTTGATTTTCCCAGCCATAAATCCGAAGCGCTTTTTCTGTTTGGGCTCGGGCGAGTCGAGAGCAATGACCTTGACCATGGGTTTGCCAGCCTTGGCAATGACAAAGGTCTCGCCTTTCGCGGCCTTTTCGATGAGGCGGGAGAGGTGGGTTTTTGCGTCGTGGATGTTGTAGGTGTTCATGGTGTTTTCAATTGAACTTAGTTTAGTGGACTTAGTTTAGCATTAAAGCCGTGATGATGGCATGAATCCCAGGTCTCAAAAGCGAGATCTGGGGCACCCGGCGAGAGGTTGGTGGGAGAGGATTCGATCTCTCCCGCCCTTTCGCAGAGAGCGCGAAAGGATGGGGCACCCGGCTACAGGCCCACTCAAGCCAACAACAGGCTTTAATGGGGCACGCGGCCATTAATTCGATCATGAGTATTACCGCGACTCCAGCTTAAATTTCGTTATTTTCTGCCATGCCGGCGCGGCCTAACCGCCCTCTGAACGACCGGAAGCGACTTATACCAATCTTGTTCAAGAAGCGGTATTGCGCCTTCGCAGTACTGACATCTATCAAACCTTGATACTTGAACCCGTCCATCGCGGGTGATCGTCACAGAAAGGTTCGCGTAAAATGCTGCCTTCCACGGGAGCATGGCTCCATTGATGGGCACTCCTCTTTTGGCTTGCGCTTTTTCAAGCGCATATTCTCGATCAAACTCTCGATTAGGGACAATTACCAGCCCCCAGCAGTCTTGGCAGTCGTGATTATCGTCGCGCTTTTGGCATTCCAATGTGTAAGGGATAAAGTCTTTAGCGTTAGATGTGACTACGGTCTTTGCGCTGTCTCTTGCTTCTTGCACTGTTTCTGGGTCTTTTATCATTGTTGTTGGTGAGCCGGGCTTGAAGACAGCTTGGATTGATTTTGAGTTGCTGCAATCAAGGTCATAAATAAATCCCGCCCAGTCGTTTTCGTAGGGCGTAAGGATGAAAGACTTTTTGCTCATGGCTCCCCTGTTTTTATTCTGAGTCTAATTCCAGTCGATCACATAGAGTGTTTATTCATGCAGGTGGCTTTGCTAGGCGTCACGCTGGAGGTGTGTTGATATTGCGTGCTATGCTGGCGAGTCCTTATGGCTGATGAGAAGAGTGCGGGGTTGGTGACGGTGCTGGCGTCGAAGGTGGATGCCGGGAGTAAGCGGGCGCAGGCTAACAGCGCTGGAATGCGGCTGCTGCTGGAGGAGATTCGCGGGCAGGAGGCGGTTCTGCGCGAGGGCGGCGGTGCGAAGGCGATTGAGTCTCAGCATGCGAAGAAGCGGCTTACGGCTCGGGAGCGGGTGGCGCTGCTTTTGGATGAGGGGACGGAGCTTTTTGAGCTGAGTTTGTTTGCGGCGTTTGGGATGTATGAGGAGTGGGGCGGCGCTCCGGCGGCGGGGTGCGTGACGGGGCTGGGCCGCGTGGCGGGGCGGCTGTGCATGATTGTGGCCAACGACGCGACGGTGAAGGCGGGCGCGTTTTTCCCTATGACGGCCAAGAAGGTGCTGCGGGCGCAGCATATTGCGATGGAGAACCGGGTTCCGGTGCTGTATCTGGTGGATTCGGCGGGGATTTTTTTGCCGCTGCAGGAGGATGTGTTTCCAGACCAGGATGATTTTGGGCGGATCTTTCGCAATAACGCGGTGATGTCGGCGATGGGGATTCCGCAGATCACGGCGATTATGGGGATGTGCGTGGCGGGCGGCGCGTATTTGCCGGTGATGACGGATACGGTGCTGATGACGGAGGGCAGCGGGCTTTTTCTGGCGGGGCCGGCGCTGGTGCAGGCGGCGATCGGGCAGAAGTATTCGGCGGAGGAGCTGGGCGGCGCGACGATGCACGCGGAGATTTCTGGCACGGTCGACTACAAGGAGCCGAATGACCACCTGTGCATGGCTCGGCTGCGGTCGCTGGTGGGGAAGATGGGCGAGCGGCCGGGTGCTCCGTTTAATAGACGAGAATTCGATGCGGTGAAGGATGCTCCGCGGTATTCGGCGGAGGGGATGTATGCGCTGCTGGATGCCGATCCGGCGAAGCCCAGTGCTTACGACATGCGCGAGGTGATTGCGCGGATTGTGGACCGCAGCGAGTTTGACGAGTACCGGCCGGACTATGGGCGGACGCTGCTGTGCGGGTATGCGCGGGTGGGCGGGTTTGCGGTGGGGATTGTGGCGAACCAGAAGACTTCGCAGCCGCATACGAACCATGCGGGCGAGAAGCGGATGGAGTTTGGCGGGGTGATTTATGCGGAGAGCGCGGACAAGGCGGCGCGGTTCATTATGGACTGCAATCAGAATTTGATTCCGCTGCTTTTTTTGCACGATGTGAATGGGTTTATGGTGGGGCGCGATGCGGAGTGGTCGGGGATTATCCGGTCGGGCGCGAAGATGGTGACGGCTGTGGCGAACTCGACGGTGCCGAAGATTACGGTGATCGTGGGCGGATCGTATGGGGCGGGGAACTACGCGATGTGCGGGAAGGCGTACGATCCGCGGTTTATTTTTGCCTGGCCGACGGCGCGGTATGCGGTGATGAGCGGGGCGTCGGCGGCGCAGACGCTGGTGGAGCTAAGGGTGCGGCAGCTGGAGCGGGGCGGGAAGAAGCTGAGCGAGGCGGAGAAGGCGGAGCTGACGGCGTCGATTAAGGCGACATACGAGGAGCAGACGGACTGCCGGTATGCGGCGGCGCGGCTTTGGGTGGACGGGATTATTGATCCGGCAAAGACGCGGGAGGTGGTGCTGACGGCCTTGGAGGCGTGCGCGCTGAACCCTGAGGTGAAGCCATTTAACGTGGGAATCTTGCAGACTTAACTACAACGGGGCGCGCCGGGTTATGCTCAGAGCAGCATGCTCGATTCAAGAGGAAAAGGCGGCTCAAAGTGATGGCCAAGAAGAAGAGTAACGGGTCGGGATTTTTAGCATGGATGCCGTTTGTACTTGGCATTCTTGTTACGCCATTGGTTCTGTGGGCAGCAAGCGTGATGGCATTGTCCGGCTCGGATGCGCTGACGATTTTATTTCCGTGGGCGCAGGTATTCCGGGCTTCCGTGCTGCAACTGCCATCGGATGTGGCGGCTTCAACCTCACAGCTCATGATGTACCTGCAGTTTCCTATCTATGGGCTGGTCATTGTGTGGCAGCGCAGGCGCGGGTCTGTGGTTTCGCTTGGGGCGGCCGTGTTTCTGCATGCGCTGGGCATGGTTCTGGCCATCATCCTGACGCATATGTCGAATCCGTCGCTGAGATTTTATTGATGACGAATCGGGTCAAGCTGATTGAGTGTCCGCGCGACGCGTGGCAGGGATTGCCGAAGATGATTCCGGCGGAGGTGAAGGCGGATTATCTGCGGGTACTGGTGGCGGCGGGGTTCCGGCATATCGATGCGGTGTCATTTGTGTCAGAGAAAGCTGTGCCGCAGATGGCGGATTCGGAGCAAGTGCTGGAGTATCTGGCCGCTCCGGAGGGCGTGGAAATTATCGGTATTGTCGTCAACCGCAAGGGAGCGGAGCGCGCGGTGGCGACGGGGCAGGTGACGACGCTGGGGTTTCCGTACTCGGTGTCGGAGGAGTTCCTGAAGCGGAACCAGCGGCAAACTGCTGCGGAGTCGCTGGACGCGCTGGAGTCGATTGGCGAGGCGGCGTACAAGGCGGGACTGGGAGTAGTGGCGTATATCTCGATGGCGTTCGGGAATCCGTATGGCGATGCGTGGTCGGTGGATGAGGTGATTGCCGCGTGCGACCTGATTGCCGATATGGGAATTGAGCAGATTTCGCTGGCGGATACGGTGGGTGTGGCGACACCGGAGGATATTGCCGGGCTGACGGCGGCGGTGCGCGAGGCGATGCCGGAGGCGGTCGAGGTTGGGGCGCATCTGCATGCGCGGGCGGACAACGCGGCGGCGAAGGTGGCGGCGGCGTGGGGAAGCGGGATTCGGCGGTTTGATATGGCGATTGGCGGGCTGGGGGGATGTCCGTTTGCGCAGGATGCGCTGGTGGGCAACCTGGCGACGGAGCTTGCGATTGCCGAGCTGAAGCGGCTGGGCGCGGAGCTGCCGGAGCTGACTCCGCTGGATGTGCTGGTGACGGCGACGCGCGGGATCGAAGCAAAGTTCGGAGCGACGAAGCAGTAGGGCTGGCCGGGACTGGCCGTCCAGGCGTACGCGGCTTTCCACCCCACGGACAAAGACCCGTCCGCGGGGACCCCGGGTTCGCCGCCATACCGGAACTGACTTCGGTGGCCGCTCGGGAGTAGGTTTGTGGTGCAGGAGTAGGCAGAATGCAAGAGTCGGCTTTGCGCGTTCACAATGACGGCGGCGTAGTGACGCTGACGTTGCATCGTCCAGAGAAGCGGAATGCGCTGAATGCGGCGATGATGGCGGAGCTGACGCAGGCGCTAAACGCGGCGGTGAGCGATGCGGCATGCAGGGTGGTGGTGCTGACGGGCGCCGGTGAGGCGTTCTGTGCGGGGATGGACCTGGGGCATCTGGAGTCGCTGGGCGCGAAGACGCAGCAGGAACACCGGGAGGATTCAGAACAAATTGCGCGGCTGCTGCGTACGCTGTATGAACTGCCCAAGCCGACGATTGCGGCGGTGAACGGCGCGGCCATAGCGGGCGGGATGGGACTGGCGACGGTGTGCGACTTTACGCTGGCGGTTCCAGAGGCTAAGTTCGGATATACCGAGGTGCGGATCGGGTTTGTGGCGGCGATCGTGTCGGCATTTCTGCGTGAGCAGATAGGCGACAAGCAGGCGCGCGATCTGTTGCTGACGGGAAGACTGATCCAGGCTGATGAGGCGCATGTACTGGGGCTGGTGACGCGTGTGGTCGCGGCGGCGGAGCTGATGGACGAGGCGCGCAAGCTGGCGGGAAAGCTGATGGAGAACAGTCCGCAGGCGTTAGAGGCCACTAAGCGGCTGTTGAGCGAGCAGGTTCGGGACCGGCTGAACAAAGCGATTGCGCTTGCGGTTGAAGCCAATGTGCAGGCGAGGGCGACGAAGGATTTCAAAGAGGGGATTCGGGCGTTTCTGGAGAAGCGCAAGCCGAAGTGGGACTAAGGCATTTCTCCATTTTCTGTGGAGTTTCCAGCAGCGTACAGGGTGGCTTTTTCTTAAGGAAAAAGCCACTTCAAGGCATTGTCCCCTCTACACCAACTGGAGAAATGCTATAGCTGCCGGGACACGAGATTGCTTACAACAGCGATGCGTACGCAAGGATGGATGCTGGTTCAGCTTGCGGTGGACTCGGCGGCGTTATCGAGTAGTCGATAGAGGGTGGAACGGCTGATGCCGAGGAGTTTTGCGGCGCGCAGTTTGTTACCGTCCACGCGGGTAAGCACCTTCTGGATGTGGCGCAGGATGGCGCGGTCGAGATTCGGGTCGTCCTCCGGCGAGGGGCATGTTTGCGGCTGTGGAGCCGGCTCTGGCGGCAGGTTGAGCGGGGGCAGGTCGATCTGTCGAATCCACTGACCGGGGCAGGCAAGCGCGGCGGATTGGATCACACTTTCGAGTTCGCGGACATTGCCGGGCCAGGTGTGCTCGATCAGCGGAGCGAAAGCCAGCGGATCGAGTCCGCGGACGGGCTTGCCGTGTGTTGCGGAGAAGCGGGCGGCAATGAGGTCGGCAAGCAGGGGTATGTCCTCGCGGCGCTCACGCAGGGGCGGTAGTGTGAAGCGAATGGCGGTGAGGCGATTGGCAAGATCGGTGCGAAGCGAGGCGGTTGCGGCGAGTTTACGAAGCGAGCGCTCGGAGAGACAGATGATGCGGTGCGGAATCAGGTCGAGATTCCGCTGGATGTGCTGGTGATCAGTCCATTGGAAAAGTTCGAGGAGACGGATTTGCTGGGCGGAGTTGAGCGCGTCGACCTGTGTGATGACCAGGGTGCCGCCGGCGGATTGCCGAATGGCCGGCAGGGATGAGAAGTCTGTTCTGGAAGCGACGCGGTCCGCGACCAGCATAAGGCTTTGTTGTGTGTCGCAAAGCCGGACAGCGGCGACAGGTACAAAAGGTGATCCTGGGGCGGGACTGAATTGGTGCAATGCCTGTGCGGCGAGCAGCTTTCCCGTGCCGCGCTCGCCTTCAAGCGTTGCAATGCGCAGGTGTGCTGCGATATGGCGCATCTGGTTGAAGAGGCGCAGCATGGCTGGGCTGCGTCCGGCCATGGGACCAAAGCTCCACTCCGGCGGGCAGTTGGCACGCGGCGCGGCGGCGGGATAAATTGAGTGAACAGCGGGCAAGTGAACCCTCCTGAATGTTCTGGTGAGCATATCGGCAGAGGATGGCAGGAGATTAGAGCGAGCGGCAGGCACAGCGAATGCGCGCACCTTCAGATGCGAGGGGCCGGTTGTTTTCAAAGCTGTGACGGATGTTCGTTTGAGCCACGCGAGAGCGGCGTTTCCCTGGGGAGGCGCTCAGCGGTTGCGGGTCCGCATGGAGGGCTGATCGGAGAATATCTTGCCGTCGCGAATATGAACGACGCGGTGGGCGTATTCGGCGATGTCCGGCTCATGGGTGACGAGGACGATGGTATTGCCGTCAGCATATAGCTGATCGAAGAGGGTCATGATTTCTTCGCCGGTTTTGGAGTCGAGGTTTCCGGTGGGCTCGTCGGCGAGGATGATGGAGGGGCTATTGACGAGGGCGCGGGCGATGGCGACGCGCTGGCGCTGGCCACCGGAGAGCTCGTTGGGCTTGTGATGCATGCGGTCTTCGAGGTTGACGGAGCGGAGCACGGCCTGGGCGCGCTCTATGCGTTCGGCGGCTGGGGTTCCGTTATAGATGAGGGGTAGCTCGACGTTATGCAGCGCGGTGGCGCGTGCGAGCAGATTGAAGGTCTGGAAGACGAATCCGATTTCCTTGTTGCGGATGCGGGCGAGCTCGTCGTCGTTGAGGTCGCTGACGAGGTGTCCGTTGAGCCAGTAGCGTCCTTTGGTGGGCGTGTCGAGGCAGCCGATAAGGTTCATCAGCGTGGACTTGCCGGAACCGGATGGGCCCATGATGGCGACGTATTCATTGTGGCGGATGCGCAGGGACACTCCCTGGAGAGCGTGCACCTGTTCGGAGCCCATGTCATAGGTCTTCCAGAGATCTTCAACAACGATCACGTCGCCCTGCGGGATTTCTGAGGCTGCGGGCGGTTGCGATGTTTCCGTGGTGTTGATCGTCATCCAGGGCTCCTGTTTCCTTCGTCTGTTCCACCGTGTGCAGCAGCAGTCTACATTCTACGAGGACGAGCTGTTATCCGATGGCGGCGGAAGGGGCGTGTTGTCCCGTTTGATGAGCGCGCCGTTCTTAAGGTCGCGGAGAACGTGGAATGTTCCGACGACGATTTCATCCCCTGGCTTGACGCCGCTGATGGCCTGAATATCGGTTACGCCGGTGATGCCTGTCTTGACCGGAACAAAGTGCGCGTGCAGCTTGCCGCCCTCCTTGAGCGCGACGAAGACGCCCTGCACTTCGTCGGGATTCTGGGTGGGGTCATTCGAAGTGTTGACGGAGAAGGATGCAGTCGTGGGTATGGCCGAAGGTTTTGCAGGATGCGGGTTGCGCAGCACCAGGGCCTGAATCGGAATCACGATGGCGTTGTCAACGGTGTTGGTGATGATCTTGGCGGTTGTGGAGAGGCCGGGCTTCAGATCGTTGCTGGGATGGTCCAGAGTGATGATTACCTTGAAGTCTTTGGCTTCTTCCTGGCCGCTGGTGGTCTGGCTGGTGGCAAGGCCGGTGGAGCGGAGCAGTGCCTGATCTCCGACTTCCGTGACGTGTCCGGTGAACACTTCGCCGGGAAGCGCGTCCACGGTAACTTCAGCCTTTTGTCCAAGCGCGACGTTGACGATGTCGGTTTCGTCCACCTTGACTTCGGCGGTCATGATGGAGGTGTCGGCCAGGGTCATTAGGACCGAGCCGTTTGTGTCCTGAATACCGGGAACCACGGTTTCGCCTTCGCGCACGGGCAGGTTGGTGACGATGCCGTTGAAGGGCGCGATGGCGATGGTTTTGTCGTAGGCGTCGACGTTGCCTTTGAGGGTTGCCTCCTGTGTATTGGCGTGGGCGCGGGCGGAAGCGACCTGAGCCTTTGCCTGGGCGACGGCGGCCTGGGCTTGGGCAAGGGTGGCGAGGTCGGTGTCGTAGGCGGCTTTTTTGGCGTCGAAGTCCTGCTTGGACATGACCTGCGCCGCATATAGTGCCTTGGCGCGCTTGTAGTCGAGTGCCTTCTGGAACAGATCAGCCTTGGCATGCTCCACGGTCGCCTGCTGGGTCTTTACATTGGCGATTTGGGCAACGATGTCGGTCTTGGCAGCGTTGATGGCGGCCTTTTGTCCGCTGACGTTGGCGGCCTGCTGGACATTTTCAATGGTGGCGAGGACCTCACCTTTATGGATGAGGTCTCCTTCCTTGACGTAGAGGTGAGTGATTTCGCCGATGGCTTCGGCACCAACATTGACATAGGTCCGGGGCTTGATCTGTCCGGTGCCGCTGACCGTGGAGACCAGTTTTTCGCGAACAACTCTAGCGGTCATGACGCGTGTATATCCGGCCTGGGCCCGCACAATTGTGAAAACAACAATGGCAGAGACGACCAGGAGAATGCCAACAACAATAAGGATCTTCTTCAAGCGAGTTTTCCTGTACTCAGATTCCTACAGTTTTTGCCTTGAATCCTTTACGAAATCAGGCCGGGGAAAGTTCCCGTGATCGCTTATTTGACGGCGGAAAAGAAGCAAATCGGGAATCTGACTGATGATAACAGGGGAGCAGGGTTGAACACGGGTTTCAAGGCGCCGTAACGGGTACCGGGGAATTCAGAAGATAGCTTGAATAAGGTGCTTTGAGACCGTAAAATTAGATTTCTGTAGAGGAGCAGTATAGCGGCGTATGCAAACGGGTCGTTTTTCACTAGTTCTTGCGATTGCAATCAGCACAGTCGCATGCATTCCCAGCGCGCACGCACGACGGCGGCACCATCAGGATTCGCAGGCCAGCGACAAGCAGAGCACGCAGGTCAATCAGAATCCGTTGAAGCGGAGATTGTCTGACCGACAACGGTTCAAGCAGCAGAAAGAGCTAAAGAACGAACTGCACGGCTACTACAAGAAGTGGCTGAATCAGGATGTGCGCTGGATCATCACAGACCAGGAACGCAAGGCCTTTATGAGCCTGAGCAACGATGAGGAGCGCGATGCCTTCATCGAGCAGTTCTGGCGGCGGCGCAATCCCGATCCGAATTCTCCGGATAACTCCTACAGGGATGAAATCTATCGCCGCATTGCTTATGCCAACGAGCATTTTGCAGCAGGCAAGCCGGGGTGGATGACAGACCGCGGCATGATCTACATCAAGTACGGTCCGCCGGATGATGTTGAGTCGCACCCGGCTGGCGGCATTTATGACCGCCCGATGGATGAAGGTGGCGGCCAGACCACGACCTATCCATTTGAGGACTGGCACTACCGGTATATAGAAGGTATCGGGAGCAACGTAAACATAGAGTTTGTGGATACCTGCATGTGCGGGGCGTACCACATGACGATGGACCGCGGCGAAAAGGATGCGCTGGCGCATGTGCCTGGAGCCGGTGACACGCTGTATGAGCAGATGGGTATGGCAAAGCGCTCGCAGCGTTTGCAAGGCGGACTGGAGACGCTTGGCTCCGGCCCCTTCTCATCAGTCAACCAGAGCAAGGAGTTCGATCGTTTGGAGCGCTTTGCAGAGCTTCAGGCCCCTCCTGTCATCAAATTCAAGGACCTCGAGTCATTTGTGACGAGTCACAAGCTGCTGACCGGGCCAATTTTTCCGTTCGATGTGCAAACGGATTACGTGAAGGTGACGGACGATACGATTCTGGTGCCGATTACAATCCAGATCAAGAATCGCGATATTACATTCAACACCAAGAATGGCGTGTCGAAGGGCGTAGTCAATATCTTTGGCCGGGTCTCAACCATTACGGACCGGGTGGTGCAGACCTTTGAGGACACCGTTGAGGTGGAACAGCCTTCCGAGTTGCTGCCAAAGACGATGAACAACGAAGATCTGTACTGGAAGGCGCTTCCGCTGCGTCCAGGGCGGTACCGTTTGGATATTGCTATTAAGGATGTAAACAATCCGGATCACGTGGGTGTGTATGCGCAGGGCATCAATGTGCCTCGTTACAACGATGCCCAGTTGTCAGCGTCCTCGCTGATCTTGTCCGACAAGATGTATCACGTTCCTGCGAAGGATATTGGAACCGGTAACTTTATTATTGGGAACACATTCGTGCGTCCGCGGGTCTCGGACAGCCCAAACAAGCCCGTGGCTTTCCACCGGAATCAGAATCTGAATTTCTGGATGCAGGTGTATAACCTGGGGATCGGCCAGAAGAGCAAGGAAAACTCGGCGAAGATCACCTACCAGATCGTCGACGCTAAAACCAACAAAACACTGCTAGATACGACCGAGAATTCGCAGGACATGGGTGCGCATCTGGATCAGGTGACAATTGAGAAAAGCTTGCCTCTTGCCAGCTTGCAGCCGGGCAAGTACCTTGTAAGGATAAAAGTGGACGACAGCATCTCGAAACAGGAGATTGCCCAGTCGGCTCCTTTTACTGTTGAGTAGCATACCGAAAGGTGATGTGCCCTGGGTGAGTTGCCGCAGAGCAGCACTACCCGCCGATAGCGATTTTCAGGATGAGAGATTGGAGTAAAGGCCAGGAAGTAATTCGACGACTGAAGCTGTGAATCGAAGGTCCTCCATAGTCGCCCTAGTTTTTGTGCTGTTGCTAGCAGCAATCGCCTCGCCGGCCCGAGCCGCTACGGCCGGAACGGTATCGGGTGTGGTGCGCAATGCCCGGGGTACCCCGCAGATTGGGGCTTTGGTCCAACTGGTAAACACCGATCTGGCCGTGATTGCCCACACTTTCACGGATGATAGTGGGCACTATTTTCTAAACGATGTGGTGCCTGGTGTGTATGGCGTAAAAGCCAGCGCATCCTTATTTCTGCCCACACTGCGCGAGAACCTGCGCATTGCCGCCAACTCCCGTGCGGTGGTGAACCTTACCCTCGACACTTTGTATCAAGCGTTCCGCTGGCTGCCGGCTCAGCCGCGGCCGGTAAATGAGCCGCGTGACGACTGGGAGTGGACGCTGCGTCTTTCCGCGAACAAGCCGCTGCTGCGCATGCTGCAGGATGGGCCGCTGGTGGTTGTTTCAGACGGCAGCGCGCAGAGGCCTGAACTGAAGGCGCGTGTGACGATTCGCGGCGGCGGCGGGGGCTTTGCGCATGGCGGTATTCACCACGACTTTGAAATGGAGCGCGTCAAGGGCGATGGCCAGCATTTGATTTTGCGCGCCGACCTGGGAGAGGCGGACAGACCCTCCCTGAATACGGTTATGGGCTACGAGCGGCAAATGGGGCTGGGGCAGACGCTGCGGACTGTTGCGGCGTTTGTGAATCAGTCTCAGATTGTGGGCGGCCCAAACATGTGGGGACTGCAGGCCATGGTCTTCCGGACTTCCGAGACACTGACCCTGACGCCGGCTATTGGAGCGGAGGCCGGTGGAGAGACCGAGATTGTGCATATGGGTACAACACAGTTGGCCAGCCATCCATTTGCGGCGGTTCATATGCAGACGGGCGACGGCTTGCTCACCTATCGTGTATCAACCGCTCCTGGCTTGCAGCAGGCGTCCATGCTGGATGCGCCAAGTACATTGACGCCGGCGGTTGCAGAACGCAATGGGCAGCTGCTGCTGGAGCATGGGTTGCATCAGGAGCTCTCCTACGCGCAATCGGCAGGAACTTTCCGGATGCAGATGACGGTGTTCCACGACCGGGTGGATAACCCGGTGGTAAGCGGTGGGGGCAAGCTTTCTGCCGCGGACCTGAACGGCGGCAATGTGCTTTATGATCCGTCGAGCAACACCATTGCGGTGGCGGGCGAGGGCTTTACGGGAACCGGATTTATTGCCGAGTTGGGCGACATTATGCCGGACAAGATGTGGGTGGCGATGACGGCCGGTATGGGCGACGCTCTGCAGATGAATGGGAGCGCGCAGGGAACCATGCTGCAGGGGCTGGCCGACATGCAGCCTCGCCAAGCGGCCATCTATTCCGCAGCCGTCGGTGGTCAGATGCAGCGAGCCGGCACAGAGTGGCGTGCGTCGTACCGCTGGCAGCACGCGGGTACGGTGACCGCCGTGGATCCCTTCAACAAGAGCCTGCCTGCACCGTATCTGAGCTTTTTTATCCGGCAGCCGTTGCATTGCAAGAACATATTGCCGAATGGAATGGAGGCGCTGGTGGATGTGAGAAATCTGCTGGCGGAGGGCTATCGCCCATTCATTTCCAGCGATGGCAGCGTGCTCTATTTCGCGCAGACGGCGCGCGCCATTGAGGGCGGACTTTCCTTCACATTCTGAGCGTGCGCACAGACTAAATCCGCGAAGACAACTGTGTTATATTTTTAGAAGCGCGCCAGAAAAAAGACGCGCCTCCATCCTTTAAGACTCCCGATCATCGATCGGCACCCATGTGGACGCGTAGCTCAACTGGCAGAGCATTCGACTCTTAATCGACAGGTTGGTGGTTCGATTCCACCCGCGTCCACCATCTCATCAGTCCTCGATATTCCTGGCTGCCGAAGGGCTTTGTAGCCCCTTCAACTCCTGCCAATTTCAGGCACATCGCAGCCGATCGCTACTTAAAAAGACGCTTCCAAAGGCCTGGCTTTGCGGAATGGGCGGGCGAGGTGTCTTTTGTGTCCGGCTCAGGCTGCAACGGGAACTCTTCGCCGAAGAATGCCGCTTTAGGATTTGTGACGCAAAGGCGCTCGGCGGTCTTTATTCCATACTGGGTTGCTATCAGGTTGTAGGTCTGCTTCATGCGAGGTGGGCGCGAGTCAAGGTTGTGCGCGTCGGTGGCGATGAAGTGTACCTTGTTCTGCTTTAGAAGATTGTGCGAGAAGCTCTCGGCAAGGCGTCCGAAGCGTCCGGTGAGCGAGGAGGCCGTAACCTGAACAAGGCATCCGCGCTCAATCCACTCGTCGAGGCGATGCGGGTTTTTCTGAATGATGGAGTTGCGTTCAGGATGCGTGATAATCGGCTGTATTCCTGCGACAAAAAACTCGTGAAAGATATCCGTCATGGTTGGCGGAATGGCGAGATCGGAAAACTCGACCAGCAGATATTGCTTGCCGTTGATGGTGTACCGGGTACGGTTCTTGAGCGCGTTCTCGATGTTGTCAAACGAGAGATGAAAGTCACAGCCGAGGCCGAGCGTAATTTTGCCGTCGAGCCGGGCACGGAGTTGCTCGACTTTTTCCTGATTGACGGCTGGGTCAAAGGGATAGCGTGCGTTGGCGTGGGGCGTGCAGACGACGTGGGTAATCCCGTCGGCGGCGGCCATTTCCGCCATGGCAACGGAGGTTTCAATGTCTTTGGATCCGTCGTCCAGGTCAAAAAGAAGATGGTGGTGAATATCAATCATCAGGCGAAACTACCTGGCCGCGGCGAGCGACTCGACGAGCGAAGTGAAGATTTTCCATCCGTCGGCAGAGCCGAGGATCGATTCGCTGGAGCGGTCGGGATGGGGCATCATGCCGAGAACGTTGCGGCCCTCGTTGAGGATGCCGGCAATATTATCGAGTGAACCGTTGGGGTTGGCCTCGGGGGTCACTGCACCCTCTGGCGTGGAGTAGCGGAAGGCGATTCGGTCATCCGCGCGCAGGGTGTTGAGCGTTTCCTGGTCACAGAAGTAGTTACCTTCCATGTGGCCGATGGGAATCTTGAGGACTTCGCCCTTCCTGAGCCTATGCGTGAAGGGCGAGTTGGTGGTTTCCGTGCGCAGATGAACCTGCTTACAGATGTATTTGAGTCCTGCGTTGCGGAGCAGCGCGCCGGGAAGCAGGCCGGATTCGCAGAGAATCTGGAAGCCGTTGCAGATGCCGAGGACGAGGCCGCCTTCCGCCGCGAACTTTTTGACGGACTGCATGACAGGCGAGAAGCGGGCGATGGCTCCGGTGCGAAGGTAGTCGCCGTAGGCGAAGCCGCCGGGTACAAGGATGGCGTCGCAGCCCTGAAGGTCGGCGGAGTCATGCCAGAGAAACGTGACGGGCTGATGGGCGCGCTCGGCAATGACGTTGTAGGTGTCGTGGTCACAATTGGAGCCTGGGAAGACGAGGACGCCGAATTTCATACCTCTAGGCTAGCAGCTTCGATGGGGGGAATGGAGAGAATTTGACGGGTCGCGGAGAGCAGCAATACGAACAGAAATTTAATGCAGGCTGCTTCTTTCACTCGCGTATTTGACGCTGCATCCGTAGGGGCGGGTGTAGTCCTTTGCGACAGACTTTCCGGCCATGGCCTCGGAGAGCGCGGCGGAGACGTAGTTGTGAGACGAGTGTACGACCGAAGGGTCGGTGGTGGGGCGGTCGTCGATGGCTCCGTCGTAGATGAGCGTGCCCTGGGGATTGATGATGAACATGTGCGGCGTGGTTTTGGCTCCATAGGTGAGGCCGATGGTTCCGGTGGGGTCGAGGATGGCGGCGGTGGGCGAGGCATGGATGTTTTTGATCCAGGCGTTTTCCTCGGCGGCGGTCATGTAGCCCTGAAGGCCGGGCGCGGAGGAAAGAATGGTGAGCCAGACGACGCCTTTGGCGGTCCACTCTTTTTGCAGGGCCTGCATGTTGCCGCTGTTGTATTGCGCGCGGGTGTAGGGGCAGTCTTTGTTGCTCCATTCAAGGACGACGTATTTGCCGCGGTATTCGGAGAGGGAGTGCATGTGCCCGTGGGAGTCCCTGCCGGTAAAGGCGGGCGCAGGCTTGCCGACGCGGGCGGCGAATGCGGGAAGCGTGACGGCGAAGATGAGCGAGAGCGCAATGCGGCGGATCATGCGGGCCTCCATTTGTGTGGGAACAACCGTATGGGGAGTTGGACGGAGATTTGCGAAGGAGTGTTTGCTCAAAAGCCTGAATTCACTGCGGAGGATGCGCCTGATTTGAGCTGGTGGAGGGCGCGGATGACGATGCCGGGGGTGAGGACCTCGGGCAGCAGGCGGGGCGGATCGTTGGGGTTGGCCGGATAGAGAGCGTAGGTGGGAATGCCGTCGCGGCCCAGGGAGGCCAGGGTGTCGGCGATGGTCTTGGAGTGGCGAGTCCAGTCGGCCCGGACGAGCTGGACGCCGCTGGATTTGAGGGCGTTTTGCACGTCGGGACGGTCGAGTACGATGCGTTCATTGACCTGGCAACTGAGGCACCAGCTGGCGGTGAAGTCGAGGAAGACGGGTTTGCCCTCGGCGCGATATTTTGCGACCAGCTCCGGACTGAAGGGCTGCCAGACGGCATCCTGAGCGCGCGAGGCGTTGGTGGGAGCGAGGGTGTGAATGGCCCAGACGGGAACGGCGACGGCTGCGGTTACGACGAGCACCGCAGCAAGGGTTGCAGGGAGCTTGGCGGGCCAGCGGCCGAGGATCCAGCCGGCGATGGCCAGCAGCAGGAAGGCGGTGAGCAGGAAGACGAGCGATCCCGCGGCGGCGGTCTGGTTGAAGACCCAGACGAGCCAGATGACGGTTCCGAAGATGGGGATGGAGACGGCCTGCTTGAGGATTTCCATCCATGCGCCGGGGCGCGGTAGGAGGCGCGTCCAGGCTGGATTGAACGCCAGCAGGAGATACGGCGCGGCGAGTCCAAGTGCGACGGCGGTAAAGACAGCGATGCTGGTTACAGCAGAGGCGGTGAGGGCGTACCCGATGGCTGCACCCATGAAAGGAGCGGTGCAGGGAGTGGCGACGACGACGGCGAGGACTCCGGTGAAGAAGCTGCCTGTGTAGCCCTGCTTGGCCGCGAGGCCGGAGCCGGCTCTGGTGATCGACAGGCCGATCTCAAACTGGCCGGCGAGTGAAAGGCCGAGGAAGAAGAGCAGCAGCGTGAGCAGGACGAGGAAGAGCGGGGATTGGAACTGGAATCCCCATCCGAAGTTGTGGCCAGCGGCGCGGAGGGCTAGCAGAATGCCGACGACGATCCAGAAGGAGACGACGATGCCGAGCGTGTAGACGAGGCCGTGGAGACGAATCGTGCGGCGTTCTTCTGACGAGGACTGCACGAGCGCCAACCCTTTGAGGAAGAGCACGGGGAAGACGCAGGGCATGAGGTTGAGGATGATTCCGCCAACAAAGGCGAGCAGGAGGATGCGGAGCAATCCGGTAGACGAGGAGCCGGCGGCGGCGAGCGCGAGGGCGCCGGGCGTGGCGTGGATTTGGTAGGCGCGTCCGTTGCTGAGAACGAGGACGCCGCTCAGCTGCCTGGGGGTTGTGGCGAGGTTCTGGTCTTTGGTGAGGGTGAGCTTGACTCCGTTGCCGAAGGGCTGCACGGGCTGGGGCGCGGCATTGGCGAGGATGTTCTGGTCGAGAGGGAAGAACTGGGCAGAGTGCTCGCGTTGGCCTGTTTTGACGGTGAGCGCAAAGCCCGCGGAGGTGGCCTGGAAGCGGGCTCGATCGCTAGGAGGAAGCGGTTGCGGGAGCGTGCTGCGGAATTGATCGATCAAACGCTGATCGGCCGCGATGGTTCCGGGAGTTGCGGGAGGGCTGGAAAGAGCAGGGCGGTCAACTGAGAGCGTAGCCTTGCCGGGGATGCAGACATTGCTGCAGACAATCCAGGTGACTTTGCCGCCGAGTGTTGTTGTGGAACCGGAAGGCTTGAAGCCGGACGCTACGGATATGGGAATGGGGAAGAGGACCTGGTTCTCGTAGCCGAAGTCCATGAGCGGGCCGAGCGGCAGGCGCTGCGGCGCGGGGAACTGCATGGGGCCGGCGGCGATGCCTGTGGGGAGTTTCCACTGGATGTCGGGTGGCTCGCCGGAGTCTCCGGCGTTGATCCAATAGACGTGCCAGCCGGGTGCGAGCTTGAAGAAGAGGCCGGCGGTGAAGTGCTGGCCGGGATAGATTTGCGCAGGCGGAACAACCAGTTGGACGGTGAGATGCGGCTCGGTGGCCGTAGTCTGCGCGTGGCCGTAGAAGGGCGCAAGTGCGGCGATGAGGATGAAAAGCAGGTTCCGGAAGGCGCGCATGGCTTTGCCTTTCATGATACAGGCCTGTACTGCTGGGTATGACAGCGGAACAGCGAATCTGGTTACATCGCCATGAGCGCGACTCCGGCGCAGACTAGCACGGCGGCGATCCAGCGGCGGTGGTCGACGTTCTCATGCAGGAAGAACTTGGCGGCGATGGCGTTGGTGACGAAGGTGAGCGAGGCGGAGGCCGGCGCGACCAGGCTCAGGTCCGCGTGGCTGAGGGCAAAGAGCAGCGAGAAGAAGCTGAGCGCCATGAAGCTGACGCCGAGGAGGAAGCGTGGGCTGCCGAGGACGGCGAGGATGGCTCCGATGAGGCCGCGGTGGGCGCGGATGTCGTCGAGGTCGCCGATGGAGCGCATGGCGGAGGCGATCATGACGTCGCCCACGGTAGCGAAGGCGACGATGGCGCCAATCATGGCGGCGTCTGCCCATCCGCGATGGAGCGTGAAGAAATTCATCGCGGCTCGACCTCCGGTTCCAGTTCGGTGGATTCGTGCGGGTGCGGCACCTCGGTGTAGGAGGGGCCACGCGCCACGAAGCCAACGGCTGCAGTGATGAGCAAAATGCCGAGCCAGCGCGTGGGGGAGATGTGTTCGTGCTTCCAGAAACGTGCGAGCAGTGCGACGATGACGTTGCCGATGGAGCTGGCGGGGAGCACGAAGGTGAGATCAGCCCAGGAGAGCGACGCGAGATAGGACGAGAAGAAGCAGATGAGCAACGCGATGCCGAAAAGGATCTGCGGGGTCTTGAGGGCGTAGATGAGGGTGGAGAGATGATGCAGTGAGACGGGGCCGACGCGGGTCATTCCGATGCTGAGCAGGGTATCGCCGAACGGGGCGGTGACGGCGACTACGCCCAGTACAAGCCATCGCCGGAATGTCATGGTGGACCTGGTCATGGTGCGGTGCTGACTCTCTGGTTAGTCGATGGATGCCGGGGCCGGGTGACGGGATTCCCGATTGTGGAAGGACAGGCCGCGGGGCCTGATAAAAGCAAAAACGGCCAGCAAGGTTTGCCGGCCGTTTGAGCATACGAATTAATGTTAAACCTCGGCGTTGGCAGGCTTGGCGGTCTCGCCGGCGTGCTTGGACTTCGCCTGCCTGACGACCTTGTTGCGCTGGGCGCGGAGCTTGAGGAACGACCTGGACTCCACATAGAGGCGCTTGAGGTCGCGGTTGACGATGGCCTTGCTGACGACGCGCCACGCGGCCTTGGGCCGGAAGTAGTACTCGTCGTAGAAGCGGTGGACCATTTCGAGGACGTACTCCTTGGGGAGGCCGGGATACTCGATGTGCGCAAGCTGGTGGCCTTCGTCGTCGACCATGGCTCCGTTGTTGACGATGAAGCCGTTCTCCTTGGCGAAGTCGTAGAACTCGGTGCCGGGGTAGGCGTGGGCAATGGAGACCTGGATGGTTTCCACGTCGAGGGCCTTGGCAAAGTTGATGGTGTTGCGGATCGACTCTCTCGTTTCGCCGGGCAGGCCGAGGATGAAGTCGCCGTGGATGGTAAGTCCGAGATCGTGGCAGTCCTTGACGAAGTCGCGGGCGCGCTCGACGGTGGCGCCCTTCTTGATGTTTTTGAGTATCTGCGGGTCGCCGGACTCGAAGCCGACGATGAGCAGGCGGCAACCGGCTTCGCGCATGGCCTTCAGTGTATCGCGGTCGGTGGTGACGCGGGAGGTGCAGGACCAGGTGAGGCCGAGCGGCTTGAGCTTGGAGCAGAGCTCGATGGTGCGCACCTTCTGGATGTTGAAGGTGTCGTCGTCGAAGAAGAACTCCTTGACGTGCGGGAAGAGCTCCTTGGCGTGGGCCATTTCGGCGGCCACGTCATCGGTGGAGCGCTTGCGCCATGCGTGTCCGGAGAGGGTCTGCGGCCAGAGGCAGAAGGTGCACTGGGCCGGACATCCGCGTGTGGAGTAGAGCGACACATAAGGGTGCAGCAGGAACGGGACGTTGTACTTGGTCACGTCCATGTCGCGGGCGTAGATGTCGGTTACCCAGGGCAAGGCGTCGAGGTCTTCGATCTGCGGGCGGTCGGGATTGTGCACGACCGTGCCGTCTTTGCGGTAGCTGATGCCGAGGATCTCGGACAAAGGCTTGCCGTTGGCGAACTCCACGATGGAGAAGTCGAACTCGCGGCGGCAGACGAAGTCGAGGACGGGGCACTCGTTGAGGGCGCGGTCGGGCGAAGTAGTGACCGGCGGGCCAACGAAGGCGATGCGGATGGACGGATTGGCGCGCTTGATGGCCTCGGCAAGCTTCTGGTCGCCGGTCCAGCCGGGAGTGCTGGTAAAGAGGACGAGGAAATCGTAGTCCTTCGCGATCTGAAGGGTCTCATCCGCGGAGACATGGTGCGGGGGCGCGTCGAGCAGCCGTGAGCCTTCGAGCATTCCGGCGGGGTAGGCGAGCCAGACAGGGTACCAGTAGGACTCGATTTCGCGGGTGGCCGGCCAGCGCGAGCTGGCGCCGCCATCAAAATTCTCAAACGAAGGTGGGTTCAGAAACAGTGTCTTGAGGGGCATGGTATATGAGTTCTAATTTTACACCCTTGAAGGGCTGAAAATAGATGAATTCAGGGTGGCGTTCGAGGTGCCGCAGAAGGCTATTTGATTCCGATGCTTACCCAGTCATGAATGGTGCCAATAGCGCGCATTAGACTGAGCTGAGCGCGGCGGAGGGACAGCCCGGCCTTGAGGGCATCCTGCTTGCGCTCTTCGGCCTGAATCGCCGCCATCTGTTCGTCTTTGGGCGACAGGGGGGCGGAGACAAGCGACCCGGATCCGTTCGCCAACTGGGTCTGGACGGCCTGCAATTGCTCCTGCGCGAGTTGGCTCTGCAACTGGGCCAGATGCTGCTGGGCCCGGAGCTCGGCAAGGCCATGACGAAGCGTGCTGACCTGCTCGGTGGTCTGTTGCCTGGCTTCGTCGGCTTCAATCTGAGCGCGGCGCGCAATCGCGGCCGACTCGCGAGCCTGGGCGCGGCGGCTAGCGTCAAAGAGGGGGAACGTGATCTGGATGGCTGCGCCAAAGTTGTTGTTGGAGAAGTTTTTGTAGTAGGTCGAGTAATTTTCGAAACCGGCGAACCGGCTGTATTGAGCTCCGAAGCCGAACTGCGGGCGATAGTTCTGCTTCTTATCTCCGTAGGCGACCTCGAGCTTGGACTTGGCGTTGGCATATGCGGCCTGAATGCCGGCATTCGAGTCAACCGCCTGATCGCTGAGCGAGCCGTCGGAGGCGAAATTGGGAGCAGGCGGAATGCTCGTCGCTTCCGGAATGAAGCTGAAGGGCGGCATGCCGGTAAGGTGCGAGAGCTTCTGCCGCTGTGCAATAACGTCGTCCTGAATGTGCAGACGATGGATGTCGATCTGGGAGGAGGTGATCCGGGCCTTGGTCAGATCCATCCGGCTGTCCACTCCGGCGGCGACGCGCTGCTGTTCAATGGAAACAAGCTGGTCAGCGTCGGCCTTTTCCAGGTCAAGGGAATCCATCTCCAGCAGATCGGTATTGAGCTGGACATAGGCAAGTGCACACTCGAGGGTCACCTGATCGCGCTCGTCCCTCAGCTTCAGTTTTGCTGACTTAAGAGCGGCGTGGGCTGCACGTATGTAATCCGGCTGGGAAAACGAGTAGACGAGGGAATGCGTCTGGACATTGAAGAGCGAAGGTTCGCCGAGCGGATATCCGATGGATGGAGGGCCGGGATTTGCGCCGGCGACAAAGCTGGGGATATAGACATCCTTCGTCTCGGCGAGGCCCGCGGTGGCCCGTTGGACGTTCACGGCAGCAAGTTTGATGGAATTGCTGTTCTGAAGCGCCAGCGCGACCGTTGAGGAGAGGGAGATCTGCGCCGCAGCCGATGCGGCCATCAGCGATGCGATCAGTCCAGCGCCCAGCCAGCCCAGGAGTCGAATTCTCAAAAAGGGTCCAGTCATGGTGGAGGTTCGCTCACTCTCCATTATTGCCGGCCAGCATCGTGGCGTAGTTGGCGCTGAGCGCATTTGCGGCGGCGAACTCACGATTCGCCGCAGGCAGGTCGCCCTGTGTTCTTAACAGCTTGCCAAGTTCCGCATGAACCGCAAAGGCCGGAGCATCTGCACTGAGAGCCTTTCCGTTTAAATACTCGCGCAACCATTGCGCCGCCAGCTGCGGTTCGCGGCCCGCCTTGATGAGCGTGGATGCACCGTCGACGAGGGCGGGGCCGTGCTGGGTGTCGGCCGCGGCACCGTTCTTGAGCGCTACGAGCATCTCATTCCAGCGTCCGCGCCGGAGGTAGTAGCTGCCGAGGTCCATCCAGGCCTGTGCGGTGGCTTCAGGTGACGGCTGGGACACGGCAATCCTTGTATGCCAATTCTGTTCAGCGGTAGCGTAATCCTTTTGTGACTCCGCGAGGTGGGCGCGCAGTTCGCAGGCGCGCTCGCGATTGATGGAATCGAGACGCCTGGCGAGAACGGCAGCCTGGCTGTAGCTGCCGCCGAGAAAGCCGGGAGCGTCCACGTAGTATTCGCCAAGGTCGGACAGGGCCTCGGGATTGCTGCCATCGAGCGCGACTGCGGTTTCGAACTCCGCATGGGTAAGCCTGGCGGTTTGATACGCGTTAAAGATGCTGGCCCGGCTGGCCTTTTCGCCATAGGCGCGACCCAGCCAGAGGTGATACATGCTGCTGCCGGGCGCCAGTTGCACGGCACGACTGCAGGAGCTTACGGCGTCGTTCCAGCGTTTCTGCGCGAGATAGACACGGCAGCGAAGGTTCCATGCTTCAGCATTGGCGGAGTTTTGTCCGATGGCGGAGCCGAGCGCGCGCAGGGCTTCATCGGCGCGGCCGCTGCTAAAGGCTGTGCGCGCGGACACGAGGCCGCTGGGAGCGGCAGCAAACGCGGGTAGGGCGCATGCGACGGACAGCAGGCAAGCCGCGGCAAAGGTTGCGTAGTTTTTGCTGCGAAAAATCACTCTGTTATCTGACCTCGGTGATCGGTATGCCGTCGCCGATGGATTCTCCATTGGTGCTGCCCAGAGCCACAGTCTGGCCCTGCTTCAGGCCCTTAAGAATTTGCACCTGGGTGAGGTTGATATTGCCGACGACGACAGGCGTGCGGTGCAGATAGCCTCCGGATACGACGTAGACGTAGGGTTGGCCGCCCTCGGAATGGAGCGCTTCACGCGGTATGTTGAGGGCGTCGGGGGTGTTGGCGATCAGCGCGGTTACAAGCACATTGGTGTTGGGCAGAAGATGGTTGTTGGCGTCGTCAATCTTAATCAAAACCTCGCCGACGTTCCGGGTGGTGTACCGGATGATGGTGGATGGCACACGAGTGATCTCGCCATGCCATAGCTCGCCGCGTTCCGCATCCCATTTAATCGTGACCGGCTGCCCCACACGGAGCTTGCCGATCTCGGGCTCATCGAAATAGGCGCGCACCTGCATTTTGCTCAAGTCGGCCATCCTCAGCAGAAGATCGCCCTGCTGGACGTACTCGGTTTGAGAAACGGGGATGAGGTAGACGGTCCCGGCAAAGGGGGCACGGACATTGGCCTGACTGAGGCCCTGCTGCGCGGCCTGGTAGCCGGCCTGGGCGTCTTCCACAGCCGCTTTGGCGCGGTTGAGGTCGGCTGTGTCATAGGGCTTTGACTGCCGCTGTTCGAGGACCGAAAGCGAGGCGTCGTCCATCTGCAGCCGCTGCTTCGCGGAGGCCACTTCGCTGGGAGAAGCTGCTCCGGTGGCTTGAAGCTTTTGAAGGGCAGAAAGATTTTGCTGTGCCTGAGTGTGGTCGAGGCGGGCCTTGGTGATGTCTCCCTGCAAGGCAATGCGCTGCTGCTGGGTGCCGCCGTGGAGCAGTGTGGTGTAGTTATCCTGCGCGTTGCGCAGCGCGGCCAGTGCGGTGGCCAGACGGGCACGGGCGCCAGTGTCGTCCATGGTCAGCAGAAGGCGGCCTTTCTTAACCTGCTCGCCCGCGTGGACGTAGATATTCTTCACAATGCCGGGGAAAGGCGCGTGGGCCTCAAAGTTGGCCTGCTGCTGTGGCTCGACCTTGCCGTTGGTTGGGATGGTGCTCTTGAGCACGCTACGCACCACAGGCGCGACCCGCACGGGAACGTGGGTCCGTGTGGCCATCCGCACTAAATAAAAGATGACAATCAGCCCGATGGCTGCGGAAAGCCATATCCAGCGAGGGCGCATTCGATTTTTCTTCGTAGGCATGCAGGTTTTTGTGAATTCCCGTTCGTGCTTATAAATATATAAGACTCATCCGGATAGGCTTTTGCGTCAAAAATTTAGGCCCACCCTGGGTAATCAGGACTTTGAATAGAAACACTATGGTGAAATAAAGGCATGGCAGCAGACTCACGTTACACCGATGAACACGCAAAAGCAGGCCTGGACTTTAAGTTTCCGGCAATTGAGACCTGGCCGAACCAGTTTCCATCGTATGAGATTTTGATTGACGACCCGGAGTTTACTTCTGTGTGTCCAAAGACCGGATTGCCCGATTTCGGGGTGATCAAGCTGCGCTATATGCCGCGCGAGCGCTGTCTGGAGCTTAAGTCCTGGAAGGAATATCTGTTCAGCTACCGGAATCTGGGGATTTTCCAGGAAAATATTGTGAACCAGATACTGGAGGACGTGGTGAAGGCTTGCGATCCGGTGTGGGCACATGTGACCGGTGATTTCCGTCCGCGGGGTGGGATTTCGACGATGGTCGAGGCCAGATGGCCGCGGACGGCGCAGAAGTGATTCACCAGGGGGTTGATTCACGCTGTCTGGCAGCACGGCAGCCTATTCCAGCATCCATGTGACTAGAAAATTAAAGAGTTGCCGGATTACTGGTATGCTGGTTGTTTGTTAGTATCCGGATTTTTGGCGGAGGAGAATACAAATTATGTCTGATCAACAGGGTTCAAACGGTTTCAGCTGGTTCCTGGCGGGCTTGGGAGCCGGGGCGATTCTTGGTGTGCTGTTTGCACCAAAGCCTGGCAAGGATACGCGTCAGGATTTGGCGGTCGGGGCTCGCGAGGGCACGGAGTATCTTCGCCAGCGCTCCCGCGATGCTGCGGACCAGGTCAACCAGTACGTTGACCGCAGCAAGGATTATATGGACAAGGGCCGCACGCAGTGGGAAGAGTTTGTAAACCGGGGCCGTCACTTTGTGAATGAGCAGTCGGACAAGGTTTCAGCGGCAGTCGAGGCGGGTAAGGAAGCCTATCAGGAATCTTCGACCGGAACGACCGGGGAGCCGCCGGTGCAGGCATAGTCCTGCTCACACGCAATCTGCAGTTAGGGGGGCGGATGCACGCGTTATCACCAACCTACTACATTATTTTTACAGCTGTGATGGCCGTAGGTGTGCTGTTGCAGGCGTTCGTGTTGGTTGCGATATATATTGCCATCCGGCGTTCGTCGGGCAAGCTGCAAGCGACACTGGATGAGGTAAAGACCAAGGTTCTGCCGACCCTTGATTCGGCACAGAGTCTGTTGGACGATGTGTCTCCCAAACTGAAAACTGCAACCAGCAATCTAAACGAAGTGAGCGAAGTGCTTCGCAGGCAGGCGAACCATGTGAACGCCACAGTTGAGTCTCTGCTGGACAAGACGAATGTGCAGATCAACCGCGTGGACGACATGGTGACGGCGACGTTCAATGCGCTGGGCCAGGCATCGCGGGCGATTGACCTGGCGATCGCCCTGCCGGCACGTCGGGTGACTGGTATTCTGCGCGGACTGAAGGCCGGCGTAGAGGTGTTGATGGGAAGCAGAAAAACCATCGACTCTACATCGAGCGTAGAGGCACCGGTTGCAGAAGCCATGGAAGTAGAAGCGGTTGCGGCCGGGCAACCTGCTGCGGCTAAAGCGCCAACGAAATCACCTTCGGAAAAGTCTTCTGCCAAGGCAGAGCAAAAGCAGGCCTGATCCAGGCTTGATAGCGGCGGATAGCGGATATTTGCGGTGCGCCCGTCGATCAGAGGATCCAGCCGCCGCCCACAACTTCACCCTCATCATAGAAAACGGCAGCCTGTCCGGGCGTAACGGCGCGCTGCGGCTCGTCGAAGACGGCCTCCGCTGAATCACTTGCCACCATACGCAGAGTCGCGGGCGCAGGCTCGTGGCGATGCCGGATCTTGACGCGGACGCGCATTTCGCCGTTGAGCTGTGGAATGGAAATCCAGTTAAGATCACGGGTGCGCACAACGGGTGAGGTGGCCTCGCTGCCTGAACCGACCGTGACTCGATGGCTATCATTGTCGATTTGCAGAACGTAGAGCGGATTTGGCGAGGATACGCCGAGTCCCTTGCGCTGGCCGATGGTGAAGTTGTGGATGCCGGAGTGGCTGCCCAGGACTTCTCCCGTCGTGGTGACAAGCTCTCCGGCGGTGTCCGGGATGGTCTCGCCCTGCTCCTCGAGATAGGCATCAAGGAACTGCTTATAGTCGCCGCCGGGGATGAAGCATATCTCCTGCGAGTCGGGCTTGGCGGCAAGGGTGAGGCCGTGGTTTGCCGCGATGGCCCGGACGTCCGGCTTGTGGTAGTTGCCGAGCGGGAACAGGGTGCGGGAGAGCTGGTCCTGCGTAAGGCCAAAGAGGAAATAGGTCTGGTCCTTGGAGGTGTCGGCGGGGCGGCTGAGGATCCAGCGGCCGCGTGCGGGGTCGTAGTGGTTGCGGGCGTAGTGGCCGGTGGCGATGCGGTCGGCACCGATCTGGCGGGCGCGCACGAGGAGCTGGTCGAACTTGAGGTGGTTGTTGCAGAGCGAGCAGGGAATGGGGGTGCGTCCGGCGAGGTACTCTGAGACGAAGGGCCGGACAACGTCACGCTCAAAGCGTTCCTGCTCGTTGATCAAGTAGTAGGGGATGTCGAGGGTCTCGGCGACACGGCGCGCGTCGTAGACATCGTCAATGGAGCAACAGCGCCCCTGCACCTGCTCGGGCATGCCATGGTGGCTGGCCAGGCGGCGCTGGTTCCAGAGCTGGAGGGTGAGGCCGACGAGGTCGTAGTCCTGGTCCTTGAGCATGGCCGCGACGGTGGAGGAGTCGACTCCTCCAGACATGGCCACGGCGATCGTGTTGTTGCAATGGGTGGTCATACTCCCTGCTACCAGTATGACAGGTGGGGCAACCCATACAGGGGTTCGCAGGAGCGAGACGGCGGGCGGATCAGCCGAGGGTTCCGGCGTTGATGGGGGCGAGCTCGCGGAGGCGGCTGACCGCAGCCGGGATAATCTTGAGAGCCTCGTCGATATCCTGCTGGGTGTTGAGCTTGGTGAGGCTGAAGCGCAGGCTGGCACGGGCGCGCTCGGGTGGCAGACCCATGGCGGTGAGGACGTGGGAGGGCTCACTGGCGCCGGAGGCACAGGCGGAGCCGCCGGAGACGGCGATTCCCTTAAGGTCCAGGGCAATCACCAGTGCCTCGCCCTCAAGATGGCTGAAGTAGATGTTCGTGGTGTTGGGGACGCGCGGCTGGCCGGTCCCGTTTATGCCCGTGCCTTCGATGCGGGACAGGATGCCGTTTTCCAGATGGTTGCGCATCTCGGCGAGACGGTCAAGGGGGCCGTTTGAGGCAGACTCGGTTGCGATTTCTGCCGCCTTGCCGAGGCCGACAATCCCGGCAACATTTTCGGTTCCGGCGCGGCGCTGGCGCTCATGCGCACCACCAAAGAAGAGAGGCTCAAGCTGGGTTCCGCGGCGCACGTAAAGTACCCCGGTTCCTTGCGGAGCATGGAACTTGTGTCCGGAGAGGCTGAGCAAATCGCAGCCAATCGCCTGGACATCGGTGGGAATCTTGGCGGCCGCCTGTACAGCATCGGTGTGGAACCAGACGTCGGCCTCCCGGGCGATGCGGCCGATCTCTTCGACGGGCTGGATGACGCCGGTCTCATTGTTGGCCATCATGATGCTGATGAGGCGGGTATTAGGGCGCAGAGCGCGGCGGACTTCATCGGGATCGACACGGCAGCCGGTCGAGACGGGCAGGAAGGTAACATCAATGCCCCGCGCGGTGAGATGCTCAACGGCGTGCAGGACAGCATGGTGTTCAATCGACGAAGTAATGACGTGGTCACCTGGCTGGACGAGACCAAAGACAGCCAGGTTGTCGCTCTCGGTGCCGCCAGAGGTGAAGACGACCTCTGACTCGCGGCAGTTGAGCATGCGGGCGACGCTGGAACGGGCGCGCTCCACGGCAGCGCGGGCCTGCTGGCCGGGCTGATGGATGGAGGAAGCATTGCCAAAGCTTTCGAGCAGCCACGGGCGCATAGCCTCAAAGACCTCGGGGAGGAGAGGGGTTGTGGCGTTGGCGTCCATGTATATGCGTAGCATGATTCAAGTTTATCCTGACTGAGCACCAGGCAATTTGTGAGAATTTTGTAAAGATATAGGGAAAGAGCGTTCCGGGTGGTGTAGCGAAATTATGTTGCTTACGGAGAGGAACGGCATATGTTGCGGTGTGGATGCGGTTTGGATGCATCCAAGCATAAGGCAGCCTTCCTGGAAGCTGTTTGGCATGTGCTGCCAGATCTGCGGTTGACTTTGCGCGGATTTGTTCGGTTTATACCGTAATGAACGATATTGCGTAGGAGTATACCCCCCTAGGGAAACTCTCTTAAGTTCAGGTGGCACGTAACGTAGTACCTATGTGAAAATTTCTACATACGATTATGTTGGCTGAAATATCAACTATTTCTTCGAATACACCACTCAGGCATCTGGGCAGCGCCGGCATACCGCGCGAACCGCGCTCCGTCGAGGAGACCGGGATCCGCAAGGCGAACCTGGAAGCGCTGGCGCTCAAGATTCTGTACCTTACCGGCCCCTTTTCGCTCTTTGAGTTGTCAAAGCAGATGCGGTTGAGCATTGAGGTGATTCAGGAGCTATTTGAGCGGCTTCGCGCGGAGTTGTTCTGTCAGGTGACTGGTCTTGTGGGCAATATCCCGACCATTGCGATTACGTCGCAGGGGCGGTTGCGCGCGCTGGAACTTCTAAGCATGAACCAATATTCCGGGCCGGCGCCGATCTCCATGCAGAGCTACACAGAAAAAGTGCGGCAGCAGAGCGTGCGTAACGTGGAGGTGCGGCCGGAGAGTGTGCACCGTGCGTTTTCGCACATGGTCATCGATGATACGACGCTCTGGAAGCTGGGGACCGCGTTGAATTCTGGTTCCTCTGTATTTCTGTATGGGCCTACCGGCACCGGGAAGACGACGATCGCCGAAACCTTATCGCGCGTGGTGGCAGAAGATCAGGTCTGGATTCCACATGCGGTTGAGATGGAAGGCCAGATTATTACGGTTTACGACCCGCTGGTCCATAAACGTGTGGAGCGCCAACCCCTGTGTGACGGGCGCTGGGTGCTTTGCAAGCGGCCTGCCGTGATGGTGGGCGGCGAGTTGACGATTGAAATGCTGGACATGCAGTTCAGTCCAGTGTCGAAGTACTATACCGGTCCGCTACAGATGAAGGCCAACAATGGGCTGCTGATCATTGATGACTTCGGGCGGCAACGCATCCAGCCAGAAGCCTTGCTGAACCGCTGGGTTGTGCCGTTGGATCGCAGAATCGACTTTCTGACGCTGAGCGGCGGCAAGACAATTGAGATTCCGTTTGAGGTGATGGTGGTGTTTTCAACCAACCTGAATCCTGCGGAGGTTTTGGAAGACGCATACCTGCGCCGAATCCAGACCAAGATCAAGATTGACGCGGTTTCCAATGAGCAGTTCTGCGAAATCTTTCGTCGCAATGCGGATGACCTGGGTCTGGACTATGATCCCAATGTTGTCGTGAATCTTGCGGCCTACATCCGCGAGACGCTGAAGGAGCCTTTGCGGCCCTGCTACCCGCGCGACATTTTGAGCCAGATTTGCTGGGCGGCGAAGTACGAGGGAAGAGCGGCGATCATCGACGAGGAGTCGATTGCGCATTCAGTTGAATCGTATTTTCTTACACCGTTGTAGGCATTCGGTAGCATCGCATCAGGAAAAAGGGGATGGGCCAAGGCCCATCCCCTGATCTTTTGCTCAGGAAAGCTCTAACGGCTCTCGATGGGGACGTACTTCGACGGGTAGGCGGGGCCGACGTATTCCGCGCGGGGCCGGATAAGGCGATTGTCATCGAGCTGCTCGATAACGTGGGCCGACCAGCCGGCGATGCGGCTGATGGCAAATATGGGAGTAAAGAGATCGAGGTCGATGCCGAGCGTGGTGTAGGTGGAGGCGGAGTAGAAGTCGACGTTGGCATTGAGTTTCTTTTCCGCGTTGATGAAGAGCTCGATTTTGCGTGACATGTCGAACCACTTGATGGTGCCTGATGCGCGGCTGAGGTCCTCGGACATTTTGCGCAGGTGCGTAGCGCGCGGATCCTCGGTGCGATAGACGCGGTGACCGAAGCCGGAAACCTTCTTCTTCTGCTCCAGCATCTGGCGGACGAATTCGACCGGATCAGCCCCTTCTTTGTCGATGGCGTAGAGCATGCGCATCACGGCTTCGTTCGCGCCGCCGTGGAGAGGGCCCTTGAGGGCACCGATGGCTCCGGTGATGGCGGAGTGGATGTCAGAGAGCGTGGCGGCGATGACGCGGGCGGCAAAGGTGGAGGCGTTGAGTTCGTGGTCGGCGTGCAGGATGAGCGCAACATCAAAGGCGTGGGTCGCGGTCTCGGAGGGCTTTTCGCCGGTGAGCATCCAGAGGAAGTTGCCGGCGTGGGAGAGCGACAGGTCAGGCTCAACGACGGGCTTTCCCTTGCGGATGCGGTCAAAGGCCGCGGCCAGCATGGGAATTTGTGCGGTCAGATCGAAGGCCTTGCGGACATTCGAGTCGTGATCGACGGCCTTCTCATTGGGATCGTAGAAACTAAGCGCGGAAACAGCGGTACGCAGAACCTCCATGGGGGTGGCCTGCTTTGGGAAGGACTTGAGAAGGTCGATGATCTGTGGGGGAAGCTTGCGGGCGGCGGTGAATTTGGATGAGAAGTCGGCCAGCTCGGCCTTATTGGGCAATTTACCGTGCCAGAGGAGGTAGATGGTTTCCTCAAAGGTGGACTTCGATGCCAGTTCGTGAATATCGATCCCACGATAGGCAAGTACACCGGCATCGCCGTCGATCCAGCAGATGCTGGAGTTGGTTGCAACAACGCCCTCAAGTCCTTTTGAAGCTACCGCAGTCGCCATATTTTTACTCGATCCTCCGAACTGTTTTGTGTGGTGCTGTTTCTGCGGCTGTGTCCGCAACCCGCCAGTGGCGCCATTTTTGAGCCTGCAAGTGGCTCTCGCGGGGAAAAAAGGTCAACACTTTTTTATAACGTAGTGCGACGGCCGTTGTCATGCGATGACCCAAATCACACGGGTGCGATGACCCCAATCACACTGGTATGTAGACGTAGGGCGTTACAAAAAAAGGCTAAATCTGGGCATCAGGCGTGCGTTGCGCCGAACCGCTGGGGAGCAAAGTGATGCAAGTCCGCGCTGAGCGGTTCGTTGAGGACCATCTGGCGCAACAGGCGCGCGGTGCCTGGTGCGAGCAGGATTCCGTTACGGAAATGTCCAAGCGCGAGCCAGTGATGGGGTTCCTTTGCGCCGATGACCGGCAAGGAGTCAGGGGATGCAGGGCGAAGTCCGGCCCAGGAGTCGATAATCTGAGCGTCCTGTTCCGGGGGCCACAGCTCTGCCGCCCTGGCGTGCAAGGATGCGATGGTCGTGGAGTCAACGCTCTGGTCAAAACCAGTGTCTTCGATCGTTGATCCGATCAGCACACACTGCTGCGGGCGCGGGATGAGGTAGAGGCGAGGGATGCGTATGACCGCGGTCAGATGCTGGTCTGCATAGAGATGTGGGTGCTGCGTAAGCAGAAGCTGGCCTTTGCGCGGGGCGATGGGAATACCGGACAGGTCGGAGGCCCAGGCACCGCAAGCGTTGATGAATTCATTGGCCACGAAGTCACCGGCGGTGGTGTGAATGTGGATTGCATCGGAGCGGGACTCGACCGCGAGGACGGCGGTTTGTTCGAGAAGAGTGACTCCTGCCTGTTTGACGGCCAAAATGAGAGCTTCACCCAGGGCACGCGGATCGAAGCACATTTCTTCGAGCAGGTAGAACTTGAGGCCGCTGACCTGGAGACCCGGCGCCAGAGCCTGGATGGTTTCCGCGCTAAGTTGGTGCGCATTCGGAGGGAGTTCCTGCACGCCCTCGAGGGTTTTTGTGGCCAGAATGGGAACGTGTTTCCCGGAGAGACGTTCAATCGTGGTCAGAAATTCCGGATAGAGTTGGAAGCTGAATGCAGAAAGCGCGCGCAGTTCCGGGGGATTTCCGGGGTCGATGGGGGCGAGCATCCCCGCAGCGGCCCAGGACGACTCATGCATGGCGAGGCCACGCTCGAATACGGTGACATGCGCGCCGGCTAAGGCGAGTTCCAATGCGGCGCTCAGGCCGATGATTCCGGCGCCTGCAATTGCTACATCTTTCGTTGGCATGGACCTATTGTAAGTTGATGCAGCAGTGTGCGATGTGTTGGGAGACACTAAAAGCCTGGGCTGGAAATTTTTGTGCTGACACCCCGGAGGGAAATGCAATACTCTCGGGCAGACACTCCCAAACAGGAGAGGGAAGCAGAAAATGGGCGAACGTGCCGGTGGAATGGGTGAGCAGCGGAGTTTTTCGGGGTTGTTTCTGGGGTTGCTGGCCCTGGCGGTGCTGGCCACGATTGCAGGACTGGGCTGGACCTACCACCTCTCCGGGCGGCTGACCCATGCTGAGATGCAGTTGTCACAGACGCAGCAGCAGAACCAGAAGCTGGCGCAGACACTGGACGAGACGAATGCACGGCTGAAGGTGACCAGTGAGACGCTGGGTCACAAGCTTGGAATTACACAGGAGCAGCTCGAAAAAAGAGCCCAGGATCTGCTGAACCAACAGCAGGCGGCCGAGAAGCACTTTGAGAGTGAGCACCAGGCGACGCAGCAGAAGATCAGCTCAGTGTCGAATGATGTCTCCGGCGTGAAGACCGACGTGGGCGGCGTAAAGACAGACCTGAGCAATACGCAGAACGAGATCAAGGTGGACGAAGCCCAGATGCAGAACATGAAGGGCGACCTGGGAGTGGAAGGTGGACTGATTGCGACGAACCAGAAGCAGCTCGATTATCTGAAGCACAGGGGCGACCGCAACTACTACCAGTTCACGCTGCGCAAGGGACATCGTAGGCCGGTATCGACGGTGAGCCTGGAGCTGAAGAAGGCCGACTCCAAGCATAATCGCTACACGCTGTATGTGTTTTCTGACGACCGGAAGATTGAAAAGAAGAACCGCAACCTGAATGAGCCGATCCAGTTCTATACGGGCAAGAACAACTATCTGTATGAGCTGGTGGTGAACGCCATTGGCCACAACACGGTCAGCGGGTATATCGCAACGCCGAAGAACGCGCCCGCGCCGGTGAATACGTCGGGGAACTGAGGGTTGTTTTTAGCGAGGAAAGCCCCGCGCCAACGATGGCGGCGGGGCTTTTTGGTGCTCGTTATTTAGCGTTCCGTGACCTGATCGAGCAGATCAAAGAACTCCGGGAAGGAAATGGCGGCGGACTCTGCGCCGCGGATCAGGGTTTGTCCAGTGGCCCGGAGAGCAGCGACAGAGAAGGCCATGGCGATACGGTGGTCTCCGCCGGAGTTGATTTCAGCGGCGTGGAGTTGCTGGCCGCCCGGTACGTCGAGGCCATCTTCAAATTCGGTCACTTCAGCGCCCATGGCGCGGAGGTTTTCCGCAACCAGCGCGATGCGATCAGATTCCTTGACGCGCAGTTCCTTGGCGTCACGAATGCGGATGCCATTCCTGGTGTAGGGGCCGATGGCGGCGAGCACGGGCAACTCGTCAATGAGCTGAGCGGCGAGCGCGCCGGAGATGGTGGTTCCAGTCAGGCCGTCGCGCGGCGCGTTGACCTGCACGGTTCCAACCAGTTCGCCGTTTTTTTCTTCCAGATTGAGAACGCCGATGTGAGCGCCGAGCGCGGTGAGGACATCGAGAAGCGTGGCGCGTGTGGGATTGAGGCCGAGCCCATCGAAGATGAGGTTGGATTCAGGGAAGAGCGCGGCGGCGCAGAGGAAGAAAGCAGCGGATGAGATGTCTCCGGGGACGGCAGCCTGAATGGCCTGCAACTGTTGCGGGCCGCTGATGGAAACCGAGTCGAGCGTGCGGGTGACTTCCGCGCCGAAGCCGCGCAGCGCCAGTTCGCTGTGGTCGCGGGTGCGGACGACTTCGCGGACGGTGGTGACGCCGGGGGTCTGGAGTCCGGCGAAGAGTACGGCGCTCTTGACCTGCGCGCTGGGTACGGGCGTGGTGTAGTCGATGACGTTGAGTTTTGCGCCGTGGATGGTGAGGGGCGCGTGGCCTTCGGTGAGGTCGATGCGTGCGCCCATCTGCGCGAGCGGCTTGCGAATGCGCTCCATGGGGCGGCGGCTGAGGGACGCGTCGCCGATAAGGGTGAAGCTGCCCTGCTGCGGTGCGAGCAGCCCGGAGAGCATGCGCATGGTGGAGCCGGAGTTGCCGCAGTCGAGAGGCTTGCCGGTTGGATGGAAGGTGCCGGCGACGCCTTCAATCTCGATCGAATCTTCCGTACGGGTGACCTTTGCGCCGAGCGCTTCTACGCAGGCCAGGCTGCTGGCGCAATCGGCTCCGGTGGAGAAGTTGGTGAGGCGTGTGGTGCCGTGGGCGAGTCCGCCGAGCAGGGCATAACGGTGCGAGATGCTCTTGTCGCCAGGCAGGCGTACGCTGCCGAGGACGTTGCGGGCGGGCGCGATGATGCGTTCGGTGGAGGATTCAGTCAGTGACAAAGGGAGTGGCTCCGGAAAATTGTTGCGAGATGCTCTCTCTTTATCCTAAAGCACCTTGAGCACGACGACGGTTTCGTCGTCGAAGCGCTCGTGGCCGGCCTGAAATTTTGAGACTTCGGCAAGGATGGCGTCGGCGATTTTTGATGCTGACTTCTGGTGGTTCTTTTGAACTACGGCTTTGAGGCGCTCATCGCCGAAGAGTTCTTCGGCGTCGTTCTGTGCGTCGGTGATGCCGTCGCTGAAGAAGATGATGGAGTCGCCGGGCTGGGTGGAGAGGGAAAATTCTTCGTATTCGACGCCGGGGAAGAGGCCGAGGGGGAATCCTTCGGCTCGAATGGTTTCGACTTCGCCGCTGCGGCAGATAAGGGGCTGACTGGCTCCGGCGTTGGCGATCTGGAGGGTGCGGTTGTCGTCGTTCCAGACGGAGTAGAGCATGACGACATACTGCGAATCGACCTTGCGCTCCTGGAGCGAGTCATTGAGAAGCTTGAGCATGGCCGAGGGCGAGAGCGACTGGCTGGCGGCGGAGCGCATGATTCCGCTGACCAGCGCGGCGTAGAGGGCGGCAGGCGTGGCCTTGCCGCTGACATCGCCGAGCACAATGGCGGAACGATTGGGGTCGTACTGGATGAGGTCGTAGAGGTCGCCGCCGATGGAGCGCGCGGGGACGAAGCGCGCGGAAAACTCGGCTTGCACGTGCCTGGGCTTGACCGAGGGCAGCAGGCGAAGCTGGACCTCGCGGGCCATAGTGAGATCATGCTCCAGCCGCTGCTCCTGTTGCGTGACGCGCTGGTAGAGGCGCGCATTTTCGATGGAGATGGCGACTTGCGCGGCGAGGGTGGTGAGGGCCCGCTCGTGGTCCTCGTTGAAGTAGTGAGCGCGGGTGTGCTCAATGTCGAGGACGCCGATGACCTTGCCCTTGTAGATGAGCGGGACGGCCATCTCTGAGCGGGCCTCGGGGTTGACCATGATGTAGCGTGTGTCCTTGCGGACGTCGGAGACGCGCACCGGGCGATGCGATGCGATGGCTGCACCAACCAGGCCGTGGTCGAGCGGGAGGATGTGCTCGGGGTAGAAGCGCTCACCAAAGCGCAGCGAGAAGCGGTTCTCAAGCACACGCTCGTGCTCGTTGACCAGCCAAATGGAGAACATCTGGAAGTCGATGAAGCGGCGCAAAAGCTGGCTGATGCGCACGAGCAACTCGTCGGGGTCAAGAATGGAGGTCAGCTCGCGGCTGATCTCATTGAGTACTTCGAGGGTCTGTGCCTGTCGCGCCACGCGTGTGTAGAGGCGGGCGTTTTCAATGGCCTGGCCGATGCGCGATGCGGTGAGCTCGAGAAGCCGCTGATGCTCGGGCTTGAAGTACTCGAGCTGTTCCGACTGAATGTCGATGACGCCGATCAGGCGGTTTTTAACAATGAGCGGGAGGGCCAGCTCGGACTGTACCTGAGGGTTCGCGTTGATGTAATTTTCAGCCTTCGAGGCATCGTTGACGAGAATGGCGTGGCGCTCCTGGGCGACCTGGCCGACGACTCCCTGACCCATCTTGATGCGCATACGCTCGATCTCCGCGGTGTGCCCGATCTGGAAGCGCATGCGGAGGTCGTTGGTGCGGTCGTTGATGAGAAGAATGGCAAAGATGCGGTAATCGATGACCGCACGGACCAGGTCGGCGGTGCGCTTGAGCAGGGTCTGCAGGTCGAGCGTGGTGTTAAGCGTGTCCGCGAGCCGGGAAAGGAACTGGATCTGGATGGGGTCTACGCGGATTTGCGGCGTTGCGTCCGACAAGGCGGAGCCTCCAGGCGCTGAGGGGCGATAGTCTCCCTCAAATCCTTCTTGCGGTCCGTTGGTTGGGTTGGTTTCGTCGCTCACAGGTCATCAAGGGATATGCCTTCCAGACGGTTGCACTGCACGCTGGAAAGGCTGTCGAAATCGGTGATTTTAATATTACTTCCTATTGCAAGAGCTGCGCGGGAATCGCGCAGGCTATTTACTGACTGCTGGAGTCCAGCGCCTCAACGATGGCGACACTGGCGCTGGCGCCGATGCGGCTGGCTCCGGCTTCGAGCATGGCGCGTACGGTGTCGAGGGTGCGGATGCCGCCGGAAGCCTTGACACCGCAGCGCGTTCCAACCACACCACGCATGAGCGAGACATCACCCGGGGTTGCGCCGCCGGTGGAGAATCCGGTGCTGGTTTTGATGAAGTCAACGCCGGCAGAACAGGCCAGCTCGGAAGCGAGGAGCTTTTCCTCAAGGCTGAGCAGGCAGGTTTCGAGGATGACTTTAACAATGGCTCCGGAGTCGCGCGCAACCTCGACCACACCGCGGATGTCGGCTTCGAGGAGGGCGTTTTCTCCGGACTTGAGCAGTCCGACGTTCAGGACCATGTCCAGCTCACGGGCGCCAAGGCACAGCATGGCCTCAGCCTCGTTGCGCTTGGTGGTGGTCAGGCCGGCTCCGAGAGGGAAACCGATGACGACGCCGACGGGAATGCCGGTTCCGGCGAGGGCGGAGTATGCCGTTGCAACCCATGCCGGATTGACCATGGCGCAGGCAAAGCCGTATTGGGCGGCTTCGGCGCAAAGCTTGAGCACCTGAGAGCGGCTGGCTTCCGGCTTGAGCAGGGTATGGTCGATGACGGCGGCGAGCGAACGGCGGTTGGCAAGCGCCGCAGCGGAAAAAGCAGCCGCGTCATAGGGCGAGTTCTGAGGTTCGGAAACGGTTTCTTCCAAGGTGGGGATAGTCACGGGCTGGCAGCTCCTTTCGCGCCTGCTTTTCTGGTGCGCAGGATCATTCAGGGTAATCGGCAGGCATAAGGCGAATGTCGGGCACATTGCGGAAGCGCTCGGCGTAGTCCATGCCGTAGCCGATGACGAAGTGGTTGGGGATGACGAAGCCGGTGTAGTCGGCGTCAATCTTCTCAAGGCGGCGCGAGGGCTTGTCGAGCAGGGCGGCGACCTTAAGGGTTTTGGGCCTGTGCTGGAGCAGGAGCTTGCGCAGGAAAGACAGCGTGAGCCCGGTGTCGAGGATGTCCTCGACAATGATGATGTTCTTGCCTTCGATGGGCTGGTCGAGGTCCTTGATGAGCTTGACGGCCCCGCTGCTGCGCTGGCCTTTGCCGTAGCTGGAGACGGCGACGAAGTCAAAGGTGCAGTCGATGGTGATGCTGCGGGAGAGATCGGCGAGAAAGATGGCCGCGCCCTTGAGGACTCCGACGAGGACGACGCTCTGGCCGGTGAAGTCGGTGTCAATCTGGCGACCAATCTCGGCGGTACGCTGAGCGATCTGTTCGGTGCTGAACAGAATGGGGAAATCTTTATGAGCGTTCGCGTGGGTCACAGATTAAGAATATCGCGACAGGGTGTGAAAAGGGGAAGGTTTGACGGAACAGGGGAGCTGCTGGCGGCCAGCGACTCCCCTGACCGCGCGCCACGCATGGTTCAGTAGCGCCAGGAAGTCGTGTCGGCTCCGGGTGGGGCGGTGGCGAGCATGTGTTTTGTCATTTGAGGCAGGACGCGCTGGGCCCAGTCGGCGCTGTTCTGCTGCATGGTGTATTCGGATGGGCCGCCGGTGTAGCAGTGGGGCATGCCGGGGCCGTACTGGAAGGTCGCGTCGGAGTGGGGATGGCTGGTCGCCTCAAGCTGCTTTTGCAACAGGTGGACGGCGTTGTTGAGGAAGTAGGTGTCTCCGTCGCCGACGGCGAAGTGGAGTTTGCCTTCAAGCTTGGGGCCGAGTGTGGGCCAGTCGCGTTTGAGAATGGCGGAGAGGTCGTAGTGCTTGTGCCAGTAGGCGACGACGGATTTGTTGATGTCGCCGGTGAGCGGATCGATGACCTCGGCGGGGTAGCCGTCGGGGCCGGCGGGCGAGAAGACAGCCTGCCAGATGTCCCATTGATCGGTAGAGCGGCCGTGGGTGCCGAGGACGTATTCGTAGCCGTATTCGCCACGCATGTTGGCAATGATGGTGCCGTCGGGCTTGCGGTCGCCGGCAATGGGGATGGTGGCGAACGGACCGTGTCGGTGGAAGGCGTTGGTGTCTTTGTAGAGATCGACGTTCTGGTAGGCGTGGAAGTCAACGGGATCAGGGCAGGCGACCCAGGCTCCGTTGTACATGTCGGGGTAGAAGATCTGGGTGGCGAAGGCTTCCCAGCCGCCGGTTGATCCGCCAAAAGTAGCGCGCGCCCAGCCCTGGCCGATGCCGCGATACTTCTTCTCGATCGCCGGGATCAGCTCCTTGTTGATGGCGGCCCCGTAGGGGCCGACGTTGGCCGAGTCAACATCGTAGGAGTCGTCATAGTAGGGGTTGGCGTTCTGGACGTAAATCATGATGACGCGGGGCAGGCGGCCCGACGTCCAGTCCTGGAAGAAGCGGTACCCGGCCTGTTCGCGGTGGTAGTTGGGAGACTTGGGGTCGGGCCTGGAGGTAACAAATGGAACCGGGCCGAAGCCGGGGTGGTAGTGATCCTGATAGACGACAACGGGGAAGTGCGCTTTGGGGTGCCCGCTGAAGCCGTCGGGGAGGAGTATCCATGCGCCGAGGTAGACGTCGCGGCCCCAGAACTTGCTGAGGGCGGGGCTGCGGAAGCGCATGTACTTGAGCCACTTTGAGGCGGGGCTTTGGGCAGCGATGACTTCAGGGTCTTCGTTTGTGCCTTTGATCGGTGGGATGACCTGATCGAGCGCAATGTGGAGGGTGGCACCGGATTTTGGGTCGAAGTGGATTTTGACCGGCTTGTTATAGAAGTTTCCCGGCTTGCGGTTCCAGTGCTGGCCCTCGCCTTTGTCGGGAGGCAACCAGAGGGTTTTGCCGGAGGCCAGGTGGAACTGCTGGTAGACGTTGAAGACGGCCTGCACGTAGTAGTCGCCGGCTTTGATGTCGTCGAGCGAGGGGAGGGGATTGCCGAAGGTCTTTGCGTCGACGGTGATGGTTTGACCCGGGGCGAGGTCGGGGACATCGACGCCGAAGCCCTGCGCGGTGTGGTAATTTTCGCTGAGCTGGAAGCGCGGCTGGGGGTTGTCCTTTTTGGCGAACACCAGGACGAGGTGTCCGTGGATGGGTGCGGCGGCGGCGGGGATGGTGACCTCGATCCGCTGAGCGTGCATAAAGGCCAGGGGCGAGAAGAGCATTGCGAGGGTGAGGAGAGCGAAGCGCCGCAAGCGGATGTCCTTTGTTGAGAAAGATAGTAAGCGCCAGTCTAAGACAGTTTGGGCGCAGGATGGCCCAGTATTTCATGGCCGGTGATGCGGAGGGGTGAGCGTGCTCGACCGGGCTAGATTCCGACGGTGTTGCTGCGGCGTTCAAGGAGGACGACGTCGCGCCAGCGGCCGTTCATTTCGCCGAGGCGTTCGCGGGTGCCTATGGTGCGGAATCCGGCCTTGGCGTGAAGGGCAAGACTGGCTGTGTTTTCGGGGAAGATGCCGGCCTGAAGGGTCCAGATACCGGCAGCTTCGGCCTCAGCAATGAGGGCGAGGAGGAGCGCTTTGCCGGCACCCTGCCGTTGGGCCGACTGGGCGACGTAGACGCTGACCTCGGCGACTCCGGCATAGATGCAGCGGCTGGAGATGGACGTAAGCGCGGCCCAGCCGAGCACTTCGCCATCGCGAACAGCGACCAGACGGCAGTTGGGCAGATGGCCCTTGTGCCATGCATTCCACTCGGGTGCGGACTGCTGGAAGGTGGCATTGCCGGTTGCGATGCCTTCGAGGTAGATGGCGCGGACCGCGTCCCAGTGCTCGGCGGTGAGCGGAATGATGGCAACCATGGGCTGATAATAGCCAAGGGTTGAGGCATTTGCAGGAATTTGTTTGGGCCGGATGGGGCCTTGGTATACATCCACGCTATGTCCGAGGGCATCCCAAGGTGAGTTGCAGCAAAACTCCAATTGAAAGAAGGACTCACGATTGAAAGCGACAACGGTAGTTGGAATCGTGCTGATTGCTATAGGAATTCTTGGATTTGTGTTTGGCGGTGTCAGCTTCACACATAAAAAGAAGGATGTGGACATGGGCCCCATTCAGGTGACGCACAAAGAGACGAGGAGCTATCCAATCTCTCCGGTGGTGAGCACGGTGGTGCTGGTTGCCGGCGTGGGGCTGGTGATTGTGGGAGCGCGTAGCAAATAGGTTCCGGGTCGAGCCAGGTCCATCCCGTATACCAGGTCCATCCCGTATACTTGAGGGAGTCACTTCCTCATGTATCCCTTTATTCATATTGGCAGTCTTACGATCGGCACCTTCGGCATCCTGCTGTGGTTTGCCGCAGTGTGCGCCGCATGGGCGCTGTATGCGAACTTCAAGCGCTGGAAGCTAGACGCGGACGCGATCAGTATTGTGGCGATTGCGACCGTTGCCGGCGTGGTTGGCGCCAAGCTGTGGCATGTGCTGGAGACCCCGCAGTTATTGATGGCGCACCCGTTTGCGGAGATTTTCTCGCGCGCGGGATTCGCATGGTTCGGCGGGCTGGCGCTGGGCATTGCCGCGCTGCTGTGGCAGGGGCGGGCTTACGGACTCGGCAAGTTGCGGATGCTCGATTTGTGTACGGTATCTGCCACGATCGGATACGGTGTAGGGCGAATGGGCTGCCTTATTTCGGGCGACGGCGACTACGGCATTCCGACGAAGATGCCTTGGGGCATAGCTTTTCCACATGGACTGGTGCCGACGACGGGACCTGCGGGAACGTGCGCGGAATTCGGCTGGCCCTCGAACTGCCGTGTGCAGCCGACGCCGATTTATGAACTGATTGTGGCGCTGCTGATTGCGTGGTACTTGTGGCGGCGTGGGGCTCCGGAGCGGCCCAAGCCGCTGGGTCAGCTTACGGGCGAATATTTGGTGTGGACCGGACTGGCGCGGTTTCTGGTGGAGTTCATCCGCATCAACCCGAAGTTGTACTTCGGAATGAGCAATGCGCAGGTGGCAAGTATTGGGTCAATGATTGCGGGTGTGCTGCTGATCTGGTGGGCAAAGAGCAAGGGCTTGCCGTCCGAGCAGCCGCTTCGCGTGGCCACTCCCGTTGGTCGTGGATCTGAGACCGATTCACGGCACTGAGCGACAGTCGTAAAACGGGTACGCTTTTCACTAAAGCGTCTTCAGATGTTTTTTGGCTAATTCGAGTTCGGGGAAGAGCTTTTCATCCTCCTGAAACTCGCGGGAATGGACGCAGCGGCGTCCATTTTTCGCTTTTACGGGATGCCGGAGGTGGAGCATCTCGTGGTACATGAGGTACTCGACGGCATAGCGCGGGGTATTGCGGCGGTCGAAGATGCGGCTGATCATGATGGTGTTATGTGCCGAGTCGTAGTGGCCGAGCAGGCGGCGCGCGGAGTGCTCGCTCCAGGTGAGCTGCGGCCGCCCCATGAGTCCATGGAAGAAGCGGATATTCAGCGAGTCGAAAATTTCGTCGAGATCGTAGTGACTGCCGCGCGCGGTTGAGATGCGCTTGCGTCCGCGTGCCTGCCGGATAAGCTCACTCTGGCGGACGACGGCTTCGCTGGTGGCGAAGCGGCGAAAGCGGTTGTTGTGCGCCGCATCGATGGGCTTGCGATAGAGCTTGGCGATGAGGATGTGCGCGATGGCGCGAAGGACGGGCTCTGGCGCACCCTCAAGAATGTCGGACAGATTGACCTTGATGCGGCCCTCGCGCAGGCGGATGGTGGTGTTGAGGCTGGTAAAGCGGCGGAAGCGGATATCGAACGGGGGCATGGGCGCGCGCGGGCGGATTGCGCGGTATTCCTGCTCAAAGATGCTTACGGCTTCCGGGTGCATTAAGAACAGCTTAACGGGGAGCGGAGCAGGGGGATAGTCAGTTAGCTCGGTCCGGTGCCATTTTTGCCGCGCTGGTGCTTGTGAATCTGGAAGTACTTTTTCTGGCTTTCGTAGAGCTGCCTGGCCTGATCCTGGGTACCCTGTGCGGAGTCGAGTGCGGTCTCGCGGGAGAAATCATACGTCCGGTCTGGAGCAGCCTGCTTGAGAATTGCAGGCCACCTGGTAGCGGCAGGGATCAGCTTCTTCAGTGCCTTGCGAATATCGGCATGCGCTTCATCGAATGTATCGAGGTTGTCCTGCAGCTCGTCTGAAAGCCGGGTAAACTCCTGATATTTATCGCGCAGATCGGTTTTCAGGTCATTGGCCCGCGGGCTGGGTCCGATGGCCTTGATGGCGTCAATGCGCTGCTGGAGGAACTTCTGGAAGAGCTGAATGCGCTGGTTGGGCTGGTCGCGGAGATTGGCGATCTGGTCGGCTTCCCTGGGCGTCAGCGGATCGCGAATACGCTGGGCGTGCAGCAGCGAAACCCAGAAGAAGGGGATGGCGAGCAGAAGCGCCGCCAGAATCTGAGCCGAGACTCTTCGCATGGCTGTTCACCTTTCCGCTTACCCCTGCCATGCTAACGCCGTATGGGGCCGGGTGTCTGCCCGGAGAGGCAGCTAGGACGCGTACTTGGCTTTGTTGCGGACGATGGCGGCGCGGGCCTCGCGGTCGGCCTCGCGGCTGCGCTCGGTTTCGCGCTTGTCCCAGTCCTGTTTGCCCTTGGCCAGGGCCAGTTCGCACTTGACCTTGCCGCGGCGGAAGTAAAGCCGGGTGGGGATGAGCGTATGGCCCTTGATCTGCGTCTTTGAAATGAGTTTGCGGATTTCTTCCTGGTGCAGGAGGAGTTTACGCGTTCGGAGCGCCTCGTGATTACTGGAGTTGCCGTGGGAATAAGGCCCGATGTGGGCATTGAGCAGGAAGGCCTCGCCGTCCCGGATGATGCCGTAGGCGTCCTTGATGTTTGCCTTGCCTTCGCGAATGGATTTGACCTCGGTCCCGCGCAGGGCCACACCGGCCTCAACGCGGTCGAGAAGGAAGTAAGTATGGCTGGCCGCCCGGTTGACGGCGGCGTCACGATCACCGGCGGCGACGGGATCGCGGGGCTTGTTCTTCTGAGGAGCCTGAACGTTGGAATGTGTGACCTGGCGGGGCATACTTGGGGGTCCGAAATTCAATGCTAGCACGTAAAGACCAGCAGCCGGGGCGCGGCGGACGGCATAGGGATGCTGCTATACTCAACGTGCGTCAGGGTAGTTGCAACAGCGCGTGGAAGTTACGGCTGGTAACGCGGTTACGGACGCTTCCAACGCCAGCCTGCCGGAGTTTCATGAAGAACTGCATTCTGAAGTGGGCGCCAAGCGCGGCACTGATTTTTGTCCTGGGACTTTTCCTTTTTGGCTCAACCCCGAATGTCCAGGCGAAGGGGCAGTCGGCCAAGAAGCTCTACAAAGCGGGACAGATAGCCGAGGCGCGCAACGACATTGAAGCGGCCTATCAGAACTACTATCAGGCCTACCAGGAAAAGCCGGAAGATCTCCGTTACAAGACCGCCTATGAGCGGGTACGGTTTGACGCTGCGGCTCTGCTCGTAAGTCGCGGCGAGACACTGCGCAGCCAGGGCGACATGACCGGGGCGCTGACCGAGTTTTTGCGGGCGCTGCAGATTGATCCGAGCAATGATCTGGCCCGGCAGGAGATTCGCGCGACACGCCGGGCGGCCCTGAACAAATCCGGCAAGCAGCAGACCGGGAACGGGGGACCGCAGGTTCCGTCGGCGGAAGTACGCGAGATGGGCGATATGGGCGGGCCGGTCCATCTGAAGCCGCTCTCCAACGAGCCGTTGACGCTGCACATGGTCGAGGACAGCAAGATTGTCTACCAGACCGTGGGCAAGGCCGCAGGCATCAATGTGCTGTTCGACCCGGACTATACATCGAAGCGCATCCAGGTTGACCTGACGAATACGAATCTTTACGACACTTTGCGCATCATCGGCATGATCTCGGATACCTTCTGGGAGCCGATTACGCCGAACACAATTTTTGTGGCGCAGAATAACCGCGTGAAGCGGACCGAGTTGCAGCAGCAGGCGGTGCAGACGTTCTATCTGACGAATGTCTCGCAGCAGAATGACTTCACCGATATTCAGACGGCGCTGCGCAACATGTTCCAGACGGCGAAGATCTACGGCGTCGCCAGCCAGAATGCCATCATTATGCGCGGTACTCCGGACGAACTGCTGCTGGCGCAGAAGCTGATTGATGATTTGGACAAGCCGAAGCCGGAAGTGGTGCTGGATATTGCCGTGCTGGAAGTCAGCCGCAACTATGAGCGCAACATCGGAATCCAGCTGCCGCAGACGGCGAGTGTAGCTTTTCAGGCCTCCAACACCAGTAGCAGCAGCAGCTCCAGTTCGACGTCGAGCAGTTCAAGCTCCACGACACCAACGAGCAATGGCCTGACGCTGAATAGTCTGGCGCACTTGAATGCAAACAATTTTGCCGTGACGATCGGTCAGGCGCAGGCCAATCTTCTATTGACCAACTCGACGACCAAAATTCTGCAGAATCCGAAGATTCGTGTTCTGGATGGGCAAGAGGCAACGCTGAAGATCGGTGAGAGGATTCCGGTTGCGACGGGGTCGTACCAGACGGGCGCGGCGACGGCGATTGTTAGTTCGCTGGTGAATACGCAGTTCCAGTACCTGGATGTAGGCGTGAACATCAAGGTGAAGCCGACGATCCACTATGACGGCGACGTGACTTTGAAACTGGATATTGGTGTTTCATCGCAAAACGGCAATACGAATATCGGGGGGATTACAGAGCCGATTATTACGCAGCGTACGGTCAGCCAGACGATTCGTCTAAGGAATGGAGAGGCGAATATTCTGGGCGGCATTCTACAGCGGCAGACGAGTGAAACGGAGGCTGGAACTCCGGGGCTGGCGAACCTGCCGATCCTGAAGTACATCTTCGGCGATAACGACAAGACGCAGACGGACGACCAGATTGTGTTTCTGTTGATTCCGCATATCGTGCGCAGGGAGATGCTGAGCCCAACGAACCTGCGGGAGATCGATTCCGGCACCGCGAACCGTATTCAGCTGCGTTACCTGAACAATGAGTCCGTAAAGGCCGCGCTGAGTTCGCAGGCTGCTCCGGCTGGGGCGACATCCGTAGTTCCGTCGCTGGCGGGCGCACCGGCTACAGCCGCAGGCGCAGCAGCGGCTGCGGTGACCAATATGCAACAGCAGGCTTCGAGTGCGGCCCCCGTGCAGTTGAAGCTGGCGCCGGAGATGCAGCAGGCGAAGGTTGGATCCACGTTCCAGGTGAAGGTGAACCTGGTGGGCGGCTTGGACGTGTTTTCAGTGCCGATGCAGATGCAGTACGACCAGACGAAGCTGAGCCTGATTAACGTCGACCTGGGGGATTCACAGCCGGGTGCGGGTATGGACTTTCTGGGCAAGGACGGCCAGGCGGTCGCGCTGGTGCATCGCGATGCCGGAGACGGGAATGTCGCGATCTCCGCATCCCGTCCGCCGGGAGCGAATGGCGTGAGCGGTTCGGGGACGGTGTGCGTCCTGACGTTTAAGGCGACAGCTCCGGGGCCTGCGGCAGTGGTGATTACGCGGCCTGTAGTCCGCAACAGCGCACAGCAGGCGATTCCGGCAACGGGTTCGCGGGCAATTGTGCAGATACAGCCGTAAGCTGCGCTGTAGCAGGTGTCAGCAAGCCCTGAGGCAGTAGATGCGAATACAGCGAAAACTCGGATGCGAAGATGGGCTGACGCTTGTCGAGTTGATTGTCACGGTGGCGATTCTGGCGATTCTGGCATCGGCGGCGATTCCTGTGGCGCGCTTTCAGGTGAAGCGCGTGAAGGAGCAGCAATTGCGCTACGACCTGTGGGAGATGCGCAGCGCGATTGATGCGTACAAGGACGCGGCGGACCGGGGCGCGTTCCAGACGAAGGTGGACAGTATGAACTATCCGCCGGACCTGCAGACTCTGGTGGATGGCGTGGAAGTACACGGCAAGAAGGTGCGGTTCCTGCGGAAGATTCCGGTGGATCCGATGACGGGGAATACGGACTGGGGGCTGCGGTCGAATCAGGACGAGCCGGACAGCGACTCCTGGGGCGGCCAGAATGTCTTCGACGTGTACTCGAAGTCAAATGGCACGGCGCTGGACGGAACGAAATACAAGGACTGGTAGACGTGCGTCTGAGAGACATATCGGCGGGGCAGAGTGTGAAGCGGGAAGACGGCTTTACGCTGATTGAACTGGTGGTGGTGATGGCGATCATCGCGATCCTGGCCTCGCTGGCGGTTCCTATTTTTACGTCTCAGATCAAGAAGGCGCGTGAAGCGGTTCTGCAGGAAGACCTGCATGTGATGCGGAACGCCATCGACTCCTACACGATGGACAAAGGCAAGGCTCCGGAGTCACTCGATGATCTTGTGCAGGCAGGATATCTGCGGTCGATTCCGGTTGACCCGATGACGCAATCGAGAGACACATGGGTGACGGATTCCGGGGACACGTATGAAAGCGTAGATCAAAGCGAGACCGGGATCAATGACGTCCACAGCGGGTCACAGGACGTAGGCACAAACGGCAAGATGTACTCGACCTGGTGAGGGCTGGCCGTTCAGGCAACCGCGCCTTCGGCGCCATTTTCATATGTGGGATTGTGGGCCTTCCACCGGTTGGTCATCCCTGGTTCAAACATAAAAGTACTTCATCCTGGATTGTTCTAGAGTTAGGGAATGATTCCAAGTTCCTGCATGCAGCTGGATAATCCGAAAATTGACGAAGTTTACGAGCGTTTTGCGGCTTTAGCGGCTCTGGGTAAGGACCGGGGCGGCCTGCTGTTGTGTGGCGGTTTGGATGCTGCTGGTATTGCAACTGTGATGGCTGCGAACGTGGCGGGAGTGGCATCGCTGGGGATTGAGGTGGAGGCCGCGGTCGCCAGGCAGGCCTTGCGCGCTGGCGTGTGTGACTTTGTGGTGAACACTTTGGACGAGGCGCTGCGGATTTTGAAGAATGAAGTCCGGCAGCGCAGAGCCGCGTCCGTGGTGTTGACAGAGGACTTCGATACGGCGATTGCAGAGATTGTGTCACGTGGCGTCCAGCCCGACATTCTGGCGGTTAAGGTTCCGTATCTGATTGAGCGCGGCGCTAAGATGCTGCGGGCGCCCTCCGGCGAGGACGATGAGCTTGCCGCGATCCTGTGGAGTGTGTCGCGCGAGCCGATGCGCTGGCTGCCGGCTCTGGATGGGTTGGCGGAGCAGGTACTAGGTGGAGACAATGCCGAAGAGAACTGGCGAATGCGCTGGCTGAAGGCGTCACCGTGGTATCTGGGCCGGACATACACGGGGCAGAGGTATGTACGAATGACAGCGGCCGAGGCGGATCGCTTTGCCGCGGCGGTAGAGTCCGCAGTGAAGGCGGGAGTGGTTCAGGTTGCCGTGCAGGTGGTACGTAACGGCCAGCAACGGACGATCGAGACCTAAGGCAGTTGCGCGGCGGCGTAGATGGCGGCCCAGACTTCCTTGATCCCGGCGGAAGTCTTTGCCGAGCACAGCAGGACATCCTCAACGCCAAGGCCATTTTTAAGCGCGGCGTGTGCCTTGGTACGGCCGTTGCCGGAGAGTTTGTCGGCCTTGGTCGCGACCACGATGAGGTGGCGGCCCGCGTGCCTGAGAAATTCGATCAACTGCATATCAGGCTGCTGTGGCGGAATGTTGCTGTCAACCAGGCATATACAGAGCGCGACTGTAGGGCGCTCAGCAAGATACGGCTCAATAAATTTTGGCCATTCCGCGGAGATGGACTTGGAGATTTTGGCATAACCGTAACCGGGCAGATCGGCGAAGTACATCTGTGGCTGCTGGCGCTGAGGGCTGTCTGTAATGGAAAAGAAGTTGATGGCCCGCGTGCGCCCGGGCGTGGATGAGACCTTGGCCTGCTTGGAACCGAGCAGGGCATTCAGGAGACTGGATTTGCCCACATTGGAGCGGCCGAGGAAGGCAATCTCCGGAATGGACGGTGTGGGGAACTGCGCCGGCGAAAGGGCCGACAGTACGAATTTTGAATGAGCTCGCAAGGCTTTAGTATAAGCGGCGGACGCAAACCGGTTAGAGTGAACGTACGGTCCGGAGTTTGATTCACGGCACAAAAATAAAGAGGAGCCTTCTTCCGTAGGACTTAAGTCATTTTTATAATGGTGATCCAATTCCACTCAACGGCAGAAAGTTTATGAAAAAGAAGGTCCTGGTTTCATGGAGCAGTGGCAAGGATTCGGCGTGGGCGCTCCACGTACTGCGGCAGGCCGGCGAATACGAGATTGCCGGGCTGCTGACGACCATGAATGCCGAGTTTGATCGAGTGGCCATGCACGGAACCCGGCGAGAGATTCTCGAAGCGCAGGCCAAGGCCGCCGGGTTACCTCTGCGCCGCGTTTTCCTGCCCTGGCCCTGTTCAAACGATCAGTATGAGGCGGCCATGCGCAAGGCATGCGGGGAAGCAATTGCGGACGGAATCGAGGCCATCGCCTTTGGTGATCTCTTTCTTGAGGATGTCCGGCGATATCGCGAAGAGAAATTGGCCGGAACCGGACTCACGCCCTTGTTTCCGTTATGGGGACTGCCGACCGATGCGCTGGTGCGCGAGATGATCGGGAGCGGTCTGCGGGCGCGTATTGTGTGCCTCGACCCCAATCAACTGCCAAAGCAATATGCCGGAAGGGACCTGGACGAGGAAATGCTCGATGCAATGCCGGCACGGGTCGACCGCTGCGCAGAACGGGGCGAGTTCCACACCATGGTTTATGCGGGCCCCATGTTTCGTCACGCGATTCCTGTTGAGAACGGGGAAGTTGTGGTGCGCGATGGCTTTGTATTTGCCGACGTAAAGCTGGCGCGCGACGGCGGCGAAGCTTAAGGCATTTCTCCAGTTTCTGTGGAGTTTCCCGCAGCGTACAGGGCGGCTTTTTCTTAAGGAAAAAGCCACTTCAAGGCATCTGTCCCCTCTACACCAGCTGGAGAAAGGCTATAGCCGGTTGGCGGGTAAATCCATTTTGGTTCAGGCGAACAATAAAGGCAGGCTGGTCCGCAAGTTACGGAAGAGTAAAAATCCTGCGCGCCGGCAATGGAATGCTGGAAAATCAGGCGTAAAGTCTTCCTAAAACGGATGCGAATGCGTCCGCAGAAATCATGGGAGGATAGACATGCATCTTGGTCAGGTACGCCGTTCACTTGCGATTCTACTGGTCCTATTCACAACGGGAGTAATGATCCCGTATCCGGTGCACGCGCAGGGAGAGCACTCGCGTTCGAGTGAGCATACACGAAGCAAGGACAAGATAGCCAAACGGCACACACGGCGTCATCACCATGAGATTGCGCGGACCCCTCCCTCGCCCGGAATGGTATGGGTAAACACGACTTCCAGGGTGTACCACATGCCCGGAACAAGATGGTATGGAAGAACCCGGGAAGGAAAGTGGATGACAAAATCCGACGCGCAAAAGGCAGGATACAAGGCCGGGAAGAATTAGATCGTTAGGAATTGCGTCGGTTCCTGATGGAGGTTTGAGGAGGTTCGGGAATTTTCTCACTACCATTTACACTGGTAAGTGAGGAAATCACGTTGATCGGTAGCACTTTAGCCAAAATTTTTGGAACAAGCAATGATCGCGCCGTAAAGCGCCTGCTGCCCAGGGTTCAGGCCATTGGAGAGCTGGAGTCGCAGATGCAGGCGCTCTCTGACGAGCAATTTCCGGCGAAGACGAATGAGTTTCGCACCAGGATTGCGGCAGCCCTTGAGGGCGTTGAAGATCAAAAGGCGCGGGAAGAAGTAGAAAAAGAGGTCCTGGACGAGATTCTGCATGAGGCCTTTGCCGTGGTTCGGGAGGCGGGACGGCGTGTGTTGAACATGCGCCATTTCGACGTCCAGATGATAGGTGGCATAGTGCTTCACCAGGGCAAGATCGCCGAAATGAAGACTGGCGAAGGCAAAACGCTCGTGGCGACCTTGCCGGTGTATCTTAATGCGCTGGCCGGGCACGGTGTGCATGTGATCACGGTGAACGACTACCTGGCCAAGCGCGACGCTGAGTGGATGGGCAAGATCTACGAGTTTCTGGGCCTGACGGTTGGCGTGATTGTGCACGATTTGAGCGACGAGCAGCGTCGCGAGGCCTACGGCGCCGACATCACTTACGGCACGAACAATGAGTTCGGCTTCGATTATCTGCGCGACAACATGAAATTTGAAATTTCCGACTGCGTGCAGCGCGGGCATAACTTCGCCATCGTGGACGAAGTCGACTCGATTTTGATCGACGAGGCGCGTACGCCGCTGATTATCTCCGGTCCTACCGACCAGACGACGGACAAATATGTTCGGGTGAACCGCATTGTTCCGTCGCTGGAAGAAGGCGAAGAAATCGAGCAGGGCGAAACGAAGATTCTGACCGGCGACTACGCGGTCGACGAGAAACATAAGACGATCTCCGTTTCCGACGATGGCTGGGAGAAGATTGAGAAGCTGCTGGGCATCGGCAACATTGCCGACCCGGAAAACTGGGACCTGAAGCACCACGTGGAAGTAGCCATCAAAGCGCACTCGCTTTACAAGCGTGACGTGCAGTACGTGGTGAAAGAGGGCGAAATCATCATTGTGGACGAGTTCACGGGCCGCATGATGCCGGGCCGCCGCTGGTCTGATGGCCTGCACCAGGCGGTTGAGGCCAAGGAGGGCGTGACCGTCCGGCGGGAAGACCAGACGCTGGCGACGATCACCTTCCAGAACTACTTCCGCATGTACAAGAAACTGGCCGGCATGACCGGCACTGCGGAGACGGAAGCATCTGAGTTCGACAGCATCTACAGGCTCGGCATTGTGGTGATTCCGACGAACAAGCCTTTGCAGAGGAAAGAGAATCCGGACGTTGTGTTCCGCACGGCCAAGGAGAAGTACTATGCGGTGGCGGACAAGATTGCGGAGCTGAACGAAAACGGAAGCCCGGTGCTGGTCGGCACGACATCGATTGAAAAGTCTGAGGTGCTGTCGCAGATTCTGCAGCGCAAGGGCGTACGGCACGTGGTGCTGAACGCCAAGTTCCACGAGCGCGAGGCGGAGATTGTGGCCCAGGCCGGCCGGTTGGGAATGGTGACCATCTCCACCAATATGGCCGGGCGCGGAACGGATATTCTGCTGGGCGGCAATCCGGACTTTGTAGCCAAGCAGGAACTCGTGAAGAAGAGCACGGCGCGCGCGATCAGCGCGTCAGAGGGCGCCATTAACCCCATGGCGGCGCCGGGAATGCTGCGCTTCTACTACCAGGGGCAGGAGTACGAGACGGGGCAGGAAATTTGGGACCAGACGTACGGTGTCCATGCGGAACGCGCGACCAAGGAGCGCGGCGACGTTATTGCCGCAGGTGGCCTGCATATTATCGGCACAGAGCGTCACGAGTCGCGGCGCGTCGATAATCAGTTGCGCGGACGTGCCGGCCGTCAGGGTGATCCGGGCTCGTCGAATTTTTTCCTGTCGCTCGAAGATGACCTGATGCGCATCTTCGCCAAGGAGTGGGTCTCGACCCTGCTCCAGAAGTTGGGGATGGAAGAGGGCGTACCGATTGAGTCGAAGATGATCTCGCGGCGTATCGAGAAGGCCCAGGAGCAGGTGGAAGCGCAAAACTTTGAAGCCCGTAAGCATCTGCTTGAGTACGACGACGTGATGAACAAGCAGCGTGAGGCGGTGTACGGTACCCGCAAGCGTCTGCTGGAGGGCTTGGAACAGAAGGAACTGATCGTTGAGGACTACGTAGCGAATATCCTGAGCGATCAGATGGATGAGTTTGCACCGGAGAGGCTGCATCCTCAACAGTGGAACATGGACGGGATGAAGGCGAAGCTAATCGAGCAGTTCGGCTTTGACGTGACTGCCGAAGGGCTGGATACATCAGAGCTGACGCGGCACGAGCTCGGCGAGGCTTTGTTCGACAGGCTCAAGGAGCTCTACGAGGCCAAGGAGCAGATCATCGGCGAAATTGCCATGCGCACGCACGAGCGCATGATTATGCTGAGCGTGCTGGACGGACTTTGGAAAGACCATCTGCTGAACATGGACCACCTGAAGGAGGGAATCGGACTGCGCGGCTATGGGCAGAAAGACCCCCTGGTGGAGTACAAGAAAGAGTCCTTCGGGATGTTCGAAGAGATGATGGTGCGGTTCCAGGAGGACACAGCGCGCTATCTGTTCCTGATGCAGATCATCGGACCCGACGGCAGGCCGGTGCATATTCCGACGCGGCGAAAGACTTCGGTCCCGGCTGCACCTCCGGTGGCCTCGGCGATTTTGGATGGCAGCACTGGCGGAAATGGCCATCATGAGGGTGTCCCGTTATTCCACAAGGATCTTGCGCCGGAGACGACAATTGATTCCATTGAGCAGGAGTTCCGCCGCAAGAAGGCGCGGGAACTGGAGCATGCGCGCATGGCCGGCGCCGGAGAAGAGAGCCGCCAGATGACGCAGCGCAGAACCGGGGAAAAGGTTGGGCGCAATGATCCCTGCCCGTGCGGCTCCGGAAAGAAATACAAAAAATGTCACGGAGTGGAGGCGAACTAAGGCTTCCCTCAAACCTGAATCTGCGACAGACCCGGCCCGGTGTGGCCGGGTTTGCTGTTGCCGGGGCATGTGAGGGTACCGCTGTATTGGCCGGTGTGTGCTCTCGTCAATACACCCGGAAGTAGCACGCTCATGATCGAACGGAACGTCGCCTGCCGCAATTCCAGCAGCCGATTACCGGAGGTCGAAAGGCTATGATGAAGAAAGATGACGCATGCCTCCACATCAGGCTCGAGAGTGCTTGCTGAAGAGCTTTACGATGCTGCCATTGAACGGATGGCAGAGGGGAATCTGCGCGCGGCCATCGAGGGGTTTCGCGCGAGCCTGGCGGCGGACGCCGGGTTTCGGGACGCGGTGCACGGGCTGATTCATGCACTGAAGAACACGGGCGAGCTGGATGAGGCAATCCGTGTAACACGGGAGCTGATCGCTACAGACCCGGACGATGTGCTGGCGTATACCAGTCTGTCGATCCTGTACCAGCACCAGGGAAAGATTACCGAGGCCGAGGCTGCTGGAGTGCGCGCCAAGCTGTTGGGGTGGAAGCAGCAATTGCGCGAGGGAAACGAGGGCGGAGGCCAGGGATGAGCGTCAGCAGCGCCACCGGGCGGCTGCTCGCGCTGTATCGGAGCCTGGAAGAAGCTTACGGGCCGCAGCAGTGGTGGCCAGCCAGGACGGCTTTTGAAGTGGTCGTGGGTGCGTACCTGACGCAGAGTACGGCGTGGACCTCGGTCGAACGAACGATTGCCAACCTTGACGCGCATGGGCTGTTGAACGTAGCAGGGATTCGAGACCTGCCGGAGAGCGAGCTGCGGGAGCTGATTCGGCCGTCCGGCTACATGACACGCAAGGCAGCGGCTATCAAGGCGTTCGTAGCATTTCTCGACAATTATTACGGCGGGTCGCTGGAAAACCTGGCAGACGAAAGCCCGGATATTGCGCGCAAGCGCCTGTTGGCTCTTCCCGGTGTGGGGCCGGAGACGGCGGACGCCATTTTGCTGTATGCACTGGGACATCCGGCAATTGTGGTGGATGAGTACTTGCGGCGCGTGGTTACGCGGCACGGTCTGGTTGCGGAAAATGCGAAGTACGCGGAAATTCAGGCATTGGGTGAAGCGATGTTCGCGAACGAGCCGGAGGAGGAACGCGCACGGCATTGCAATGAATTTCATGCGCTGATGGTGGAAGTGGGGAAGCGGCACTGCCGCAAATCGCCGCGGTGTGAGGGGTGCACGCTTGCGTGGGACCTGCATGGCAACGGTAGAGAAGGTGCGAAGCAGAATGAGTACTGACGACAAGATGAGCGTGAGCAGCGGGGTGGGTGCGGTGGTGCTGGCTGCGGGCCGTTCTAAGCGCATGGGTGAGACGAAGCAGCTTCTTCAAGTGAAGGGCCGCACGCTGCTGGAGCAGGCGCTCGCGAACGTACGCGCATCGGCTGTAAATGCAATTGTTCTGGTGCTGGGCCATGAGGCAGAGAAGATTCAGCGCGAGCTCCCGCCCGAATTGCTGCGTGGTGCGAAGATTGCGATCAATAAAGACTACGCGGAAGGAATGTCTGGCTCGCTGCGAGTGGGGCTGGCAGCTTTGGAGCAGGAGATGGATGCGGCGTTGATTGTGCTTGCGGACCAGCCATTTGTGAAGCCGGAGACGATGAACTTGATTATTCACGCCTATAAGCAAGGCGGCGCGAAGCTTGTGGTTCCACATTACAAGGGCAAGCGGGGGAACCCGGTGCTGCTGGATCGGACCGTCTTTGCAGAGGCGATGAGGCTTACGGGGGACACGGGATTCCGTACACTTTTTAGCGGCCATGCGGAGAGATTGCTTCCCGTCGATGTGGAGGATGAGGGTGTGGTGCTGGATATCGACAGCCGCGAAGACTACAAGCGGTTACGGAATCGGTCGGGCGCCTAGCCAGAGACGCTTTCGGCTGTGCATTGGCGGATGAGTGCGTCGACATTGGCGTCCGCCTGCGCGTGCATTGCGTCGTCCGGAGCGCCAGCCTTTCCGCCGCGGCGCAAAACAACCATCTGGCTGAGGACGCTCAGCGCAATCTCCTCGGGCGTGGCCGCTCCAAGATAGAGGCCGGCGGGAGCGTGCACGATTGCAATTTTTTCTTCGGAAACTCCGGCAACTCGAAGATAGTCGAGCACCAGCGCCGAGCGGTGGCGGCTTGCGATCAAGGCGATATAGGCAGCATTGCCTTCCAGCGCTTTCTGCAGCCAGAGATGGTCGCGTTTATGCTGCGTGGCAATGACGACCCAGGTCCGGGGGCCGATGGGAGTTTCCGTAAGGTCGAAGTCTTCGGTGACGATTTTCTCCGCCGAGGGGAATGCCGCGCTCTCAGCCGCGGGATCATTGACGGTGATCGCAAAGCCCATGAGATGGCCGAGCGTGGCAAGGGTCTCCGCAATGCGGCCGTGGCCCACGATGAGTAGTTCCGGCTTGGGCAGCACAGGCTCGATAAAGATATCCATGGTTCCTCCGCACGGCATGCCTACGCCGAGTTCTTCGTCGCTCATATCGATGGTGATCATCCGGGTCTTTTCCGTCTCGATCGACTTGAGTGCTTCGCTCCGGACGGCGCTTTCGGCACAGCCGCCCCCCACCCATCCGGTGACCAGCTTCCCGTCGGAGTCGATGATGGCCTTGGAGCCGCGGTGCGCTGAAGACGAGCCTTCGACGCGGACCACGGTCGCCACGGCGAAGGAGCTTCCCGACGAGGCAAGTTCAGCGGCTTTGCTGTAAAGATCGTTTCTCATATTCCTGACTTCATCCTATGCCGCGTCTGGTTTAGGCTTCAAGCAAGGGGAATTGCTTTGTATAGTGACCAGGTCAAAGACCATTATGCGAACCCGCGCAATACGGGCAGCGTTGCGGAGCCGTCGGGCCGGGCGCTGGTGAAGAGTCCTTTTGATGGCGACACGGTCCTGATCACGCTGCGCGTGAAAAACGGCATGGTGGAAGAAGTGAAGTTCAAATGTATGGGTTGTGCGGTGGCCATCGCGTGCTCCTCTATGTCCACCGAGATGGTGCTGGGCAAGCCGGTCGAAGAGGCTTACCGGATCACCGAGCAAGCCGTTGCCGAAGCGCTGGGCGGAATTCCCGAGTACAAGATGCGCTGCAGCAACCTTGCGCCGGCAGCGATTCGGCAGGCAATTGACGCGTGGCGGAAGCGCTCCGAGCCATAATTCGGAACGCTCCGGTTTTTGGTTATCGCAGGCTATAGGGCACGGGAAGAACAGCCCCCAGCAGCGAGATATCACCTGCTGTCAGCCTGAAGGCCGCGGCCTGGATGTTTTCTTCCAGGTGCTTCGCGGACGAAGTACCGGGAATTGGCAGCATGATGGGCGAACGCCACAGCAGCCACGCCAGTGACACGACGATGGGTGAGACCTCGCGGGCGGCCGCAATCTTCTCCACAACCTCGTTCGCCTTGCGGTTCTGTGCCAGGGGGCTCCAGGGAAGAAATGCGATGTGCTTGGATTCGCAGTAGTTCAGCAGGTAGTCCCATTCGCGGTCGGAGAAGCTGTAACGGTTCTGGACGGAGACGATGGGAACGATTTTGCTGGCGCGCTCGACGTGCTCCTGCGTAACGTTGGAGAGGCCAATGTGGCGGATTTTACCCTGCTCGCGCATGCGGACCAGCGCCTCCAGGGAGGCTTCAAAGGAGACGGCAGGGTCGGGAACGTGAAGCTGGTAGAGGTCAATGCGATCGAGCCGCAGACGCCGCAGGCTGCCGTGGACGGCTTCTACCAGATGCTGCGGGCTGGCATTATGCAGCCACTGTGCCGGGCCGCAACGGAGCCATCCTCCCTTGGTGGCGATGACCAGGCCTTTGGGATAGGGATAGAGCGCTTCGGCGATGATCTCTTCGGAGATGAATGGGCCATAGGAGTCTGCCGTGTCGATAAAGTTGACTCCCAACTCGATGGCCCGGCGCAGGACAGCCAGGGCTCCGGCCCGGTCTTCCGGGGGGCCCCAAATTCCTTTGCCGGTGATACGCATGGCGCCATACCCAAGCCGGTTAACGGTTATATCTCCCCCAATGTTGAGGGAGCCTGCCTGGTCTGCTGAGATGGTTGTACCTGATGCAGTCATGCGTACGGCTATCTCCTGTGCGTGAGGTGTTACTTAATGGATGTGGATGGTGTACGGCCCAACGTTCCAGCCTTCCAGATGCATCTGAAGTGGTTTGTTCATGGTTGAGTATTCTGGAAAGCTGATTTTGATCTGTCGTGTTTCGTCGGGGAGAAGAGAAAAATAATTGTCATCATACATGATTGGAAGAATCCGGTCTCCTGCCATGGCGTCCACAACTTTGAGCCGAACGGCCAGCGCAATGGATGAAGCCGGGTTCGAAACCGTGGCTATGATTGGATGCTCGGGACCGGGTGCGAGGCGTGCAGTCGCCTGAAGGTTCACCTGCGGAAGGCGGTTCAGGAATGTACAGTCCTCATGTTGCAGCGAAGCCCAGTAAAAATTATCCGAGAGCATGTTGGAGTCCCGGCTGAGAAGGAGCTTTACGAAGTAGACAGGCGTGAGGTCGCTGGGCAGATCGAGCGGGAAGCAGGTTTGCGCGTTTGCCGGGGCAACGTTGAGAGCGATCTGCTTGTGCCACCGTTCGTGCCCGTTAAGGTCGTAGATCCATGCCTCCGCCTGGAGTTTGCGTTGGGGATGGGGCGTGTTGTTGGCAACCTTAACAACGCCGGCGAACTGGTCCCACAGGATATGTACAGGCCGGCAGGCGGTCTTTGCGCCAAAGTAGGCTCCGGTTTGCTCAAAGGTATAGTCGTAGAGCTGGCAGATGAGCGCGGGCCATGCCGCCTGAGTCATCCAGATAAGTTGGCCGCCGCCCTGACGGCTCTGTAACGATTCGTAGATGGCCTTGGCTGTTTCCAGATTGAGTAGCTGCGCCTTGCGGCAGTAGTCCTCGATGCCGGAGGGCGGGCCGTAGCGCTGTTCGATGCGTTGGGTGTAGAGCACGGAACGCGGTTCCTGATAGTCATGGATGGCCCACATATCGCTGATGGGCCAGAGCGACTCCTTCGGCATCATGGCGCGCATGCTTTCGACGGGTGGAACGCAGACGATGCCTTGCTCGCTATGGAACGTCGTACCGCGGTGCTCAAAGTACCAGGCGGGATCCTGGTTATCGTAAGGGCCATGTCCGGTAACAAGGCCGGAAGCCGAAGCCTGGATGTAGAAGCGTGTTCCATCAAGTTCCGTGGTCGCGCTGCGCAGGCCCGCGTCAATGTCTGGCGGAGGATGGCCCTCATTGCGTCCGCAATAGAGTGCCAGACTGGCGTGATGGCGGACGCGGCGAATCTTGTCGAGCGCGTTGCTCATGAACATGGCGTGATCCGAGGGGTCAGGCCCATCGACGGGATTGGCCAGCCAGAAGTCGTCCCATACGAGGATGCCGTAGCGGTCGCAGGCGCCGTAGAACTCGTCGCGTCCCACCATGCCGACCCAGTTGCGGATCATCACCAGGTTCATGTCGCGATGCATACGGATGCGCAGGTCGTAACCATCACGGTCACACATCAGCATGCCCTGATCCATGCCCCAGTTGCCGCCGCGGCATAGGATTTTGCAGTGGTTCACGTAGATGGCGAGGATACCGCCGTCCGTGTGGTAGTCGAATTTGCGGATGCCGAAGGTGACGGATTTCTCATCGCTGGAGGCGTCGTCGCATTGAAGGATGAGGCTAAGCGTATGAAGCGCGGGCTCGCCGTATCCGTTGGGCCACCAGAGACTCGGATGCGGAATGTCGAGTGCAGGCCAGTGTTGCGTGTTGATTTCAATTGCGCGCATTTCGCCCGGCTGTAGTGTGATCTGCTGGGTACAATGGCTGTCGCCAAGCGTGAGCGCGAGTGTGCAGGTCGCGGCTTTACCGGCCAGGTTGCGGAGGCCAGTCTTGACGGCGAGCGTGGCCCGGCTGTTGTTGTGCGCCAGGGTTTCAGTTGCTACCCACGGGTCTTCGAGGATGACATCGCCGCTCGTCTCAAAGCGAACATGGTTCCATATGCCAATGTTGCGTCCGCGGATGGTGGGCAGCCAGTTCCAGCCGATGCTGGCCAGGAATGTGGGGCTGTCGAGACCGAGGACGCCTCCGTTGCGATAGTGGCCGCCGAGGATTTTGTGCTGGACCGGCCCAGGATGATCCACCTGATGAATCAGCACGGCAACGCAATTTGCGCCTCCTGCGACGGCGGCGTGTGTGATGTCGAAGCGTGTGCGAACGAAGGCTCCGGCAATGGAGCCGAGTCTGGCGCCGTTCAGATAGACGTCGGCTTTCCAGTTGATACCTTCGAAGACCAGCCATAGGCGGCGTCCGCGGCAATCATCCGAGATATGGAACGTGTTGCGATACCAAAAGTCATTGTGCGTGAAGAAGGCTTCCGATACCTGTTCCTTCTGGTCGGCATAGAAGGGGGCGGGGATTGCGCCAGCCTCAAGGTAGCTGGCCAGCACCGTTCCGGGGACAACGGCGGGCAGCCATCGGTGCGAGGTATGGCTCGGCGATGATATTTCTTCCGGCGAGCTCGCATTGAACATCGTGCTTAGGAGCGACCAGCCTTCGGTGAGTTCGGCTCCCTGTGCGGTGAGATTTTGCGGAGGCGCAGGCTGGGCGGGCGCGCCCTCGCGGCTCCATGCTTTGACTTCGGTAATGGCGAGTGTCTGGTTGGAGGGGAGTGTGGCAATCAGCCGGATGTTCCGGGCAGGGATGGAATGGAGCGGAATCTGCTCGGTTCCGCCCGCGCCATGGGGGTTCTCATACACCGTGCGCCAAGGCAGGTGCACGGTTGCGTGGCTGTTGGGCGCGTGTTCAGTCGCTACCTGGATGCGATAGGCAGATGTGAAGGGGTGTCCCCAGTGAATGGTCAGATGATCGATGGGGCGGGTCTCGCCAAGGTCAATGGCAATCCATTGTTCTCCTCCGGGTTGGGATTCCCAGACGGTCTGACGGCTGCCGTCAGTCACCAGATGGGCGGTACGGTTGTCGTCGATTGAACTGGATTGATAGGCAAGCCGGTTTGCGGCCGCGTCAAAAAATCCGCCGGTTGCGGCAGGTGACAAGGCCGTGCGCAGCGCGTCCTTGTCTTGAGCGAGGACAGGGCCACAGGCGCAGGCCGCTGCAGTCGCGGTGGTTGCCTTGATTAAGAAGTCGCGGCGGCTTATGGTGGTGTTCATATCAGGGTGATCGGGTTCCCGTTCTTCAGTTTATTCTGTGCGCATAAACGGATTAAGTGGATGAAGCTGGTCGGTGTACTGTTTGTGGTTCTTACTGCCGGTGTTGCAATGGCCCTGACGGCTGCGGTATCAGTGCAGCCTCAAATTGTATTCTCTGTTGCAAATCCCAGTGTGGAACCCGCGCAGTACTCGCTGACGATTCGTGAGGATGGAACAGGCGTCTACAAAGCTACCTACACCCCGTCCGGAGACGACACCGCGGCGGCGCCTGTGGATCGCGCAATTCGTGTCCACAACCCAGTATTGGCTGAGATATTTTCCGTGGCCCGCAAAAGCCATTTTTTTGCGGTGAATTGTCAGGGGCATCAGAGGGTCGCCTTTACAGGGAAAAAGACACTGACCTATTCCGGGCCGGACGGCCGTGGCAGCTGTACGTTCAACTATGCTCACAAGAAGGGAGTTAACAACGTTGCGGCAAAGCTGATGGCGGTGGCTTATACCCTGGCGATCGGGTCGGAACTGCAGAGTGAGCATCGCTATGATCGGCTTTCACTGGATGTCGAGCTTGCTGCTCTGCAGGAAGCGGTGGTCGACAAACAAGCGCTTGAACTTGAAAATATCGCTTCGGTGCTCGAGTCGATTTCCTCTGACGACGCAGTGATGAACCAGGCGCGAGCGCGAGCGCAGAAGCTACTGCATGAAGCCTCTATGACGCGGTAGTCATCCTGGAAGGCAATTCAAACGATACAAATGAGGAATGAAGCTGTCCTGCACGCGCGGGCGAAACTTTTTCGCAGGCAAGTGCGTTGTAATTAGTAGAGGGTTTAGGCTCAAGGGGAGGTGCAAGATGCGGCGCCCAATTTTGCAATGGAAAAACTTCGCTGGTTGCCTGGTTCTATACGCGCTTCTGGTGAGCGGCATATTTGCGGTGGCGCAGGATCAGGCTTCGGCGCCGGCTCCGCCCGCGGACACGCAGCCATCGCTGCAGCAAAGCCCGGCAGCCACAGGTGTGCGTGCGGTGCGGCTGAGCGATGTGCAGGGAACGGTGCAGGTATTTAAGGACGGCGAAATTGCGTTCGACCAGGCGCATTTGAATATGCCCGTGATGCAGGGAATGAAGTTTGTTACTGCGGAGGACGGCCGGGCTGAGATTCAGTTTGAAGACGGCAGCGTAGCACGTATTACTCCGAACAGTTCGCTGATCATTCCAAAGCTGACCCGCAATTCGGATGGCACTACCGTCACGGTGATCCAAGCCGATACCGGCCTTACCTATTACGAGCTGAACGGGCGAGGAGGCGAATACACCGTCCAGCTTGGCCAGGACAGCATAGCTCCGAACGATGGGAGCATTTTCCGGATTGATCTGGACAGTACGCCGGAACTCGCCGTCATGCATGGGAGCGTGCACATCAGCAACGACAATGGATTGTCGGCCGATATTCACACGAACCAATCGGCACGGTTCGACTCGGCCAGTTCGAATGAATATGAACTACTGCAGAGCGTGGCGGCGAACAGTTGGGACCAGTGGAATTCCGACCGGGATGAAGGACTGGCGGAACTGGATCAGAGTGCGACCGAGGCGCGGGCCGATGCAGGGAATCCTGACAATCCGGCGTGGAGCGATCTGGATGCCTACGGGTATTGGTACGACATTCCAGGCTACGGCATGGGGTGGACGCCGTCGGGTGTGGGCCTGAATTGGGACCCCTACGGGGTTGGCTACTGGGGATACTACAGCGGCATCGGCTATACGTGGATTTCCGGCTATTCGTGGGGCTGGTGGCCGTACCGCTGCGGCGCATGGAGTTGGTTCGGTGGGTTCGGATGGATGTGGTTCCCAGGAAATTGCGGCTGGGGCGGAATGGATTTAGATGAAAATTGGTATCCCTATGCGGTGATCTGGACGGTACCAGAGGGCTACCATTCCCCGCGCCGACCTACAGTGATTCGCCGTCCGGGGCATCATCGTGTTCATGCTGAGCCATTAGTCGCGGTGGACCGTGGTCCGAAGTTTACGCAACTCTTCCGCTCCGTGGGTGTACAGAAAGCCCAGCCGCGCACATTTCAATATGAGGGCAGGAGTATTACGCCGATCCGGCATTCAGTCCATCCTTATCAGGGCGGACCGATGGGCGAAGGTTTCACCAACACGATAGAGAGGGCCAATCCCGGTGTAATGGTCCGGCGCGCCTATCGGGGAGTCTGGTATCAGCCCAATACTGGCGGTGGAGGGCGCATGGTCTATCGTCCGAGCCGGAGATACTCGCTTCCGGCACAGCCGGGTGGTGGGGTGAACAGAGGAAGAGCGCCCGTATTCCATCCCCGGCCCGCACCTGTATATCATCCCGGGCCCGCGCCTCGGTATTTCGGCAGACCTTCCGGCCCGCCGCCGGCCCCGCGTCCAGAGCCAATGCGTATGGCACCTCCGGTTATGCGTGCTCCTGAGTCGCATCCGGTGGGGCGTCCGCACCGCTAACGCGCAAGAGCCTGGAACAGGGCGGCCATTCGCTCAAGGTCGACCTGTTCCGCGCGGGCCATGGAGGCTATTCCAGTTGCTTCCAATGCAGCCGTCACATCGGCCGGTCGGAATCCTGCGGCGCGGAGATTCTTTGCGAGGGTTTTTCGTTTCTGCGCCAAACCTGATTTAAGGAAGCTAAGGAATGGCTTCGGCTCAACTTCCAGTTCCGCGAATCGCGACTGCAGGGTGAGCCTGAGAACAGCAGAGTGAACCTGTGGCGGAGGCATGAAGGCTTCCGGGGGCAGGTCAAGAATGCGCTCGACCTGCGCGTAGAGTTGCGTGGTGGCGGAGAGAATACCGTAATCGCTGGAGCCGGGCGCGGCGAGGATGCGCTCGGCAACTTCGCGTTGCATCATGATGACGGCGGTCCGGATCACGTGATTGGCGTTGAACAGATGGAGCAGAATCGGTGAAGTGATGTAGTAGGGAAGGTTGCCGACAACGAGCAGTTTTTCTTCCCGCTCGCGCAGAGCGGCAAAGTCGACCGTCAGGACATCCGCCTCAATAACCGTGACGTCAGGAAACTGCGCCCGTAGCCGCAGAGCGAGGTCGTGATCGAGTTCGATCGCGATGAGCCGTCCCGCGCGCGGAGCCAACATCTCAGTGATTGCTCCGGCGCCTGGGCCGATTTCGACCACTGTGTGCGCGGACACATCCCCCAGGGAACTAACAATTGCCGCGCACGCGGCGGGGTCGACAAGAAAATTCTGGCCGAGTTTAGGCTTTTGTCTCAAACTCCCTCACGGCAAATCAGTGTTGCTGGAGCGTACGGTATAGACTCAGGTTTTGCGCTACCAAAATCTTTGCCCTGCATCCAATTATCAGTCTGCATCTTTAGAGAATAAAACGGAGCACGACCCTCTATGCACATTGTTTTTGCTGCCTCTGAATGCGCTCCTTATGTAAAAACCGGCGGATTGGCGGATGTTGTTGGCGCGGTGCCGCGCGAGGTCGTGAAGCTGGGGCATCGGGTGACAGTGTATTTGCCTTACTACCGGCAGGTGCGGGAGCGCGCGCCGGAGAATAAAGCAGCCATCCTCAGCCTGACGATACCATTCCAGTCCTACAACCGGTTTGCGGCTGTACTGGACGGAGGGATACGTGACGGAGTGCAGTTCTATTTTGTGGATTGCCCCGAGCTGTTTGACCGGGAGGCTCTATACTCGACGCCAGCCGGCGATTACCTGGACAACTGGGAGCGCTTCGGAGCTTTTTCTCGCGCGGTGCTTGAGGCCTCAAAACAACTGGGCGTGCCGGATGTCTTCCATGTTCATGACTGGCAGACGTCCATGATTCCGGTGTATCTGAGGACGGTCTACTACCTTGATCCGGCGCTCCGCAACGCAGGAACGGTGCTAACGATTCACAATGCCGGCTATCAGGGATGGTTTGCCCCGCAGACGACGGAGCGGCTGCTGCTGCCTTGGGAAATATTCACGATGGACCACGTGGAGCATTTCGACACGTTCAATTATCTGAAGGGCGGCATCGTCTACTCCAACGCAATCACAACCGTGAGCCGCAAGTATGCGGAAGAAATCCAGACCCCGGAGTTCGGAGAGGGACTGGATGCCACGCTGCGCATGCGGGCCGCGGATTTGCAGGGGATTCTGAATGGAGTGGACTATAAAGAGTGGAATCCGGCGACGGACCACAACATCGCAGCGCACTACACGCCGGAGAATCTTAAGGGTAAGAAGGAGTGCCGCCGCGACCTGCTGCATGCCTTTGGCGCCGAACATGTTGCGGACGATACGCCGGTGCTGGGAATTGTTTCGCGCTTCGCGACCCAGAAGGGTTTTGATCTGATTGCGGAGATTGCTCCAAAATTGCTGAGCGGGGATGTATTCCTGGTCGCGCTGGGAACCGGGGAGCCGGATTACGAGGAACTGTTCCGATCCATCCAGGAAGAGTACAAAGACAAGGTGTCGATCAAGATTGCTTATGACAACATGCTGGCGCACAAGGTGGAGGCCGGCTCCGACATCTTCCTGATGCCGTCGCGCTATGAGCCGTGCGGCCTGAACCAGATTTACAGCATGAAGTACGGAACGGTTCCTGTGGTGCATGCGACCGGAGGGCTGGACGACACAGTGGATGAGTGGGACCCGGCTACCGGAAATGGGTCGGGATTCAAGTTCATCAACCAGACAGCGGAGGAGTTTTACGCGGCCCTGGAGCGCGCGCTGGAGACTTTCCGGGACGATAAGGACAGTTGGACCAGGATTATGCGGAACGGCATGGCAAAGTCGTACGCCTGGGAGGGTCCGGCGAAGCAATACGTCGAGGTTTACCAGCATGTGGCCAGCCGGCGCAGTTGAATCATCCAGCAAGGGAAAAGCCCCGCAAAGCGCGGGGCCTTTTGGTAAATGGACACAGGGTTATGCGGTGGTCCTGGCGCAGACTTCATTGAAGACGCGGGCCAGTTCCTGACCGATCGCCTGAGCCGGATTGGATTCAATCACGAAGCGCTGCATAAGGTAGACCAACTTGCCATCGCGCAGGATGGCCACTGCGGGCGAAGTGGGCGGATTGCCGTCAAAGTAGCTGCGTGCGCGCTCCGTGGCTTCGCGGTCCTGGCCGGCAAATACGGTAATGGACTGGTCGGGGAGAACGGAGTTCTGCAGCGCGAGCCGGACGCCGGGGCGCATTTTGCCGGCAGCGCAGCCACAGATCGAGTTCACGACCACCATGGTTGTTCCGGGCCGGGCCAGGGCAGCGTCAACCTCTTCCGCTGTGCGTGCTTCCTTGATTCCGGCGCGGGTAAGCTCTTCGCGCATGGGAATAACCATAATTTCTGGATACATTTGCTCGATTCCTCCAGGCCACGGTGGTGCCGCGCCGATCTTTATTGTACGGTTCCAGATAGTGCATGGGAAGCACAGATGTGAAGCTGTTGTAAGCTGGGATTCAATTCCAGAACCAAGGAGCTGCCCTTGAACGGGATTCCGCGTTTTCTTGTCCTTATAGCTCTTTTGCCCGCAATCGCGGTTGCCCAACAGCAGCCCGGATTCTTTGGATACAAGGATTTCTCCGCACAATCCAGGCTGGATCAGGAGTTTCTGGCCGTGCCCAACGCAAAGATCGCGGGGCAGGACCTGAAAGCGTTGACGGCGGCTCCCCACGTGGCCGGGTCGAAGGAAGACCATGCCACGGCAGAGTATGTGGCGGCGAAGTTCCGGGCCGCGGGCCTGGAGACGACGATTGTTCCGTATGTCGCATGGATGAATCTGCCGAAAAAGATCGAGGTGCAGGCCTTTAACTCCGGCGGCAAGCTGCTGATGACAGGTCCGACACGCGAGCATGTGGCGGGTGACCGCTATGAGAACGATCCCCGCATTGTGACCCCCTTCAACGGATCGTCGCCTTCCGCGGACATTACATCTGAGGTGGTGTACGCGAATTATGGACGGCCGAAAGACTTTGCCGAGTTGGCCAAACTTGGTGTAAGCGTTAAGGGCAAGATTGTTCTGGTCCGCTACGGAGCAAATTACCGGGGGGTCAAGGTCTTCATCGCGCAGCAGCACGGCGCTGCCGGAGTGATTATCTATTCTGATCCGCAGGACGACGGGTATTTTCGCGGCGATACGTATCCCAATGGGCCTTACCGCCCGGAGACCGGCGTGCAGCGCGGTTCAGTCGAGTACATGTTTGAGTTTCCGGGCGACGTAACCACGCCGGGGATTGCCTCAACGCCGAATCTGCCTGCCGCTGACCGTATTGCGCCGAGTCAGTCCGCCGCGATGCCGAAGATCCCTTCCACACCGCTTTCCTGGCATGACGCAGCGCCGATACTGAAGACCCTGGGCGGGCATGTTGTGCCGAAGGGATGGCAGGGTGCACTGCCGTTTACTTACCACGTAGGCGGAGCCGGTAAGGTGAAGGTCCACATGCTGCTGAAGCAGGACTATGCGTTCCGTCCGCTCTGGGATGTGATTGGGCGGATTCCGGGAACGAAGTATCCGAATGACTGGGTGATTGCCGGCAATCATCGTGACGCATGGACGTTTGGGGCGGTCGATCCCAACAGCGGCACGGCGGCCATGCTGGAGGCAGTGCGTGGTCTTGGAGCCCTGCTGAAGCAGGGATGGAGGCCGAAGCGGACGATACTTTTCGCCAGCTGGGACGGCGAGGAAGAGGGCCTGATCGGCTCGACCGAGTGGACGGAAGCACATGCCGGCGAGTTGGCACATGCGGTTGCCTACTTCAACATGGATGTCGGGGTTTCCGGGCCGGACTTTGAGGCGGAGGCGGTTCCGTCGCTGAAGCAATTTGTGCGCGAAGTGACAATGCAGGTCCCCAGTCCGGAAGGCGGGACGGTCTATGAGCAGTGGATGACCCAGCAGGCGGAGCGGCTCGAAAAAAACCATCCGAGGCTCGGATTCAATGAGAATCGGGAGGGAGCCGAAGACCAGAACGGTCCTCGCATCGGAGACCTGGGCAGTGGATCGGATTACACGCCTTTCATCCAGCACTTCGGCGTGCCTGCCACGGACGTCAGTTCGGGCGGGCCGTACGGTGTCTATCACTCAGCTTTTGACGACTTTCAATGGTTTACGGAGAATGCCGATCCTACGTTTGTCTATGAGCAGCAGCAGGCGCGGGTCTTCGGTCTGGAAGCGCTGAACATGGCTGATACGGATGTGCTGCCGTACGACTACGTAACCTACGCAAGAGAAATTGCCGGATACCTGGTGAATGCCGAGAAAAAGGCGGAGGACAACAAGCTGACTCTCGATTTTGATCCCGCGCTGGCGGCTTCGCACCGCTTACTTGCTGCCGCTGAGAGGGTGAGGCCGCGGCAGGAGAATCCCCAGGGGAACGAGGATGCCCTGAATGCTGCTCTGCGGCAAGCGGAGGAAGACCTGCTTTCATCCAAGGGATTGCCGAACCGTCCCTGGTACAAGCACACGATTTATGCTCCGGGTGAGTATACGGGCTATGCGGCGGTGGTGATTCCGGGCGTGAATGAAGCGATTGATGCGCACAAAGCAGAAACCGCGCAGGAGCAGCTTGGTGTGTTGACGCAGGCGCTCACTCGGACTGCAACAACTCTGGAACAAGCGGCCAGGTAGAGTTATGGTTCGCGGCTACGGAACTTCTTCCTCTACGGCGTCGCCCTCTCCGGGAGCCAGGAAGAGGTTCGTGTCCAAACCGTGCTGGCGGGTGTAGAGGCTGTAGTAGCGTCCGCCAAGCGCGAAGAGGCTCTCATGCGTGCCGCGCTCAACGATAAGACCGCCTTCGACAACGAGGATCTGATCGGCGCGGCGGATGGTCGAGAGACGGTGCGCGATGACAAACGTTGTCCGGCCCCGCATGAGGAATTTAAGACCTTCCTGAATCATGGCCTCGGACTCGGAATCGAGCGAGGAGGTCGCCTCATCGAGGATGAGCAGACGGGGATCGGCCAGGATGGCGCGTGCGATAGAGAGGCGCTGCCGCTGGCCTCCGGAAAGCTTGATGCCGCGCTCGCCGACGACTGTCTCGTACCTGTCAGGGAAGCGCTCGGCGAACTCGTCCACGCACGCGATGCGGCAGGCATTGAGGAATTGGTCTTCTGTCGCTGTGGGGCAGGAGAACATGATGTTCTCGCGAATCGTTCCATCAAATAGAAAGGACTCCTGCAGGACAACACCAAGCAGCGAGCGAAAGTCATCGAGCTTGACGGTCGAGAGGTCCATGCCGTCTATGAGCACGCGGCCGGCATCCGGCTTGTGGAAGGCGCAGACAAGGTTGATGATGGTGGACTTTCCGGAGCCGGATGATCCGATGAGCGCGGTTACGGTTCCCGGCTTAGCCTCAAAGGATATGCCGTGCAGAACGGTCTTTCCCTTTTCGTAGGAGAAGGTCGCGTCCTCGAATGTCACCTCGCCGTGAATGGGGCCCAGGCTCTGCGTACGGGACGGATCAATAAATTCATCTTCGACATTCAGCAGTTCCACGGTTCGGTCAAGACCCGCGACCGCCTCTGTGAGCTGCGTACCGATGTTCACGATCTGAAAGATGGGCGCGATCATTGCAATCAGAAGCGACGAGTACTGTACATAGCCGCCGACGGTCATCTGGCCGGAAAGGACTTTATGTCCTCCCATCCACATCACGATGCCGCCGATTACGCCCATCAGCGTGGTTGCCGATAACGACATGGTGCTGGTGGCGGTGATGGTGCGCATCACGTTGTTGAGCAGCCGTTGGACCCCGCCGACAAAGATGAGTGCCTCGCGCTCCTCGGCGTGATATCCCTTGACGACACGCACGCCGCCGAGAGACTCGTTCAGGCGGCCCTGAACCTCAGCGTTAATTTTGCCCCGCTCGCGAAAGATGGGGCGGATGAATTTGAATACCCGCTGTAGTGTAAGAACAAACAGTCCGAGTACCGAAAAGACGACGATGGTAAGGCCCGGGTTTTTGTGCAGCAGGTAGAAGAAGACCATGGCCGCGGCCAGAAGGCTGCCCGAAAAATTCACCAGACCGGTGCCGAGCAAATTGCGAACGCCCTCAACGTCGTACATGATGCGCGAGACAAGCATGCCGGACTGGTTGGAGTCGTAGAACGATACGGACAGCCGCCCCACGTGGCGCTGCACCTTGATGCGCATTTCTGCGATCATGCGCTGTGCTGCCTTGGACATGAGCTGGGTGAGGGAGAAAGATGTGACCGCCTGAATCACGGCGGCGAAAAAAACCAGCTCTACGAGCGGAAGCAGCTTGTTGGCGTGGTGCTGGCGCAGAACATTGTCGACAAATGGTTTGGTGGAATAGGGAAGCACCAGGCCCGCGAACCTGTTAATACCAACCAGAACAAGACCCAGCAGGATGAGCCAGCGCCGGGGGCGCATAAGCTCCCATATCTCTGGCAGGACCTTGCGCAGCGGTGGCCGGCGCGAACCTTCATTGCCGGAGCCGCCGTGCCCTGACGCACGTCCGCCTTTGCCGGACGAACGGGTGCGTTCGGCTTTGGACGACATTGATCCGAGATTGGGGCCGCCAAACTTTGGCACGAACGGTTCCTTGCTGGGCTGAGCTTGTGCTGGGGTTATTATGCCCTGCTTCGGCGTACTGCGATAAAGGAACGTACGCTCAGCAGCACAAAGAAGAGCAGAATGACAGCCATGGCTGACTTTTCCTCAACCGCAATGGGATGTGGGAACTGCCGTCCACCCAGCATCTGGAAGTAATTCACGATGCTCCAGCCGGTGCCAAGAAAGCCGAGCAGTCCCACCGTGACGGCGATGTGCATATAGAGCATGCGTTTCTTTGCGTCTTCCGTCAGAGAAAGGAATCCGAAGACCAGAAGAATAAGCCCAAACGCAGTTGGAATAAGTGAGGTCGGATGCTGGCTTCCCGTGACAACAAAGCTCGCAACTCCGAGCAGGACAAGAACAACGCCAAGGATGATGGTGACTTTTGCCATAGAATATTTCTCCTAAAGTGCGCTCTGGTGTGCGATTAGGGCACATGCTCAGGCGCAAGTTGAATCAAGATGTTTTTTGCAATGTCTGCCGGCGCGCCGGTCGCATCCACGCGGAGCGCATCATGCGGTACTTCCAGTGTATCGAGTTGACTCTGCAGCAGGCCGGGATTCATGTAGTGTCCGGTGCGGGAGCGGATACGTTTTTTGAGAGCATCCACGGGAACATCCAACAGAACAAAGCGGCAGGCGCCTTCGGGCGTACCGGAGGTCAATGCGTCACGATAGGACTGCTTGAGCGCCGAGCATGTCATCACGCCACTTTCTCCATCGCGAATCCAGCCCAAGATTGCGTCATGCAGGCTGGCGAGCCAGGGGGCGCGGTCGGCGTCGTTCAGTGGGACTCCGGACTGCATCTTCTTTTTGTTGGCTGCGCTGTGGAAGTCGTCGCCCTCGGCAAGCTTCCAGCCGGTGAGTTTTACGAGTTCAGCGGCAATAGTTGATTTTCCACAAGCAGTAACACCCATAACGATCGCGATCATGAATGGGTCTGATCCTTGAGCAAAGTGTTGATGTCCGCGAGCAGTTGTTGCGGAGTCCATGTATTGGTGGGGTACCACTTGTAGATTTTTCCCTGCGGGGTAATCACCACGGTCGAAAGCGAATGGGCGAGCACGTGGTTCTTCTCTGGCGTGATGCCGATAAGGAAGAACTTCAGAACCCTGGACAACTCCTTCTCAGGAGGCGCAGAGAAGTCCCAGTGCTTGAAGGTCGCCTGAGTGTACTTGCCGGTATAGGCGCCGCCATAGCTGCGTAGTACTGAGGGCGTGTCGTAGCTGGGGTCAAAGCTCACGCTGAGCAGGTGTGTTTTCGCATAGAGCTTCGGTTCGGCGGCAAGCGTCTTATTGATGTCGGCAAAATTGCGGCTCATGCGCGGGCAGTAGTTTGAGAGTGGACACCGCGTGTAGATGAAAGTTACCAGCAGAACCTTGCCGTGGAACTGGTCAATGTGGATGATCTTATTGTTCTGGTTCAGGAAGCGAAAGTCGGGGACGCTTTCTCCGGGAACGAGAGGCTGGTACTGGATTTTCGGCAGGGAATTCAGCTTGGCCTGTTTCACGATCACGATCTGATCGAGCAGGTCGGAGTTTTTCGATATATCCAATTCAGCCGTAATGGTGTCTCCGGGGTGCAGGCCGGAGGCAACGCCAGGATTCTCAAGCTTGTACGGCATAATCATAGGCGGCATAAAGCCCGGGATGGCTTCAGTATTGACCGTGACTACTCCCTTGGCTGTGTCGGTGGCGATGACTACACCGCGGAGGTGATACTGTTTGACGTTATTTTGTGCAGTGGTATTCGCCGGGACAGATGCCTTGTGGCATCCGGAAACCGCAGCCAGAGCGCTTGCAAGGAGCACAGCCGTGAATCCAGTAGAAAAGCGCATTGTGCAACCAGTTTACACTTGTGTTTCGCACTAAACACCTATGCCGGTCTCTCAACAAGTCAAGCAGGCGTTTTCCGCAGGCACAATGGTCCTGACGTCGACAGTGCGAACTGCGCGCTGGCTAAGACGGGAATATGCGCTGGAGCAGAGGGCCGCAGGACGCCGCGCATGGGTGACCCCGCCAATTGAGGACTGGGATACGTGGCTGCGGGAGCAGTGGCACGCCATTGCAGTGGGCCGCGCCGATGTGCCGCTGCTGTTGACCAGTCTGCAGGAGCGGCGGGTTTGGACGCGGATGTTGAAGGCGGATTCGGAACAGTTGGTGTCGACCGCGGGAATGGCAGCATTCGCCGAAAGTGCCTACAGCCTGCTGAGCAGCTACAGGGCACATGGAGAGCGTAAGCGTTCGTGGGGAAAATCCGATGCGGATTCCTTCCGCCGCTGGGCCGCGGATTTCGACGCGGAATGCGCGCGAAAGGGATGGATGCCGCAGGCGGAAATCCAGAAGCGCGTTGCCGGGTTGGTGGAGGAGATGGAGTGTCCGGCGGAGATGCTGCTGGTGGGTTTTGGGCGTGTTCCACCCGCGCAGGAAAGCGTATTGCAGGCACTTGGTGAAAAGGGCGTGAGCATTGCTTTTGCCGAATTGGAAGAAGCCGTGCAAGTGGAGTATGTGCGGGCTGCCGGGCAAAGGCAGGAGATTGAGGCGTGTGCTTTCTGGGTGCGCGAGCGTTTGAAGGAAAACTCCGAGAGGCGGATTGGAGTTCTCGCCCCTGATCTTGGTGCCGTTCGCAGCGAGGTGGAGCGCACGTTTCGCCGCGTGCTCATGCCGCAGGCGGACAATATCTTTTCCGCCCAGCCCATGCCGTTTGAATTTTCTCTTGGGTTGCCGCTGGCGGATGTTCCGGTAATCCGCGCGGCACTGCTGCTGCTGCGCTGGCTGCATGAGCCGTTAACGGAAGAAGAGGTGACCTGGCTGTTGCTTTCGGGCTTCCTGCTGCAGGATGAGACGGATTTCCTCACTTTGGCGAAGCTGGATGCCTGGCGAAGGGATAACGGCGCGCTGTCACTGGAGATTTCGCTGCGGGAATTTTTCAAATCAGTGAAGGCGCCATACCGGGCGGCCTGCAAGCGGCTGGAGGACGTACTCCGTTTTGCCGAGGCGAACCGTCTTGCAGAGGGTGAGCGATTGCCGGGAGGGTGGACGGATATCGTGCAGCTTCTGCTGCGCGAGGCCGGCTGGCCGGGTGGGACAAAGCGCGACACACTGCACTTTCAGGCGTTGCGGCGCTGGGAGCGCACGCTGGACGAGATAGGGCTGCTCAACTTCGACGGCCACCGGATGATGTACGGAGATTTCCTGAAGATGCTGGCCGCACATGCGCAGGAGGCGATCTTTGCGCCGGAATCGGAGGGCGCTCCTGTCCAGATTATGGGGGCGATCGAGGCATCGGGCCAGCAGTTTGATGCGATATGGTTTCTCGCGGCGGATGATCAGAGGTGGCCGCAGCGAGGCCGGCCGCATCCCTTGCTGCCGAACGATGTGCAGCGGAGCCATGGGATGCCATACGCGGATCCGGCTGTGGATCTGGAGCTCGCGCGAATGGTGACGGACCGGATTGTGGCCAGCGCGCCGAAGGTTGTCTTCAGCTATGCGGAGCGGAACAAAGACGGCGAGATGCGGCCCTCTCCGCTGTTGCCGCGCGGTGCGACGTGGCTGGAGGCGGACGAGCCCTTGACGGAGAGCGAGGGTCCGGAACTCGAAGCTCTGGATGAGGGATCGGAGGTGGCGGCGTGGCCGCAGGAGCTGGTCGCGGGCGGGTATGCGGTGCTGAAAGAGCAGGCGGCGTGCCCCTTCCAGGCATTCGCAAAGAAGCGATTGCGCGCCGAGCCGTTGCAACGCAACGAGTGGGGATTGTCAGAGGCGGAACGGGGCACGCTGCTTCATAAGGCTCTGGAACGGATATGGTCGCCGGATGGCGGGGCGCTGCACACGCTGGAGAACCTGCAGGCGGCAGTTGGAGAGGGGCGGCTGGATGAGATTTTGAGGGCGGCAATTGCGGAGAGCTTTGCAAACTACGACGGGGCGGCGGACGGATGGGAGCGCGCATATCTGGAGAGCGAGACGCGGCGGTTACAGGTGCGGCTCAAGGTGTGGATGGAGAAGGAAGCCGAGCGGGCTCCGTTCAAGGTGATTGCGTGCGAAGAGAAGCTGGACCAGGTGAGCGTGGGCGAGCTGAAGCTGCGGCTGCGCGTGGACCGGGTGGATGAGCTGGCCGGTGGCGGGCGGGTCCTGATTGACTACAAGAGCAGCAAGGTGGGAGCGCAGGACTGGGAGGCTCCGCGCCCGAATGAGCCGCAGTTGCCGCTGTACGCGATTTTTGGCGGCATCGAGAAGGTTCGCGGCGTGTTGTTTGGGCAGATTCGCGCGGATGGGACGGTCTGGAAGGGAAGCGTGTCGGGCGAGGAAGTTCCGGTTCTGGCGGACGAAAAGAAGAATTCAAATCTGGCAAAAACGCCCTACGATGCGTCGCGGCGGGATGCATGGGAAGCGGAGCTGCAGCGGCTGGCAGATGATTTTCTGCGCGGAGAGGCGATGGTGGACCCGAAGCAAGGGGATAAAACCTGCAAATACTGTGGGCTGCAGGGGCTTTGCCGCGTAACGGAGTTGCGGGGTTCGCTGGAGGACGCGGAGCCTAAAGACGAGAGCGGGGATGCGTAGCGACCCGATCGATAAGCCGCAGCGCTACCGTGCTCTTGAGCATGGCGATTCTTTTATCGTGCAGGCTCCGGCCGGCTCAGGTAAAACTGATTTGCTCACGCGCCGCTTTCTGAAGTTGCTGGCTGTTGTGGATGAGCCGGAAGAGATATTGGCCATCACATTCACTCGCGCGGCGACTGCGGAGATGCGCTTACGCATCTTGCAGGACCTCGAAATGGCTGCGCGGGGGGAAGCGTCTGAGGACGCCGAGCGCGATGCGCTGGCGCGCGCAGCGATTGCGCATGCGGAGGTGCGAGGCTGGCGGCTGATCGAACAGCCGCAGCGGCTGAACATTGAGACGATTGACTCGCTCTGCCTGCGGATTGCGCAGAATCAGCCCTTGCTTTCGCGTTTCGGGGGAAGGCTTTCGCCCACGGAACACGCGATGCCGCTCTATACGCTGGCGGCGCGGCGCACACTGGAACTGCTGGGCAGGGCAGAGCCAAAGCTTGAGGCGGCCCTGCAGCATTTGTTGGCGCTGCGCGACAACAATCTGACGGACTGCGTGAATTTGATTACCGGTATGCTGGCGCAGCGCGACCAGTGGATACGGTCATTCCCGCTGACTCCGAAGATGAGCGAGGACGACTGGGGCAATCTGCGGTCGGCGCTGGAGCATCCTCTTCGGGATGAGGTGAGGCGCGCTCATGGCCGGGTATACGAGCTGATGACGCGTATCCCGCTACTTCAGGACGAGCTGGTAGCGCTGGCACAGTATGCAATCGCAAACGGCAACAGGAAGATCGAGGCGCTTGCCGGCATGCGACAGTTCCCGAAGCCGGAACTGCTTGCGGTTGAGCACTGGCAGTGTATTGCGGAGTTCCTGCTCACGAAAGAGGGCAATTTAAGGAAGAAGGTTGATAAGAACGACGGCTTCAGACCCTCGACCCCAGAACAAAAGAATACGAAGAGGCGCATGGAGGAGTTTCTTGTCCGGTGCAGCGGCATTGACGGCTTACAGGAATCACTTGCTGTCCTGCGCAAAACGCCATTCCCGCGCTACGACGATCGGCAATGGGAAACCTTGCAGCATGTCTTCCTGGTTCTGGGGCAGTCCATCGCCGAACTCAAGGTCCTGTTTGCGGAGCGGAATACCGTGGACTTTATTGAAAGCGGGCTGGCTGCCAGGCAGGTACTCAGTGGTCAGGGCCTGAGCCCGGACACATTGCTTGCGATCAGCGGCAATATCCGCCATCTCCTGGTGGATGAGTTTCAGGACACTTCACGCAGCCAGTATGAATTGCTGACTCTGCTGATCCAGACATGGGAAGCGGAGGAAGGCCGGACAGGATTTCTGGTCGGAGACCCGATGCAGTCGGTATATCTGTTCCGGCAGGCGGAGGTCGAGTTGTTTGAGCGGGTGCGGCGATTCGGTCTGGTCGCAGAGAATTTTACGCTGGCCTTGGAACCTCTTGAACTGAAGACCAACTTCCGTTCGCATGCTGGGCTGACAACCCGCTGGAATGAGATATTTGAGGCGGTCTTCGGCGACGGTGGCACAGGTGGTATTCGGTACGAGCAAACAGTGGCCGCGGAGGAAGCGCTTGCGCAGGAGGCGGTACACGTCCATCCGCAGATCCTCGGCGACGGCGATGGAAGGGTAATACCGGAGCAGCGGCGGCGCGCGCAGGATATCGAGGCGGCCAAGGTGCTGGAAATTGTTCGTGCGCATCAACCGCGGATCGACGAGGCCAGGATTCGGGACGAAGAGTATCGCGTGGCCGTGCTGGTGCGGGTGAAGTCGCATCTGGCAAAGATCGCGGCATTGCTCCGTGAGGCGGGCGTGCCTTTCCGTGCGGTTGACCTGGAGACCTTGAACGAGCGGCAGGAGTTGCTGGACCTGATGTCGCTGGTGCGCGCGCTACTGCATCCCATGGACCGTGCGGCGTGGTTTTCGGTGTTGCGCGCTCCGTGGTGTGGGCTGGCAATGCGTGACCTGCACACGCTGGCGGGTGCGGACGATAAGAGTCAGAAAGGCTGCCCGGTTCCTGAGCTGATCGAGTCCCGGGCGCATCTGTTGAGCGAAGACGGTGCGGCACGGGTCCAGAAGGTGAGCGGGATTTTGCGGCAGGCTCTCGCGGTCCGGTTTCAGGGCGCGTATGCAGGGTCGTTTTCACAATGGATTGAGCGGACGTGGCGTAGCCTGGGCGGACCGCGGTGTCTGGATGCGACAGCCCATGAGAACGCGCAGACATTCTTTGAGCTGCTGGATGCGGTGACTCCGGATGGGATGAAGTGCCTGACGGCGGATTTTGACGCGGAGATGGATCGCCTGTTTGCGCAGCCGGATCCAGAGGTGAGCGAGCGAGCGGGAGTACAGCTGATGACCATCCACAAAGCCAAGGGATTGGGCTTTGATGTGGTGATCGTGCCGGGACTTGAGCGGCGCGGCGGCCAGGACAGTGCGCCCCTGATCAGTTGGCTGGAACGTACGAACCCCGCTACAGGTAAAGTCGAGATGCTCGCGGCGCCGATTGGGGATCGAGGCGATGACACACACGCCACCTATGCCTGGGTGCAAAGGCAACGCAAACAGCAGATGCGCGAAGAGCTGAAGCGGGTGCTCTATGTGGCTTGTACGCGTGCGAGAAAGTCCTTGCATCTGATGGGCACGGCGGAGATGACTGCATCGGGAGGCCTGAAACTAAGCAGCGAAGACAGTCTGCTCAGGACCGCATGGCCCGCACTGAAGGAAGACTTTGAGGCGGCGCTGGCGGCAAAGCAGGATAAGGTAATCGAGTTTCCGGCAAGTGCGGCGGAGGAAGAATCGCTTGAGATGGCGGCTGGAGAAGAGCCATCCGCAAAACTGCGGTTGCAGCGCCTGCCGTTGGATGCTGATTCTGGGCCGAGTGGTGAGAATGTGCCGTTTGCTGCAAGCGCAGGCAGCGGAACGGAGGTCGCATTTGAGCGCCCCGAAGGCTCCCGCGATGCGCGGCATAAGGGCAGCGTGGTGCATGCGCTCCTGGAAAGAGTGAGCCGCGGCGCTGCGGTGGAGACGCTACCTGCGGCAGCGCGTTCGTTGCTGCGTGGGTTGGCGTACTTTGGCAAGGCTTTGGACGAGGCTGTCGAAGAGGTGCTGGTCGCGGTGCGGAATTGTCTGAGCGATCCTGACGGGGCATGGATTCTGGCCTCGCACCGGCAGGCGCAGTCGGAGATTTCGTTGACTGATTGGAAAGGCAGCGCTCTGGAGACGCTGCGACCGGACCGGGTGTTTCTGGCCGGGGCCACGCCGCAGGCGGAGGGCGAGGACTATCTGTGGATCATCGACTACAAGATGACGGCTCCCGCCGGAGCGGCCGGCTTTTTTGAGCGGCAGCGGGCGACCTACGCACCGCAACTGGCACGCTATGAGCGTGCGCTGCGCGAGGCAGAAGGAATTGAGCTACCGGTGCGCTTCGGACTGTACTATCCGCGCGTGGCGCAGTTGGATTGGTGGGGTACGGATTAAGTCTTAGGCCTTCTTAGGCTCGGTCTCGTCCTGGGCCTGCTCGTCTTTCATCATGTGGTGGCGGACATCGGCCCCGCGCACCCAGAAGATGACATCTTCCGCGATATTGGTGGCGTGGTCGGCCACGCGTTCCAGAATGCGGGAGATGACCAGCGCATTGAGTGCTTGTGGTGCGATGTGCGGCTGGGTCTTCATCTCGTTCAGCACGGAGAAGTAGGCCGCGTCATTCATGTCGTCCACAGAGTCATCCATGGACAGGACGGACGCAGCAATGGAGGCATCTGCTTCGATAAATGCCTGTAGGGCTTTGCGGACCATAGCCTCGGCAAGGCTGGCCATTTTGGGGATGTCGACCGGGATCTCCGCGACCGGGAAGGCCTGCAGCTCACGCACGCGGTCGCTGATGCTCTGGGCTGAGTCGCCAACGCGCTCTATATCGGCGTTGATCTTGATGACGGCCAGGATGAAGCGCAGGTCGATGGCCATGGGCTGTTCCATGGCGAGCAGATCGAGCGCCATCTGGTCAATCTCGCGTTCCAGTCTATTGATGGCAAACTCGCCGTGATCCACCAGGTCGCAGATGGAGAGATCGCGCACACGATAGGCCTCAACGGCACGCTGGATCGCCTGCTCCGCCATCCCGGCCATGACCAGGAGCTTCTCTTTGAGATCATCGAGGCTGCGCTGGAAACGAAGTCGTGTCATCCGAACCTGCCTGTAATGTAATCTTCCGTTCTCTTGTCGCTGGGGTTGGTAAAGATTTTGTGGGTCGAATCAAGTTCGATAAGTTTCCCGTTGAGGAAGAATCCGGTGCGTTCGGCGACACGAGCGGCCTGCTGCATGTTATGGGTCACGATCACGATAGTGTACTGCGATTTCAGCTGAAAGATGAGGTCTTCGATCTTGGCCGTGGAGACGGGGTCGAGCGCGGAGGCGGGCTCATCCATGAGCAGCACTTCGGGGTCGACCGCGAGGGCGCGCGCGATGCACAGGCGCTGCTGCTGGCCGCCGGAGAGGCTGGCGCCGGACTTCTTCTTCAGGTCGTTCTTGACCTCTTCCCATAGGGCGGCGTGTTTGAGCGAGCGCTCAACGACTTCATCGAGCACGCGGCGGTTACGGAAGCCGTTGAGGCGCAGGCCGGAGGCGACGTTGTCGTAGATGGACATGGTGGGGAACGGATTGGGGCGCTGGAAGACCATGCCGATGCGGCGGCGGACCTCAACGGGGGAGACGTCGGCGTAGATATCGAGATCGCCGATGCGGACAGTGCCGGTGACACGGGCGATGGGGTTGGTCTCGTGCATGCGGTTGATGCAGCGCACGAAGGTGGATTTGCCGCAGCCGGACGGGCCGATGAGAGCCGTGGCCTGGCTGGCAGGGATATGCAGGTTGATATCCATCAAGGTATGGTTCGTGCCATACCACGCGTTCAGATGCTCTACCTGAATATCGACAGCCACTTAGCTTGCCCCTTTCAAAACTCCGCGCGAGGTTACATACCGTACAAGAGATACCGAAATGACAATGAGCATGATCAGAACCAGCGCGCCGGCCCACGCCAGGCGATGCCACTCGTCATAGGGAGAGATGGCATAAATATAAATCTGCAGGGGAAGAGCGGCGATGGGCCGGTTGATGTCCGTGCTCCAGTAGCTGCTGCCGAAGGCGGTAAAGAGCAGCGGCGCGGTTTCTCCGGCGACGCGCGCAAAGGCCAGCATGCAGCCGGTGATAACACCGGGCGAGGCTGTCTTAAGCGTAATGGAAAGCACCGAGCGCCAGTTGGGAACGCCGAGCCCCAGTGCGGCTTCGCGCACGGCGTGCGGCACCATCAGCAGCATTTCTTCGGTGGTGCGGGTGATGGTGGGAATCATCATGATGCCGAGGGCGACTCCGCCGGAGAGCGCCGAGAAGTGCTTTTGGGGCAGCACTACGAGGGAGTAGGCAGCGATACCCATGACGATGGAGGGCACGCCGTTGAGCACGTCGGCAGTGAAGCGCACCATGTTGGCCAGACGGGTGCCACGGCCGAATTCCGAGAGATACACGCCCGCCCCAATGCCGATGGGGACGCCGAGCACGCTGCTGATCGCCAGCAGCACAGCCGAGCCGACGATGGCGTTGGCCATGCCGCCGCCAGTTTCGCCTACCGGCGCGGGCGTCTGGGTAAAGAAGGCGAGATTGAGGGAACTGGCGCCCTTGTAAATGAGGTAAGCAAAGATCGCGACCAATGGTGCGACGACGAGGATTGTGCTGATCACGGCAATCGCCGATGCCAGGTGATTGGCGGCGGTACGCCGATAGCGGTTGAACGCGGAAATTTGATACTGGCTCGGCATCAGGCCACCCTGGCCGGAGCGCCACGGGTAACAGCCCATACCAGCAGCCGCGCCAGCGCGTTCACGATGATGGTGACGATGAAGAGTGCCAGGCCAATTTCAACCAGAGCGCTCAAATACATGGGGTCGGCTGCTTCCGTGAACTCATTCGCAATCACACTGGCCATGCTGTAGGCCGGCGCCAGCAGGTTCCTAAGGATGTCTGGCCGGTTGCCAATGATCATGGTGACGGCCATGGTTTCGCCAAGAGCGCGGCCCAGGCCGAGGATCATAGCGCCCACAATGCCGATGCGGGCGTTGCGAAGAACGCCCATGCGGATCATCTCCCAGCGGGTGGCTCCGAGGGCAAGCACAGCCTCGCGCTGCGTACTTGGAACTGCGGTCATGACCTCGCGCGTCAGTGAAGAGATGATGGGCAGGATCATGATGGACAGGATGACCCCGGCTGCGAACATGCCTACACCATAGTCCGGGCGCTCGAACAGTCCGGTCCATCCAAGGAGCTTGATAAGCACTGGATTCACGTGCAGGCGCAGGATGGGGACGAGTACAAAGATCGCCCACAGGCCGTAAACCACGCTCGGAATCGCGGCCAGAAGCTCGGTGAGGAAGGAAAGCGGGCCGCGCAGGAACTTAGGGCACATCTCGGTGAGAAAGGTGGCGACGCCAATGGCCAGGGGAACCGCGATGATAAGCCCGATGAGCGAGGACACCAGCGTGCCGTAGATGAAGGGCAGCGCCCCGTAGTTGTTCCGGATGGGATTCCAGGCGGTCTTGAAGAAGAAGCTCAGCCCGAACTTATTTATGGTGAGTTGCGAACGCACGACCAGCTCAAACGCGATGAGCGCGACGATAAAGAAAATGCTGATTGCACAAAGAATCATGAGCCAGCGGAAGCTGCCGTCGGCCCAAGCGGAATTACCCCTGTTGAGCAGGTAGTTGCGAATCTCTGAATGCCCGCCGTTTGCGGGCGTTGTCCCGGATATTTGTGTGTCCGGCACGGTTGCGGCAGATTGGTCAGTCACACGGGCTTCCTGAGTCTTAAGGCTCACCAGCTTCTACCCTAAACGGGAAAGATGAAAAGACTGTTAAATCCTACGGTAAAGCCGGAGAAAATAAGCCAGATAACAGGTTTCGATTCCGCGTGGGGCTGCCGATGTATTCCGGTGTGATTAAATACACGATGGAGACTTTAACCTGCTTGGAATGTGTTGGTTGAAGGTTTTTTGCAGGTGCGTGATCTGGGCCGCGAGTACAGCCGGATGCTCTTTCAATGGGAACATGCATCTTGGTTAAGCTATTGAATCTGCGCCACTAAGCCTCTCAGCGAGCCGGACTTATGTGCTTTCGAAGCAGGATTGGGCTGCGGGAAGACAACGCTACATGGGCTGCCAGGTTGTGTCCACACTCACAGGTATTTGGTTGCTGATGGGAACCGTGAGGAACGATGGTCGAACGATCTTGAAGTCCGAGCAGGTGGACGGAATCGTGCCGGTGATACGTATGTCTTTGCCTTGTCTGGTCCGCTGGAAGGGGACATGTGTGTAGCTGGCGGTTTGCCCCGCAAATTGAACCTGAAGATCGGCGTAAATGGTGGAGGATTGGGTTGCGGCCTCCGGGAATTTTGCTCGCACAACGACCATCGGGTATTCCGCACCGCGCGTCGCCTCGATCATGTGCAGATCGCGGTTGCTGTCTCCTGAGTTGAAGGACTTGACCGGGACGGCGATGAGGATGTTGCACTCGCCTTTCTCACAGATACCCTTGCCTCGGGCCGTGTGGCTCACGCCGTTGACGTCGTGCAACGGGTGCGTCATGTGGTAGGTGAGCGTGGACTTGACGAGGGCCCACGGGGTCTTGGCCTGTGCGGATGCCGGGAGCGTGAAGAGTAGCAGAGCGAGTGCGAGCTGGAGTTTCATGCCTGGCTCCTAGAACCTGAGGTGCTTGATGTGAATGGGCCAGGAGACGGCAATAAGCGCGGCTCCATAGGCAGCGGCTGTGGTTATGGCGACCGGGCCATGAAGCGAGGCGATGCCGTGCACCTTCTCTCCAGAGTTCTCCTGGTTATAAGCCATGACGGCGAGGATGGGAGTAAGAATCATTCCCGGGCCGTGGATCCAGGCAAGTGCTTCATGCACGCGGATGGCGCCGCGCTTTTTCACTCCGGGCACACGGGGGGCAAAGATGGCGAAGTAGGCCGTCGTCCAATAGAGCGCGCTTGTAAGGCTGCCCAGAGCCATGTGCGTGTCCAGGCTTGCCGGGGTGGGTTCCCTGAGGATTTGTCCATTGCGCCCCTTGACCTTGGCCATGGGTCCGGTAAAGAGCGCGGCCACCATGGGAACGGCGGTGATGAGGCCAAGCGTCTGATGCACCTTGAGCATGTGGGTGCGCTTGTTGAGCAGGGCCTGTTCCTTGGGGTTCGAGCGGGTAACGCTGGTGGGGAATCCAAGGCTCTGGAGGGTCGGCTCACCGGATGAAGGTGGAGTTTTCTGCTGCGTTGTTTGCGAGGAGGAGGTGGTCTGGACGGGTGTGGGCGCGTCAGGAAGATTCGCGATGGACGGCAAAGCAGATAAAGCCGGGCCTACGCCAGGAGCGCTGAGAGCCGATATCTGAGTTTGGGGCTGCGTGGATGGGGAACGATCCGTACGGGCCTGCGCAAAGCTTACCCCGGAAGCCAGGAGCAGGCAGCAGCAGGTGAGCGCAAGAGACGCGGGGCGAGACATCCTGTGAAGATCATCCCATGCTTGATGGCCGGACATGAATGAAGTTTTTGTCACGGAAGGGGTAGCGGGCAAAGAAAGCAGTTGATTTGGAGAGGAAGCTCAATGGTCCCCCACCCTTCGCAAATGTGCGAACAATGGGAGACCACTGAAGACTGGCCCGGCCCTTAGTCGTTGCCGTCGTGGCTGAACTTGATCGGCGAGCTGTCGTCGGACTTGACCAGCGGCGTGGTGATGTCGTCGAGGTAGTCCGGCGTGCCTTTGACGCGAACGAGGGACGGATACCGTTCGCCGCCGTGGTAGTCGATGTCGGCATGCTGGATGTAGGTATCGGCCTGCAGGATGAGGTGGATGGGCTCTTTGCTGGTTTTGGAATCGTGGATGGCCTGCCTGAGAGCGTCCGGCGAATAGATCTGGCCGTTGACGGCGATGATCTTCTCAGTCGGGAAGATAGCGGCTTTGTCGGCAGGCCCGTCCCATAGAACATCGCGGATGACGCCCTGATTGTTCACACGCAGTCCGATGGAGTACCAGCAGTTAACGCTGCCGAAGTAGCGTCCAAGGGCGTGGAGGAACATCTGCTCGGACTTGTTTTCCTTGTCCGTGAACACCAGCTTGTATCCACCGCGCTCGATGCCGTCGAGGTCAACCTGCGGATCGATGCGGTAGATGCGGTCGTGGAAAAACTTGGCCCAGTCGTAGGGCAGAACCTGGTTGAGGTCCGCGCACAGCTCGTCAAAGGTATAGGGAACGATGAGCGGGCCGGTGTTACCGCCTTTGCCGAGAAAGATGTGCAGGAAGTCAGTAAGCGATTTCTTATTGTGGGTTTTCTGGCGGATCAGCGTGTCTGCGTCGAGCCAGACCAGCTCGCCTTCCTGGTAGTAGTCCTGTCCGCGGCGGTAGTTGGACCAGGCGGGATTGGTGACGCGCAGAATGCTGGAGGAAACAGCCGTGTCCTCCGTCGAGCGCCAGTCGCGGCCGGGGCGGTACATAAGGCTAGCAGCGGAAAGTGCCAGCAGGTCGCGGTATTGTTCCTGCGACTTCAGCCCCGAGCGCGCGGCCAGGACATTGCCCATGTACTGCGTCATGCCCTCATAGACCCAGAGCAGGCGGCCCCACTGCGCGGTGGCGAAGTCGGGCTCATACAGCTTGGAGGGGCGACGGTACTTGCCGTTCCAGGAGTGGGTGAACTCGTGCGAGAGCAGATCGGCGTTGGCCAGCTCCATGGCAGGATTGGAAAAGCCCTTCTCCATGGTTCCGTTGTCAGAGGACTGGCCGTGCTCGAGTCCTTCGCCTCCGGCAACGTTCGAGAGCGTCAGGAGGAAGTGGTACTCGTGGTAGTGGTGCGAAGCATAGGCGGCAGAAGCCTCGCGCACCAGGTTCGAAATCTTTTGCAGGAGCTGCGGGCTGAGTTCGGAATCCTTGGGGAAGTCGGAGACGACGTCGATATAGTGCGGTGGCTTGATGTCCGGCGCCAGCCGGAATTCATGGAAGTACTGGCCGGTGATAATCGGCGAATCCTCAAGCTGCTCGACTGTGGTGGAGGCGAATTTCGTGGTGGCTCCGGCGGCGGGCACAGGCCACGAGCCGTGGCTTACGGGGGTGAGTGCGGTGCCGACTCCCCAGCCGTTGGGCACGATGAGCGACGCTTGAATTGGAATGTCCTTTACGGGGATATGGGCTGGATAAATCATCAGCTTTTCCCACTCGAGGACGGCGAGCTCGTGGGAGACCCGGTGCGTCACGATGCAGTCCAGGTGCGCGTGCACCATGGTGACGCCGGGAGGCACGTCGATGTGGAACTCATATAGGTTCACGTTGTCGCGACGCCAGTGCAGCGTTTTGCCGTTGGCGGTGAACACAACGCCGACAATGTCATTGACCGGCCCGGTGGCGCGATGCTCGCCGGGGATCCACTGTGGAGTGATGAGGGTGAGCGGGCCTGGCTTGACGGGGATGTAGCTGTCGGATTCGTAAATCTTGCGGGGCGCGTTGACGAGGCTGGCGGTAACCTCAATGGGCTTTTCCTGTGCCGATACTGCGCTGACGATAAATAGACAGGCAAAGAGGGAACCGACGATGCGGAGCGGTAAAGAGCGCATGGCGATAAAGGGGTCCTTTGCTGAATTTATTGGAACCTTCCATAGTACTGCGATTTATCAGGCGCTCGCGCAAAAGTTCAGTGGTGTTCTGGTCGTGTACACTGGGGGTGTTTTTTGGAGGAGGTATTGCTGTATGGTTCGTTGTAAGCGTTTTCACGCGGTGTTGATGGCAGTGGCTTTGATGGTTGCTCTGCCCGCCGGTGCAAAGCCGGCAAAGCAGGCGATGAAGCAGGCAACGCCCATTCTGGCGGCGACTCCGCCGATGGGTTGGAACAGCTGGAATCACTTTGCAGGACGAGTAACCGAGGCCGATGTGAAGGCCGCGGCGGACGCGCTTGTCTCCAGCGGATTGCGCGACAAGGGTTATATCTACGTAAACATTGACGATACCTGGCAGGGTAAGCGCGATGCCGAAGGAAATATTCATCCGAACAGCAAGTTTCCGGACATGAAGGGGCTGGCGGACTATGTGCACGCGAGGGGGCTCAAGCTGGGGATTTATTCTTCGCCTGGGCCGGAGACCTGTGCGGGCTATTCCGGCAGCTACGGACACGAAGTGCAGGATGCGAAGTCCTACGCCGCATGGGGTGTCGATTACCTGAAATACGACCTGTGCAGTTTCCACAAAATCATGCAGCAGGAAGCACCGAATAACCCGGAAAAACAGTTTGAGATACAGAAGGCGGCCTACGAGAAGATGCACAAGGCACTGGAGGCGACGGGGAGGCCGATCGTGTTCAGCCTGTGCCAGTACGGCTGGAACGATGTGTGGAAGTGGGGCCCCTCAGTTGGCGGTAACCTGTGGCGCACCACGGACGACATCAACGACAGCTGGACGCGCATGACTGCCATTGGATTTTCGCAGGCAGGACTGGCGAAGTTTGCCGGGCCTGGGCACTGGAATGATCCGGACATGCTGGAGATCGGCAACGGACACATGACGTTCGAGGAATACAAGACGCACATGTCGCTGTGGTCGATACTTGCGGCGCCGCTGATCGCCGGCAACGACCTGAGCAAGATGTCGCCGCAGACGCTTGAGATCCTGGGTAATTCTGAGGTGATCGCTGTGGACCAGGACAAACTGGGCAAGGAAGGCGACCGCGTCTGGGCGCAGGGGCCGGAAGAGATCTGGGCCAAGCCGCTCAGCGGCGGCGCCAAGGCTGTGGCGCTGTTCAATCGGGCGGCGACCCCGCGCCGGATTTCTCTGAAGCTGTCCATGGTGGGCTTTGGGTCGCATGCCAGGCTGCGCGACCTGTGGGCACATAAGTATGTGACGGCTGCGGACGGAGTTTATTCGGTCGTGGTTCCGCGACATGGCACAGTGATGCTGAAACTTACCCGATAAGACTCGATTAGAGTCAAAGCAGAGGCCCGGTTCATCCAATGAGCCGGGCCTTTCTGCTTGGCTACTCGGCCTTCCGGGCGGATTGAAGTATGCCAACCCTCCGCTCGCGTTCCCACTTCTCGAAATTGGAGATGTGGGGATTCTGTGTTTTCAGCGGCTTCTGCGCGGGACTGCACAACGCGGTAAACTGGAAGGTACGGTGCAGCGCGCGCCCGTTCGTAATCGGGCGCATTTTTGCGCTTAAGCATGGAACTTAAGCATGGAATAGGATATGAGCTCAACTGGTTCAGCTGGTCGATTGACAAAGCCCTCCTCACAGCAAGCACTCTCTCGCAAACAGATTTTTGATGCCTTCCGCCAGTGGGGATACCTGCAGGCCCAGCTTGATCCGCTCGGTCAGTATCTGCAGCCGGTGGAGGTTCCGGAGCTTGACCTGAGCGGCCCGGACGCGGACGAGGCCCGGCGTCACTACTGCGGTACGGTGGGCGCTGAGTTCATGCATATCCCGTCGTCGGAGCGGCGCGCATGGATTGCGGAACGGCTTGAAGCTGATCCACTCGCCGTGGATGTGGCCAGCAAGCAGCGCATTCTGGAGTTGCTCGCGCGGGCCGATGTGTTCGAGCAGGTCATCCAGTCGCGCTACCTAGGCACGAAGCGGTTTTCGCTGGAAGGCGTGACGGCGCTGGTCCCGTTTCTGGATGAGCTTCTGAACCGCGCGGCCGAGTATGGTGCGCAGCGTTCGGTGATGGGCATGAGCCATCGCGGCCGCCTGAATGTCATGGTGAATACCTTCGGAAAGTCGCCCGCGGATATCTTTGCAAAGTTTGAGGACGTGGACCCGCGCAGCATTCTGGGCGGCGGCGACGTGAAGTACCACGTGGGCGCGACAGGAACCTACCCGACCCGCAACGGCGACACAATCTGGTTGCATCTTGTGTCAAACCCCAGCCATCTGGAAGCGGTGGACCCGATCGCGATGGGCCGTGCGAAAGCGCGGCAGGTGCGCTACGGAGCGGACGGAGTGAATCGCGTGTTGCCGGTGCTGATCCATGGCGACGCCGCATTCGCCGGGCAGGGCATCTGGGCAGAAACGATGAACCTCGGCGCGATCGAGGGCTACTCCGTGGGCGGCTCAATCCAGATTGTAGTGAACAACCTGATCGGATTCACCGCCGAGCCGGAAGAGTCAAACTCCACGCGCTTCTCGACCGATCTCGCAAAGCGGCTTCCGGTGCCGATCTTCCACGTGAACGCAGAGGACCCGGATGCTGTGGTGCGCATCGCGGCGCTGGCCGCGGAATACCGGCATACCTTCCACACGGATGTGGTGGTGGATCTGATCGGGTACCGCCGGCATGGCCACTCGGAGGTGGATGATCCCACAATTACGCAGCCACTGCGGTATGCGCGGATCAAGAACCATCCGCCGCTGCATCAGATTTACGCAAAGCAGTTCGGCGCGGACGCGACCGAACTGGTAAAGACTCTGCACGAAGAATTCAACGAGGCGCAGAAACAGGCCAGGACGATGCAGAAGAAGCCTGTACTGGCCAGGTTGCCCGAGTACTGGTCGGCTTACACAGGCGGTCCGTTCAAGGCTGAATATGCAATCGAGACGGGGCTGTCGCCTGAGGCGGTGCGGAAGCTCGCGCAGGGGCTTACCTCCTACCCTGATAGCTTCCACATTCACCCTAAGATCAAAAAATTACTGGAGCAGCGGCTGGAGATGGGCGAAGGCCAGCGGCCCTTTGACTACGGCATGGCTGAGGCGGTGGCATTTGCCTCGCTGGTGACGGCGGGAACTCCGGTACGGCTGAGCGGGCAGGACAGCCAGCGGGGCACGTTCAACCATCGCCACTCCGTGCTCATCGATATTGAGAACGAGCAGAAAAGGATTCCGCTGAATCATCTGGCGGCGGAGCAGGCCCCGTTTGATGTATACAACTCGCTGTTGTCAGAGGCGGGCGTGCTCGGATTCGAGTACGGATACAGCCGCGATTATCCTGAGGCGCTGATTTTGTGGGAGGCGCAGTTCGGAGACTTCGCGAACGGCGCACAGATCATCATTGACCAGTTTATTTCATCGGCCGAGGACAAGTGGGGACTGCTGAGCGGCGTGGTGCTGCTGCTGCCGCACGGATATGAAGGACAAGGTCCGGAACACTCCAGCGCGCGTGTGGAGCGGTATCTGCAACTGGCCGCGCGGGACAACATGCAGATCTGCCAGCCTTCGACGGCGGCGCAGTACTTCCACCTGTTGCGACGGCAGGCGCTGCGCAAGTGGCGCAAGCCGCTGATTGTGTTTACGCCGAAGAGCATGCTGCGGCATCCGGATGCCTTGTCGGGCATTGAATATTTTTCGAAGCCGCACTTCCAGAATGTGCTGCCGGAGACGGAGATCGCAAACGCGCAGCGCTTGCTCCTTTGCACCGGCAAGATCGGGCACGAGCTGCGCATGGAGCGGCACAAGCGCAAGGACTCAACGGCGGGAATTATTTTTGTGGAGCAGCTTTATCCCTGGCCGGAGAAGGAACTGACAGCGGCCATCGAAGCGCATCCGGCGGCGAAGGAGATTGTCTGGGTGCAGGAAGAACCGGCAAACATGGGCGCGCACGCATTTGTAATGCCGCGTCTGCGTCAACTGGCCCAGGACCACCGGGCCGTGCTGAGCGTGAAGCGCTCGGCGGCCGCCAGCCCTGCGACGGGTTCGGCCAAGGCGCACGAGCTGGAGCAGAAGACGCTGATTGATCTGGCCTTGGGTGGACAGCATTAAAAGCTGTCTCAATAAATTGTTGATCGGCTTCGAAGAAGGACCCGAGACCCGCGTTGGTGGCGGGTCTCACACGCGCCACGTCGGTATTCCAGTGTTTATGAGAGAGCTTCCAGGGCGCTGGCCGCTAGGACTGTAATTGGGCCAGAAGCTGCCCGCGCTGTGCGGCCAGTATGGTGCGCGTAGGCCCTTGCGCAGCGATGCGTCCTGCTTCAAGCAGGAGCACATCGGCATTGATCTCCCACGCATCGGCCACACTGTGCGAGACGTAAAGTACCGGCACATCGATGGCGCGGAGCTTTTCGATCACGAAGGCGCGTGTAGCGGCGTCGAGTGCGTTAAACGGCTCATCAAGGAGCAGCAGTTCCGGGCGTGGGGCCAGGGCCTGCGCCAAAGCGACACGCTGACGTTCTCCGCCGGAAAGCTGTCGCGGCTTGCGTGCAACAAGGGTATCCATCTCAAACATGTGCAGTAATTCTTCCGTGCGGGCTTCGCGCGCCGGGCGCGTCCATTGGTGCAAGCCGAAGGCAATATTTTTGCGTGCAGTCAGGTGCGGGAAAAGCGCGGCCTGTTGCAGCACGAATCCCATGCGGCGGCGGCCGGGCGGAAGCGAAATGCTGTGGCTGGTTTCCAAAAGTTGCGATTCGCCGAGACGGATCGATCCGGTTGCGGGCTGCGTAAGCCCGGCAAGGATGCGCAGCAGCGTGGTTTTGCCTGCGCCGGATGCGCCGTACAGGACAGTCCAGCGGGCAGTCAGCGCGAAGTGCGTGTTCAGCGAGAAACTGCCACGGCGGAACTCAATCGTTGCTTCCAGAGTCGCCGGGTTATTCATGCCGTGCTCCAGCGTAGGCTCCGCGCCATGCGTAAAGCAGGATGAGCGACGTAATCGAGATGAGTACGAGAAGTAGAGCGGTGCGATTGGCTGCTGCATAGGCAAAGTCCTGCACCTGGTCGTAAATGGCGATGGAGAGAGTGCGTGTGGCGCCGGGGATGTCTCCGCCAACCATGAGCACGACGCCGAACTCGCCGACGGTATGTGTGAAGCACAGCAGCGCGGCGGCGGCGATGGAGCGCGCGGAAAGCGGCAGCAGGACGCCAGTGAGGATGCGCTTGCGCGAGGCGCCGAGGATGCGGGCCTGCTCAATCAGAGCGGTGTCAACCGAGGAAAAGCCGGCCACAATGGGTTGCACTGCGAAGGGCAAACTGTAGATCACCGAGCCGATCACAAGTCCGGTAAAAGTGAAGGCGAGCGGATGCCCGGTCAGGTGGACCCAGACGCGGCCTATCGACGTGCGCGAGCCGAGCAGAACCAGCAGGTAGAAGCCGAGGACAGTAGGCGGCAGCAGGATGGGCAGTGTGGTCAGGGCCTCAACGGGCGCGCGCAGACGTGAGCGTGTGGACACGATCCAGTAGGCAAGCGGCACCGCGAGCAGCAGCAGGACCACGGTGGTGACGGCTGCCAACCGGATTGTGACGAAGATCGCTTGCGTGTCCATGCAGCGTGTCCTTTGCTCCGAGCTTCAGCGGGCCGGGGCCAGGCCGCGGGCTTCAAGTTCGCGCGCAACGGTCGGCGATGCCAGGAATTGAAGAAACCGTTCGCCAGCCTGCGCATTCCGCGAATTCTTGAGGACCACGGCTCCCTGCAGAATGGGCAGATAAGCATGGCGCGGCACAAGGACGTAGTGTCCACTGGCCTTCATGCGCAGGGTCAGCGCGGATGTGAGCGAGATCATACCCATCTGTGCGTTCCCGGAATCGGCGTACTGCGCGGCCTGCGCAATGTTCTCCGCAATGACCAGCTTTGGCTTGAGCGTGCTGTAAAGCCCAAGATGATCGAGCGCGTTCTGCGCGGCACGGCCATAGGGAGCATGCTGCGGATTGGCAATGGCGAGTCTCTTGAGCGCCGGGTCGCGAAGGGAGTTGATGGAGAGCTGCTTGAAGGGTGTGTCGTTGCGTGTCCAGAGAACCAGCGTGCCGCGCGCGTAAGCAACGGGTGTGGACTCCGCGGCGAGTCCTGCGGCAATGACTTTCTGGGGAAAGCTGAGGTCCGCAGCCATGAACAGGTCAAACGGGGCGCCGTTGAGGATGGAAGTCGTAAGAACCGCGGAAGATTTGTAGGAAGCGGAAGTCCGGATGCCGGTCTGCGCGGTGAATTGTGCAAGGATGCTTGGCAATAGCGGCTGAAGATCGGCCGCCGCGGCAACCCGCAAGGTCTGCTGAGCATGGGCAGTCAGCGCGAAAGCCGCGAGCAGGAGCAATATAAGAGCAGGCCGGAGTCTACGCACGGAGCACCATGACCTCAGTGGATTTGATCAGCGCGGACGCTGTCTGGCCGACGGCGAGCTGCATTTCGCGGGCAGCCTCGGCAGTAATGATGGAGGTGATGATCTGGCCTCCGATCGAGAGTTTGACCTGGGCCAGCAGGCCTTCGTACTTCAGCTCCACAATGCGCCCGGTAAGCTGGTTGCGTCCGCTCACGGAGCGCATCATTTGGCGCTTGGGCGTTTCCGGGCGCTTGGCCTTGTGCAGGAAGCGGTCGAGTTCGGCTTCAGGAATACGGTAGTGCCCGCCGGGGGTCTTCGCTGTTTTCAGCTTGCCGTGGTAGATCCACTGCTTGATCGTGGGGTAGGAGATTCCGAGACGGAGCGCAGCCTGGCGGGGTGTGAGTAGCGCAGCCATGCAGCGATTTTATACGGAAAGCATCTGTAAGTGTATACGTATTCAGGCTATTCCCGGTACGCACAGCAACAGACAAAGAAATGTCCGCGTGGGGAGCATTCAATTTTGCAGAACCAGAGCGGTCTATGTGGCAAACCGCACTGCTGAGCCTGCGATAGCCCTGATACTCTATGAAGAATCACCATGATGCAAGACTCACATTTATTACGCTGTACAGGATGCGCGCGCGTGATTGCGCTGGCGGACCTGAAAGAAAATTTTCGTTGCCCTGAGTGCGGCGATTTGTACGAAGTGGAGTATCCGGCCTGGAGCGAGCAACCGGTAGAAGCTGGGAACAGCTCCAGCGCGACAGAGGATGCGACGCGACGCGCGCGGCCGAATGTAAATGCGCTGCGCTGGTTGTGGAAGGAGCGCCGCAGTTCGTCGGAGCTGAAGGACCAGAGCGGCGTATGGCGGTTCCGCGAGCTGTTTCCCATTCTGCGCGACGAGCAGCATATTGTGTCGCTGCGCGAGGGGAACACGCCGCTGTATCACTTGACCCGAACCGCGGACCGAAGCGGCGCGGACCGCATTTTTGCCAAGCATCAGGGAATGAATCCCACCGGCTCGTTCAAGGACACTGGCATGACGACGGCGCTTTCCGTGGCCTATGAGCGCGGATTTTCGTGGGTGGCATGCGCTTCCACAGGGAACACGTCGGCCGCCATGGCCGCATATGCCGCGCGCGCCGGAATGCGCAGCCTGGTACTGATCCCTGAAGGCAAGATTGCCTGGGGCAAACTTTCGCAGGCGCTGGATTACGGAGCCCTGACCATCCAGCTGAAGACGGACTTCGATGGTTGCGTGCGCGTGTTGAGCGAGGTGGTGCGGCGCGCGCCCGTCTATCTGCTGAACTCGGTCAATCCCTACCGGCTGGAGGGTCAGAAGACCCCCGCGATGGAGATTGCCGAGCAGATGAACTGGGATGTTCCGGATCACCTGATTGTGCCGGGCGGGAATCTGGCCAACGGTTCGGCGCTGGGCAAGGCTTTCCTTGAGATGAAGCACCTGGGGCTTACTGATCGCGTACCCCACATCACCATTGTTCAGGCGGAAGGCGCGAATCCGCTGTACCGTTCCATGCACGATTCGAATGGGGAAAAGCTGGTCCCGGTAGAGGCGGACACACGGGCGAGCGCAATCCGCATCGGGAATCCGGCGTCGTGGAAGAAGGCGGTCAGGATTATCCGCGCCACAGGCGGATGGGTGGAGGAGGCCAGCGAAGCAGACATTGCCCTGGCCAAGGCGGAGATCGGTGCGGAGGGCATCGGCTGCGAACCGGCGTCAGCCGTAACGATGGTTGGTCTGAAAAAACTGATGGCGGCAGGGCGGATTGATGTGTCGCAAAGTGTGGTGCTGCTGCTCACCGGACACACGCTGAAGGACTCCGACTACACCATTAACTATCATCGCGGAAACCTGCTGCGCGAAGAGGAGGCCGCTCCGCTGCGCGAGGAGATTGAATTTACTCGGCGCAATACGATTGAGCTGGAAGCGGACGCCGAGGCTGTGCTGCGCGAGCTGGAAAAGGTGGACTAGCCGTCCAGGCACACGCGTTTCGCGCCGTTTGGGATCGGGCAGTCGTAGCCGCTCCCTTTCGTCGCGGGATAAACGATGAGGCTGCTTTAGGTAGCTATTCGCAGCGAGGAGCACTTGAAGGGTAAGAACAAGTATGGAGCAAGTCCCAAACAAACAGCGGGCAGCGGGTGGTCTCTATGTGAATCTGCCCGCGACATCAGCGAATCTGGGCCCGGGGTTTGACACCTTAGCGCTGGCGCTGGATCTTCACCTTGAGGTGCAGGCGTCTGAGGCAGCGGAGTTCTCAATTCAAGCGACGGGTCGGAGCCCGGAGATTTGTGGTTCGCTCGGGCGGAATCTTCTGCTTGACGTCTATCGAAAGACGCTGGCTGGCAAAGGGCTTGAGGCAAAGCCTCTGGCGCTCGAGGTGAACAACGGGATTCCGCTGGGGATGGGCTGCGGGTCATCGGCTGCGGCGCGGCTGGCAGGTGTCGCGATGGCCTCGCACTTCGGCGGGCTTAACCTGTCAGGGGAAGATATCCTGGCCGAGGCAACGCGGCTGGAAGGGCATCCCGATAATGCGGCTGCCTGCTGGTTAGGCGGTTTTGTGGCGGCAAGCTGGGATGGCGAAACGCTGCACGCGGTTTCGTTTGCACCCCCGGCTGATTGGCGTGCGCTGATTGTTCTGCCGGAAAAGCCGTTGGCTACGGTGGCTTCGCGCGCGGTGCTGCCGGAGAGCTATTCGCGGGCGGATATCGTGGCCAATCTGCAGCGAGTAGCCGTTTTGACAGGCGCATTTGCTTCCGGACGGGGCAGCCTGATTGCGGACGCAATGAAGGATCGCCTGCATCAGCCCTATCGCAGCGAGGTGTGTCCACTGCTTCCCAGACTACTTTCTTTGGCTGGATCGGACGGAATTTTGGGCGTTTCCCTCAGCGGTGCGGGGCCTGCGGTGCTTGTGCTGGTGGAGTCCGAGGAGCGAGTAGAGTTCTCTAAGATTCGTATTATGAGTGAATTAGTAGAGTCGGAGCCGGTTGAGATACTGGCCTGCCGCCTCGAACTGAAGGGCGGGAGGAATCAAGATTACTAATAGTCACTACGGTAACCACATTTCACGGTAACTATAAAATTACTGAAGATTTCTTGCCAGATTCCAAAAGAATTAATAGCTTAGGGGCGTGGGCAGTTCTGGGGGAGGGCTGCTCTAGCGCCTGGATTCCTTGTAAAGGGAATCCGGGCGCTTTAAGTTTTGGGTGACCTCCTTTGCGACATATTTTGTATTTTTTACGCTGCATGCGTGAGCCTCTCCGCTGTGCATGCGGTTCGCAAGCCTGACCTGTCTCACAGGCGTCAAAGCCTACCTCCCAGCCATTGCAATGCAATCGACTAAAAGAGGCTCTCCTGTTCCGTGGTGGGTACGCGTGCGGGCTTAGGCGTACTACGTTTTGCCGCGCCAATGACAGCCAGAACCTCGAGCTGTGCGATCGCACCGGGGGGAACCCATATCCGCTGCGTGTTCGAACGAATATCCGGAGGCGTGAGGAAGATGCCTTCTCCTGCGACCAGGGAACGATCGTTGGCCGCCATACCTTCGAGAATTTCGCCGTCGCTCAGGTGAATGCGGAGCTGGAGACCTTCGGAGCGTGGCCTGCCGGTGAAGGTTTTGCGGAGCAGCCGTTCCGGATTGGCGACTTCTCCGGAGTTGAAATCGCGGACATAGCAAATCCACTTCAGTTCGCTGGCGGGAATCTGGACGGTTTTGCCGTCCAGGGCGAGCAGCTCGACGAACCCATCGCGCAGAAATCCGCTTGCGGGCAGGTATCCGGCAACCCAGTCCTGGGAAAACTTGCGGGCAATCGTTTTTTTTCGGCTACTGGCCATCGGGATTCGGGGAACTTGCTGGTCCAAAGGAGGATTGTTGCACGGAGCGAGGATGAATCGCAGCGGAAATTGTGCAAAGCTGTAGTCAGAATATTTTCATTGTGTTACATTGGAGCTTTGCGGGCGGTTCTGCGCGACTGTAAGCTATTGCTAAATAGCAACTTAGCGTAGGAGGGCCGGAGAGAGGGGTAGCCCCTCTTCGATAGAAAAAAGCATGGCCGATTACGCGTATCTTCTTGAAACCCGACTCTCTCTGAATCAGCGGAGTGCACTTGAAAAGGTTAGGGACATCTCCCGCAATCACGGGATGACGGTGTTCCTGACCGGTGGTGCAATACGCGATCTATCCACTGGATTTCCGGTTCGCGACCTTGATTTTACAGTTCAGGGAAATGCTCACAAGCTAAAGAAATCGCTGGAGAAGGAAGGCGCGGAACTGTGGGGCGAGCACGAGCCTTCGCGGACCCTCTTCTTCTGGTTTCACGGTGCTCGGATAGAGGTTTCGAGCGCGCGGAGCGAGGATTATCCCAAGCCAGGCAAACCGGTCTACCACTGGGCTCCGGTTCTGGAGGACTTGCGTCGACGGGATTTCACCGCCAATGCCATGGCTGTTTCCCTGAATGAAGGCTCCTACGGTCTGCTGCTCGATCCCCTGAATGGAATCGCTGATATTGAGGCCCGGACGCTGCGTCTGGTTAATCCCTACGGATTTATCGAGGACCCGTCGCGGTTGCTGCGGGCTGTTCGGCTGGCGGCGCGCACCGGATGGGAGATGGACGAGCGCACCCGAGTGCGCTACGACAACGCCAGGGAAGAAGACTCGATCAGCGCTATTTCTTCGTATCTGCTGGGCTACGAGCTCGAAGAGATTGTGCACGAGGAAGATCCGCTGAAGGTGTTGAAGGCACTGGAGGTCGAGGGCTGGATGAAGCAGATTTTTCCGGCCTGGACCAGCGCGAAAGCGGATGCGAAAGGCCTGGCTGCACTGCATCACACGTTGGTGCAATTGCTTATGCAGGGTATCCATCCGGACCTGTCGGCTGCTCACATGCAATTGCTCACTGTCAGGATGACCCCAAAGGATCGCTCGGCGCTGAAGCGGACTTTCCCGCAGCAGGGGTTTGTGAAGCATTGGGAGCGCCTCGATCACGACACAAAGGAATTCCAGAAGAAGTTGCTGGATAAGAAAAACGCAACTTCCTCGGCAACCTGGAAGCTGCTGACCAGCTATACCCCTGAGCCGGTGTTGTGGTTGGCCTACACCAGCAATAATTCGCAGATCCAGACCAAATTCAAGAACTTTGCAACCGTGTGGCCGGAAGCCCGGCTGAAGATTCCAACCATGCTCATGCTGGAGATGCGGATCACACCGGATTTGCCTGGCTACCAGGAGCTTGTTGAGGCAATATTTTTTGCGGTGATGGACGGCAAGCTGAGCACTGAAGATGCAATGCGTGTCTTCCTTGAGCCGTATTCGCCGCCCGCACCGCCGCCACCAGTCAACATTCGCCGTACCCGTGCCAAGCGGGTCAAGGTTTTGGAAGAAGGCCACAAGGCGGCAACATCGAGCGCTGGCGGTCAGGACGAGCCCAGTCCGGGGGGTGAGGACCACAAAGGCCGCGAAGAAAAACACAAGGCTCCACCTGCATTGGCAAAGAAGGCTGCGAAGGCCCCAACGACCCCGACCCCGGCCAAGGGCAAAGCCGTGAAGGAGGTTGCGGCTGTTAAACCGGTACCGGCCGCGAAGGCTGCTCCTCTGGAAAAAGCTGCGGCAGGGAAGCCCGTCCGTGCAGCGGAGCCAGCCCCACAGAAGAAAGCGAAAGCAGAAAAACCGGCAAAGCCGGCTGCGTCTGGTGCAAAGAAAGTTCAAGCCACGGCGGTAGCGAAGCCCAGGGCGTCTGCGCCAAAGAAAGCCGCGGCAAAGCCCATGAAGAAGATCGCTGCCAAGGTCGCTAGCAAGCCTGCAAAGCCAGTCGCTGTGAAAGCCGCCAACAAGCCGGCGGCCAAAGCTGCGAAGAAGCCGACAGTAAAGCCCGCGAAGAAAGTCGTCGCAAAGAAAGCTGCCCAGCCGGCGAAAAAGAAGCACTAAGGAACGCAACACTTCTTTCCGCTGAATGGTCGCCCTGCCGGGCTACGGCTCTGCCCCTACCCCTACTTGGCTGGCGTTCCCCAAACCTTTAGCAGGAACTTGTACCGTGCGCGGTGCTTCGCAGGGCGCGCTTCAGAGACTGTGTTGAGGTGCATGGTCTGCCAGTGGTCCGCCGGGTCGTACGTAGGCCAGTTGGGAAGCCCTTCACCGTTCGGGTTGCCGGTGCGGGCAAAGTTGGTCCAGTACTCGCCGATCTCATTGGAGAGCTTGTAGTCTTCGGGGCGAATCCTGGCATCGAGGCGCGAGTCGAGCGTGCCAAAAACATACTCGATGTCATCGGAATGGAAGGCTCCGGTTCCTGCCGGATGGAACTTATCTGCTGGCGGAACGAGATCGAGCCGGTAGTGGTAGACCGGGGCGTCTCCGGTATGCACCTGCGCATTAATCCAGTTCCAGGTGGAAAAAACAATAAAGCTGTCGCTGGCAAAATCGCCCGCTGAACGCACAGCCTCCGCATCGGTGTTTGCCGGATAGACTTTCAGGAACTCACCGGCATTTGTCCCGAACATGGCGTCAGCCTGCTTCTTGAAGCTTTCAGCTGTGACGGGCGGCTTTGCGAAGGTCACTACAGCCCGCATCTCATCGGCATTCCACCCAGCCAGGAGCGGGACGTGAGATTGTTCGCCGGCGGCGTAAATAGCAGGCACGGATTCAGGCAGGAACCAGCCATCTACGACAGGATTGAAGCGAGCATGGTCCGTCTTCTCTTCTGCCATCGCCTCTTTTAAAAGCTCGTCTGCTGGAAGCTTACGGAGCTTGGCCAAATCATTCGTTCCAAAAGCAGTCTTTGCAAACTCCGCATCCTTCTGTTCCGTCTCTTCGAGCGAGCGATAGGGTAGGCCGCCGGAGTGGAAGGCCCCGCCGCTTTCTCCAATGGCCTTCTGGAAGCGGTCGCGCGATAACGGAGATGCCATCAGTGTGCTGACGGAAAAAGACCCGGCCGACTCGCCGAAGATAGTGATGTTGTGCGGATTGCCGCCGAAGTTCCTAATGTTTTTCTGCACCCATTGGAGCGCAGCATTCTGGTCCTCCAGCCCATAGTTGCCGGAGGCGTGATGGGGTGACTCGGCGGTGAGCGAGGGCAACGCGAAAAAGCCAAAGATGCCAAGCCGGTAGTTCATCGAGACAACCACCACGTTGCGGTGGGCGAGATACTGCCCGTCCTGGCGAGGCTCGGATGTACCACCGGCCATGTAGCCTCCACCAAAAATCCACACCATAACGGGCAGGCTGCCTTTCTTGGTGCCGGCCGGTGTCCACACATTCAGTGTCAGGCAGTCTTCGCTTGGTCCGGAGTCGCGGAAGCGCATGTCGTGGAAGATATTTGCCTGCATGCAGCGCGGGCCAAACTGCGTTGTGTCGCGCACGCTCTTCCATTTGGCTGCGGGCTGCGGAGGCTGCCAGCGCAGATTGCCGACAGGCGGCGCGGCAAAGGGGATTCCCTTGAATTGGCGAACCTGATGATCCGCGGTATAGGCGCCGCGAACCTTGCCCTTATCCGTCTTGATGATGAGTGGGTTGGAGGCATAGGCCGTGAGAGGGACAGCGACGAGAAGGGCAAGAGCAAACCGGAATGTGCGGATCATGACGCTGACCACGATACCAGATTCCCCGGGGAGATGAAAAAGCGTTTGAATGCGCCGCTACACCGTTTCAACTGCCAGCAGGTCGTCGATCGTCTCCCGTCGGCGAATCAGGCGCGCGCGTTTACCTTCGACCAGCACCTCAGCGGGGCGGGGGCGCGAGTTGTAGTTCGAAGCCAGCGACTGGCCATAGGCGCCCGCGTCGAGAATGGCGACCAGATCGCCGGGGCGCACGACGGGCATCTCGCGGTCGCGGGCGAAGAAGTCTCCGGTTTCGCAGACAGGCCCGACGATGTCGGCGATAAAGGCGCGTGAACCGGTGCGCGGCGCGACGGGAACGATTTCGTGATGGGCCTGGTAAAGCGCGGGCCGGATGAGGTCGTTCATTGCCGCATCGAGAATCACGAAGTTCTTCGTGCCGTTCTTCTTTACATAAAGCACGCGAGCCAGCAGTGCGCCGGCCTGCGCCACAAGGAACCGACCGGGCTCAAGCAGCAGTTGGAGATCATCGAGTCCAGCGACGGCCTGCCGCAGCGCCGCGGCGTACTGCTGCATTTTTTCCTCGGGATGGAAGGGAAGATTGGCGTGATACTCGATGCCGAGTCCGCCGCCGGCGTCGAGGAAGCGAATGGGCAGGCCGTCGCGGCGGAGTTGCTGAATGAGCGCGGCGACGCGGGAGGTCGCGGCCCCGAAAGGGTCGGCGGTGCGGATTTGCGAGCCGATGTGGACGCTGACTCCGGCGGGCTCGATGGAGCGAATGTTTGCGGCGCGGCGGTAGACGGCCCGGGCGCGCTGAATGTCGATGCCGAACTTGTGTTCGCGGAGGCCGGTGGAGATGTAGGGGTGGGTCTCGGCGAAGACATCAGGATTGACGCGCAGGGCAATGCGGGCGCGCTTGCGGAGTTTGGCGGCACGCTCGGCGAGGAGGTCGAGTTCGCCTTCACTCTCAACATTGAAAAGCAGAATGCCGGAGCGCAGGGCGAGGTCGATTTCGGACGCGGTCTTGCCGACTCCGGAGAAGACTACACGCGCCGCGGCCGCTTTGCTCACAGTCAGCACGCGCTCCAACTCGCCACCGGAGACTATATCGAATCCGGTGCCGAGCCCGTCCAGCAGCTTCAGAATTCCCAGCGCGGAGTTTGCCTTGACGGCATAACAGACGAGGTGCGGCTGTGCGGCGAAGGCCTGAGTGAAAAGGCTGAAGCGATAGCGGATATGGTCGGCTGAGTAAACGTAGAGTGGCGTGCCGTACTTCTTCGCGAGAGTATCAAGCGCAACGCCGCCACATGCGAGCGGAGAGCGCTTTCCAGAAGAGACAAATGGACGAACAGGTTGCAAGGGACCTCGCTGGAAAGAGTGAACTGTATTGAGGTTAACAGGGCGATCAGTCAGGCATCAGCGGATTACGGCTTGCTGAAGTCTGCCACGCCGACCTGCAGCACAGTCTTGCTCTTCGGGGTCGGTTTCGACGGCCACGCTCCATACACGCGATTGCCCCACGCTGCCAGCCCCAGGTAATCGCCCATGAACACACCTTTCGGATTGAAGGGCTTGCTGGTCCACGCGTAATTCGTAAAGGTCTTGCCGCCGTTGTCCGAACGCGCGAGCACCACGATCTGTGTCTGATTTTTCGGATATTCGCGCCGGTCGTAGAACACCACATTCACTGCGCCCGATACCGGATCCACCGCCAGCCATTGGAAGAAGTGTTCCGCGCCATCGTGCACCGAATCGTCGTTCACCTTGATCGGTGCGCTCCAGGTGCGTCCGTGATTTTTTGAGACGATGCAAAAGATGTCCACTTCGCCATTCCGGTAGTCGCTCCAGGTTACGTAGATCGGACCGCCTTTTGCGCCGCCGCGCGGATCGATGGCAATCTGCGGAAAGCCGTTGGCGCGGTCCATGCCGCGGACGGCAAACATGGCCGGCGCGGTATGCACGAGGTTCCGCGCTGGCGAAAACGTCTTTCCTCCATTTTTCGACTTGGTAAAGATAATGTGATCGTTGAATGCCCAGACTGCATAGAGGGTGCCATTCGGTCCGACCGCGCCATCAAATCCTTCCAGCGCGCCGTTATCGTCGCGCGGCAGCCCGCGCACCTGGGAAATCTCTATCGGTTTTGACCAGCTCAACCCATCATCCGTTGACCGTGTGAACAGCATCCGGGAGTCGGTCAGCGTCCAGCGCGTCCATCCCACATACAGGCTCCCGGCGTACTTGCTCTTCGACGTGTCGGCGACCAGATAGGGCTTGTCTTCAAAGGGAATCCCCGGCTTGGTGGGCTGTGCGATCACCGTGCGCAGTTCCGGCTCCCACGTTTTGCCACCGTCCAGCGAGCGCCGCACAAAGATGCCGTTGCGCGTCGCTCCATGTCCCCAGTAGTTAAATGTCCCCAGTTTGTCGAAGGCGATACAGCTCACGAAAGCGTGCCCCTTGTTGTCGAAGACCGTCGAGACATCGCCGGAAATCTTGTAATGCTTTGGCGCAACGCCTTTGGCCAACTCCCAGGTGCGTCCTGAGTTCTCGGAATACGCCGCCTGCGCTTTGACCTGAAACACCACCACCACCTGCCGCGGATTCAACGGGTTTACCGCTACGCCGGGCTCGGTAAACGGGCCGGGCTTCGGGGTGAGGTTCGTGACAATCGCTCCCGGCGCCTGGGGCAGGGTTGTCTGGGATTGGGCAGAGGCTCCGACGGCGACAATAAGCGCGACAAGCAGCAAGGGGCAAAGTCGATTCATACGTTCCAACTGGCGGGCTCCTCTTTCTATTGTCTGGCTTTGATGTGCTCTCCGAGGATCGGCACCCGCTCGACAATCTCCACGTTGAAACCTTGTAGTGCGGGTACATGCGTGGGGGTGTTGGAGAGCAGGCGGATTTTATGGATGCCGAGATCGGCGAGGATCTGTCCGCCGAGTCCCACCTGGCGCAGAATGCGCTGCTGGCGGTCGGCTTCGCGCACCTGGGCCTGGCGATGGAAGAGGATGCGATGCGGCTCGACCGAGCGGTCAATGTCGAAACCGCGGCTGGTGTTGTGCAGATAGACGAGCGCGCCGCGGCCCTCCTCGGCGATCTGATGTAGTGACTGCTCGACGAGGTGATGACAGTCGCAGATGTTTCCGCCAAAAACGTCGCCGGCAAGGCAGTGCGAGTGAACGCGGACCAGAATCGGATCATCCCCGGTGGCTACATCGCCTTTCACCAGTGCCAGGTGGCTCTCGCCGCCGTTGACTTCGCTCTCATACGCGATCACGCGAAACTCGCCGTAAGCGGTGGGCAGCACGCTCTCTGCCACGCGGTAGATGTAACGCTCATTCTGCAAGCGGTAGCGGATGAGCTCCGCTACGGTGAGCATCTTGAGATCATGCTGCTGGCAGAACTTGATCAGGTCGGGCACACGGGCCATCGAGCCGTCATCATTCATGATTTCGCAGATGACTCCGGCAGGAATCAAACCAGCCATCCGGGCCAGATCTACGGATGCTTCCGTTTGTCCGGCTCGAACCAGAACGCCGCCACTCCGCGCACGAAGAGGGAACACGTGGCCGGGGCGGGCAAGGTCGTGCGCGGTCGAACGCGCGTCGATGGCGACTTTGATGGTGTGCGCGCGGTCATGCGCGGAGATCCCTGTGGTCACGCCTTCGCGCGCCTCAATCGTCTCAGTAAACGCGGTTCCGAAGCGCGAGGAATTCTGATGGGACATGGGGCCGAGCCGGAGATAGTCGGCGCGCTCCTCGGTGAGTGTAAGGCAGACAAGGCCGCGCCCGTACCGGGCCATAAAGTTGATGGCCTCAGGGGTGACGAACTCCGCAGCAAGCGTCAGGTCGCCCTCATTTTCGCGATCCTCGTCATCGACTACAACGATCATGCGCCCGGAGCGAATCTCCTCGATCGCTGTGGGCACGTCAATAAAAGCAGAATCTGGCATATAAAACTATTTTCCGTCAGTTTTGACGTTGTGACGAGTAGTTTTACTCCATTCTCGAATACTTGTGCGCAGCGGGGAACAGCGCAGGTCCTTTGCGGAGGAGATCGCGAGACCAGGACGGGACATGGCAAGGATTGTGAGCGAGGCCACCGTGTTTGGGATAAATCCGTCCCGTTCCAGCCTGCCCTGCGCAGGGCCAGAGCAATTTGTGTGCCGTATCACTTCAAATACTTGCGCGGGGAGCGTACTATCCAGCACGGCGTTGAATTCCTGACCGCGAAGGGGTTAGCTATGCTGATTCGTGCTTTGGCGGTAATTCCAATGGCCGCTCTACTGGGGGCGACTCCGTACATGCTGCAACAAACGCAGCAAGCTCCACCGGCGCAACAAACGCAGCAAGCCCCACCGGCGCAACAAGCGAAGCAAGTTCCACCGGCCCAACAAGCCGGCTCTTCGGAAGCCGCATATTTTGGGGTTCCCGCGAATATCTCGGCTGAGGCCAACCCCGTGGATCCTACACCGGCACAAATGGCCACGGCGAAGAATATGTTTGGCTATGACTGCACCGTGTGCCATGGCGCCAATGGCAATGGCAAGGGCAATATGGCATCGACGCTGAAGACCCCAATAAAAGACTGGCGCGATCCGGCGACGCTGAAAGGGCTGACAGACGGCGATCTCTTTTACATCATCAAAAATGGAAAAGGCGACATGCCGCCCGAGGGCGGACGCCAGAATGATGCGGGCATCTGGAATCTAGTAAGACTTGTCCGGTCGTTGGCCAAGAAGTAAGTCGGGCATTTCGGGTTGGTCAGCCGTGTGATTGGACGGCGGCGGCAATAATTGACCGTGGGTGGCTGTCCCTTTATTATGAGGAGGTAGCAATACACCGTGGCAGCCTCCTGCTGCCTTTAGTTTTGCCCCCTCGTTCAATGGTAGGACAGCTGACTCTGAATCAGCATATCGGGGTTCGAATCCCTGGGGGGCAACCAAATCGGTGGAAATTCTCCGCATGGATTGGCCCGGAGCACAAGCCCAACCTTTCCAGTATTGGTTCTCCCCGCGCGCTATTTGTGACCGCCATCACTGCGCGTCCTGTATACAAGAGTTAAGACTGAAACTGTTGCTGGGAAGACAACACAGCGGCGGGGAGTGGCCTGTGTCTCTCAAACTCAATGTAAACAAGCAAAGTGTGGAAGTGGATGTTGCGCCGGATACGCCTCTGCTGTGGGTTCTGCGCGAACACCTCAGCTTGAAGGGGCCCAAATTCGGCTGTGGAGTCGGATCGTGCGGCGCGTGTACGGTGCTGGCCGATGGTCACGCCATTCGCTCCTGTCTGACTCCGGTTTCCGCCGCGGTTGGAAGCGCGATTACAACCATAGAAGGACTCTCGGCGGACGGTTCGCATCCGGTGCAGGAAGCATGGGCGAACGTAGACGTTCCTCAGTGCGGATATTGCCAGGCGGGGCAGATCATGAGTGCCGTGGCCCTGCTGGAACAAACGCCCAACCCGAGTGACGACGACATCGACATGGCAATGAATGGCAACCTGTGCCGGTGCGGAACCTACGTTCGCATTCGCGAGGCGATTCATCAGGCTGCGGCCGCGAACGGGTCAAAGCATAGCAGCAAGTGATTGCGGAGGGGTTATGGCGGCATTCAGTCGACGGCATTTTTTGCAATTGAGCGCACTGGCTGGGGGCGGGATGGCATTACATGTCTATGCTGCGCCGCTCGGTCGTGGCGGTGTTGGCGGCGGGCAGGCAGGCGGGGCAGCCGGCCTTTCTCCGCGTGTGTTTGTGCAGATTCATCCTGACAACACCGTAACCATCATGGCCAAGGGGCCGGAGGTCGGACAGGGTGTACGTACCATGCTGCCCATGCTGATTGCCGAAGAACTGGATGTGGCCTGGAGCCAGGTGCATGTGGAGCAGGCCGAGCTGGATGTAGCAAAGTACGGTTCGCAATTCGCCGGCGGGTCCATGTCGACGCCGACTGACTGGGATCCCTTGCGGCGTGTGGGTGCAGCCGGACGGCAGTTGATGCTTGCCGCGGCTGCGCGCCGCTGGGGTGTGCCGATGTCGGCCTGTACCACATCGGAAGGCCACGTCCTGCATGCGGCCACGGGACGGTCGTTGAGCTATGGAGAGCTGGCGGCGGATGCGGCCAAGTTGCCGCTGCCCGACGAATCATCGCTGACGCTGAAGGCCCCGCACGACTACAAGATTCTGGGTAAAGCGACACCGGGCGTCGACAACCACGCCCTGGTGACGGGCAAGCCCCTGTTCGGCATCGATGTGTCGTTGCCGGGGATGCTGCATGCGGTGTATCAGAAATGCCCGGTGTTGGCCGGCAAGGTGAAGAGCGCGAACCTGGATCAAATTCGCAAGATGCCTGGGGTGCGGCACGCATTCATTGTTGAAGGCGATATTCGCAGTGGCGGGGTGCCCGGTTCTGACCCGGGGCTCGAGCCGGGCGTCGCAATTGTGGCCGACACCTGGTGGCAGGCACAGGCAGCGCGCAGGGAACTGAAGGTGGACTGGGACACTGCCGCAGGAAGCCCCGACGCAGCAAAGCAAAGTTCTGAGGGCCTGGAGAAACAGGCGGCAATGTTGCTGAAGCAGCCGCCTCCCTATAGCGTCCGGAGCTACGGCGATGTGGACACAGCCCTTAAGTCCGCGTCCAAAGTGGTCGATGCGGTGTATTCCTACCCTTTCCTCGCGCATGCGAATATGGAGCCGCAGAACACCACCGCGCATTTTAAGGACGGAAAACTTGAGATGTGGACCACTAGCCAGACTCCGCAGAACGGACGCGAGTCGGTGGTGAAACATCTGGGCATCGCAGACAATGACATCACTGCCGTTCACATGATGCGCACCGGCGGCGGCTTTGGACGCCGTCTGATGAACGACTACATGGTGGAGGCGGCATGGATCGCGCGGGTGGTTGGCGCGCCAGTCCAGCTGCTTTGGGCACGCGAAGACGACTTTGGACACGACGCCTACCGTCCAGCCGGTTGGCATGCGCTGAAGGCAGGGCTTGACGCGCAGGGGAAGGTGGTTGCGTGGAGCCAGCATCTGGTGACCTTTGGGGAGGGCCGGCATACGTCATCATCCGCAGGGATGGGCCCCGGCGAGTTCCCCGCAGGCCACGTGCCGCACTACTCACTGGGCTACTCAACCATACCGCTGTGGCTACGCACAGGACCGATGCGCGCGCCGGGAGCGAACGCGTATGCATTTATTGGGCAGTCGTTCCTCGATGAGGTGGCGCATGCAGCAGGACGGGATCCTCTGGATGTACAGCTGGAGCTGCTGGAGTCATCCCCGTTCAACGGTGGCGGTCACGGTTTTCAGCCCGCACGGCTGGCGGGCGTCCTGCGGCAGGTCGCGGAGGAGTCCGGCTGGCGCAACCGCAAGCACACGGCGGGCAGGGGAATGGGCATTGCCGCGTATGCGTGCCATCTGGGATATAACGCGCAGGTGGTTGAGGTCAGCGTAGACCAGCAGAACCGCATGCGCGTACATCACGTGTGGGCGGTAACGGACGTGGGCAGTCAGATCATCAACCCATCGGGCGCAAGGGCGCAGGTGGAAGGTTCGATTATCGAGGGAATCGGACACACGGTGCTTCAGGTGACACTCGCCGGAGGACACACGGAGCAGCATAACTTCCCGCAATATCCATTGCCGCGGATTAAAAACGCGCCCCAGATGCATATCTCATGGCGGATCACGGACAATTCGCCGACGGGTCTGGGCGAACCGGCACTCCCGGCTGTGATTCCGGCCATCTGCAACGCCATCCATGCGGCAACCGGCAAGCGGGTAAGAGATCTCCCGCTCAGCCGCAGTGGGTTCAGTCTGGCGTAAATAAAAGAACCCGCAGGATGCGATTGCATCGCTGCGGCAGGTGGGTCAGCTTGAGCGGGGACCGCCGTCGTGGTCAAAGGTAGCAACGGCGGCGTGTCCCCGATGAGCCAATAGGCGCGACGCCAGCCGGAGTGGACCATGCTGCTACGAACTGGATGTAGCAGCACGCGTCAGCTATTCAATTCCCAGCTTATGCTGCATCTGTTCGAGCGTAATGCCCTTTGTCTCCGGGTAGATGAAGAGCACCACGAAGAACTGCACGACCATCATGACCGCAAAAAAGACGAACGGCGCGGCGCTGGAGTGCATGGCTACGATGGGGAAGAGCAGCGACAGCGTGGCGTTCATGACCCAGTGCGAGGAACTGCCGAGGCTTTGGCCCTTGGAGCGGACCTGGGTTGGGAAGACCTCACTGAGGTAAACCCAGATGACGGAGCCCTGCGAGATACCGAAGAAGAAGATGAATCCGATAAGGTACCAAAGCAGCATCGACCGGTTGTGGTGCGTGTGGAAGATGATCGCGACTCCGGCGAGCGAAATTGCTGTGCCCACTGAGCCGATGAGCAGGAGCTTCTTGCGGCCGATCTTGTCGATGACGGACATGGCAAGCAGCGTTGCCACCAGGTTCATGGCGCCGACCAGTACGGCCTGCTTGTCTCCGGAGAGCCGGCTGAAGCCGGCATCGTTAAAGATGGAAGGTAAATAGTACAAAATCGCGTTGATGCCGGAGAGCTGATTGAAAAGCCCAATGGTCACGGCAAGAAAAATGGGCAGGCGATATTTCCTCTGGAAGAGCGGCTCCTTGCGGCTAGTGCGCTCAAGGTGGATGGAGGTGACGATCTCCTGCAACTCTTCTTCGGTATTCGGCGTGCCCATCAGCTGCAGGACCTGGCGGGCCTCGTCGATGCGGCTCTGCGTGACCAGCCAGCGCGAGCTGCGCGGGATGGCGTAGAGAAGCACGAGGAACAGGGCTGCGGGCACTGCGGCAATGCCCAGCTCCCACCGCCACTCGGTGGGCCCGACGTTCACGCTGGCGATGATGTAGTTGGAGGCGTAAGCGATCAGAATGCCGACGACGATGTTGATCTGGAAGAGGCCGACGAGCCGTCCGCGCCACTTGGCGGGCGCGAGCTCGGCGATATAGACCGGGCCGAGGACGGAGGAGCCTCCGATGCCGAGGCCGCCGAGAAAGCGGAAGGCGACCAGCGCGGGCCAGCTCCAGGCAAAGGCGCAGCCGACAGAAGACAGGAGATAAAGCAGCGCCATAATACGCAGTGCCTGGCGCGGGCCGATCTTCTGGCCGAGCTCACCGGAGGACATAGCCCCCACGACTGCGCCAATGACGGCGATGGAAACGGTGAGGCCAAGATTGAAAGACGACAGATGAAAGATCTGGCCGAGCTGCTGTGTGGTTCCGGAGATGACGGCAGTGTCGAAGCCGAAGAGAAAACCGCCGAGAGCGCCGACCAGGGAGCCTTTGGCCAGGTAGTAATTCAAGCGCATGCGAAGACGTCCTTATACAAAATCAAAATCATCCGGCCCAGTTTCCGGGGGAGACTAGCCCAAGCTCTTTTCTGCAAATGGAAGCATACACGCTCCAAGCAATCCTGCGTCGGGACCCAATTCTGCGGGCAGCACATGCGTGGTTCCCGCGGAATTGCGAGTAGCAAGTGAGCTGCCGGGCGCAGTAAGCCGATACACATAGCTGCGGTGGTTCAGCTCTTCGAACACGACATCCTTCATCAGGTGCCATGCCAGAGCCAGACCTCCTCCTACAACGTAGAGCGGCAGGTTCAGAGTGTTCACCAGTGCGGCCAGTCCGATTCCAAGCGCGCGTCCCGCATCCACAAAAATCTGCTTCGCATCCGGATTGCCTTTGTCCGCGGCATCCGCCAGGGAGTGCGCATTCCACGTGCTGCCCGCGAGCGCCGGTGCTGTGCCGGCAGCGATGCGCTGATTGGCAGTGCGCACGATGGCGGTGGCGGATGCATACATCTCAAGACAGCCGTGGCTGCCGCAGGGGCAGTGCGGCCCGTCAGGATAAATTGTCGCGTGTCCGGCTTCGCCCGCCATACCGGCGGCGCCGTCCCACACTTTGCCGTTGAGGATGATGCCGTTGCCGACTCCGGTGCCCAGGGTAAGCATGCAGAGCGAATCGATGTGCATCGAGCGTCCAAGGCCCAGAGTCGCCTCGGCAAGTGCCGCGGCGTTGGCATCGCTTTCCAGTATCACAGGCCGGTTCAGGCGCGATTCAATGGCCGTTCGCAGCTCAAATCCATCCCACCCGGTGAGGTTCGGCGGATTGTGCAGGACCCCGGCCGGCAGTTCCAAAGGACCCGGAGTGCCAATACCGATTCCGGCAAGCTCATGCGCGGCGGAATAGCGCGATTCCAGAGTCTGGATGGCGGTGCACATGTCCTCAACAACGGCTTCGCGGCCAGCGGCCAAGCGGGTAGGCAGCAGGATGGTCTCAAGAAGGCCATCGTCATGTGTATAGGCCGCGATGCGAAGGTTGGTGCCGCCGAGGTCAACTCCAATAGAGTAAGTCTTTGTTTTCATCTTGCTGTCCGGTATGAATATACAGGATTGAAGCAGGGTGATGGAAACGATACCAATACCCTGCGACTTGCGGGTATTGTCACGCGAGAATTCTGGTTTCGCCATCACGCAGTGAATCGACTGCGGAACGTATTCCTGCATTGTCAGCAGCCTGGAAGAATCGTGGCAATGGCTCGTACATCGGTTCTTCAAAAAGCGGAAATGTTCCGTAGTGCATGGGGATCAGGCGCTCGGCTCGCAAATCAATAAATGCGCGCGCTGCGTCTTCCGGACTCATGGGAACGCGCTGGAAGCTCACTGGCTTATCAGCGCCAATCGGCATCAGCGCGATGCGCGGCGCTCGCGTACTTCCGCAAAGCCGGGAAAATATCCCGAGTCTTCGGCATCCATGGATGCCGAAGACCGCTGGAAGGGTCATAAAGTGTGCGTCTGGTTTTCGACGGGTGTTTTTACTAGCTGGCGGGAGCCGTTTCTGACGCCTGGAAACCGATTTTGTTGTGGCTGCCGTCGCAGAACGGTTTGTTGGCGGATGCTCCGCAGCGGCAGAGCGAAACGGCGGGCTTGCCGGTGAGGTCCCATTGGCCGCCGTTGGCATCCACCAGTTGGATGGGTCCTTCTACACGAAGAGGGCCGTTGGGGCGTACGGTAATTTTCACTTCATTTTCAGACACGCGTTGCTCCTTGGAAAAAAGTGAATGAGTGGCGCTGAAGTTCAGTTTAGCAGCCGGTAGGAATAAGGCCGTCGCTCAAGGCTGGTCCAGCGTGACCGGAGGATGCGGCCGCGAGCGGAACACAAAGTACAGCGGAACTCCGGCGAGGATGACAAAGGTGCCGAAGATCGAGTTCTTCAGGTTCTCAATATATGAGTAGTAGAGCAGCACGGCAGCGGCAGCGATAAACAGGACGGGGACGACGGGGTATCCCCAGACGCGGTAGGTCTTGGTCGATGTCTCGCGTCGCCGGTAATAGAAGATCGTCGTCGAAGTGATCATGTAGAAGAGCCACTCCGAAAAAATCGCCAGCTCAAAAAGCTGCTGGAAGCGGCCGACCGCGAGCAGCAGTCCGGTGGTGAGCACGGCCTGCACGACGAGCGACGTGGAAGGGCTTTGGAAGCGGGGATGGATGTCGCCCATGTGGCGGAAGAAGAGCCCGTCGCGGGCGGCAGCGAAGGGCACGCGCGCGCCGGACATGACGGTTCCGTTGAGCGTGACGAAGATGCTGAGCGCCATGACGCCGGAGACTAGCGCGGCTCCCCAGGGGCCGGTGACGGCGGCGAGCGCGGCGACCGCGGGCCGGGGCGAGGCGGCGATTTGCGCAGCGGGCAGGATGTACTGGATGGCAGCGTTGGTGGCCATGTAGAGAACGCCGACGATTCCGAGACCGGCGATGAGCGCGATGGGAAGGCTGCGCTGCGGGTTGCGCACTTCACCAGAGACCATGGTGAGGTCGTTCCAACCGTCGTAGGCCCAGAGCGCGGCGATGAGGGCGATCATAAATCCGCTGAAGCCGCCGTGCGCGTGAGCGTAGACGGTGCGGAAGTTGCTCCAGTGGCCGACGGCTGCGAAGCAGAAGCCTGCGATGACGAGAATGAGGATTCCCTTGAGCCAGGTGAAGACGAGCTGGAAGTCGCCGGCTTTTTTGATGCCGAGATAGTTGAGCCCGGTAATAAGCCAGGCAACGGCGATGGCGAAAAGTTGCCCCCAGGCGACGGTGAAGGGCACGCGGAAGGCGGGGCGGTCGAGCCAGGCAAGGGAATGGAAGATGGCGAGGGTGCGGGCCAGTCCCATGGTGACGCTGGCAATGGAGGCGGGCTTGGCCACGGCGAACCACGTCCACATGTAGAGAAAGGCGGTCAGGTCGCCGTAGGCTCCGCGCAGGTAGACGTACTCGCCGCCGGTGTACGGCATGATGGAGCTTAGCTCGGCGTAGGTCATGGCTCCGAAGAGCGAGAGCAGGCCGCCGACGATCCAGGCGAGGTAAACGAGGCTTGAGGAGCCGGTGGCCAGCATCATTTCATGCGGGACAAGGAAGATACCGCTGCCGATGAGCGTTCCGACCACAATGGCCGTGGCGTGCGAGGTGCCGAGCACACGCGGCAGATCGGAGGCTGTGGGTCGAGGCGGCGTTTGGGCGGCGCTGCTCAATGCGGATAGGCTCCGTGAGAGTGTGGGGTCTCTCTAGCCTATCGCATGGTGGAGCGGCGGATGTGTTCCGCAATGCAGAGGGTGCAGGCCGGCTGGGCGCAAATTTCAGTGGTAATACTTGAAGTCTTTCCAGTCAGCTGCATAGTTGCCTTTTCTTCCATGACAGAGGAAGATCAGACCCTTCTCCCACGGCATGGACCACTGTGCGTCGAGTTGGCCGGCAACGACGCAGGAGTCATAGTAGGGCTTCATCTCAGCCAGCGTGGCCCCGTTAAAAATGATCATTTCCTGGCCGGTGTATCCATGCGGGCCCCACAGCCAGTAGTTCTGATGTCCGCTGATGGCTACAGGCAAGCCGTATCTCGCCCCAAAAAGGTTGATGGCGCTGGCTTCTCCGTAATTACCCACGTAGATGCCAGCGATATTGCGCTGATCGGGCGGCAGAGCGTTGTAGATGCCGGCGAACTTTTGAACCATCTGATGCCAGCCAAAGCGGTCGGCATAGAACTGCGGCAGGGCGGTGGCGGCGTGGACTTCAGAGTCCTTGGGTTTGAAGCCCAGCTTCTGCTCGTAGGCGATGAACTGGTGCGGCGGCAGGACGGGGATGGAAAACGGCACGAAGAAAATGAATGCGAGTATGAGTAGCGCAGCATAGAGAGCGGCGAGGCTGTTGCGCCATGCCACGTTGCGCGTCCAGTTAAACCAGCAGACGGCTCCTGCGGCGAAGTAGATGACGTAGATGGGCGCAAGGTAGTAGTCCTTGGCGTTCAGGGCGATCATCATGGGCAGGAAGATGAGGTAGAGGATGCCGAGGAAGCGATACGCGCGTGCGGGCTTTGCGACGAGCAACCATAAGACTCCGCTGAGCCAGAGCGACGCAGTGACAGGGTTGAGCATGAGGAGCTGAGCCTTCAGGAACCCGAGTAGCGGCAGATGCACGTTCTTGCCGCTTTTTTTGACGTCGATGAGCCACTCAAGCGTGGGGAAGTGGTAGTGGATCTGCCAGAGCAGGTTGGGGAGTGCAATGGCCACGATGATTGCGATGGAGGCAGCGCACCAGCGGCTGCGCAGAACGCGGCGCTCGGGCACGATGAGCAACGCGATGAGCACAGCGATCAGAAAGAAGACGATATTGTCCTTGTTCTGGAGGCCGAGGCCGGCGCTGACGCCGAAGACGACCCACCAGTTGCGGATGGTGCTGTGCGAGCGGGGCTGGAGCGACTGAGCCTGAACGATATGGATGAGCGCCAGGGTGCAGATCATCCAGAAGACTGGCTCGAAGGAGTTCATGGAGAGATAGCTGTCGATGGCGAGGTAGATTGCGGCGACGATGACGCCGAGCATGGCAAGCGCGGCAGCGCGCTTGTTGCCGCCGAGGGCGCGAACGATGAGACCGGCAAGGAAGACTTTTGCGGCGCCAGCCATCGCGGAGATGAGCCGCAGCGACCACATGTGGTCAAAGCCGAAGAGCAGCTCAGTGACGCGAGCCTGCAGTGCGACCATGGGCGGCTGATCGACGTAGCCAAAGGCGAGATGCCGCCCGCAGACGAGGTAGTACATTTCGTCGCGGAAGATGCCGTATCCGGCATGCTGGGCGAGGATGTTTCCAACGATCTGTATGGCCAGCTTGAGTAGCGCGAAAGCAGCGCATAGCCAGAGGAAGGAACGTGTAGCTCTGTGGTGGGATGAGTTTGCGGCGAGATACGAGGGCTGCGTAGTCGGTGTGCTCATAGGCGCTGTCTGTTGAAAACAAATACGAAGCGCGTCGAAAGAAGTTCCGTAAAAGGAGGATAAACGGTCAGGAACGGTTGTTGAGAATGGGCAATTCGGCAGAGGCGGCGGCTTCGCTCGCGTGGAAGTGGGCGTAGATGCTCTCAGCGGTCTTGCGGGGGACGACGGCGGTGAGAGCCTCAATGCCGGCCTGTTCGATGCTGCGCAGACTTCCGAAGTGTTCCAGCAGGCGAGTGCGGGTGCGCGCGCCGACTCCGGGAATGGTGAGCAGCTCCGAATCGCGGTCGCGCATTTCGCGGCGCTTGCGGTGGTAGGTGATGGCGAAGCGATGCGACTCGTCGCGCACGCGCTGGATAAGGTGCAGCACGGGCGAGCGGCGTTCGAGAACGACAGGCTCGTCCTCCTGGCCGTAGAGGTAGATAATCTCTTCGCGTTTTGCGATGGAGGCCAGCGGCTGCGTGGTGAGGCCCAGCTCTTCCAGCGCCTGCGCTGCGGCGTGGAGTTGGCCGAGCCCGCCGTCAACCAGGATTAGGCTGGGCAGGGGGCGCTTCTCGCCCAGCAACCGGCGGTAGCGCCGCGTGACCACCTCGCGCATGGAGGCAAAATCATCTATTCCTTCGATCGTCTTGATCTGGAACTTGCGATAGTCTGACTTCTTCATCGCGCCGTCTTCCCACACCACCATGGAGGCGACCGTCTCCGTGCCCTGAATATGGGAAATATCAAAGCACTCAATCCGCCGCGGCAGCTCCGGCAGCATCAGTATGTCCTGCAACGACTCCTGTATCGCGCGCTGCGAGGGCTGCATGACGCGGAAGCGCTGCTCAAAACTTTGCCGCGCGTTCTGGCCTACCAGGTCCACCAGTGAGCGCTTGTCCCCACGCTGAGGTACGGCAATCTCAACCCGGTGCCCGCTGCGCTCGGCCAGCAGCGCGGCCAGCACGCTGCGGTCGGCGAATTCGACGGGCAGGTAAATGGTGCGCGGGACGTAGTGCTGATCGATATACAGTTGTTTCAGCAAGGCAGAAAAGAACGCACCCGCCTCGAAGGGCGTAGCTGCCGTTGTCCCGGAAGCTTTGCCTCCTTCGTCGCCATCCACATCCGAATCCAGCATCAGAGCATGCAGGTCCTCCCAGAAGAGGTCGCGGCGGTCCACAATCTTGCCCGAGCGAACGTGGAACAGATTCACGGCCAGCATGCCGCTTTCGTAGTGATAGCCGAAGACATCCGCGTCGTCATTCTCGGTCGAGGCGATGCGCTGTTTTTCCTGCAACTGGCTGATGGTGATGAGCAGGTCGCGATACTTGGCCGCCAGCTCGTACTGCTCAGATGCAGCGGCTTCCTCCATGCGGTGGTGGATGGATTTTTCAAGGTCAGCGGCGCGGCCATCGAGGAAGAGCTGGGCGTCGCGGACGGCTTCACGGTAGATCTCGGGCGTGGTCAATCCTTCGACGCAGGGGCCCAGGCAGCGCTTGATGTAGTACTGCAGGCAGGGACGCGGATGATAGCGCGAAAGATCGACCTTGCAGCTGGGGATCAGAAAGCTGCGATGAATCAGCTCTGCAATGCGATAGGCCAGATTCCCCGGAAAATACGGCCCGTAATAGGCGCTGCTGTCTTTGCGCAGGCGGCGCGTGACAAACACCTTGGGATAGCGGTCGCCCAGCGTAAGTTTCACATAAGGGTAGGTCTTGTCATCGCGCAGCAGGACATTAAAGCGCGGCTTGCGCTGCTTGATCAGGTTGTTTTCCAGCGCCAGCGCTTCTTGCTCGTTATCCACCAGAATGTAGTCAATGTCGACAGCCTCGCGCATCAGCGAGCCGGTTTTGGCGTTGGCCTGTGAGGCCTCCAGAAGATACGACCGGACGCGCGCGCGCAGGTTCTTGGCTTTCCCGACGTAGATCACCTCGCCTTCGGCGTTTTTGTACAGGTACACGCCTGGGCCGGTTGGCAATGTCCGGATTTTCTCGTGGAGATCCATTGCGAGGCTCTTTTCTAGTTTAGGGGCTGGCGGTGGTCAACTGGGTAGAAAGAGCAATTGCCGGTCTGGCTGCCGTAGTGGGTAAAAAATACCCAGCCAGACAATCTATCGACGGGAGTGGGCCTGCTGGATATTTTCTAACCCACTATGAATGAGCCACATAAAGCGCCGCCATTAGTTTGGCATGCTTGTTGCTTGTCTATGGTTAGACAATGAGGCAGGAAGGGTGTGTATGCACCTTTCTACATTAGCCAATCAAGAGCGGCTGCAAGGCCGCCCGGAATGCAGGGTTCTGCTTGTAGACCCCAGATACGGAGTTCGACCCGATGATTTACGAAAAATTACAAAGAAAAGCAGTGCTTGTGCTTTTCTCTGTGGGAGCGGTTCCCCTGCTGCTTGCCACAGGATGCACAACCAAAAACTACGTGCGCAGCCAGACTGAGCCTCTGATTCAGCATACAAATGAGCTGGACGATGCCACGGCAAAGAACAACCGCGATTTGCACAATGTGGATCAGCGCGCACAAACCGGCATTCAGGAAGCGCAGAGTTCGGCCAACCATGCGAGCCAGCAGGCAAATACAGCCAGCCAGGCGGCCGACCAGGCGCATCAGTCAGCAGAAGAGGCCATCAATCAAGCCGATTCGCTGAAGAGCGTGGTAGCCAACCTCGACAGCTATAATCAGGTGGCGGAAACCAGCGTCCACTTTGGTTTTAACAAGGCAGTCCTGACCCGTGAGGACAAGGCAATGCTCGATGATTTTGCTGCGCAGATGAGCGGAGCGAAGGGCTACATCCTTGAAGTGACCGGCGGAACCGACTCAACCGGACCGGCTGCGTACAACTATGACCTCAGCCAGCGCCGGGCCCGATCAGTGGTGCAGTATCTGGCGGCCAAGTATGGCGTGCCGCCGCATAAGTTCTACCTGATCGGCATTGGCAAGGATAAGGAAGTGGCATCAAACCACACGGCGGCAGGACGCGCAGAGAACCGCCGCGTGACCATTCAGCTTCTCACCAACACAACCGGCCAGGAGCCGACGGCTCCCGCGCAGACCAGCATGCTCCACTCTCCCACCCAGCAGTAAATGTCGTTTTCTCGTGCCATAATCCCCGGACTCCTTCAGTGGGTTCGGGGATTTTCCTTTTACATCGAGAACTGAGCGACGTGCGCGGCGCGAACATCGTGTGCCGTGAACAGGCTGTAGAAGGGGGCTCCTTCGCAGGCTGCCTCCACAGCGGGACGGCCATGGGCCTCCTGGCGCTCAACCAGGCACACAGCGGCGATAACCTTCATGCCCGCGGCTTTGGCGGCCTCAATCGCGGTAATGGTGGAGGCTCCCGTTGTACATACATCGTCCACGATAAGCACCGGCGCGCCCTCCTCGAAAAAGCCCTCAATCCGGCGGCCTGTTCCGTGGGTCTTTTCCGCCTTGCGGACGAGGAATCCATGAATCAGCGGCGAGCCGGCGTGCTGTTGCGCGCGCCATGCGCTGGCCGTGGCCAGGTTGGAGACGATAGGGTCGGCTCCCATGGTAAGCCCGCCTACGGCTGCCGGATGCAGCTTATGCTGATGGAGCAAGTCGAGAATCGCGAGTCCGGTCAGGCGTCCACCTTCGGCGTGCAGCGTGGTGGTGCGGCAGTCGATGTAGTAGTCGCTCTTGGTGCCGGAGGACAGCGTGAAATCGCCGAGCTTGAACGAAATACGCGAAAGCAGATGAAGCAACGCGGTGCGGTGGTCGGTAGTCATCAATTACCGATTGTAGTTGGTCACTTCAATTTATCCAGATGCTGGAAACCGTTCGTCTGATAAAGTACGCCAATAAACAGAGTGAAGTTATAGGCCGAGTGCACAATCACACCCGCAGCCACGGAGTTCATGGCTAATCTCACAATGCAGAGCACGACGCTCACAATGCCGATCAGCAGCAGCGGTCCCCACGCATGCGATACCTGCGGCGAGTGCATGTAGGCGAAGGCCAGGCTGGTTAGAAGAATGGAAAACGGGATGCCAACGCGGTCTGCCACGGACGGGGAAATCATTCCACGGTCGCCGAACCAGCGAAACGAGTTGATGAGTCCCGGCAGCAGGAAGCCGCGAAACGCCAACTCCTCGAGCATGGGCGCGACTGTCAGTCCGAAAACGAGCATGATCCAGGCTCCGGCCGCCGACTTCATCATGTCCTGCGTAATGGGGGGATTCTTGGGCATGGGCAGGTAGTCGCCGAGGAAGGTGACGCTGAAGCCGACCGCAAGCCCGATCCCTAAAAGAAGCAGGAACCGCCGCCGCGCCGTTCCCGCATGCCACCGTACACCCTCGCCAAACGATTCATTCCAGATCACCGTGAAAATGGGAATGCAAACCAGCGCAACAAGCCCGTAGGAAAGCGCCTGAATGGGAATGCTAATGCGCGCGTCGTTAGAGGACAGCACATAGAGCTGCTCGTAAGTGCGGTGCGGGAGGATGTGGCTGACGAACAGCAGGAACACGCCGAGCAACTGACCTACCACAACGAAAACAAACGCAATAACGAAGAACAGCACGACATGGCCGATATGTGGAATCCGATGCGGGTACTGCCTGGGTTCGGGTGCCTGCGTGGGAATGCCGAACATGTCCAAAGGAGGCTCGCTCGCTGCCGCCTGGTTCTGTCCGGGAAAAGCAACTGACCGTGAGTATGGCATGGATACTGACGGATCGCTTGGACCTGCAGGAAATCGGGATTCCGTGGGATTCAGATCGTTGGACGCGTCATCGCTCATGCCTGGCCTATTGCACCCATTCTTTCTTCCGGCTCGCGCGCGGCCTGGATTTCGAGCCACTCTTGCGCGCAGAGATTTTCACGGTTCCGTTCGGTGTTGCCCCTGAGTCATCGGGCGCCGAACCCTCATAATACCTGCGCAGAAACATCCCGGTGTGCGAGTGTCCCACGCGGGTCACCTGTTCCGGCGTGCCTTCAGCAACAATGCGGCCGCCGTCCTCGCCGCCTTCCGGGCCCAGGTCGATAACCCAGTCAGCGTTGCGAATCACGTCAAGGTTGTGCTCGATAATGATGACCGTGTTGCCGAGGTCGGTAAGCCGGTGCAGAACTTCCAGCAGACGGCGCACATCATCAAAGTGCAGCCCGGTCGTCGGTTCGTCCAGCAGATAGAGCGTACGCCCCGTCTGGCGCTTGCTCAACTCGCGCGCAATCTTCATGCGCTGCGCCTCGCCGCCGGAAAGCGTAGTGGCCCCCTGTCCGAGGTGAATATAGCCGAGGCCTACATCGACCAGCGTTTGCAGCTTTTGCTTGACCTGTGGGATGTCGATAAGCACCGGCAGCGCGTCCTCGATCGTGAGGTCCAGAATGTCCGCAATCGAGTATCCGTTGAATTTCACCGCCAGCGTTTCCTGGTTGTAGCGCCGGCCGTTGCAGACCTCGCACTGTACGTAGACGTCGGGCAGGAAGTTCATCTCGATGCGGCGCTGGCCGTCGCCCTGGCAGGCTTCGCAGCGGCCTCCGGCCACGTTGAACGAGAATCGCCCCGCCTTGTAGCCGCGCTCGCGCGACTCCGGCAGCATGGCAAACAGGTCGCGAATAGCGGTAAATACGCCCGTATAGGTTGCCGGATTCGAGCGCGGCGTGCGCCCAATCGGCGACTGGTCAATGCGGATGGCCTTGTCAATCTGGTCAAAGCCGCGGATGCGCGTGTGCTGGCCCGGCTCCTCGCGCGAACCATACAGTTCTTTAGCCAGGGCGCGGTACAGGGTGTCGTTCACCAGCGTGCTCTTGCCGGAACCGGATACTCCTGTCACCACGGTCATCACACTCAGCGGAAACTTTACAGTCACTGACTGCAGGTTGTGGCTCCTGGCTCCTAGAATCGTGATCCATTTGCCGGTGAGCTTGCGCGGGGCAATGCGGTGCTGAATGGCGACTTCTCCCGCCAGGTAGCGCCCGGTGAGGGACGCGGTCGCCTGCATGATCTCTGCCGGTGTGCCCTGTGCCACCAGATGCCCGCCCAACCGTCCCGCGCCGGGGCCAAGGTCGAGCACATAGTCGGCGTGGCGAATCGTGTCTTCGTCATGCTCGACGACCAGTACGGTATTACCCAGATTGCGCAGTGATTCGAGCGCCTGAATCAGGCGAAGGTTGTCGCGCTGGTGCAGGCCGATGGAGGGCTCGTCCAACACATAGAGCACACCGCGCAACCGTGAGCCGATCTGCGTGGCCAGACGGATGCGCTGGCCCTCGCCTCCGGAAAGGGTGGCTGCGTTGCGGTCGAGCGAAAGATAGCCAAGGCCGACCGCGGTCAGGAACTCCAGCCGTTCTGCAATCTCGCGGCGGATGCGCTCGGCAATCAGAGCCTCGCGGGCAGTGAACTGAAGGGCATGCGCGGCTGGCAGGGCGCGGTTCAGCGGCAGGGAAGTGAAGTCCGCGATCGAGAGGTCGCCGACCTTGACGGCCAGCGACTCGGGCCGCAGGCGGCGTCCCATGCATACCGGGCAAACCGAGGCTGACATGTAGCCCATCATCCACTCGCGGTAAGCCTCGGACTTCGACTCTTCAAGATTGTCCCGCAGCCAGGCCAAAATGCCGTGAAAGCCCGTACGCGGAGCCTCCGCCTTCGGCGGGCCGTAAAGCAACAGGTCCTGCTGCTTCTGCGGCAGCTTTTCGATAGGCTTTCGCAGATCAATCTTGTACTTCGCAGCCGCCAGACGGATCAATCGAATCAGGTACTGCGACGACGAGCCGGGGCCGAGCGCGCCGTCCAAAAGAGGCTTGGACCAGTCGTTGATAATCTTCCCCGGGTCGAAGTCGTAAATGCTGCCGAGCCCGTTGCACTTGGGGCACGCTCCGTAGGTGCTGTTGAAGGAAAAGCTGCGCGGCTCAAGCTTGGGGATGTCCTGTTCGCAGTCCGGGCAGGACATGGATGAGGAATAAAGCTGCTCGTCGTGCTGGGCGCCAACCAGAACCAAACCGTTCGCCATCTGCAACGCCTTCACAACAGACGATTCCAGCGCCTTTTCGATGCCGGGTTTCAAAATGGCTCGATAGACCACCGCTTCAATAGTGTGGTTCTTGCGCTTGTCCAGGTTGAGCGGCTCCGACAGGTCGTGCATCTCGCCGTCTACGCGGGCGCGGAAACCCTGCTGGTCGAGCTTGTCCAGAAGGTCCTTGAACTCGCCTTTGCGGCCGCGCACCACCGGCGCGTAGACGATGACCCGCTCGCCAGCTCCAACGGCCAGAATGCGCTCGACAATCTGCTCCGCGGACTGCCGGGAGATACGGCGTCCGCAATTGGGACAGTGCGGTGTGCCGACGGACGCATAGAGCAGGCGCAGATAGTCGTAAATCTCTGTAATCGTGCCCACCGTGGAGCGGGGACTGCGGCTGGTGGTCTTCTGCTCAATGGAGATGGCGGGGCTTAGCCCCTCAATGGAATCAACGTCGGGCCGTTCGATCTGATCCAGAAATTGCCGGGCATACGCTGATAAAGTCTCCACGTACCGCCGCTGGCCCTCGGCATAAATCGTGTCAAAGGCGAGCGAGGACTTGCCCGAACCGGATAGCCCGGTCACCACTGTCAGGGTATTGCGCGGAATCCGAACATCGATGTTGCGAAGATTATGCTGGCGCGCGCCGCGCACGGTGATGTGAGTGATCGTCATTCGACTTTTCTGTGAATCAGGTGCGGCGCTGGATCGCGTCTGCAAAAGCCCGGATAAGAGGCTGGAGGTGATATTTACACCACCTCTACCCGTATCTTATTCGGCAACAGAAACAAGGGTCAACGCGGCTTTTGCACTGTTGCAAAAACGTAAATAGTGGCATGGTAATAAGTGCAGGTTGGTTGACCTCTGCGAACGTCTTCCACCAGAATTTATGTAACCATAGAGGAAGGCAAAGAGAGAGAACGAATGCAGGATGTTACTAATTTGGTAATGCTGGTGTGTGCTAGTTTCGCAGCTATGGCTTTTGGAGTTCTGGCCGCCTACGGAATCCTCCGGATTGGTTTTTCCATATTTGGCATTCATGCGCGCCCTGTGGATCTGCGCCAGCAAGCCAAACACCAGGTTGCCCGCCTTACCTAAATCTGAATAAGCCGGCATTTTCCTGCCCGCTCGTACTTGAACGGCTTTGTGTTCAGCCGCTGCGAGCTGGTTTGCCATCCAGCCTTGAACCCGGCTAATGCGATTGCTGGTTCTGCTGTTGTTGCATCTGCCGCTGACGCATCTGCTCTAACTCCTGCAAAATCTGCTGAGGTGTGCGAACACCGGGTCGCGCATTTTTTTGTTGCTGCTGTTGTTTCGGATAGGGATGCGGTTCCGGAACATACCGGGTTGGGCGAATCTGGTTTTCTTCATATTCCTGGTGCAGAATCGCTTCGCTCTGGGGCGGAGGATTGGGAATACCACCGGCCGGACGTACCGAAAGAGCCAGTTGGAGCGGTACACCCGATGCTGTGGTTCCAAACATGAGCACGTTGTAGCCGGATCCATTCAGCAGCTCAGAGAGCACCGCGCGCGGAGTACCCGGACCATAGGTGCCGAACACTCTTTGATTGGCCCTGCCCGCGTGCAAGCCGCTGATTTTCATCCCTCCGCTCTGCGAAATCTTGTGCAGAATCTCCGCAAGGGTTGAGTTATGCGCGTCAATCATGAGCTTGCCTGATTCCAGCGTTACTTTGGCCGGTTGGGCGGGCTTATTCAGCAGGGAAGGTGCGGTGCGGGCGGGCGACGCGGTCGCAGCAGCCGACTGCGTTGATGGGCTTGACGCAGTGCTTGCAGCCTGAGGCTGCGGCTGGACTGGGGCGCTCGACTGGGTCTGGGGCAAGGCGCCCGCCCGGCGATACGGAGGACGAAACTGAGCCAATCCAATGCTGCACACTGCCAGTGAGGTAGCGACAATCAAAGCACGCAGAGCGGAATGTTTTTGAACTGCCATCAACGAGGTCGGTGTGCGGCAACCACGGCGTAGCCGCCCTTGTACTAGACTAGCAGTGGTTTCAATTTGCTCGTTTTTATTTCGCTGAAACGGGCGTACATGTTTATTATGCGACTGCGCTGCTGGAATTGTGTTCTACTGCTCGCCGTAATCGTGGCTCTGGTGTGGCCTGTCGCCGCCCGGGCACAGTCGTGCACCACGGAAAGCAAAATGACTCCGGCGCAGCGTACCCTCTACCAGCAGGCGGCGCATTCGCTGGGGACAGAGGTTCTGGCTGGCAACGCTGCCGCGGTCCGCGCCAATACCATTCCCGCAGTAGCCGCGCAGTTCGCCTCCATCGCTGGCAGTATTGAACAGGTGTCGCCTCTCGTCCAGAAGGCCACTCTAACAGTCGACGCGCTCTACAGCTTGAATGCGCAGGACCAGAAAACAAACGGCAGTAGCAACTCCGGAGCCAATCAGGCGCAGTTTTTCTGTGGCTTTTCCAGCTCAACACTGCTCGTCACGGTGACCATCCCCAACCTCCCGGCCGGAAAGTACCTGCTCGCAATCCTGCACGCGACGGGCGTCCAGCATCCGCAACAGATGACCCTGCTGCTGCAGAATGATCCCAGCGGCTCGGCGTCGTGGAAGCTCGCGGGACTCTACATCCGCCCTATGACATTGGCCGGGCATGACGGCGTCTGGTTCTGGCGCAAGGCCCAAAGTTTTGCCGCCAAAAAACTGAACTGGAATGCATATTTTTACTATCGAACCGCCGCCTTACTGCTGAATCCGGTCGATTTCTTATCTAGCCCCAACCTGCAAAAGTTGTTGAAAGAGGAGCACGAGGTAGTACCGGCTGGGTTACCCGGCAAGCAGCCGATGGTGGTCAGGGCAGGTGGGGTAAATCTTGACGTGACCGGACTCCGGCCCGGCAACTTCTCTGGACAGCTGGACCTGGTGGTGGACTACAAAGCACTGGGGGTATCGGATCCTGTTTCGACCCGTGCACAAATTGTCTCTCTTATGAAGGCACTGCTGGCGGCGCACCCGGAACTGCGGGAAGGATTCCATGGCCTGTGGGTATATGCCCGCTACGGCAGTGGACAGCCGTTTGCTATCGAGATTCCAATGAAGCAAATTGAATAAAGCAGTTGAGAAAGAGCAGCGCTGAGAGCTGCCGCATATTCAGTTCTACGAAGGAAGTATCTGCCTATATGCCCAATCTGATGGAAAAAACACTGAGCCAGGCAATTGCCCAGCGTCGCGACACCCCCAGCTTTGATGGAACGCCCATTCCGGACGCGGACTTGAAAAAAATTCTGGAAGCAGGACTCCAGGCGCCGAGCGGCTATAACCTGCAACCCTGGCGATTTATCGTCGTGCGTACCGAGGAGCAGAAACGCCGCCTCCGCAGTGCGAGTTTTAATCAGCCCAAGGTGGAAGAAGCTCCGGTTGTGATCGTGGCTTGTGGCGACGCGGACGGCTGGCGCAAAGGCGACCTTGAGGAAGTGCTTCGGCAGGGATGTGAAGGCGGTATGCCGGAAAATTATGCGGAACAAGCACGGACGGTGATCCCCAATTACCTCTCCATCCACCCCAATTTCACCGCCTGGCTTTTCAAGCAGGTTGCGATTGCCTTTACCAGCATGATGCTCATGGCTGAAGTGCTGGGCTACGACACGTCTCCGATGGAGGGCTTTGAGGAAGAGAAGGTGCGCGAAGCGCTCAAGCTGCCCCTCAGCTACCATGTTGTGGCATCGCTCGCTGTGGGGCACCTCAGTGGCGACGACAAGTTCTACGGCGGCCGTTTCAGCATGGCGCACACGGTATTCGACGGCGAATATGGCAAGCCGTTGAACCTGTGACCAGTCGCGAATATCCCGAGCGCCCCATAGTCGGTGTGGGCGCGGTCATCCTCCAGAACAATCGGGTTCTGCTCGTTCAGCGCGGCCATGCACCCATGCAGGGCGAGTGGTCCCTGCCCGGCGGAGCTCTCGAAGTAGGCGAAACCCTGGAGCAGGGCGTCCGGCGCGAAGCCTTGGAAGAGACAGGGCTACACATCGAGCCGGTGACGGTTGTCGATGTCTTCGATCGCATCGCCCGCGATGAAGCCGGCCGCGTGCAATATCACTTCGTTCTGGTGGATTTCCTTTGCCGCGTGACCGGAGGCCAGGCCGCATGCGGCAGTGATGCCATGGATCTCCGCTGGGTCGCACTGGATGATCTGTCAGGAATCGCTGCATTTACCCGCGAGGTCATTCAAAAAGCCCGGTCCATCCATGAGCGGCAGAACAAGTCAGCCTAATTGCCGCCCTTCCAGATATAAGCTCCCGGTTGCGGAAGTCCAATATGCGCCAGCACGCGCGCCACGAACTGGCGTGCCATTTCGGTTGCGTCCGCGGGCCTGTTATAGAAGGCCGGAATCACGGGAAAGATGGTCGCGCCCGCATCCGCCGCCAGGCTCATGTTGCGCAGGTGAATCTTGTTGAACGGCGTTTCCCGCACGCACAGGATCAGCGGTCTCCGCTCTTTCAGGCAAACGTCCGCCGCCCGTTCTATCAGGTTTTGCGCCAGACCGTTGGCAATGCCGGCGAGCGTGCCCATACTGCACGGCATAACGATCATTCCGTTCGAGGGACAGCTGCCGCTGGCCACGGAGGCTCCTATGTCATTTTCCGCAAGCTGCTGAATCTTCTTCGAAGGCTTACCGAGCAGCTTTTCCGTCAATCCGTTGCGCCCGCTCAGCCCCATCTCTTCCGCCAGAACGCGCATGGAGTTATCCGACGGAATAAAGTGCACCCGCTCCACACGAGAGTCCGCCTCCAGCGCCTGCAGAAGTGCCTGGCCAAAGATGGCCCCGCTGGCTCCGGTCATGGCTACGGTAAGTCGCACAGAGGATTCGCTCATGGCTCTTTCAGAACACGGTCAAAGATCGCATCCACGTTGCTGAGTTGACGGTCCAGGTCGAAGGTCCGGGCCAGCTTCTCAGGGTTCAACCGGTTGGTGATTTCCGGCTCGGCAGTCACCAGATCGCGGAATACAAGATCGTTCTTCCAGGCATTCATCGCGTTCTTCTGCACCAGACGGTAGGCGTCCTCGCGCGACATGCCGGACTCGGCAAGATCCAGCAGTAGTTGCCCGCTGAAAATCAGTCCTCCGGTGCTTTCGAGGTTCTTCAACATTCGCGCCGGATACACCAGCAGCTTCTCAATCAGATTAGTCGTCCTGGCCAGCAGGTAATCCGTCAGGATGGTTGAATCCGGGAAAATCACCCGCTCGGCAGAGGAGTGCGAGATGTCGCGCTCGTGCCACAGAGCCACGTTTTCGTAGGCAATCTGTGCGTTGGCGCGAACCACACGCGAAAGCCCGCTGATCTGCTCGCAGGTAATTGGGTTCCGCTTGTGCGGCATGGCCGAGGACCCCTTCTGCTTCTCAGAGAAAAACTCCTCCGCCTCGCGGACTTCCGTACGCTGCAAGTGGCGGATCTCCGTCGCAATCTTATCCAGCGTGGCCGTGATGATCGCCAGCGTGGAGACATAATGCGCATGCCGGTCGCGCTGTACGACCTGGGTTGCAATCAGCGCGTGCTTCAGCCCCAGCTTCGCGACAATCCGCTCTTCGTGATTCGGCTGGAGGTGCCCAAACGTCCCCACAGCGCCGGACAGCTTGCCGATGCGCATCTGTTCCGCGGCATCGTCAAAGCGGCGAATGTTGCGCCGGATCTCCGCGTACCAGTTCAGCAGCTTCAGCCCGAAGGTTGTGGGCTCCGCGTGTACGCCGTGTGTGCGGCCGATGATGGGCGTGTGCTTGAACTCGTGTGCGCGCTTCTTCAGGACCTCGGCCAGTTGTTCCAGATCATCCCGCAGAATCGCCGAGGCTGCCTTGATCTGCAGCGCCTGTGCCGTGTCCACAACGTCGGTGGAAGTAAGCCCGTAGTGCAGCCACCGCGCCTCGGGGCCGACCTTCTCAGCCACCGCGGTGGTGAATGCAATCACATCGTGGCGAACCTCGGCCTCAATGGCGTTGATGCGCGCCACATCTATGCTGCCGCGCTCACGGATGGCCCTGGCCGCTTCTGCCGGAACTATGCCGTCCTCGGCTAGTGTTTCGCTGGCGGCGGCCTCCACCTCAAGCCACATGCTGTACTTGTTTTCGTCGCTCCAGATGCGACCCATTTCTTCGCGGGTATAACGTTCGATCAAAAGAAGAAAACCTCCCTGGGAGTAGACTCTTATTTTAATCGTTTGCGCATCCAACTTATGGATCGAAGGAGTACAGTGAATGCCGGATACAGTGACTATAGCGCAATTTACGGAACCCCTTGAGGCGGAAATGGCCCGCCTGCGCCTGCAATCTGCCGGAATCAAAACCTTCCTTTCCGGTGAAAATGCCGGAATGATGGAGCCGGGGCTGGGCCCCCTGCAACTACAGGTCAGTTCCGAGGATGAAGCGGATGCGCTCGCCATTCTTGAGGACCCGGGCCTTAAACCCGGCGAATTTTCTGACACCGAACCAGCGGCATAGCCCCACCCTCCTGCGTTAATGCGTAGCACGGAAGGACTCGCACATCCGTCCGATCAATTCCCCATCGTAAAGAAGATGTGGATGATGGTTTCCACCGCGATGGGCTGGCCATGCTACCGGTAGGACCGGTAGCGGGCCCGGCTCACCGTGCTCAACGCGACTTCCGCAAGTATCATGCAGGCATGACCGCTGACGAAATCAAACGGTTGTTGTATCTTGAAGCTCATCCATGCGAAGGCAGGTGGTTCACCCAGACCTGGCGCTCGGAGGAGACGATCCCGCACGCGGCACTCCCCGCCCAGTATCCGGAGGCGCGAGCCGCTGGAACCTGCATTTACTACCTGCTTGAGCCGGGAACATTCTCCGAGATGCATCGCCTCGCCTCAGACGAAATCTTCCACTTCTACCTCGGCGATCCTGTCGAGATGCTGCAACTCGCTCACGGCGGCCCGGCACGCACCGTGATTCTAGGTCCCGATCTCGCAGCAGGGCACCATCCACAGCTGGTTGTGCCAAAACATGTTTGGCAGGGATCGCGGCTCGTGCCGGGCGGTAAGCTTGCGCTGCTTGGCTGCACCGTGAGTCCCGGCTTCGACTATGCCGACTATGAGACGGGCCACGCTGAGCCGCTGACACAGCAGTATCCGCAGTATGCGGAGCTGATTCGGCAACTGACTCGTACCTAGGTCCTGGCGGTGCTCTCCGCGCGGCGCTGGCGGAAGAACTCGCGCAATAGATCGCCTGCTTCATCACCCAGCAGGCCCAACTCTACCGCCATCTGATGATTCAGTTGCGGATGATTCAGCACCTGCAGAACCGACGTGACCGCACCCGCTTTAGGATCAGCCGTGGCATAGACCAGCCGCGCCAGCCGCGCGTGAATCATCCCGCCGGCACACATGGCGCATGGCTCCAGCGTGACGAAGAGTTCGCAGTCGAGCAGACGGTAATTTTTCAGAACCTGTGCCGCGGCCCGCATGGCAACAATCTCGGCATGCGCGGTGGGATCGTTGTCGCGCAATACTCGATTCTGTCCCCGCGCAATCATTTCTCCGGCATGCACAATCACTGCGCCAATCGGCACTTCTCCGGCATCGGCCGCTGCGCGTGCTTCCAAAATCGCTTCGCGCATCCAAGTGGAATCCGCATGCATCATGTCAACCTCTATGCTATCGTGTGCCGATGCGGCGTATTGTCTATTCTGTTGCGTGTTCTCTTGATGGCTTTACCGCGCGCGAGAATCATTCTGCCGATTGGCTCCCCAGTGATCAGGATTATGGGTTAAGCAGATTTTTTGAGAGTGTGGATACTGCGCTGATTGGCCGCAGGACCCATGACCTGATGGTCAAAATGGGCCAGCCCTCCATCCCCGGAATGGCCACACTCGTCTTCAGCCGGAACGAAAATCCGCCCATCTACGAACACGTTCACTGGATCAAAGACGAGGCCGTCAAGTTCGTCAGCGCATTACGCGAGCAGCCCGGAAAGGACATCTGGCTCATGGGTGGCTCTGACCTCGTGCGCACCTTCTTTGCCGCGCACATTGTCGATGAGGTCCGGGTCGCCATGGTGCCGATTCTGCTCGGCAAGGGAATCCCGCTGATTTCCTGTCTCAACGAGGAGACAGGCCTCAAGCTCATCGAACACAAGGTTTACTCGAACGGCGTGCTGTGCCTGCACTACGAATGTCTATAGCGGCTGCTGCTGCGTCATGCAGTGCAGCGCACCCAGCCCCCAGATAAAGTCGCCGCAATGAATGCCAGCCACTTTGCGCCGCGGAAAGACCTCTGCCAGCGTGTTCAGCGCAATCCGGTCATTCGGATCGTTGAACGTCGGTACCAGCACCAGTCTGTTCGCGATATAGAAGTTGCCATAGCTTGCCGGAAGCCGCTGCCCGTCAAAAACCACCGGCGCCGGCATCGGCAGCTCGACAAGTTTGAATGGCCTGCGCCTCAGATTCCTTGCCGCGTGCAGCCGGTCAAGATTTTCCGCCAACGGCAGATGATTCTCGTCAGCGCGGTTCGGTTCTGTAACCGTCACTATTACATTCTCCCCGACGAAGCGCGTAATGTCGTCCACATGCCCATGCGTGTCGTCGCCGGCAATGCCGCGGTTGAGCCAGATCACCTGTTCCATGCCCAGATAGTCATGGAACACCTGCTCCAGATCCGTCCGGCTCATACCAGGATTCCGCTGCTGCACCGCACTCAACAGGCATTCCTCTGTGGTCAGTAGGGTACCCGCGCCGTTGGTATCAATCGATCCGCCCTCCAGCACCACCCGGCGACCGTTGCACTGCGGCATCCACTCCGGCAGCTTGAGCAGACGGGACGCGCGGCCGGGAAGCTGATCGTCCATCTTCCAATCGTCATACTTGGCCCAGGCGTTGAATCTCCAGTTGGTGATGGCGACTTGGCCTGCGTCATTCTTCACAAAAATAGGGCCGGAGTCGCGTGTCCACACGCGGTTCGTAGGCCAGCGATGGAAGCGCACCTGCCCAAGGTTGCCTCCTGCGCGGCGCAGAATCTTCTCCGCGCGCTGCTGAGCGGCGGCATCATTGACCAGAATGTGGACCATCTCAACCGATGCAAGGTGACGAACAATGTCCGCGTATACCCACGGGATCGGCTGAAACTTCCCCGGCCAGTCGGTCGGGTTATGCGGCCAAGCAATCCACGTTGCGGCGTGCTCCGCCCACTCGGCGGGCATGCCATAGCCTTGTTCGCGCGGAGTCCCGGATGTCTTCAGGCTCATTCCTTGCCGCTCCCGTAACGACCGTTCTCGGGCTCGTCCAGAAAGCGATGTATGATCGGGCCATAGGCATCAATCCGCCGGTCACGCAGAAACGGCCAGTTGCGCCGCGTGTCCTCGATCAGGTGCAAATCGATCTCGCCAATCAGAATCTCTTCCTTGTCGTGCGCGGCTTTCGCAATCACACGGCCGAACGGATCGGCCAAAAACGACCCGCCCCAGAACTCAAGGCCAGGGCCCTCGACGCGATTGCCGCGCACATCGCCATTCTCATGGCCCACGCGGTTTACCGCGGCGACGTACACTCCATTCGCAATCGCATGCGCGCGCTGGATGGTTTGCCACGCGCTGTATTGCGCTTCGCCGAATTCATCTTTTTCTGCCGGATGCCAGCCGATGGCGGTGGGATAGAACAGCACATTCGCCCCTTGCAGCGCAGTCAGCCGCGCGCCCTCCGGATACCACTGGTCCCAGCACACCAGCGTGCCGATCTTGCCCGCCGAGGTAGCAAAGGCGCGGAAACCCAGATCGCCCGGCGTGAAGTAGAACTTCTCGTAGTACAGAGGATCGTCGGGGATGTGCATCTTGCGGTACAGGCCGGCGATGGAACCGTCGCGCTCCAGAATGGCCGCCGTATTGTGGTAGAGGCCCGCTGTGCGCCGCTCGAAAAGGGAAGCGATAATGACAACGTTCTGCTCGCGGGCGATCGCGCTCAGGCGTTCCGTACTTGGCCCGGGAATCGGCTCAGCAAGATCGAAAAGAGCAATATCCTCGCGCTGGCAGAAGTACTGCGTACGGAAGAGCTCTGGCAGGCAGACAATCTGTGCGCCCTCACGCGAAGCCTCGCGGACGCGGTCCGCCGCCTTGTCCAGATTTGCGTCCGGATCGGGGCCGCAGCTCATCTGGATAAGGCCGACGCGGGTATTTGTGTTGGATGCCATGGGCCTGTCCGTTTCCTGCAGCATGCTGCAGGGCAACATGCTCAAAATTAGTTACAAATATGCGGTTCACCAGCAAGCAAAACCAGATACGCACAAAAGGCGCGAAGCTCTGCGGCCCGCGCCCCTGTTAGCTTTTACCGCCCGCTCGCCGCTCTTACTCAAAGATCAGAATGGCTGCAGCGATCGTGGTGGTCCACAAACCGCGCTTGTCGCCCACTGCCGATTGCGTCACGTTTGCGGTGCGCACAATCTTATTCGAAATGCGGTATATCTCTTTCTTCTCGTCCCAGCTCTTGTCAGGATCAAAATCCAGGTCCAGCGTGGTGGCCAGCATTTCCGCGGCGAGTTCTTCCGCGTATTCGCCGGCCTGCTCTTCGGTCTCGCCAAAGCCGTGGTGCTCGCTCAGGTATCCGTAGGTATTGCGATCTGCAGGGATAGCAACGCCGATGCTCGAGGCCACCAACCGGTGCGGCTCCCGGGTCGAGTTCTCCGCGACAACGGCAAACACAACTTCACCAGGATTCAGATACTTCAGGCCCTCTTTGCGGGGAACCAACTTCGCCTGTGGCGGAAAGATGGACGATACCCGAACCAGGTTTTGTGCCGCGATGCCTGCATCCCGAAGCGCCAACTCAAATGAGGTCAGCCGTTCCTTATGTTTCCCGACGCCCTTGGTGAAAAACAACCGTTTCGGGACCATGCTTTTTCCCAATTTATAATTCCTCCGGATTGCAAATGAAAAGTATTACGAGCTGAAATTGACGGCGAAGAACATTCGCTAAATATTCCGCTCTACAGATGATAAGGCAACGCGATTCGATGCGCGGACGAGCAAGAAGAAATTATTTGCCGACGGCTTTCTTTCTTCACCCTGCAAGCCTTGCGGCTCGAGCCGCTACAGTTTACCCAGCTTCTGGAGATTGATCGATTCGTATTCCTTGTGCTCAATGGCATCGCGAATCTGCTTGGGCGTCCATCCGCGCCTGGTCATTTCGTAAGCAAAGTGGCCTTCCTTCGCGCAGGTCGAGCATTCGGCAGCATGCGTGCCCTGGTAACAGCTCAACAGACTGGTGTGGCCCAGCGCGCGATCGCAGCGGCAATAGCAGGGAAGCTGGTAAAGCACGGTCGGGATCTTCGCCGCTTCCTGGTATACGGCGATCTGCCAGGCATAGCGGAAGTAGGGGCCGCTAAGTTGCTTGCCGCGAAGTACCGGTTTCAGGGCAGCGACATTGGCCGGAGGGAAGGAATGGTAGGCCGGAATGGCGCTTATCGGATTCGACCACTGGGCATAGCCCGCAACGGTGATCAGTCCGATAGCAACAGTGAGCAGAATCCGCTTCATGGTAAATACTCCCGCCACAATCGTATCGCAATCAGTCGGGGTATTTCAGCGGCAATCAGGGATGCCACCGCTCCCAAAGAAAAAAACGGCACGAACGTTAAATTGTCCGTGCCGGGAGGCCAGTGACGCAACTTAAAAACTTTTAGACGACAGAAACCGGAATTTGTTTCATCGGCCTGTCAACTTCTCATTCTCACACACAATAAGATGCACAACACCCTATCCAAGAAACTTAATTATTGCACAGATTTCAACTGGGTGACACATTTTTGCACCATTTCTGCGAACATTTTTGTGAAAAGCATATGAAAAGCAATTGAACCCTGAGCTCTCTATTACAATCAACCCGTGGTGCGGCCTGAAGTTGCGGCCAAATAACTACGATTTATATTATCGCCTGAGTTTCCGGATTTTATGTCTGCTGATGCTGATACCGCACCGTCTGAACCTCGCATGCAACTGTGGCGCAACGTCCTGTTGCTCGTGGGATCCGCCGCCTTCGGAGGCCTGGCCGTCGCCCTCTGGAACCGCAGGGAACTGACACAAATTCAAAATGAGCGCAACAAGCAGCTGTTGGCGCCGGCTTCCAGCAACGACCCGGAAGAAGAGATTATTTAGCGGGCTTCCCGTTAAACGCTGGTGACGTTGCTCGCAATCAAGCCTTCAATCACAGTCGCCAGACCAAAATCCTTCTGGGTCAGGCCCCCGTCATCGTGCGAGACCAGCGAAAGGCGAACGGCGTTGTAGCGGATATCAATGTCGGGATGATGACCCGCCGCCTCCGCTTCGGCGGCCACCCGATTTACAAACGCCATGGCCGTCACAAAATCCTTGAGGGTCACTTTGCGCACAATTTTGCCGCCAGACAGCGTCCAGCCGTGCAAGGGCTTCAAGCGCTCCTGAACTACCTCCGTGCTCAATACAGCCATGGATTCCTCCCTGATTTGCCGCTTCTATTTGGATGATAGTGAGGCCATGCGGGCGTGGTGAGTAATCTCGGTTTGCAGATCTTCCCACAGCCGGAGCGGAAGACTCTCGAAGATTTTGATCACTGCCGGATCAAACTGGGTACCTGAGCAACGAAGAATCTCGCCGCGGGCGGCCTCAAAGCTGCTCGCACGCCGGTACGGACGTTCAGAGGTTATGGCGTCCAGCGTGTCGGCAACTGCAAAAATGCGGGCTCCCAACACAATTTCCTCGCCTTTCAGCCGCCGCGGGTAGCCGGTGCCGTCGAATTGCTCCTGGTGGCTGTAGACTATCTGCGCTGCTTCCTGCAGGAAAGGAATCTTGCGCAGAATCTGATAGCCGCGTGTGCAGTGCTCGCGCATCATGGCGCGCTCATGACGGTCCAGCTTGCCCGGTTTCAGCAGGATGGCGTCGGGGATGGCCATCTTCCCGATATCATGCAGAAAAGCCCCGCGAGAGATGCCACGAATGGCGTCGCCCTTCAACCCCATGGCGCGGGCCAGCGCAATCGTGTAGGCGGTTACACGCCGGGAATGTCCTTCGGTCTCTGCATCCTTGAGGTCCAGTGCGTCACCCAGAGCCTCCAGCGTAATGTCATACGCCTGTTCAAGATCGGCAATTGCCGCATGCAGCAGATCGGTCCTGGCGGCCACCAGCCGTTCCAGCTTTTCCTTGTCCAGACTGTGCTGGGCCGTGTGCTGACGATGGTCCAGCGCTCGTTGTACCGCATCTAAAAGGGTTCCCGGTTCGACGGGCTTGAGCAGGTAGTCAAAAGCACCGCTGCGCAGGGAAACAATGGCTGCCTGGATATCGTGCAATGCCGTGATTACGATGACCGGAGTACCAGGGGTCATGGTCAGTATGCGCTGGATCACACGGGCACCGTCCACGCCCTTCAGGACGATCTCCGAAAGAACCAGATCGAATCCGGTGTCGCGTTCTAAGCGGGAAAGTGCATCCCTGACATCGTGCGCTATAACAAGCGTATAGTTCCGTTGCGTGAGCAGAGCAGATATCTCGGCTCGCGCAACGGGATCATCGTCGACGATTAGGATTCGGTCTTGTGCCATTCGCTTTTACTAGTGGCTTCCGCCCGTTGGTCCTTTTATCTCAATAGCAAACAGACTTCCCCTTGCAAAAGCTACGCGGCGAGTCCAAAGTCGGCTGCATTCCTTGTGCAGTTTCGTCTAACTGTATACTCTTTCGATCTTTATGGGCAAAAGCAAATGTCTTTTATGCGGCTTATGGGGATGATTTCAAGTATAAAAATGGTACAGTACCGCGAGGGGTAAGCTTTGTTCGATCTCGGACGACAACTTGTAGAAGAACGGTCGACGGAAATTATGTCGTCGGTTCATGCTGAGAGCCACTTGGCTTCCCGTCAGCAGGACATCTACGAGAGCCACCGCCACCGCGCTTTCTCGCTCGCATATTACATGACAGGAAACGAGATGGAGGCGGAGCGCATCCTCACCAGAACCTTCATCCGGGCGTTCGAGGATGTTCCGGAACCGACTGGCCAGGAGATCGATGCAGCCCTGCTCATGGAACTGCGCAAGCGCATCTCGCTCGATTTTGACGTTCCTTCCTATACCCCCGTCACGGAGAGTGGCGCTTCGCTGCCCCGGCAGTTTGGCCAGAATATCAAGCGGACCGACCTGGAAGAGGCGGTCGCAAGCCTTCCTGCCATGGAGCGGCTGCTGTTCCTGCTCCGCGATGTGGAGGGGTACACGCCAACAGCCATTGCGGAACTTCTCCGGCTTCCGGAATCCTACGTGAATCGCGGCGTATTCACAGCCCGCATGCGGCTGCGGATCGCGCTCGTCGGTAGGCGCATTTCCAAATGCGCTGTGGCCTAAGTTGCTCATCCTGCATTCCAGCCGCCTGGTTCCGGCTTTCCTCTAAAAATCCGGCCGCCCCAACCGAATAACCCTGCGAGTCCTCTTGCCCCCTGCGCAAGTCGAGATGGGGTGGGCCTCGGTCATTCCGCGACAAGTCCAAGTAAAAAGTGATACGATCACAGGTTTTTGTGAGTCACACTTTGCTGGAGTAATCCTATGGCTTCATCGACTACGGAACCGAACACTTTATCGACCTACCCTTTTACGCTGACCGAAGACCAGGAACAGCTACGCCGCGAAATTCACGACTTTGCCGCTCGCGAGATCGCCCCCAATGTCATGCGCTGGGACGAGGCCAGCGAATTTCCAGCCGACGTGGTTCGGCAGCTCGGCCAGATGGGACTGATGGGAATCATTTTTCCGATGGAATACGGCGGCTCTGGCCTGGGTTATGTGGACTACGCGCTGGCTATCGAAGAGCTCTCGGCGGTGGATGGCTCCATCGGTATCATCGTGGCCGCGCACAATTCGCTTTGTACCAATCACATTTTTCTGGCCGGAAACGAGGAGCAGCGCCGCAAGTATGTCCCTAAGCTCGCCGCCGGCGAGTGGCTGGGCGCCTGGGGCCTCACGGAACCTGACTCTGGCTCCGATGCCTCCGCAGCCCGCACGACCGCCGTGCGCAAGGGCGACTCCTGGGTTCTCAACGGCAACAAGACCTTCATCACCAACGCACACTATGCCGATGTCGCCGTGGTCATCGCGGTTACCGACCGTACGCAAGGCACACATGGCCTCTCCGCTTTCATCGTGGAGAAGGGAACTCCCGGCTTCCGCCCCGGCAAGAAGGAGAACAAGCTGGGTCTGCGCGCCAGCGACACATCGGAGCTCATCTTCGAGGACTGCGAAATACCCGGCGAAAACCTCCTTGGCAACCTTGGCGAAGGCTTCGTTGACTCCATGCGCGTCCTCGACGGCGGCCGTATCTCGATTGCGGCGCTGTCGCTGGGCATTGGCCGCGGCGCGCTCGATGCGTCTCTCAAGTACGTCAAGGAACGCCGCCAGTTCGGCAAGGCCATCGCTGAATTTCAGGGCATCCAATGGAAGCTCGCCGACATGGCCACCGAACTCGATGCCGCCCGTCTGCTCACCCAGCGCGCGGCGGTTCTCAAGGACGCAGGGCAGCGCGTCACCCGCGAATCCAGCATGGCCAAGCTCTACGCCAGCGAGGTTGCCGTACGCATCTGCGACGAAGCCGTGCAGCTCCACGGAGGGTACGGCTTCATCAAGGACTACCCGGCGGAAAAGTTCTACCGCGACGTCAAGCTGTGTACCATTGGCGAGGGCACCAGCGAGATTCAGCGCATGGTCATTGCCCGCGAAATCCTCAAGGTGCATCCCTCCCGGGGGTGACTCGGGGGTGATTCGCCGTCACCGGCTCACGCGGCTTCGCCGCCATTCCGAAAGCAGCGACAGTAACCGCTCCCGCTGGTCGCGGTATCCGAGTTCTGTGACGGCGGCCTTCGCCTTCGAACAGCAGAGGGCCGTTTTATTTATGATCAAATCCGAATGACGCACGTTCAGGAACTGGTAGATCGTATGCGCGCCGGAGACGTCCGGGCCCTCGCCCGCGCCGTGTCTCTGGTGGAAAATGCTGCTCCCGAAGCAGCCGCCCTGCTCTCCGCCTGTTTTCCCTACACCGGCAAGGCGCTTCGTGTGGGCATTACCGGCGCGCCCGGAGCCGGCAAAAGCACGCTGGTCGACCGCCTGGCGCGCACATGGCGCGATGCAGGCAGCCGCGTTGGGGTGATCGCCGTCGATCCTTCCAGCCCGTACACCGGAGGCGCGCTTCTTGGCGACCGCATTCGTATGCAGGAGCGCACGGGCGACGACGGCCTGTACGTCCGCAGCATGGCCACACGTGGCTCGCTTGGCGGGCTGGCCGGAACCACAGCCGATGTGGCGCAGGTCATCGAAGCCAGTGGGCGCGATGTAATCCTGATCGAGACCGTTGGCGTTGGTCAGGACGAGGTCGAGATCGTCCGGCTGGCCGATGTAACGGTGGTTGTCCTGGTTCCGGGCATGGGCGACGACGTGCAGAGCCTGAAGGCCGGCATTATGGAAATCGCCGATATCTTCGCCATCAACAAGGCCGACCGGGATGGCGCAGACCGCGTTGAGAAGGAGATTCGCGCCATGCAGTCGCTCGCCGCGGTCCATACGCCGGAAGACTGGATCGCCCCGGCAGTAAAAACCATCGGCACCACGGGCGAAGGCATGGACGCGCTGCACGCCGTCATCCAGCAGCGATGGGACTGGCTTGCAACGGACAACCGCCTGCAGGCCCGGCGCCAAACTTACTGGCGGGAACGGATCGAAGGCATGCTGCGGCAGGCGCTTTTGAAGGAAGCGCGCGCGCACGGCCTCAGCCAAGCGGAACTGGCCCAACACGCAGAACAGGCAGCCGCCGGTGCTGAAGACCCATATAAGCTCGTACCGGTATTGGTGCAGCGCATCTTCAGCGCACGCGGAGGAGCGTTGTGGGCTCGGAGGAATGGTGTGACTAGGATCGATCATCTGGGCATTGCCGTGGAAAGCATCGCGGCAGCCTGCGGCTTCTATGAGGCTCTCGGACTGCGCGTGACCCACGAAGAGACCGTGGCGCACGAGCAGGTCCGCACCGCCATGATTCCCATCGGCGACAGCCGCATTGAGCTTCTGGAGCCGTTGCAGGAGGATTCTGCGGTAGGTCGCTTCCTCAAAAAGCGCGGCCCCGGCCTGCATCACGTAGCGCTGCACGTGGAAGACATAGCCGCAACTCTGGCCGGGCTTAAAGCGAACGGCGCGCGCCTCATCTCAGACCAGGTTCAGGTCGGGGCAGGAGGGCATCTTTACTTCTTCGTGCATCCGTCAAGCACGGGCGGCGTGCTGCTGGAGATTTGCCAGGATGCCCCACAGGAGCCGGCCCAATGATGGTTCTCGCCATCGACACTTGCGGAACGAGCGGTTCCCTTGCTCTGGGACGCGTTGCGCCTGACACTGCCGACGTTCTGGCCCAAGCGGAGCTGGCGGGGAAAACCTATTCCGCCCAGATCGTCCCGGTTCTCCGGACCATGCTCAGCGAGCAGGGAATCGAGACCACCGACCTGAACGCCATCGTTGTCGTCAATGGCCCCGGAAGTTTTACAGGAATCCGCATCGGCGTAAGCTCCGCAAAGGGTCTGGCCGAGGCCTTGGGTATCCCGCTGCTCGCAGTCTCGCGGCTGGCGGTTCTGGCGTGGAAGGCTGAGTCGTCACGCGCCGCCCTCGACGCCGGTCGCGGTGAGTTTTACTTCCGTACTGGCGATCACGAGTACCTGCTCGGCGCAAAGGATTTGCTCTTGACCAGCACAGAGGCCGTCGCCGTTTGCGAGGCCAGTGCCCAGCGAGTGTTCGCGGATGCTTCCTTCGTCCAGCCTCCCACGGCAGACGACGCCCTGCGTTATGCCGCGCCCGGCCTGCTCGCGCACAACTTTGCCGACACGGAAACGCTGGATGCGAACTACGTACGCCGCTCCGACGCCGAAATCTTCGCCAAGGCGGCAGGGAAGGTCTGATTGGTTCAAGTCCGCACCATGAACCCGCTGGACCTGGAAGCGGTGCTGCGACTGGGAAATGCCGTTCCTGAGGCTCCCCATTGGGCCAGGGCGGTCTATGAGCGCATTCTTTCTGCCGAACCCCACCACAAGCACATTTTTATCGTCGAAGAGGGCGAACGCCTGCTTGGTTTTATCGCTGCCCAAATTATCTTCGATGTGTGCGAGTTGGAGTCCATTGTGGTTGACATCACAACTCGCAGATGCGGTGTGGGACGGGCCCTGCTGCATACCCTTTTCGACTGGGCATCCAGCAACAATGCAGTTCGTGTTCAGCTTGAGGTTCGCAGCGGAAATACCAGAGCAATTGACTTTTACTGCAAATCTGGATTCACCCAGGAAGGCCTCCGCCGCGCCTATTATCGTGACCCTGAAGAGGACGCAGTGCTTATGGGCCGGGCTTTGGTGCCGATACCGGACAGGTAGTATCGAGGTGGAAAAAATTTCTGCGAAATCCGATTGAAGACAGGCTTCCACGGTGCTACTTTGGTACGTCTCAGAAAAGAGGAGGATTCGCCCATGGAGTTCGAAGCGAAGAACCTTCCGGATAGTGAACTGGAGCAGTTGCAAACGCAACACCGTCACTATTCGGAGCAGTTAGAGGCACTCACCCACAAACCCTACCTTTCCGCCGAGGAACAGCTTGAGGAAGTCCGCCTGAAAAAACTCAAGCTCCACGTAAAAGACATGATGACCGCCCGGCAAAGCGGGCACTTACACAGCCTGGCTGTTTAACGGCTGCGCTGCCCCACAATCTGTCTTTTGGCGAGCAACTTGAATCCCACCAGCTGCTTATGGGGCCTCTGTCTATCTGGAAGGGGGTTCAACCTATAATGGAACGACGAGGTTGATTACATCCTGAATGGTACGTGACGGATATTTCTACGGCATTGCTCTGTTTCTGGTATCCGGGCTGCTGCGCTTCTTTACCGGCGGATGGGCTTGGGCCGTCGTTCCTATTCTGCTGGCGCTGTTCTTTCTGTGGTTCTTCCGGGACCCCAAACGCGCCATCCCACAGGGAAAAGGCCTGATCGTTTCCCCGGCAGACGGGAAAGTGACGGAGGTTCTCCGCATTACCACTCCGGATGGAGAATTTCTGCGCCTCAGCATCTTCCTGAGTGTGTTCAACGTGCACGTCAACCGTTCACCTGTCACAGGAACGCTGCGCGACGTCATCTACAAGAAGGGCTTGTATCTCAACGCAATGAACCCCGTCTCTGCTGAGAAAAACGAACAGAACAAGGCGGTGGTTGAGGCCGACGCGGGCTACACGGTCGCTTTTACCCAAATTGCCGGCCTGCTGGCGCGGCGCATCGTATTTCGTCCTAAGCCGGGCGACCACCTGGAACGCGGCCAGCGCATTGGGCTTATTAAATTCGGCTCCCGCGTGGACGTATTGCTGCCAGGCAGCGCCGAGTTGCAGGTAAAGAAGGGCGATCACGTCCAGGGCGGATCCTCGATCCTTGCGACCATGCCGAACCCGGCTGCTATCCCTGAACTCGAAGAAGCTTTAGCGGAGCCAGTAGCTTGAATAACTCCGGACACACTCGCAGACAAAAGCAGCGCAGGGGAATGTATATCCTCCCGTCTCTGTTTACTGCCGGCAACATCGCCGCAGGATACTTTGCTATTACGCAAAGTCTGCAGGGGTCCATCCTGGAGCCGCACCACTTCGACTACGCGGCACTGGCCATCGGCTTCGCCATTCCTTTCGACGCGCTCGACGGGCGCATCGCACGCATGACAAACACCACCAGCGAGTTCGGCAAGGAGCTGGATTCGCTGGCCGATGTCATCACCTTCGGCGTCGCGCCCAGCATCCTGGCCTTCAGTTGGGGATTCCGCATGCTGCCGATGAGCATGAATCCGATTCTTCGCCAACAGTTGGTGCAACTGGGAAGCTTTGTTTGCTTCCTGTTTCTCATCTGCGGAGCCAGCCGTCTGGCGCGCTTCAACATCAGCACGAACCCGGTTCCCAAGAATCCCGGCAGGCCGGATCGCAAGTACTTTGTCGGCATGCCTATTCCTGCCGCCGCAGGGGTCATTGCCGCCGTGGTGCATGGCTTTGGAGGGCATCCTTTTAATACGTGGACCGCAATCCTATGGCTGCTGCTGGTCGGCTTCACTGGCTTCCTCATGGTGAGCAGGTGGCGCTTCTGGAGCGGCAAGGAGATCAACCTGGCCAGCCGCCGTCCCTTCCAGTGGATCGTGCTCATGGGACTAATGATCTATCTGCTGGTTTTCCGTTCGCGTGAGGTCCTGCTACTGATAGCGCTGGCCTATATGTTCTCAGGAGTCCTCGCCCGAGCCGCTTATTCCCGCAGAAGACATCGCCGCCTGGAGCATCAGGATGTGGCTGCTTCCACGGCACAGGATGCTGGCCATACCACGGCTGGAAGTTCATAAGAATGACAGATACATACAAAATAGCAATCGTTGGCGCAGCAACCATTCGGGGTAAGGAACTGAATGAGGTGCTGGCCGAATCGCTTTTCGCAAACGCGGATTTCTCCCTGCTCGATGACGAGTCGCGACGGGGACAGCTGGAAGCCATCGGTGACGAAGTTACCTTCATCCAGCGGGTCGAGCCGTCCTCCTTTGATGGCGTGGACTTCGTCTTCTTTGCCGGTTCTCCTGAGGCCACCAGCAAATACTGGCAGGCCGCGCAGAGAGCGGGCGCAAGCATCATCGACCTCTCGGATGCACTTGAGAATGAGCCCGGAGTTCTGGTTGGTGCTCCCTGGCTGGAAGAGGTCGAAAGCCTCAATCTCACCACACCCGCGGTGATTCCAGCCCATCCGGTTTCTGTTGCGCTGGCTCTCCTGCTTGCACGTTTACAGGAACTGGCATCCGTGCGGAGCGTGTCTGCAACGGTACTTGAACCGGCCTCTGAGTACGGCAGTCCCGCGCTCGACGAACTCCACCACCAGACTGTGGGTCTCCTGAATTTCCAGACGCAGCCTAAAGTTATCTATGACACACAGGTGGCCTTCAACATCGCGCCCGTCACCGGGGCAGAGGCCAAGGTCGACCTGCGAGCAAGCGAAGCGCGCATTCGCCGCCACTATGCGCTGCTGGCGGGAACACGGCTGCCGATGCTTCCCGTGCAGCTGTTGCATGCTCCGGTCTTTCATGGTCATGGAATCTCGCTAGCGGTTGACTTCGAAAAGTCTGTGGCGCTGGAGCATGTCGAAGCCACTTTAAGCGGCGAGCACATTGACATTGTCATGGGTGACTCCGACTCCGACGTGCCGAATAACCTGAACACCGTTGGCCAGAGCGACGTGATGGTACGCGTGCGCGCTGCAGACGGAGGCACACAGGAAACGAGCCGTTTTTGGATCTGGGCCTCAATCGACAATCTCAAGTTCAGTGCGCTCAATGCCGTTGCGACAGCGACGGAGCTTCGCAAGCTCAGGCCGCAGGGCAAGGTGCAGTAGCGGCTCTTCAACACCAGAGCACAAGCCCCGGCCGAAACCGGGGCTTGTGCTCTTTCTGGATGACTCTCGTTACTTCTTGAACGGCGGAGTAAAGAGGGACAGGTGAACGTGCCACAGAACGGAGCTGCCCGGCTTGAGCGTTACCATACCGGTGTTCATGCCGTGCCACTCCTTGCCGAATGGATCACTGAAGTTGAACTGCTCTTCAACCGCGGCGAACTTGGCGGTCGGCGGCGAGTACACCTGCACTGTCTTGATCTCCGGCGCAATGCCCGAGATCTGCACGCCGTAGTTGTCAGCCGGATCGCTGAACCGCACATCCACAGCCCCGTTCGTGCGCTTCAGGTTTGACCAGTTGTCATCCAGGTAGTGGCCGTCCAGCGGCTCTCCGTTCGGAGCGTTGAAGTCGAAGCGTGTTCCCTTAACCGGCACAATCTTTCCGGTCGGGAAATCCTCGTCGTAGTTGTTTACCTTTGCCATCTGCGTCGCCGGAACGTGCAGCCGGGCCTGCGCATGCTGTCCACTGGGAATAGCGAAGTATGGATGCCATCCAATCGCAATCGGCTCTGGGTTCTTGCCTACATTTGCGGCCTTGATCTGTGCATCGAATTCGCTGCCCGTCAGCGACAGGGTAAAGTTGAGGTCGGTGTCCGAGAACCAGTGTCCACCAAAGTCTCCGGCATGGATGGTCGCCGTCAGTTGCTGACCACCGGGAATCGGCGCGACCTTGACGTCCTGCGCCTTCACATTCAGGATGAGCCCGTGCATGGCCACCGGTCTGTCGGTCGGATTCTTGCCCGGCCAGTTTGCCGGCAGGGTTACGGTCTTGCCATGCCACTTGGCGGTAAGGGTTTTGCGGTCTTTTGAAAGCGTGCCCAGGATGCGGTTGGGGTAAGGAACTAGAAAGGCTCCACCGAAGCTGAAGCTGGCATTGCCGTATTCGTCGCCGGGGCCGCCGTTCAGCTTGTCCGCGGCCTCCGCAAGCGAGGGCGAGGCCAGCACCTTAACCACTCCCTTACCGGGAACGTACGCGGTGATCTCGAAGACGTTCATGCCGCGCCCGGGCAGAATCGTGGCCGAGAGAAACTCGGGTTTATCTCCGGTCGGAGTCGCAGTGCTTTTCAACTCGACGACCTTGGCTCCGCCGATCTCGGCAGGGGCGGTCGCGGCAGCTTGCGCCGCTGGAGTAGGTTTGGGTGCCGTAGATTGCTTGCAACCAGCGACTGAAAACAACACCGCTGCGGCCAGCATAAGAGTGTACTGCGGTCGGGAGGACATAATTTTCTACCTCTTATGAATTTTCGACTTGCAGGATTTCCGGAAAAGACCGGAGGGCCTTTGCGTTATAGCGGTTCCAGGGTTGCTGCACCCCGAAGCCACAACCTTCAAGTCGCTGCGACCAATCGGGAGCAACGACCCTGAAGACATTCAAATGGGTATAGCCACCTTGGAAACGCCGTAAAACAAAGGCGAGCCAATTCTACGCCGAACCTTACCCTTCGTGCGCGTACTTGCGGCCTTCTTCCTCTATAAAATCATTTAGATGCAAAAACGAATTGTCTCGGGGGCCTCCGCGCTGGTTGCACTCAATGCCCGCATCACGACATGCGAAAAGTGCGTCCGCCTGCGCGAACATTCCACGCATGTAGCTGCGGTAAAGCGGCGCGCCTATTTCGACTGCGAGTACTGGGGACGTCCCGTCCCGTCCTTTGGCGATCCCGACGCTGCGCTGCTCATTGTAGGACTCGCTCCGGGCGCGCACGGCTCCAACCGTACCGGCCGTCCCTTTACCGGCGACGGATCAGGGAACTTCCTCTATCCGGTGCTCTATAAAACCGGCTTTGCATCGCAGCCTGAGTCCATCGACCGCAACGACGGCATGCGTTTGCGCGACCTCTGGATCACCGCCGTCGTCCGCTGCGCACCTCCGGGAAACAAACCGCTGCCGGACGAGATCGCCAACTGCGCTCCCTATCTCGATGATGAGGTAGCCGCGCTTAAGCGCCTGCGCGTTGCTGTATGCCTCGGCAAAATCGCCTTCGACGGATTCACTCGTCATCTGCTGCGTGCAGGCCATATCGCCTCAACCAGTAAGTTCCGGTTTGCACACGGAGCGGAATACACTTTGCCGAACGGCTTGACGCTGCTGGCCAGCTACCACCCGTCATTGCAGAACACCAATACCGGCAAACTCACAGAGGCCATGCTCCTTCGCATCTTTCGCCGTTCAAGGGGGCTTGCACAGCAATGAAGCCATCCATCAAACATCCGGTACATGGCGCCCATCCGGTACTTGGCGTCGTAGCATCCATTCAGCAGGCAGTTTGCAGGCCGGCGGGAGAAGAACAATGATTCTGCTTCTTATCGTTCTCGTTTTGTTGTGGATTGGCTCGCTGCCGGCGTGGTCCTACAGCCGCGCATGGGGATACTTCCCAAGCAGCGGCATCGGAATCATCGTGTTGATTCTCATTCTGCTGCTGATCTCACACGCGGTTTGAGAATCATTGCCGGAAGACTGGATGGAAAGATGACTGGAGCGGGAGACGGGGATCGAACCCGCAACCAACGGCTTGGGAAGCCGCTACTCTACCATTGAGCTACTCCCGCTCGACATTCTGAGTGTACCAAAACCAAAGCCGGAGAACCCCTCGATACTCTCAGGGCTCTCCGGCTTCTTGCTTCTGGGGGAGGGAACTCGCAACTCGTGCCTGCTAATCTCCGAATGCCCCTGCCGGGGCGGGATTAAACCTCTTGTCTATGGGAGCCGAAGCGTGCTGAGCAGAAGGCTCGTTCAGGCGGAACTTCCCGATATGCTCTTCCAGGCGCCTGGCCCCATGTCCAACAGACTCAACAATCGCATTTGTAGCCGGAATCGCAGATGCAGCCTCTTCCCCGAGATGGTTAATTGCATCCACGCTCTCGCTCGACTGCCGCGCCGTAGCCGCCTGTTGCATGGAAGCAGTCGCGATCTGCGCGATCATCGAGTCAACCTGTTCCGCCATCTGAATGATTTGGCTTAACGCCTCTCCAGTACGGTGATTAATCTTCACGCCTTCGTTCACGGTCTCCGTCCCGGCATCCATCGCTTCCACCGCTTCGCGCGTGTGCGACTGAATCCCTTGAACCATCTGGGCGATCTCGCTCGTTGCGTTGCGTGTTAACTCCGCCAGCCGGCGAACCTCGCCCGCAACCACGGCAAACCCGCGGCCCTGCTCGCCGGCACGCGCCGCTTCTATGGCCGCATTCAGCGCAAGCAGATTTGTCTTCTGCGCGATCTCTTCAATCACGTTCACAATGCGGATGATCTGCTCGCTTTCCCGTCCAAGCCTTTGCACCGTCGCCGCGGTATTCCGTACCGAAATCGCAATCGAGTTCATACCGTTCAGCATCTGCTCCACAATAGCGCCGCCGTCCCGCGCCGTGGTTGCGGCCTGACGCGAGCTTGCGGCAGCGCTCTGCGCATGGCGAGATACCTCGGCGATACAGATGGACATCTCCTGCATCGCGGCAGCCGCCTGCTGTGTCTGCAGACTCTGCTCTTTCGTCCGGCGGAACGACTGATTCGCCGAACCGCTCAGCTTGGCCGAGTCCTCTGCCACCGTCGCGGCTATTTCCATCATGGTGCGAATTATGTCGCGAAGATTCTCCTGCATCTGGTTGATGGAGGTAGCCAGTTGTGTCACTTCATCATTCCAGTCCATGTGCAGTGGCTCGCCGGTAAGATCGCCCGATGCGATCATTTGCGCTCTTTCCATGACCATGCCGATCGACCGTACCACCCGGCGCATCGTCACCTCCGCAAGAATTGTCCCGATCAGACCGCCCAGCAGGATCGAAAGCCAGAGAAAGAGCGCCTCCATCCGGTTGATCTCGTCCACATGTCTCAGGTCATGATTAGTGGCTGCTCCAAACGCGTTCACCACCTCGGTGACGTTCTTCGTAAAGCTCGTGCTCTCCTGCGCCACCTGTCCTTGCAGCATGTCAAATGCCCTGCTCATATTGTCATTGCTCCGGCTCTTCGCAAGGGCCTGTACCCGCTTCTGCGCCGCCTCAATCTCCGAGTACTGCTCGAGTAGATCCGCCATTACTGCTGATCCGACCAGTCTGTCGTATGCGGGCCGCAAGCTCGCTATGGTGTGCAGCGCTGACTGGGCTTGCTCGCGATCGGCCTCAATCTGCGCACTGTATCGCTGCGCCATCTCCGCATCCTCGCCGAAAAGCACATACGACTTCAAAGACGACGTCTCGCCAAGCTCTGCGATGCGCAGGGAGCGGATGGCTTCCAGTGCGGGAATCCGGGTGGCCGTAAGTTCGGTGGAAAGTCTGCTTACCTGCCGCATCTTCAAATACGCAGCCATGGAACCAAGCAGCACAAAAGCCAGCAATACCAGCGTGCTGAAACGCAATTTATTTGCCAGTCGCGCGTCGATTAATAGCATGGGGCTTCCAATGCTCCTCGCTGAAGGTGCAGATCAGTCCTTCTCAACAAAGCTGATGTCGATGTTTTCCCTCGATGGGCCATCGCTTGGAGCAAACTTCCACCGCCGGATCGCTTTCTCTGCGGCAGGTGTCAGCAAGTTGTTGCCGCGGACCGCCTTGGTTTTTGTCACGGTTCCGTCCGCCGCTATCGTCGTGACAATACGGACAACGCCGCCAATGTGCATGCGTCTGGCTAACTCGGGATAAACCGGCGCAACACGATGCTCAACCTTGCGCCCCGCAGCAGCAGCAGGCAATGCACAGCACACAGCCAGCGCAATAGCTAGCACTATGGCGGGGGCCTTGCGGGTAGAGATGAAGTGCATCGGCGTACCTCAGACGGAAAACCGCCGTTGAGGTAGTTATCGGCCTTATGGGATTCAGCTTGAGGCGGGCAGGGGAGACACTTGCTGCACAATCATCGGCCCAGGTCTTGCACGGCGGCAAATGTCATATCGCAAAAAGCGTGTCCATTTTCGCGACACCATGCCTCGAACAGACGACCGTAACTCAGAGTCATCAGGGAAGACTCCTCCAACCCCAGCTTCTGAGAGATCGCATCGATCCACTCCTCCGGGCCTTCCAACTCCGCGAAGGTTCCGATGGGTGTATCGTCCACGACGCAATGCCCGGTCGCGTCCGCATACTCGGCGCGCCACTTCTCGTACACAAACACCGGCTGATAGCCCAGCCGCTCAAAAACCTCTCCCAGCACCGCGCCGTCCGCAATCTCGGTCTCGGTCTCAATGCGGTGTTTGTGGCGCGCATTTGGATCGTTGTCCGGTGGCAGGCACTTGTGTGTCAGCACCCAGCGCTCCCCGTATTTCCTTATGCGCAATATCGACTGGACCGCGCGCAGCTTGCGGTCGGGCGTGTCATAAAGCGTGTTCCGTTCAAAGGTACGTGGCGTGACCGTGCGGAAGCCCAGCGCCTGTAGCCGCTCGCCCAACGCCTCAGCATTCGACACGCGGAACTTCGCTTCAATCTCGACAGCGTTCATACGGCAAGTATAGAGGCTCCGCGTGGGCGATAATAAGGGATTGCGGACTCCGTGCAACACAATGCATACCTTGCGACTCAAAGTTGACGCTGCCGATCTCGATGCGCCTGCCAGCCGTGCAGCCATCGAACGGGCCGCTGACGTCCTGAAAAATGGTGGCACCGTCGCCTTCCCCACGGAGACCGTCTACGGGCTCGGGGCCAACGCCCTCGATCCGGACGCGGTCGCAAAAATCTTTGCCGCCAAGCAGCGTCCCGGCTGGGACCCGCTGATCGTCCATCTTGCGGATCGCGCCATGCTGTCCTCAATTACCCAGGATGTGTCCCAAAACGCTGCATGTCTGATCGACGCATTCTGGCCCGGTCCCCTCACCCTGCTGCTGCCGCGCAGCTCTGCCGTGCCCGACGCTGTTACCGCAGGACGCCCCCTGGTCGGCGTCCGCATTCCGCGCCACCCCATCGCGCACGCCCTGTTGCAGGCTGCCGGACTCCCCGTTGCGGCGCCCAGCGCCAACCTCTTCGGACGCACCAGTCCAACGCTGGCCGCGCACGTGGCCGAAGACCTCGAAGGCCGCATTGATGTCATCCTCGATTCCGGCGAAACCACGCACGGCCTCGAATCCACGGTCATCGATCCGAATGCGAATCCCCCCATCGTCTACCGCCCGGGAGTCATCACCCTCGAACAGATACGAACCATCTGCCCGGGCGCAATTACATTTGACGAAAAGTCCCACCGCCACGATGCCCCGCCACAGTCCCTGCCATCTCCCGGTGTCGGCATCCGGCATTATGCTCCCCGGGCGCGCCTCGTCTTGATCGAAAGTGGTCCGGACCAACCGCGGCACTTTGCCGCCGAGGTGCAATCCGCGCAACGAGCGGGCGAAAAAACCGGCCTGATGCTCCCCGAAGCCTTTCCGTTCAGCACAGACGAAAAAAGCGCACTGGTCTATCGCTGGGGTACCTGGACGAATGAAGAGGAAATGGCGCAGAAGCTGTTTGCCGGGCTGCGATGGCTGGACACCGCCGGTGCGACCGTAATTCTCTGTCCGCTGCCAGGGCACAGGGGAATTGGCGTGGCCATGCGCGACCGGCTCAGAAAAGCGGCCCGCAGTTAAGAGCAAAACCAGAGTTACCGTAAGGCATTTCTATTTTGAAGGGAGTGCAGGGACGCCGCTTCCTGATGGTCGCGTAGACTGGGGATTCGCCGCTCCGCCTTACACCATTTCTGGTTTTGCTTTAGCGTCGCCTCTAAACCGGGTGCTCGCCGACTTTGTAAATGTATTTAATGGCTGATTTATAGATCAGCATGCGCGTGGTGCTTCTCACCTTGATCGAGTGATGGTCATACCACTCAATGCAGCCCTCAACCTTCTGGCCATCATCGAGCACAATCATCATTGATGTTTGTGTCTGCACCTGCTTCTGAAAGTAGAAAGCCTCCGCCTGCGTGCTCTCAGTAGCCGCCGCGCGCGCGGCTAAATTTTGGTGCGCCAGAATCGGAGATTCTTCGCGCAGGCTGAAGGCGCGATTTCTCGAGGAATGCGACGACAGCGTTGGACGCACCAGCTTCCGTGGTCCTGTGACAGGAAGGCTGGTGCTCTTATGCGAGCTATTGCTCTCCCCGTTATGCGCGGGGGAAACAGGCTGTAAGGCTGCAGGGGCGTGTCCGGTAGGAGCTTCGGAGCGATAACCGGGCAGATCCGTAACCGGGATATGAGAAGAATTCGGCATAAATGTCATAAATAGTGCTGAACACATAGATGCAGAGCCGTACAGACGATGCTGCCTGTGTTCTCTATATCTTTTACCCCTGAAAGGTTGAGTTGTATCTTAGCCCAGACCGGCGGGGAGAACCAGAAAAATTATGCGCGCATCAGACTTGTCGCAAAAGAGTCCAGCGAGAGTGAACGAAGTAGATTGCGGCGCATGCCCGACTCGACCTGCGCAATCCCGCGCTCCGCGCCCTCAATCCAGTCGAGAGTAACCTGCTGCGCCATGGCTGCAAGTTCCTTCTCAAGGTCTATATTGCGGATCCACTGGACCGCGCCGGAATGAATCAACAGCACGTCTTCCAGCAGGCTGCTCAACGTGCGCATCAGTTGTTTTGTCTTCTGCTGTCCCTCGGCCCCGGCACGGTAGGTGTCCGTCATACGAAAAAGCGCCGAGAAGTCCGGCTCACGTAGCGCGGTGTGCAAAATTGTGAGTGCATCCGCACGGCTAAGCAAATAGCCTTCCAGATCAAACCCGATCGCCTGCCCCGCGGCCCCTTGCGCCAGGTGAGCCACCAGCGCGCGCTGTTGTGGCCGCAAATCCGGACGCTTTGCCGCAAGAACTGACTCAATCTGCTCCAGCGGAAGAGCACCCAGCCGCAGGATCGCTGCGCGGGAGCGAATTGTCGGCAGCAGATCGCCGGGGTTTTCCGCCAGAATCAGGATGCTTGCATACTCGGGCGGCTCTTCCAGAACCTTCAGCAGCGAGTTCGCCGCCTCCTTCATGAATGCCGAGCTGGTGAAGATATAAATTGCGCGCCGCGCCTCCGCCGGCACCCGGTAAATATCACGAATCAACCGGCGCACCTGCCCGACCTTGATCAGCAGTTGTGGCGGATCCGGAGGAATCACCAGTATGTCCGGGTGCGTCTGGATCAGGATGCGCGTTTCTTTTTTGTCGACCTCGCGCAGATCGTCGCGTGCGGCTACAGCCTCTTCGAACCGTGCGTCCAGGTCCGCCGCTTCTCCTATCCGTGCGCAATTGCTGCAGACTCCGCAGGCATCGGGAAGCCCGTCCGCTTGCTTCAGGTCAAGGCAGTTGATGGTCTGGGCCAGCTTGATCGCAAGCGTATACTTGCCCGCGCCGCGCGGCCCGCCCAGGATCAGCGCATGCGGAAACCGCCCCGCCGCAATCGCCTCGCGGAGGTGCCGGACAGTTGGCTCATTGCCGAGGAAGTCGCGAAAGCTCACGGTTCAAGATTAGCAGGGCGCGGAGTTCGTCTGCGCCGCCGGCTGTGGCGCGCCCGGCGACCGCAGCTCCGGTATCATCCGGATTCCGTACTTGGGGCGCAGCGTAATCTTCGGCTGAATTCCAATCTTCTGGTCCGCCACCAGCCGCAGCCGCCAACGCTGCGCAATCGTTGCGAGCACCAGTGTCATCTCCATCCACGCAAATGACTCGCCAATGCACTGCCGGTGCCCGGCCCCAAAAGGAAAGTACACAAACTTCGACCGTCCCGCCTTGTTCTCAGGCGTAAACCGCTCCGGATCGAACCTCAGCGGGTCAGGGAAGTGCCTCGCATCCCGCTGAATCAGATACTGCGTAAAGTAAAAGTAGGTTCCTGCCGGCAGCCGGTAAGGCCCTATCGCAACGTCGCGTATCGCCTGGCGGCCCATGCCCCACGCCGGCGGATACAGCCGCATCGACTCCGCCAGAACCATCTCGGTGTAGCGCAGATTGGGCAGGTCCTCAAGCGTCGGCAGCCGCCCGCCGAGCACGCCGTCCACCTCCGCATGCAGCGTCGCCTCCGCTGCAGGATTCTGTGCCAGCAGCATCCACGTCCACGACAACGCATTCGCCACCGTCTCGTATCCGGCAAGGAAAATCGTCAGCATCTCATCGCGCAGTTGACGGTCGGTCATGCCGGAGTCATCCTGCTCCTCGTCACGCGAGCGCAGCAGCATCGAAAGCAGGTCGCCGCGGTCCACCCCGGCGGCACGTTGCTCGGCAATCATCCGAAACATCACATCATCCAGCTGCTTTCGCGCGCTCTTAAAGTGCATCAGCCCTGGAATCGGCCAGTGCATATACGTCTCGGCACTGGGCAGCGCAATCAGCAGGTTGTAGAGGCGCATCACCGTATTCACGTGCTCATTGATGCTCAGGATGTCCGCCGTCACTTCCTGCGCAAACAGCGTGCGCGCCACAATGGCCAGCGACACGCGCATCATCTCGGCCAATGCATCGATCTCTCGCCCCGGCTGCCACGTCTCGCGCAGCTTCGCCGCCTGCTCCACCATGGTCGTGCCGTACGCCTGAATCCGCTGCCGGTGAAACGCCGGCGCCGCAATCCGTCGCTGCCGCTTATGCTCCTCGCCGTCGCTGGTAATCAGCCCTTCGCCCAGCAGAATCTTCATCCGCTTCTGCGTCCGCTCTTTGATGAAGTTCTGCGGCTGGTTGATCAGGATTTCCTGCACCAGCTCCGGCTCGTTGATCAGCACAATCCTCCCCGGCCCCACGCGATAGTGGACTACGGGCCCGTAGGTGGCATGGAGATACTCAAACAGGAGAATCGGATTGCCGACGCGGAAGAATCGCCGCCCCAGATAAAAAGGCAGGTTCAGACGCAGGCCGGGAGGAAAACGGTATCCCCCGCGCTCAATGACCTTCCAGTTGTACGAATCACTCATGCAGGATGAAGACGTGCCTTTACTACTTCTACGATGCGTTGGTGGATAGTTTCAATAGTGTCGTCGCCTTCGATTGTGACTACACGCAAGGGCTCGCGCGCGGCAATCTCGCGGTACTTCTCATACACTCGCCGGTAGAAGAGCTCGTCCTCGCGCTCAAAGCGATTTTCGTCTCGCCCTTTGCGGCTGCCGCGCGCGTTGCGGTTGCGGGCGCGGTCCAGCGAACGGTCAAAGTCCGGCAGCAGCAGCAGAGTCAGGTCCGGCCGCACGTCACGGCACATCACGGCATGCATCTGCAGAACGATCTCGCTCCCCAGTTGCCGCCCACCACCCTGGTAGGCCTCAGTGGAGTCCGTATATCTGTCGCACAGCACCACATCGCCGCGCTCCAGTGCCGGCTCAATCACCTCGGCAATGGCCTGCGCCCGGTCAGAGAACATCAGCCCCAGCTCCGTCCTCGCCGCCAGGTTCTCCGTCTTGGAGTCCAGCAGCAGCGCGCGGATGCGGTCTCCGATGCGCGTTCCACCGGGCTGCCGCGTAAGGGTGACCTGTTTCCCCTGCGCCTCAAGCCATTGCGCCAGCTTGCGCAGTTGCGTGGACTTGCCCGATCCGTCGAGCCCCTCAAACGTGACAAAAAAACCGCAGGACATGCGGCGAGTGTAACAGGAGGACAGACCGGCCCGCTGCCACGACGCGTATCCATACATTCCATGTCACAAAACCGCCCGTCCCAAGTACACTGATTCTTCCCCTCTGGAGGACTCAAGTTGAAAATTCGCTGGATGGCAGGACTGCTGGCATTTTCTTTCACGGTGGCAAGCTTTGCGCAAAGCTCCACGCCCATGCACTTAACGGTCGATCTGACGAATGCTCCGCGCAAAATCATTCATGCGCAGCTCACCATGCCGGTCAGCCCCGGCCCCATGACATTGCTTTACCCCGAGTGGATCCCCGGCGAGCATGGCCCCACCGGCCCCATCGACAACCTTGCCGGAATCGTCATCACCGCCAACGGACAGCAGATTCCGTGGGTGCGCGACAGCGTGAACATGTACGCCTTCCACATCACCGTCCCGCCCGGCGTTTCCACCCTGCATATCAAGCTCGATTTCCTCGCCACGGCTGCGGCCACAGGTTTCTCCGCCGGAGCCTCCACCAGCGCCAACCTCGCCATCCTCAGCTGGAATGAAGTCGTGCTCTATCCCGCCGGAATCTCGCCCGCAAAAATCAACGTGGAACCAGCCGTCAGGCTGCCCGAGGGCTGGAAGTACGGCACCGCGCTCACCAAAACCGGCGGGCACGACGGCGACATCGACTTCGCCACCGTCCCGCTCAACATGCTCATCGACTCGCCACTGCTCACCGGGCGCTTCTTCAAGGAATTTCCCCTGGCTCCCAACGTCACGCCCAAGCACTACCTGGACATCGCTGCCGACGGCCCCGAGGACCTTGAGATCAAGCCGGCGGCGCTCGCTGCCTTCAACAAACTTGTGCTTGAGACGGGCGCTCTCTACAAGTCGCGCCACTACCACAGCTACCACTTCCTGCTCACGCTCAGCGACCAGGTCGCCCACTTCGGTCTGGAACATCACCAGTCCAGCGACGACCGTGTGGGTGAACGCACCCTGCTCGACGACAACCTGTTCTATCTCGACGCCGATCTGCTGCCCCACGAGTTCACCCACTCCTGGAACGGCAAGTACCGCCGCCCCACGGGGCTGAACCATGCCGACTTCAAAGACCCGATGAAGGGTAATATGCTCTGGGTCTACGAAGGGCTCACGCAGTATCTCGGCGACGTGCTGGCTGCCCGCACCGGCATTGAGACGGATGACCAGTACCGTTCTGCTCTCGCCGTAAGCGCAGCCACACTCGACCATCGCCCCGGACGCACCTGGCGCGACCTGCAGGACACCGCGACCGCCGCGCAAGTCCTATACGGCGCCAGCCCGCAATGGGCCAATTGGCGTCGCTCCGTGGACTACTACTCCGAGGGCGAACTCATCTGGCTCGACGTCGACACCACCATCCGCCGCCTCACCCACGACAAGAAAAGCCTGAACAACTTCTGCGCCCGCTTCCTGGGCCTGGGCGGCAACACGCCGCCGGAGGTCGTGCCGTACACCTTCCAGGACATTGTCGCCAATCTCAACGCCGTCGTCCCCTACGACTGGGCCAGATTCCTGCGCGAACGGCTCACCTATAAATCACCCCACGCGCCGCTCGAAGGCATCACCCAGGGCGGCTATAAGCTCGTCTACACAGATACGCCCGGCCTCTACACCAACGCAATTGAGGCCGTGACGGGTGAAGCGCAGGCGTGGTGGGCGCTTGGCATCAACGTCTCAGCCGATGGCCACATCAAAGACGTGCTGGTCGGTTCGCTATGCGATAAGGCTGGTCTCGGTCCCGATATGCAGATCATCGCCGTCAACGACCGGCAATACAGCGCCGCGTGGCTGGGCTACACCATCGCGGAAGCGGAAGGCAATGCCAAGCCGATCCAACTGATCGTCTCCAACAGCGGCTACTTCAAAATCGTGAACCTGGACTACCACGATGGGCTGCGTTTCCCGCATCTCGAGCGCGTGAAGGGCACGCCCGACTATCTGGACCAGATTTTGCAACCGATGACGAAGTAGGCTGCGGCCTTATGCCGGGGTCTCGACGCTCTCTCCAGGGACGGGGAGACCCTGCTGCAGGCCCCTTGCCACCAGATCGCGCCGCAGTTGCGCAACGGTAGAGAACTGAATGCCCTGCAGGCCAATCTTCTCGGCCGCGGCAATATTCTCCGGCTTGTCGTCCAGGAAGAGCGCCTCCTGTGGCATTACGTCCAGTTCCTTGCAGGTGTGCAGGTAGATGGCAGGATCGGGCTTGCCGATTCCCAGTTCGCACGACCACGTATGTTGCTGAAAGTACGCCAGCCAGCCGAACTCCTGCCGCAGATAGCCCAGGATTTCCCACACCATGTTCGACAAAATCGCCGTGCGGAATCCAGCATTCTGCAGCGCCACCACCCAGGCCAGCATCTCCTCATTCACTGAGGTCCACATCAGAACATCGTTCTCGATCAGCACTTCAACCTGCTCGGGCGAAAACGTCGTCCCGGCATCACTCGCTACCTTGGCCCAGTAGGCCGGGCCTTTCATGCCCAGGTCATAACTGTGGCGGTTCTTCCAGTAGTGGCGGTTAAACTCCTCGACGCTAAGGCCTGATTTCTCTACCATGCGTGCGTGGGCATCAGGGTCGGCGGCCTGGCTTAACACCATCCCGTAGTCGAAGATAACTCCGCGAATCGGCACAGTTGGCTCCTGGAGGATAGATTCTTCTTCATTATCTCAGTATCAGTGACTTAACTGCAGGCAAAGTCTGTGATAAATATGATTCAGATGAGCAAAGCTCTTTATTTTTCGCGACGTACAAGCTGGGACCTGGCTGAAACCGACCTAACCAAAGCGACTCGTGAGCGCCGCGCTGCGGGCCTTCCCATCTTCGATCTGACCGCCTCCAACCCCACGCGATGCGGCTTTCATTATGACGAAGCCTATATCCTCGCCGCACTGGCCCAGTCACAGGCCCTCACCTATGACCCCAATCCGCGCGGTATGCTCCCCGCGCGCGAGGCCGTCGGCTGCTACTACGCGGATCACGGTGCGGATGCTCATCCGGACCGCATCTTCCTTACGCCCAGCACCAGCGAGGCCTATAGCTACCTCTTCCGTGTTCTCTGCGACCCCGGCGATGAGATCCTGATCGCCCAGCCCAGCTACCCTCTATTCGACTTTCTCGCCCAGATCGAGAGCGTCCGCCTCGTCCCGTACCCGCTTTTCTATGACCACGGCTGGCACCTCGACGCCGAGGCCCTGCGGCGGCAAATCACCCCCCGCACCCGCGCCATCGCCCTCGTGCATCCCAACAACCCCACCGGACACTTCCTCAAGCCCGCCGAGCGCAGGGAACTGGAGACCATCTGCGAGCAACACGGCTTGGCCCTGATTGTCGACGAGGTGTTCCTTGACTACTGGCTCGGCGACACACCGCCTGCCAGTTTCGCCTGCGGCCCCCATCCGGTGCTCACGTTCGTCCTCAGCGGACTCAGCAAGATCGCCGCCCTGCCGCAAATGAAGGCTGCCTGGATCGCCGCATTCGGCCCCCCGCCAGCCCTCACGCCGGCCCTCGATAGGATCGAAGTCGTGGCCGACACCTTCCTTTCCATGAATGCCCCCGTCCAGTGTGCCCTCCCGATCTGGCTCCAAATTCGGGACAAAATCCAGCGCCAGGTCCTCACCCGCCTCCATCGCAATCTGGTTGCTTTGGATCTCGAACTTGCCGGCAGTCCGGTGACCCAGTTAGAGGTGGAAGGGGGCTGGTACGCTGTCCTCCGCATCCCTGCCATCGACCAGGATGAGGACGTCGCCGTCCGGCTCGTCAGGGAGTTCGGGGTCGTGGTTCACCCCGGCCATTTCTTCGGTTTTCCGGATTCTGGATGGCTGGTCCTGAGCCTGCTGTCCGACCCATCCGATGCAACCGTTGGCTACGAGTCTATCTCAACTGTTTTCAAGTAGATGGATGCATGTATTTCAAGTGCTGTTAACTAGATAGATGACCGTCAAGTGCAGCTTGATGTATATCTATTAAATATAAGACAAATAGACGATTAAATGAATTTCGTGAAAGGTCCGCTCGGAGCGCCTGTTACCAGTCAAAAAAGGTCTTTGCCATCTTCAGGGTCGGGGTCCAGGTCACTTTTCCACCGGCCTCCAGAGTAATCACCAGTCCGCCTTCCTGGTTCTTTTCGAGCTCCGGACCGGTCGATTTGTAGATATTGTTTTTGGCCCCGGTATAGGAAATCTTTACCTTGCCCGGGCCCTGAATCTGGAAGTGATAGTGGTAGGTTCCGTTCTCGGCGATCTGCTGGGTCCCGAAGCTGGCGTTCGGATAATCGACCTCAATCAGCTTCACCGTGCTGCCGGTCTGGTTCACGATCGAGGTTTGGACGAAGGGCGAATGGCACGCAGTCAGGCCAAGGCACAGGACGAGGGCAGCAAGAACAAGGCTATTTCTTTTCAGTTGATCCATCCTTCGTTGGACGCAGCAAGCGACAGCATCAGGTCTAAAGTACCGTCTTCCGCTCCAGAATACGCGCGGTCAACACTACCCCGGTTTCCCTGTTATGCAGGGTAATGGGGAAGGCGAGCACGTTCCAAACCCACTCCTCGCCTTTGCGGGGAAGGTTCAGCAGACCCCGGTAGGTGCGGTCAATGTAGGTCTCGCGGGTTTCGGCCACAGTCCGCAGAATGTCCTGCCAGTCATCCACCAGCTCCGGCATCTCCACAAACAGATTACGCTCCGTGAACCACTCCCGGTCGTGTTCCAGCAGCTTGGCGCAGGTTTCGTTCACGTACTGCCAGTTGCCGGCTGCATCCAGAATTTCAAGCACCACGTCGTCTCCCACGGCCATGTTGATGCGCGAGTAGTAGAAGTCGCGGGCGTCCACCACCACAGGCTTGCCGCGCCGCCGCGCCTCAAACGAGCGCAGCGCGTTCACCAGGTCATCAATGGAGCTGTAGCCCTTCAGCAGGTGCATGTCCTCCACGCCGCCGAACCGCCGCTCCAGCGTGGCGGAAAGAATAATAATCGGTACCTGCGGGCGCCGTTCGCGCAGCTGCGCTGCCACATCCGTCCCGAATTTGCCCGCGCCCAGGTGATAGTCGAGCACGGCAATATCAATCTGGTCCAGCAGCTTTTCGGCTTCCTCCACCGTCGAGGCGGTCTCTGTCAGGTAGCCGTACTTGCGCAGGATCGTCGAGCGCAGCAATAGGTTTTCCGGATGATCATCCAGAAGAAGCACCCGTATCGGATCGGCCACCAATTGTGGGCCGTAACTCGGAGAACCGTGATCGTCTTCGCTCGACATAAGCCTTGTTAGATGCTGGAAGCCAAAGTATGGCTGGTTACTCTTAGCATGCGCAACGTTTTGGATTTACGCCTTCTCTTTCCTCTGCAGCCGCTTCACTATATCGGGTAGTCGAGAGAAGATCGCTGTTGAGCGCAGCCACTGCCGGTTGTCGAATGCCGGCGAACCGCTGATCATCTTGCCTGCGGGCACATCATGCGACACGCCGGACTGCGCCGTCATAATTACGCCGTCGCCGAGCTTGCAGTGTCCTGCGACGCCCACCTGCCCGGCAAGTATCACATTCTTGCCTATCTCGGACGAGCCTGCGATCCCTACTTGCGCGCACACCAGCGAATTGGCGCCGATCTTCGATCCATGACCGACCTGCGCCAGGTTGTCGATCTTTACGCCGGAGCCGATGCGGGTCTCTCCCACACTCGCGCGGTCCACGCAGGAGTTCGCCTGCACTTCGACAGAATCCTCCAGCACCGCCGGCCCCGACTGCACAATCTTGTGCCAAACGCCGTGCTCGTCCTTCGCAAACCCAAACCCGTCCGAGCCGATTACAGCGCCGTTCTGCAGCACAACATGATCGCCCACCCGGCAATACTCCCTGACAATGGCGTGCGCATGCGCAAAAAAGTGGTTACCAATCACTGCGTGGGGGTAAATCACCACATGCGGCAGCAGCGTCGCGTTATCCCCCAGGACCGCGCCCTCGCTTACCACCGCATAGGCGCCGATGTGCGCGTCTCGCCCGACCTTCGCTGTCGGATGGATCACTGCTGTGGGATGGATTCCCGGCGCATACTCCGGCTCTTGATAGAAAAGCCGCACTGCGCTGGCAAAGGTCAGGTACGGATTGGCCGTGCGCAGCGTCGCAGCCGTGATCGCCGGGAAATCCGGAGCCACAATGACCGCCCCGGCCTCGGTCGTCTTCGCCAGCATCGAGTAGCGCGGATTGGCGATAAAGGTCACTTGTTCCGGCCCCGCCTCTTCAATCCCCGCCACGCCGGTAATTACATGGTCGGGATCACCGTGGAGCTCCGCCCCCAGAACGCGCGCTAGTTCAGCTAACTTCATCCTGCGATTGTAAAGCGTCCGCGAGCGGACACCAGTGTTCATTCCCGGACATCGCCGCGGCCCTGCCGCCATCGTTGGTTCCATGGAACAAGGGAATTCCGCCAAACGTATATGGCAGTGCACGTGCAATTGAGATAGCAGCCCACCTATTCGAGGAGACCATGTCGAACCTTTTTCGCGAGCTGAAGATTGCCATTCGCTACCTGCTGAAGTCTCCTGGGTTCGCCCTCACCGCCGTGCTCATGCTGGCCATTGGCATCGGAGCCACCACGGCCATCTTTTCCATCGTCGAAGGCGTCCTCCTGCGCCCGCTGCCGTTCCCGCACTCTGACCGCCTCTACGCCCTGGGCGATGTGCTCGAAGGAGCCAGCGTCGGTGGCTTCAACGGGAATATCGTTACCATCCCCGACATTGTGAACTACACGCGCGACACGCACAGCTTCTCCAGCCTCGGCGGCTACCAGCAGACCGGCTTCGAGCTGTCCGGCTCGGGACGGCCGGCCATGATCAGCGCCGCCGACCTCACAGCCGGAGTGCTGCCCGCGCTGGGAGTACAGCCGCTCATTGGCCGTTTTTTCACGCAGCAGGAGCAGGAACAGAAGGTGCAGGTCGCTCTGCTCAGCTACAGCACCTGGAAGAAGCGCTTCGACGGCAACTCCCAGATCCTTGGCAAAAAGATTCTCCTCGACCGCAAACCCTACACCGTCATCGGCGTCATGCCGCGCAACTTTGAGTTCCCGCTCGTCCCCGGACACCTGAACCAGAGCGAGCTCTGGGTCCCGTTCCAGTTCACCCAGCAGGACATGACCACCGGCGCGGCCAACTGGAGCTACCAGATGGTCGGCAGGATGAAGCCCGGCGTAACCGTGCACCAGGCCCTGCGGGACGCAACACAGGTCGCCAATGAGACCATGCGCAACTACCCGGCGTTCATGGCCGGAATGAAGATTCATCCTCAGATTACTTCGCTGCAGGCCGTCACAGTAAAGTTTGCCCGTCCCCTGATCCGCACGTTATTCCTCGCCGTTGTCGTGGTTCTGCTCATTGCCTGCGCCAATCTCGCAGGTCTCCTGCTGGTACGTTCCATCCGCCGCCGCAAGGAGATTGCCGTGCGTCTCGCGCTCGGCGCGCAATCCTATGTACTTCTGCGTCAGGCTGTGCTCGAAAGCCTTGTTCTCAGCGTTGCCGGAGGCCTGCTGGGCCTTGGGATGGCCTCAGTGGCGCTCCAGGCAGGAGTCAAAGCCCTGCCCGAAACCCTCCCTCGCATCAACGACATTCACGTGAACCTGGCCGTTGCTGCCTTCGCACTGGTTCTCGGCGTCGTCACGGGGCTCATCTGCGGAATCGCCCCCGCCTTTGCCGCCATGCGCACCAAAGTCAACGAAACCCTGAAGGAAGGCGGCCGTACCGGCTCCGCCGGAGCAGGGCATGCGCGCCTCCGCTCGGCGCTCGTCGTGGCAGAGATCGCCGTCGCCCTCATTCTGCTCACTGCATCCGGTCTGCTGCTGCGCAGCTTTCAGAAGATGCGCGACGTCAATCTCGGCTACCAGCCGGAACACTCTTTGGTCGCCGGCTATAGCTTGCCGCAAAAACAATACGCAACCCAGCCCTCGGTCGATCAGTTCAATAAGGAACTGCTGCGGAAGCTTCGGGCCCTGCCGGGAGTGAAACAGGTTGGCCTTACTTCGTTCCTCCCTGCCACCGGCAGCAACAATAACGAAGCCATCTTGCCCGAGGGCTACACACCACCCAGCCACACATACGACCTCGCAACCTCCATTCAGGTTCAAGGGGACTACTTCAAGGCGATGGGTATCCAGCTTCTGCGCGGGCGCCTGTTCACTCCGGACGACAACGAAAACTCCCAGCTCGTTGTCGTCATCAATCACAAGCTGGCCCAGCAGTCATGGCCGGGGCAGAATCCCATCGGCAAGCAACTCCGCGTCGGTCTCCCGAACATGAAGACCCCGTGGATGGTTGTCGTGGGTGAAGTCGCCAACGTAACGGAAAGCTCGCCGGATGCCCCCTCAAAACAGCAGTTTTATATTCCTGTCGCACAGGCGGAGAAAGACATAGGTTCACTCGGATCTCCCGGCGACCTCAACGGCAACAACGGATACATCGCCCTCCGCACCGCCATGCCGCCGCAGATCATGGAGAACGCGCTGCGCTCCACCGCACACTCCATCGACCCGCAGCTCCCGCTCGTTCACATGCAGGCCATGACGCAGGCATTGTCAGAAAGCGAAGCGCCGCGCCGCTTCAACACCTTCGTCATCTCTGCCTTCGCCGCGGCGGCCGTGCTGCTCGCCATCCTCGGCATATACAGCGTCATCGCCTTCAGCGTCGCGCTCCGCACCCAGGAAATGGCCATTCGCATGGCGCTCGGCTCGCAACGCACCGGCATTATCCGCCTTATCCTTACCTCCGCTGCCAAACTCGCGGCCATCGGCTGCGTTTTAGGCGTTGCCGGAGCGCTTGCCTCATCGCGCCTGCTGCAGTCCCTGCTCTTCGGAGTCAGCCCCTTTGACCCCATCACCCTCACTGTGGCCGTCGCCCTGATTGTGCTGCTGGTCTTGGCGGCTTCGTACATACCGGCGCTCCGTGCCGCAGCCATTCATCCCATGCGCGCGTTGCGGGAGGAGTAAGAAGCCCCAGTCCGGTTCAGCCGCATCCCCGCGACCAACGGAAGCGACCACAGTCGATTGTTCCACTTGGCGCGAAGCGCTTGTGCCCGTGCGGCGAGCACCGCGAAGCGATTGTGCCCGCGGCGAGCACCGCCAAGCGCGGTTGCCGGGACGGCTAGTCCACGCGCGGCATGCGCCCTTTATAATCAAAATGGGGCGCTTTGTTTTCCTAATCCAGATCGCCCTGTGCATGTTCCGGTGCACGTTTGGGGCAGACTGTTGACCGACCAGATCACGATTCGCGGTGCGCGAACCCACAACCTGAAGAACATCGACTGCGCCATCCCGCACGGCAAGCTCACGGTGGTTTCCGGAGTGTCGGGCTCAGGCAAGTCGTCGCTCGCCTTTGACACCATCTACGCCGAGGGCCAGCGCCGCTACGTCGAGTCCATGTCCGCCTACGCGCGGCAGTTTCTGGAGCGGATTGAGAAGCCCGACGTGGACCTCATCGACGGCCTCGCGCCGGCCATCGCCATCAAGCAGAAGAACACCACCCGCAATCCGCGCTCTACCGTCGCCACCGCCACGGAAATCTACGACTACATGCGGCTGCTCTATGCCCGCTGCGGCACGGTGCATTGCATCATCTGCGATGGCATCGTAAAGCGCGATTCCGTCGACGAAATAGCTGAAGCCGTCCTGGCCCTGGGTGAGGGAACTCGCCTCCACGCCATCTTCCCGGTCATCGCAGAAACCCGCCCTGCCTTCGCCGCTGAAACTGCACCCGAACCCGAACCGAAGAAGCGCACCCGCGCAAAAAAGGCAGTCAAGCAGCCCGCAAACACTGAACCCGAGTCCCCGCTGACTGACGCGCTCAAAGACCGCCTGGCCGATCTCCGCAAGCGTGGCTTCAACCGCCTCTACCAGAACAACACCATCTACGAATTCTCCACGCCCGAGTCGCTTCTTGAGGTCGATTTCATCCGGCCTGTCTATGTGCTGGTCGACCGCATCGCCGTCTCGCCCGACAGCCGCGCCCGCATCGTCGACGCGGCAGAAATCGGCTACCGCGAAGCCGGAGAAATACTCTACGAAATCGTCCCCCGCGAAGACACTGGCTCGGAGCGCGCGCGCCTGCGCTTCTCCGGGGCCTTCGAGTGCAAGAACTGCCACCGCATCTATCGCGAGCCGGAACCACGCCTCTTCTCCTTCAATAATCCCTACGGCGCATGCCCACGCTGCCAGGGCTTCGGCAACACCATCGACTTTGACCTCGACCTCATCATCCCCGACAAGTCAAAGACACTCGACGAGGGCGCAATCGATCCTTGGAACCGCCCCAAGTATCGCCCTTGCTTCACCGAACTCAGGCGTGCCGCCCGCCTTCGCGGCATACCCATGGGCGTGCCGTGGTTCGATCTGACGCCCGAACAGCAAAAATTTGTCCTCGACGGCGAAGGCAGCTTCACCGGAGTGCATGGCTTCTTCGCCCACCTTGAGCGCAAGAAGTACAAGTTGCACGTCCGCGTCATGCTGTCCAAGTATCGCGGCTACGCGCTTTGCCCGGAGTGCAAAGGCCAGCGACTGCGCGCCGAAGCCCGCGCCGTTCGCGTGGCCGGGAGAAGTATCTGTCAGACCGCCGCGCTCACCATTCGTGCCGCCAACGAGTTTTTCAATACCGTCGAGCTCCTGCCCATGCAGCAGGAAATCGCCGGAGCCATCCTCAGCGAAGTCTGCCAGCGCCTGCACTTCCTCGATGCCGTGGGCCTCGACTACATCACCCTCGACCGTCTTGCCTCAACCCTCTCCGGCGGAGAAGCGCAGCGCATCCAGCTCGCCACATCACTCGGCTCGCAGCTGGTCGGCGCGCTCTACGTGCTCGACGAGCCATCCATCGGCCTGCACTCGCGTGACACCGCCCGGCTCATTCGCATCCTTGAGAACCTGCGCGACCTGGGCAACACCATCCTCGTCGTCGAGCATGATGCCGATGTGCTGCGCGCCGCCGATTATCTACTCGACCTTGGCCCCGGAGCCGGCGAATTCGGAGGGCGCATCCTCGCTGCCGGCACCGTCGCTGAAGTCGAACGCAGCCCCGAATCGCTCACCGGGAAATACCTCTCCGGCCAGCTTGTCATCCCCACGCCCAGCCGCCGCCGCGACCCCGGTAATCCAAAGGAATGGCTTCGCCTGCAGGGCGCGCGCGCCAACAATCTGCGCGGTCTCGACGTGGACATCCCGCTCAACATGCTCGTCGCCATCACCGGAGTCTCAGGCTCCGGAAAATCCACGCTCGTGCACGACGTTCTTTACCGCGCCGTTTCGCACCGTCTGGGCAAGATTGAAGGTGGCGATCCCAGCAGCCTGTACCGCGACATCACGGGCGTACAGCGACTCAACGATATCGTGCTCGTCGACCAGACTCCCATCGGCCGCACCCCGCGCTCAAATCCCGTTACCTACATCAAGACCTTCGACGCCATACGTGAGCTCTTCGCCTCGCAGCCGGAAGCACAGCGCCGCGGCTACGCCACCGGACACTTCTCCTTCAATGTCCCCGGCGGACGTTGCGATGTTTGCGATGGTGATGGCACCGTGACCGTCGAAATGCAGTTCCTTGCCGATGTAGAACTGCCCTGCGAGGAATGTAACGGAACCCGATACAAGGCCAGTGTGCTTGAGGTCCGCTACAAGGGCAGGAACATCCACGAGGTCCTCGGCCTCACCGTCAAGGAAGCCCTACGCTTCTTCGCTGGCCAGCAGCGCATCGTCGAAAAGCTCGCCGTGCTCGAAGAAGTCGGCCTCGGGTATGTGCGGCTTGGCCAGTCCGCCACTACGCTCTCTGGCGGAGAAGCCCAGCGCGTCAAGCTGGCCGCGCATCTCGCGACCGTCCGCTCCGGCTCCTCCAGCGACAACAAAAAGAAACAGAGCCGCGTGCTCTACATCCTCGACGAACCCACCACCGGCCTGCACTTTGACGACGTAAGCAAGCTTCTCGTGGCCTTCCGCAAGCTCATCGACGGCGGAGGCTCGCTGCTGGTCATTGAGCATGATCTTGATGTCATCAAGTCCGCCGACTGGGTCATCGACCTCGGTCCGGAAGGCGGCTCGCAGGGCGGTAACATCGTTGCCCAGGGAACTCCGGAGGCAATCGCCCAGTCACCCGATTCCCATACCGGCTTCTGGCTCCGCAAAGTGCTCCCACAGCGCAAGCACACCTCACCGCTGGACAACGGCCATCACAAAGAAATAAGAGTAGGACCACCGGACGAAGCTTCGCTCCAGGAAGTCGAAGTCAAATGACTCGTAGTAGTAGAGGTTAAGTGAATCAAACAAGAAGTCGTGATGCAATGACTCTTAAAGTCTCCCGTCTGGCGCTGGCCCTGTCGCTTCCGCTCCTGTTTTCACCCATTCTCTGGGGACAGGCAGCACCCCTGCCGCCGGGCACCTCCGCGGTCGATTCTGCCCCCGTCAATCCGCTCACGGACATGGAGGCCGCCATTGGCGACAAGCATTACAACAAAGCCGCTTCACTTCTCGATGCCTACATTGCCGCGCATCCCGCCGATGCCCGCGCTCTTTTTGACCGCGGTTATTGCGCCGACGCTCTGGGAAAAACAGACCAGGCCAAGCTCTTCTACCGCAAGGCCATCGCCGCTGACCCCAAGCAGTTTGAGTCCCGCCTGGCCCTTGGCCTCATCCTTGCTAGCGAGGGCGATCCCGGTGCCCGGAAGCAGCTTGAGGCCGCCGCCACGCTTAAGCCCAATCCGCCTAACCCCACCGCCAGGGCGCAGGCGCTGCGGGCGCTCGCCCGCTTCGTTCGCAAAACCGATCCCACAGTAGCCAAACAGGCGCTCATCAACGCATTGCGCATCTCGCCGGAGACTCCCGGCGACACCCTCCTCGCTGCCGAAATTGCCGACGCTGCCGGAGATCCCTCCGTCGCCGAGCAGGCCTACCGCAAGGCGCTCAATGAGAATCCCCACTCATCGCAGGCCATCGCGGGCCTCATTCACCTCTACATGCGGCAGAAAAAGTATTCCGCCGCCGAGCCGCTTCTCAAGTCCGCGCTCGACCGTGATCCCGACAGCCCCTCGCTGAATGCGCAGTATGCCGCGCTCCTCGGAGCCGAGGGCCGAGGCAGCGACGCCGTCACCGTACTCGAAAAACTGCATCATCTTGAGCCAAAAGACAAGAACATCGCCACCATGCTCGCCGACGCCTACGTCGAAGCCGGGCAGAACGGCAAGGCCGAAGCCTTGTACACGCAACTCCTTGCTGCCCACCCGAATGATCCCGAATTGGAATCCGACCGCGGTCAGGTGCTCATTCGGGAAGGCAAGTATGCAGAAGCTCTCATCTCCTTACAAAAAGCCGCAAAAATCCGCCAGGATGATCCTGACACATGGAGTGGGATCGCATTCGCAGCGTCCAAAACCGGTGATCCTCAGCTGGTTCTTGGCGCGCTTACGATGCGATCAAAATATGCGGCGGATACACCAGCTACCTACTTCCTATGGGCAACGGCAAGTGATACTCTGCATCGCAATGAGCAGGCCGTACATTTTTACCGCCTGTTCCTGGAATCGGCATCCGGGAAGTTTCCAGAAGAAGAGCGGCAGGCCCGGCGACGGGTGACAATGCTCACAAGGTAGATAGACCGACGTTCCGTTGCGCCCAGTAGGAGGTGCGTAATGCGGTTCGTTTTAGTTTTTGTATTGGCGGCGGTTTGCAGCGCCCCGCAGGCGTTCGCAGGACGTCCCGGCAAGTATCTCGATGCGCAGCAGATGAGCGCTTTGGCCGTCAAGGCCGAACATGCCACGCCCAAGGACAGGTGCTATCTCTACGCAAAGCTCGTAAGCGCGATGGTCTGGCAAGCCGGTCGGGAGCTCAATGCCGGAAACGACGCGGCAGCCACGGCAACGTTGCAAGCCATCCGCAACTACACAGCGAAGATTCACTCCGCGGCCACGAACCATTCCAAGAAGCTCAAAGACGCCCAGATCATGATGGACAGGACCGCCTTCCGGCTCAGGGAACTCATGAAGAGTTCGTCCGTCGATGATCAGCAGGCCTTTGCGGCCACGCTGCACCAGCTCAATCAGGTCCAGTCGCAAATGATGCTGGCCGTCTTCCGGAAATAGCATCGCCACCTCTGACCCTTATCCACAGGCCCGCACCTCCGTGTGCGGGCTTCGCGGCTCAAAACCCAACAACCCATCGCAATACAATAAAAGAGCTTGATTCCTTCCTCGAAAGGGAACTGATGAAACTCGATCTGCAGTGCGTTGCGCCTTCTTCGCTTTCAACCGGCCTGCTTGTGGTCTTCGCCGCCGACAACAACACCAGCAAGGACAAGAACGCCCAACCTGAAATCGCGCTCCTGTCCACCGAGGAATCGCTGCAGAGCGCAGTCGCTCGGGTGCTTGCCGATGGCGAATTCAAAGCCCGGCCGAATGAAACCCTTCTGCTCCACAGCCCGCAAGGGCTTAAGGCTGCCCGCCTGCTCGTGGTCGGACTCGGCAAGGCCGCAAAAGTCTCTGCCCATGACCTTCGCAAGGCGGCCGGAACCGCCACCCGCTACGCCAAATCTCGCGGTATCCACGCGCTCGCCATCCTTGCCCCAGCGCACCTCAGCGCCGCCATCACGGCCCGCGCCATTGCCGAAGGCGCGATCCTCGGCGACTTTGAGTCGGACACCTACCGCACCGACCGCACCGACCAGAGCATTGCTTCCGTCTCGGTTGTAGCGTCAGAATCTGATCACCTCGGCGCAGAAACAGGCCTGCGCGAGGGCGTCATAGTCGCCGAATCCCAGAACTTCGCCCGCACGCTCATCAACGAGCCGGCCAATCGTATGACGCCGACCATCCTGGCCCAGAAAGCCGCGGAAATGTCCGCGGAGTTCGGCCTGCGCTGCGAGGTCTACAGTACCGAAAAGCTCCGCGAATTGAAGATGGGTGCGTTTCTTGGTGTCGCCCAGGGCTCGGACGAGCCGCCCGCGCTCATCGTCATGACCTACGAGCCTTCCGATGCGCCCGCCGAACCGGTCCTCGGGCTGGTAGGCAAGGGAGTCACCTTCGACAGCGGCGGCCTCTCCCTCAAGCCCGCCGACAGCATGGAGAAGATGAAGTACGACATGGCAGGTGGCGCCGCCATGATCGGAGCCATGCGCGCCATCGCGCAGCTCAAGCCGAAGGTCAGGATCATCTCCATCATCTGCGCCACGGAGAACATGCCCTCCGGCAAGGCGCAGCGTCCCGGCGATGTGCAAATTGCCATGTCCGGCAAATCCATCGAAGTCGTCAACACCGACGCCGAAGGCCGCCTCGTGCTCGCCGACGGCCTCTTTTACGCGCGCCAGCTCGGCGCAACGCATCTCATCAACGCCGCCACCCTCACCGGAGCGGTTGCCATCGCTCTCGGACAGGTCAACGCCGGCGTCTTCTCCAACGATGAAGCCGCCTACGCGCACTTCACGCAGGCCCTCGAAACATCCGGCGAAAAATTCTGGCGTCTTCCTCTCGAAGACGACTACCGCGACCAGATTCAGTCCGCAATCGCCGACATTCGCAATACCGGACTGACCCGCTACGGCGGAGCCACCAACGCCGCCATGTTTCTTAAGGAGTTCGTTGACGACATGCCCTGGGTGCACCTCGACATTGCCGCCATGGCCTGGCTCGACAGCGATAAGCCCTGGATTGCCAAAGGCCCCAGCGGTATTGCCGTGCGCAGCATCGTCGAGTGGGCCCGCAGCTATGCTCCGCACAATTTACACCAAAAATAAGCACGCCAGCATCTGACACAGATCACAAACATCGCGGTGCATTCCGCACTACAATAGCCCCATGGAACCCCTAGTAATCGCAGGCAAAGCCTTTCAGTCACGGCTGATCGTAGGAACAGGCAAGTACAAGGACGGCCCGGAAACACAGGCCGCGATTGAGGCCTCGGGCGCCGAGATGGTCACCGTCGCCGTGCGCCGTGTCAATCTCGACCGCTCCAAAGAATCGCTGCTCGACTTCATCGATCCGCAGCGCTACTTTCTGCTCCCCAATACCGCCGGCTGCTACACCGCGGAGGAAGCCATCCGCGCCGCGCGCCTTGGCCGTGAGGTTGGACTGTCCGACTGGGTCAAGGTTGAGGTCATCGGCGATCAGGCCACGCTCTACCCCGATGTTCAAGCGACACTTGAAGCTACTCGCACCTTGGTCAAGGAAGGCTTTACCGTCCTGCCCTACACCTCTGACGACATTGTCTTTGCGCTTCGCCTCATCGACGCGGGAGCCTCCGCCGTCATGCCTCTTGCAGCGCCCATCGGCAGCGGACTCGGCATTCAGAACCGGGCCACGCTCCAGATCCTGCGCGAAAAGATCACTGAGGTTCCGCTTATCGTCGACGCGGGTGTCGGCACCGCTTCGGACGCTGCGCTTGCCATGGAGTTGGGCGCGGACGGTGTGCTCATGAATACCGCCATTGCCGCCGCCGCCAATCCCATCCTCATGGCGGAAGCCATGCAGCACGCAGTTCTTGCCGGACGCCAGGCCTTCATCGCCGGACGCATGCCGCGTAAGCTCTACGCCTCGGCCAGCTCGCCGCTGGAAGGTATCTCGCGATGAATTCCCGCCGCGCATGGTGTGCGGTACACTCCACCCATGCGCGTCTTCGGTATTGACTGCGGAACAGAGTGCACCGGTTACGGCGTCGTCGAGTGGGACGACGCGGCACGCAATCCGCAGCTCATCTCGCTTGGCGCCGGAGGCATACGCCTGCCAATGAAGGAGTCGCTTCCGCACCGGCTCTCACTGGTTTATGCAGAACTCTGCACGCTCATCCAGGCACATGCTCCCGACGTCATCGCAATTGAGGAAGTCTTCTACTCCGTCAATGCCAAGTCCGCGCTCAAGCTCGGCCACGTTCGCGGAGTAGCCCTGCTCGCCGCCGCGACTGCAGGCCTGCCCATTGCCGAATACGCCCCGCTCAAGATCAAGTCCACCGTGACCGGCTATGGTCTGGCGCAGAAATCGCAGGTGCAGTTTATGGTCGCTCGGCTGCTCAATCTCCCCGAGCTACCCCAGCCGGCAGACGCTGCCGACGCCCTCGCCATTGCCATTTGCCATATCCATCACGCACAAACGCTGGCCGCGCAATCGCCGCAAACCTCACGCCGCTGACTTTGTTATTTTCGTATTGACTTGCGTGACCTGCAGGCCCTTCAGCGTGCGCATGTGTAACTGCTCCCCGGGTGGCCGCCAGGTATCCACACAAAAGTTACGGCTGCACCGGTCGCACAACCAGATCACTTTCTGGCGCATTACATGCCCGTCCGCAAGATATTCAGGTGGGTCGAAGTCAATCGAGTGCAGCGTCCCGCTGCGGAAATACAGCTCTTCGCGATTGCAGAGATGGTTCGCGCATTTCATGGGGAGACCTCAGGAAGCTACAGCCCGTGCTACTGCAGGGCCATATGCCTTGTCTCGGTTAAGGCATGTTTCCGAATTAGGGCTGAATCACTCTTGAGCGTAAGAACAGGACAAGGTGCGGAAGCCAGGACCTTATAGGCCGTGGTTTCCTTGCCGAACGGCAGGCGGAACAGATAATGATGAACCCCAAGGACAATGAGATCGGCTGAGATCTCACTCGCAACGCGGACAATCTCAACAGACGGGTCGCCAGCGGTAACCCGGATGGAGGCCGACTGTCCTTCTCCTCCACCATTTGGTTCCAGAACAGGTTCTACCAGCGCCTGGGCGGGCGTAAGCAGGCGGTTGGCGTGACGATCCGGAGCAAGCACATGCAGCACCGTAAGTGCCGCATGATTGTGCTTGGCGATGGCGCGCGACACCACCGCCTTGGGCGCGCTCTTATCCAGCGACGATGAGGCGAGCAGCATCTTCTTGATCGACCAGTCTGGCGACCCTTCCTTGCACTGTGGGCCAACAATCAGCACAGGAACTTCCACGTTTTCAAGTAACTTGCGCGCCACAGAACCAAGCAGAAGTTTATCCACGCCCTGCCGTGCATGCGTGCCTACTATCAGACGCCCGGCTCCCGTCCGGCGCAGAATCTCTTCCACCACATCCGCAACCGGCCCGGCATTCACAACCGTTGAGCAGGAAATACCATGCGCGCGCACGCGCTTGGCAATATCTTCCATCGCCATCCGCCTGCCGGCTGGATGGATCATGCTTTCCGACGCCGCTGCACCCAACTTGGATTCTTGGCTATCCTCTGGCGGCATCGCATGCACAACCGTCAGCGCCGCGCCACTCGACTTGGCCTGTGCAATGGCATAAGGAAGCAGACGCTCTGCATCCTTGAGGTCTGTGGCTACTACGATCGCTTCCGGGCAGGCAAGGTCGGTATGCGCGGTTCGAAGCTCCGCTAGCTTTTCCATAAGCCGCTCCCGTTCTGATAAGGATAGACCAGTCCTACCTATTACGATTGTGTTCATTTATCTGGGAGTCAGTGACGCCTGTCACGGTTGTTCCAATTGCCACGCATTTGCAAGGGAATGCCCGGGAGTGTTATTTTTCGTTGCCTCAACGTGTGGAAGGAATTATGGCATCGGTAGTAACACAACTCGAGGAACTTCACGCCAGACTGGGGCGTGCACTGGAAGACCCCCAATCCGTGGGAATGCAAAGCGGCATGATTCCGCAACCCCTCGCCGAGCTTCTGCGCTCCACGCAAGCTGCTCTTGGACAGCTACTTATAGAGATAAAGGAAGAGGGCTCCAGCAGCACTCTGGAGGCTGAACTGTCGCAGGACGCCGATCATCTTTAGCTGCCCTGGCGATGGCGCAGCCCTGCAAAAGCCTGGCCCTTGCAGCACGCCCTCGCTATCGCTTACATGGTGACACAGGTCACAGTGAGTCGTGAATTCTCACGATTAGTGTCTCATTAGAGAACTAAACTATTGGAGGAGGGGTTATGACCATCTCACGACAATTCCCATTTGAAACCATTGTGGTGGCTATGGACTTCTCCGCGAAGTCGTCGGCTACGCTTCGCTATGCCCAGGCCATCGCTCAGCTTCACGGCGCCAAGCTGCTGCTGGTTCATGTGATCGACCCCATGGCATACGCCTTTCCCACCGGCGTGCCGGAATCTCTCGCAGCCGATCAGGCTGCCCGCGAAGAGTTGGCGCGCTTTGAAGAGGAGACCCGCAAACAGGGAATCGGAGTCCACTCGGTTGTCGAGACAGGAGACATCTGCGAGCGCATCCTGCAGTGCGTGGCGGACTACAAAGGAAAATTGCTCGTGCTCGGAACCCGCGGCAAGACCGAAGCGGGCCGCGTGGCTCTGGGAACCATCGCGCGCCAGTTACTCGCAAAATCGCCCTGCCCCATCCTTACCGTTACGCCGGATGCGGAATCACTCCTGCCTTGGGCCGGTCAGTGGCGCACCGTTCTGCTCGCCACGGACTTTTCGCTGGCGTCTCTCTGCGCGCTTTCATCCGCGCATCGCATCGCCCATGAGCAGTTGCTGGTGCTGCATTCATCTGATGTCCGGAGCAAAGAGAAACGCGCAGTCCTGCTTGAACGCCTCCGCTTCCTCGCGCCGTTCAACGAGTCGCACACGGTTCCTGTCGAGCACTTCATCGTGACCGGGGATCCTTCTGAAGTCATCGGAAAATATGCCAGGGAATCGCACGCGGACCTCGTGGTTCTGGGTTCGCCCTCACGCGTGCTCTCGGAAAAGGACATGCCCTCCAGCACCGTGCTGCAGGTCATCTCCAACGTCTCCTGTCCGGTGCTCTGCATTCCGGCGGCTGAGGGGGTTACGGAGGAGTCGCTGCTGCCACAGATGGAGCACGCAACCTAGGCATTCCAGCAGACGTGGTGGAGCTTACGCGTACTCGCTCTTCTCAATGCCCAGCTTTTTGATCTTGGAGTTGAGCGTGGTGCGCTTCAGGCCCAGCTTCTCTGCTGCACCCCCAAGGCCGCCTATGTTTCCCTTGGTCTCGCGCAGAGCCCGCAGAATGTGCTCCCGCTCGTTCGATCGCAGATCATAGACAGGTGAGGAATCCCGCACCTCGGCGGCTTCCATTTCTCCCAGTGGAGCACGCAGCGCGCTTCCGTTTGTCAGAATCACTGCGCGCTCGAGAAAGTTCTCCAGCTCGCGCACGTTGCCCGGCCAGGGCCACCGGATCAGCGCGTTCATCACTTCCCGTGGAATCGTCGTAATCTGCTTGTTCATGCGCCGCGCATGCTTGTTGACGAAGTAATTCACCAGCAGCGGTATGTCCTCGCTCCGCTCCTGCAGAGACGGAATCGCAATCGGAAACACCTTGAGACGATAGTAAAGATCACTCCGGAACAGGCCCTCTTTCACCATCCTCGCCAGGTCGCGATTCGTTGCCGCAATCAGCCGCACATTCACAGGGATCGTTCTTCTGCCGCCCAGTCTCTCTATCTCCCGCTCCTGGAGAGCGCGCAACAGCTTGGGCTGCAGCTCCAGGGGTAAATCGCCGATCTCATCCAGGAACAGCGTCCCCATGTGCGCCAGTTCCAGCCGGCCGATGCGTTGCGTCACGGCTCCGGTAAATGCGCCTTTCTCATGCCCGAACAGTTCGCTTTCCAGCAGTCCCAGCGGAATGGCAGAGCAGTTCAGCTTTACAAAGGTTCGTTCGCGGCGCGGGCTCAGGTTGTGGATGGCCCTCGCGATCAGCTCCTTACCTGTTCCGGTGTCACCAAGCACCAGCGCGGTCGCATCCGTCGGAGCCACTATCTCCACCTGCTTCAGCACGCGCTTCAACCCCTGGCTCTCGCCCACGATCTCTTCAAAGCTGTATTCGGTGCGCAGCTCTTCTTCCAGATACTGCTTCTCCTCGCGCAGCTTGGCTGTCAGGTTTGAAATCTGCTGTGCCGCCTGCACGTTGTCGATGGCCAAAGCAATCTGGTGCGCTATCCGCAGCAGCATCTCCGCATCCTTCGGGGCAAACGAGGCTACGTGCCGGCTGCCGATAAACAGCGTGCCGATCACATGGTTATGGCTGTCCAGCGGCAACCAGCAGCCGGACTTCAGTTCTTCCTCTCCATACCGCGCAAATCTCTCCGGTGGGTACTCCTCAGGACGGGCATTCTCCCAGAACATCGGCTCGTGCCGCGTGAACACATCACCACTGGGCGAGTTCTCCAGATTGATCAAAATCTCTTGGTGATATTTGGGATTTCTGTGCGGAGTCAGCTCGTGCACACGCAACCGGTCAAGCTCGCTGTCATAGAGGGAAATCGCGGCATAGTCGTGCGGAGCCACCTGTTGAATGCCCGCCTCAATCGCACCCAGCATCTTCCGTATATCAAGGTCCGATAACATGGCGCGGCTAAGCTCCACCACCAGCGCTTCCTCGGCCCTCTTGCGATCGGTAAAGTCGCGCGTGACCTTCGAAAAACCAATCAGGTTTCCGTCCTTGTCACGGAGAGCCGCAATAATCACATTCGCCCAGAAGCGCGATCCGTCTTTCCGCACCCGCCAGCCTTCTTCCTCATAGCGGCCCTGGCTCTTGGCGACTCGCAATTCGTTCTCCGGCTTGCCGCGCTCCAGGTCTTCCTGCAGATAAAAAATGGAAAAATGCTGCCCCAGAATCTCTTCGGAGGTATAGCCCTTGATGCGCTCCGCTCCCGGGTTCCAGCTTGCGATCCGGCCCTCGGTATCAAGCATGAAGATCGCATAGTCCTGCGCGCCCTCGATCAGAAGCCGGAACTTTTCTTCGCTGTGACGCAGGTCCTCTTCCATTTTCTTGCGCTCTGTAATATCGCGCACAACGGCCAGAACAAGCAGCTCACCACCCACGTGGACGGGGCTGAGCATGATATCGGCGGGGAACTCGCTGCCGTCATGCCTCTGCCCATACAGCTCTAAATTGGCTGCCATGGGGCGTGCGCGTGGGGCCTCCTGGTAGTCATCCCGGTGCTGGGAATGTGCGCTGCGAAGCCGTTCCGGAACCAGGCTTTCAATCGTCGTTCCCGCCATCGTTCCAGATGGGAAACCAAAAATCTTTTCTGCATGGGGATTGGCCTGAAGAATTCGCCCATCCCGGGACGCAACCAGAATTCCGTCCGGCGAAAACTCGAATAACTTCTCAAAGAGTTCGTTCCTGTGCACGATCTGGTCACCTTCAGCAATCATGCTGCTTTACCCGTTGTTCCTGTTGCGTCAGGTCTGCATTCAGAATGAAACTTCCAAGGCACATAAGAGGAGACAGACACTTCCCGACGAAAAAGACGCCAGTAAAAAGCATACCCGATCCATCGGGCACACATCCACATTCCGGCAGCCCGGCAAAATGGCGAGCAGGGAACCGTGCGTTATGCGCACGCAAAAGGGACGTGGCCGTCAGCCACGCCCCTCTTGGTAAACAGGCAGTCTTATGAGCCGCCAATGACTCCCAGTGCCGCGGGATTCGAAATAACCATCGTCGCGCCCTTCAGTGTCACCAGGTGCCGGTGCTTGAACTCGCTCAGAGTGCGGGTTACCGTCTCGCGGGTCGAACCCACGCATTCTGCAATCTGCTCATGTGTCAGCGGCACCTTGATCTGCGTGCCTTCCGGCGTCGCCTTGCCCTCGTGCGACCAGTGCAGAATCAGCCTCGCCAGCTTCTCATGCGCCGAAGTTGACAGGCCCACCGTCCTCAGTTGTTCGCAGGCCGTCGCATACTGACCGGTCAGCTGCTGGACAACCGTCTGGTACACCTCGGGATATTTCCGCAGGAAAGTCATAAAGTCTTCCCGCCGGATAAACGCCACCTGGCACGGATGCAGCGTCTCCGCGCTGGCCTGGTACGGCGCTCCGGACATGTTCGACGTGATCCCCAGAATATCTCCCGGCCGCGCAATCCGTAGAATCAACGTCTTGCCGCCGCGCGAACTTACCGAAAGCTTCACTTCGCCCGAGCACAGAACATAGATGCCACGCGCAGGCTCATTCTCAAGAAACAGCATCGAGTTTGCCGGGTACATGGACGAGTACTTAATCGCTTCGAACTCCTTCATTGCGGCAGGGGACAGGTTGCACAGGAATCCGTTCGATTTCAGGTTGCAGAGTTGGCATTTCCGCGTTATATCCAGTCCACGTAGGCTATTCATATACTTCTCCCAATCCGTCCTTATTCGGAATCTGTTTTACTGCATTCGGAATCTGTTTCACTTCATCGGCAAACTGCCGGGTCAGTGGTGAGTCGGCAAGAATCTCGGCTCCGGTTGACACAAAAATCTTATGCAGAATCTGTTTCCCGCGGAGATCGAGAAACATAACGTCGCAGATATCGAGCCACAACCTATTTGCCCCAATCAGCGGATGGAACAATTCCCAAAATCGCTCCAACTCTGCCGCCCATTCGCCGATAACCCTCCCCTCGATCTTCAATGTCAGACCTTCGGGTTTTTCCTGCGTTGAAATTCGCACGGTCACTTCTTTCTTCGTCTGCTTTCCTATATCGCACCTCAATGACCAAACCCTTCCTCACCTGTCGTCACTGAGTCATCAGATTGAAAAACAATGACTTATAAAATCTCGCAGGACAGCCCCTTTGCGTCCGGCTTGCTGAGTGACGAGACGATATTTCGTCGCCAGGCGAACCCTCGTCACATCCAGCCTGTGAGCGTTGTCACTGCACTCGATCCATCCTCCCCGTAACATCTGATTCGCGAGCAGGTCTCGGCCTCGCTTCCGCAGCCTGCCGGAGGTGGTGTATGGACACCCTGACTCGGGTTGTGACTTCGTTGGACCGCATCCTCGTCCCCACGGACTTCTCCGACGTCTCCCAGCAAGCACTCGAATACGCCAAGTCCATTGCCAAGCGATACGATTCGCGTCTCTTTCTGGTACACGTCACTGAACCCAGCAACCTCATCACGCCCCCGGAGGCTGTTTGGATTGACCAGCAGGGCATCCAGGAGCGTCTGGAGCAGCGACTGGAACAGGCTGGAGCAGGTCTGCGCTCGGAAGGCTACTGGGCCGAAGCATTTTCGATAACCGGCGCTATCCGCAAAGAACTCCTCACCTTTATCAACGAGAACAAAGTCGACATCATCGTCCTCGGCACGCACAGCAAGGCCGGCTTCGAACGCTTCCTGCTCGGCTCCGACGCGGAAACCATCCTGCGAAAGGTCACCTGCCCGGTCGTGCTCGTTGGTCCCAAGGTCACACGGACTCCGGGACAGACCTGGAACCCCCGCAACATCCTCTGCGCAACCACTCTCGACCCACAGTCAGCCTGGATCGCCGCCTATGCCTACCAGTTCGCGCGCCTGTATCGTGCCGACTTCACCTTGCTGAACATCGAAGATCCGTCCCAGCCCGCCGCTGACTGGGCGGCCTTTGAGAACAGTTTTATGGATAGCCTGCCCGGCACCGCTTTCCTTCGCCGGACCCTCCGCACGCTTGTTTCCGACTGTGCCCCCGGCCGGGCCATCGTCGATGTTGCCGAAGAGCGCAATGCCGATCTCATCGTGATGGGCGCGCATCCCGCTCCGGCGCGTGTCACGCACTTTGCAGCCGGCACGGTGCCGCAGGTCGCAGCCGAAGCCATCTGTCCCGTCATGACACTCCACGAATAGGACCGATCACTCGAATCGAGTCCCCCAGTGGAAGTGCAGCGAGTTACCTTTAAGGACTTTCTAACCTGCCCATAGTCGGCTTCCCGCCGAAATCTGCTCTGCGATCCCAGGGACTGTCCCACGACGGTCTGGATCTGCGGTAGCACAAATCAACACTGAATGAGATGTCGTGGCAGGGAATGAAAAAGGTGAGGGAAGGGGTTATTGAGAGGGCAATTCAGCGCAAAAACCGCGTCTGTATAACGCTACGCTGTACCATCCTGCGCGGGAAATCCGGTCGTGCAAGCCATCGATTTTTCTGGCGGAGAGAGTGGGATTCGAACCCACGTTAGAGTTACCCCTAAACACGCTTTCCAAGCGTGCGCCTTCAGCCACTCGGCCATCTCTCCATCACGCGCTGATTCAAATTTAACACGACGCTGTGTGCAGCATCCCATCCGGGTACAATCAGAAAATCTTGCTTCGCTTCAGGTCTTCCCATGCACGACTACGGCGTTGAAATTTTCGATCAGCACAACGCAAGGCCCAACCTCGCCGCCGAATTGCGCGCGCTGCTCCGGCTCGCAATTCCCGTAGCGTTGTCTGAGATCGGCTGGATGGCCATGAGCGTCGTTGATGTCATCATGGTCGGCAAACTCGGCCCCGCCGCCATCGGAGCCGTCGGCCTGGGCAATGCCATTTACTATGCGCCGGCGCTCTTCGGCATCGGCCTGCTGCTCGGCTTGGACACGCTCGTCTCGCAGTCCTGGGGCGCGCGCGACTTTGACGACTGCCACCGCTCACTGGCGCAGGCCATGTACATCGCGTTGGCCTTCACGCCCATTCTCATGCTCTTCATCGTCTTCGCCATCCCGCTCTTTACCGGGCGCGGAGTCGACCCCACCGTCAGCACATTTACACGTTCCTACACCGCCATCCTCAACTGGGGCACGCTCCCGCTGCTCATTTACGGTGGCTTCCGCCGCTACCTGCAGGGCGTTGGACGCGTTCGCCCCGTCACCTTCGCGCTTATCTCCGCCAACCTCGTCAACCTGGCAGGGAACTGGATCTTCATCTACGGCAAGCTTGGCATGCCCGCCATGGGCGTCAGCGGCTCCGCGCTCTCCACGGTGTTCGCCCGCATTTACATGGCTGCGGTGCTGGTTTACTTCGCCTGGCAACACGAGCGCCGCCGGGGACACTCGCTCTTCTTCCACTGGCCCCGTCCCAACTGGAAGCGCATCCGCTCTCTGCTCGACCTCGGCATCCCCGCGGCCTTCCAGGTCGTGCTTGAGGTTGCAGCCTTTGGCGCGGCGTCTATCCTCGCCTCGCACCTCGGAGCCGTCTCCCTCGCCACGCACGAAATCGTGCTCAACTGTGCCGCCTTCACCTATATGGTGCCGCTCGGCATCTCCGCTGCCGGAGCCGTTGCCGTCGGTCACGCCATCGGCGCCGGCGATCCGGCCAAAGCCCGCCGCGCCGGATGGATGGCCATCGGTCTCGGCGTAGGATTCATGGCCTTCGCTGCCGTGCTGTTCGTCACCACCCCCGGCCCCATCATCGGAATCTACAGTCATGACCCCATGGTCCTCAAACTCGGCGCGCACATTCTGCTCATTGTGGCTGCGTTTGAAATCTTCGACGGCGCCCAGGTCATCTCTATCGGCGTCCTGCGCGGACTCGGCGAGACCAAAGTCCCCATGCTCATGGACTTCGTCGGCTACTGGCTCTTCGGACTCCCCTTGGGCGCAGTGCTTTGCTTCGTCGTCGGTTGGCGTCTTTCCGGTATCTGGACAGGCCTCACCGTCTCGCTCGTCACCATCGCCATACTCATGCTGCTGCGCTGGCGTCGATCTAGCGCTTTGCTGATCGCTTCTGCGCCTTCTTTGCCAGCTGAGACAGCGTAGTCTCGGTCAGCTCTTTTTCCAGCGCGCGCGAGGCGTCGTTCAGCACGCCTTTTAGCGCCGCGGCCAGCCCCGGAATCCCCGACGACTTCGGAGCCTGCAACACGCCCTGCGGATGCAGCGCGCGATGAACTTCGCGCAGCGTGATTTCCTTGGCCGTCATCGCCAGCTTCGATCCGCCGCTCGGCCCCTTATGGCTCTGGATCAGCCCAGCCTTTTGCAGTTCCACAAAAATACGCCGTACGACGACCGGGTTTGTGCCCAGCTTGTGTGCAATATCTTCTGACCGGTGCCGTTTCTCCGGCTCCGCCGCCAGCAGAACCAGCGCTTGTATGCCGGTTACAAATCGCGCATTGAGTGCCATGCAGTCAAGCTAAAGCATTTTCAGAGACGGTGTAAACCGAAGTTGAAGCTCTGGAGTCATCGCGAACAACAGGGAACGGCGACCCGGTACGATTTCAAAAGCCCACCGCACCTCTGGAAAATGCCGTACTATAGCCTCGCTCGCGCCCAAAAAGGAATTCCAGCCTCAATGTTGTAGCATCGAACTTTAACGCCTGATTCAACTGGAGAAATTTAATTTTGCGAATTCTTTTCGTAGGCGACGTCTTCGGCAGTGCCGGACGCCGCATTGTGCGCGAGCATCTGCCGCACGTCATCGCCGAGCGGGAGGTCGACCTCATCATCATCAACGCGGAGAACGCCGCCGGAGGCTTCGGCGTGACTCCATCCATCTCCGACGATCTCTTTGATCTCGGCGCGCACGTCCTCACCACCGGCAACCACGTCTGGGACAAGCGCGAGCTGATCGACTACGTCCAGTCCGTCCCCGCCGACAGCCACGACCGCGCCCGCCGCATCATCCGCCCCGCCAACTACGTCGCGGGCACGCCCGGTTTCGGAGTCTACGAGGGCGAGCTTCCCAACGGACAAACCTACGCCGTCATCAACCTGCAGGGCCGCGTCTTCATGGCCTCCAGTGACGATCCCTTTCGCGCCATCGATGCCATCCTCAAGACCATCAAGGCCAAGGTCATCCTCGTCGACTTCCACGCCGAAGCCACATCGGAGAAAGTCGCAATGGGCTGGTATCTCGACGGCCGCGTCACCGCCGTCATCGGCACGCACACGCACGTCCCCACCGCCGACGACCGCGTCCTGCCCGGCGGCACCGCCTATCAAACCGACGTCGGCATGAGCGGCCCTTACGACAGCGTGATCGGAGTGGAAAAGGAGCAGGTGCTGCAAAAATTCCTCACCGGAATGCCCGCCAAATTCGACGCCGCCAAAGGCGACCCGCGCATGGCCGCGCTGCTCATCGAGTGCGACGGAAAAACCGGCCGCGCCACATCCACCCAGCGCCTGCTGCTCGGGGAGTAAGTATAGTTGTGTACCTACAATTAGGTAATGTATGATTGAATTTGAATGGGATCCCCGTAAAGCAAAAAGCAATGCGCAGAAACATGGGGTGACATTTGAAGAAGCGACCCTCGTTTTTCAGGACCCGCACATAGTTTCAGAACAAGACCGGGTAGTTGATGGTGAGATCCGTTGGCAATCTCTTGGGCTTGTTCACGGCGTTATGCTGGCGCTGGTTGCTCATACTTCCGATATTGACAAACAAGGTCTCACCGAAGTAATTCGCATCATTTCAGCAAGGAAGGCGAACCCAAGGGAGCGTATACGTTATGCCAAAGCTCGTACGAAAGAAGCAAGCGGACATTAAAGTCACTCCGGCGATGGTCCGGCATTTGAAAAAAATCGCCGAACGTCCAGACAGCGAGATCGACTTCTCCGACATTCCTGAATTGACGGAGAAGTTCTGGGAGAACGCTGTTCCAGACCGCTTTTATCGCCCGGTCAAGGAGCAGGTCACGGTTCGCCTGGATGCAGACGTACTTGCATGGCTGAAAAAGAAAGGCGCAGGCTATCAGACACGGATGAATGCGCTGCTCCGCTCGGCCATGCTCAGTGAAGCGGCATCGAAGCCGCACACCCGCCACGCCCGTTAGGCTTCGCCTTCCGCCTTGTTCTTCTGCGGACGCATCAGCGGAAACAGAATCACATCCCGAATCGACCGCGCCCCGGTCAGAATCATCGTCAGCCGGTCAATCCCAATGCCTTCGCCGCCCGTCGGAGGCAGCCCATACGCCAGCGCGCGCACGTAGTCCTCGTCCATCTGGTGCGCCTCGTCATCGCCCCGTTCGCGCTCGCTCAACTGCTGCTCAAACCGCTTGCGCTGTTCCTCAGGATCATTCAACTCGCTGAAGGCATTTCCCACCTCAAACCCGCCAATGTAAAACTCAAACCGCTCCACCCAGTCCGGCTTATCCGGCTTCTGTTTCGACAACGGCGAAACCGCAAGAGGGAAGTCATAGATGATGGTCGGTTGGATCAGGTGTTCTTCTGCGACGGCTTCGAAGATGGAAGCAATGGCTGCACCAGCAGAACTGCCTTTTTTAAGCTCATTGAGAATGAGTGCAAAGGATGCTGCGATGGGCTCTCGATGTATTACGTGTCCGACAGTAACGTCTCCCACAATGGTCTGAGCATGAGCTTCTTGCAGCAGATGGCCGCTCATAACGGACCATGTGTTATGAGCAGCCCGCGCTCTTTGTAGCAAGATGATTAACGAATGAGCGTTGTCGAAGTCTTGCATCGCTGGACGTGAACCGAACCGCTCTTCATCCCAGAACTCCCGAATCGCCTCTAGCATCGAGAACCGGCGCCACTTCCCCAGATCAATCTCCACATCGTTAAAGGTCGAAGTCAGCTTTCCATTCACTTCCATCGCCACAAACTTGATTAGCTCTTCCGTCAAATCCATCAGGTCGTGATAGTTCGCGTACGCCTGGTAGAACTCCAGCATCGTGAACTCAGGATTATGCTGCGTCGAAATTCCCTCATTCCGGAAGTTGCGATTGATCTCGTACACGCGGTCCAGCCCGCCCACCACCAGCCGCTTCAAATACAGCTCCGGAGCAATGCGCAGGAATAAATCCATATCCAGCGCGTTGTGGTGCGTAGTAAACGGCTTCGCCGCCGCGCCCCCGGCAATGGGCTGCATCATCGGCGTTTCCACCTCAATGTAGCCGCGCTCGTCAAAGTACTTCCGCATCGCCGCCAGCACCTTCGCCCGCTTCACAAACACGTCGCGAACATTAATCTCTGCCGCGGTGCCCTCGTTCAGCGCCGTATTCATAAACAGATCGACATACCGCTGGCGGTAGCGCAACTCCACATCCGCCAGCCCGTGATACTTCTCAGGAAGCGCCAGCATCGCCTTTGCCAAAAACGTAATCGTCTCCACATGGATCGACAGCTCGCCCGTCCGCGTGCGAAACAGGTAGCCCGACACTCCGATGTGGTCGCCCAGGTCCAGCAGCTTGTACAGCTCAAACCCCGCATCGCCCACCGCGTCTTTCCGGACATAGATCTGCAACCGCACGCCGTTCTGCTGCAACTGCGCAAATCCCGCCTTGCCCTGGGCCCGTATCGCCATAATCCGCCCGGCCACCTTCACATCAACACGGCCCGCTTCCAGGTCTTCGGTGGTCGCGCCGTCATATTGGCTGCGGATATCCGCCAGCGCATGCGTGGCGGCAAACGAATTGGGATAGGTCTGCTGGCCGAGCGCCTCAATCTGCTTCAGTTTTTCCTGGCGAAGCGCAAACAGATTGCGCTCAAACTCTGACTCGAACACGTGGCTTCCTTCATCAACCGCTAAGGGAATTATGTAAATAGAACGCGTTGTAACAGGGCACAGCTTTAGCCGTGCCTCAAAACGGCCAGCAAAGTGGGGGGCTTTAGCCCCGGCGTACCTTTGCTGGTGCAGAATCCCCTATGTGCAAAGGATTCTGCTCTTTGCTCTGTTCAGTATATCGTTCAGCAGAGCCACCTTTACGGCCCATCCTGTTCTATCCGGCACTCCTTCCCATCGTGTATAAACAACCAGGAACCGCATGCCCGAGCAAAAGCCCAATCCGAACGCTCCGCAGCACGCACCCCATCGCACTGAGACCATGCAGACTATCCTCAAGGCGGAGCGCCTCACCCAGATCGCCATCGTGTTACCCGCCGCCGTGCTCATCGGCTGGGGAGCCGGCGCGCTGCTCGACAAGTGGCTGCACCAGGATTGGATTTACATCGTCGGCGTAATCCTCGGAGCCATCGCCGGCATGATCGAGGCTATCCGCCAGGCCTTCAAGGAAATATAGACCACGCCACCGCATTCCATGACCGAAGCCAATACATTCATGAACTACACGGACGCCGACCTCCGCGCCACCATGCGCCGGGCCATGTGGATCACCGCCATTCTGGCCGTTCTGGGAGCCATCGTCCTCACCATCGCCGCCGGATGGCAGACCGCCGCTCTTTTTGTCTCCGGAGCCGTCGTCTCCGTCACCGGAATCTACGAATGGCAGCAGCTTATCGCCCTCGTCAACGCCAAGCTGGATAACCAGCAGCCCCCTCGTGCCACAGGGTTTACCGTTGTTATGTTCCTGCTGCGTTTGGCTATCGCGGGGTTGATTATTTATGCTAGCCTTAGGTGGTTTCACGGATCGCTCTACGCTTTGCTGTCCGGACTTGGGTTAGCGGTAATCGCCCTGACCTTTGAAGCTCTGCGTACCCTGCGATTCCGGTAAAACATAATAAAAAAAGAACTTACAGGCTGGAATAACGCACCATGCTACCCCTGATAAATGCGCTTACCGCGCTGCTCAATCACTGGTTTGCCGCGCCCATCGTCGCCATTATGACGATGCTTGGCATTCATGCCGCGCATCCCACCCACCCCATCAACAACGCCATCGCCATGCAGCTCATCGTCATGACGCTGCTCATCCTCTTTTTCATTGCAGCACGTCTCTCCCTCAACGTGGAAAAGCCCGGCGCCATCCAGCACACGGCGGAGTGGATCCACGAGTTCGTAGGCAATCAGGCCGATCAGGTCATCGGCCACGGCTACGAGCGGTACATGCCGTTCGTGACCACCATTCTGCTTTTTGTCCTTACATGTAACTTCTTTGGCTTGCTTCCCGGCTTTGAGACCCCTACCGCCGATCCCGTCGCCCCTCTGGGCATCGCCCTGCTCACCTTCATCTATTACAACTTCCATGGCGTAAGGGTGCAGGGACCCGTGAAATACGCAAAACACTTTGCCGGGCCGATCTGGTGGATCGCCTGGCTCATGTTTCCCATTGAGATCATTTCGCACCTCGCCCGCATAATGTCGCTTACCATCCGTCTTTTTGCCAATATGCTGGCCAGCGACCTGATCACTCTGGTTGCATTTTCACTCATTCCCTTTGCGGTTCCGGTCCTCGGCCTCGGCCTGCACTTTGCCGTATCGCTCATTCAGGCTTATATCTTTATGTTGTTGGCAATGATCTACCTGGCAATGGCCGTAACGCACGAAGAGGAAGCAAGTATTTAGGAAAATTTCCCCGGCGGAGCGCTTCCGCTGCCGGGCGAACCCGCCGTTTAGCGTGAGGGGGCCAGCACGGTGAGCCTCAACCACCCACTGACGGCAATTCATACAGGGAAGCAGGAGACGAAATGCGCAACCTGCAATATCTTTTCATGACACTTTCAATGCTGTGCCTGGCCACGCCGGCCTTCGCACAGTCAGCGGGTGGAGGCTCTTCCAGCCTTGTCCCCATCGGCGCCGGAATCGGCATGGGCATCGCCGCAGGTCTTTGCGGTATCGGTCAGGGCAGGGCCGCCGGCTCCGCCGCTGAGGCTGTCGCCCGCAACCCGGGAGCACGCCCCGCAATCATGCTCTTTCTCGTGCTTGGGCTCGCCTTCATTGAGTCCCTGTCGCTGTTCACCTTCGTCATCATTCTGCTCAAGGCGAAGTAAGAACCAGGATTGATCACACAATAGAAAAGCCTCCGGTGCGCCGGAGGCTTTTCCTATCCTTGCATTTGCCTGACTACTTCTTCGCCACTGCCTGTACCACCGTAGTAGCCGGAGCCGCCTGCACCATCGCCGCCGGAGCAAACGTCGCATTCGCCGCCGCCCGCGCCTGTGCCAGCACCCGTCCCGGTACCACGCCCAGGATCAGCGTCGCCGATACCGTGCAAAGCAGCGCGAACAGCAGCGGTATGGTCACCCGCGGAATCGCCGCCACCGGAGCACTCTCCTTCGGCTTCGTATACAGTGTTGTCACCACCCGCAGGTAGTAGAACGCCGCAATGCCGCTGTTGATCAGGCCCAGAATCGCCAGCCACACATAGCCCGAGTGGATGGCCGCGGTAAATACATAGAACTTCCCGAAGAATCCGCCGGTGAAGGGAATCCCGATCAGCGAAAACAGGAAGAACGCCATCGCTCCGCCCAGCAGCGGCGAGCGATACGCCAGCCCGCGATAGTCATCCACCTGCGTCAGACGGTCTTCATAGCCGCCCACGTGGCTGATCACCGCAAAGATGCCCACGTTCATCGCCGCATAGGTCACCGCGTAGAAGCTTGCGGCTGCTATGCCCTCGGCGGAAAATGCCGTGAACGCCACCAGCAGATAGCCCGCGTGCGCAATCGACGAGTAAGCCAGCATGCGCTTCACATTCTTCTGCCGCAGCGCGCCCAGATTACCCACAAACATCGAGAGCACCGCCAGCCACCACAGCAGCGGAACCCAGTGCCCATGCATCTCCGGGAATGCGCTGTAGAGGATGCGCAGCAGCACCGCGAACGCCGCGGCTTTCGGAGCCGTGGACATTAGCGCCACCACCGGGGAAGGCGAGCCTTCATACACGTCCGGTGTCCACACCTGGAACGGCGCCGCCGACACCTTGAACGCCAGCCCGATCAGAATCATGGCCAGACCGGCAATCGCCAGCTTCGGCGTCGGACTCACGGTCAGCAGATGCGCAATCGCTTCAATCTTGGTCGTGCCCGTCGCGCCAAACGTCAACGCAATGCCATAGAGGAAAAATGCCGTCGCGAACGAACCCAGCAGGAAATACTTGATCGCCGACTCCGGCCCCTTGGCTGTGTGCTTCCGGAATCCGGCCAGAATGTACGTCGAGATCGACGAAATCTCCAGCCCGATAAACACCAGCAGCAGCTCGACCGCGCAGGTCATGAACAGCATGCCGACTGTGCCGAAGATGATCAGCGCATAGAACTCGCCCATGCCATCGGTCTTCGCCGTGGTCGCATCCAGGGTAATCAGCAGGCACACCAGCGAAATGCAGCAGATCAGCACATGAAAGAACACGCTGAAGGCGTCCGTCTTCACCGTGCCGAAAAAGGCGGTCCCCGCCGGCAGTTGATACTGGTACAGGCTTGCCGCCAGCGCAGCCATCGTGCCGATCACGGCCAGCCAGCCCAGCGGGCGCCGCGACTTGCCCTTGGCGATCAGCGGCTCGGCCAGCATGATGAGCACGCCGGTAATCGTGAGGATGACCTCAGGGAGAATGCGAAGGATTTGGGGTGTCGTGTTCATCGCTTCTCCATGTACGAAATTGTGTGCGTCGTCGGTGTCGCCAGGTTCGCCACGCCCTGATCAATGGCGCGCATCCAGTACGGTGAAAACACGCCCATGGCCAGCATCAGAACCGCCAAAGGCCATAGCAGCACATGCTCGCGCACTGTCATATCCCCCATCGCCTGCTGCGTCACCATCTTCGACTCCGGCCCGTAAAAAACCTTCTGAATCATCGTCAGCATATAGGCCGCGCTCAGAATCACGCCCAGCGTCGCCGCCAGAATCCATCCAGGATGCGCATGGAAGCTCCCGCTCAAAACAAGGAACTCGCCGACGAAATTGTTAAACAGCGGCAGCCCGACAACCGACAGCCCGGTAATCACAAACAGCGTCGCCAGCATGGGCAGTTTGGCCGCCAGCCCGCCGTAGCGCTCCATGTCGTAGGTTCCATAGCGTTCGTAGAGAAAGCCCGCCAGCGCCAGCAGCGCCGCGCCGGAGACGCCCTCGTTGATCGTCTGGTACACCGCGCCGTCCAGCCCCGTGAGCGAGAAGCAGAAGATTCCCAGTATGCAGAAGCTCAGCGCGCTCAACATCGCAAACGAAATCAGCCGCTTCATGTCCGTCTGCACCAGTGCAATGCTCGCGCCATACAGGATGCCGATCACCGCCAGCGCCACCATCCACGGAGCAAACTCGCGTGCCTGTACAGGGAACAGCCCCAGGTTGAAGCGAATAATCGAGTACAGCCCCAGCTTGCCGGCAATCACCATGGCCATCGCCGTCGGCGCGTCACTGATCGCATCGCTCAGCCAGCCATGCAGCGGAAACACCGGAACCTTCACCGCAAATGCCACCAGGAACGCCAGCGCCACCCACCACAGAGCGTGGGGCGCAATCGTGCCGCTGTTGGTCGCCAGAATATGCTTCAGCGCCGGATACTCAAACGTTCCCGTCTTCGCATACAGCCACAGAATCGCAACCAGAAACAGCGCCGAAGGGATAAACGTGTACAGGAAGAACTTGACTGCCGTCCTCGGTCCCCGCTCGCGCCCGAACATGGCAATCAGAATCGCCATCGGAATCAGCGACAGCTCCCAGTATGCGTAGTAGAGGAAGATATCCAGCGAAACGAAGATGCCGATCATCGCCGTCTGCTGCAACAGGAAGAAGAAGTAGAACTCCTTGGTGCGGGTCTCGATCACCTTCCACGACACCAGCACGCCAACCACTGAGAGGAAGCCGGTAAGCACCACCAGCCACATCGACAATCCGTCCACGCCCAGGTGGTAACGGATCGCGGGGCTGGTAATCCAGGCACGGTTCTCCACAAACTGGAAGCCCTTTTGCCCATACACAAAGTGCGCGGGCAGGTGCAGCGTGAGCAAAAATGTCACCACTGAGACAAACAGCGCCCACCATCGCACGATGCGCCCGTTGCGCGGTAGCAGTGCGACAACAAACGCGCCCACAGCGGGCCAGAATGTCATCAGCGTCAAAATGTGTTCAGTCAACACGAATTCGTTCCTTCCAGATTTCTACGGCAGTTTCTGCCGCAAAACAGCTTTCTAGCGCAGCCCAAAGTGCGCCGTGAATCCAAAGTAGGTCACAATCAGCAGGACCGCCGCGCCCAGCGCCAGCCACCCCGCATACGAGCGAATGTTGCCCGACTGTACCCGTTGCACAATCGCTCCAAGGCCTTGCGCCCCATACGCGCCGCCGTACGTCACGCCGCCAATCACGCCCGTGTCCAGCAGGCCCTGCAGCAGATACTTTGAGACGATCAGCAGCGGCGTCACCAGCAGCGCGCCGTATATCTCGTCCACCCAGTATTTGTTCGCAACTAGCGCATACACGCCGCGAATCTTCCCCGTCAGCACCTCCGGCAGCTCCGGCTTTGCGTAATACATCATGTGCGCCGCAAACCACCCCGCCAGTGCCGTCAGCGTGGAGACCGCCGCCAGCGTCAACGCAAGATGCGTTGTGCCTTCGCGTCCCGCGCCCAGCAGCGGATCAAGGAAGTTCCCAATGGCATTGTGTCCGCCCAGCGCCTCTGGAATGCCCAGCCATCCACCAATCAGCGACAGAACGCCCAGCACGACCAGCGGCAGCAGCATCACCCACGGACTCTCATGGATGCCGTGTCCGTGCCCATGTCCACCATGCTCCGCGTTCTCCGCATCCTTGGTGCGGCTCTCGCCGAAGAAGGTCATATACCACAGCCGGAACATATAGAAGGACGTCAGCCCAGCCGTCACCAGCCCCACAAACCACAGCAGCTTGCCGCCGTGCGGTGAAAGGAATGTCTGGTACAGAATCTCGTCCTTGCTGAAGAATCCGGCAAACGGCGGCAGGCCCGAAATCGCAAACACCGCCGAGGTCATCGTCCAGAACGTGATGGGCAGCTTCTTCCAAAGTCCGCCCATCGCGCGCATATCCTGCTCGCCGTTCAGCGCATGAATCACCGACCCCGCCGCAAGGAACAGCAGCCCCTTGAAGAACGCGTGCGTTACCAGGTGAAAGATGCCCGAGGCATACGATGCAACGCCGCAGGCCAGAAACATGTACCCCAGCTGCGAAACCGTCGAGTAGGCCAGCACGCGCTTGATGTCCGTCTGCACAATGCCGATCGTCGCGGCCATTAGCGCCGTCGCCGCACCGATAATCGCCACCGTGGTCAAGGCCAGTGGCGACCGGTCAAAGATCACATGCGTGCGCGCAATCATGTACACGCCCGCCGTCACCATGGTGGCTGCGTGAATCAGGGCCGAAACCGGCGTCGGGCCTTCCATCGCGTCCGGCAGCCAGATGTACAACGGAATCTGCGCCGACTTGCCAGTGGCGCCCAGCACCAGGAACAGCGCAATCGCCGTTAGAAAGCCGCCCTGCCACTCCGGATGCTGCGTAACCTGCGTAAAGATGGTGTTGAAGTTCAGCGTCCCGAAGTGATAGATCAGCAGAAACAGCGCAATCAGAAACCCGAAGTCGCCGATGCGGTTCACCACAAACGCCTTTTTGCCGGCGTTTGCCGCGGAGGTCCGCAGGAAGTAGAACCCGATCAGCAGGTACGACGCCAGACCCACGCCCTCCCAACCCACAAACATCAGCAGGAAGTTCTCCGCCAGCACCAGCGTGAGCATGAAGAACATGAAGAGGTTCAGGTACGCAAAGTACCGCCAGTAGCCCTCTTCGTGCGCCATGTAGCCCACTGAGAAAATGTGAATCAGGAACCCGACCCCGGTCACCACCAGCAGCATCACCATCGACAGATGATCGAGCTGCAGGCTAAAGCCCGCGCGGAACGTGCCCGCATGGATCCACGTACCCAGGTTCTCAACATAGGGCAGGGAAATGCCGTTCAGCCGGAACCAGATGTCTGCGACCTGTACAAAAGGAATCAACGTGGCGACGAGTGCAATCGTGGTCACCAGCGCCTTGGGCAGCTTGCGGCCAATAAGACCGTTCAACACAAATCCCGCGAACGGTACAAGCGGTATCAGCCAGAGATGGAGCGAACTGTTCATGATCTCTCGAATTACAGTTTCATCAGGTCGACCTGATCGACGTTAAGCGTATTCCGCGCGCGGAAAATCGCAATAATGATTGCCAGGCCCACGGCGGCTTCCGCCGCTGCGACCACCATCACAAAGAAAACAAAAATCTGCCCGCTCACCTGGTGCCACTGGTTCGCAAAGGCCACAAAGGTAAGGTTCACGGCGTTCAGCATCAGCTCAATCGACATGAACACGGTGATGATGTTCCGCTTGATCAGAAACGCGGCGACCCCAATCGAAAACAGAATCGCGGCAAGAATCAGGTAATAGTACACAGGAACCATCGCTTAGTGCTCCTTCCTGGCCAGCGCCACAGCGCCCAGAATGGCCACCAGAATCAGGACCGATGTCACCTCAAACGGCAGCAGCAGATCGCGGAACAACACCTTGCTCAAATCACTGGTCGTCACAATGTAGTCGCCCAGCTTCGTTGCGCTCAGTGCCTTGCTGTTAGAGAGGAAAATGTACGTCAGCGCCGCAAACAGCGCCGCCGCGCCCGGAATCCCGACCGCATACGCCGCCTTGCTGCCGTGCGTCCGCTCCTCGCTGCCCGCATTCAGCAGCATGATCACAAAGGTGAACAGCACCATGATCGCGCCGGAGTACACAATTACCTGCGCCGCCGCCAGAAACTCCGCCCCCAGCAGCAGGTACAGAACCGCCAGTGAACTCATCACCACAATCAGCGAGAGCGCGGCATTGATCGGATGGCGCTGAAATAGGAGATTCAACGCTCCCGCTATGCACAGACCGCCAAAGATGAAGAACAGAACAAGATGCATGTCTTCAGTCGCTCACTTAATCACTCAAAACCACAGTTAACAGGCACAGACAAAGCGTGACAGCCACCGGCCCAGGCCGGCCCTTCACGTTAAGCTGCGTGAAACGCAAGCCACAGGCTGGTCGCAAGAATGTTTGCGATCGCCAGCGGCATAAGGTACTTCCAGCCAAAACCCATCAGTTGATCGTAACGGAAGCGCGGCAGTGTGCCCCGCACCCAGATAAACAGAAAAAGAAAACAGAAAACCTTGGCGACAAACCAGAAGATCGGAAGCAGCGCCACTCCAGCCACGCCGCCCAGGTTCGCCGGAAACAGATGCCCGAAGGGGCTCGTCCAGCCGCCCAGAAACAGCAGCGTGGCCACACAGCCCACGGTGATCATGTTCGCGTACTCGGCCATAAAGAACATGGCAAACTTCATCGAGCTGTACTCGGTGTGGTAACCCGCCGTCAGCTCGCTCTCGGCCTCCGGCAAATCAAAGGGCGTGCGGTTGGTCTCCGCAAATGCTGCCGTCAGATAGATAAAGAACGCCACAAACTGGAACCCGCCAAACACATTCCAGCTCAGCATGCCGTGCCGTGCCTGCAGGTTCACAATGTCGCGCAGCCGGAACGACTGCGACAACAGAATCACTCCCACCAGCGACAGCCCCAGCGCCAACTCGTAGCTGATCATCTGCGCGGTCGCGCGCAGCGCGCCCAGCAGCGAATACTTGCTGTTCGACGACCACCCCGCCAGCGCAATCCCATACACGCCAATCGACGTAATGCCCAGAATCACCAGCAGCCCGATGTTGATGTCTGAAATCTGGAACAGATCCACGCCGTGGTAGTGAATGTTCGCACCAAAGGGAACCATCGAGATCGACATCAGAGCGCAACTCAGCGCAATAATCGGAGCCGCAATGTACAGCGGCTTATACACGCCCGCCGGCATCAGGTCTTCTTTCAAAAACAGCTTGATGCCGTCCGCCAGCGGCTGCAGCAGCCCGAAAGGCCCCACGCGGCTGGGTCCCCAGCGGTTCTGAATGCGCCCCACAACTTTGCGCTCCAGCAGAACCGTATAGGCCACCCCGGTCAGCAGTATCACCGTGACCACTGCAACCTTAAGTACGCTCAGCAGTAAAAAAATCCAGAAGTTAACTTCCACAAGGCCTTCCCAAAGTTGTGTTAGTCCGCCGCTGTTTCCGCGGGTTTTGTTACGGTCGTGTTTGACGCCAGTACTTCCTTCAGCTTCGCGCTGTAGTTGCCCAGCGTGCCAGAGGTATAAAGCCCATCATTCGCCGGCAGAACCATGTCGCGCCTCGTCGCGCCGGTATCAATCTGCGCCAGCTCGCTCTTCACGTGCTCATCGTTGCCTGCCAGCAGATTCAGCCGGGGCACGTTGTACGCGGGCACCAGCCGCTGAATCTCATCAAAAATCGCAAACGGATCAAACGGGCTCAGCTTCAGCTCCAGATCATTCGCCGCAAGCCATACCGCATGCCGGTCCGCCTCGCCCGACTGCGCGCCGCGCGTCTGCCCAATATCCGCGCGCACCCCTCGCCCAAACGGAACCATGCTCTTCGGGCTCGCGCCCATCTTCTCCGCCAGCCGCACTATCAGCTCAAAATCTGCCCGAACCCCGGACTTGTCCGCGGCCTTCTTCACCAGTTGCAGGTCGCCGTAGGTGTTGGTCGCAGTGCCGGACTTCTCATAAAAATTCGCCGCAGGGAAGACCACATCCGCCAGCACCGCCGTCTCGGTCAGGAACATGTCCTGCACCACCAGAAACGTGTTCTTCAGCGTCGCGGCATCAACTCCGTACCGCGCCACCGGATTCGCGCCGACCACATACAGCGCCGCCAGCTCACCGCGTCCCGCCGCATCGAACATCTGCACCAGGTCAAGCCCCGGCTCTGCCGGCAGGGAACTGCCGTACTCCCCGGCAAATTGCCCCGCCTTGCCCACCGGAACATATCCCGGCAGCAGATCGGGCAGCAAGCCCATGTCCGCCGCGCCGCGCGAATTCGCATAGTCGCCCAGGCACGCAAACTTCACATCCGGCAGCGACAGCCCAAACTCCACCAGCGACTGAATCTCACGCCCGCGAAGCTCCGACCCAAACACAATCAGCAGCCGCTCTTCCTTCTTCACCGCATCGCGGAATGCCGCCGTCGCGTCATCGCTCTTGAACTCGCCGTCCTTGCCCGCCAGGTACTCCACAAATTGCGCGTATCCGGTCTGCGGAAGCGTCACCGCCGCCTTCGCCTGCTGCCGCAGCTTGATGTCCTCGTGGTTCGCCACATACAGCCGAGCCTTGTTCAGCCGCACATTCGTGCGAATCTGCCACGCCAGCGCCGGATGCTGCTCCGTCGGGTCGTTCCCCAGCAGCAGAATCGCCGGGGCCGTCGCAAAGTCGCGCAGGCTCGCCTCGCGCCCCGAGTTGCCCTTCAGCACTGCGGCAAAGGCCGCATAGTCCGCCGTCCGGTGATGATCAATGTTGTTGGTGCCCAGCACTGTGCGCGCAAACTTCTGCAGCAGGTAATTCTCTTCGTTCGTCGTGCGGTTTGACCCGATCACGCCAACCGCCTTGCCGCCCTTCGCATCGCGTGCTTCCCTCAGCCCCTGCGCGGCAAAGTCCAGCGCTTCCTCCCAGCTCACCGGAGCCAGCTTTCCATCCGCCTGCCGCACCAGCGGCTTGGTCAGCCTCTCTGCGTGGTTGGCAAAGTCAAAGGCATAGCGGCCCTTGATGCACAGGAAGTCGCCGTTGATGCCGCTCTTATCGCGGTTGTTGCCGCGGATAATTTCCGACCCGTCAGCGGTAGTACGCACGCCCAGCGTGGTCTTGCAGCCGTCGCCGCAGTGCGCGCAAACCGTGCCCACGTGGTTCATCTCCCACGGCCGCGTCTGGTAGCGGTAGGTGTCGGAGGTAAGCGCGCCCACCGGGCAAATGTCGATGCACATGCCGCACTCTTCGCAGTCCAGGTGGTCGCCCCCGTTCGGAGCAATCACGCTGCTCGATCCGCGATTCTCCACGCCCAGCGCCCACACATCCATGCCCTCGCCACACACGCGCACGCAGCGATAGCACAAGATGCAGCGCGGTCTGTCGAAATACACCACCGGCGACCACTGCTGCTCCTCGCGGTGGTTCTTCGTCTCGACATACATCGATTCGCCCGCGCCGTACTTGAAGGTCATGTCCTGCAGCTCGCACTCGCCGCCCTTGTCGCACACCGGGCAGTCCAGCGGATGGTTCCCCAGCAGCAACTGAAGCGTGGCCTTGCGACCCTGCGTGATCTCCTCCGTCTCCGTGTGCACCACCATGCCTTCGGCTACCGGAGTCGTGCACGCAGTCTGCAGCTTCGGAACCTTCTCCAGGCGCACCATGCACATGCGGCACGCGCCCTGCAACGACAGCCCAGGGTAATAGCAGAAGGCCGGGATCTCGATCCCCGCGGCCTTGCAGGCATCAATCAACAGCGTGCCCGCGGGAGCGGTCAGCTTCTTGCCATCGACGGTAAAGGTTACGTCAGCCATTCCAATCCTTTTCCTTGCGTTAAACCAGCGCTGCTTCGCGCTCCTGCGCGTGCCCGTAAGGGCAGCCCTTGCCGTTCAAATGGTCTTCAAACTCTTTGCGGAACTTCTTCACAAATCCGATCGTCGGCATCGCCGCCGCATCGCCCAGCGGGCAGAAGGTCCGCCCCAGCATGTTCTCCGCCAGGTAGCGAATGTTGTCGATGTCCTTGTCCACCGCGCCGCCCGCATGCAGGCGCCCAATCGACTTCTTTAGCCAATCCGTGCCTTCGCGGCAGGGAATGCACCATCCGCAGCTTTCATGCTGGTAGAACTGGATGGTCCGCAGCGCAAACTCGACCATGCACACCGTCTCGTCCAGCACCACAATGCCGCCCGAGCCGAGCATGGTGCCCGCCTTGCCCATCTGGTCAAAGTCCAGGCCTACTTCAATTTCGTCCGCCGTCAGCACCGTGGTCGACGATCCGCCCGGCACCACCGCCTTCAGATTTTTGCCGCCGCGTATGCCTCCCGCGACTTCGTAAATCGCCTTCTTCAGGTTGTAGCCCATCGGCAGCTCATACACGCCCGGCTTCTCCACGTGCCCGCTGATGCCGAACAGCCGCGTCCCGCCGTTGCGTTCTGACCCGACCTTCGCGTACGCCTCGCCGCCCATCATCAAAATGTGCGGCACGCTCGCAATCGTCTCCGCATTATTGATGACCGTCGGCCCGCCATACAGCCCAACCACAGCAGGGAAGGGAGGCTTGATGCGCGGCACGCCGCGCTTGCCTTCCAGCGATTCCATCAGCGCCGACTCTTCGCCCACTTCATAGGCGCCCGCGCCGGTCTGCGTTACCACGTCAAAATCAATGCCCGAACCGAAGATATTCTTTCCCAGAAAGCCCTTGGCATACGCATCGGAAACGGCCTTTTCCATGATCTTCAGCAGGTAGCGGTACTCGCCGCGCAGATAGATAAAACCCTGCTTCGACCCGATCGCGAGGCCCGCGATCATCGCGCCTTCAATCACCGCATGCGGGTCATACAGAAAGATCAGGTGGTCCTTGCACGTGCCCGGCTCGCTCTCGTCGCCGTTCACCAGCACGTACTTCGGACGTTCCGACTGCTTCGGCACAAACGACCATTTCAGGCCGGTAGGGAACCCCGCTCCGCCGCGCCCGCGCAAGCCCGAGGCCTTCATCACTTGGATGATCCACTCCGGCCCCTTTTCGATTGCGGTTTGTGCGGCCTTGTAGCCGTCGAGTTCAATGTATTTGTCAATGTCCGTCGCGCCCTGTCCAAACCGGCGCGAAACAATCTTGACCTCATCGGGATGCGAAACCAGTCTCGGCATGCCTACTCCGTCTCCTTTCCGCGTCCGGCCTTATAGTCATCCAGAACCTGGTCCACCTTCTCCGGTGTCAGCTCGTCATAAAAGTCGTAGTTCACCTGCATCGCCGGAGCCCAGCAGCACGCGCCGATGCACTCCACTTCCTCCAGCGAGAACAGCCCGTCCGGCGTCACCTCTTTGTGCCCAATCGCGAGCCGCTTCTTGCAGTGGTCCAGAATCCCGTATCCGTCGCGCAGCATGCAGCTGATGTTCGTGCACACCTGCACGTTGTACTTGCCCGCCGGCTTGGTCCGCAGCATCGAGTAGTAGCTCAGCACGCTATGCACGTCGTTCTCGCGGATGCCGATCCGCTCCGCAATCTCGGCCACCACCGCGGCAGAGATGTAGCCCACCTCGTCCTGCGCATACAGCAGCATGGGAACCAGTGCCGAGCGCCGCACCGGATACAGCGTCACCAGCTTGTCAAACCGTGCCGCAAGTTCAGGTGAAAATATCGTTTTCTTTTCCGTCGCCAACGCTTACTCCCACTGAAATTACTGATTCAAATCAGCCAAAATCTTTCTACTCAAATACCTTTGCGGTGAAAGCCTCCGCCGCAACTTCCAGCTCCAGTTTTCCCGCCCGGTCGCTCAGCGCCACCCGGCTTTCTTCATCCAGCCCAAACCTGCCGCGCTCCAGCACCCGGTCCGGCCCCGGATCATCCTCATACACCGTCCAGTCACCCGTGCCGCTGGCTGCGTCAAACTCCAGCTCCAGCCTTTTGCCTTCGCCCCGCAGCGTCAGGCGCCCGTCCTCACCTTCGTCCACCAGCGCGTGTTCGCTCACCGGCCTTGCCAGATCATACCCAGCCACATACGAGCGAATAAGCGCTACAAACGAAACCCACAACTCGCGAACCACCACAGCAGTTCCGCCCGAAGCGGTTTCGCCCGTGTGGCCGGCACTCACCGGTCAATCTCTCCCAGCACAATGTCGATGGACCCGATCACCGCAACCACGTCCGCGATCAGCCGTCCTTCGCACATCTTTTGCACCGCCTGCAGTGTCGCAAACGACGGGTTCCGCATGTGTACGCGATACGGCTTGGCCGTCCCGTCGCTTACCACGTAGTAGCCCATCTCGCCGCGCGGCGACTCCACCGCCTGGTACACCTGCCCCGCCGGAACCGGAAACCCTTCCGTCACGATCTTGAAGTGGTAGATCAGCGACTCCATCTGGGTCTTCATCTTCTCGCGGTCCGGCAGAACCACCTTCGGCGCATCGGCCTTGATCGGCCCTTCCGGCATCCCGTCCAGCGCCTGCTGGCAAATCTTCACCGACTCCCGCATCTCCTCGATGCGGATGATGTACCTCGCCCACACATCGCAGTCGTGCGATATCGGAACCTTGAACTGGAACTTGTCATAGCTCGAGTAGGGCATATCCCGCCGCAAATCCCAGTCCACGCCGGACGCGCGCAGCGGCGGCCCCGTCACGCCCAGAGCAATCGCGTCTTCTGCGGAGAGATGGCCCACGCCCTTCAAACGTCCCATCCAAATCGGATTGCCGGTCAGCAGGTTCTGGTACTCGTCAATCCTCTCCGGCATTTTTTGGATGAATCGCTGTATCCAATCAAACAGATCCAACGGCGGCTCCAGCGCCAGCCCGCCCACGCGGAAGTACGACGTCATCATGCGCTGGCCGCTCACCGCCTCAAAAATCCGCAGTATCTCTTCGCGCTCGCGGAAGCAGTACAGAAACACCGTCAGCGCGCCGATGTCCATCGCGTGCGTGCCCAGCCATACCAGGTGCGAGTTCAACCGCGTCAGTTCGTTCAGCAATACCCGAATCCACTGCGCCCGCTCCGGAATCTCGATCTCCAGCAGCTTCTCAACCGCCAGACAGTAGCACAGGTTGTTGGTCATCGGGCTCAGGTAATCAATGCGGTCCGTCAGCGGAACCACCTGCTGATAAAACTTCGCCTCGCAGGTCTTCTCAATGCCCGTGTGCAGATACCCGATGTCCGGCACCACCTTCAGCACCGTCTCGCCGTCAATCTCAATCACCAGACGCAGAACACCATGGGTTGACGGATGCTGTGGCCCCATGTTCAGGACCATCGTCGTATCTTTCGAACCTTCTTCCGGACGCGGCTGGATCAGGTCGGAGGTTTCAACAAAGTGTGCCAGATCAGCCATCAGCGATATCCCTCCACCGGATAGTCCTTGCGCAGCGGATGGCCTTCCCACTCCTCAGGCATCATGATGCGGCGCAGGCCCGGGTGGCCGTTGATGCGCACGCCAAACAGGTCCCACACCTCGCGCTCATAAAAGTTTGCCGAAGGCCATACCGGCGTAATGCTGTCGATCGCGCAGTCTATTGACTCCACCGGCGCCACCAGCCGTACCCGCTCCTTCAGCCCGTGCGAAAGGATGTGGTAGACCACATGGAACCGCGGCTCGCTGGGATACCAGTCCACGCAGGTCACATCCTCAAGAAAGTTGTAGCCTGCCTGCTGCACCACGCTGGCCGCCGCGCGAATCTGGTCCTTCGCAATGGTCAGCGTCAGCTCATCGCGGTCAAATTTCGCGTCGAGAATTGCGTCAGGAATGGCAGTTTGAAGGGAGGCAACGGCCCGATTTTGTGCATGGGCCTCGAGTACAGCGTCTTTGTCGAGCAGTGTCATTACGTCCTATAAATCGGTCTTGTCCAGACCCCAGTCGAGGATGCCCTTTTTCCAGATGTAGAAGAAGCCCACCAGCACGAAACCCAGGTAGACCACTATCTCCCAGAATCCGAAAAACCGTGAGCCCGTAATCGCCGGCAAACGGCGATAAATAATCGCCCAGGGATACATAAAAACAGCTTCCACATCGAACAGGATGAACAGCATCGCGACCATGTAGAAACTAACAGTGAAGCGTCCCCGCGCATCGCCCTCGGCGGGAATGCCGCACTCATAGGCCGCCAGTTTTGTCTTGGTATTACGGTGCCTGCCAATGAACCAGGACACCGTCGCCATTCCAACGCCGAGCCCGACCGCCGCCAGCACTTGAAGCAGCAGCGGAATGTAGTTCCACGAATAAGGATGATGGGGTTGCATAACTGCCTAACTCGCCTCAGGTTGGGAACGTCGAACGGGTACTCTCTGACTCTAGTTTTTCTACTGTCAAGAGTCAAGTTTTGAAGGGGATATCCACGATCACCACTGCAACCTCGAACGCAATTCCAACTTCATGAATCTCACCCGGAAATCACTCGCTCACCTGGGCCGCTCAACCCATCCTGGGGAAATTGTTGCTGTATCGAAAAAGCAACCCCGGCAGAGAAAGTTTTTCCGGTCAATACGCACCTGGGCGGGACTCGTGTTCAAATGCGGCGAAGAAGGCCACAACATCCGCTTCAGCCGATAAACGTGGGACCCTTTTCCATTCCCAAAAAGAGCAAAAGCGTAGTATGTCCCATAGTGAGCCACCTTCGCGCCTCTCTTCGCATCAAATTTATCTACGTTTCGGTCTCGGCCGATAAGCTGGACACCGGAGAAGCTCCCCATGGCCACTCAGATATTCGACTCGAAACACCCCATCCTGCTCGATCCGCAGGCGCACGCAGAATCCGATGCCGAACCCTTAGCAAGGCAATACCGCGGCAGCGCCTTCCGTGGCTTCTTCTATGCCATGCTCTTCAACGTCTTCCTGTTTCTCATCGGTGCGGGCCTGTGGGAGCTATGGCGCGTCGTTCGCTGGCCGTAGCCTGCACGCTCTGTCGCCCGCCACCTGACGTCCGAACCCTCTTGATACATTCAAGATATGCAGATCGTCATCAACGGCAGCGACCGTGAGTTTCCCTCGCTCTCCCCATCCTCCACCGTCGCCGACCTCCTCGCCGCCCTCCAGATCAAGGGTGACCGCGTCGCCATCGAACACAACGGAACCATCGTTCGCCGCAACGACTGGCCCTCCACCCCCGTCCACCCAGGAGATAAATTTGAGGTTGTCCACTTCGTCGGCGGCGGAGCTGACAGTTTGCCGCTTCGGTAAGTCCATGGAACGGAGGGCTGGCCTGCACCCAAAGGCGCAAAGCACGTTCGTATGGATAGCCGTATGGATAGCTGCTTATTCGCTGCTTCTTATTGGAAAAAGACCAGCAGCACAAACAGGAAGGCCCAGAAAATCCCCATAGTGTGCCAGTACCACGCCACTGAGTCCACGGCAATCTGCCGGAACTCCACCTTCTTCAGCGTAAACAGCCCCATCAGCGCGGCCATCAGCGCCAGCACACCCACCACCAGGTGCAGTCCGTGAATCCCCGTGATCAGGTAAAAGAAGTTGCTGCTCGGGTTGGGAGCGCTCAGCAGGTAGCCCTGCTGTACCAGTTGCTCCCACGCCACCCACTGCCCAACCAGGAAGGTTAGCCCCAGCCCCAGCGTTGCAATCAGCCACGGAGCCGCCCGCTTCACCGCTGGACGTCCCAGCCCCAGCCACTCTTCCATCACGTCGATTTCGTGGAAGAGCTGCCGCCGTGCGATCTCCATGGTCACACTGCTCAGCAGCAGCACCGCCGTATTCAGCCACAGAATTGGAGGCACCGCCAGCGACCGCCAGTCGGTGGTGTAGTGGTTATAAACATCGAAGTGGCCGGTGCTCTGCCGTACAAAAAAAGCGCTCACCAGCGCCACAAAAAACATCAGATCGCCCGACAGGGCAAACATCAACCCAAGACGGTAGCGAATCAGCAGTTCACGTGGGCCGCCCCGCCCCTGTGGGTGGTTTTCCCAGTTCTCTCCGTCGCCGCCTCCGCCCGTCGGACGACGGTCATAGGGTGGTTTGCCACCGATCCCGGTGTCGTTGCGCTCAACATCAACCGGATTGCGGGTGAAGGTCGCTGGCATAGCCCGACTCCCTCTGACGATTAACAGCTTACTCCTGTTTTACCGGGCTTTCCCACTGCGGATGATAGCCGCCTTCGCCCTGTGGCAGCTCGTATTCGTAGGGCCCGCGCTCAATCAGGCTGGGCACTTCGCCGTTTTCCCATTCCAGAGTCGTTGACTCCCATGGGTTTACACCGGCCACCCGTCCCCGCCGCGCGCTCACAAACACATTCCACAGGAAAATCCCTTGCGCTGCCGCCAAAAGCAGCGCTGAATATGTGATGCCGCGTTCCAGCGGAAGGAGTGCAGTAAAATTCATCGCCGGTCCCGTCAGCCGGTCATAATGCCGAGGCTCGCCCGCCAGACCCGCAAAGTGCATCGGTAAAAATGTCCCGTAGGCCGCAATCAGGCTCACCCAGAAGTGCACCTTGCCCAGCGTCTCGTTCATCAGCCGCCCGGTCATCAGCGGGAACCAGTAGTACACCCCGGCAAAGACGCCGAACACGCCCGCCATCGCCATAATCAGGTGGAAGTGCGCCACCACAAAAAATGTGTTGTGCAGATAGACGTCCAGCGACGGCTGCGCCAGAATCGGCCCCGTCAGCCCGCCCGCAATAAAGAACGACAGAAACCCCAGGGCGAACAGCATCGGCGTCCGCAGCCGCAACCCGCCACCCCACAGCGTCGCCAGCCAGCCAATCACCTCCGCCGTGCTCGGAACCGCAATCGCCATCGTGACCGCCGCAAACGCCGTCCCGGCATACGGATTTATCCCGCTCACAAACATATGATGGCCCCACACCAACAGCCCCAGCAGCCCGATCGCCACCAGCATGCCGGCCATCATCTTGTATCCGGCCACGCGCCGACGCGAGAAGTTCGCAAAAAGGGAAGTCGCCAGCCCCATCCCCGGCAGCACCGCGATGTACACCTCCGGGTGCCCGAAAAACCAGAACAGTTGCAGCCACAGCATCGGAGACCCGTTCCCGTGCCCCACCACCTGCCCGTTGATCATGTCCCCCATCGGAATAAAGAAGTTCGTCCCGAAGTGCCGGTCGCTGAACAGCATACCCACCGCCGCCAGCAGCACCACAAACGCCAGCAGCGTCAGCACCGACGCCACCAGCCACGACCACACCGTCATCGGCAGCCGTGCCCACGTCATGCCCGCGCGCCGCTTGCCCACAATCGTCGCCAGCATGTTCAACGCGCTCAGCCACGCCGCCACGCAGAAGATTCCGATGCTCACCAGCCACAGGTCCATTCCCAGCCCTTGGCCCGGTCCCGCCGCGGGCAGCGCGCTCAGCGGCGGATAACTCGTCCATCCCGAAATCGGCGCTCCGCCCGCGGTAAGGTGCGCCGCCGAAATCAATACCAGAAATGACACCAGCGTCAGCCAGAATGACGTTGCGTTGATCTTCGGGAAGGCCATCCCGCGCGCGCCAATCTGCCCCGGCAGCACCAGATTCGCAAAGCCCGACTGCGGCGCCACGGTCAGCACAAAGAACACCATCAGCGTCCCATGCATCGTCACCAGCGCCAGATAATCCTCCGGCTTCATCACCCCAAATCCGGGGATCACCGCATTCGGCCACACCCGGTGAAAGCGCATCAGCAGCGACAGCGTTGTTCCCACCGCAACCGCCGCCAGCGCCAGCAGCAGATACATCACTCCCAGCCGCCGATGGTCCGTCGTAAACACCTTTCCGAGCGCCCGCCTCATTCCTCCGCCTCCCGCGCCCGCTCGCGCCCCGCGATCCAAGCCGCATAGTCCGCCGGAGACACCACCATCAGCCTCGCCTGCATCCGGTCATGCCCCAGCCCGCACACCTGGCTGCACAAAATCGGATACGTCCCCACCTTCTCCGGCGTGAAGTGCACGTGCAGAGTCATTCCCGGAATCGCATCTTCCTTCAGCCGCATCCCCGGAATAAAAAATCCATGCATTACGTCCAGCGACCGCAACCGCAACTCCACCTCGCGCCCCGCCGGAAGCACCAGCACGCTCGACACAACATCGTCCCTGCCGTTCGCATCCCGCGGATCAATCCCCAGCGGATTGCCCGCCGCGGCATTCACCAGCCTTGGCCGCGTCACGCCATACGTCGCATCCGGCCCCGGATACCGGAAGTACCACTGGAACTGCACACCCACCACCTCGACATGCATAGCCGTCTGCAACGGCCCCTCGTACCGCGTCTCCGCCCACAGGTTCTGCGCCGTCAGCGCCATCCATGCATACATTCCGCAGAAGCCTGCCAGCAGCACCCACCGCGCCATTGCCGGGACGCTCCGCTTCGCCGGCTTCCGCCGCAGCATGGCAAACGCCAGCCATAGGTGCCCCGCAACAGCAATCGCGCACAGCGCCACCAGATTCCACCACATCAGACGGTCTGCGGCTGGCCCGTGCAGCGATCCGTCCACAGGCATCCACACCACACGTCCAATTTTCAGCAGGGCGTATGCGGCGGGTATCAGCACTTGAGTGTTGTCTCCTGAATTAAGAACGGCTCGTCATGCAGCGGCGCACCAGCTCCACAAACCGCTTGTGCACCCGGCGATCCGCTGACAGCTCCGGATGAAAAGTCGCCGCCATGATCTGCCCCTGCTCCACCAGAACAGGGAAGCCGTCACGCTCGGCCAGGACCTTCACCGCCGGCCCGGTTTTCACTATACGCGGCGCGCGGATATACACCATCTCCAGCGGCCCGCCATCCAGCTTCGTCTCGCCCATTGCAATCGAGCTGTCAATCTGCCGCCCGTACGCGTTCCGCTCCACCGTCGCATCCAGCACGCCCAGGCTCGCCTGCGCGGGATGCAGCACTTCCTTCGCCAGCAGAATGCACCCGGCGCACGTCCCAAACGTCGGCTTCGTCGCCACAAACTCCCGCAGCGCGCCCAGAAACCCGTCCCGCTCCAGAAACTTCAGAAATGTCGTCGATTCGCCGCCCGGAATCACCAGCCCATCCACTTCGGCCAACTCCTCCGGCTTGCGAACCAGTACCGCCTCCGCACCTGCCTCGTTCAGCGCCTCCGCATGGGCCGCAAAATCTCCCTGAATCGCCAGCACGCCAATGCGCGGAAGAGATATTGGATTGTCCTCGCTCACTATGCCTTCCCTGAAATTGCCGGACAACGCGGTTGTTTTGTCATTTCCAATTTTGCTCCAGAAGCCTGGCGATTAGAGAAGGCGCCGCACGGAAGTTTGTGGATTGCAGTTTCCTGAGTGCATCTCCAAGGTCGATCAAGCCCCGCTCGGCGGCGCCTTGGCCAGAACACCCAGCGTGCCCGTAACGCTAATGTTTCTTGCTTCTGCGGCCCTTCTCGCGTCCAGATCATCCAGCACAATCAGATCTGCATGCATCATTTGCGCCAGCGCAATCCCATCCTGTTCGCCTTTGTCGAGATATGCCATCGATGGGTCCTGATTCACAACATCGTGAATCACAAGCCAATCAGGCATGCTTTCTATCCACTCTCGCACCGGTGTAGGAGCCATTTCTGCGCTCAACTCTCTGTACACCGTGCGCGGAATCAGGATTCGCCCGTACAGTTTCGGAAGAGCCTCGATGTGATGAATCAGAATCAGGTAATTGAGACAAGAGGTGTCCGCAACAACAATCATGCTGGACGCTGCGCCTTGAAGCCATGCGAGTTCAGAAGCCGGTTCTGAGTCTCGATGTCCTGTTCGAGCTGCTCTATCCCGTAATTCAGCGGAATATCGCGTTCCTTTAGAAAGGCATCTGCCTCCATCGGCGTCGTAAAGCCGAGAAGGCGGCTCACCTGTCCCCGGCCGAGTTGCCGTAGTCGGTAACCCTCAGCCGCCAGCGCCTCAAGCGCAGCCCGTGACAAATCGGACGATCCTAGAACCTCCGCAATCTCATCCGGAAGATCAAATTCAACGTGCATCGAACCCTCCCTTGCTAGCCATCATCCCGGCCACCATTCGCGTGCCTCAATTATCGCCGTACATTGCCAACGGGAGTAGCCGCCAGTCTGGCTAGTTTCCCCTTGTCTGCAGCAGGTCCTTCTCTTCAATCGCCGCAACTGCCAGCCCCTTCATCGATCCGGTCACCTGCTCGGCCGCGTCTGCCAGAACCTTGGGATCATTGAAGTGCGCTGTGGCAATCACAATCGCCTTGGCGCGAGACTCCGCTTCCGCCCGCTCTTTAGGATTGTTCGGCTCGCCCCTCGCATTCACGCTCACGTCCAGCGGAGTCGCGCGCTCCTTCATAAATATTCCCGAGCCCACAAACACGCTCTCCGCGCCCAGCTGCATCATCAGCGACGCATCCGCCGGAGTCGCAATCCCGCCCGCCGAGAAGTTCGGAACCGGCAGCTTGCCCGCCTTCGCCACCATCCGCACCAGCTCGTACGGTGCGCGATGCTCCTTCGCCGCCACGTACAGCTCCTGGTCGCTCAGCACCGTCAGCGCCTTCATCTCCTGCACGATCTGCCGCATGTGCTTCACCGCGTGCACCACGTCGCCCGTGCCCGCCTCGCCCTTGGTGCGAATCATCGCCGCGCCTTCCGCAATGCGCCGCAGCGCCTCGCCCAGGTCGCGCGCCCCGCACACAAACGGAGTCTTGAACGCATGCTTGTCAATATGGTGCGTCTCGTCCGCGGGCGTCAGCACTTCGCTCTCGTCGATAAAGTCCACGCCCAGCACTTCAAGAATCTGTGCCTCGGCAAAGTGCCCAATGCGCGCCTTCGCCATCACCGGAATCGAAACCGTCTTGATAATTTCCTTGATCAGGCTCGGCTTGGCCATGCGCGCCACGCCGCCCTCGGCCCGAATCATCGCCGGAACCCGCTCCAGCGCCATCACCGCAACTGCTCCGGCCTGCTCGGCAATCTTCGCCTGCTCCACGTCCATCACGTCCATGATCACGCCGCCCTTCAGCATCTCGGCCAGGCCCGTCTTCAGCCGCAGACTCGTCTGGTCCTGCGCATAGCTGCCGTTCGTGTTTCCGTGGTTCGTCATGGCTTTCTCTCCCGTTTGCAAGCACCTCGCAACGCGCATCCGCGCCTGCTGCAAGGCTTTGGTTTGATCTCGTATAACACTCAATTTTAGCAGCTTTCGCGACCCTCAACGCCCGCCGCGCCGAACGCGGATTCGCTCCTACCAAATTCGCAACGGCCGCCCCCGCGCGCGTTTTTCCTTGCCGTTCGCTTGTCCACCATGCCCGCCTTGATTACACTCCCCAAAAGCACATGCCTGCCGTCGCCAACCCTCAGCCGCTTGAACATCTCCGTAGCCCCCACGGTGTCGCCTCCGTGCATCTCGACGCCCTCCGCGGCATCGCAGCCATCGGAGTCTGCCTGAGCCATGTGCGCGACCTCTTCTTCCGCGACTACTCTGTACTCCCGCATCACTCCCCGCTTCTGGCGCTCCTTTATCTCGCCACCGGACTCGGTCATCAGTGGGTCATCATCTTCTTCGTCCTCAGCGGATACCTCGTCGGAGGCAGCGTCCTTCGCGCACATGCAACCGGCCGCTGGAAATGGAGCGGGTACCTCTTCAACCGCCTCACCCGCCTCTACATCGTTCTCCTTCCCGCACTCATCTTCGGCGGCCTGATCGATGTCCTCGGTCTCCATTTCTTTGGCACACACTCCGTCTACGCGGGCACATCCGGCTCCCACGCCATCGCCTTTACCGTCGGCGACCGCCTCAGCCTGCCCATCCTGCTCGGCAACTACACCTTCTTACAAACCATCCTCGTGCCCACACTCGGCTCCAACGGCCCGCTGTGGAGTTTGTCCAACGAGTTCTGGTACTACATCACGTTTCCCGCACTCGTGATGGCCATACTTCCGCGCATCGCTCTGCCCCGACGCCTCTTCTATCTGCTCCTGCTTGTCGCCGTGGTGCTCTTCGTCAAACCGGCCATCGCGCTGCTCGGTTTCGTCTGGCTCATGGGAGTCGCCATCCACTACCTGCCGCGCATTCCGGACAAAACTGCCTTCGCGCGAAGGGCCATCGTAATCGCCGCTCTGGCCCTGTTTGCCGTCACCCTCGCCTGGTGCAAGTGGGCCGACGCACCCATCTCCGACTACGTCCTCGGCCTGGTCGTCATGCTTCTCATCTATGTAATTATCGGCTGCTCCCGCACCCCCATGCCGGAGGCGTATAACCGCACCGCCAGGCGCATCTCACACTCTTCCTACACGCTCTATCTCGTCCACCTGCCCCTGGTCGTCATCCTCGCCGCTTACGCGCAAGCCGTTTTCCATCAGCTGCGCTGGCTTCCGGACGCGCCCCATCTGCTCATCGGCGGCGGCATCTTCGTCATCGCCATGCTCTATGCCCAGCTTGTATGGTTCCTCTTTGAAAAGCATACGGACGCCCTGCGCGCACGGTTAAGGTCCAGGCTCAAACTGACCCCATGACCCTTTGCAACAGCGCTCGATCCACCTCGATAAACAACGCCTTGCCCCGCGCCAGTACCACGCCCTCTTCATTCGCAAGCTCCGCCTCGCAGCGATGCTTCCGGCCCTCGACGCCTGCGTGCCGCCCCGTCAGCAGCAGCCGCGTACCCAGCGGAACCGGCTTCAGATACTCCACCTCCATCTGCCGCGTCATCGCCAGCACGCCGAACTGCCGGTTCGCCTTGCTCATCGCCTCGTCCAGCAGTGTCGCAATCACACCGCCGTGCGCATGCCCCGGAGGCCCCTCAAACCTCTTCGCCAGCTTCAAGCGGCACACAATCACATGCTCCGCATCCACATAGAACTGCAGCCGCAGCCCCGTCTTGTTGCGCTCGCCGCAGCCAAAACAGCGGTTCAGCGCCCCATGCGAAAGCCGCTCAAGCTTCCCCTTTGCCTCAATCTTCTTGCCTCTCACTCTGCCCCCAGCACCTTCGCAAACACCTCGCGGTCCACGTTGCCTCCACTCAGCACCGCGCCCACGCGCTTGCCCGCCAACGTCTCCCGCTCCTGCAGAACCGCGGCCACCGCCGCGGCGCCAGCGCCCTCTGCCACATTATGCGTGTCTTCAAAGATCGCCCGCATGGCCCCCGCAATCTCATCCTCGCTGACCTCCACAATCCGCTCCACATATCGCAGCATCACGCCCAGCGCCTGCTCATCCGGAAGCCGGCACGCCAGCCCATCCGCCAGCGTCGGAGCAACTGCATGGGGAATCACCCGCCCCGCCGCAAACGACAGCGCAGTCGCCGGAGCCGCCTTCGCCGTCACGCCCACAATCTTCGTCTTCAGCCCCAGAGCCTCCCGCGCAGCCACAAATCCGCAAATCGACGACCCCATTCCCACCGGTACATACACTACATCCAGTTCCGGAGCCGCCTCAAACATCTCCAGCGCATAGGTCCCCGTGCCCGCCGCCAGCAGGGAAGTGAACGACGGAACCTTGTGCAGCCCCTGCGCCTCCGCCAGCTCCGTCGCATACTCGTTTGCTGCCTGGAAATCTTCGCCGTGCTCCACCAGTTCAGCCCCCAGCGCCCGCATCGCGCGATTTTTTTCGCGGCTGTTCCCAAATGGAACCACAATCGTCGCTGCACTTCCCACAGCCCGTGCGGCCGCCGCTACTCCTTGTCCATAGTTGCCGCGCGTCGCCGCCACCACCCCCTTCACCTCGGGATGCTCACGCTTCAGCCAGTCCATGTATACCGTTGCAGTACGCAGCTTGAACGCGCCTACCGGCGAATGGTTCTCGTGCTTCAGCCATACCTCAGCCCCCGCACGCACATTCAGCAACGCCCAGCTATAGGTCGGTGTAACCGGCATCACCCTGTGAACAAGCTCCGCTGCACGCCGGATCTCGGCTATATCGGAAATCTGCATACGCCTACTGTAGAGGTTGTCCAAGTTTGCCGAAAGGATGAGTAGCTGTGCGAGAGTTTACAAAATGGCCCACAAATCGCATCCGGATCGGATTCATTCATTCAACGAAGACTGGATATTGCGCGGTATCATAACCCGGTTAGTGTCCGTGAGGGCAGTTCTGGAAAGGAGCTTCTGAACTAGACATGCCATTACAACTGATCATCGCTGGCTATACCCTCTGCGTGTTGGCGGCGATTGCCGGATGTGGTGGCATCATTCACAGCGGACACGGCTCAAGGAAGCTGGCTTGGCTGATTTTTGGGCTCCTCAGTGCACTTCTCGGCATCCTTCTTTTAGCCAGCAGACCTTTCCTGTCACCCCTGTTTACAGACGTCCTCGCCAATGAGGCGATCCTCCTTGTCTTTGTCTTTTTTCATCAGGCCATCGCAGCCATTTTGGAGTCATCTCAGAAGTATCTTGGCGCCAGTATGTTCATGGTCGGGGCGCAGTTCGTCCTCTACCTCAACTACACCTACTCCGTTCCCAGCCTGCGCGCCCGTATCCTCATACGGACCGCAACCGTTTCAATACAGTGCGCATTAACTGTCTTCATCCTTTTTCGCCATCGCGGTCAGTTGCTCCGGCATGCCCGGCTCTTCGTCGCCTGGATATGCACCGCCTTTCTCCTGCTTCAGATCTCTCGGCTTTTCGCCACTGTCATCTGGCATCCTGTCTTGCGAATGAACCATCTCGGCTCGGTTCAGGCCTTCTACGCCTCCTTCGGCTTTGTTTTCGGACTGGTCGAAGCCATCTCCATCACCTGGCTGGGCATGTCCGCGCAACGCGACAACCTTCATCTCATGGCCACCACAGACGGTCTGTCCGGCCTTATGAACCGGCGCACCTTCGATCAGGTCCTGCAACGCGAAATTGAGTACGCTGGCCGCCGCAATGTCCCTGTCGCCTTGCTCATGATCGACATCGATCACTTCAAGAAAGTTAACGATCAGTACGGCCATCTGATGGGTGACGAAGTCATCCGCCGCATCAGCCGCCTCCTTTCTCTCAACACCCGCACCATGGACGCCGTAGCCCGCTATGGTGGAGAAGAGTTCACCATGATTCTCCGCGACATACAACTTGCCCAGGCGGAATCCATCGCCGAACGTCTGCGCATGCAGATTGAAGCCCTGGCCGGTCTGCCGGAGCCCCTCCGCGTCACCGTCAGCATCGGAATAGCCGTGGCCTGCCCCGGCGACACCATTGCCACACTCCTCAAGCGCAGTGACCATGCCCTCTACTTGTCCAAACGCACTGGACGCAATCGCGTCTGCACCCAATACGCTTAATGCGAATACTGAACACCCTTACCCTGTGATCTATACTTGACCTCAGATCACCATGGCGTCCGTTGAAACCTCCATCCCGGCATCTACGAAGACCTTTTACATCGAAACCTTCGGCTGCCAGATGAACGCCCACGACTCGGAGAAGGTCATCGGCACCCTCCACCATCAGGGCTATACCCAGGTGAACTCCGAGGAAGCCGCCGACCTCATCCTCTACAACACCTGCTCCATTCGCGATAAAGCCGAGCAAAAAGTCTTCAACCGTCTCAACGACTATAAGAAGCTCCACAAGCAGGGCAAGCGCTTCGCCGTCCTCGGCTGCGTCGCGCAGCAGGAAGGCGAAAAAATCTTCGAGCGCGCTCCCTATGTCTCGCTCGTCTCCGGCTCCGCCTCCTACCGCAAGCTGCCGGAAATGCTTGTTCAGCTTGAGCATGGAGCCACCCGCATCACCGGACTCGACGACCGCCAGACCGAAGAAACCTTCGAGACCGAGTTCACCGCGCGCTCCAATCCGCACCGTGGATACATCACCATCATCGAGGGCTGCGATAAGTTCTGCGCCTATTGCGTCGTGCCGTATACCCGCGGCAAGGAGCGCAGCCGCACCTCCTCCTCCGTCCTGAATGAGGCCCGCCGCATGGCAGATCTGGGCTACACCGAAATCCAGCTCCTCGGCCAGAACGTCAATTCCTACCGCGACCCGGAAGCCCAGCGCTCCTTTGCCGAGCTGCTTGCCGCCGTCGGCGAAATCCCCGGTATCCGCCGCGTGCGCTTCACCACTTCGCACCCGCGCGACTTCAGCCGCGACATCGTCGACGCCATCGACGCCGTGCCTACGCTTTGCGACCACGTCCATCTGCCCGTCCAGAGCGGTTCTTCGCGCGTCCTCCACCTCATGCAGCGCGAATACACTCGCGACTGGTACCTGGAGCGCATCGCCTGGATCAAGTCCTCGCGCCGCCCCATCAGCATGACTACGGACATCATCGTCGGCTTCCCCGGAGAAACAGCGGACGACTTCGAGGAGACTCTCTCCCTTCTCGCCGAGGTCCAGTACGACGGCGTCTTCGCCTTCAAGTACTCCCCACGGCCCAACACGCCGGCCATCTCCATGTCCGACTCCATTCCGGACGACGAGAAGTCCACCCGCCTGCAGATCCTGCTCGAGCGCCAGAGAGAAACCCAGAGGGTCAATTACGCCAGGCACATCGGACAGGAAATTGAGGTCATGGTTGAGGGTCATAATCCAGCCCGCGGTCAGGTCATCGGCCGCACATCGCAGAACAAAACCCTCAACTTCACCACCCGGCAGCCTATCCTACCCGCCACCGGAAACTACCTGATGGTGCGCGTCACCAACAGTTTTCCTAACAGTCTCGTAGGCGAGGCGGTCTAAGCATCATGGAAATTGAGATGAAAATTCGCGGCCTGATGGTTGACCCCTCAACCAACATGCCCATCGTGCTCCTTAAGGATCCGCAGAGCGAAGCCCTGCTGCCCATCTGGGTCGGGCTCTACGAGGCCAACGCCATCGCCCTCGAAGTCGAAAAATCCCAGACGCCGCGCCCCCTCACCCACGACCTGCTCCGGCTCGCCATCAACAGCCTAAACGCCCAGATCAAACGTGTCGTGGTTACCGAGCTGAAGAACGATACCTTCTACGCGGTCATCTGGATGGAGCAAAACGGGGAAGTCGTCTCCCTCGACGCCCGCCCGTCTGACGCTCTCGCGCTGGCACTCCGCGCCGACTGCCCTATTTTTGTGGATGAAGAAGTGCTGCGCGCCGCCAAGGTCCTGCCCAACCCCGCCGATCAGGCCTCGTCCCACGACGTCCGCAAATGGCTCGAAGACCTCGGCGACGAGGATCTCGGCCACTACAAGATGTAACTCAGCCCGCCGCTGCCGGCATGGCCGGTTTGCTGTCGATGGCGCCCTTCATGCGTTTCGCAAGATACCGCCCCAGCCGCATCGTCGGAATCTCAATGTAGCGATAAAAGACGACCGTCAGCACAATGGTCAGCAGGAAATACCCCGGCAGGAACCATACCATGTGGCGCGTGCCCCACAGCAGATACAGCATCACGTACAACGCGATGCCATGTACCAGATAAAGACTGTACGACGCCCGGCCCGTCCATAGCACCAGCTTCTGGTTCAGCACTACCTTCGTACGCCGGTCCGTCAACGCAAAACAGATGGCAATCGCCGCGCAGATCGCCGCCACCCAGTCTCCCGCCCAGACCGGAAGATACGCCAGAAATACGTTATGGGCCCAGCTCGATAGGGCAGGGATTCGCTCTATCGGATACAAAACGTGGGTCTCGAACTGTGCGCCCCACAGCGTCTTAACGCCCATCGAGTACATCAGAAACGCGCCGCCTGCCAGACAGGCCTTCTTCGGATTGCTCATGCTTTGCATCCATGCGGCAATTCGTTCCCGTTCCTTCGCCAGCCAGGCGCCCAGAATAAACATCATGGCCCAGTGGGCCGTCATCACGTAGCTCGCCAGCCCTATATCCACGCGGGGAAAGAAATAGGGAACTGCCAGCACGCAGGCTTCAACCGCCGCCACCAGAGCCAGCAGACCGCGGCGGCTCAGCTTCAGCACCGCCAGCCCAATCAGTGGATACAGAATCGAAATCCGCATCTCCTGCACCAGCGACCAGAGCACCGGGTTAATCTGCTCCGTGTCGAAGTGGCCCAGCATCCTCACGTGCTGCCAGACCAGATGCATGGAAATCGGCCGCGACCAGGTGGTTTTCAGCGAACCGCCGAACAACGACAGCGGATGCCCCGCCAGCCAGTAATCGCCCGCCAGAGCCAAGGCTACCGCGGCAAGATACGGCAGATAAATCCGGCAGATGCGCTTTACCAGATATGGGAAGTAGGGATTTTCCTTGTTCCGCAAAAACGGCAGCATCAGCACAAATCCGCTCAGCACAAAGAAGAACCGCACGGCAGTCCCGCCGGCCATCAGCACCGTAAGCGGCGTACGGTTCGCAGCCATTACAAAGTGGCGCCAGCCAATCCAACTGGCCGGAATGCCAACGGCAAACACAAAGTCCGCTAGGTGCCCCAGAACCACTGTGCTCGCTGCCAATCCGCGCAGCGAATCCAGCTCGTTGTAGCGTTTTCCCATGGGGTTTCTAGGCGAGAGTCTACCATGCAATCCATGCCCGATTCCTCCGCTCCGCCGTACCGGAAATCATTGCAACGATTCACACCGCGACAATGATTAAGATAGGAAAGATGATCGCAGCAGGATCGCCATCTCTTTTGATCCACACCAGCAGCAAGTTTATCTCTTCAACCCGGGCAATCTGGAGACGCTAACGCATGGGCCGCAGCTCAAGAGCAGCGAAGGGCTTTTTAACCAGCATCTTCCAGTACAGTTCGCAAATCCTCATTCAGATTCTGCTCGCGCCCATTGTGCTCAAGGTCGCCGGCCGCGAGACCCTCGGTGCCTATGCCGCCATTATGCAAACGCTGGGCTTCCTGGCACTGGTCGATATCGCGCACTCCTGGTCGCTCGAGCGCTTCCTCGCCCAGGCCATCGGCACGGAGGACGGCGGCGCGCGCTTTCGTCATGTGTTCACAACCGCGCGCTCCATGCTGCTCGTCACCAACGTCATCTTCGCCGCGCTCGTCTTCGTCTTCAGCATGTTCATTCGGAGGCTGTTTCATCTTTCTCCGGCAATTGCACTTGAGGCCCGCCACGCGCTCTATGTCATCGCCGTATGGTCCATCGTGCGCACTCCGCTGGCTGCATACTTCAACGCGCTGGTCGCAACCCAGGATCTCGCCGTCGCCAATCTCATCGCGACCCTGCAGACCACCGCCCGCGGCGTCGTTTCGCTGCTCTTTGTGCTTGGCGGGGGCGGTCTCTTCGGCCTCATGCTCGCCGGCGTTACGGTGGAAGGCGGAGCAGCCTTGCTCTACCGCGTGCGCTTCCGCCGCCTCAACCCCAATCTCATGCCCGGCTGGGGAATCCCCGACAAGCCTCTCTTCCGCGAAATGCTCGCCTTCGGCGGACACGCCATGTTCCTCAACATCGGCAACATGCTCATGTTTACTTCCGGAAACACCATCGCCGGCATGACTGCGGGGGCCGCCAACGCCAGCAGCTTCTACACCTCGCAAATGCCCACCTCCACGGCCTACAACATGGTTCTGCGCTTGTCTGACAGCGCAACCCCGGCCATCAATGAACTCTACGGACGCAACGATCTGGATCGGATGAAGCACGCGCTCATGCGCCTCACCCGCTTCCTGCTGCTCATGTCCCTGCCGCTCGGACTCGGCGTCTTCCTCTACAATCACGACCTCGTCGTTGCCTGGGTCGGAGAGCGTCAGTACGTTGGGGAACTGCTGACCGTAAGCCTCGCCATCTTCTGCGTCACCATCTCTATCCAGCGTGTCGCCATCGTCTACTCCTTCGTCTTCGGCTGGATGCGCCTGTTGACCGTCACCGCCCTCTTTCAGGGCCTCGTTAACTTCGGCCTCGCCTTCTATCTGGAGCGCGAGTTCGGTCTTGGTGGAATTACTCTCGCCCTCGTCATCGTCCAGGTCCCGCAAAGCGTTCTCCTCTGGCGCAGAATTTCAAAGACCCTCGACCTGAATGTCATTGCGTTGCTCGGAGGATGCTTCCTGCGGCAATCACTCCCGCTGGCTGCGGCTGCGGCCTCCAGCCTCACCGTCCATCACTTCGTCCACATCGCGCACAAGCATCTTGCCGGATTTCTCGCCGAAGTCTTCACCTTCGCCTTCGTGTACTTTCCGCTCGCATACCTCACCTTGCTCCGCGAAGACCGTAACGACATCGATCACCACCTTCGCGGCGCTGCCAATCGGGGACGCACCCTGCACCATTCAGTAAGAAAGTTCTTCCGCGCCGAATAAGCGGTCAACACCGGCGCAGCTCCATCGCTGCGCCGCGCACGTGTCCTACAATACGACCAGGAGAAACCCCGCAACATCCTTCTCGTCAGCCGCTATGACCGACCAGCAATCGCCGCTCGTATCCGTCCTCTTTATCACCTACAAGCGTTTTGACATGCTTGAGCGGTCCCTGCGCGCCTTTCGCGAAAACACAAACTACCCCAACCTTGAGCTGGTCATCGCCGACGACGGCAGCGGCCCGGAGATTCAGGCCAGGATCAGCACTCTCCACGCCAACGTCTTCGCCCTCTCGCCGAAGAACCTCGGCCTCGGCGCAAATAACAACAATGGAATCCGCCACTGTTCCGGCAAATACATCCTCATGATTCAGGACGACTGGCTGTGCCAGGGCCCGCCCGACTATCTCTCCAACGCCATCGCCGTCCTCGAAGCCAATCCCGGCGTCGGCCTCATCAACTTCGCCGGCGCGCCGCATCCGCCCGACCTCACGCAGCGCCTCGCCGGCTGCAATGAGCAGCCCTGCTACCTCACGCCCGCTCCATACACCGGAAGCCATAAGCGTGAATTCCTCTACAGCGACCAGCCGCACATCCATTCCCGCACCGCTCTCGAATATGTCGGGCTTTACAAGGAAGACCGCGACATGGAGGAGTGCGAAATCGACTACAACTTCCGCTGGGAGAATCAGCACCGCTTCAGCACCGCCGTCTTTCCCGCCTACCACCTCCGCGCCTTCATCTGCGCAGAGGACGCCGTCAGCTTCCGCACCACGCGCTTCCGCTACAAGGTGGCTGGAGCGCTCCAGCCCCTCAAGCCCGTTATCCTGAAACTATCGCCGACAATCTTTCAGCGCGGCCGCTCTTTCATGCAGTGGATGCTCCGCAAAATGGAGCGCGCCGGCCTGGTGCGCTAAAGCATCTCGGAAAGCGGATCGCCCTCAGGCTCCGTGCATGGTCCTTTTCAGAAGGGAAGCAATCGCCCGGTCATACAGCCCTGACCCTGCAATCTCCCGCGCCCGGGCCTGCGCCGCCTCGCCCATCGCCCGGCGCAGCTCCGCATCCTCATACAGCCGCAGAATCGCCGCCGCCAGTTGCTCCTCGTCCGCCGCATCCACCACCAGCCCCTCGCGGCCATTCTCCACCAGCTCGGTCGCGCCTGTATTCCGCGTCGCAACGCACGCGCGCCCGTTCATCATCGCCTCAATCAGCGCCATTCCAAACCCATCGTCCACGCTTGGCAGCACAAACACGTCGCAGCGCTGGTAGAAGTCGGAAATGTTCGGCACATACCCCACCAGTTCCACATTCGACGTACTCGCCAGCAGCTCCCGCAACGCCGGATACTCCCGCAAATTCCCCGACCGAATCAGCAGCTTCGCCTTCGGCAGCGCCAACCTCCGCCACGCCTGCAAAAGGTACAAATACCCCTTCCGCACTGGCGACCCGCCCAGCACCCCCACCGTGAACTCTGCGTTCGCCTCCGTGCGAATCATCGCAGGTTCCGCGCATCGCCCCAGCAGCGGAGCCTTCACCAGCTTCGCCTGCAAATGCTCCGGAAACGTCCGCGCCGTATATTCCGAGGGCACCAGAATCGCGTCCGCCAGCTCATACTCCTCCAATTGCCTCTGTCGGAACCACTCCGGCTGTGGCTCATACGCCACACCCAGCCGCCCCGACTCCCGCGCCACCAGCGCCTCCTGAAAGTCCCGGTGCGGACATGCCCGGTCCAGCACAAACGCCGCGCCGCGACGCTTCGCTTGCCGGGCGCTGTACAGCGCCTCGGAAGCCCATCCCACAAACATATCCGGCCGCCCCAGCGTCGCCGCCACCACCCGGTCAAACAGCGCCGTATCCAGCCGGGTCAGCGAACCCGGCAGCTCGCGCTTCAACGCATAGCTCGCCATCTTCATCGGAGAAGGAACCATCCGAGTACGCACCGCATCGCTCAGCCCCCGGTAAAACCGCCGCGGAGCCGCCGTATGAATCGCCACCTCAACCCCTTGGCCCGCAAGGGAATTAGCCAGCATCACGGAATGGAAGGGCCGGTCAACGGCAATCACCGCACGCATAAACCCGTATCCTAAAGCATTTTAGGCAACACGGCAGCAGGACCCAGCTCGGCCGCATCGCGACTATACAGAATATTCGTTATCGGACATTACGCATTTGAGCAATACAAGCTCGGAGTTGATACTCCCTGAGCCAATCAGCCGATCACTCGATGCTTTCTGAAAAGCTGGACTGGAACTCTCCGTATTCAATAAGCATCCGCTTGTGCAGCACACGGCAAATAAAAATACCTTCAGACTCTGGCAAGTAGAAAATCACATGCTGGCCCTGCTCGATTCGATACAGCGCCGGATAGATATCCAGGCAGGCGCGTCCCATGCCCGGCATGTGCTCAAGGCCGTCGAAACATTCGAACAAACTGTCGAGGTACAGCACGGCCTGGGCCTCGCCACACCTGTCCACCGTGTAGTCTACGATCTCCCGTAGATCATTCTGGCTGTCCCTGGAGTACCGGATCACGCGCGCTTCCGATCCTTCTCCGCCTCCGCTGCCCGCTTACGGATGCGCTCCCGTAGCTCACCAATCACATCGTTTTCCGCAACGCCGCTGTTGATTCCATTAAGGATGGCAGTACGGAGTGCTTCAAGCTTCGCCTGATGCTCCTCCTCGCGGTCGCGCAACGAGAGAAGACCTGCACGAATTACCTCACTGGCATTCGCATACTGGCCGTTCTCAATTTTGTCGGCAACAAACTTGTCCAGATACTTGGTCAGATGAATGTTCCTCGAAGGCATCGCTCACATACTCCCGCACAATTTATAGCATATATGTCAATTAATGACACCATCCCGCCCCGCCTTAATGCTGTCTTAAGCTATGCGGCGTAGCATGGCTGTGGTTTAGGTACACCTCATTTTCCGGAGAACATCCATGCTCTACAGATCCCGGGTTCTCGCTCTCAGCTGCCTTCTCGTCGTCATCTCGTTCCTCATCCTCGCGCCCGCCGCCCGCGCCCAGGGCCCCTACCACGTCGCCGCACAGTGGAAAGTCGGCGGCAGCAGTTGGTGGGACTACATGGCCGTCGATCCCGCCAGCCATCTGCTCTACGTCACCCACGGCAATCAGGTCGTCGTCGTCGAGCCGTCCGGAAAGGTCAAGGACCGCATGGCGGGCTTCAAAGGCCTCCACGGAGTCGCCTTTGACACCTCCGGCAAGTACGGCTTCCTCTCCGACGGCGGAGCCGACCAGGTCGTCATCTTCAACCGTAAAACCCGCGCCATCGTCGCCCGCGTCCCCGCCGGAAAAAACCCCGACGGCCTCACCTTCGACCCCTACTCAAAGACCGCATGGGCCTTCAACGGACGCAGCAACACCGCCACCGTCGTCTCGGACGCAACCCATAAGGTCGTCGCCACCGTCGCCCTCCCCGGTCGGCCCGAGTTCCCCGTCGCCGACGGCCGCGGCTACGTCTACGACAACATCGAGAGCCTCAGCAAGATCGTCAAAATCGACGCCACCACCCACAAGGTCCTCGCCGCCTGGTCCATCGCTCCCTGCGAAGGCCCCTCAGGACTCGCCATCGACGTCGCCCACCACCGCCTCTTCTCCGTCTGCCACAACGGCAAAATGGCCGTCGTCAATACTGACACTGGTAAGGTCGTCGCCATCGTCCCCATCGGCAAAGGCCCCGACGCCGCCCGCTTCGACCCCAAACACCAGCTTGCCTTCAGCTCCAACGGCCAGGGCACCCTTACAGTCGCGCATGAGGATTCACCTGATAAATACACGGTAGTACAGACCTTATCCACCAAGCGAGGAGCACGCACCATGGCCCTCAACCTCGACAACGGAACCATCTACGCCGACACCGCCGACTTCGGCCCCGCGCCCAAACTCAAGCCAGGACAGCACTGGGCACGCCCCAGCCTCATCCCCGGCAGCTTCACCGTCCTCGAAATCAAACGCTAACTCCGGGCAGCACGCGACGTACATCGCACTTCCCTTCCGCCGAAAAAGGGGCCAATCCTCAGATTGGCCCCTTTTCCCATTGAAATTCGCCTCCCGCACACCCCCTCCCCAGCAAAAATGTAAACAGTTGCATTAGAATTGCCTCGCAATAAAATTGCCCTGATTTCATCGCCTCAATTCACATCACCGTTCCCACGTCACCGTACTTGGAGCCGCCATGACCATCTCCCGTAGGAAGTTCCTCAGTAGTGCCGCCGTTACCAGCGGAGCCGTCCTTGCATCGTCCAACGCGCTTGCCGCGCCGTTCCACGTTGCGGTCCATCGCGATGGCGGCGACAATTCCGGAACCAAAACCACCAGCACCGCTTCCGGCCCACATACAGAGCAAATGCCTTTCGCCATTCCCGCTACTATGGCCATGGGCTCCGGAGCACCCCTCGGAGGCATCGGCACCGGCTTCCTCGAGATCCGCCCAGACGGCTGTTTCTATGAGTGGCAAATCTTCAACTCCGGCCCCTGGGGTCAAAACGCCCCATCCACAACCGCGCCGCCGCCTCCCGGCCCGCAGTACCTCCGCTTTCTGCTGCGCGTCAAGAAAGCCTCTGATCCCGTCGCGCAAATTCGCCGCCTGCATCTCCGCTCAGCCGACGACAGTGACCTATACAGCCTGCCCTTCACGCAGGACATCGAATCCATCGACTACTACAGCTATTTCCCCGTCACGGAAATCCACTACAACGATCCTTCCCTTCCCGTGCGCGTCTCCGCGAAATTCTTCTCGCCCTTTTTCCCCGGCAACGCGCGTGAATCCGCGACGCCCGGCTTTCACGCGGTCTTCTCGCTTGAGAATCTTTCCGACGAGCCCGTGGACGTCTCCCTCATCGGCGTGCTCGATAACCCCCTGGCCTCGGCCCTCCCCATCCGAAAACTCACCAATCAGATCGTGCAGGACAACGACGCGACCAACCTCTTTCTCCAGACCGGCGCGCAGGCTGATTTCCCCTCCGGTATCGGCGACCTCTGCTTCTCCGTCACCGGCGGCAAGCACTCCTACATCAGCGGAACCTTTCGCGAATTCATGCTCCCCGGCCTCTGCAACTGGAAGACGGAAAGAATCCACCACATGCTGCTGGATTTCCTGAAGCCCCTCATCACAGACAATCAGTTGCCCAACACCTCGGCCTCTACTGACCCCAGCCTCCATCTTCTGTCGGACGCCCAGATTGACGAACTTTCCGATGCCCAGGTCCTCCAGAAGGCCCGGGAGCTGTCCTCCGACGCCCTGCTCGCGCGTGTCTTCAAGGAGGCGAAGGAATCCAATCCAGACAATTTCCCCAAACAGTGCCGCGAACTCCTCAAGGAAGTCAGCGCCAATCTCGCCCCCAGACACGGCAAGCCCAGCCTTACCTGGGGCACCGGAGCGCTGGCCTCGTCTGTCCACCTCGCGCCCAGGCAAAAAACCGAAACGCGCTTCACTCTCAGCTGGTTCTTTCCTCACCATCTTGCCAACAGCGGCGAGGAAATGGGCCACATGTACGCCAACTGGTTCAAGGATTCCCTCGATGTCAATCGCTTCCTCTGCGCCAACTACAGCAAGCACCGCGCGGAAACGCAGTCCTTCGCGCAAACCCTCGTCAACACCTCGCTTGGCGACGCCCTCGCCTTTTCCTGGTCCAGCCAGCTCTCCACTCTGGTCTTCAACACCTGGTGGATCAAGGACGGAGGCTACGCCATCTGGGAGGGCCTCGGCTGCTGCGGCCTCTCCACCACCGACGTCGACTATGAAGGCAGTTTCCCGATTATCGCCCTCTTCCCGGAATTAAAAACCTCGCAGATGAAGCGCATCATCGCCTACCAGAACAAGCTCGGCCAGGTTCCTCACAACTTCTCCGGCGAGCTTGATCGCGTCGACCGCGGCTTTGACCGCGTCGATATGAACCCGCAATTCGTAATGATGACCTACCGCGACTACTTGTGGACCGGAGACGAGGGCTACCTCAACTCCATGTGGCCGCATATCGTGCGCGCCATGGACTACACCGGCTCCCTCGACACCAACAACGACGGCCTGCCCGACCGCAACACTGGCCTGCAAACCTACGACCAGTGGAGCATGCGCGGCACCCCATCCTACGTTGCCTCCCTCTGGATCGGGGCCCTTCGCGCCGCCATCCGCATCGCCGAAAGCGTCCACCAACCGGACTACGCAAAACGCTGGACCGCCGTGCTCGCGAAAGCCTCGGCCACCTTTGACCGCATGCTCTTCAATGGCAGCTACTACAGCCTGTGGGCCGACGGATCCATGCGCGACGAGCTTTGCATGGCCGACCAGACCTCCGGCGAGTGGTTCTCGCACCTCATCGGCTTGCCCTCAACCATCTCCCGCGACAACCTCGATCGCGCCCTCGCCGCCATCGTCAAAAATAATTTCAATTCTGAATTCGGCCTCCACAACGCCACCGCCCCCAAAGGAGGACTCGGCCTGCTCGCAGTCACTAATTTTCAGGCTGGCGGAGTCTGGTCCGGCATCGAATTCGCCTTCGCCTCCTACCTCATGGATCACGGCCGCTATCAGGATGGCATCCGCATCGTCGAAGCCACCCACCGCCGCTACCTCCGCGCCGGCCGCCCCTGGAACCAGGTCGAGTGCGGCGGCCACTACTCCCGCGCCATGAGCAGTTGGGCCACCATGCTCGCCGCCACCGGCTTCAAGCCCGATGTCCCCAACGCCTCGCTCTCGCTCATCCCGACCGCGCCGGGCGACTTCCATGCGCCCTGGGTCACGGCGTCAGGCTTCGGCACCATCACCCGTGCCGGCCGCGTATTGACCATCCATTGCGCCAGCGGAAAGCTCCAGCTAGTATCGCTGACCACGGATATCCCGCAGCCCTCCGCGCACCTGAAAGGACAGCCGCTGACGGCGCAGTCGGCTAAAGCAGATACGCATACCCGCCTCACCTTCGCATCACCGGTAACCCTGGCGTCGAACGACAGCCTCACCCTGCGCTGATCCGCGCAACCGCATCAACCGTTCTCCCATGTCTCACTTTTTAGACTTGGGAGAACGGCCTGAACCACTCGCCGCCGCCTCACGCCCCTTCCACCAACTCCCGCAGATACGCCACGTACTCCTCAAAAGCCCTCCGCCCCGCCTTCGATAGCCGCACCCGCGTGCGCGGCTTCTTCCGTACAAAATCCTTCTCCACCTCCAGGTAGCCCGACGCCTCCAGAGTCCCAATGTGCGCGCCCAGGTTGCCATCTGTCGCGCCCACAATGGCCTTCAGCCGCGTGAACTCAAGCTGTTCCTGAGCAGGCAGTGCACGCAGCGCCGCCATAATCTTCAGCCGCACCGGCTGGTGAATCGTGGGATTCGGTTGCTCCATCGCTCACGCTCCTCTCAGCCAAAGCCCGCCCAAAATCAGCGCGCCGCCGCCCACCGCCGCCATCCACAGCAGAAAGTACTGCGGCTGATAAAAATACCCGCCCACCGTCAGCACTCCCACCGCCAGCCCCAGCACTAGAATCCGCGCCGCCCGCGCCCATATCCCGTATATCGAGTAGCAAAGCCCCACAAAAATCGGCAGGAAGGCCCCCACCTCCGCACCCGACTTCGGCGGCAAAACCGCAAACGTGGCCCAGAAAAACAGGAACAACATCACCGCCGTCGCGCCGTACCTCCACCCCTCCGCGCGCGACCCCTTCGCAGCCGTATGTCCACCAAAAAAGAAGCCCGCCACAATCCCCAGCACAATCAGCGCCGGCCACAGCGCCCACCAGTTCGGCCGCAGATAGTCCCCGGTATACCCCACAATCCAGATCACGCCCCACAGAATCAAATACGGCGACGACCTCCGGTACCCGTACGTAACGGCGCTCCGCTGTTGTGTGTGTTCAATCTCATGCAATGCATCCGCAGCTTTATACTCCGATCCAGTCACGACGCACCCCCTTTCAATACAGAGTACTCTATATTGCAGAGCATGGAATGTCAAGAGCACAATCTTTCAGCCTCAGATGTATCTCGACTACCACTTCCCTTTTCCTGCCAGCGCCAGCACCGGGTGCCCTGGGTCTCGCTTCTCAGACCTGAGATCACGGGCCATCCGGCTGAGCGAGTTCACTCCGGGCTCTGGCGGGAGCGTGTCGCTGGTGCACACCAATGTGTGGGCCAACGGAGCGCTGATCGCCACCGACGACACCAACAAGACGCACTACTACCTCAACGACTGGCTGGGGACGCGGCGGGGAGACCTGCGGGCCAGCTCCCACGGAGAACCTGTACACCGGCAAAGAACGCGACTCCGAATCAGGAAACGACTACTTCGGGGCCAGGTACTACGCCAGCACCGTGGGCCGCTTCCTCAGCTCCGTACGCAAACTACAGCGATCCGCACCATATTGCCGCCCCGCTGGCCGCTTTTCAGTCGACCGGGCTTTAACTGACCGCATCACCAGCCGCCCGCTCCATAGCCCAACCCCTGTCAAGCCATAAATCTTCTAACTCACATCCCAACAGCAACTTAGAAATGCATCTGAATTATTCCAATTCGCTATAATAGAAAGAGAACCAAAAATCCCAGGGCTGCCCCTGCAACATCAGGGCGCGGCCTTTTTCCGTTGCACCGGAGCCGCAAAAATGCCCGCATTCATCCCCCAACCCGCGCCCAGCCACCCCACCGCGAGGCACGGCAATCCATTGCAAGCAGAGAACTTACGCGATCATTCAACAGAATCAAAAACTTACCGCCATTCACAGCCGACTCCCTTCAGAATCAATACCTTACCGGAACAACTAGCAGAATCAATAACTTAGACCAAAATCACAAAACCAGACATGCAATAGAATCAAGAATTTACACAAAACTATCCGATCCCGCACCGCACAAACAGAAACGCCGCCCGCAGGCGGCGTTTCCTCTTAAAATTTCCCCCGGCTTACAGGGTCGACTCGATCTCGAAGCCCCAGGCCTCAAGAAGAGTCTCAGGGATGTACTTCGAGTTCCGGTTGCGCCGCGCCCACTCACGCAGACGAGTGGAGCGAAGGTACTGATCAGGTGTGAGCTTATATTCCTTGACCACCTGCTCAAATGAGGTCACAGTCGGGACAACCGGACCAATAGGCTCCGGCTTGCCCCAGTTTGGGTTTCCACGACGTTTTGCCATCTTAGTGTCTACATCCTTAGATGATTAAGGTTTTCCGGCTGGGGGGCAGTACATGGGGTCCTGCCGGGCTGGCCCCAAACTCTTCTATTATAGGGATTTTTTATCCATAAATCAATAGAACCAAGCCCCAATGCTGTGGATATTTCCACGCACCTTAAAGTAGCTCATGATGTTTATACTCTCATAGTTAACACCGTACATGTTTTATGTGCCTCACATTTCGCCTATGATGCACCATCCATGCCGTAAAAATCGTTGCGGCATGGATGCTCTGCCTTCAGTTGTAAGGCACAGACGCGGAAGGCTTCTTCATCTGCCGCTTCGCCTTGCAGCGATGCGCCTTCTGCATCTGCAGCTTGTGACACAAGTCATGCGCTTCGCCCAGCACAGTCATGCAGTAGCTGCACCGCACCGTGGTCACCTCCGGGCAGCCGTTGCCGGCCGGGAGCCGCTGCGGAATCGCGTGGGTTGTCGTGACCCTCGGCAGCATATGGATACACTCCTATGGCTGAATTGCACTATGGTTTTCCCGAATGCTCTCTTCTGCTGGGGATTCCTGTTGCCTCAGATGCGCCGCCCACAACGCATGTTGCCCTCCACTACAAAACCGCCATCCACGTCGCAAAGGAGCTCAAGAATTCCATCCACAGTTCCGATTAGACACTCATGACTTCATCCGCTCTCACCGTACCGAGTATTCTTATCGCCACAGCGAACGCTACCCTGCATCAAAACCTTGCCGGCTATCTCACGGGACATGGCTATTTCATACAAACAGCAGAGAATTCGATTGACGCGCATCGCCTCCTGCTCGCCGACAACCCCCCGGACATCGCCCTGCTTGACTCTTCCCTGCCCGGCCAGAACTCCATCGAGCTCGCCGTCGACGTCAAGCGCCGTAGAGGTGAAAAGCAGGTCTGGATCATCCAACTCCTCCCTGCGCAGGCAGACCCGTCCACCATCAACCTCGCTGCCGCCGACCCCGGTATCGACGATCTCCTCCTCTACCACGGTAATGCCGGCCCCGCGCAGAGCGACCTCTGCATGCGTCTCGGCGTGGCTAACCGTGTCCTCGGCCAAATCCAACGTCTCGAAGCCCGCGTCCAGGCCGCCAGCCTTCATTCGCTGCGCGACACCCTCACCGGGCTTTGGAACCGCGAGTCCCTTCTCAGTCTTCTATTCTCTGAGACCGACCGTGTTCAGCGTATGAACACGCCTCTCAGCTTTCTCCTGCTGGACCTTGATAACTTCTCCCAAATCAATCGCCAATGCGGTCACCAGGCCGGCGACCAGATACTGCAGGAGATGGCCCGTCGCCTCCGCCGCCACATGCGCAGCTACGACATGCTCGGCCGCATCGGAGACGACGAATTTCTCATCGCCATGCCCGGCTGCAAAGCACACCAGGCCCGGCGTCTGGCCAGCCGTATTCGCACCGTCATGCTCCAGGCGCCGTTCGCTGCTGGCGAGGGAAGAATCAAGATCACCGTCAGCATTGGCCTGGCGCAAAGCCGTGGACGAACACCTCTCATCGTCCTCCAGGAAGCGGAGCAGGCCCTGTCCGCCGCCAGACGCGAAGTCCGCAATTGCGAACAGGAGTTCCTCCCCGCCGCTCAGGACGAGGCTGTTTTGGAAAATCAATCGGCCTGAACGGCCAGTCCTATTGACGCGGAAAGCGCTTTTAGGCCAGCGCCAGGGCCTTCACTTCTTCCCGGCGTACGGTCAGCGCTTCTACCAGGTCTTCACGAACCTCAAAGCCCCGCCCCGGCGTATCCGGAACCTGAATCTCGCCCTGTTGGGAGACCTCGACCTCCGGCTCGATAATGTCTTCCTTCCAGTACCGCTTTGAGGCGGAAACGTCCCCCGGCAGCCGGAAGTTCTCGAGCGACGAAAGCGCGATGTTGTGTGCTCGCCCAATGCCTGTCTCCAGCATCCCGCCGCACCACACCGGGATCCCACGTTCCTGCGCGGCGTTGTGGACGGCGATAGCCTCGCTGAAGCCGCCCACGCGGCCTACCTTGATGTTGATAATCCGGCACGACTCCATGTCGATCGCCGCCAGCGCGTCCCGCCGGTTTCGGATCGACTCGTCCAGGCATATCGGCGTGGCCAGCCGCTTCTGCAGCATGGAGTGGAAGTAGAAATCGTCAGCCCACAACGGCTGCTCAATCATCAGCAAATCAAAATCATCCCACGAGGCAATATGGTCCGCATCATTCAACCGGTAGGCGGAGTTTGCGTCGCAACTCAGCATGATGTCCGGCCAGCGGTTCCGGACAGCTTCAAACACGTTCGTATCCCAGCCCGGCTTGCACTTCAGCTTGATGCGCTGATACCCGGCGGCCAGTTCCTTCTCAATCTCGGCCATCTCGAGGTCCAGCGTCGGCTGAATCCCAATCGATACGCCGCACACAATCTTTTCCCTGATCCCGCCCAGCAGCTCCGCCAGTGGAATCCCGCGCATCTGCGCCTCCAGGTCCCACACCGCATTCTCCAGCGCGGCCTTGGCCATGCGGTTCCCGCGCACACGCTTAAATATCCCTGGACACTTTCCGGCGTGCTCCGGCTCCGCAACCGCCAGCGACGGGGCCAGCTCCTGCAGAAGGACCTGCCAGGCCGTGTCAATGGACTCTTCTGAGAAGTAGGGGTGCTCACCCGCCACGCACTCGCCCCAGCCCGTCAGGCCTTCGGCCTTCAACTCCACAAGCAGAACGCGCCGCATGGTGGTCGCGCCAAAGCTGGTTACAAAGGGTTGAACAAGGGGGATGTGCAGTTCATTCAGAAAGATTGCGTCGATTCTCATGGATGACCGTCGGGTAAAACTGTAAGGGTTCCGAGTTGAAAGCCGGAAGTCTTCTTTGTCCTGTTGAAACCTGTAACGGCCAGTCCAGGAAGCCGAGTTCATCCTGAGGATGCTGGCAAATCATCCACACTTGCCTATGGCGGGAGTTGCCGCTGTGCAGACGCAAGAAGAATACACCATAACCGCTGTCTCTCGATCATGGGCAAAACCTCCACGGCATGTGGATAACGTGGACAAAATCCCTTCTGCCCGTGGCTTATTCCCCCCGCTCGGCCCGTTTGGCGTTGGCCCACAGCCGTTCCAGTTCCTCCGCTTCCACCGCTTCCAATGACCGCGCCGATTCCCTCTCCATGGCCCCAAACCGGCTCCGAAACCGCGCATTCGTGTCCCGCAGCGCCAGCTCCGGATCCACCTTCAAATGCCGGGCCAGGTTCACCGCCGTAAACAACAGATCGCCAAGCTCTTCTCCGGCTTTCTTGCGCGCTGCTTCGCCCTTTGCAATCTCCGCCTCAAGTTCCGCCGTCTCCTCCCGCAGCTTGTCCAGCAGGCCCTGCACATCCGGCCAGTCAAAGCCTGCCTTCGCCGCCTTTGAGCCCAGCTTGCCCGCTTCCATCAACGCGGGCATTGACCGCGGAATTCCCTCCAGACGCCCTGCCATCTCCTGCCCAGCCGAGGCTTTCTGCTTTTTCTCCCGTCTCTTAATCTCTTCCCAGTTCCGCAGAACCTGCGACGCATCAATCCCTTCCGTCTCCAGTCCCACCGCCTGATTCCCTGCCCGTGCCGCAGCCTCTTCGCCAAACACATGCGGATGGCGCCGCACCAGCTTCCGGTTCAGCCCTTCGATCACCTCACCGATGCTGAAATGGCTTTCCTCCGCCGCCATTTCGGCATAGAAAAGCACCTGCAGCAGAAGATCGCCAAGCTCGTCCTTCAGCTCCGGCCAGTCCCGCCTCTCAATTGCGTCAAAGACCTCGTAGGTCTCTTCCAGGGTGTATTTCCGAATCGTCTCAAACGTCTGCTCGCGGTCCCACGGACACCCACCCGGAGCACGCAGCCGGTGCATGATCGCAACCGCTTCGCCAAAGCTTTCGGCCCCATTCGGACTCGGCTTATCCTTTGCATTGGAACTAGGCATATCTCAAATCTAACCCAGCCCGTCATATACTGCCGCAGGAGAACATGGAAGCCTTAGCCGTCATCTTTGTGATTGCCCTCGGTCTGGCCTTTGGCAGTTTCCTCAACGTATGCATCACCCGGCTGCCCCGGCATGAGTCGGTCGTAAAGCCCCGCTCGCGTTGCCCGCACTGCCATGCGCCCATCGCCGCCCGCGATAACATCCCCCTGCTCAGCTTCCTGCTCCTGCACGGACGCTGCCGCGCCTGCCGCCAGCCCATCGCCTGGCGCTACCCGGCCGTCGAGTTCGCCACCGCCACCCTGTGGTTGCTCTGCTGGCTCCGCTTCGGGTCCTCACTTCATGCCCTGGGAATGGCCGCCTTCGCCTTCATCATGCTCGGCCTCGCAGGAATGGACGCGGAAACCCTCCGCCTCCCCAATGTCTTCACCCTGCCCGGCATCCTTCTCGGAGTCATCTACTCCGGCGCCATGTGCCAACACTGGCTCAAATGCGCTCTGCTTTCCGCAAGCTGGGCCATCACCGTCGCTGGAGTCCTCCTCGCCATCTCCGCCTTCTACTGGCTCCTGCGCCGCCGCGAAGGCATCGGCATCGGCGACGCCAAGCTCATGGCGCTGATTGCCGCCTGGCTCGGCCCCTCGCAGGCCGTTCTTGTCTTTGTTCTGGGAGTCCTCGCCACCGCCGCCTGCGCCGTGGCTGTCCTCGTGCGTCGCCGCCGCTTCGACGGCAATATCCCGCTGCCCTTCGGAGCCTTCCTCTGCGCGGCATCCCTTTTCGCCATGTTCTACGGTCAGCCGCTCATCGACTGGTACCTGAGCTTTTACCGTTAGAGCAAAACCAGAGTTCCCGCAAGGCGTTTCCATTTTTGAAGGGAGTGCAGGGACGCCGCTCCCTGATAGTCGCGCCGATTAGGGATTCGCCGTTCCGCCTTACACCATTTCTGGTTTTGCTTTAGCGTCGCCCGCTACTTTTTGTGCTTCGATGTCAGCTTCTTCAGCTCCTTGCGGGCCTCATTGGAGTGCTTCCCCTCAGGATCCGCTTCCAGGTAAATCGTGTAGTTCGTAATCGCCTGCTCGTCCCACCCCAGTCCTTCCGCGGCCTTCGCCATGCCGTACACAGCATAGGCGTCCTCCGGAGCCACCTGGCTCGCCTCCTTGAAGCGGTCGTAGGCGCCCTTGTAGCCCCGGGTCTGCAAATAGAACGTCCCCACCTTGTCATCCCTCGCCGCCAGCTGAGGATTGTGGATGAACCCTCCATGCCCGTTTGATAGCCGCGTCGTGCGGCTCGCATCCGGCGCAAACCGCTTCAGGTCTACGCGACTTGAAGAGTACCCCTTCGAGCTCGCCCCGTTCTCTGCCCCGTTGGCAGTATCCTGCGCCTTCTGTGACTTCTCCTCGGGGAAAGGATTCGCCTCCGCCGCAGGCGGCTTTGTCTTCTGCGGCGTCGCGGACTGGCTGTTTTTCTGTTCCGTCTGCTGCTTTTGCGACGAGCTCGAACTCTGCTGCGCAAAGGCGCAGACACCGGTCATCAGGAACACACAAATCAAGTTTCGAATACTCATATCTCTCTTAACTTTAGACCGTCCATGCCCGTAAATGGGTGGCTCCGGAAAATACCGTATACTCGCATCAAAACTCATGGCTCTCATCATCCGTTCTTCCGCTATCCACGCCGCCGGCTGCTATACCACCGGGCCGATCCGGAACCGCATCCGCATTGTCGAATACACCGGGCCCCGTATCTCCAAGGACCAGGCCGACGAGAAGTATGAGAACTCCCCCACCACCTATCTCTTCGGCATCGGAGACGGGTCAAAGGTCATCGACGGACACGGCATCGCCATGTTCATCAATCACTCCTGCGATCCCAATTGCGAGACCAGCGAAATTCGCGGCCGCGTCTGGATCAAGGCCATCCGCGACATCGCTGCCGGTGAAGAGCTTACCTACGATTACAACCTCTACGACGGCGACGAGGACGAGGCCTCCTGCAACTGCGGAGCAGGCTCCTGCCGCAAATCCATGTACTCCGGGGAAGAGCTCGCCCGCCGCACCCGCGCCGCGAAACGCGCCGCCGCCAAGAAGCGTCGCTAGGCCCACAGACGCCGGGCGGTGCGCCCCACCCCTCACTGCCGTTACAATCAACTTTTCGCATGGCTTATCAGGTTTTAGCTCGCAAGTATCGTCCCCAGTGCTTCTCTGACGTTATCGGGCAGGATCACGTCACCCGTACGCTGCTCAACGCGCTCGCGCAAGACCGCGTGGCCCACGGATATATCTTCTCCGGCCATCGCGGCATCGGCAAAACCACCATCGCGCGCATCCTCGCCATGGCCCTCAACTGCCGCACGGAGATCGGCGCATCCGAGCGCCCCACGCCCGAGCCCTGCGGAATCTGCGACTCCTGCACCGAAATCCGCGCCGGCAACGCCGTCGACGTCATCGAGATTGACGCCGCCACCAACCGCGGCATCGACGAAATCCGTGAGCTGCGCGACGCTGCCCGCTACCGACCGGCACGCGACCGCTTCAAAATCTACCTCCTCGACGAAGCCCACCAGATCACTGACGCGGCCTTCAATGCCCTGCTCAAGACCCTTGAGGAGCCTCCCGATCACATTGTCTTTATGATGGCCACCACGCAGCCGGAGGACATACCGCAGACCATCCGCTCCCGCTGCCAGCACTTCAGCTTTCACGCCGTTAAGTTCGACGATATTCTCGGCCAGCTCCGCGATATCGCCTCCAAAGAAGGCATCCTCGCCGAAGACGCTGCTCTCGCGCAGCTTGCCGAAGCCGGTGACGGCTCCATGCGCGATGCCCTGTCCATCATGGATCAGGCCATTGCCTCCGCCTCGCAGCAGGATGGCCACCCGCACCTGGACGCCGAGCAGATCCGCGAGCTGATGGGCACCGTCCCCAACGCCGTCTTCGAGCGGCTCATGGAGGCCATCGGCGAAGGCCGCACCGCCAGCGTCATCGAAGAGGTCAACCGCCACCTCAACGCCGGAAACAGCCCCTCCCAGCTCGCCCGCCAGTTCGTCCACTACCTGCGCAATACGCTCATGGCGCGCATCGATGGCGAAACCTCCGAGCTGCTGCAAATCTCCCCCGACGAACGCGCCCGTGCCGCCCGCTCCGCCGCGCTCTTCTCTGAGGAAGACCTCACCCGCTTCCTCCAGATCATGCTCCGCACCTTCGACGAGCTCAACTACCGGCAGGAGCAGCGCTTCCACCTCGAGCTCGGCCTCATCAAACTGGTGCATCTCGGACGCCTGCTGCCCGTCGAGGAGTTCCTCAGCAAGCTTCCCGTGCCCACGACAGGCAAAGGCCCGGCCGCACCCCGCCAACAGCCTCCTGCGGGCCGCCAGGCCCCGGCGCGGCCATCTGCAGCACGCACCGCTACCCCGCAGGAACCGCCTAAGCCCGCCTTCTCGCCCTTTGAGGCTGACCGTAACCGCAAGATCACTGGCGAATCCGCCACTTTGGCTCCGCGCGCGCTCACGCCTCTTGAAACCGCCTCCCGCGCCGCAGAGGCCGCACCCGTCAAAGCGCTTTCTGCGCCGGCTCCCGGCACCCCGCCGGAAAGCACCTCCGGATCACTCGCTCTCGCCGCTGACGCTGCCCCCGAAACCTCCGCCGATCTCAACCTTGACCAGATTCAGGAAGCCATCATCACCGCGCTCGACTCCGCCGGACACAGCACCGCCGCTGTCCTTCTCGGCAGATCCAAGTGGACGCCCAAGGGGGCCGGCAGCATAGAGGTCGAGGTCTCTATCCGTAAAACCATGCTCGGTCTCACCTTCAGCGTCGAAGCCGAAAAAATCTGCCGTGACACCCTTCGCTCCATCGGAGTTCAGCGCAAACTCCACTTCATCCCCGGCGAAAACACTTCCTCCGCCGCAAAGCCGACCGGCCCCAGGCGCGCCCCATTAGGCAGCATCCAGGCCCAGGCGCTCGATCACCCCCTGGTCAAGCAGGCGCAGGAGCTCTTCCATGCGGAAGTTCGCAGCGTGCTCGACCTCAGAGAAAAAAGTAAGTGAGGGTCTGCCAACACTCTATTAGGGCGGCAGCCATAATAGAGTCAGCAGACCCTAGTTCAGGAGATTAAGCAGTGGACCTCTTAAAGATTCAGCAAATGCTCGGCCAGGCCAAACAGATGCAGGAGGAAATGTCGCAAAAGCTCGGCCAGACCATCCTTGAGGCCTCCTCCGGCGGCGGAGCCGTGACAATCAAAATGAACGGCAAAAAGGAAGTCCTCAAAATTACCATCGATCCTGCCGCCGTCGCCAGCCTCAGCGGACCCACGCCCGATGTGGAAATGCTCGAAGACCTGATCGTCGCCGCGTTCAACGAGGCTGGCCGCCGTGCGGATGAATTGCTTAAATCCAACATGCAGGGAATGCTCGGCGGGCTCAACCTTCCACCGGGCCTCTTCTAGGCGGCATCTAATTCTTGCAGCGGGCCGCTGGCTACGGCTCACACATCCATGATCACGCGACGCACTTTTCTCGCAAACTCGGCGATAGCTGCTGCCTCAGTGGTGGCCTCGCGTCGTCTCCTGCTTGCCGCCCAGCCTAGCCAAACCGCACCGGAAGCCTCGCAGCGGACGACTCTGCTGCAGTCCATGCGTGCCTCTGCGGCTGTCGCAAAGATCCACGTCAAAAAGATCACGGATACTATCTTCCTTCTCCAAAGCGTTGGAGCGAACGTCGTCGCTTTTGCCGGCCCTGACGGCAAGCTGCTCATCGACTCCGGCATGGCCACCGGCACAAGCCACCTTCTGGACACGCTCTCCCACCTGGCGCCCCACCCGGTCCGTCTGCTTACCAACACCAGCTGGCTCTTCGACCATACCGACGGCAATGCGGCAATCCACGCCGCCGGAGCGTTCATCCTCGGGCAGGAAAACATCCGCCTCCGCCTTGCCGGCCCCCGCCAGATTCCCGCCTTCAACCTCGAATTACCCGCGGCGTCTGCCAGCGCCCTGCCGCAGGAAACCTTCCGAAACAGGGAAACCCTCTACATCAATAACGATCAGCTCGATCTCGTCCACGCGCCCAATGCCAGCACCAACTCGGATGTATTCATCCACTTCGTCAACGCCAATGTCATTCATGCCGGAGAACTCTGGTTCAACGCCGACTATCCCTTCATCGAAACCACCTCCGGAGGCACCATCAACGGCATGATCCAGGGTGTCGATCGCGTCCTCAGCCTGGCCGACGACCACACCAAAATCATTCCCAGCCACGGCAAATTCGGCAGTAAGGCCGATCTCGCCGCCTATCGCGAGATGCTCACCACCTACGCCAACCGCATCGAAAAACTTAAGATCGCGGGCCAGTCCATCCATCAGATCGAAGCGGCCGGGGTCACCGCTGAGCTCGACAGCCAGTGGTCGCACGGAGCAATGTCGTCCCCCCTGTTCCTCGCCGCTGTTTACAATACGCTGTAACCTTCCCCACGAGAGGCTTGTTTGTCACGATTCGCAGAACCTATGGCGCGGCTCATCGAGGAGCTGTGCAAACTGCCCGGCATCGGCGCCAAGAGTGCCCAACGGCTCGCATTCCATATCCTGCGCTCCAGTTCCGAGGATGCCGAGGCACTCGCTGAAGCCGTGCGCCAGGTCAAGGCCAGCCTGCGCCTCTGCTCCATCTGTAACAACATTACGGACGTCGATCCCTGCCTCTACTGCGCCAGCCCCACCCGCAACCAGCGCCTCGTCTGCGTCGTAGAGGAGCCTACCAACATCGCCACCATTGAGAAGACCCGCAGCTACACCGGCGTCTACCACGTTCTCCACGGCACTTTGTCACCCCTGCATGGGGTCGGCCCGGAGCACCTCCGCACAGGAAGCCTACAGGCCCGCATCGACCGCGATGAAATCGACGAGGTGATTCTCGCTACCTCCCCTACTGTCGAGGGTGAAGCCACCGCGCACTACCTCGCCCAGACCCTTCGCCACAACGGAACCCGCATCAGCCGCATCGCCACCGGCGTTCCCGCCGGCAGCGACATCGAATATGTCGATGAAGTCACCATGACCCGCGCCCTCGAAGGCCGCAGGGACGTCTAGATCCACTCCCCTGCGCAGGCGCTTCCGCGCCGGGCACACTGCGGCACCGGGCGTAAACAGCAGGAAGAAGGACAGGAATTGGGCCCGCATAAAGTTTTAGGGTGGCTGCGGATTACTACAGCCACCCCTGAAACTTGATACCACTCGCCGGACTCAGCTTCGCAGCTTCGCCAGCAAATCCTGCGGGTGAACCGGCTTGGCCAGAATCTCGAACTGGTGGCCTTTCTCTTGCGCGCGCTCCAGAAGGTCCGCCGTGGCCGCTTGGCCGGAGAACAGCAGAATCTTGCACGAGGGCAACATCTCGCGAACCCGGATGGCCGCATCTATGCCGTTCAAATCGGTCATGATGACATCACTGATCAGCATGTCCGGACGAAGCTCTTCGGCGACTTCCACCGCTCTTTCGCCGCTGTATACAGCTGTCGCCTCAAATCCGCTCTGATTCAAAATAATGGCAAGGGTATCGGCAATCACTCGTTCGTCATCTGCAACGAGTACTTTGGGCTTCGCTGGGATCTCGGGCATTCGCTCGCTCACATCACTTTCTTTTCAGAAGATAGACCGGCATTCGTCCTGCATCTAACACACACCGGGGCAAACTCATTTCCACAGTGCAAAAATATCCTGCTCCGCTCAAGATTCTGCTAGTACGATGATACGCTTGGCACAGAGGGATGCTTCATCTTCCTCTAATCTTAGCAACTTACAATCAGTGTAGCGTGGCCAGAATCACACTCTACACCAGGAATGGCCGTCCGCAACCGTGCCGCTGTTATGTCTGCACCGAGTTTTATTGAGTGGAAGATTTGCCTATGAGCGAACCAATCATTCGCGCACAGCAGGTGGAGAAGTTCTACGCGCATCCCAGCGAGAACCGCATCCAGGTAATCTCGCCGACGGACCTCTCCATCGTCCCCGGCGAAATCGTCGCCCTGCTCGGCCCCTCCGGCTCCGGTAAATCCACTCTCCTGCGCATGCTTGCCGGCCTCTCGCGCCCCTCTGGCGGAGAAGTCCTCTGGCACGGCCAGCCCATATCCAAAGTCCAGATCAACGTATCCATCGTTTTTCAGAGCTTCGCACTGTTCCCCTGGCTCACCGTGCTTGAAAATGTGGAGGCCCCGCTCGTCGCGCGGGGGCTCGACCCTGAAGAGCGCCGGCACCGCAGCCTTAAGATTCTCGACACCGTCGGTCTGGACGGGTTTGAAGCCGCCTACCCCAAAGAGCTCTCCGGAGGCATGCGCCAGCGCGTCGGTTTCGCGCGCGCCCTCGTCGTCGAACCGGAAGTCCTCTTTATGGACGAGCCCTTTTCCGCCCTCGACGTCCTCACGGCTGAAAACCTTCGCAGCGAGTTGATGGAACTGTGGCACAAAAAGACGATTCCCACCCAGTCCATCTTCCTCGTTACCCACAATATTGAGGAAGCCGTGCTGCTTGCCGACCGCATCATTGTGCTGGGCCGCAATCCCGGCCACGTCCGCACCGATTTCAAGGTCACCGCCCTGGCTCATCCCCGTGACCGCAAGAGCCAGGCCTTCACCCAGCTTGTCGATTACATCTACAAGGTGCTCACCCGCCCGGACGTCGCACCTGCCGCGATGCCAACGCTGGCCCCGGGCCGCAAAATCCGCGACCAGCGGCAGATGCGCTACGAAATGCTGCCGCACGCGCGCCCCGGAGGCATCGCAGGTCTGCTTGAACTCATCATCGACCTCACCGGCAGGGACGGCAGCGGGCGGGCCGATATCTATCGCCTGGCCGACGAGCTCGGCTTTGAGATCGACGACCTGTTCCCCATTGTCGATGCCGCCGTCCTGCTCGGCTTCCTGCGCGTTGAAGAGGGCGACGCCGTCATCACCCCCGCCGGACTCCTGTTTGCGGAATCGGAAATCCTCAAGCAGAAGGAAATCTTCCGGCAGGCCGCCGTCGAACACGTGCTGCTTCTGCGCCAGATCACCCGCGCCCTCAACAACAAAAACGACCACACCGTTCCCCAGGAATTCTTCCTCGACATGCTCGATGAGCAGTTCAGCGAGGAGGAAACCGAGCGTCAACTCGAAACCGCCATCAACTGGGGCCGCTACTCCGAGCTCTTCGACTTCGACGCCGGCCGGCGCCGCTTCATTCTGCCGGAAACCGAGGAGGCTGCGCCGTCCGTTGAGGAGACTGAGTGAGTGTACGTCATACATTCTCACGTGAATTCATCGTCGAGCGCACCTGGCCGTTCGTTCTCGACCTCAGCATAGCCGCGGCTCTGCTCGCCGCTTTCTACGCCATCATCTGGATCGCCCGCTTCTGGTTCAGCAGCGCCATTCCTGAAGTCATCATCCAGCGCTCGCCCTCGCATCTTCCCCTGTACGCGTTCTACTCAACCGTACGCATTTTCATCGCGTACATCATTAGCCTTGTCTTTGCCATTGCCTACGGCTACATCGCTGCCTACAACCGACGCGTGGAAGCCCTGATGGTCGCCACCCTCGACATCCTGCAGTCCATCCCGGTGCTCAGCTTTCTGCCCGGAGTCATGCTCGCCATGATGTCCCTTTTCCCTTCCCGGCAAATCGGTATTGAGCTCGGAGCTATCCTGCTCATCTTCACCGGCGAAGTCTGGAACATGGCCTTCAGCTTCTACAGCTCCATCAAATCCATTCCCCGTGAACTGCACGAGGCCTGCACCATCAACCGCTTTTCCGCTGTCCAGCGCCTCTTTCAGCTCGAGCTGCCCTACGCCGCCATCGGCCTCGTCTGGAACTCCATGGTCTCGGTCGCTAACGGCTGGTTCTTCCTCATCGTCTGCGAAATGTTTCCCGTCGGCAGCCGCAACTTCCGCCTGCCCGGCCTCGGCTCCTACCTGCAGACCGCCGCGTCCAATGGAGACACACACGCCCTCATCTACGGCCTCATCACCATGGTTCTCATCATTGTGCTGACCGATCAGCTGCTGTGGCGTCCGCTCATCGCCTGGTCCGACAAATTCAAGTTTGAAAATGTTGAAAGCGCTGACCGTATCCAGTCGCCCATTTTGCACATCCTCCGCAATTCCAATGTGCTCCGCTACATGCACCGCCGCACATTTGAACCCCTCGGCGAAGGCGTGTACCGCTACTTCGCCCGGCGTCAGGACCATTACGTCGCAAAAAAAGAGGAGGCCCGGCGTCCGGCACGCCGCCGCTCGGTCACGCTGGTCATGCTCTTCGCCGGCATCGGAGTCTTCACCGCAATCGCTGTCGCGGCCTTTCATGCGGCGTTGCTGCTGCGTCACATACAGACGCACCAGGTCATCTCGTTGCTGGAAGGCGCCGGAGCAACATTCCTCCGCGTCAATATCTCTCTGCTGCTGGCCTCGCTCTGGGCCATCCCCGTCGGCGTCGCCATCGGATTCAACCCGCGCATTGCGCATTTCACGCAGCCGCTCGCGCAGATCGCCGCGTCCTTCCCGGCAACAGCCTTGTTCCCTGTCCTCTTGCTGGCCCTCATGAACCGCGGACTGGGACTCGGCATCGGCTCCATCGCGCTCATGATGCTCGCCGCGCAATGGTACATCCTGTTCAACGTAATCGCCGGAGCCATGGCCATCCCCTCCGACCTGAAAGAGGTCGCCAGCCTCTTCCGCTTTAGAAGCCTGCAGCGATGGACCACCGTCATTCTGCCCGGCATCTTCCCCTTCCTCATCACCGGACTGGTCACGGCGTCAGGCGGCGCATGGAACGCCTCGATCGTCGCCGAATACTTCCATATTCAGGGCAAAACGCTCACCACTCTTGGCCTTGGGGCTCAAATCAGCGCCGCCAGCGACCGCGGTGACTTCCCCACACTGCTGCTCGCCACCATCATCATGGCGCTCATGGTAGTCACCGTCAACCGCCTGGTGTGGCGTCCGCTCTATCGACTCGCAGAAACTAAATACCGCCTCGATTAAAACGCAAAAAGGCCTGCCTCGGAATCACCGAAACAGGCCCACTGCTCAAAAAATCTACTCCGTCGTACCGGGCGGTAGCCCGCTTGGCGCCTTCTCTCGCTTTTCTTCGGGCTTCGGTCCCCCTACCTGGGCCTTGGGATGCTTCCTGTATATCGAATACTGCTGCGCCGGAAACCGTAGCTTGACGGTAATATTCCGGCTCGCCCTCTTGATCTCATAATCGTTCCCGAAGGTCTGGTAGCCGGTTGCAAGCACCTGCAGCAGCAGTCGACTGTTGATTGGAATCAGGTCCAGCGTTGCCTTGCCGTTCTCGTCGGTCTTCATCTCCATGCCACCTTCATCGTGGCCCTTCTTGTCGAGCGGATGAAAGACTACGGAAGCATTTTCAATCGGCTTGCCGTCAAACGCCGTGAGGACCGTTACTGTAATTTTTGAAGTCGGCGGCGGTGGCTTGTACTTGCGTCCCCGGTTCCATTCCTGCCCAAATACCACGGCAGAAACCATAAGCGCCGCAACTAGCACTACACGATAAGACTTACTAGGCACTACGCGATTCATGATGGGATTGTATAAAGTTTTAAGGACACCTGTCAGCCCTGACCTTCACTCCGGCAGGACGACAGACAAACCTCAGCTCTCCTGCCCGCGTCTAAATCAATAGGCTGGGTTTGAAAGGAACGGATGATTTCTCAGTTTCGACGCGCCTCATGCGCAGCTTTACTTCTTTCCTTCGCCCTGGCCGCAACGGTCTCCGCACAGAAAGTTAACCCCGGGAAGATCGTAAGGGATGCGGCCTATAACGAGCTCCATGCCCGCGACAATCACCCTTTCCGCTATACGCTGCGCAAGGACGACAACGGTAAGGTCACCACCAAGGAAATCATCGAAACAACTCAGGGCGACGTGGCACGCCTGATCGCTATCAACGATAAGCCCCTGTCTCCAGCCGCCGACGCAGCAGAGATGCATCGCCTGCAAAATCTGCTCGCGCACCCCGAACTTCAGGCACACCGGCTGAAAAAGGAGCAGGCTGACTCCAATCGCGCCAATGAGATGCTTCGCCTGCTGCCTACCGCGTTCATCTACCAGTACGAAGGCATGGTGCAGGGCTCCAACGGCCCTTGCTACCGCTTCAAGATGGAGCCGGATCCCAACTTCGATCCTCCCGATCGTCAGGCCGAGGTCCTGCACGGCATGGCTGGAGAGCTCTGGATCGACCAACGGGAGCAGCGCATGGTGCGGCTGAACGTGCATCTCATCTCCGACGTTGAATTCGGCTGGGGTATCTTCGGGCGCCTCTACCAGGGCGGAACCATACTCGTCGAGCAGAAGGACGTAGGCCAGGGGCATTGGGAGCAGAGCCTCCTGCGCCTCAATCTCCGCGGCACCATCCTGCTCTTCAAGTCACTTGTGATCGACACCACCGAAACCGAAAGTAACTACGCTCCTGTCCCTGTCGACTGGACCTACCAGGACGCTGTGCGTGCGCTCCTGAGCGAAAACCATTGACGCTGCCAGCCCTGAAACCGTTCGCACTTACGGATTTGGGGCTGCATGCGTCCTTGGAATATCCTTTTCTGCATTCCTCCGTTGACAAAGTTCGCTGGGGAATTCAGAATCGGAGTTCTACTCCTTTCTTCTTGAAGGCCTGCATTGCCCGCGCTCACTGAAACCGAACTCGCTCCTCTCACCCTCTACGCGCGCGGAAAGGTACGTGACATTTACACCGTAGGGGAACAGCTTCTTCTCGTAGCAACCGACCGCATTTCCGCCTTCGATCACGTGCTGGCGAATGGCATCCCTGGCAAAGGCAAGGTCCTTACTCAGCTTTCCCTCTTCTGGTTCAAGTTTCTTCAGGACATTGTTCCGAATCACCTCATCACCGCCGACCTGAACCAATATCCTAAAGAACTGGCTGCATACCGCGACGAACTGGAAGGCCGCTCCATGCTGGTCAAGCGCGCCCAGATGTTCCCCGTCGAGTGTGTGGTGCGCGGCTACCTCTCCGGCTCCGGCTGGAAGGACTACAAGGCCACCGGCGCGGTCTGCGGCATCCAACTTCCCTCCGGCCTGCTCGAGTCCGACCGCCTGCCTGAGCCCATCTTCACTCCCGCCAGTAAAAGTCTCGACGGCGAGCACGACCTGAACATCTCGTTTGACGACATGGTTGCCCGTGTCGGTGCGCACACGGCCGAGCGACTCCGTGACCTTACCCTTGCCATCTACAGCAAGGCATCGGCATACGCCGAGCAGCGCGGCCTCATCCTGGCCGACACCAAATTCGAATTCGGCCACGCGGCGGAGGGCATCATCCTGGCAGATGAGGTGCTTACACCCGACTCTTCGCGCTTCTGGCCACGCGATCTATATGCGCCCGGCGGGCCGCAGCCCTCCTTCGATAAACAGTTTGTACGGGATTACCTCGAAAGTATTCAGTGGAACAAGCAGGCGCCTGCGCCCGCACTTCCGCCCGATGTCGTTGCGCGGACACAGGAGAAGTACCTTGAGGCCTTCCGGCTCTTAACCGGAACCTCGTTGTCGTTGTAAAGTCGTAGATGGTGCTTATCGACTGGCTGATCGTTATCGTTTTGCTGGTTTCCGTGCTGTCTGCGGCAAAAAATGGATTCTTTCTGGAAGTCTTTTCGCTGGCTGGCATTATCATCGGGTTTGTACTTGCCAGTTGGAACTACCAGAGACTGCTGCCGTGGCTCACGCACTGGATCCACTCGCTTCCGGCAGCCGGAGCTTTGTCTTTTTTGTTGATCGCGCTTGGAGTCATGCTCCTGGCCGGTATTCTGGGAAGGGTGGTGCGATGGTCGGTACACGCAATCGGACTTGGGTGGGCAGATCGTTTTCTGGGCTCGGTCTTCGGTTTCGCCAAGGGCTTTGTGCTGATCACCATTGCGGTGCTGGTCATTGCGGCTTTCTTCCCCAGGGCCACCTGGTTTCAGCGGTCGCGCCTGGCGCCATGCTTCCTTTCCGCCGCGCACAAAGTGTCCGCCCTGGCTCCCGAGAACTTGGAACTGCGTATCCGTGATGGCGTAACCAACCTTCGTAAATCCGAGCCACACTGGCTCAAACCGGCAGCGACGCTAGTAATCACCGTAAGCAAAGCGGGACCAACCCGCGCATAAGAATAAAAAGAAAGAGGACACGAAGTGAAACGCGAACTGGACAGCCTTGTGACCCAAATGCACGCCGGCGGCATCACTTACAACGAAGCAGTCCGGGAATTTAAGAAGCGCTTTCTCGTTGAAGTACTTGCGCACCACAGGGGAAACCAGTGCAAGGCGGCCAAGGAGCTTGGCATGCACCGCAACACGCTCAGCCGCACCATCGCGGAACTTCAGATCGATCCGTCACAAATTCGCCGTGGCCTCAAGCGCCCCAGCCGCAGCGAGCGTCCTGTATTTGAAGTTAGGCAGATCGCGCGCTGACTTTTCCGGAATTTTGGGAATCTCCAGCTCTGCGCCCTGCTTTACTCTGAATACTAAGGGCAAACAACAAACGTGGCTTCCATTCAATCTCAACCCAGCGTTTTTGTGCGCGAGGGCTTCCGCTGGGACGCACAGGATGCGTATCTCTTCGACATTGACGGCACGCTGCTGCGTTGCCGCGACCGCATTCATGTCAACTCCTTCTTATCGAGCGTCCGCGCCGTCATGGGGCGCGACTTTTCGCTCGACGGCGTAACCCTGAGTGGAAACACCGACCCCGGCATCCTGCACGATGTCTTTCGCCTCTCCGAACTGGACGAGGCGCACTGGCAGCCGCACCTCGAAGCCATCCTGCAGCGGATGCGCGACGACGTCGCCGCGCGACGCGACGACATGAAGATTGACAAGATGTTAGGCGTCGATGAAACCCTCCGGTACCTCCAGGCCCGCGGGGCCACCCTGGGCATCGCCACGGGAAACCTTGAAACCATCGGCTGGATGAAGATTGAGTTCCTTGGCCTGCGCCACTGGTTCACCTTCGGAGGATTCAGCGACCGCTTCCCCATCCGTGCCAACATGATCGCCCACGCAACAGATACGGCGCGCACGCTCACCGGTCCGCAAGCCTCGGTCTGCATCGTCGGAGACACCCCCGCGGACATCGCTGCCGCCCGCGCCAATCAGCTTCCCACCATCGCCGTTGCCACCGGCAGCTACACCTTCGAGCAGCTCATGGAGCACCACCCGGATGCCTGCGCCACAAGCCTTCTTGCCCTGCTCGCCGTTCCGGAACAACCATGAGCCGCCGCACCCTCGCCTTCGCCCTCGCTGCCGTGCTCTCCTGCACAGTGGCGCACGCTGCCTCTAAGAAGCACTATGCCAGCGAAGCTCGCAGCCTGTTTCTCGACGGAGCAAGGGCCCTCAAAGCGCAAAACTACCCCCTTGCCCGGAAGGATTTTGACCAGGCCGCAAATCTGGATCCCACCAATCAGCAATATCAGGCCGCTCGCGCCATCCTGCTCGGCCACCGGACCGCGCAGCTCATTCAGAATGCGGACAAAGCGGAAATCCTCGGCCATCTCGAAGAAGCGCGCGCCGATCTCCTGCTCGCCTACCACCTCGACCCCAGGAACCCCATGATTGCGCAGCACATGGACCAGCTCGCCGCGGACTCTGCGCCCACCCCCATTGATCTGCACCCGGCAGACAAGTCCATCGCGCCACCGGTCATGCTTAAGCCCGATAAGCAGAAGCACAGCTTCCATCTGCGCGCGCCTGCAACCCAGGTTCTGCGCCAGGTGCTCAACGCTTACGGAATCCAGCCCAGCCTCGACAGCTCGGTCAAGAATACGATCGTCCGCCTCGACGTCGACAATGTCTCGTTCGACCAGGCCGCCCGCATGGTCAATCTCATCACGAATACCTTCTTTGTTCCGCTCGACCCCAGCCGCGTTCTTGTCGCCCAGGACAACAAAGTGAACCGCGGCCGCTTTGAACGCCTCGCCGAAGAAACGGTCTATCTACCCGGCCTCGACAGTGCTGAAATCGCCGACCTCAACCTCATCGTGCGCAAAGTCTTTCACGCCAAGCTTGCGCAGGTTTCAGACAGCACCAATACCATCACAGTCCGCGCCCCGCAGTCTGAAATGGCGGCGCTCAACGGTACTCTGCGCGAAATGCTCAACGGCCACAGCATCGTGCAACTCGACGTTCGCCTCTACAACATCGCCCGCACCAGATCCGTGAATATCGGCGTCCAGCTTCCCCAGCAGACCACGCTCTTCAACATTCCTTCCGAGCTCAACAGCATCATTGCCCAGAACTCAGCTCTGGTGCAGCAAATCATCTCCAGCGGTCTGGCCAGCCCCGGCGACCTGGGAGCCATCGCCCTCGCCCTGCTTGCTTCCGGACAGATCAGCGGGTCTTCCATCCTCTCGCAGCCATTCGCCTACTTCGGCGGCGGACTCACCCTCACCGGCCTTACCACCGGCAGCGTCAGCGGCAACCTTGCACTCAACTCGTCCCGCTCCACCGTCATTGACCACATCACCATGCGCCTGCAAAATCAGCAGGAGTCCACCATCAAATCCGGCGAGCGCTACCCCATCACGACCTCCAGCTACTCCAACTTTGGCGGCAGCAATCTTAGTATCCCCGGCCTCTCCTCCGCCGGTCTCTCCAGTGAACTCGCCAGTCTCGGCATCAATGCCGCGGCCCTGACCTCGGGCCTCAGCCAGACCGTCCCGCAGGTGCAGTATCAGGATCTCGGCCTTACCCTCACCGTAACGCCGCGCATTCAGGACAATCGCGACGTCACCCTCAAGCTCAAACTCACACTCTCATCTCTCCAGGGATCCAGCCTCAACGACATCCCGGTCCTCAACGACCAGCAGTTCTCCACCATCACCACGCTCAAGCCCGGATCCAGCGCCCTCGTCGTTAGTAACCTCAACAAGCAGCAGTCCCGCGCTGTCACCGGGGTACCGGGTCTTAGCGACCTGCCGGGCTTCCAGTCCGCGACGAATAAGCAGACCCAGTACGACTATTCCGACCTAGTCATCCTCATTACCCCGCACATCATCCACCTCGCCCACGCGCAGGAGGACGGGAAAATGTTTATCCTTCCGGTGCACTAACCCCCAAAGTGCAGCAATTCAGTGCACAATAAATGCAGTAGCACGTACAGGCTCCGAGACATGCGCATTTCAAAAGGCCAGATCGCGTATCTGGGCAATACGCTTTACGAAGTCCTGCATAGCTTCAATGTGGAGGATTTCTACTTTGCCGTCGGCTCATCCCGTGAGGCCGTAGAGGGCCTCGCCAACCTGCTCGAAGAACACTACATCGCCTGCCGCGACCAGGAACTCCGCGAACTGCATTTCTCAAACACCGAATCGCTCATCCTGAGAAACGCATCCATGCTCTGCAGCGAAAATTTTTCCCGCGAGGAGTTTCAATCCCGCCTCGGAGAATCCCCTGAATCCGCCCGCAGGTTCATACGCCAAATCGAACCGGCCGAAGAGACTCCCGCATTACACCGCTAACGTAACCACGGATTCCCTTCCCGTTCCGCGCCGATCGTTGTCTCTCCGCCGTGCCCCGAAATCACGCGCGTCCCCTCCGGCAGCGGCATCAACCGGTCGTGAATCGACTGCAGAATCTTCCGGCTGTCGCCGCCCGGCAAATCCGTCCTGCCGATGGATCCTGCAAACAGCGTGTCGCCGGCGAACAGAATCCCCTCCGGCGCAAAATGCAGGCAAATGCTTCCCTGTGTGTGCCCCGGCGTGTAGATCACTTCTCCCGTGTGGCTTCCCGCTCCCACCACCAGCCCCTCGTGCGCATTTTCGTCGGGCGGTGCAACCTCCGGAGTATCCACTCCCAGCCATCCCGCCTGAATATGCATCATCTTCAACAGCGGCAGATCATTCTCATTCAGTAAAATCGGGGCCCCTGTTGCGCGCTTTAGCTTTACCGCTCCGCCCACGTGGTCAATATGCCCGTGCGTCACCGCAATCTGCTTCAGCTTCAACCCAAGGGCCTTCAGCCGCTCAAGAATGTAGGCCACGTTGTCACCGGGATCGATCACCATGGCCTCGCCCGTCGCCTCATCACCCAGAATCGAGCAGTTGCACTGCAGCAGCCCCACCGGAAAGGTTTCAAGAATCATGCTCTGATTGTCCGCGAAGCCGCTCTTGGAGTACAAATGGCTCGAAACATACAACCCGCATTTCAGAGGTCGCAAATGCCAGTCAGGAAAGAATGGACCGAATGGCACCTCACGCCGCGCGGCTGGGAAAAAGGCGCAAACCGTGTACATGGACAAGGCAACACCTGGGTCGAGGAACCGCTCGACCGCATCCTCAGCTTTGTCTATCAAGAGCTCGAAACCGGCGACCCTCCCCAAGTCAGGAAATGGTCCGAGGAAACCTGGCGATCAAAGAAAGAGGACGAGGTAAAGGCCGCATTGGCCAAATCCGGCCCCCGCCCTGAGCGCCTCTAACGCCGCATCAATCCAGCAGAGACACCCGGCCCGTCGCCAGGTCATAATATCCGGAAACTATCTTCAGTTTGCCGTCTCGTACCATCCCTGCAAGCACCGGAGACGAATCCGCCAGCAGATGTGCCTGAATCCTGGCATTCTCACGAACCGCCGTCTCAATGTCTCCATTCGCCTTCTTCACCGCCGGCTGAATATGCGAAAACAGGCAGCTGATCTGCCCCGGCACCGGATCCCCCTGTAACGTCGCCGTCACCGCTCCACAGCTCGAGTGCCCCAGCACCAGAATCACCTTCGTACCCAGCACCGCCGCGCCATACTCCAGACTGGCTATAATCTCCGGAGTCGTAAAGTTCCCCGCAACGCGCACCACAAACAGGTGTCCAATCGTCTGGTCAAACACCAGCTCCACTGGCACCCGCGAGTCCGCGCACGAGAGCACCGACGCAAACGGTTCCTGCTTCTCCACCGTATGCTGCCGCAATATGTTCAGACTTTTGCCGAGAGCTGCAATCTGGTCCGTGGCAAATCTCTCGTTGCCATCCATCAAGTACTTCAACGCTGCGTCTGGAGTAAGGTCTTTCTGTGCTCCAATCATCGTGCTGTTTCCATATCCTCCCGGTGAATCACAACCATTTTGCCTGCCGTCTGCCTATTTCACCTGCAGCGTAATCACCTGCTCGCCGTCCAGCACCGAGCCAAGCTCCACTGAACCCAGCGGCACCGCCGACTCGCCATGCAGCGTTACCTGATGATCGGCACGCGCAGGCTCCAGAACGTTCGCCATCGACAAAGGAACACCCGCCAGCGTGTGCCCATCGAGCGATGCCTGCGCCTCCGGCGCCAGCAGTGTCACATACAGCCGGTCGCTCGGATGCAGGCTGTTTAGTCCAGCAATCGTTGCTCCCACGCCCTGGTCCGGTCTGCCATCGGACGACGGCTGCATCAGCCGGTCCACGGCCTCACCGCTGCTCACCAGCAGCCGGACACGGCCCGCTGGCAGCGTTGCCGGCAGGTTTACCGGAATCTGCACATTCTTCACTGCGCCGCGCCACGGAAGCACCGTCGCATCTATCATCACCGTGTCGCCGCCGCGCACCTCGTTCTTCTCCGCTTGCGCACTCTCCAGCTGCATCGTGCGTCGGCCGCTCAGCGCGTCCACATCAATGTCAATACTCTCCACTGGAGAAATCCGCGCAGCATTGCCGTAAAGCTCCTGGAAACGCTGTCCGACCAGCATCGCGGCCGCAAGGTTCGACGGAACATACGTCGAAGGAGCCACCATCTGATCCATTCGCATCGGCGGATATCCCTTTATCCTCACCGTACCGCGTACCCGGTACGTCGTCTCAGCAGCGTATTCGTTCGACTCCATCAATCCTTGATACAAGGACACCAGCACCGCCTGCGGAGTTACCATCTCCTGGTCCACCACCTGCAGATGAAGCGTCCGCGACGCTCCTGCATCGCCATCCTGCGCCACATGGATCGTCAGCGGGATCATCCGGGCCTGCAGGCCGAACTGCCCCCGAATCGCTGTCTGCCGGTCCTCAGTAAACGCACCAATCATCTGGCCGGTGTTAATGATCTTGAATGCGTTGTACGGAGAAGGCAGCGTCGCCACCACATTGGCTTTCGTCATCGGGATCGACACCGCGCCGAACTGCGTAATCGGATGTCCGCAGGCCAGCAGTTGCGTCGGATCCATATACGTCACGGTGCAGGTCGCCGAAATCTCCATATCGCCCCGCACCAGCACCGCACTCACCGCCGATCCGGGCTCAATCGCATGCTGCTCCGTCGCGCTCGCCATACCCCCCAGCCCTCCGTTGCCGGAGATTCCACCAATGCCCGCAACCGCCGTCAGCCCAAGCGACGGAGCATGTTGCCGCCACAATGCCACGGCCTGAGGAGAGAATCCGCTAAAGACCAGCGGCGTATCTATCGGTCGCAGGTCTGAGGACTCAATGTCCGTCCCATCCGCCTTCAGGCTGCCCGGTATCTTCAGCGCCGCGTCTTCCATCTGGCCGCTCTGTGCCGCATCCTTCCGCGCCACCAGCCTTCGATTCGGCAAACGATTTTTCAGCATCTGCCCAATCGGTGTGATCCCGCAGATTGGCTCCTTGCTGAACTCTCCAATACGGTACGCAATCGCGCCCACCAGCTTGCCGTCTATGTATACGGGGCTGCCGCTCATGCCGGCGACAACGCCGGAATACTCCGGCTTCGCGCCCTCCAGCCGCCCCAGTATCATGTCCTCGCCCGGCCCAATGGCGTTGTGCAGCACGCCAAGAATCTTCACTCCCATCGGCTCCGGTTTCGTGCCCTCAAAAACCGTATACGCCACGCCCTGCATGCCCCGATGAAGTTGATTGAGCGGAAAGAATGAGGTCGTCGGCGGAGGCGTCGGCGCATTCACCGGCGCCTTGTCCAGCACGGATTGCCCCTGCAACACGCTCCCGCTGCCCGCCAATACCAAGGCCGCCAAAGCCGCAACAATCAGCTTTGCGCTTGCTGAAACAGCCTTCACGGCCCGGTTGTCTTTTCCATATAGTTCCACGTCTTTAGAGTATCGGGTCTGATACCCTTGCCGCAAAGTCTCTCGAGCTTCACAATAGGGCAGCTATGAAATATCTCTCCGTAGCATTGGTGATTGCTTCTTTCATCCTCGGCCAGAACCCCGCTCTCGGCTTCACCGGCCTACCCGTTCCGCAGCAGCAAACGCAATCTACGCAGGACCAGACCGGGCCCGTCGAAGGCGGCCCCAACGGTGACAACGGCGCCATCGCCATTCCCCGTAAGCCGAATCCCTCTACGCCCGCGCCGACTCCGCCGCCGGCGCCCAAGGTCAAGAACCCTCCAGGACTCGGCAACTTCTCTCTGCACGTTAACGTTCCCGTTGTTACCGTCGATGTCGGTGTCATTCTTGAGAAAACTCACCAGTTTGTCCCCAACCTGCAGGAAGACAACTTCCGCGTTTTCGAAAACGGCAGACCGCAGCCGATCACCCATTTCCAGCGCGTCCAGGCGCCCATCACCGCTGTTCTGCTGCTTGAGTTCGCCGCCAACAACTGGTGGTTTATCAACGATATGAGGAATGCGGCCTACTCCTTCACACAGCAGCTTCGGCCCGATGACTACGTCGCTGTCGTCACCTACGACATGCACACCCATATCCTCACCGATTTCACACGAAACCGCGCCGTGGTCATGAACGCGCTCAATACACTCACCATCCCGACCTGGCAGGAAACCAACATGTTTGACGCACTTTACACCACCCTCGACCGGCTCAGCCGCATCCCGGGGCGCAAATACATCGTCCTCATCGGGTCTGGAATTGACACCTTCTCCAGGATCACCCTTGGCAAGTGCCTCGAAAAAATCAAGGAAACCCCCAACGTCACCATCTTCGCCATTGGCACCGGCCAGTTGGCCCGCCTCTACGCGGAAGACCGGGGCATGGGTATGTCCGGCTCCGCGGAGATGACCTTCCTGCAGGCCGACAACCAGATGCGCACCTTCGCACGCCTGACCGGAGGCATGTCCTTCTTCCCGCGCTTCCAGGCGGAACTTCCTGACGACTTTCAGGAGATCAACGCCTCCATCCGGAACCAGTACGCCATCACCTACACGCCTACCGATCAAAAGCAGGACGGCACTTGGCGCAAGATCCGGGTCGAGCTTGTAGACGCCGAAGGCCGACCGCTCCGCATGCAGGACGAGAAACACCACCAGCTGAAGTACGACGTCATCGCCCGCAATGGCTATCGCGCCAAGCGGGAAGTGAACTAGAACCTGCAAGGCGTAGCCCATGGGCTACGCCCTTCATTTTTCTTTACCGCATTGTAAGCACCACCCGGAACCGCGCCTTGCCGCTCATCATGCGCTCATAGGCCTCGGCTGCCTTCTCCAGCGAATACGTCTCAATCAGCGGCTTTACGCCCTGTGCCGCGCTGAACTTCAGCGTGTCCTCTGAGTCGATGGCCGCTCCGCTGGGCCAGCCTTGGATTGTCTGCCGTGCCATCAGCATCGGAAGCACGTTCACGCTCACCGGCCTGCCCGGCGCGCCCAGCACCACAAACTTCCCCTGGTAGCCCAGTCCGCCCAGCGCAGCTGACATTGCTCCCGCATCGGTCACTGTCGCCAGAATCGTCCTGGCCCCACCCAGCTTCTTCAGCGCAGCCGAAACATCTTCCGCCGTACTGTCGATGTAATGTGCCGCACCCAGATCATGCGCAAACTTGGCCTTTTCTGAACCGCGAGCTATGGCCACCGTCGTATAGCCCATCTTCGCCGCGTATTGCACGCCCAGATGCCCCAATCCGCCCATGCCCAGCACGGCAACCACATCCGGAGGCCGCGCACCGCTGTTCCTCAATGCGTTGAAGGTCGTAATGCCCGCACAAAGCAGTGGCCCGGCTTCTGCCCCTGCCAGCGCTTCCGGAACCGCCACCAGCGCAATCTCCGGAGCAAACACATACTCGGCATACCCGCCATCGAATGTGATCCCGGGAATATTCAGCCGCTGGCACGCCACCAGATCACCCCGGCGGCACGGCTCGCACTTGCCGCAGTGTCCGCCATACCATCCCAGACCTACCCGCTGACCGGCCTCCCACTCCGTCACACCTTCGCCCACAGCATCCACTACCCCGACCACTTCGTGCCCTGGAACACGCGGATACACAATCCCCGGCCAGTGGCCCTCTTTCGTCAGTGAATCGCTATGACAAATCCCGCAGGCCTGCACTTTGATCCGGACCCAGCCTGCACTGGGTTCGCCAACCTCGCGTGTCACGAGTGCGAATGAACCTCCAGCTTCACCAACTTGCACAAACCTGCCCGTCTTCTTATCCGCCATCTGCTATGAATCTCCTTTTGATAGCATTTCGATGCGCCAGCCTATCCCAAGGCATCCGTCCGCACAGCGAATCCTCTGGAAGAGCACAGAAAAGCCCGGTCGCTTGAACCGGGCTCCTCCGCGGGATGGTTGAACCGCGTTTACTGCGACTCGTGGAAATACCTGGCTACAGTCCGAACAAACGGACGCGCCGACCCTGGAACCGCAACTTCCCCAGCCAGAATCTGATGAAAGCTGTAGTGCCTGCCGTAGAAGGTATCCGTATCGTCCTGATTCTGGCTCACTGAAGTGCCGTCCAGAGAAATACCAGCAAAAATGCCTTTGCTCCGCGAATACGTAAGCAGTTCCGCGCTCATATTCAGCGAGGTGGCCGCTGCCGCATTGCGGCCTACCGGACCGGCCGCCGCCGATGCGTCGCCGCCGATCTTGAATTTGCTCTTCAGCAGGTCCTGCAAACCGTGATCGTTCACAGCCACCAGCACCAGGTCTGTTCCCTGCGCACCAATCTGGAAACCGAATGATCCGCCTGCCATCCGAAGAAATACTGGAGCGCTCCATCCATGGCCGGTGCGGCAGGTAGCCACGCCCTGGCCATATTGCCCGCCGAAGATGAAGGCTGCCTTCTTCATGCTTGGTACAACCACCACACATACGGCTTGCTTGATGATCGCGTTCGGAACGCCATTGTCAGGGGTTTGAGAAAGTTGATTGATGACCAGCCGCGCCTTTTCCAGACGATCATTCAGGTCTGCCCGCGAAGACGCAGCATACGCAGAAACGGTAAATGCCGCGATACACAAAAGTGCAAGTATTTTTTTCATAGGGGGTTTGGGTGTTGCCTGTTTCTCCTTTAGCGCCAGCATAGCGCCGATTTGGCGATCCGATCCTCAGCCTTCCGAGCACCGCATCACCCTTATTCATAACACCTTATCTAAGATGCAGTTTCGGTCTACCGGGTTTACGCGGCCCTGGACGGCCCACGACTGGACTTGGGGCCTTTCGTGAGAAAAAATGGGGGGGGGAGGGCTATTTCGGGAGGGCTACCTGGTTTAAAAAAGAGGGGCTGCGGATGTCTCCTTCAGCCCCGTTCCCCAGATCTGCGTTGTTGCTATTAACTTTGTAATTGGTAACGCAAAATATAACAAGATAACAAAAGGCCAGTGTCCATAAGTAACAATTAGCAATTTGAGTACGTCCCCCCTTGCTCTGCTGCAAATGTCTGATGCAACCCTTCGCGCTAATCCTTGTCCCAGGTCGCGGCTCGCACCGAAAGAGAAATCCTATTTTCTACCCCTACCTTGCGTATCAGCTTCGCTATGTAGGACTTAACTGTGCGCTCTTCAATGCCCATGGTCGACGCGATCTCGCGGTTGGACCGCGCTGCCCGTAGCAGGCTCAGCACCTCCTCCTCGCGCTTGGTAAAGGTCAGATTGTGCCGTTGTACCGGTTTATTGTCCGTGGGATTGAGCATCCGGTCGATAAACGCTGAAAGTACCTTCCGCGGCGCCCAGATCGATCCTGACGCCACCACATCGATGCACATGACCACTTGCTGTGGATTGGCCACCTCATCCAGGTAACCCTTGGCCCCTGCTCCAATTGCGCTGATGATCGTTTCTTCGTCTGCCCCGGCACCCATCACAATCAGCCGCAGTTTCGGGCACTCGGCCCTCAGACGGGCCAGCAGATCCAACGACTCAACCGTACTCTGCAAGCCCAGTATCACCATATCCAGACCGGTGTTGGTCAATGCATCCTGAAGCGTTGTCGGTACTACTGTCACGTGGCTCAGGGGTTCGCAGATGGACTGGAACCCGGCCACACGCAAGGGCTCAAAATCCAGCAAGCCAATACGCAACTGCGTCTTCTGATCAGAACCTGGGGCGGACATCACTCACTCACCAGCCTGCCTGGCTGCCGGACAATTCACACCTGTACGGCCAGGGGCACACTTGCATTCGATCGACTTATCTCGTTACGGCAGCCACCTGGACAACCGGACCATCAGAGCTTTGGCAGCACTATACCCTGCTGCTTCTGGTACTTACCCTTCCGGTCGGCATAGGAGATTTCGCAGGACTCGTCCGACTGAAAAAATAAAATCTGACACAAACCTTCATTCGCGTACACACGTGCAGGCAGAGGAGTCGTGTTAGATATCTCCAACGTCACAAATCCCTCCCATTCCGGCTCAAACGGTGTCACATTCACAATAATCCCGCAGCGGGCATACGTCGATTTGCCCACGCAAATAGTCAGCACATCACGGGGAATCTTGAAGTATTCCACTGACCGCGCCAGCGCAAACGAGTTCGGCGGAACAATGACCGAATCTGACTCCACGCTCACAAAAGAACGCTCGTCAAAATTCTTCGGATCAATAATTGCGCTGTTGACGTTCGTAAATATCTTGAACTCATTGGAAACCCGCAGGTCATACCCGTACGAAGACAGCCCATAGGAAATAACCCCTTCCCGGACCTGCTTTTCACAGAACGGTGTGATCATCGCATGATTTTGCGCCTGCTCACGGATCCATCGATCACTCTTGATAGCCAGAAAATCCCCCTCGCCGGGCCCCAATCGGGTATCCCAACCTTTTATCACTGCAAAAATTGCTGCATCTCACGGTGAAATTGCATCTTACGTAAGGTCCCGCTACGTTGACAATGCGGAAAATCCTTTCTAGCATCGTCTCAACACGGGAGATGCTGTATCTTACGTCTGTGTTTCGGGGGAAAGCCATTGATTAAGCAGGACATCGTACATCAGGTAATCGAGCGTACCGGGTTGCCCCGCGTCAAAGCAGAAGCCGCCGTCGAAACCGTCTTTGAAAGCCTCAAGAAGGCTCTCACTGCCGGCGACCGCATTGAACTGCGCGGATTCGGAGTCTTCAACGTCCGTCCGCGTAAAACCGGCATCGGGCGGAACCCGCGCACTGGGGCAGAAGTTAGCATCACCCCCGGAAAAGCTGTGCGGTTCAAGCCCGGCAAAGACCTTCACGATCTCGGTTAGCTTTAATTGCTTACCACGCATTCACCCATACAAAAAAAGGGGCAGTTCTTGCTGCCCCTTTTCCTTTGCCATACTTACGACCAGAACCGGGCCTGGTCCCCAACCAGGGCTGCGTCTAACGAAAAACCGGAAATGGTGTAAGGCGGAGCGGCGTTCCTGCACTCCCTTCAAGAAGAAAACACCTTACGGTAACTCTGGTTTTGCTCTAGGAACTCGTTGAAATTCGCTGCGTCGTAGCGTCTTTCCTAGCGATTTGCGCTTCTTCCCGGATGAAATCTGTTTGCAATGCAGGTCTGGCCAGTGTTTATAGGGTGTTGCAGGCCTCTCGGAAGCGATCCCGAGGGCCG
>DATKRT010000029.1:0-19322 GCA_035532055.1 Acidobacteriaceae bacterium | reverse complement strand
ATCCGCCGGTATCCGCTGCGCCAAAGTTAAATAGCTGAACATCGCCGTCTGCTTCTGATCGTCTCCACGCATGCTTCTGTCTTAAATCAAACCTCGGTGGAGAAAAAGTAACTCATGCATGACTTTTTCCGCAGCCTGTTTAGCCGCTGAGGAGCAAGCCGACCGCCCAAAAGGAGTATCCTTCCCTAAGTGTCCGAGGTCAGAACCGACATATCGCCCCTACGCGGAACGCAGTCCTTCCTGTATGTTCTGCGGTACTGCCGGAATCATCCGTCGCTTCTCTCGCTTGAGCTGCTCTGGCGCTGGCTCTTCGGCATCCCCTACTGCTATCTGCTCTACATCCATCTTTCCCGCCTCTACCTCACCTACGCCAAACCCATCGCCAAAACCGGAATCTGGCAAACCTCCATCATCTTTCCCGGAAAAGTAGCCGTCGTCCTCACCAAGGTCTACGACATCCTCGCCGCACCCATCTTCCATCTCCTCATCTGGATCATCCCCCTCGGCATCGTCGTCTGGGCCATCTTCTCCGGCATCGGACGCAACATCGTCCTCCGCCGCTACGACAAATCCCTGCCCCGCCGCTGGGGATCGCTCATCGTCCTGCAATTCCTGCGCGCCCTCTTCTACATCGGAGCCATCCTCTTCTGGTTCGCCGCCATCCGCTGGTCGGCAAAGGTCGCGCTCTGGAGCCCCTCCGGCAGCATCGTCGAATACTGCATGATGGTCATCGTCTTCTCGCTCGGCACCTTCGCCACCTGGGCCCTTGTCAGTTGGGCCCTCTCCGTCGCTCCCATCCTCGTTCTGCTTGAGCGCCGCGGACCATTTTCCGCCCTCGCCCGCAGCGTCCGCCTCGGTCCGCTCACCGCCAAGCTCGTCGAAATCAACATGATCATGGGCCTCATCAAGCTGGCCATGTCCGTGCTCGCCCTCGTCTGGTCGGCCATCCCGCTGCCCTTTGAGGCCATCGTCCAGGGCAACTCCCTCTACGCATGGTGGGCCGTCGGTTCCGTCCTCTACTGCATCCTCTCCGACTTCTTCCAGATCGCTCGCATCACCGCTTTCGTCGATTTCTGGCACGCCTTCAACCAGCCCAAATCTGCGCCGGCCCACTCCACCGTCGCCATCGCCAAGTAACTCCGCGCCGCGACTCAGGTGCGCCGAAGGCGCGTATGCCTGGACGGCCAGTCCCTTGTAAACTAGGGTGTGGACACTCCATCGATCGTCATCCTCGACTTCGGCTCGCAATACACGCAGCTCATCGCACGCCGCATCCGCGAACAGAACGTCTTCTCCGTCGTTCTTCCCTGCACCGCTTCCATTAGCCAGATCCGCGCGCAGAACCCCATCGGCATCATCCTCTCCGGCGGCCCCTGCTCTGTGTACGATTCCGACGCGCCCCCCGCCGACCCGGCTATTCTCTCCCTCGGACTGCCCATCCTCGGCATCTGCTACGGACTCCAGTTCATCACCCACCACCTCGGCGGCAAGGTCCGCTCTGCCGACAAGCGCGAGTACGGCCATGCGCAGGTCTCCATCATCGACGCCGCCAATCCCCTGTTCGCCAACATCCCCGCCTCGCTCAACGTCTGGATGTCCCACGGTGACGAAGCCATCGACCTGCCTCCCGGCTTCCATCTCACCGCCAAAACCTCCACCGCCGTCGCCGGAATCGCCAACCCCGAGCGCCGCATCTGGGCCGTGCAGTTCCATCCCGAGGTCCACCACACCGCGCAGGGCAAAGACCTGCTCCGCAACTTCCTCTTCAATATCTGTAAAGCGACCCCCGACTGGACCCCCGAGCACTTCATCCAGGCCACCGTCTCCGCCATCCGCCAGAAGGTCGGCGACGGCCTCGCCATCTGCGCTCTCTCCGGCGGAGTCGACTCCTCGGTAGCCGCCGTCCTCGTCCACCGCGCCATCGGAGACCGCCTCACCTGCGTCTTCGTAGACAATGGAGTCCTCCGCAAAAACGAGTTCACCAAGGTCCAGGAAAATCTCCGCAACAAACTCGGCCTTAATCTCGTCGCCGTCGACGCCTCAGCTCGCTTCCTCACCCGCCTCGCCGGCGTCACCGACCCCGAGACCAAGCGCAAAATCATCGGCAACGAATTCATCGCCGTCTTCGACGACGAGGCCCAGCGCATCCTCACCGAGTCCGCCACTCCAAATTCAGAAGTAGCCTGGCTCGTCCAGGGCACCCTCTACCCCGACGTCATCGAGTCCTCCTCCGTCAAAGGCCCGTCGCAAACCATCAAGAGCCACCACAACGTCGGCGGCCTGCCCGACACCATGAAGCTCAAGCTCATCGAGCCCCTCCGCGACCTCTTCAAGGACGAGGTCCGCCGCATCGGCCGCGACCTCGGCATGCCGTCTGACATCCTCGAGCGCCAGCCCTTCCCCGGCCCCGGACTCGCCGTCCGCATCCTCGGCGAAATCACCCCCGAGCGCGTCGCCCTCCTCCAGGAAGCCGACGACATCGTAGTCTCCGAAATCAAACGCGCCGGACTCTACCAGCAGATCTGGCAATCCTTCGCCGTCCTGCTCCCCGTCAAAAGCGTGGGAGTCATGGGCGACCAGCGCACCTACGCCTACACCTGCGCTATCCGCGCCGTAACGTCGGAAGACGGAATGACCGCCGACTGGGTCCCCCTACCCTACGACGTACTAAAAACCATCTCCAGCCGAATCGTAAACGAGATCAAGGGAATCAACCGCGTCGTCTACGACATCACGTCCAAACCGCCTGGCACCATTGAGTGGGAGTGATTTGCCGTCACGGGCACACGCGCCTTCGGCGCCATCTAGAGAGCCGGGTGCCCCATGTCTCGCAGAGACATGGGATGAACAAACCCTGAACCAGCCCAACCTCCCGCCTCGCGAAGCGAGGCCAGGTGGAAGCCCCGGCCTTCAGGCCGGGGAATAAAAAGCAAGAGAGAACAAGGGGCTTTAGCCCCGGCGACCAAACATTACTGCCCAAAAAGTGACATCTTGTTGCCATCTCATTCGAAAGCCACTAAACCGGCCCGCCGGTAAGAGCAATGCGATTCACAATCCGCTGAAGGAACACAATATGTATGCTCACATGCTTCGCCACGTCCGGCAGAAACTCGCTCACAAAGTTGTCAATCGGCGCCGAACCAATGGCGGTTGCCGAGCTCTCGACTACCGGCCATACGCCCTGCTGGCGATCGGGCACATAAACATTCGCAAGCGTGATCGTAGCCGGAACACCCATCAGATCCCCATAATTCAGCATCGAGCCTCCCTTGTCGCTTTTCGTCCAGACCGGCTGCACAATCGCATTTAAAATGCGCCGGGTAACTGACGCCTTCGGCATCCGGTGGTAGCGCGGATCCTGCCGCGCGAGCGACGGAAAAAGAAAGGTGCCAAAAAACTCACCCGTCAGATCCTCCGTCAGCAGCGTGCCCGCATTCTTCGCCCACCCCTTCATCCCCGGCCCGTAGTCCGTTTCTGGATTGCTGCCAATCGTAATCGCCGACGTCGCGGCGATCGTGATCAGGTTAAAGGGATCCACAACACTACTTGCCGCCAGTTGCAGTTTGTTCTTCGCGCTCAGCGGTCCAGTCTGCGGCGGTTTCCCCAGCGGATCAAAGTAGCTGAATTTCGAAGCACAGCCGGTGCCGGCCTTTCCCTTCGGCCCACACGCCGGCCCCGGCGCAGCCCGGCAGCCCTTCCCCGGCGCAGCCGGCGTCCCGGGCGCAACCTGAGATTGGGGCGCGTCCGGCAGCGCCGCAGACACCACGGACTCAGTGTTCCGCTGCGCGGGCAGCCATCGCGCCGAACCCATCAACAGCACCACAAGGGCCACGCGAAAGAACAACGATCTTCGACGACTGTGGGCCACGGGCCTCGCGTTACTCCTCAACTCCAGGTCGAATCGGCACGGCAACAGCCGGAATCTGCACCTGAGCTTACACCGTAGAAGGAGTCCGCGCGTCACCTTTCCCATTCTGTTGTGGATGCGTGGCTCATTTCTCGCGTTTGCTGGCCGCCTGACGCCCCAGGCCTCCTTAACTGACCGCTTCACCGGCTGACCGGCCTTTAACTGGCCACATGATCAACTGACACCCGCTCCTGCGGCAGGCCCTTTGCAACATTCGCATCCTGCAACAGCTTGATCACGTGCCGATACAGCCTGTCCCGCATCTCAAATCGACCCACCGCGCGCGTCACATAGCGCACCTGAATATCGATCCCCGTTGCAATGTCCACCACCGGCACCGTAGGCCGCAGCATCACAACCGGAGCCGCGCTCATGCCTGTCAATCGCGTCGAGTGAGCTCGTTGCTTCCACTCCGCCTCCGCCAGCCTTGCGCTCTCTTTCGTCTCCTCGCGCGCCAGATCCTCCACGCTCTTCGCAATGTCGTAGATATTTTCATCCGCGGGCACGCTCACCGTAATCTCGTCCCACATCCACTGCCCGTCGCTTGAAAAGTTGAAGTACTGCCCGCGAATCGCAAAGCTATTCAGCAGCGATACCTGCCGCCCGGTCGGCTCGCCCTTCTCCGCCATTCCCGTCGTTTCCAGCAGAGTCGTGCTCATCAGCCCCACCTCCAGCACCTCGCCGCACACCCCGTCGATCTCCACCATGTCGCCCACCCGGATTCCATTCCGGCCCACCAGCATGAACCACCCCAGAAACGCCAGAATGTAGTCCTGCAGCGAAATCGTCAGCGCCGCCGTCGCCAGGCCGATGATCGTGCCCGTCTGGTGCGGCGGCCCGAACACCAGCAGCCCGATCAGCAAAATCCCAACCACCTGCACCACCACCCGAAGAATCGTGCGCAGAGTATGCGCCTGCCTCCGGTCGACCGAAGGATGCTCCGTCAGCCGCCGCACCAGCGCGTCGCACCCAATCATGCCCAAAGCGATAAACAGGATCGCCTCCAGCGACTGCAGAATCAGGTGCAGCAGAATCTGATGCTGCAACTGCAATTGCGCGCCCCATTTCTCATACACTGACGCCAGCTGCTTGTCGGTCTGGATGCGGTCGTCGTCAATCGAAAGTATCTGCCGCTCCGTGCTGCTGTCCTGGATCTCGGCCAGCGTCGCCCCGCCGCTGCCTGCCGCCGTCACCGCGTTCTCCCTCGCCTCCAGCGCGTTGTGCTCCGCCGTAATCCGGCCCACGTCGCTCAGCGCCTCCGCCCCCGCCTGCTCAACGGAGGCGTAACGGCCTCGCTGGTTGAACCATGCCGTCAGCCGCTCATACAACGTCAGGTGCCGCTTTGCGGAGACAACCGCCGTCACGCCATCATCCTGCTGCTGCTCGCTGTCATACTTGCGCATTGACGCTTCATGACCCGCCAGCTCGCCCTGTATGCGCACGCTCAGGTTGCCCGTCGCCCGGTCCAGGTCTCGCTGCGCATCCGTCAGCTCGTCTTTATCCAACCCAAGCTGCGCTTCAGCCACCTTCAGCGAGTCGCCCGTCGCAGCCAAGCTCGCAACATTCTTTGCCGTTCCGACCGGCCCGGCCGCTCCGGTGCCGGCCCCCTTCAGCCGCGCCACCTTCGCCTGGTCCTCCGCAATCTCCTGTTGCAGCTGCGCCACCCTCTGCGACAACGCCAGCGCATGCCCCGTCAGTACCTTGTGCCGTTCCTGCAGGTCCGCCTTGCGCAGCGCCGCCGCAAAAGCCTGGTCAACCTCATGATCCGCAAGCCGCTCCGCATCTCGCGCGTATTCCTTCTCCTCCGCCGTCACCGCCAGTTGCGCCAGCGTCTGCACCGTCTGCCACGGGCCCAGATTCACCAGCGACTGCTCCGCCGCCGCACGCCGCGTCCGCAAAAAGGCAAAGTTCGCCATCGCCCCGCGCGTGGCCCACAACCCGCCCACACACAGGCCCAGCAGCACTAGCAATACGGTGATTAAAATCAGTGCTGTTCTGCCGAAAAGATTCGATCGATGCGCCCCGTCGCCAACACTCGGAGAAGTCGCCATAGGCCTGCCTTTAAGAATCTGCCCTCATTCTACGCAACAATCCCCAACTCCCATCCCAACCATCTTCCAACCCCGCCGGCAGACATTCAACCTTTTACCCTCCCACGCATCCTACTCTCCATAGCTCTACGCATTCACACCACCCAGAGGTACTCCGTTGACGACAATTTCACCACAGGCCTATGATGCGTCTCCTATGGAACTCACCGGACAAATCGGCTCCCTTCTCGGCAAAAAAGGCTCGCAGATCTGGTCGCTCCCGCCCACCGCTTCCGTCTATGACGCCATCGCCATGATGGCCGAAAAACAAGTCGGCGCTCTCCCCGTCCTCGACGGCCAAACCCTCGTCGGCATCGTCTCCGAGCGCGACTACGCCCGCAAGGTCATCCTCCAGGGCCACTCCTCAAAAGACACGCCTGTCACCGACATCATGAGCTCTCCCGTCATTACCGTCTCTCCCTCGCACACCGTCGAGGAGTGCATGCACCTCGTCACAGAAAAGCGCATCCGCCACCTCCCGGTCACCGAAAGCGGCCGCGTCGTGGGTATCGTCTCCATCGGCGACCTCGTCAACTGGATGATCACCGCCCAGCAGGAAACCATCACCCACCTCGAAACCTACATCAGCGGAACCGCGCAGTACTGACCGCAGGTGCCCCACAGGTCGGCAACGTCCTTCATAGAAGCAAGCGATCTTGTTGTATGTCCCGTGCCCCCTCTCACGCGCACTTGCGGCCTGAGCGGGCAGGTCGCGCTATGCCCGTTCCGCCACCGTTCCCGAACCGAATTCAATCCCGGTGACTGTTTCTCCGCCCACCACTTCCCTCTGCTGACCTCTCGCCCCCATCCGGTAGAATGAAGCTTCGCACCACCAGAATCCCGCCCCTTGGGCAAAAACCTTACTGAAAGCAACCCCATATGCACCGTTGGTCCCGGCTCTTTGTTCCTACCCTTCGCGAGGCCCCGGCAGACGCCGAAGTCGCCAGCCATAAGTTCCTCCTCCGCTCCGGATACGTCCGCCAGCTCGGTGCCGGCATCTACTCCTACCTCTTCCTCGGCCAGCGCTCGATTAACAAAATCGTCGCCATCGTCCGCGAAGAGATGGACAAGATCGGCCAGGAGTTCCTCCTCCCCGGCATTATGCCCTCCGAGATATGGGAGCAGAGCGGCCGCTGGACCGCCATGGGCCAGAACATGTTCCGCCTCAAGGACCGCAAGGGCGCAGACCTCTGCCTCGGCATGACCCACGAGGAGGTCATGACCGACATCGCCCGCAAGGAGCTGCGCAGCTACAAGCAGCTTCCGCAGATCTGGTACCAGATCCAGACCAAGTACCGCGACGAGCCGCGCCCCAAGTCCGGCCTGCTCCGCGTCCGCCAGTTCATCATGAAGGACAGCTACTCCTTTGACCTGGACGCCGCTGGGCTCGACAAGAGCTTCGACCTGCACGACCAGGTCTACCGCGCCATCTTCACCCGCTGCGGCCTCAGCTTCGTAGCCGTCGAGGCCGACTCCGGAGCCATGGGCGGCAGCGCATCGCAGGAGTTCATGGTCTACACCGACGCAGGCGAAGACCTCATCGCCAGTTGCGCCCAGTGCGGCTACGCCGCCAACATGGAGAAAGCCACCTCGCGCCTCGCGCCCGTCGAAGACCTTCCCGGCGACGCACAGCCTGAGCTGGTACACACGCCGGGTAAGGGAGCCATCGCAGACGTAGCCGAATTTCTAAAGATCGCGCCGGCGCAGGACATCAAGACCGTCGCCTACATGGTCGAGGTCCGCACCGGCAAGGAAACCAAATGGCACCCGCTCGTCGCCTTCCTGCGTGGCGACCACTTCGTCAACGAGACCAAGCTGCTCTCGCTCGTCGGCGGCAGCGATCTGCGCCCCATGCAGGCCGAAGAGCTGGAAACCTGGTTCCACGGCCCCGCCGGATACCTCGGCCCCGTCGGCCTTACTCCGGCCAAGGTGCTCTACGACGGCAGCGTCAACGTCGTCCTCGACCACGGCCTTGAAAACCGTAGCAACCTCGTCGCCGGAGCCAACCAGCTTGACTACCACTACCGCAACGTCACGCCCGGCCGCGACTTCACCTGGACCATAGCCGCCGACATCCGCAACGTAGCCGAAGGCGAAGCCTGCCCGCAATGCGGAGCAGCGCTCAAGGTCGCCAAGGCCGTCGAGATCGGACACATCTTCAAGCTCGGCTACAAATACTCTCAGAGCATGGGCGCGCGCGTCCTCGACCCCAACGGCAAAGAGGTCACGCCCATCATGGGCAGCTACGGCATCGGCATTGAGCGCATCCTTACCGCGGCCATCGAGCAGAACAACGACGCCAACGGCTTCTGGCTGCCGCCCTCCATCGCTCCGTTCGATGTAGTCGTAACCATCACCAACGTCACCGACCAGGCACTGCTCAAAGCCGGAACCGAAATCGCCGAAGCCCTCGAAGCCGCCGGCTTCGACGTCCTGCTCGACGACCGCGAAGAGCGTGCCGGAGTCAAATTCAAAGACGCCGACCTCGTCGGCATCCCCTACCGCATCAACGTCGGCAAGAAAGCAGCCGAAGGCAAAGCCGAGCTCGTCACCCGCGCCGGTTCCACCAGCGAAGACGTCGCCATCCCCGACCTCGCTTCTGCACTTAAAAGAAAATTGGTTGAGGCAAACGTCTGGAAGAAATGAAATGAGTAAGTGATCTTGGGGTGCCCCATACAAGCCCGCTGTTGGCTTGTGTGGGCAGGCTACAGTCTGGGCACTGCCTTCAGTGCCCGGCGCCCTTTTCCTTATCCTTGTCCATCGGAACAATCTGCACCGTCGAATCCCGCATCTCGTTCAGGAAGCGGTTCAGGATCGACCCGTGCAGCACGATCTCCAGCCGGTTCCTGGCCGACTGGCCAAAGACGACGTGCGAAATGTTCTCTTTCTTCGCAAAGTCGATCAGAGCGTCCGCGGTCTTCCTGCCCTTCAGCGTCACCACGTGGGCGCCCAGCTCCCGCGCCATGCGCTTATACTCTTCCAGCCGCTGCTTGCTCTCCTCATCCCCATGCCGCTTCTCCGTCTCCGGAGTCTCCGCGTGCACCGCATACCAGTTCGTCGCCAGCCTGCCCGCAATGCGCGCCCCCGTGCGCAGCAGCCGCACCGTTCCGGACCGCGCCGACAAACACACCATCACCTTCTCCGGCAGCGGAGCCTGCTCCAGCCCCTGCTGTACCCGATACTCTGACGCCGCCACGCCCACCTGCTCCGCCGTCGTCCGCAGCGCCAGCTCGCGCAGCATCGTCAGGTTGCCCTTGCGAAAGAAGTTCCCCAGCGCCTGCTCAATCTTCTCCGGCGGATAGATCTTCCCCGCCTTCAGCCGCGACCGCAGCTCATCGATCGGCACATCGACGTCCACCACCTCGTCCGCGCGGCGCAGAAAGCTGTCCGGAACCGTCTCCCGAATCTGCGTGCTGGCCGAGCGCGACACCGCGTCATTCAATGTCTCCAGATGCTGAATGTTCACCGCCGTCATCACATGGATGCCCGCGTCCAGCAGCTCCAGCACGTCCTCGTAGCGCTTCCGGTTCCGCGATCCCGGAACATTCGTGTGCGCCAGCTCATCCACCAGGACGACTTCCGGTCGCCGCGCAAGGATGGCGTCCAGGTCCATCTCTTGCAGCCTGACCGTGCGGTACACAATCTCTTTTTCCGGAATGACCTCCAGGTCGCCGATCTGCAACCGCGTCTCCTCGCGGCCATGCGTATCGATCAGGCCGATCACAACATCCTCGCCCTGCCGGCGCAGCAGGTGCGCCTGCTCCAGCATGCGGTAGGTCTTGCCCACGCCTGCAGCCGCCCCAATGTAAACGCGCAGGCGCGCCGCTGTCTCCTGTGCTGGCGTCGTGTCGATCATCATCCAATCTCCACCGGGTGGCGTCCCTCCACCGCGCTTGCCATCGGCAGCGTAAAGCTGAACGTCGAGCCAAGATCCATCCGGCTCTCGACAGAAACCTGCCCGCCCAGCGATTCTGTCAGCCGCCGCACCAGAGCCAGTCCCAGCCCGGTTCCCAGAATCGCGCCCGCGGCATCCCGCTCGTCGGTGCTGCCCGTAAACCGTCCAAAGATTCCCGGCAACCGCTCCTGCTCAATTCCGCGACCGGTATCGCGCACAAAAAACTGCACAGCATCCTTGATTCCCGTCGCTTCCAACAGCACGCTCCCGCCCGGAGGAGTAAAGTGCAGCGCATTCGTCAGCAGATTATCCAGAATGCTCCGCAGCGCCCGCCGGTCCGCCTCCACCGGCGGCAGGTCCTCGAACGCCCGGATATTCAGGTCAATCTTCTTTTTGTGTGCTTCATCCCTGTGCCGGGCTACAGCCTGTCGCAGCGCATCCATCGGGAGTATCCGCTCCAGCTTCATCTCCCGGTGGCCCGTCTCCAGCTCTCCAACCTCAATCAGATCGGCCATCAGGTCCGTCATCTGCTCCACTCCCTGCTCCGCGCCCGTTACCAGGTCCATCTGCAGGGGCCGCAACTCACCGGCATACCCGCGCGAAAGCGCGTAAAGCGCCATCCGCAGCTGCGTCAGCGGATCGCGCAGCTTCTGTGACGCCACCGACAGGAAGCGCGTCTTGAAGCGGTCCACCTCCTGCAACTCGGTCACATCTTCCAGAACCGTAACCGCGCCCAGCAGCTTGTCCTCGCTGTCGCGCATCGGCGTCGTTCGCACCCGGTAGGCCCGCTTGGCCTTGCCGATCTGGATAGGCAGCAGCGCCGCTTCGCCCTCGCTCGCCGTGGCCTGATGCATCGATACAGCCATGCGCACCGCGTTTAGAATCTTCTCCCCGCCCGGCGTGTTCGCCAGCACCATCCGGTCCGTCGATCCCTCACCCAGCAGCGCCATCGCCGCCTGATTCAGCTTCAGCACGCCGCCCTTCCCATCCGTCACGATCACCGGCTCAAATATCGACTGCACCACGGCATCGCTCAGATGGTGCTCCATCTGCAGCCGCCCTGCCTCGCTGTCACTCAGCTCGCGCAGCTTCAGCAGCAGCCGGTTCAACTCCGTGGCAATCGCGCCCAGGTCATCCTTATGCCGCCACTGCACGCGCTGTTGCAGGTCATTCTGCCCTATGCGACGTGCCACCCGGGCCGTCTGCCGGATCGGCATAATCACAAAGAAGATCATCAACCCGGCAATCCCAATCGCCACAACAATACTGAGTCCGCAAATGCTGATCAGTCTGGTCCGCAGCCAGTCCTGCCGGCTTTGCAGCCCCGCAGCCACTGCGTCGTGGTTCTTCTTCAAAGCCGCATAGGCCCGCTCCAGCTCGGTGTTCATCCGCTCCAGATGCGAGGCCAGCAGGCTGAAATCTTCCTTCGAATGCGCCACGATTCGCGCGTGCTCGGACGCAAGCGAACTCACCGGAATCGCCGGGTCAAATTGGCGTACTTCAATTGTGGCCGTGCCCAGCAGGCTTTGTGTCCTGCGCGTCAGCACCGGAAGCTCCCTGCGAAACCACGGTTCGCTGTCCGACTGCGCCGCCGTCAGCTCTTCCCGGGCCAGCGAGGCGCGCACCGCCGCCAGCGACGACAACGCCACGTCCGCCCTGTGCCGCGACGCATCCAGCCCCGCCAGCTCCACAAAGGAGTCGCGCACCAGTAGGCTCACTCCGGTGACCACGGCGATCAGCAGCAGGCAGCCCAGCACAAGCCTTTGATAGAGCGTCAGCATTTCTCGTGAACCGATTCTTTCACTATTCGGCCTTTTATTGCGGTTCAGGTCGCTTTGGCAATGCGGTGGTCAGACAGACTGGTAGCGCTTCAGCACTCCATTCAGAGTAATAATGCCCTCCAGCGTTCCCCGGCTCGCTCGATTGAGCACCGGCAGCAGCGGCCAGCGCGGGAAATAGGGCAAGGTGCTGTCCAAAGGCAAATCCGGAAACAGAATCGGAACCCGGTCCTGCTTCACCGCACGCTCAACAGGCGTGCCGGGAGTGACCGCCGCACCCGCTGCCGTCAGCTCATCCAGCGTCATCGCATACCATGAGCTGTCCGGCATCTGGATCAGGAACGCCGACACGCGGGCCTCGGCAATCGTCTGCGCCACCGTCGCAATCGTGTCTTCGCCACGGACCACAGGCACATTCAGCGGCTGCAGCGCATCTTCGATATGCAGCGGCGTCTCCTCGCGCTGCTCCTCAAGCGAAGGCAGGTCCAGCCCATCCTGATGCGTGAAGACCTCGAAAATCGGCACGGGCTGCAAGGTCCTCCCAATCAGATATGCAATCGTATTCGCCAGAATGACCGGCAGAATAATCGAGTAGTTCCCGCTCAACTCCAGCACCATGAAGACCGACGTCAACGGCGCTCGCAGGAATCCGGCGAACAGCACGCCCATGCCGACCAGCGCGTATGCGCCGACCGTTCCCGTCAAATGCGGGAAAAATATCTTCTCGAATGACCCGACGCCGGCGCCCAGCATTGCCCCGATAAACATTGTCGGTGCAAACATGCCCCCCGGCGTCCCGCTTGAGAAGGAGAGTGTCGTCGCCACCAGTTTGAAGATCGCCAAGGCAAACAGAAACTTCCACTCAAACTGACCGTGCATGGCCTGGTCCATGATCCCGTAGCCGACGCCCATCACCTGAGGAAAGCCGATAAACCCGATCACACCCACCATCAGTCCTGCAATTGCAGGCTGGCAGTAATGGGTCCATCGCGGCAAGGCCCGCATCTTGGGCCGGAGGTATCCCAGCGCCTGGGAAAACACAAACGCGATCAGACCTCCGATCACGCCCAGAATCGCATAAGCGAAAAGTTCGCGGCTGTCGCGCACCGTAACTGCCGGAATACGAAATCTCGGCTCTGCGCCCATGAACCGGCGCTCGACAACCACGCTCGAGATTGCCGCCAAAACGATTGACCCCAGCACCGACGCGCTCCACTGCCCGATGACCTCTTCAATAACAAACAGAATCGCCGAAATCGGCGCATTGAACGCCGCGGCCAGGCCCGCAGCAGCTCCAATCGGCGCAAACACGCGCAGCTTCTGCCTCGATAGACCCAGCTTCCGCGCAATAATGGACGCCACTCCGGCGCCGATCTGCAGCGATGGGTCTTCCGGGCCAAGCGAGTGGCCGCCGCCGAGCGCCAGTGCCGACGTGATGAACTTTCCGATGACCGTCCGTAAGGATATGTAGCCGTTATAGATGTAGAACGCCGCTTTGGTCTGGTTTACGCCGCTGCCGCGCGCCGCCGGGAAAAACCACAACACCAGCGCCGCTACCAGCAGTCCAGCTATCGCGGGCACAAAAAGGAGCCGATACTGCCCCGCATGCGGCGCTGAACCCAGCGTAAGTATCTTGATCCAGTCGATCGCCACCTGGAAGCTGACCACCAGCAACCCGGAGATCACGCCAATAAATATCGATAGAACCAGAAACAGCCGCTCGTCACGCGTCGGCGCCAGCTTGGAAACCTCCTGCGCTCTGACTGGCTGCCCGATGTCACCATTCCCGAATAGGCTGCGTAGATTGCTTGAGATCATTGTTCTTGCACCGCCAGCGGTGCCTGTGCGATCTTCAGCAAAAGAGCATCGTCTCCGGTCGGTGCTCCGCATACTTGGGCCGTCTGCTCTTCGGTGTCGTACACAAGACTCATCGTTGTCTGCTCCAGTTGTGGGTCCCGCTCCAGCATGCGAAGGGAGAGCTTCGCCGGTATCTGCTGCCACTGCTCTTGCAGATTTGCCATCTCTCCTGAGGCATTGGCGCTGGCAAAGCACCCCGTCAGGCGCGTACGCGCAATCTTCACCGCGTTGGCAATCCTCTTGGCACGCGCTCTCACACTCAAATCAGGATCAGGATATAGCTCCAATATCCTCTGCGAATCGGAAAGTACCTGACGCACATCCTGCTGCACTGCGGCACTCTGCTTGGCAAAACCCGGACGATTTACCGCGCGCTCCAGCGCCTGCCGGGCCAGCTCTATCCGGCCAAGCCCATAGGCTGTCCGGCCCGCTCCCTCATAGGCTTCAAGGGGAGCGCCCTTTTTCCTCATCTGCACGCGATAGATTTCGAGCGCGTCCGACGGATCCTGCGCCCTCTCCATGATCCCGGCAATCTCAATCTGCTTCTGCGGCATGTTCAGAGCATTGTCTGACGCAGTCCTTAACTCCGTTTGCGCTCGCACATAGTCTTTCCGGCTTATCAGATAACCGGACAGCTCCAGCCTCACCGACAAACGCCGCAAATACCCATCCCGTCCCCACGTTCCATCCAGTGCCCGCTGGTAATGCCCCTCCGCCAGCGTCGCGTTGCCCTGCTTTGCCGCCAGCCTCGCCAGTTGCAAATGGATCAGACCGTTCCCCGGCTCCGTCTCAAGCAGTGCGTTGAAATATGCTGTCGCTTCAAGATCGCGGTTGTCAGCCGCCAGCGCCATCGCCAACTCAATCTCGATGTTCCGTTGACCAGGAGCATATTGCAGGGCCGACCGTAAGGCCTCAATCGCCTGGTCGGGACGTCCGTCTCGCAGCAGACGCTCGCCATTCGCACGCCAGCGGCGGGCCAGCACATCTCGATGCCGCGCGAAAGAACTGAATAAAAAGTAGGTTAGAACCCCAATAACAACGGTGATAACGAACAAAGTGAAAAGAGCGACAAAGTCTCGCACAATCAACTTGCGCTTTTCTGCCCGTTCTTCCGCCGTAAAGGGGGGATGTACCTCGAAACCATCCATCACTTATACCTTACCGTTTCACCGTACACCGGGCCAACCATGAAATACCCGAACTCGCCCCGAAGCGGGGAACGAGTTACTCTCAAAGAGACCAATGCTCGACACGTCAACTTTGAACAGCCGTTTCCGCCTCTATACCTGCGCATGACCCGCGACTCCATTCTCCAACTTCTTGATCGTATCCAGCGCGGAGAAATTACTCCCGCCGACGCCCTCGTGCAACTGGCCAGGCTCCCTTTCGAGGATACCGGGTTTGCTAAAATTGACCACCACCGCAGCCTGCGCCTCGGTCTCCCGGAGGTCATCTATGCGGCCGGAAAGTCTCCCGGGCAGGTCGCCGGCATTTTCGCCCGTATGGCCGCCGACGGCAGCAGCGTAATCGCCACCCGGGCCGGAACCGATGCTTTTACTGCCGTCCGTGAGCTAGTGCCAGGTGCCCAATACCATCCTACGGCTCGCATCATTGGTCTTCCCGCCGCCTCCCCGCAGCCCCCGGCTGGACGCATAGCCGTAGTCTGCGCCGGAACAAGCGACCTTCCCGTCGCGGAGGAAGCCGCCGTCACCGCGGAGTATCTCGGCCTCGAAGTAGACCGCATCATCGATGTCGGCGTCGCCGGACTTCACCGCATCCTTTCGCAGACCGACCTCCTGGCCCGCGCCCGCGCCGTCATCGTGTGCGCCGGCATGGAGGGCGCACTGCCCAGTGTTGTGGGTGGCCTGGTCGCCGCTCCGGTCATAGCGGTCCCCACCAGCATCGGCTACGGCACAGCCTTTGGAGGCGTCGCCGCTCTGCTGGGCATGCTTAACTCCTGTTCGCCCAACGTCTGCGTCGTCAACATTGACAACGGCTTCGGTGCAGCCTACGTCGCGGCCATGTCTGTCCGTTCCTAGGCTCCCGGCCTGGGCTCCCCGGCCCAAACAGGTTCCGTCATCCCTAAGTGACGATCACGGCCATCCATCGCACGCTTTGTAACATTCCTTTAACCTTCCCACCTACTTTTTCAGGTTATTCATCGCCTATTCGCAGAATATTCACATTGCGCTGAGAAGCTGTAAGCACTGTGCAGGCAAAACATTCAGGGTTGCTCTTGAATCGCTGTACGGGTGCGGACTGTACGCCCCCATCCTCCCGAATCAACTGCCTGCATTGGACAGCTCCGCGGTTCTCCCACGGAGAATCCCCCCAAAAAGCAACTTTTCTTATGAGAGGCAAAATGAACGCAAACTGGAAGGCGCTCGCAGGCCTGATACTCATCTCCACCCTCACCGTGGGGAACGCACAGACCACCACTGGCAGCGCAAGTAATTCAGTCGGCAAAAAGACTGCCCACCGGATTCACCGTGCGGTGAAACGCTCGTCGATTGAAGCACAGATCGAAGAGCTGCAGAAAGACATGCAGGAGCAGCGTTCTCAAATTAACGCCCTTACGCAGCAGCTCTCTGAGCGTAACGCTGCACTGGAAAAGGCGCAGCAGGCAGCCGCGGAAGCCCAGTCTGCCGCCCAGCAGGCCCAGCAGGCCGCCCAGTCCCAGCAGGCGGCAGTGGCTTCGAGCAACCAGTCGGTCAGCAACCTCCAAAATGCCGTCGCGGATCTGAAGAAAAGCACGCATGCTCAGGTCGCAACGATTAAAACGCAGCAGACCAAATACGCTAAGAAGTCAGACCTTTCCGACTTGGCATTCGGCAAGGTCAAAATCGGCGGCCTGTTCTATGGCGATTGGGCCTACTACAACAACACCGGCTTCGGCCCCCAGTTCCTGACCCAGTTGAATCAGACGGGCCCAGGAAACGACGGGTTTAACTCGTTCGACATCACCCGTACCTATATCAACTTTCTCTATACCCCTACTGATTCTGTGACGCTCCGCCTTACGCCCAACATCTATCGCATGGTGAACGGAAGCTCGTCCGCGATTGGCAATGGGAGCGGCGCGCAGATCGGTGGTAGCACCAACGGCAACCTGGGCTTCCGCCTCAAGTATGCCTATATTCAGCTCAATTCGCTCTTCAAGGGAAGCTCCGCTTTCAGCAAGGACAAGGTCAGAATCGGTCAGACGATGAACCCGCTGGTCGATTGGGAAGAAGGTCTCTACGGATACCGCTTCGTCAACCTGACCCCGTGGAACTACCTGAGCCTGAGCTCTACATACACCGGTGCCGAGATCAACGGACCAATCATGCACAACGGGAAAGAATACCTCGATTACCAGATTGGCGCGTTTAACACCGCGAGCTTCCACTCCATTGAGCAGAACGACAAGAAGCAGGCAATGGGCCGTGTGACCTGGTATCCCCTCGGGACAAAAATAGACCGTACAGGCCTTGGATTCACCATATTCGAGAACTATGGATATAACACCAAGACCCCCGATACAAAGAGCACACCTTTAAACCGGCTCGCTATCCTCGGCCACTACCAAAGCCCCAAAAAGGGCTACGAACTCGTAGGCGAGTACGACCTCGGTCGAAACGCCTTCAGCACTGGCAATATGTTCTCCGGCGCAGGTCCGACTTCTACCGGGGCATACGCTGCATTTAACAGCCTTGCCTCCGCAATCCTCGCCGGGGACAAGACCCGGCAGCAGGGCTTTGCCTTCTTCGGGCACGCTCAGCTGGGAAAATCGCCCTTCAAGCTCTTCGGCATGTACCACTACTTCGAGCCCAATACGAAGATCAGCGGTGCAAATCCCTTGAATTTTGCTCGTACCGTCGGAGGCATCAGCTATGCATACAACAAGCACCTGACCTTCGCACTTGACGATCAAAACCTGACCTATACCCACGGCCAGTTCAATATGACCGCGCAACAAATCGCGTCCTTTAGCCCTTCGCTGGCGGAAACATATCCGGATGGCATCCCGAACGTTGTACCGGGAAGCACCAATGCCATCTTCATGAACATGCAGTTCAGCTATTAATTCGTGCCTCTTACACGACGGGGAGCATCCAGCTCCCCGTTTGTTTTTGCGCCTCTCCGCCACTCTCCGGCCAGCCCCAATGGACTATCTCTGTTCACCCCTTAAACGCACTCACCACTCGCTTCCACATAGTATCCGAAAGTCTGCATGCTCCCACAGGGCAGAAAGGGCCGGGCATAAAATTCCCTAAGTTGGCCCGATAATGGTTTTTGGGCTTCATCCAGCCAATTGAACCTACCGGATCCGGAATCTTCTAACGACGATTAGAATCTGTCTCATAAATAGCGAATCGACTCCGATGATTGACCTGAGACCCGCTTTAACGGCGGGTCTCATACGTGCCATTTCGACATTCTCGTGCTTATGAGACAGCTTCTAGCTTTGGAAATGTACCTGGACGAGGTTCATTCAATGACTCGCCTTGAAATAGTCAAACAACGGGTACCGGCACTTGCGCAAAATCTGCCCATGTGAGTAAGTTATGAGTATTGAGGAATTGTTGCGAAAACTGCTCACATACACCCTCAAATTTAGTGACGAGAAGTAAATTCTCTTTCTATTGTTTTTCCATTTGCTATACACAAATCAATTAAGGAAGTACCAATCAATGAGTCATGAACAGATTCTGGCGGCAATCGATGAAGAAATCAGCAAGCTCCAGCAGGTCCGTAAACTTCTGCAGAGCTCCAGCAGCAAGCTGACCTCTGGTGTATCGGCGGCAGGCAAGCCGCGTGCAAAGCGCGTCCTCAGTCCGGAAGCTAGACAGCGCATCGCCGCTGCACAGAAGCGCCGTTGGGCCAAGCAGAAAAAAGAAGCTTCTTCGAAATAAGTAGATACAATTTTTTAATGCTGAAGGTAAAACTGCTTCATCCCGAAGCCCGGGTTCCAACTGTTGTGCACGCTGGGAGCGACCTGGGCTTTGATCTCTATTCCATTGAAGACGTAACGCTGGAGCCGGGTGTACCCGTCAAGATCCGGACCGGCATTGCGATTGAAGGCCCGCCAGGCTGGGGGTTCATCCTCGGAGACCGTTCTTCCATGGCCGCGAAAGGCGTCACCTATGCAGGCGGACGCATCGACGCAGGCTACCGTGGCGAAATCCTTGTTTGCCTCATCAACGTAAACCAGCCTCGCTATTCGTTGCGGACGGCTCGCAGCTCCGATGGCTTCCTGACAGACGTATCCTTTGAACACGCTGACGTTAGCGTCGCTATCCACAAGGGCGACAAGATCGCGCAAATGTCCCCTTTTCAGGCAAACACACACCTCGAAGTTGCTACTGTCGAGGAACTCTCCGAGAGCAACCGCGGCGACAAGGGCTTCGGATCGAGCGGCCGCTGAATATCTACGGCTTCTTAAGAAAAATGGGTCATGGCCAACTGATCTCGGCCATCATGACCCGTACAAACTTCAGTCAAGCTGATTTCTTGCCGGTAATCAACCGCAATATCCAGGTCAACATCACTGCGCCGACCACCGCCACAATAATCGTGTAAAGCATGCCGCCTCGCCCGGCAAGTCCGAATGTCTGCTGAGCTCAGGACATCGTTCGGGCCATCCAACCTACTCTGCTGCAGGCACTATCCCTGACATCTAAGAACTTGTTGAAATAGGTACCTTTGTGCGACGGAGATCTGATGGCATTCGTCTAACAGGTATGCGTGGAGATGAGCGGATTCAGGACGGGATGTTCAGCTATGTTTCATTGGAGCAGCGAGTTCCACAGGAT
>DATKRT010000028.1:0-14391 GCA_035532055.1 Acidobacteriaceae bacterium | reverse complement strand
GCCCTCGGGATCGCTTCCGAAAGCCCTGCAACACCCTATAAACACTGGCCAGACCCGCGTTTCAAACAGATTTCATCCGGGAAGAAGCGCAAATCGCCAGGAAAGACGCTACGACGCAGCGAATTTCAACGAGTTCCTAGGGTGGCTCAATCGAGGCGAGTTGGAGCAGTTTCAGTTCCTTCTCGGTCACGCCTCAGTTTTGACGACCGAGCGTTACCTGGGATGCTAGCAGAATCTGGAGGAACCTGTGAACGACCTGTTTGGATGTCTGTTCTCCAGAATGCTCGATTTGCGGTAAGACCTGGATGTATCGTTTCGATCATGTCGCTCCGTCAGGTCCGGCTACCTTCCGCCACACGTACTCGTCGTCGCTACGCGCGAACGGCGAGGATGTCAAGGTTGTTCAGGAGTTGCTGCGCCATGCCAACAGCAAGACAACGATGGACACGTACACACAGGCTCTTTCGCCCGCTAAACGGACGGCGCAGAGCCGGGTGGTGCAGATGTTTATCGGGAAAAAGGAGGGAGATTGAATGTCAGGGCTCTTATCGAACCCTTATCAAACCCTCTGATTGTCACCCAGATTCTAGTAAGTCCCTTAGAATCTGGCGGGGACGACGGGGCTCGAACCCGCGACCTCTGCCGTGACAGGGCAGCGCTCTAACCAACTGAGCTACGTCCCCCGGATGGGTTGGGTCGGCTGCTGATGACTGCCGAACCAACGTTAGTGTATCAGACGAAGATGCTCCGTTGCGCGGACGAGGATCGTGAAATCCGCCCCCCTGGTTCTTTCTTTCCAGTTTTTTCTTGCACCGTGCACGGAATTATCCAGACCGCCTGCAAGAATGAGTTTCCCTTACTTATCCGGTGCCTGCGCCACCACCTTCGAAGGCGGTTCCGGCGCCTGCGGGATGATCTTCGACGGAGGTTGCGGAGCCTCCGGAATGAACTTCCATCCCGGCCCACTGGTCTCACTTCGCGAGGTCTGCGCAACAGCTTTTGCCGGACTCTTCCTGCTGGGAACAATTGCAGCTAAGGTCGCACTCGATGCCACGGTGTTTGCCTTGGCGGGTTGCATTGGCACTCCAGGCTGCGGCTGGACAGGGCGGGCCGCAGGGATGCTCGCATTCGCCGGCAAGCCTGCAGGAACCGGCACACTTCTGGTTGCCGGAGCCTGCGCGACAACCGGAGCCGGTGAAAAATCCATTTGCGAAGGATTGACCGGGTAATCCTCGGTTCCCGCCGCCGTCACCCGGCCCAGGTGGTTCAGCGAGATGCTCCACACGCGGAAGGTTCGCTCGGACTCGCGGTCGGCGAAAGTAACCAGCGAAGATTTGTGCTGCGAATCAAGATGAATCGTCGCCGTAGGTGCCCCGGCAACGCCTGCCTCCACGCTGCCGCCCTTGGGAATCTCAATACTGGCCCCCGTCATCTCCGCATAGCAAGCGCTCAGCTCAATCCAATTACGGCTGGAAACAAGCCCCTGCGTGGATATGGCCTTTGGCACCAGGCGGTTGAAGAGCGCATAATTGCGCGGATTGCGCGGAGCCGGTACAAACGGCGTGGCGCTGCGATGTAGCACGGGCACGATCCGAACCTGCCCCTTGCCACGCGGCACAAGCGCGGTAAAGAGCGACTCAGTCCCATCCGGGAAGCGCTGGCTGTAGTGCAGCAGGATGGTGTTTGGCAGGGGCGCGCAAATGGTCTGCCGGTAGGTCCAGTTTCCTGCCACCAGGTTGTACCCATATATCTCGGCAGCTTCAATGATCTCGGTGTGATGTGCGCGGAGCGTGGCCTGGTCGGCAGAGCTCATCTGCCGCGCATCCAGATGTACGATGCGAACCGCGGGCTGCAGCGCCATGGCAGTCAGCGGCATGGATAGCGCAATCCCAAGAACAGCACATGCTGAGGCAAAGAAACGGCGGCGCGGGCGCAGGAGGATCATTGCATCTCCAACTCTATCACTGGGTCGAGTAAAGAAGATGGGCAGCCGCTACGGCTGCCCATCGGTTGATGTACGGTTGCCCTGCGACTACCGGCGATGCGCATGACGGCGGCGGACAGGGTGATGACGCACGGGCTTCGTAGGAGCCGGAGGTGTACCATCCTTCATGATGATCATGAAGGGCTTCTGCGTATAGGAGCCAAACGTGGCAATGTAGGTCACGTTGGCGCCGGGAGCAGGAACTACCTTGAGCGACGGCTTCATGTTGATCGTGAAGTCAGCCTTCTGGGACTGCTTGGCATCATCGGATACGGCCAGTTGGACTGAGTCGGCAGTGGCCGAAATTACCGTTCCCGGAACCTGCGCAGTAACACCGTTCAGCACCGCCCATACCGCATCCGCATCCGCAGTGTTCCCGTTGGCCAGGATGAACTCCTGATCGGAAAGCGCAAGCGTCTTCAGATCAGGCGTGCTTACCACTGCATTGTGGGCCAGTTGCTGAGGCGATGGCGGAGGAGGAGCCGGAGTCGGCTTGTATGCTGCCGGCGGGAAAACATTGTCATGGGCCAGCTGCTGAATCGCAGTAAAGCCATCCATGCTGCCGTGATACTTCTGATACCAGTACTCGGCGGCCTTCTCGGCTGTGCTCTTGTAGGGCTCAGGCAAATACTGCGCGGCACGGGCAAGGAACCAGATCCCGTTGACCAAGTCCTTGGGGTCTTCCTGCACATAGGCCGTACCAAGGTAGTAGGTATCGGCCAGTGTGGGCTGCTTGATGGTCTGCCCGGCCGGGACTGCCTTGAACTCAGCTGTGATGTCAGAGATCTCGGCTTTGTAGTCCTTCTTGGCCAGATCGGCGGCGGCAATGGCATTGTAGAAAATCGGTGTGGCCACAGCCTTGAGCTGGTCAAACTGTTGCTGGCTCGTACCTGCCGGCTTGGTGGCTGCCAGACCCTGCTTTGCGAGAGCTGCCGCATCCTCGAGCTTGGCAACATCTCCATTGGCCTGCGCCTTTTCGACATAGACCACAAAGGTGAGAGCGCGAAGATTGCTGGGTTCTACCTGCAGAAGCCGCTTGGCTGCACCGAGAGTATTGGTCGTGCTGCCTGTCCCTTGATAGGCGGCGACCAGTTGCTCGAGCATTTCCGTCTTCACAACACTGTTGGGATACTCCTTCAGGAAGCTCTCAATAGCCGCTGCCTTGGCTGCCGGAGTGGACTGGCTGATGGCATTCGTATAAGCGTTGTACTCGGCTGGATCTTTAATTGTGATCTGGTCTGACTGCGAATTCTGCGGTGCAGCAAAGGCTCGAGGCACCGCAGTGGTGACCATAGAGGCAAAAACCAGCATGGAAGCAATGACAACCTTCTTCATTCAACGCTCCTAAGGAAGACCTTAAAATTGATTCTCATAAAAATATGAACCCGGTGGGAAGCACACGGTCGCGATCGAATCGTTTGAAGCCTCGGTGGAAACCGGCAGAGGACTTACAAATAATACGGCGATGGCTGATTATAGAAACCATTCACGGGCTGTGACAAGCACCCTTTGTAAACGCGTGCAAACTTTTTTTGCCTGGCATCATAATTCTCTCTTACTTTGAGATACCGGGGGTGGACGTATGGACAAGATTTCAGGCCAGGTGGCCGTGGTTACGGGAGCGGCCCGCGGGATCGGCGCGGCCGTCAGCAAGCGTCTGGCAGCCATGGGTGCGACGGTCGTGCTGACGGCCCGGGATGAATCCCGACTGCAGAAAGTGGCAGCCGGGATTGAGGCCTCCGGAGGCCGGGCGGAGTACGCGGCCTTCAATCTTTTGGATGAGGCGGCCATCGCGCGCTTCGCCGACGGAATCCGCCAGCGGCACGGACGGTGCGACCTTCTGGTGAACAACGCCGGAGTGGGACACATGGGCAAACCGCTATGGGAGATGGTTCCGGCCGACTGGGACGCGGTAATGGGGGCCAACCTTCGCGGGGTCTATCTGATGATCCGGGCCTTCGCCCCGATCATGATTGAGGCCAAACGCGGGCATATCGTCAATATCTCGTCGCTGGCCGGGCACAATCCGCTGAAAAATGGGGCGGCATACTCGGCTTCCAAGTGGGGGCTGAACGGGCTGACTTATTCCGTGGCCGAGGAAATGCGCGACTACGGGGTGCGGGTATCGGTGGTAGCGCCGGGGTCAGTGAACACGGACTTCGGAGGCGGCGGGAGCGGTAGGGACCCAAGCCGAAAGATTCAGCCGGACGACGTGGCCAACGTGGTCGCCATGCTGGTCACACAGGCTCCGCAGTCGTTTGTGAGCGAGGTGCTGATGCGGCCAACCTTGAAGCCCTAAAGGCCCGGCAAGCGGCTACACGCGAATCCCATTCAACGAGGAAAAGGGCGAGCCTGGAGAAATCAGGACGTAACCGCTTGTCCTTTGTATTCATTGGGGCCAACGTGCAATTGCCTGAGAATCTGCGGCAAAAGATACCATACAAGCCAAAAAACCGACTGCCATAGGTACAGCGGTGAAAGAAAGGAGGTTCCTCGCAGGTACTGATAGCTCGCGGCGCATATCGAGGCCAATAAAATTCCGAGAGAAATGCCTTCCTGCTGGTACAGCGCGAAGAGAATTGCAGGCAACAATATGGCGCAATCATAGGCTCCTGAATAAGGCGCTACGGCCAGGGAAACAAGGAGAATCAGCGGGGCGTGTTTTGTCCAATCCCATGCATTGCGATGCCGCCGAAAATACCATATACCCCACACACAGCTGGCCAGCGCAGGAATGAACTGCACCCAAAATTGATGAGGAGCGATGAGGAACCGCACGGCGCTTGCCAGTACAGGACGGAATTGAGCAGGCACGCCGTTGGCCCGCATCATCTCCAGGTAATGCCTCCAGACGCCTGCGTCAAAATACAGCGGTATCACGGACTCAACCAGAACCGCGGCGACAAATGCCGCCAGAAGCTTGTAGCCTCGGCGCAGAATGATCCAGGCCAGCAGCACAACGCCAAATACCAGAAACAAATGGGGCTTAATGGCGCATAAAGACAGTGCGGCCCCCGCCAGTAGAGGCTTTTCACTGCAATATCGCAGAAAAAGCACGATCCCTAATAACGCAATCAGTGTGCTTTGGCCCAGCACAATGCACATAAAGATGGGCGTAAAGCAATACCCGATCAAATACCAACGGTTTCGCGGACGTCCCAGGATGATCCAGATAAGTTGCATGGACCCGACGACGCATGCGATCAGCGTCAGTCGCCACACGAAGCCGGCGGCGTATGCACTCAAATACCCCAGTGGCGCCATGAGGAACAGCGCATTGGGCGTGTTGCGAGGCATGAACGCCCGCTTATTCTTAGGGAACCCGTGCAACTGCTCCAGCCGCAGAATCGGCGCTTCCCCATAGGGGTTTTGGTGCCGAACCAACTGGTGGGCAGAGGCCCAGTAGGACAGCCAGTCCAGCGGCGCGCTTCTGGCAGTGATCCAGATCGTTCCTCCGATCCCGACTGCGGAGATGCAGACGCACACGATGGCGAGCACAAAGAACGGGACGGACCGCGTCACGGGAAGATCAATGGACCGCTGCCCAGTGTGCATGGTCTTGAGGACCAGGACACGTGTCATCCTTCGGAAGAAATCTCGCATAGAAAATTAACTCATCATACCGCCTCGACCGGGTTTACTCCGAAACAAGATTCGGCAACAGCCGGTACTCCCTGAAAAAAATAGTTCATACAAAAATAAGGACTTGCGGGTACGGGTGCAGCCGCCTGGCTCCTGCTTGCTGTCGCAACTGAGGCCGACATAAAGCGGGGCAGAAAAGGGCCGCATGTGAGGCGGTTCAGGGGGCAAATGATCGTCCGTGACTCCGCCACACATTTTGTAGTTCATACAAAAATAAGGGGATACGGTAAGCTCGGGTAGAAGCACAGGCCGGGCGCCCGGCGGGCGGATGGGCTGGAGCCAACCCGGCATGCCGCCCAGGAAATCCTTGGCTGGATCGAGCTAAATCTTTTGTTTTGTATGAACTACAGGAAGAACAGGCTGGCAGGCCCCTCCGCAGCCTCGCTCAGCGCCCGAACTGGCGGAGGTGATGGTCGTTGTGGAGCCAGCCCCAGCGCATCCATTCCTTCTGGGTAAGGTTTCCGAAGAAGGGGTGGCGGCGGCAAATCGGCGGGTTCAGCAAGGGTGCGCATGGCGGTAACCGGGACGGTTCCTTTTACCAGATTTTGGCTTGCAGGGGCATGGTGACAGGACTAGTCTGGAGGTGGCGCACTTTCCTCGACCTTCTCAAATTCTCTCTCCTGAACGCCTGCTTTTTTGTGGGAATTCCCATCCTTATACAGTAAATTGAGTTAGGGACGGCTTATCCACAAGATGTTGGGGTGCGTATGTTGACCCTGTCCCCTGCCGAGGCTAGAGTTTCTCCAAGGATGAACCGCGCCTGCGTCGCGGCGCGTGTTGTTGCCCGGCTCGACGACGTAAAAGGAGTGTCCTGATGCTCAAGCTCAAGAAAATCCAGATTCTGGGGTTCAAGTCGTTTTGCGACCGGACCGAGGTGGCGTTGCCGGGCCAGGGCGTGGCCGTGGTGGTGGGCCCGAACGGCTGCGGGAAGTCGAACATTCTGGACGCGGTGAGCTGGGTGCTGGGCGAGCAGAGCGCCAAGTCGCTGCGCGGCGGCAAGATGGAGGACGTGATCTTTGCCGGGACGCGCGACCGCAAGCCGCTGGGCATGGCCGAGGTTTCGCTGACGCTGATTGATCCCGAAGCCTACGGCGGACCGCTGCTGGCGGAGCCGGACGTGGTGATTGAGGAAGACTCCGCGGACTGGGACGAAGGGAAGCTGAGGGCGGAGCGCGCGGCCGAAGCTGAGGAGATGATTGCCGAGTCACAACCGGGCCAGGTGATTGAGGAAGAGGGCGCGGCAGCGGCTTCCCTGCCGCCGTCTCCTGAGGCTGCGACCGCGGACGTCCTACCGGCGGCAGTGGACAACGCCGTGGTGCTGAAGATCCGGCGGCGGAAGTTCAATAAGACTCCGCAGCAGGGCGAGATGATTGTGACGCGGCGGCTGTTCCGCACCGGCGAGAGCGAATATCTGCTGAACGGAAAACTGTGCCGGCTGCGCGACATTCAGGATATTTTTATGGGCACCGGGCTGGGGCCGGAGTCGTACGCGATTATCGGCCAGGAGCGCATTGGACAACTACTGAGCTCGAAGCCGCATGACCGCCGCGCGATCATTGAAGAGGCCGCCGGGATTACCCGCTTCAAGACGAAGAAGCGGCTGGCTGAGCTGCGGCTGGAGCAGTCGAAGCTGAATCTGGCCCGCGTGAACGACATCTTTGAAGAAGTCACGCGCCAGATGGGTTCGCTGAAGCGGCAGGCAGCCAAGGCCGAGCGCTACGGTGCGCTGCGCGACGAGATGCGCGCACGGCTGAAGGTGGTGCTGGCCAGCAAGCTTGCCCAGATGGACGCGGAGCAAGCTGCGGTGGCGGAAGCGATTGCCGCGCAGACCGCGCAGATTGACGAACACAGCGCGAACATTGAGACATTGGACGCGGAGCACTCCACGGCGCGGGCGCGAGGCTATGAACTGGAGGCCGGCGCAAAGGACGCGCAGACGCGAGCCAACCAGTCCGCAGTTGAGCTGGAGCGCGCGGCAACACGGCAGGCTGCGAACGAAGAACGCATTGCGGAACTTGTGGCGCGAGCGGCAGCCGGCGTGGCGGAGCTGGAACAGGCGAAGGCGCATCTGGGCAATCTGACCACCGAACGCGAGCAGCAGAAGGCATTTCTGGAGACGGCGGCAGCGGCGGCAACAAGCTTCCGCGAGCAGGTGCAGGCCAAGCAGGCGCAGGCGCGGAATGCGGTTGCGGCGGTATCGTCCGCCGAGCAGAATGCGGAAGCCAGGCGCCGGCAGGCCATGCAATTGCTGTCGCAACTTGGGCAGGTTCGCAACCAGGCAACGCAGGGCGAAGAGTCGCTGGCGGCGCTGGAGCGCGATGCGGACCGGCTGGCGACCGAGATGGCCGCAGCCAAGGGCGACCTGGAGGCTTTGGGCGCGGAGCGCGGCCAGGTCAACATACAGTTTGAGTCGGTGACCGAGACGCTGAAGCGTCTGGAAGGCGAGACTGGTACCCTGCGCGGGGAGATTGCGGCCAAGCGTGAGCAAGAAGCCGAGGCCCGGCGGCGCGGCGATCAGCTACGCGCGGAGATGGCCACCCTGACCGGGCGGCGCAATTCGCTTGACTCGCTGATCCGCGAACACAGCTACTCGACGGATACGGTACGGAAGCTGTTCCAGGCGAATGCGCTGGGCGGCGGACTGGCTCCGGTGGGCACGCTGGCGGATTTTCTTGAAGTCGATGGGCAGTATGAGAACGTAGTCGATGAGTTTCTGCGCGACGAGCTGAACTACATCGTGGTGAAGAGCTGGGATGCGGCGGACGAAGGCATGCGGCTGCTGAAGACCGGCGTTGACGGACGCGCAACCTTCCTGGTGCATCCGGAAGATTCGCAGGCGAAGTTTTCATTCGCGGCGGGCGTGGATGCTCCGGGCCATGAGCGGAATCAAGGCGTGGTACGGCTGAAGAACTGCATCCGCGTGCTGGATGGATTTGGCCGGTCGCTGGAAGTGATTCTGCCGAAGCTGCGCGAAGGCTACGTGACCGAAGACTCCAATACGGCGCGGTCGCTGGCGCTTGAGAATCCTGACGCCTTCTTCCTGGCTCCGACGGGCGAGTGCTTCCACAACGTGACGGTGACCGGCGGCAAGCCGCGCGCCGAAGGCCCGCTGGCGCTGAAGCGCGAGTTGCGCGAGACGCAGCAGAAACTCGATGCGGTGGAGCGCGAGCTGAGGCAGGCGGAAATTGCTGCGGCAACGCTGGCCAGGGAGCTGGGCGATCTGACGCGGCTGCTGGACGCGAAGAGCGAAGAGCTGCGCACAGCGGAGCGCGAGAGCGCGAACCAGTCGGCAGCGCTGCGGCAAATGGATTTTGAGGTGCAGCGGCTGGAGCGGCGCTTGCAGGACTGGACGCTGCAGAGCGAGCGCAACAAGGACGCGCGTTCGGCAAAAGCCACCTTCATCGAGCAGAAACGGGACGAGGCGCAGCGACTGGAGACGGAGCACGAACAGGCCGAGGCTGGGCTGGGCGAGTTGCAGCGCACGGTGGAAGGACTGCGGCAGGCGCGCGAGGAAGCACAGCAGCAGGCGGCGATGGTCTCTGCCGAGCTGGCCGGGCTGGAAGAGCGGCGGCGCGGCGCGGAGGCAGCATTTGCGCGCATCGACCGCATGTATGCCGAGCTGGCGCAGCGCGTGGCCCAGATTGAGCAGCAGTTGGCGGCGGCAAGCGCGGAGCAGCAACAGCGCGCCCGCGAGAACGAGCAACTGGCGGCGGACCGCGAGCGTCTGACCGGGATGCGCGAGCAGGCTCTGGCCGAAGTCGCACGGTTGACGGAAGAAGCCGCGGCGCTACGGACCAGGCTGGCGGAGATGGAAGCGCAACTGAAGACGCTGCGCGCGGAAACCGATGCTCTGCGCGAGGCTCGCACCGAACGCAGCACGCGCGGCGCAACGCTGGCGTCAGAGATTACGCATCTGGAAGAAACCTGCGTGAACGACCTGAGCGTGGAAGCTGCCCTGCTGCGCGAGGACGGCGGGACTGCGCGCATCGAGGGCGAAGCGCTGACGGCGGAAGACGAAGCTTGCCGCGAGATGAAGCACAAGCTGGAAGCGATGGGTCCGGTGAACATGATGGCGCTGGAGGAATACAGGGAGACGGCGCAACGGCACGAGTTCCTGGAGACGCAGCGCAGGGACCTGCTGGATTCCATTGAGAACACGCATGCCACGATCAAGGAGATCGACCAGATTTCACGGATGAAGTTTGATGAGGCGTTCGCGCGGATCAACGAAAACTTCAGCGTGACGTTCGGGCAACTGTTCGGTGGCGGGCAGGCGTTCATGCGCCTCACCGACGAGGAGAACACCGTAGACAGCGGCATCGATATTGTGGCGCAGCCTCCGGGCAAGAAGCTGCAGAACGTGCTGCTGCTCTCGGGCGGCGAAAAGGCGCTGACGGCGCTGTCACTGCTGGTGGGAATCTTCCGCTATCAGCCGAGTCCGTTCTGCGTGCTGGACGAGGTGGACGCTCCGCTGGACGAGACCAACGTGGGGCGGCTGGCGGAGATGCTGCGCGAGATGTCGGAGACGACACAGTGCGTCATTGTGACGCACTCCAAGCGCATGATGACCGCCGGGGACATGATCTTCGGCGTCACGATGCAGGAGCCGGGCGTATCAAAAATTGTGAGCGTGCGCATGGGCGGCACGGAGCGGTCGCCGGAACTGAAGCGGGCGTAAAGGACAGCGGATTCTCTTCTGACAAGCAGAAAGGCCTGGCCATTTTGGTCAGGCATTTCTGCTTTGGACAGGAATTTTGCTCTGCCGTCTGTGTCGTCAATCACACATAAAAGCGCGCTATCGTGCGAAATGCATCTTAATATCGCAGTATGAGCGACTTCAAACTTACGAAAGACGATCTGCATCATCTGCCACAGCTGATCCATCGGCTCGACGAAAGCGAGGAAACCAGTTTTCTTGCCGTGGTTCTACTCAGTGGATTTACGCTGATTTTCCTGCTGGTGGTCGCGGTGCTGATATTGGGTATTTCGAGCCCAAGAATTCTTCCCAATACGGACACGCCCAGCCATGAGCCGACGTCGATGCTGGTGATGCCGGCGGCGCAGTTGCCCGCCATACACGGCATAAAGGCGTAGCGCTCCGCCGAAGCCGGGAAGAAGCGAGGCCGGACACTCGAAATGTGTCCGGCCTTTTTGTGTTACTGGTTCTTGTGCAGGTGGCCGAATGTGAAGCGCAGGCCCACACGCATGTTGAACGGCAGCGACGTGTATCCGATGGGAGCGATGTGCTGCTGGCTGAGCAGATTGTCGAGCTGCCCGTAGATGCTGAGCCAGGACCGTATAGGCGCGGAGCCGCCGAGGTCGAGCTTGGCATAGCCGTGGTCAAGGTTGCGGTTGGGCAGCAGCAGCGAGTTGTCGTAGTCCGGCGTGCCGTAGGCCAGGAAGGTTGAGTCGTCGCTGCGGCCGGCGTAGGCTCCGGTGGCGACAACGGTGAAGCGGTTGCTCGTGTAGCTGACGGTGGTAAAACCGGTATGCGACGGACGGCGGAAGGGCCGTGCGCCACGCAGAGGCGACGTGCTGCCGATGGGAATATTGGGATAGAGCGGGTTGTAGCTGGGCCCGAGCGCGTCGGATGAAAAGGAGTGCTGCACGACGGAGTCCAGGTAGGTGTATCCGCCACGGATGAAGACATTGCGGCCAATGCCGTACTGGATTTCCGACTCGATGCCCTGGGCACGGAAGGAGAGCGAGTTCAGGGTGAGCGAGTAGGCATACTCCTGATTCAGGAAAGCCTCCAACTGCTGCTGCTGGGCCGCGGTGAGGTTGGGCAGCAGGAGCGGCACCTCGCTCGCGGGGACATACTCGATCTGGTTGCCGAACTCGTTGTGGAAGTAGGTCACGCGCAGCGTGGCGCGCTCGCTGAAGAGGCTTTGCTCGACGCCGCCGTCGTAGGAGCGGGAGAGTTCAGCGCCGATGGGCTGGATGCCGTACTGGTTGACGGTGGACTGGCCTCCGTTGGTGAGCAGAAAGTTATAGAGCGAGCCGAACTGGTCGTCGATGGTCGGCTCTTTCACGCCCTTGGCAAAGTTGAAGCTGATCTTGGTCCCGTGCAGGATGCCCTTGCCGGGGCGCACCGGATAGTACGACACGCCGATGCGCGGCGTGCCTTCGGTTCCGTAGAGCTGGTTCTTCTGGATGCCGCCGCCGAGCGAGTAGAAGACGCGCCCTCTAAAGTCTCCGTTAACGGCGAACATGTAGTCGTAGTTGGCGCGCTCCAGAGCTTCGTTGAAGTCGTAGACCCACTCGTTCTCCGCACCGCGCTCATCCTCATAGCGAAAGCCAGCGACCATCCCGAAGTGCGGCGTGAGGTTGTAGCTGGTCTGCGCGTAAAGGTTGTCGCGGTTGTTCACGATGTTGAGGGCGGACGGGTAGATGCCGCCGTAGTTCATGATGGCCTGCCCGGTGGCGGAGTAGCCGTTGGCGCCGGTGATGGTGGTGGTGTTGCCGTAGTAGTTGCCGTCGATGAGGTTTCCGGCGGGGTACCACTGTTTGGACTCTTCCCTTTTGCGCGCGAGCCCGTAGCGCAACAGGCCGTGCCAGCGGTCGCTGAAGGTGTGGTCAAGCGACGCGGCCAGATAGATGTTCTGGTCGGACTCCTTGCCGTCGTTGGGGATTCCCCAGAAGGCGTAGGTACCGGGCAGGTCGGAGGCGTTGTCGTTGTTGTGCAGCGTGACGCGCAAACCGGTGTTTGCCGACCATGCGTAACCGAGGTTGGCGACAGTAGCGATGTTATGGGCTTTGTCGGCGGGGATGGAGTTGTGCGTCTGAAAGTCGGAGAATCCGCCGTAGTAGTCCAGGCGGCCATGCGTGCCGCCGAGCTGAACGGCATTGTGGTAGGTGTGGAAGCTGCCGGAGTCGCCCTCATAGATCAAGGTGGGGAACGGCGTGCTGCCACGCGGCGTGGTGAAGTTGATGACACCGGCGGAGGCATCCGATCCGTAGAGGACGCTGTTGGGGCCGCGGTAGGCTTCAACGCTGGCGATGCCGGTAGCGGAGAGTCCGGAAAGGTCAAAGCTCCCGCCTATATTTTCAATGGGCACGCCGTCGAGCAGGATGCGGTTGGCGTCAGAGTTGCCGCCGCGGATAAAGATGGAGGTCACGGCCCCGTACTCGCCGCTCTGGACGACGTTGAGCCCGGCAACCTGGCTGAGCGCACCCACCATAAAGGCGCGGCTGACGAAGTCGAGCGCGGGAATGGTGGTGACGGACGCGCTGACCTGGGCCTGCGGGGTGGGGGTTCCGGTGGCGGTGACCACAATGGACTGCCGGACCCACTCGGGCTCAAGCACGATGTTCTGCTCGACGGAGTCGAGCGCGCCGGCATAGAACGCTTTTGTGGTGACCTGACGGAAGCTGCGCCCGGCGGCTAGCACATAGAACTGGCCGGAGGCTCCGTTGCTGAACTGGTAGGACCCGTCGTCGTGGGTGGCCGTGCTCAGGACGACTTTGCCGTTCTGGACAAGCGCGACGTTGGCATTGGCGACAGGACGGCCGACCGGGTCGGTCACGGTTCCGTGAACGGTGACGGCATGGGATGTGGATGTGAAAGCGAAAAAAAGAGCGGCAGCGCAGAGCAGAGTGCGGCACAGGAGCCGGGAAAGTTGCGTCATGGTTCCTCCGTTCCCCTCGGAACGCGGGCTAATGCGATTGGGACCGGTCTCCTGACTTGCGCCTGCTGGCGGATTCCCTTCCCGGAGCCTGGCTCCAGTGGGCGTGCAATCCGAGCAGTTCGGCTGCGTGCATAACTACACGACGCGGCAGAGTGCGCTTACAGTTGCGGGGCAGTGGCGGATTTTCACCGCCTTCCCGAGCATCCCGTTGCGTGCTGGCGAAAGTTGCGCCACAAAGAAAGACTTTGCAGCAGGGTCAAAAATTCAGCTTACCTTATTTTGCGGGACAGCGGGTGTTGAAAAACAAGGCAGGGTGTTCAAGCTACGTTTTTGAGCGGCGGCACTTTCCTGCGCTTCTTGCGCGAGGCCTGCCAGAAGTCAAATTGCGTTTGCATCTTAAACCAGAAATCGGGCGAGGTACCAAGGGCCTCAGAAAGACGGAGGGACATTTCAGCCGAGATTCCCGCTTGCTCATTCAGGACTCGGGAAAGCGCCACACGGGAGACTCCAAGATGATGGGCAACTTCGGTCACGGATCGGCCCTCGATCCACTGCCTTAGAATGCGCCCGGGGTGCGGAGGATTATGCATTGCGGTCATAAGGGTCTCCTTTCCAGCTGCGAACATGATCCAGCACGTCAGTGGTAATCCTGATAGTCGAGAAGGACGACATCGTTTCCTTCAAAGGCGAATGTCAGTCGCCACATGCGATCGACTTTGATGGCCCAGTGACTCGCAAGGTCCGCTTTCAAGGGATGAAGGTTCCAACCGGGCAGTGCAACGTCCTCCGGCCCTGCGGCATTGTCCAGAACCAGCAGGCGGTCTCGCAGCTTTTCCGCGTGTTCGGGCTGAATGCCAGCCTTACTGCCCGTTCTGTAGAACTTCTCCAGCCCCTTATGCTGGAAGCTCCCGATCACAGTTCGAATGTATTGTGTAGCGTTACGCTTGTCAACGGGCGCAGGCTCAGAATGCGGGCTGAAATGGATTGGGCGAAGGATTTATGGTGACCCTGGGAAGACTCGAACTTCCGACCTGCGGTTTAGGAAACCGTTGCTCTATCCACCTGAGCTACAGGGCCACTTGTGACGATGATATCGCAATCAATACGGGTGAAGCATACCCTGCGCGAGGTTGATAA